>NZ_CM173135.1:0-2083160 GCF_057683165.1 Francisella sp. AG1 | reverse complement strand
TTCTTCTACTTTAACTAGAAATGATTGATTCCAGTGATTATGTGCCTTAAATTCCACATTATGTATTTTCTCAAAAAACCACTCCTGTATTGGTAATAATCCAAATTCACCTTCTAATATGCCTTGCTCTTGAATTATCTTATACTTTACATCTTCTCTAGATCCTAAATAACTAGCTAACTTACGTACTGTCCGATAATCAAAGATATCTCTTACATTACAATCTATACCATTCCGACGTAATTTTGAACTAAGCTGAATACTTATTATAGAATCTCCACCTATCCTAAAGAAATCATCAGTTATCCCAACCTCCTCTAAACCAAGTACTTCTGCAAATATATTACATAACTTCTTTTCAAGGACATTACTTGGCGCTATATAACTTTCCTTATCTATAAACTCAGGGTTAGGTAATGATCTCCTATCTAACTTACCATTTATAGTCAATGGCATTGATTCAATCTCAACCAAGATACTAGGAATCATATAATCTGGTAAGATCTTAGCTAATTGCTCAAGGATCTCATCTTGAGTCAATACCTCTTTATCTGCTACATAGTACCCAACTAAATATTTAGAATTGTTCTTATCTTTAGATAATACACATGAATGCTTAATTCCTTCAATAGCAGATAATTGATTCTCAATCTCTCCTAATTCAATGCGATAGCCACGAATCTTAACCTGATCATCATTACGGCCTATATATTCAATATTACCATTATCTAACCACCTCACTAAATCTCCAGTCTTATACAACTTTATATAGCCTTTCTCTATATCTGACTTAGTGGCAAATGGATTTGATATAAATCTCTCCGCAGTTAACTCAGGCATGTTTATATATCCTCTAGATAATCCAGCCCCTCCTATATATAACTCTCCTACAACACCTATAGGAACTGGTTGTAAGTTCTGATCTAATATGTATGTCTTTATATTATTAAGAGGCTTACCTATAGGGCAACTACTATTTATATAATTCTTAAAATTATATAAAGTTGTAAATGTAGTTGATTCAGTAGGACCATACCCATTAATAATTTTATGCGGCCTATTGTTAGTCTGACTAATTAATTTATTAATCACTCCTACATCTAATGCTTCTCCTCCTACAATTAAGCATTTTGTTTTTTCAAATACTTTATTATCTTGAGTATAAATCGAATCGAATAATGCTTTTGTCAGCCATATAATTGAAATATTATTTTTTTTCAAAAAAAATTTAAATTGATTAATATTAGAAATTAACTCTTTAGTATCTCTAACTATAACTAATTTAGCTCCTAATAATAATGGTGAAAATAATTCAAATATAGATGCATCAAATATAGATGAAGATAAAAATATATATACATCTTTTTTCTTAGTGTTTATATTAAACACTAAATTATTTACATTCTTATGCTCTATCATTACTCCTTTAGGCAAACCTGTAGTACCTGATGTATATATCACATATGCCAAATCTGTCGATCGACTTTGTGATATTAGATTTGATTCATCCTCTTGAGAATATATATAACTACCTTCTTGGTCTAATGAATCAATCGATATTAAACTAATTCCTTTAACCACTCTAGTCAATCTAGCTTCTAAATAACTTTGTGTAATAACTAACTTCGCATTTGTATCTAATAATATATGTCTAAATCTTTCCTCAGGATATTCAGAATCCATCGGTACATATGCCCCTCCTGCCTTCATAACTCCCAAAATACCAATAACCATGTCAAAACTTCTTTCTAAACATAGTGGTATTAATGTATCTGGCTTAAGCTCTTTATTGGTTAACTCTTTATAATGCTTTCTTATATATCTTGCTAATTGATTAGCTTTATTATTCAACTGTTCATAAGTTAATTCTTGCCCTTCAAATACCAATGCAATATTATTAGGGTTCTTCTCTACTTGTTCTTCAAATAACTGATATATCGTCTTATCTCTAGGATAATACTTATCCGTCTTATTCCAATCGTATACTATTGTTTGATATTCTTCTTTACTTAAAAGATTATATGTTTTTATATCAAAGATATCACTGCTAACTAATACATTTAATGTGTCATTAAAATACTGAATAAATTTCTTAGCTGTATTTCTATCAATAAAATTATTTAGCCCTTTTAAAGTAATCTTAAAATTATTGCCACCTCTACTTATATTAAGAGATAATGGAATATTTGTTTGCTCATGTGAATATTCTGATTTAATAAAATTATTCATATAGTTATCTTCAATTATATGAAAATGAATATAATTAAATGCAAACTGATAAAGATTTTCTTGTATGCTTAAATCAGATTTTAACTTCCCATATGGATATAACTTATACTTCTCAAGTCGATACTTATTATCTTGTACGTTTAAAATAAAATCTCTTAATGATCTAAATTTATTTAATTTATTTCTAAATGGAATTGTGTTTAAGTGTAAACCAAATAATCTCTCTCCATTTTCCTCTTGCAACCTATTATTTGCTACTGTTCCTATTATTAAATCTTCTTTATTCAATATTTTGGATAAAACTAAATAATAAACTGATAAGAAAATTGTATCTATCGACACAGATAATTCTTTAAATAATTTGATCAATTTAATCGATACTTTAGAATCAATAATTTTATTAACAATTATTTGACTCTCCTGAGATATTGCTTCTTTATCTAATAACAAGCTAGTATTTACATAATCATAACCTTTTAAATAATTAAACCAAAAATCTCTATATTCATGATTATTTATAATACATAATTCATCTTTAACAAACTTACCATAACAAGGTATTAATTCTTGCTTTATATGTTCTTCTTTAACATATAAATCTACAAATTCTGATATTAATGATGCTACACTCCAACCATCTGTAATTGCATGATGAAATGAATATATTAAAATAAATGAACCTTTTTTATTAGAGATAATAAATCTATACAAGCCTCCTTCATCTAAAGATAATTCTATTACTTTTTCTTTATTAACTATCTCTTCTATAGAAGAAACTAGTGAATTTTCTAATATAAGTTTCTTCTTGATATCTACTTTCTTGTGAATAACATTATAATATTTTTCATTAAAATTAATAAATGATGATCGTAATTGCTCATGTTTTTTAGAAAGCTTGCTCCAAATTTTAATAAATTTTTCTTCATTAAACTCTTTATTTACCTTATAACTAAAAACATCATGATATATTCCTACTGGATTTAAAATAGATTCAAACAACATCCCTAACTGTAAATAACTTACTGGATATATATCATCTATTTCACTGTCTAAAACATCTAGTTGACTTAACATATTATTCTTTTCTTCTAAAGTGATTAAAGAAAAAGGCATATATCGATTATCTAAAATATCTTGTAAATAATTTACATTGATTAATAACTTCTGTATCGTCCTATATGTAAATATATCTGCTACTGATATGTTAAAACCTGACTTTTTTAACCTACCAACAAGCTGAATACTTATTATAGAATCTCCACCTATCCTAAAGAAATCATCAGTTATCCCAACCTCCTCTAAACCAAGTACTTCTGCAAATATATTACATAACTTCTTTTCAAGGACATTACTTGGCGCTATATAACTTTCCTTATCTATAAACTCAGGGTTAGGTAATGATCTCCTATCTAACTTACCATTTATAGTCAATGGCATTGATTCAATCTCAACCAAGATACTAGGAATCATATAATCTGGTAAGATCTTAGCTAATTGCTCAAGGATCTCATCTTGAGTCAATACCTCTTTATCTGCTACATAGTACCCAACTAAATATTTAGAATTGTTCTTATCTTTAGATAATACACATGAATGCTTAATTCCTTCAATAGCAGATAATTGATTCTCAATCTCTCCTAATTCAATACGATAGCCACGAATCTTAACCTGATCATCATTACGGCCTATATATTCAATATTACCATTATCTAACCACCTCACTAAATCTCCAGTCTTATACAACTTTATATAGCCTTTCTCTATATCTGACTTAGTGGCAAATGGATTTGATATAAATCTCTCCGCAGTTAACTCAGGCATGTTTATATATCCTCTAGATAATCCAGCCCCTCCTATATATAACTCTCCTACAACACCTATAGGAACTGGTTGTAAGTTCTGATCTAATATGTATGTCTTTATATTATTAAGAGGCTTACCTATATTTGATGAAATTATTTCATCTTCTACTATTTCCTTATAGGTAACATGTACCGTTGTTTCTGTTATTCCATACATATTAATTAATTTAGCTTGAAGATCTTTATAGTTCTTATAATCCCACCATTTACTTAAGTGATTAACATTTAATGAATCTCCTCCAAATATTACATATCTTAGACTCTTTAAATCTGAGTTGCCATTATGATTTAATTGATCTATAAATCTATAAAATACTGATGGAGTCTGATTAAGTACACTAACCTTATGCTTTGAGCATAAATCTATAAATTTAGATATATCTCTAGCCATATCTTTATTAAGTACTATTAACTTGCCACCATATGTTAATGATCCCCATAATTCCCATACTGTAAAATCAAATATATAGCTATGATATAAAGTCCATACATCATTAGAATTAAACTTAAACTGATGATCTGTAGCACTTAATAATCTATGTACATTCTTATGCTCTATCATTACTCCTTTAGGCAAACCTGTAGTACCTGATGTATATATCACATATGCCAAATCTGTCGATCGACTTTGTGATATTAGATTTGATTCATCCTCTTGAGAATATATATAGCTACCTTCTTGGTCTAATGAATCAATCGATATTAAACTAATTCCTTTAACCACTCTAGTCAATCTAGCTTCTAAATAACTTTGTGTAATAACTAACTTCGCATTTGTATCTAATAATATATGTCTAAATCTTTCCTCAGGATATTCAGAATCCATCGGTACATATGCCCCTCCTGCCTTCATAACTCCCAAAATACCAATAACCATGTCAAAACTTCTTTCTAAACATAGTGGTATTAATGTATCTGGCTTAAGCTCTTTATTGGTTAACTCTTTATAATGCTTTCTTATATATCTTGCTAATTGATTAGCTTTATTATTCAACTGTTCATAAGTTAATTCTTGCCCTTCAAATACCAATGCAATATTATTAGGGTTCTTCTCTACTTGTTCTTCAAATAACTGATATATCGTCTTATCTCTAGGATAATACTTATCCGTCTTATTCCAATCGTATACTATTGTTTGATATTCTTCTTTCGATATAAAGCTATAATCCTTTATTTTTGTTTCTTGGTGCTTAGTTAAATGTTCTAATATTCTTATGTAGGAATCCACTAACTTTTGTATTGTATCTTTACTATATAGTGATGTCGCATAATTAATATTCCCTCGTAACTTTAATTGACTATCATTTACAAAACAACTTAGATCAAACTTAGCTACTGTATATGTCTTATCTACAGTAGCTTTAAATAGCTTAGTTGCTTCTGAACCAAAACTTTGTAATCCAAACATCACTTGGAATATTGGATTTCTACTTTGATCTTGTTCTATCCCCAACTCTGATACTAATCTCTCAAATGGTAAGTCTTGATAAGATTGTGCTGATATAAGATTACTATGTACTTCTACTAAGAATTCTATTATCGTCTTATCTGTATCTAATTGTTCTCTTAATGCTAATGAATTAACAAAAAAACCTATTAAATCTTGTGTTTGTGCATGATGCCTATTTGCTATAGGTGTACCTACAACTATATCTTCTTGTCCACTATACTTATGTAACAATACATAAAAAACACTTAGCATTAATGAATATAGCGAAGTATTATTATCTTTTGCTATTATCCTTAGATAATTTGATATTTCTTCATCTATTTCAAATAATACATTATCACCCCTATAATCTATCTTAGTTGGTCTAGGATAATCCGTAGCTATATTAAGCGTTTCATAGCCTAATAATCTTTTTTTCCAATAAACTAACTGCTTATCTAATTCTCCTGATTGTAAATATTCTCTTTGCCATAAAGCAAAGTCCTTATACTGAATAGTTAACTCTGGCAAATTAAATGCTTTATTATTAGTATTATGATCATAATAAGCATTTAACTCTTTAATAAAAATATCCATAGACCAGCCATCACTTGCTATATGATGAATATTAACTAATAGTTTAGTATTTAAAGCTTCTTTATAGATACATACTCTTATAGGATAATCATATGTCAAGTCAAATCGTGTATTTATATCTAAACTAATCTGCCTAGATATATCTATATCTTTATAACTATACTCTTTTATATCTAATCTAGTAGTTAATACCTCTTGATAATCATTACCTAACTCATCTTTCTTAAATATACTTCTTAATACTTCATGCCTTGATACTATTAATTGAATTGATTCTTTAATTACAGAAATATCAATCCCCTCATTAATAGATACAAGCATAGGTATATGATATGCATTAATGCCTCTTTCATACTGCTCTATAAACCATAGTCTCTCTTGCGCATATGATAGTGGGATTTTTTCATATTCAGATTTGGGTATTACAAAATTATCAATTGTATGGCCTGTTATATAATTACATAGTTTTATTACACTATAATATTGGAATATATCTGCTACATTAATAGTAGCTTTCAATGACTTAGATACCATATTTGATAACTTAATAGCTAAGATACTATTACCACCTATCCTAAAGAAATTATCAGTTATCCCAACCTCCTCTAAACCAAGTACTTCTGCAAATATATTACATAACTTCTTTTCAAGGACATTACTTGGCGCTATATAACTTTCCTTATCTATAAACTCAGGGTTAGGTAATGATCTCCTATCTAACTTACCATTTATAGTCAATGGCATTGATTCAATCTCAACCAAGATACTAGGAATCATATAATCTGGTAAGATCTTAGCTAATTGCTCAAGGATCTCATCTTGAGTCAATACCTCTTTATCTGCTACATAGTACCCAACTAAATATTTAGAATTGTTCTTATCTTTAGATAATACACATGAATGCTTAATTCCTTCAATAGCAGATAATTGATTCTCAATCTCTCCTAATTCAATGCGATAGCCACGAATCTTAACCTGATCATCATTACGGCCTATATATTCAATATTACCATTATCTAACCACCTCACTAAATCTCCAGTCTTATACAACTTTATATAGCCTTTCTCTATATCTGACTTAGTGGCAAATGGATTTGATATAAATCTCTCCGCAGTTAACTCAGGCATGTTTATATATCCTCTAGATAATCCAGCCCCTCCTATATATAACTCTCCTACAACACCTATAGGAACTGGTTGTAAGTTCTGATCTAATATGTATGTCTTTATATTATTAAGAGGTTTGCCTATATGAATATTTATGATATCTAATTGAATGTTATTAAACGATGTAACATCTATAGCCGCCTCTGTTGGCCCATATAAGTTATTTAATCTAACTCCTGGTAATAATTTCTTAAATTCCTTAGCAATATTAAGATCTAGTGCTTCTCCACTAGTAAATACATCTGTAATAGTAATATCTAGTATCTCTATATTCTTAACATATGATAAGAATACTGATAGCATGCTAGGAACAAAGTGTAACTTAGTTATTTTATTATTATTTATTAATTCATATAAATATTGAGGATCATTATGCAATACTGGTTTAACTATATGTAATTGGCTATATGATATTAATGGTAATAATAACTCCCATACTGATACATCAAATATATACGGTGTTTTTTGTAAAACTTTATCATTACTATTAAAATTATACTTATCTCTTTGCCATATCAATCTATTCACTAAGCTTATATGCTTTATCATTACTCCTTTAGGCAAACCTGTAGTACCTGATGTATATATCACATATGCCAAATCTGTCGATCGACTTTGTGATATTAGATTTGATTCATCCTCTTGAGAATATATATAGCTACCTTCTTGGTCTAATGAATCAATCGATATTAAACTAATTCCTTTAACCACTCTAGTCAATCTAGCTTCTAAATAACTTTGTGTAATAACTAACTTCGCATTTGTATCTAATAATATATGTCTAAATCTTTCCTCAGGATATTCAGAATCCATCGGTACATATGCCCCTCCTGCCTTCATAACTCCCAAAATACCAATAACCATGTCAAAACTTCTTTCTAAACATAGTGGTATTAATGTATCTGGCTTAAGCTCTTTATTGGTTAACTCTTTATAATGCTTTCTTATATATCTTGCTAATTGATTAGCTTTATTATTCAACTGTTCATAAGTTAATTCTTGCCCTTCAAATACCAATGCAATATTATTAGGGTTCTTCTCTACTTGTTCTTCAAATAACTGATATATCGTCTTATCTCTAGGATAATACTTATCCGTCTTATTCCAATCGTATACTATTGTTTGATATTCTTCTTTCGATATAAAGCTATAATCCTTTATTTTTGTTTCTTGGTGCTTAGTTAAATGTTCTAATATTCTTATGTAGGAATCCACTAACTTTTGTATTGTATCTTTACTATATAGTGATGTCGCATAATTAATATTCCCTCGTAACTTTAATTGACTATCATTTACAAAACAACTTAGATCAAACTTAGCTACTGTATATGTCTTATCTACAGTAGCTTTAAATAGCTTAGTTGCTTCTGAACCAAAACTTTGTAATCCAAACATCACTTGGAATATTGGATTTCTACTTTGATCTTGTTCTATCCCCAACTCTGATACTAATCTCTCAAATGGTAAGTCTTGATAAGATTGTGCTGATATAAGATTACTATGTACTTCTACTAAGAATTCTATTATCGTCTTATCTGTATCTAATTGTTCTCTTAATGCTAATGAATTAACAAAAAAACCTATTAAATCTTGTGTTTGTGCATGATGCCTATTTGCTATAGGTGTACCTACAACTATATCTTCTTGTCCACTATACTTATGTAACAATACATAAAAAACACTTAGCATTAATGAATATAGCGAAGTATTATTATCTTTTGCTATTATCCTTAGATAATTTGATATTTCTTCATCTATTTCAAATAATACATTATCACCCCTATAATCTATCTTAGTTGGTCTAGGATAATCCGTAGCTATATTAAGCGTTTCATAGCCTAATAATCTTTTTTTCCAATAAACTAACTGCTTATCTAATTCTCCTGATTGTAAATATTCTCTTTGCCATAAAGCAAAGTCCTTATACTGAATAGTTAACTCTGGCAAATTAAATGCTTTATTATTAGTATTATGATCATAATAAGCATTTAACTCTTTAATAAAAATATCCATAGACCAGCCATCACTTGCTATATGATGAATATTAACTAATAGTTTAGTATTTAAAGCTTCTTTATAGATACATACTCTTATAGGATAATCATATGTCAAGTCAAATCGTGTATTTATATCTAAACTAATCTGCCTAGATATATCTATATCTTTATAACTATACTCTTTTATATCTAATCTAGTAGTTAATACCTCTTGATAATCATTACCTAACTCATCTTTCTTAAATATACTTCTTAATACTTCATGCCTTGATACTATTAATTGAATTGATTCTTTAATTACAGAAATATCAATCCCCTCATTAATAGATACAAGCATAGGTATATGATATGCATTAATGCCTCTTTCATACTGCTCTATAAACCATAGTCTCTCTTGCGCATATGATAGTGGATAAATACTTATGTTTGATCTTAAAATATTTTTTCCAATAAATTTCTCAGGAGAATCAATATTATTTAATCTTAATAAAGATAATAAATTATCTTTATTATCTTTTATAAGCTGCTTTTGTACTATAAAACTATTTTTATTATTTGGAAATCTAACTTTTATATTATCCTTTTCAGCCCATATAATTATTTGCAACTCTCTTAAAGAAAACAATAAATTTAACATTAAAATTCTACCTCATCATACTGAATAAATTCTATAATACTAGCTAATTTCATAATAGATTTATATTTAAAAATAGCAGCTACACTTATTTGTTGATTCAATTCTTTAGATAATTTATGCGATAACTTAATAGCTAAGATACTATTACCACCTATCCTAAAGAAATCATCAGTTATCCCAACCTCCTCTAAACCAAGTACTTCTGCAAATATATTACATAACTTCTCTTCAAGGACATTACTTGGCGCTATATAACTTTCCTTATCTATAAACTCAGGGTTAGGTAATGATCTCCTATCTAACTTACCATTTATAGTCAATGGCATTGATTCAATCTCAACCAAGATACTAGGAATCATATAATCTGGTAAGATCTTAGCTAATTGCTCAAGGATCTCATCTTGAGTCAATACCTCTTTATCTGCTACATAGTACCCAACTAAATATTTAGAATTGTTCTTATCTTTAGATAATACACATGAATGCTTAATTCCTTCAATAGCAGATAATTGATTCTCAATCTCTCCTAATTCAATGCGATAGCCACGAATCTTAACCTGATCATCATTACGGCCTATATATTCAATATTACCATTATCTAACCACCTCACTAAATCTCCAGTCTTATACAACTTTATATAGCCTTTCTCTATATCTGACTTAGTGGCAAATGGATTTGATATAAATCTCTCCGCAGTTAACTCAGGCATGTTTATATATCCTCTAGATAATCCAGCCCCTCCTATATATAACTCTCCTACAACACCTATAGGAACTGGTTGTAAGTTCTGATCTAATATGTATGTCTTTATATTATTAAGAGGCTTACCTATAGGGCAACTACTATTTATATAATTCTTAAAATTATATAAAGTTGTAAATGTAGTTGATTCAGTAGGACCATACCCATTAATAATTTTATGCGGCCTATTGTTAGTCTGACTAATTAATTTATTAATCACTCCTACATCTAATGCTTCTCCTCCTACAATTAAGCATTTTGTTTTTTCAAATACTTTATTATCTTGAGTATAAATCGAATCGAATAATGCTTTTGTCAGCCATATAATTGAAATATTATTTTTTTTCAAAAAAAATTTAAATTGATTAATATTAGAAATTAACTCTTTAGTATCTCTAACTATAACTAATTTAGCTCCTAATAATAATGGTGAAAATAATTCAAATATAGATGCATCAAATATAGATGAAGATAAAAATATATATACATCTTTTTTCTTAGTGTTTATATTAAACACTAAATTATTTACATTCTTATGCTCTATCATTACTCCTTTAGGCAAACCTGTAGTACCTGATGTATATATCACATATGCCAAATCTGTCGATCGACTTTGTGATATTAGATTTGATTCATCCTCTTGAGAATATATATAACTACCTTCTTGGTCTAATGAATCAATCGATATTAAACTAATTCCTTTAACCACTCTAGTCAATCTAGCTTCTAAATAACTTTGTGTAATAACTAACTTCGCATTTGTATCTAATAATATATGTCTAAATCTTTCCTCAGGATATTCAGAATCCATCGGTACATATGCCCCTCCTGCCTTCATAACTCCCAAAATACCAATAACCATGTCAAAACTTCTTTCTAAACATAGTGGTATTAATGTATCTGGCTTAAGCTCTTTATTGGTTAACTCTTTATAATGCTTTCTTATATATCTTGCTAATTGATTAGCTTTATTATTCAACTGTTCATAAGTTAATTCTTGCCCTTCAAATACCAATGCAATATTATTAGGGTTCTTCTCTACTTGTTCTTCAAATAACTGATATATCGTCTTATCTCTAGGATAATACTTATCCGTCTTATTCCAATCGTATACTATTGTTTGATATTCTTCTTTACTTAAAAGATTATATGTTTTTATATCAAAGATATCACTGCTAACTAATACATTTAATGTGTCATTAAAATACTGAATAAATTTCTTAGCTGTATTTCTATCAATAAAATTATTTAGCCCTTTTAAAGTAATCTTAAAATTATTGCCACCTCTACTTATATTAAGAGATAATGGAATATTTGTTTGCTCATGTGAATATTCTGATTTAATAAAATTATTCATATAGTTATCTTCAATTATATGAAAATGAATATAATTAAATGCAAACTGATAAAGATTTTCTTGTATGCTTAAATCAGATTTTAACTTCCCATATGGATATAACTTATACTTCTCAAGTCGATACTTATTATCTTGTACGTTTAAAATAAAATCTCTTAATGATCTAAATTTATTTAATTTATTTCTAAATGGAATTGTGTTTAAGTGTAAACCAAATAATCTCTCTCCATTTTCCTCTTGCAACCTATTATTTGCTACTGTTCCTATTATTAAATCTTCTTTATTCAATATTTTGGATAAAACTAAATAATAAACTGATAAGAAAATTGTATCTATCGACACAGATAATTCTTTAAATAATTTGATCAATTTAATCGATACTTTAGAATCAATAATTTTATTAACAATTATTTGACTCTCCTGAGATATTGCTTCTTTATCTAATAACAAGCTAGTATTTACATAATCATAACCTTTTAAATAATTAAACCAAAAATCTCTATATTCATGATTATTTATAATACATAATTCATCTTTAACAAACTTACCATAACAAGGTATTAATTCTTGCTTTATATGTTCTTCTTTAACATATAAATCTACAAATTCTGATATTAATGATGCTACACTCCAACCATCTGTAATTGCATGATGAAATGAATATATTAAAATAAATGAACCTTTTTTATTAGAGATAATAAATCTATACAAGCCTCCTTCATCTAAAGATAATTCTATTACTTTTTCTTTATTAACTATCTCTTCTATAGAAGAAACTAGTGAATTTTCTAATATAAGTTTCTTCTTGATATCTACTTTCTTGTGAATAACATTATAATATTTTTCATTAAAATTAATAAATGATGATCGTAATTGCTCATGTTTTTTAGAAAGCTTGCTCCAAATTTTAATAAATTTTTCTTCATTAAACTCTTTATTTACCTTATAACTAAAAACATCATGATATATTCCTACTGGATTTAAAATAGATTCAAACAACATCCCTAACTGTAAATAACTTACTGGATATATATCATCTATTTCACTGTCTAAAACATCTAGTTGACTTAACATATTATTCTTTTCTTCTAAAGTGATTAAAGAAAAAGGCATATATCGATTATCTAAAATATCTTGTAAATAATTTACATTGATTAATAACTTCTGTATCGTCCTATATGTAAATATATCTGCTACTGATATGTTAAAACCTGACTTTTTTAACCTACCAACAAGCTGAATACTTATTATAGAATCTCCACCTATCCTAAAGAAATCATCAGTTATCCCAACCTCCTCTAAACCAAGTACTTCTGCAAATATATTACATAACTTCTTTTCAAGGACATTACTTGGCGCTATATAACTTTCCTTATCTATAAACTCAGGGTTAGGTAATGATCTCCTATCTAACTTACCATTTATAGTCAATGGCATTGATTCAATCTCAACCAAGATACTAGGAATCATATAATCTGGTAAGATCTTAGCTAATTGCTCAAGGATCTCATCTTGAGTCAATACCTCTTTATCTGCTACATAGTACCCAACTAAATATTTAGAATTGTTCTTATCTTTAGATAATACACATGAATGCTTAATTCCTTCAATAGCAGATAATTGATTCTCAATCTCTCCTAATTCAATACGATAGCCACGAATCTTAACCTGATCATCATTACGGCCTATATATTCAATATTACCATTATCTAACCACCTCACTAAATCTCCAGTCTTATACAACTTTATATAGCCTTTCTCTATATCTGACTTAGTGGCAAATGGATTTGATATAAATCTCTCCGCAGTTAACTCAGGCATGTTTATATATCCTCTAGATAATCCAGCCCCTCCTATATATAACTCTCCTACAACACCTATAGGAACTGGTTGTAAGTTCTGATCTAATATGTATGTCTTTATATTATTAAGAGGCTTACCTATATTTGATGAAATTATTTCATCTTCTACTATTTCCTTATAGGTAACATGTACCGTTGTTTCTGTTATTCCATACATATTAATTAATTTAGCTTGAAGATCTTTATAGTTCTTATAATCCCACCATTTACTTAAGTGATTAACATTTAATGAATCTCCTCCAAATATTACATATCTTAGACTCTTTAAATCTGAGTTGCCATTATGATTTAATTGATCTATAAATCTATAAAATACTGATGGAGTCTGATTAAGTACACTAACCTTATGCTTTGAGCATAAATCTATAAATTTAGATATATCTCTAGCCATATCTTTATTAAGTACTATTAACTTGCCACCATATGTTAATGATCCCCATAATTCCCATACTGTAAAATCAAATATATAGCTATGATATAAAGTCCATACATCATTAGAATTAAACTTAAACTGATGATCTGTAGCACTTAATAATCTATGTACATTCTTATGCTCTATCATTACTCCTTTAGGCAAACCTGTAGTACCTGATGTATATATCACATATGCCAAATCTGTCGATCGACTTTGTGATATTAGATTTGATTCATCCTCTTGAGAATATATATAACTACCTTCTTGGTCTAATGAATCAATCGATATTAAACTAATTCCTTTAACCACTCTAGTCAATCTAGCTTCTAAATAACTTTGTGTAATAACTAACTTCGCATTTGTATCTAATAATATATGTCTAAATCTTTCCTCAGGATATTCAGAATCCATCGGTACATATGCCCCTCCTGCCTTCATAACTCCCAAAATACCAATAACCATGTCAAAACTTCTTTCTAAACATAGTGGTATTAATGTATCTGGCTTAAGCTCTTTATTGGTTAACTCTTTATAATGCTTTCTTATATATCTTGCTAATTGATTAGCTTTATTATTCAACTGTTCATAAGTTAATTCTTGCCCTTCAAATACCAATGCAATATTATTAGGGTTCTTCTCTACTTGTTCTTCAAATAACTGATATATCGTCTTATCTCTAGGATAATACTTATCCGTCTTATTCCAATCGTATACTATTGTTTGATATTCTTGTTCTGTTAATACTGCAAGATCCTTATGTTTACTATCTAAATTCATTATAGATTGCTCTAATAACATTTGTAATTTATTAAGATGCTCTTGCATTTTATCTTTAGATATTAATTCTTCTGTACTTTTAACTGAAATATAAAGTTTGCCACTATTCTCATAAGCTGTAACTCCTATAGGATAGTCTAGCTTTTCTATAGCTTGTCTAAGCTCTACTTGTAATGTATGTTTATCAATTTTTCTATCTACTTTAGGCATAGGATAATTCTCATAAACTAATAAACTATGAAATAATCTTTGCCCATGTTCTTGTAATTTAGCTAAATTCATATAACTCATATTACTAAGATCACTTATTCGACCATGTAAATACTTAAGCTGCTCTTTAACAGTATTATCATTATCCCAATCAACTATTAGTGGTAAGGTATTTATATATAAACCTACGCTGTTCTCTATTCCATCAATAGGAATATCCCTTCCTGATATCGTAGCACCAACTATACTTTTTGTATCTTGAGTGTATATCTGTATTAGTTTATGCCATACAAACTGTACCAGTGTATTTATCGTTATTCCTATTTCTTTTTTTAGTGCTTTTAATTGAGTGTATAACCCCTCATTAATTGAGATTGTTTGATTATAATAACTAACTAATGATCTTACTTCATTTAAATCTCTCTTTATTGTCAGTAGTGGACTTAAATCATTAGCTGTTACTTCTCCTAATTGAGATTGCCAATATTCTTTTACTTTTCTATGATTAAGCTGAATATAATCTTGAGCCCTTAAATATGAATTATCTTTTATTACAACTATATCTTTACCTTGTGATAATTCTTTATAATAACCATGCACTTGGTTAAGTAGTATAGGTCCACTCCAACCATCGCTTATAATATGATGCATCGATTTAAGTATTGTATAATATTGCTCTGATTGCTTAATAATATGTAATCTTAATTGTGTCGGCTTACTGAAATCAAAACATCTTTGGCGATCTTGTTCTTGGATTTGTTTTATATGTTGATCTTTATTTTTATAATTGCTTATATCATGATATGTATAATCTAAGTTACCATTATTAAGAGTGATTTGTATTAATGCCTCCTCCCAGTTAAATAATGTCCTTAACATAGGATTCTTCTGTATAGCTAACTCCCAAGATTTAACATAATTATCTATATTAAGCTCTTGTTTATAATCAAATAATAGCTGCACTCTATAAGCATCATCATTAGGACTAGACAACATATGATATATAAATCCTTGCTGTAAACTATTTGCAAAATATATAGCTTCTATATAACTACCTAATTCTTGTGCTTGGGTTTGAATTCTATCAAAAAGATCTAGTGATAGATTAATATTATAATCACTAGGAGTAAAATACTCTCTTCCTTGTTCTAACAACTCTTTAGTATGCTCTTGAATCTTTATTAAGTTATTTTGAAATGAATTAATTAATCTATCTGTAACATCTTTGCCTAGTTGTGTCATTATGATAAAGCTTAATTCACCTTCTACTACCATACCATTTATATTAATAATATTATGATCATAGTTATCAGCATTAAACCCTATCCCACTACCCTCAGATACTAACTGCCATAAACCCTCTTGTGAATCAAACTGACCTAAATAATTAAAGCTTATTCCAGGTAATTTATCAAAACTAAGTTCTCTTACTTGGACAAAGCTACCAAATCCTATTCCTTTATCTGGTACAGTTCTTAGACTTTCTTTAATATACTTAATCGTAGTGCCTAGATCTTCTTTTACTTCCAGTAATACTGGATATACTGTAGTAAACCAACCTACTGTATGATTAAGGTCAACTCCTTCGGCTATATGCTCCCTACCATGACCTTCTAGAGTAATTCCTTGGATATTAGATTTATTTATATCTTTAAGCGAATATGCTAGTCCTGTGAGTAATAAATCATTTATCTCTGTATTATATGCCTTATTACCATTCTGCAATAAATTCTCTGTTTGAACTTTATTTAAACAAAACTTTCCTGAAGTAGGCTTGCTACCCACCTTAGGATAACTTGGCATATTAGCTAATATATTATTCCAATAATTCAATTGAGATTTATTATTATCTGCATAATCTTTAACTAAGCCTATATATTGCCTATAACTTGTAGCCTTTAATGGTAATTCTTGATTATTATATAATGATTTAAAATCTTCTACCAATATTCTCCAACTTACAGAATCTACTATTAAATGATGTAATGCAAAATATAATCTTGCACTACTATCTTTATAACCATATAAGTATCCTATACTCCATAATGGTCCTACTCCTATATCGAAATCACTTTGCCAAATTGTTAATTCTTTAAATATATCTTCTTCTGATAATTTACCTATATCTAATATTTTTAACTTTGGTATATCAATACTACACCTATATGTCTGAAGATATTTATCATTCCGTTTAATATAGTTCGTTCGTAATATATCATGATGCGATACTAATCTTTCAATTATAGATTTAAACTTAGATATGTCTAATTCTTCTACTTTAACTAGAAATGATTGATTCCAGTGATTATGTGCCTTAAATTCCACATTATGTATTTTCTCAAAAAACCACTCCTGTATTGGTAATAATCCAAATTCACCTTCTAATATGCCTTGCTCTTGAATTATCTTATACTTTACATCTTCTCTAGATCCTAAATAACTAGCTAACTTACGTACTGTCCGATAATCAAAGATATCTCTTACATTACAATCTATACCATTCCGACGTAATTTTGAACTAAGCTGAATACTTATTATAGAATCTCCACCTATCCTAAAGAAATCATCAGTTATCCCAACCTCCTCTAAACCAAGTACTTCTGCAAATATATTACATAACTTCTTTTCAAGGACATTACTTGGCGCTATATAACTTTCCTTATCTATAAACTCAGGGTTAGGTAATGATCTCCTATCTAACTTACCATTTATAGTCAATGGCATTGATTCAATCTCAACCAAGATACTAGGAATCATATAATCTGGTAAGATCTTAGCTAATTGCTCAAGGATCTCATCTTGAGTCAATACCTCTTTATCTGCTACATAGTACCCAACTAAATATTTAGAATTGTTCTTATCTTTAGATAATACACATGAATGCTTAATTCCTTCAATAGCAGATAATTGATTCTCAATCTCTCCTAATTCAATGCGATAGCCACGAATCTTAACCTGATCATCATTACGGCCTATATATTCAATATTACCATTATCTAACCACCTCACTAAATCTCCAGTCTTATACAACTTTATATAGCCTTTCTCTATATCTGACTTAGTGGCAAATGGATTTGATATAAATCTCTCCGCAGTTAACTCAGGCATGTTTATATATCCTCTAGATAATCCAGCCCCTCCTATATATAACTCTCCTACAACACCTATAGGAACTGGTTGTAAGTTCTGATCTAATATGTATGTCTTTGTATTACTATATGATCTACCTATAATTTGATGTTTTACATCACTACATATACTAAATATATGGCTACCTACCGTAAACTCAGTTGGACCATATTGATTAAATAAAGCTAAATTATGATTTTTTAAAGCTTTATTAATTTTATGAAGCTGTAATTCTTCACCTCCTAAAATAATTTTAAACTCATGATTTACTTCGTCAAAATCCATCATATTTAGCATAGATGGTGTTAGTCTAATAACATCTACTTTATCTACTAAAATTTGTCTTATATGCTTTTTTACATCATAAATATAAATACTTGCATCTTTTATACACATCAATAATATGGTTGGAACACTAGCATCAAAACAATAATTTAGCAAAAATCCTATTTTCTTACTTTTACCAATAAATAAAGAGAATGAACTTAAATAATCAACTAGACCTGAATGCTCTATCATTACTCCTTTAGGCAAACCTGTAGTACCTGATGTATATATCACATATGCCAAATCTGTCGATCGACTTTGTGATATTAGATTTGATTCATCCTCTTGAGAATATATATAACTACCTTCTTGGTCTAATGAATCAATCGATATTAAACTAATTCCTTTAACCACTCTAGTCAATCTAGCTTCTAAATAACTTTGTGTAATAACTAACTTCGCATTTGTATCTAATAATATATGTCTAAATCTTTCCTCAGGATATTCAGAATCCATCGGTACATATGCCCCTCCTGCCTTCATAACTCCCAAAATACCAATAACCATGTCAAAACTTCTTTCTAAACATAGTGGTATTAATGTATCTGGCTTAAGCTCTTTATTGGTTAACTCTTTATAATGCTTTCTTATATATCTTGCTAATTGATTAGCTTTATTATTCAACTGTTCATAAGTTAATTCTTGCCCTTCAAATACCAATGCAATATTATTAGGGTTCTTCTCTACTTGTTCTTCAAATAACTGATATATCGTCTTATCTCTAGGATAATACTTATCCGTCTTATTCCAATCGTATACTATTGTTTGATATTCTTGTTCTGTTAATACTGCAAGATCCTTATGTTTACTATCTAAATTCATTATAGATTGCTCTAATAACATTTGTAATTTATTAAGATGCTCTTGCATTTTATCTTTAGATATTAATTCTTCTGTACTTTTAACTGAAATATAAAGTTTGCCACTATTCTCATAAGCTGTAACTCCTATAGGATAGTCTAGCTTTTCTATAGCTTGTCTAAGCTCTACTTGTAATGTATGTTTATCAATTTTTCTATCTACTTTAGGCATAGGATAATTCTCATAAACTAATAAACTATGAAATAATCTTTGCCCATGTTCTTGTAATTTAGCTAAATTCATATAACTCATATTACTAAGATCACTTATTCGACCATGTAAATACTTAAGCTGCTCTTTAACAGTATTATCATTATCCCAATCAACTATTAGTGGTAAGGTATTTATATATAAACCTACGCTGTTCTCTATTCCATCAATAGGAATATCCCTTCCTGATATCGTAGCACCAACTATACTTTTTGTATCTTGAGTGTATATCTGTATTAGTTTATGCCATACAAACTGTACCAGTGTATTTATCGTTATTCCTATTTCTTTTTTTAGTGCTTTTAATTGAGTGTATAACCCCTCATTAATTGAGATTGTTTGATTATAATAACTAACTAATGATCTTACTTCATTTAAATCTCTCTTTATTGTCAGTAGTGGACTTAAATCATTAGCTGTTACTTCTCCTAATTGAGATTGCCAATATTCTTTTACTTTTCTATGATTAAGCTGAATATAATCTTGAGCCCTTAAATATGAATTATCTTTTATTACAACTATATCTTTACCTTGTGATAATTCTTTATAATAACCATGCACTTGGTTAAGTAGTATAGGTCCACTCCAACCATCGCTTATAATATGATGCATCGATTTAAGTATTGTATAATATTGCTCTGATTGCTTAATAATATGTAATCTTAATTGTGTCGGCTTACTGAAATCAAAACATCTTTGGCGATCTTGTTCTTGGATTTGTTTTATATGTTGATCTTTATTTTTATAATTGCTTATATCATGATATGTATAATCTAAGTTACCATTATTAAGAGTGATTTGTATTAATGCCTCCTCCCAGTTAAATAATGTCCTTAACATAGGATTCTTCTGTATAGCTAACTCCCAAGATTTAACATAATTATCTATATTAAGCTCTTGTTTATAATCAAATAATAGCTGCACTCTATAAGCATCATCATTAGGACTAGACAACATATGATATATAAATCCTTGCTGTAAACTATTTGCAAAATATATAGCTTCTATATAACTACCTAATTCTTGTGCTTGGGTTTGAATTCTATCAAAAAGATCTAGTGATAGATTAATATTATAATCACTAGGAGTAAAATACTCTCTTCCTTGTTCTAACAACTCTTTAGTATGCTCTTGAATCTTTATTAAGTTATTTTGAAATGAATTAATTAATCTATCTGTAACATCTTTGCCTAGTTGTGTCATTATGATAAAGCTTAATTCACCTTCTACTACCATACCATTTATATTAATAATATTATGATCATAGTTATCAGCATTAAACCCTATCCCACTACCCTCAGATACTAACTGCCATAAACCCTCTTGTGAATCAAACTGACCTAAATAATTAAAGCTTATTCCAGGTAATTTATCAAAACTAAGTTCTCTTACTTGGACAAAGCTACCAAATCCTATTCCTTTATCTGGTACAGTTCTTAGACTTTCTTTAATATACTTAATCGTAGTGCCTAGATCTTCTTTTACTTCCAGTAATACTGGATATACTGTAGTAAACCAACCTACTGTATGATTAAGGTCAACTCCTTCGGCTATATGCTCCCTACCATGACCTTCTAGAGTAATTCCTTGGATATTAGATTTATTTATATCTTTAAGCGAATATGCTAGTCCTGTGAGTAATAAATCATTTATCTCTGTATTATATGCCTTATTACCATTCTGCAATAAATTCTCTGTTTGAACTTTATTTAAACAAAACTTTCCTGAAGTAGGCTTGCTACCCACCTTAGGATAACTTGGCATATTAGCTAATATATTATTCCAATAATTCAATTGAGATTTATTATTATCTGCATAATCTTTAACTAAGCCTATATATTGCCTATAACTTGTAGCCTTTAATGGTAATTCTTGATTATTATATAATGATTTAAAATCTTCTACCAATATTCTCCAACTTACAGAATCTACTATTAAATGATGTAATGCAAAATATAATCTTGCACTACTATCTTTATAACCATATAAGTATCCTATACTCCATAATGGTCCTACTCCTATATCGAAATCACTTTGCCAAATTGTTAATTCTTTAAATATATCTTCTTCTGATAATTTACCTATATCTAATATTTTTAACTTTGGTATATCAATACTACACCTATATGTCTGAAGATATTTATCATTCCGTTTAATATAGTTCGTTCGTAATATATCATGATGCGATACTAATCTTTCAATTATAGATTTAAACTTAGATATGTCTAATTCTTCTACTTTAACTAGAAATGATTGATTCCAGTGATTATGTGCCTTAAATTCCACATTATGTATTTTCTCAAAAAACCACTCCTGTATTGGTAATAATCCAAATTCACCTTCTAATATGCCTTGCTCTTGAATTATCTTATACTTTACATCTTCTCTAGATCCTAAATAACTAGCTAACTTACGTACTGTCCGATAATCAAAGATATCTCTTACATTACAATCTATACCATTCCGACGTAATTTTGAACTAAGCTGAATACTTATTATAGAATCTCCACCTATCCTAAAGAAATCATCAGTTATCCCAACCTCCTCTAAACCAAGTACTTCTGCAAATATATTACATAACTTCTTTTCAAGGACATTACTTGGCGCTATATAACTTTCCTTATCTATAAACTCAGGGTTAGGTAATGATCTCCTATCTAACTTACCATTTATAGTCAATGGCATTGATTCAATCTCAACCAAGATACTAGGAATCATATAATCTGGTAAGATCTTAGCTAATTGCTCAAGGATCTCATCTTGAGTCAATACCTCTTTATCTGCTACATAGTACCCAACTAAATATTTAGAATTGTTCTTATCTTTAGATAATACACATGAATGCTTAATTCCTTCAATAGCAGATAATTGATTCTCAATCTCTCCTAATTCAATGCGATAGCCACGAATCTTAACCTGATCATCATTACGGCCTATATATTCAATATTACCATTATCTAACCACCTCACTAAATCTCCAGTCTTATACAACTTTATATAGCCTTTCTCTATATCTGACTTAATGGCAAATGGATTTGATATAAATCTCTCCGCAGTTAACTCAGGCATGTTTATATATCCTCTAGATAATCCAGCCCCTCCTATATATAACTCTCCTACAACACCTATAGGAACTGGTTGTAAGTTCTGATCTAATATGTATGTCTTTGTATTATTAAGAGGTTTGCCTATATTTGTATTAATATCTCCTTCTATATATTTATGCATAGTTACGCAAACTGTGCCTTCTGTCGGACCATATGCATTTATAACATTTGTGACTTTGCTTAAACTATCTAACAATTTTGTATTTGAAGTTTCTCCAGCTAATATTAATACCTTTAATTTAGATAAATTGATATGCTCCTCTGTGCTACTTAATAAAACAGGAGGTATTGTTGCCATATCTATTTTATTAATCTTAATATACTCTAAAAGCTTTCTTATATCCCCCTTCTCTTTATTTGAAAGAATATGTAAAAATGCACTGGATAATAATCCTCTAAATATTTCAGAAATAGAAGCATCAAATACATAAGACGAAAACTGTAATAATTTTAATCCCTTAATTATATTAAATAAATTAATCTGGTTATATATAAGATGAATTACATTTTTATGCTCTATCATTACTCCTTTAGGCAAACCTGTAGTACCTGATGTATATATCACATATGCCAAATCTGTCGATCGACTTTGTGATATTAGATTTGATTCATCCTCTTGAGAATATATATAACTACCTTCTTGGTCTAATGAATCAATCGATATTAAACTAATTCCTTTAACCACTCTAGTCAATCTAGCTTCTAAATAACTTTGTGTAATAACTAACTTCGCATTTGTATCTAATAATATATGTCTAAATCTTTCCTCAGGATATTCAGAATCCATCGGTACATATGCCCCTCCTGCCTTCATAACTCCCAAAATACCAATAACCATGTCAAAACTTCTTTCTAAACATAGTGGTATTAATGTATCTGGCTTAAGCTCTTTATTGGTTAACTCTTTATAATGCTTTCTTATATATCTTGCTAATTGATTAGCTTTATTATTCAACTGTTCATAAGTTAATTCTTGCCCTTCAAATACCAATGCAATATTATTAGGGTTCTTCTCTACTTGTTCTTCAAATAACTGATATATCGTCTTATCTCTAGGATAATACTTATCCGTCTTATTCCAATCGTATACTATTGTTTGATATTCTTCTTTACTTAAAAGATTATATGTTTTTATATTTAAATCTTTATTTTCTAGAATAGAATCTATTAAATTAATAAACATATATTTAAATTGATATATAAACTCTTCAGAAAATAATTCTTTTTGACATGATAATCTAAACTTTATTTGCTCTGATGAATATTCATCATATAATAATCCCAACTCATTAATAGACTCCCCTGATCTAATATCTAAAGAGTTAATTTCCAGACCCTTTAAATCTAACTCTAAAACATTCAAATTTGCTTGAGTTACACTAGCATTAAAATAATTTTGAGGAATATCAGTATTTATTTTCCTTTGATCATTTATTATATGAGTCATTGAATATCCTTGATATTTTTTGACCACTTTACGTTGATTTGATATATATTTTAATAATTCAGAGAATATCTCTATATTTTTAAAATCTATTTTTAAAAGAATATTATTTACAAAACATCCTGTTACATCTTTGAAACCATTAGGACGCATATCAATAGGGTAACTTAATAAAAACTTCTCTTGATTTGTGAATTTAAATAATACTAGTGAATATATAGCTGATATTAAAATAAATGGCGTAACTCTATATGATTTTGCTATCCTTTTAAATTGTATCGTCTTTCTTACATCAAAAGAAAAATATAAATCTTTAGATTTATTTGCCATATTAAAATTAATGGAGCTTTTATATGGTAAATTAATATTTAATGGCACATCTCCAATAAACCTCTTCCAAAAATCTTTCGCTTTTTTATTAAATTCATCTGTTAAAGATTTTTTTTCAATTTGAACAGCATCAATAAAAGAAGATATTTTTTTATCATTCTCAACATTATTAATAATACAATTATAATTTTCACCTACCTGTTTAACTACTTGAAATGCTGAAATAGCATCTGCAACAATATGATGAGCTACTGATAAAATAAAATAATGCAAATTAGAATTAACTTTTATTAAATAAAACTTCTCCAGAACACTTTTAGTTAAATCAAACTTTCTATCTAATAAGCTTCTTAGCTGCTTATAAATATCTTTTTCATTTGAACTTTCTGCTAAATATTCATCGTAAAAATCATCAATTTTATAATCTTTATAAAAACATTTCTCTCCATCTTCAGAATATTTAGCATGAAAAACCTCATTATCTTGCGTAAATTTCTCACAAGCTTTTTTCAAAGCACTTTTATTAAGTTTACCCTTTATCTTATAAACCAAAGAAACATTATATTTTGTACTCTCTGGATTAACAATCCATTCTAAAAAAAATCTTTTTTGATATTCTGATATAGGTAATTCTTTTATTCTTTTCACTATAATTTTCCTAAAAAATAAATGTAATGTTCTCGAGTACATGACTCATTTAATCTTAACATAATACAACAAAATAGAGCTAATGAAAAAAATAATTGATATTTCATTAATTATTTTTTATTGATATGATATTTATATCTATTAAGGCTTAAAAATTATAATGCCAAAATTCAAAAAATCTCGGTTCTTTTCTCTTTTCCGTGGATTAACAAGTAAAGTATTTATTAGAATTAAATCTAAACATGTCTAGTCCCTCTGTATCTATTTTAATTCTTTGAAATAATTTTTTAGCGGACTTTAAACCGTATGTTCGTCTGGTCAAAACTTTTATTTTATTATTAAACCCTTCGACAAAGCCACTAGTATTACGAGAAATAAAATAATTAGTTATTTCATCAATATATTTTTCTAATGTAGTTATAAAACCATTAAAACAATTTAAATTAGATTTATTAACTCTATCAATCCAATGATTGATTTTTAATGTAGCATCTTGCTTAGTATGATGACTATCGAATATGCTACCTAATTCTCTGCTAAACTGATACGCAAGCTGTAATTTAGGAGAATATTCAAATAATTTATTTACAGCATCTTTCTCATCATCTGTAAAATAATCACGACCTTTAGTCAATATAAAAATAGCTTCTTTAAAAGATCTATACTGCTCATCAGAAAGCTTTCTCTTTAATCTCTTAAGTTCTGATTTACGGATATTTACAAGCTTTTTACGATATAGCTTAGCAACATGAAATGGCATCGTCAAGTTAACTAATTGTGGTGTAGAAAAGCACTTCCACTAAATTTTAGAAACAGTAAACCTCTTTGGATGCTTCTTGCCATATATTCATAGCCTCATCAAACTTAGTTCTTTGTGTTGCCCTAGAATGCAAATACCGACCTACTGGTACTGCAAATATATTTCTAACTTTACCCATAAGTGCTACTGTCCTTTGCAGTCCACCAGGTGATTTGAACTTTATCAGACTCTTCTCCTTTCTGCGTGTTGGTTGATGGGCATTTTCTACTCTATTATTTAAACCCTTATGTCTTCTGTGATCAGCTTTGGTCATGCACTTTATTGGCGTTGTATAACTATAGAGTTTATCTGTAACAATCACTCGTGGTGACGGGTAATAACCCAATAATCTAGTTAGAAAGCGTATTGCAGCCTTTTTATTCTTACGTTTCTGTAAGAATACATCTAATTCATGACCATTAGAGTCTACAGCTCTCCATAGTATAAACTTAACCCCATTCATTTTAATGATCATCTCATCTAGATGCCATTTATAGTTAATCCGATAGTTATTTGACAATAATGTTATAATATTTAGAAAAAATGTCATCATATAGCCAAGATTTCAGAGATATCGTAATAACTAAATATAAAGAAGGCCTAACAGACAAAGAGCTAAGTAATTTTTTTAATATAGATATCCGTACTACTAGATCTTGGATAAACTTATACGAGACAACTGGTGATTATAAATCTAAGCAAGGCTTGGGTTGCGGTAGAGTAGCAACCTTTACAGATAAGGAAGCGATAGAAAGCTACTTAAGAACATATCCAGATGCAATGGCTTTAGATATTAGAGAAGCATTAGCTCCTGAAATACCTAGAAGCACATTTTATGATTGTCTTACCAGACTTGGTTTTAGTTTTAAAAAAAGACACCTAAATATAAGCAAAGAAAAGAACAAGATAGGCAAAGTTTTATAGAGGTTGTTGAGACTATTGAACCTAACAAACTTGTATATTTAGATGAAATGGGTATGGATAATAAACAGTCTGTACTAAGAGGATGGTCTCTTGTTGGTAAACCTAGCTATGGTGAAGTTATTGCTTATCAAACTCAGAGAAAAAGTATAGTTGCTGGTTATAACTATTTAGAAAAGAAGATTATAGCACCGCTAGAGTATACTGGATATACAGATACTCAAATTCTTAATCAGTGGTTTGAAGAGCATTTATGTCCTGAGTTAATTCCAAAGACTACTGTTGTTATGGATAATGCTAGTTTTCATAAGTCTCCTAAATTGGCTAAAATAGCAGAGAAGTTTGATATACAGATACTATACCTTCCTACTTATTCTCCTGATTTAAATCCTATAGAAAAAATTTGGGCCAATTTTAAAAGAATTTTAAGAAAAGTAAATAATTCTTTTGATAATTTATCTGATGCTATTACTCACGTCTTTAGCATAATATTATCAGATTAACTATATCTGTAGGTTTAGGCTCTTTCTTTTTGATTACGTAAGCAAAAGATTTACCAAACTTATTGCTCCAAGCCCTTACTGTTTCGTAGCTGACGAGTATTCCTCTGTATCTTAGCATTTCTTCTACATCTCTATAGCTAGTATTGAACCTGTGATAAACCCATATTGCATAACTGATAATTTCTGCTGGATAACGATATCTTTTAGGCTTTTGAGTAAGCATAATAATATAAATTTTTTATAATTATACACTAGATGGAATTAAGGTCAGTTAACTTGACGATGCCCTAAATATGTCCATTATTTAATCTTGATTTTAGGTAAGGTATCCAAAAATGTCTGATAGGTATATCAAACATAATATCTAACTTTTCATCTATAGGCCAGAACCATGTATTAAGTGCAATATTTAAATCATAAGAGGTAACAGCATGCCAAAAACCTGCTGGGACAAACAAAGTATCTCCTTCCTGCATTTTAATATAGCTCCATTTAGCTGATTTAAACTTTTCATATTTGCTAAACTCTGGATTCTCCATATTTTCGTTATAAATAGATGTTTCTAGAGATTGGTATAATTTATCACTTTCTGATGGATGAAAAAGTATCCACTCCTTAACTCCATTGACTAAACTTAATATATTATCAAAAGGGTCGTAGTGGAGTTTTGTTGTGATATCTCCAGTATTGATCCATAAGTTTGATTCAACAATTCTATCTTTTTTAGTAATAAACTCTGGAATAACAAAATCTTTTTCTAAAATTGGTACAACTGGGTTACTACGCTTAAATATACCACGTGCGATGATTTGAGCCATCTGTAATGAGTATATATCATCAACTCTTTCATTTAATTGTGTTTTCATTCTATCCAATATCCATTTTAATGAATGTTTTTCTTTAATATTTGTAGTGTGGTTTTTTACTAACAATTTAGTATTCAAATTTAATTTTTTTTCAAAATATTCAAGAGACCAATTATTCATAAAATTATCTTTATTAAAAGTCCCTTTCATTAACACAGGTTTATGGTTATGAATACATTCCTTTATAACAGATGGTGAATCTGTTATTAAAATATTGTCTTCTCTGAATCTTTCCGATAAGTGGTTATATATGTTTTTCATATTTTCTGCAAATTATAATGTTGCCAATAGTTTATTTTATCAAAAAAAATCATCTTTTTCATAAAGAGGGCATCGTCAAGTTAACTGACCTTAATTCCATCTAGTGTATACCAATAAGGATTGAATGATTCTTTTACAATATCACCGATTAAGTTGATGAAATCATCATAATCATCATCTACATGCGCTTTATCTAAAGCGTTATAATAATCTATACTTTTTGAGTCAAAATAAAAAATGAATAAAGCATCAAAAAATATATAATTTCTACTATTTAACAAAAAATGTCAAAAAATGTATTTAACATCTTATTAATAATCTACATACATATTGATTTATTAACACTAATGGGTTAAATTTTAATTATATTGTTAAATCAGGTTTGCGAAAATGAGCTTAAAGTTATCACAATTATCAAATATTACTGGCATCAAAAGACATACTCTAAATGCTAGAGTTAATAATCTTTTCGAAAAAAAAGATTTGGAAAGAACTAATGGAAATCAAATCTTACTTTCTCCTTCACAAATTAAAAAAATAATTGCTGATGAAATAATATCTGAAAAAGGAAAAATTATATATATAGGAAATTTGAAAGGTGGTGTTGGAAAAACTACTATATCTTACCTTCTTTCTGATACCTTAAGTGAGATAGGACTTAAAGTTTGCTGTATTGACCTAGATGTCCAAGCAAACTTAACAAATCTTTTTTTTGATTGTAATTCTGAAATACCTGTATTTTATGATTTAATAGATGGCAATGCTAAAATATCCAATTTGGCAATTCAAGTTAAAGAAGAACTTGATGTAATACCTTCTTCTTTGAAAAATAGTCTTATAGAAAAAGCTCTTACCGTACAATCCCCCAAGCATCATCTAACTTGGTTTAACAAACTATGTATTAACTACCTAAGAAACACTTATGACGTTATACTTGTTGATACTCCTCCAAACCTAACTACTTTAAATTCAGTATTTTCTTTATCTCTTAAAAAGTCAGATAATATACTAATTCCTGTAAACCCTGAGGAATTTTCAATAATGGGTGTACAAATGTTTTTGGAAGATATTGCAGATATAAGAGAATCTTACCAAGTTAAAGAAGAACCTAAAATATCTATAATAATGAATAGGTTTTTTCAAAATCAAAGGACTAACTTAGAAGTATTAATGAAAATGAATAATATGTTTTCAAACTCATTATCAGAACTAATTATTAAAGATAGTGCCAAACTAAGAGAAGTTATAAACAAAAGAGAAAAGATAAAAGATATAAAGAATGCTAAAGCCCCACTATTAATATCGTAAGCAGAACACTTAAGTTCAATGGCTTCAGTAATATTTGTAGAATTTAAACCTCCTGCAAGAATTATATTTTTCTGATCAGTCATAAGATCCCAGTCAAAAGCTTTTCCTGTTCCTCCAGAATGTCCGTCTATTTTAGTATCTAAGAGATGATAATCAACATTATCAAAAAAATTAGGTATAGCTTTATCTACACCATAGGCTTTCCATATTTGACAATTTCTATGTATTTTAGATTTTAATATATTTATATAGCTTTGATCTTCGTTACCGTGTAGTTGAATAGCATTTAATTTCAGTCCATATGCCGTTCTCACTACATCTTTAATATCTGCATCAACAAAAACGCCTACATAATTTAAATTAACCTTTTTTGTAATTTGTTTTGCTATATCAAACTCTACATAGCGTGGTGATTTTTTCGCAAATATAAAGCCTCCATATACTGCTCCACTATTATAAGCTTTTTGAGCATTATCTATAGATGTTAAGCCACAAACTTTATTAAAACCATAAACTATCTTTCTTACAGCTAGCTCAAGGTTTCGTTCTCCCATAATAGAGCTTCCTATTAAAAATCCATTTACATACTTTCTAAGCTCTCTTACTTCTTGGTTTTTATAAATTCCAGATTCTGAAATAACAATAGTACCCTTAGGTACTTTTGGTGCTAACTGACGAGTAGTATTTAAATCTATGGATAAATCTCTAAGATTGCGATTATTTATACCAATAACTTTTGCTTTTAAATTTATAGCCCTTTGAAGCTCTTCTTCATTACTAGCCTCAGTAAGTATACCCATACCAAGACGATTAGCTATTTTTGATAATTTTTTATACTCTTGATCATCTAAAATAGAAAGCATCAACAGTATGGCATCTGCACCATAATATCTAGCTAAATATATCTGATACTCATCTACTATAAAATCTTTACAAAGGATTGGCTGTGTAACTTGGTTTCTGATAATTTCTAAATTTGCAAAACTACCCATAAAAAATTTTTCATCTGTTAAAACAGATATAGCATTAGCATAATTTTTATATACCGAAGCTATTTCATTCAAATCAAATTTTTTACGAATAAGTCCTTTAGACGGAGAACCTTTTTTACATTCAAGTATAAACACAGCTTTTTCTGCACTTAATGCTTCATAAAAATTTCTATCTGTTTTTATAATATTTTCTTTGAAAATATCTAGAGGAAATAATCTTTTTTTGGTAAAAAGCCATTCTTTTTTTGCTTCAACAATTTTTGCTAATATAGTTTCCATTTTATGTGATATTTTTTATATTTTAGATGATATTTTAAACCAAAAATTGTAAATATTGAACTTTTATATTTCTTATTAAAGATTAATGATTATATTTAAAATAGTTTTCTTAAAATCATTCTAGAAACTCAACATTTATCTCAACAAAATCTTCTATTGGATTATATCTATCAAAATCAGCTTTATAAGCTCTTTTTTTAGATGTGTCATCCCAAATATTTTGCCATTTTTCTATTACAGCATCTGGAAGTTCTCCTTCAACCTTATAAGTATCATGATTTAAATCAATCACTACTGAATTTAAACCTATAGGCGTATCAAAATTTTCTTTTACTTCATAACCAATTAAATATGTATATGGATCTGCATGATCACCTTCATATTGATAATATACAGATATTATATTTTGTGATAAGTTTTGTCCATCAAGGTATTCTAATACTTCACTATTAAAAAAAAGCTCCCAAGCTTCTTCTAATAAATCATTTCTATCATTTGATACTTTTGTTGATACTCCAACTACTTTCATACTATATTACCTAGTGAAACATTCTGCATAGCTAGATGGTATATCAAATGGAACTACATTACTATATTTCCAATCAATACTTTGCCATACTTTGTTTATAATTACATCCCGATTACACCCTGTACGGTAGTAACAATATCTTTTAGGATTTTTATAGTGATAGTCTTGATGGTAATTTTCGGCTTTATAAAAATGAGTGGAAGGTAATATTTCTGTATATACTTTTTTATCATGTTTCTTGAAGATTTCTTTGATATTTTGCGTAACTTTTTTCGCAATATTTTTTTGTTTATCATTCATATAATATATTGCTGATTGATACTGTTTTCCTTTATCGCAAAATTGTCCTTTAGAATCAGTTGGATCTATGCGACGATAGAAATATTCTACAAGATCTTTATAAGTTATTTTTGAAGAATCGTAGATAATTTCAACTGATTCTTTATAGTTTGTAACGCCAGCCGATACAGTTTTATAATCAGGGGCTTTTTTTAGCCCACCATCATACCCTGATATAACATCTATTATAGCATCATTACTAAGTTCATGATCTTTTTGAAAATACTCAAAATCCGATTCTAAGCACCAAAAACACCCTCCAGCAAATACTGCTTTTTGATATTTTACACTTTCACTAACTGCAAAAGTTAAGCTACTTACAAAAAGAAATACACTTAAAAATATTTTTTGCATAAAACCACTTATAATACCTATATATTTACGAGTATAACAAAATTTTCTATTTAGGGTGGTACTAGTTATAGTTAAATTTTATACTTTAAAGATATTAAAACTTACTCGATTTATATTAGGCTGGCTGAATTGTATCAACTTGATGAAATTGCTCAGGCAATTCAACACCTATCATTACACCCATAATAGTAGCTATTTCATTAGTGTCATTATGCCAAGCATGAGTAGCACCACGCTGAATAACTACACTACCAGGATCTAATATTAAATCTTGATCTCCAACAATCATAGTAACCTGCCCTCTTGAAACCATAATAAAATCAACTGTTGTTGTTGAATGATAAAACAAATCTCTGTAATCTGCAGGTTTCTCATTATCAAGTAAAGCGTCATATAATGGTTTAGTAGGTGGAATATCACTACGAAAAAAACGTAATTGCCCTGGTTTTAAATTAAAATTTTTATCTTCCATTTGTTGTGATGACTCAAGCATATCTAATGGTAATGCTTCACTAAAAAACATATCTGTAATATTATGGCCACCCAAATCCCAACCACTCTGAAATTTATCAGAAAAAATGTAAGAATCACCATTATCATCAATAGCCGTTTCTATAATACGTGTTTTAATCATTAATTAAAGACCTCTGTGTTATTAAAATGAATTTTCCTATAATATTAAGGAGCTTAATATCTCCTTAATGTTTAAAAAGTATAATTTATTGAGCTTAAATGAAGAACCGTTTATAATGAAAAGCACTGTTTCCAAATAGAAACAATTAAAGGTGAATTAATGTTACTAAATGAAATGGAAGTTTTTTATCAAATAATAAAACAAGGAAGCTTTTCTAAAGCTGCTGATAAATTAGGTGTTTCAAAATCATTTGTTAGCAAACATATAACAAAACTTGAAACAGATTTAAACTTACGCTTACTTACGCGTAGCACAAGACAATTAATATTAACCCAAGCTGGACAACAATTTTATATTTATTGTGAGCAAGTAGTTAATACAGCTCACGATGGGTATTCATCAATCCAATCTTTGCAAAAAAACCCTACGGGGAGTTTTAAAGTATCAGCTCCTCCTGCTATGGCACAAAATTTACTATTATCTGTGTTTAATGATTTTTTAAAACATTATCCTAATATTACTTTAAATTTAAAGTTAGAAAATCAACTAGTTAATCTATTGAAAGATAATTATGATTTATTAATACGAACAGCTCCTTTAGAGGACTCTAATTTTATTGCTCAAAGGATTTATACAGCGACTCAGGTTATTTGTGCAACAAAACAATATTTTGAAAAATATAGTGCTCCTATAATCCCAAAAGATTTAAATAACCACAACTGTGCAATCTATAGTAATTCACAACAAACAAAAAAACTCAAATTATTAAAAAACAATAATATAGAAAATATTTTAATTAGCGGGAATTTAGTAACAAATCAATTAGAATTTATTAAACATATGACTATCCATAGTCGATGTTTAGCTATATTGCCAGAATTTATGGTAAAAGATGAGTTAAAACAACAAACATTATTAAAATGTTTAACAGAATATAGGTTACCAGAACAGAATGTTTATGCTATTTATCCAGATAAAAAATTTATATTACCAACCTTAAATTTTTTTCTCCATAAATTGAAAGCTCATTTACATTCTAAATAAATTTATTTTTATATACTAAACGAAATTACTTTTTGGAGCGTTTGATAACATTCTCCACTATTTATTAAATTTAATATTTCTTGAGTATTTGCTTTTAAATCATCTTTTCCAAAAAGTTTCATAACCATCGCAACATTAACAGCAACAGCAACATTATGAGCTTTTTTACCTTCACCCAACAATATTTCCCTAGTTATAATTTTATTATCTAAAGGAGAGCCTCCTTTAATCTCAGAAATATTATATCTATCTATACCAAAATCTTCAGGTGTAACCATATATTCTTTTATTTTACATTTATCTAATTCTGCTATATATGTATTATCATGAATAGCAACCTCATCTAGGCCGCTTCCATAAACAATAAGTGCTTTATCTATACCTAACTTTATCAAAGTTTTTGCCATTGGCAAAATTAAATCTTTAGAATAAACTCCTATTAAAATTTTATTTGGTTTAGCTGGATTTATTAATGGCCCTAATATATTAAATATAGTTCTTGTTTTTAATGTAGCTCTAGCTTCTCTAACATATTTAAACCCTTCACTATAAAATGGGGCGAACAAAAATCCTAAGTTATTCTGTTCGATACATTCTTTAGTTTTTTGAGGGGAAAGCTCTATATTTACACCCAAAGATTCTAAAAGATCAAAAGATCCAGATTTACTTGATACACTCCTACCACCGTGCTTAGCCACCTTGTATCCGGCTGTAGCTGCTACTATCGCAGCTGTAGTAGATATATTTATAGTATTAAATCCATCACCTCCAGTACCTACTATATCAACTAAATCACTATCTATTTTTGGAAATATTTTAGCATTATCTACTAATGCTTGTGCTGCTGCTGCAATCTCTACTGGGGTTTCTTTTTTTAACTTAATAGCTGTTAATATACTAGTTTGTAATTCTAGCTCTATTTCACCTTTTATAAAATGATCAAATAATTTATAACTATCATCGTAACTTAAATCATTAGAATTATAGAGTTTATCTACTATAGTTTTCAGTTCATTCATTCTTGTACCCAATTAATTATATTGCTTAAAAGTTTAGATCCATGTATTGTCATAATTGATTCGGGATGAAATTGTAAACCACATATTTTATTTTTATCATCTACCACAGCCATAACTAAATCACTAGTTTCTGCCACAATATCTAATTCATTAGGTACTTTTATAGCAACTAATGAATGATATCTAGCTACAGTTAAAGGTGTATTTAAATCTTTAAATATAGGATGTTTATTATGCTTTACATATGCTATTTTACCGTGCATTATTTCATTGGAATGAGATATAATACCTCCATATGCCTCAACTATAGCTTGATGACCAAGACATATACCTACTATAGGAACTTTTCCTTTTAAACTATTTATTAAATCAACAATACATCCTGCATTTATTGGATTTCCTGGCCCAGGTGATATTACAACGACAGCATCTTCTGTTAACGTTATTTTTTCTAACAAATGTGCTAAAGGCACATCATTTCTATATACCTCAACTTTATTCCCTAGCACCTTAAACTCATCGACTAAGTTATAAGAAAAAGAATCAAAATTATCTATAAATATAATATTAGCCATTCAATCTATACCCCATGTACATTTTTTATAGCTGATATAACAGCTTGTGCTTTTGTTCTATTTTCCTCTGCTTCAGCTATAGGTATTGAATCTAATACAACTCCACCACCTGCTTGAATTTCTGCAATTTTATTTTCAACATAAGCAGAGCGAATAACTATACAACTATCTAAATCACCACACCCATTCATATAACCTACAGCTCCTCCATAACTACCCCTAGTTTGTTTTTCCATTTCTGAAATTAATTGCATAGCTTTTATTTTTGGAGCTCCAGTTAAAGTGCCCATGTTCATACAAGATTGATATGCATGAAGAACATCCAAATCATCTGCTAATTGGCCAACTACTCTAGATACTAGATGCATAACATGACTATACCTATCAACTCTCAATAAATCAGCCAAATATCGAGTACCTGTTTTAGATATTCTCGCAACATCATTTCTAGCTAAATCAACCAACATCATATGTTCAGCATTTTCTTTAGCATCTAATCTAAGCTCTAGCTCTATCCTACTATCTAAATCTAAATTTATACTTCCATCTGGATTTTTACCACGCTTTCGTGTGCCTGCAATAGGGTATATTTCAACTTGATTAGTAGCTTTTTTATATTTTAAAGCGCTCTCAGGAGATGCTCCAAAAAGTATAAAATCTTCATCTTGCATATAAAACATATAGGGGCTTGGATTTGTACGTTTAAGCTCTTTATATACCTCTAAAGAATTTTGACATGGCAAAAAGAAGCTTCTTGATGGTACAACTTGAAATATATCACCATCAGTTATATGAGATTTTAAATTATCTACTATATTACAAAAATCTTTATCATTAATAGATTCTTTAGGCTCTAAATTTTTATATTTATTAACCTTAGTCTTTATGTTTTCATTTATATTCAATTTTATAAAATCAATATTACTATCAAATTCTTTAATAAGAGAATTATTAAAACTATTAGTTTGAATAAAAGACTCTTGCTTCTGATGATCACTAATCAATATAGTGTCTGCTAAATAAAAAACATAATCAGGACATTTATTTTTACGCTTTACTTTACCTATATTTTCAAAAGATCCAACTACATCATAAGCAAAAAGACCTGCTAAAAATATACTATATTCATTAAGCACATCAAAGCTATTTTTTATACTCCTTAAAGCATCAAATACAGAGCTTTCCTTTAACTTATCATGCTCGTTAAGCTGACAGTTTATTATCTTTTCAAAAGTTAAGATTAATTGATTGTTTTCATACTTATATTTTATATTATCTTTTATATTTTCCTCAATTGCTTTTAAGGCAAACTCACCATTTTTAGACAACGGTTTTATAAATACATTATTTGCTATACATGAAACTCTTATAGCACTACTAAGTACCAATATACTTTTTAACTTATCTTTTGTATTTATCTCCGCAGATTCTAAAAGGATAGTATTTTTTTTATCAAAACATAAATTAATGAAGCATTTATTTAAATCTTCTTGATAATTTATTTTATGTATATGCGATGCTAAAAAAGTCTCTTTTTGATCAAACATTTACTCACCTATTTTAATTTTTACCAAATATTTTTTTTATTTTACTAGAGCAATCTTTTAAAAGATTTGAACATCTTGTTACTGTGCAAATACTTATCCCCAATTCTTTAGAAATTTCTCTTTGTGACTTAATTTTTCTTATTAGCTCTTTTGTTAATAAAACTCTTTTATCTAATTGTTCTATTTCTTCTTTTGTAAATAGAAACTCACAAATAATATTAATTTCTCTTGGATCAGTACTCTGTGCTAAAGTATTTACTAGTTCATTCCAACCTGGTTTATTTTTTTTCATTTATTTGAAAATAAATTTTATATTCTTGTAATGGTACATAGATACAAAATAAATAGCAATATTTTTTATTAAATATATAAATAAACCTGCAGATATATACTCTAGTTGACTTAGAATAATTACAGTTTAACTATTATTTGATTATTAAATAGTGCTAATAAATGTAAAATCTCGGGATTTTATCTAAGATTGCTGAGATATTTAATTTGTTTGCTTTAGGCTTTTTGATACAATTCGAGATCATTTAAATATTATCAAGTATTTCTGTATTTGCTACAACAAATAATTATAATCAGCTTCCAGCACCAAAGCACAAAGTAACTGCTTATATACAAGTTGATAACAGTAGACTTAGTAAACCAGTAGCTTTTGCTGATGATATAGCTAGACAAGGTTATAATACTATTTTTATTGCTTTTGGTTTATTTGATAAAGATAAAAAATCTTCGATTATGCTATATAATCCAAACAAAGTTAACTTTAATGCTTTTATTAATGAGTTACATTTCTTTGGCTATCGTTTTATGCCAAGATTTACTAAATTAGATCAAAAAGCTAAAATCAACTTAGTCTCTTTTGATAAGATAGAAACTTATGAGAAGTATACTGTCAAACCATCGAAGCAGGTTAATACTAAGCTCATAATAAAGGAGTGGGATAATATTCTTAGGATTTTAACCACTCTTGGACTTAAGAAAAACACCCAAAGCCATATAGTTAGAAAGTTATAGTTAATCCGATAGTTATTTGACAATAATGTTATAATATTTAGAAAAAATGTCATCATATAGCCAAGATTTCAGAGATATCGTAATAACTAAATATAAAGAAGGCCTAACAGACAAAGAGCTAAGTAATTTTTTTAATATAGATATCCGTACTACTAGATCTTGGATAAACTTATACGAGACAACTGGTGATTATAAATCTAAGCAAGGCTTGGGTTGCGGTAGAGTAGCAACCTTTACAGATAAGGAAGCGATAGAAAGCTACTTAAGAACATATCCAGATGCAATGGCTTTAGATATTAGAGAAGCATTAGCTCCTGAAATACCTAGAAGCACATTTTATGATTGTCTTACCAGACTTGGTTTTAGTTTTAAAAAAAGACACCTAAATATAAGCAAAGAAAAGAACAAGATAGGCAAAGTTTTATAGAGGTTGTTGAGACTATTGAACCTAACAAACTTGTATATTTAGATGAAATGGGTATGGATAATAAACAGTCTGTACTAAGAGGATGGTCTCTTGTTGGTAAACCTAGCTATGGTGAAGTTATTGCTTATCAAACTCAGAGAAAAAGTATAGTTGCTGGTTATAACTATTTAGAAAAGAAGATTATAGCACCGCTAGAGTATACTGGATATACAGATACTCAAATTTTTAATCAGTGGTTTGAAGAGCATTTATGTCCTGAGTTAATTCCAAAGACTACTGTTGTTATGGATAATGCTAGTTTTCATAAGTCTCCTAAATTGGCTAAAATAGCAGAGAAGTTTGATATACAGATACTATACCTTCCTGCTTATTCTCCTGATTTAAATCCTATAGAAAAAATTTGGGCCAATTTTAAAAGAATTTTAAGAAAAGTAAATAATTCTTTTGATAATTTATCTGATGCTATTACTCACGTCTTTAGCATAATATTATCAGATTAACTATAATTGCAACAAAGCATAGTCATTGCTATTCTAGATAAAAATAACTGACTTATCGGCTTATTATGAATCAACCTGAAATAAAATATTTAAAAGACTATAAACCGAGCAACTATCTTATAGAAGAGACAAATCTGACATTTGAACTTGATGCATCTAAAACTATAGTAACAGCAAAGTTACATATTATAGCAAACCCTAAGAATCGAGAAAATAATAGACTAATTTTGGATGGAGTAGGTTTAAAATTATTAGTGATAAAGATAGATGATAAAGAGCTTGCAGAAACAGAATTTATAACTAATGAAAATCAACTAATTATTGATGATGCGCCGACTGATTTTATTTTATATACAGTTGTTGAGATTAACCCAGCTATGAACACTTCTTTAGAAGGTTTGTATAAATCTGGAGAGGTTTTTTGTACTCAGTGTGAGGCAACAGGATTTAGAAATATTACCTATTATATAGATAGGCCTGATGTTATGGCTTCTTTCACTGTTAAAATTATTGCGGATAAACAAAAATACCCTGTGATTCTTTCAAATGGAGATAAAATTGACTCAGGAAATATTTCAGATTCTCGACATTTTGCGACATGGAAAGACCCTTTTAAAAAGCCTTGTTATTTATTTGCTCTTGTAGCGGGAGATTTGGCAAGTATAAAAGATACATATATTACAAAATCAAAACGTAAAGTTAATCTTGAGATTTATGCATTCAAACAAGATATTGATAAATGTCATTATGCGATGCAGTCTGTTAAAGACTCAATGAAATGGGATGAGGATAGGTTCAATCTAGAATATGATTTAGATACATTTATGATTGTTGCTGTACCAGATTTTAATGCCGGTGCAATGGAAAATAAAGGTCTAAATATTTTTAATACCAAATATATTATGACTAGTGATAAAACTGCTACTGATAAAGATTTTGAGTTAGTCCAAAGTGTTGTAGGCCATGAGTACTTTCATAATTGGACGGGAGATAGGGTGACATGCAGAGACTGGTTTCAATTAAGTTTAAAAGAGGGGTTAACCGTATTTAGAGATCAAGAATTTACCTCTGATTTGAACTCAAGAGATGTAAAGCGTATTGATGATGTTCGTATAATTAGAAGTGCTCAGTTTGCCGAAGATGCTAGTCCGATGTCTCATCCTATTCGCCCTGATTCATATATTGAGATGAACAATTTTTATACTGTTACGGTTTATCATAAAGGTGCAGAAATAATTAGAATGATTCATACTTTGTTAGGCGAGGATGGATTTCAAAAAGGTATGAAACTTTATTTTGAAAGACATGATGGTCAGGCAGTTACTTGTGATGATTTTGTTAATGCTATGGCAGATGCAAATAATCGTGATTTTAGCTTATTTAAAAGATGGTATAGTCAATCAGGTACACCAAGTATTGGAGTTTCCGAGAGTTATAATGCAGAAAGTCAAACTTATAGTTTGACCTTGGAGCAAAATACACCAGTAACAGCAGACCAACAAGATAAACAAGTATTACATATACCAATTAAAATGGGTCTTATCACTCCAGATGGTAAGAATATTGCAGAACAAGTTATTGAGCTTAAAGAACAAAAACAAACGTATACTTTTAATAATATTTCAGCAAAACCTATAGCTTCTCTATTTAGAGATTTTTCTGCGCCAGTAAAACTAGAATATAAGCTTTTTGAAGAAGAGCTATTGCATATAGTTAAGTACGATAATAATGCCTTTAATCGTTGGGATTCATTACAGCAGTTAGCTACTAATATTATATTAAATAATAGTGATGTAAATAATGATTTTCTAAATGCATTTAAATCAATATTGCATGATGAAAATTTAGATAAAGCTTTAATTAGTGATGCTTTAGCCATTCCTGATGAGTCAACAATTGCCGAAGCAATGCCATTTATTATGGTTGATGATATTGTGAAATCCCGCAAAAAAGTTGTAAATCAATTAGCAGATAAACTAAAAGATGATTGGTTAGCAATTTATCAAGAGTGCTGCGATAATAAGCCATATAGTCTATTAGCTCAGCAGATAGCCCAGCGAAAGTTAAAAGGTGTTTGCTTATATTATTTGATGAATGCTAGTGACCAAAAAGTAGGTACAGATTTAGCTTGGCAGTTATTTGATAATGCTGATAATATGACAGATCAACAAACGGCCTTTTCAGCCCTATTACAATCTAATGATAAGCAGGTTCGTGATAAGGTTATTAGTGAGTTTTATAAACGCTGGAAAAATGAGGATTTAGTTGTAAATAAATGGCTAGTATCTCAAGCTCAAATCTCTTATGAGTCAGCTTTAGATATAGTTAAAAACTTAGTTAGTCATCCAGCATACAATGCTAAAAACCCTAATAAAGTTTATTCATTAATAGGTGGTTTTGGTGCTAATTTTTCTCAATATCATAATAAAAATGGTTTAGGTTATGTTTTTATGGCTAATATGGTGCTAGAGCTTGATAAAACTAATCATCAAGTTGCAGCTAGATTAGCTCGTAATCTAATGAGTTGGAAGCGATATGACTCTGATAGACAAACTATGATGAAACAAGCTCTTCAAAAAATCAAAGCTTCAAATCCTAGTAAGAACGTCTTTGAAATTGTTACTAAAAGTCTAAGGTCATAAAATTAACTAAAATATAAAAATGCTATTGGTTTAAAATACTTAGCTTATATGATATTAATAGTAGTATTTAGTCATCTCTAGGTGAAAAGGGTCAACATAAATTAAATGAAATATTTAGTGTAATTAGAGATTATTAGTTACCTAAGTAAGCTTTTTCTTTTTAGAAATATTTTAGGGACTTTAACTTTTTTGCAACGCAAATATTCAGCTATATTTTTACCTAAGCAGTCATATGATGATGTACTTGCGGCACCTTTGCCAAGTATCCCTCTTAGGAGGAAATGTACAGTATATATATTTTGAAATTCTACCCGTTCAATTATACCATCTATGTCATCATCACCTAATAATCCTCTAATTCTATCAATAGTCAAGAATGTTCTTAACCATTCCCATTCATCTGCTTCTGTTACAAAAAAACCAATATTGGCATTTGTAAACTTATCGCCTGATCTAGCATAAATTATACGACCTAGAGGTATTTCTTCGGTCTCACCAAACCTATTTTGATCAAAAGCTTCCCCTGATTCGTAAGATTCTATTGGGTATTTACCATTATATAGTTAATCCGATAGTTATTTGACAATAATGTTATAATATTTAGAAAAAATGTCATCATATAGCCAAGATTTCAGAGATATCGTAATAACTAAATATAAAGAAGGCCTAACAGACAAAGAGCTAAGTAATTTTTTTAATATAGATATCCGTACTACTAGATCTTGGATAAACTTATACGAGACAACTGGTGATTATAAATCTAAGCAAGGCTTGGGTTGCGGTAGAGTAGCAACCTTTACAGATAAGGAAGCGATAGAAAGCTACTTAAGAACATATCCAGATGCAATGGCTTTAGATATTAGAGAAGCATTAGCTCCTGAAATACCTAGAAGCACATTTTATGATTGTCTTACCAGACTTGGTTTTAGTTTTAAAAAAAGACACCTAAATATAAGCAAAGAAAAGAACAAGATAGGCAAAGTTTTATAGAGGTTGTTGAGACTATTGAACCTAACAAACTTGTATATTTAGATGAAATGGGTATGGATAATAAACAGTCTGTACTAAGAGGATGGTCTCTTGTTGGTAAACCTAGCTATGGTGAAGTTATTGCTTATCAAACTCAGAGAAAAAGTATAGTTGCTGGTTATAACTATTTAGAAAAGAAGATTATAGCACCGCTAGAGTATACTGGATATACAGATACTCAAATTTTTAATCAGTGGTTTGAAGAGCATTTATATCCTGAGTTAATTCCAAAGACTACTGTTGTTATGGATAATGCTAGTTTTCATAAGTCTCCTAAATTGGCTAAAATAGCAGAGAAGTTTGATATACAGATACTATACCTTCCTGCTTATTCTCCTGATTTAAATCCTATAGAAAAAATTTGGGCCAATTTTAAAAGAATTTTAAGAAAAGTAAATAATTCTTTTGATAATTTATCTGATGCTATTACTCACGTCTTTAGCACAATATTATCAGATTAACTATATTATTTTAACTCAGTTAGAGATTCCTTTAGAGAGTATTGAATATCTAGCAAGTCAGTTACAACAACATCAAACCTTTATACTAAACCCTGCTCCTGCTAAAGAGTTACCAGAGAGGTTGTTTAAAAAGATAGATATTTTAACACCTAATGAGACCGAGGCTTCTATTCTCTCAGGGATTAAGATTACAAATATTGAAACAGCAAAGCTAGCAGCAAAAAAAATACATCAAAAAGGTGTCAATACAGTCATTATAACGTTAGGGGAGCTAGGTGCTTTATTATCTAAAAAAGGTGAGCAAGAGCAAAAAATTTTTCCTGCTAAAAAAGTAGATGTAGTTGACACAACGGCTGCTGGAGATACATTCAATGGAGTCTTGGCTTTTTGTTTGGATAAAAAACTATCTATAGAAAAGTCGATTGAGATAGCGAATATAGCTTCAGCGCTAGCTGTAACTGTAGTTGGAGCTGAAAATTCTGCACCAACTTTAGCAAAATTGAACTCAAACTTAGTTGAAAAAATTTAAAATAAGGAAACATTTAAATGGTTTTATTACATTCATATAGTGTTGCGGTATTTTTTTGCATAATAACGATGTTATGCTGGGGCTCTTGGGCTAATACTCAAAAACTGTCTACAAAAGAATGGCATTTTCAACAATTTTATTGGGATTATGCTTTAGGGATTTTAATAGTATCTTTTATTTTAGCTATAACAATGGGAAGTTTTGGCTCAGAAGGCAGACCTTTTTTTACTGACATATCTCAAGCTTCTAGCGAAAGTTTTATATACGCATTTACAGGAGGTATAGTCTTTAATTTAGCTAATATATTGCTTGTAACAGCAATAGATATAGCGGAAATGTCTGTAGCATTTCCTTTAGCTATAGGATTAGCTTTAGTTATCGGGGTAATTACAAACTACATAACTACTCCTATAGGTCAGCCGATAGTATTGATTGTAGGAGTATTAAGCGTACTTATAGCAATTATTATTGATGCAATTATTTATAAAAGAATCTCTAATGATAAAAATAAAAATATGTTAAAAGGATTTATAGTTTCTATTATTTCAGGTATTTTAATAGGCTTTTTTTATAAAGTCAATTTCTGCTGATTTTAGTGCTCCTCAAGTTGGTTTAATGACACCTTATACAGCAAGTTTTATTTTTGCTTTAGGTATTTTTATCTCCAACTTTATATTTAATGGTTGGATGATTAAATTTCCAATATCTGGTCAAAGACTTAATTTTAAAGATTATTTTCTGAAAGGTACACCATGGTTACATACTATAGGTATTTTAGGCGGGATTATTTGGGGGTATTTATATGGAAAGAATTTGCTAAAGCTCCTAAAGGAACTAACAAACTGATTTTTTTAATGTTTGTGACATATATTTTGGGTTTAACAATTATTGTTTTAGCTAAAAATATTTAATTTTTTTACAATGGAATATGCTATTATAATTTTTTTGTATGAATAATTGAACTATAAGGTGAAGAATGTATAGAAGAAAGCGCTTGGGACTGTCTTGTATATTAGTAGCAACGAGTATAGCTAGCTCATATGCTGGTTGTAAAATTGATGATGTTAATACTAAAGGTATTGTATTTGAATGTGATACCTCAACTAATATGGTTGAAAATAAGATCAGTTTTAGTCTACCTGATGGAGCATATGTATCTTCAGCAGGAAGTAGTGATTTTAAAGCAATATCAACACAGAATGGTAATAGAGTCAGTTTATCTCTTTATGGTTGGCAAGGTCAAGATTTTGTAACAATTCCAAATAAAATTGAAACTATTAATATCCAAAGGCAATCTCCATGGGGAGCTAATATTACAGATGTTACAATTGGTGATTCACCAGTATCAGAGAAAGGAGAGCTTAAAGCAACTTTATCGAGTGATAGTGATGCAATACCGGCTAATACTGAAGTGACATTAAAATCATCAACAACAACTCTAACTAAGACTTGGTCAGAACTAAGTTCAGTTCAAGGAATATCTTTGAATGTTGGAAGCTATATAATTTCAGCAGAAGTAGATGGTGCAATGGTTAGGTTTGATCCGGCAACAGTTACAATTACTAAGGATAGTGTAGCTAATATTACAGCAGATTATACAGCTTCACCATCAGTGGCTAAAACAGGCCAAATAGTATTAAAAAATAATACTAAAAACGCTATAAGTTTACAGTTTAAAATTTCAAGTAAAGATTCAGAAGTTAAAAACAGCATATCTGAAAATATAAAGTTAGAACCAAAGCAATCCAAGATATATAGTTTTTGTAAATCCTGGTGGATACCTGCACCAATAAGCTCAGCAGGAATACTTATAGTTGCGGGAAGTAAATGTAAAGGTAATGATCCTAATACAGGATCATCGTTAACAGGAAGCCCTGAGAGTGTAAGCGATGTAGAGACAACTTATACAGCATCAATAAATAGTGATAGCCAAATGAAGTTATTTACGGGCGATTCAGGTGAGATAGTTAATTTAGAGAATGGCTATGATTTAAATATAGACACTAAAAGTTTGTCACTCAAAGCTGCAATAACTCTCCACCCTAGTGATGAGGTTGTTCAGAATTCTAATCAAACATATGATATTGAAGCAGATCAAGGAAGTTTTATTATACCAGCAGTTAGTGAAGGTCTTGAGTTATATAGCGATTTCTCTAATCTGAAATTTAGTGGAAATTATAGTTATTCTGGAAATATTGCAACAAAAAAACCTTTTAGTCAGCTAGAGTTTAATAATAAAGCAGTTTATACTATTTCTAAACCTAAATCTCAAGATAGTGTAGATATTACAGTATCACAGAAAGACTTATCTGCATTGCATATAAATGGTTGGCCTAGTCATGTGGCTATGGGCTCTGTCATGGATTTTAGTAATCAATCACTATCTGAAACTATCGAAAGAAAAGATCAGATTGATGCATTGTTTAGATATGCAGGACTTGATGGCGGTGGAGATAATGGTAAGGACCCTATTTCAATATTTAATAGTGGACCAACTAAGCGCCTAGTTAGTGAATCAAAGAGCCTATTTGATAGTTATGGTAAAACGGCTATTCCAGTTACAGTAATTTATACTACAAATGCTTCTGGGGGATCACAAATTGAGGCTGAAAAACAAGTAACTGATGAAAACTTATTAACTAAACATCTAGCTTTTTTAGCGATAGCTGCAAACTATTTACAGAATAATCCAATTGGTGTTAATAATAGTGGTACAACAGTTAGAGGATCAATTGTATTAAATCCTGATACATATGGTGAGGGCAATAAAGATCATTACTATAAAAATGTAGTTACGCCAATAAATAGTGCTTTGCTTGATATGATTGATTATCTACAGGTAAATAAGATCATCACAGATGATAACGTTATAAGCCAAGCAAAAGCTAATATTGAAAGATTGTTTCCTAGTGATACCGGAACAAATTTTAAAACATATAATCAGGCTTTAAACTGGATAGTACATACGTTTGCTCCTGATGTGAGTTATGGTTTTGCTGATAATGTTTGGGCAGGAGATGCTTCTGGACATGGATGGTTGCATCAAACTAATTATCAACCAACATCTTTACAGAACCATATTGATAAAGAGGGTAAGTATCTAGTTGAGAATGGTGTCTATGGTAATAGTGGGGATTACCCTAATCCAACATTTGTGGCTTTTGATAAATATGAGCGTAATACATTTGGTAGTATTCCAGGTATTGATATTAATAATAACCCTTGGGCTCCTTATTTTTATAGTATGAATGATTGGTCTGTATATCTGCAGTATGTAGGAGGAGTTAGTAAATATTTACAACAACATCAAGATAATCAAACAGTACCAGTAATGTTATTTCAAATTCCAGGAGGTCATATTCCTACTTCTCAAGAGATGGATAACTGGAAATATGGTGCAACGGCACCTGATTATTTTTTAGGTGATAGAGATGTTTGTAGTCAAAGTGATGTACTTAGCTCAGCAGTTGCAAATTATCTTGGAAATACATTATCAATTTTATATGGAGATACAAATACCTCTAGATATAAAACATATCTGGATTATTTATATCAACCAGTTACTAATATAAATACATATGATGGTCTTAAAAATACTGCAGTGAGTTGTTTAACAGGTGGACATATGGCTGATTTAGTTTCAAACAATGTATTTGCAATAATGTGGGGTGGTGGAAGTACGTCATCAATAGCAGGTCCAGGACCACAAAATGATAATGGTTATCTTGCTAACTTGATAAGTAGATCTACTAATTATATGTTTGATAGTTCTATTAGCTAATTTTGCTAAGTAATACTAATATTAATTATTCTGAGCTGTATATATTTTAGGTTTAATGTTCGTTCTTTAGCTAGAAATATTTGTAACTATTGTTCCTTAGATCTTTTTATAAATTCATTTTTCATAAGCTTTGTGAGCGCATCGTCAAGTTAACTGACCTTAATTCCATCTAGTGTATAATTATAAACAATTCATATTATTTTTCTTAATTATGCTTACTCAAAAGCCTAAAAGATATCGTTATCCAGCAGAAATTATCAGTTATGCAATATGGGTTTATCACAGGTTCAATACTAGCTATAGAGATGTAGAAGAAATGCTAAGATACAGAGGAATACTCGTCAGCTACGAAACAGTAAGGGCTTGGAGCAATAAGTTTGGTAAATCTTTTGCTTACGTAATCAAAAAGAAAGAGCCTAAACCTACAGATATAGTTAATCCGATAGTTATTTGACAATAATGTTATAATATTTAGAAAAAATGTCATCATATAGCCAAGATTTCAGAGATATCGTAATAACTAAATATAAAGAAGGCCTAACAGACAAAGAGCTAAGTAATTTTTTTAATATAGATATCCGTACTACTAGATCTTGGATAAACTTATACGAGACAACTGGTGATTATAAATCTAAGCAAGGCTTGGGTTGCGGTAGAGTAGCAACCTTTACAGATAAGGAAGCGATAGAAAGCTACTTAAGAACATATCCAGATGCAATGGCTTTAGATATTAGAGAAGCATTAGCTCCTGAAATACCTAGAAGCACATTTTATGATTGTCTTACCAGACTTGGTTTTAGTTTTAAAAAAAGACACCTAAATATAAGCAAAGAAAAGAACAAGATAGGCAAAGTTTTATAGAGGTTGTTGAGACTATTGAACCTAACAAACTTGTATATTTAGATGAAATGGGTATGGATAATAAACAGTCTGTACTAAGAGGATGGTCTCTTGTTGGTAAACCTAGCTATGGTGAAGTTATTGCTTATCAAACTCAGAGAAAAAGTATAGTTGCTGGTTATAACTATTTAGAAAAGAAGATTATAGCACCGCTAGAGTATACTGGATATACAGATACTCAAATTTTTAATCAGTGGTTTGAAGAGCATTTATGTCCTGAGTTAATTCCAAAGACTACTGTTGTTATGGATAATGCTAGTTTTCATAAATCTCCTAAATTGGCTAAAATAGCAGAGAAGTTTGATATACAGATACTATACCTTCCTGCTTATTCTCCTGATTTAAATCCTATAGAAAAAATTTGGGCCAATTTTAAAAGAATTTTAAGAAAAGTAAATAATTCTTTTGATAATTTATCTGATGCTATTACTCACGTCTTTAGCACAATATTATCAGATTAACTATAAATGGCATCTAGATGAGATGATCATTAAAATGAATGGGGTTAAGTTTATACTATGGAGAGCTGTAGACTCTAATGGTCATGAATTAGATGTATTCTTACAGAAACGTAAGAATAAAAAGGCTGCAATACGCTTTTTAACTAGATTATTGGGTTATTACCCGTCACCACGAGTGATTGTTACAGATAAACTCTATAGTTATACAACGCCAATAAAGTGCATGACCAAAGCTGATCACAGAAGACATAAGGGTTTAAATAATAGAGTAGAGAATGCACATCAACCTACACGTAGAAAGGAGGAAAGTCTGATAAAATTTAAATCACCTAGTGGACTTCAAAGGACAGTAATGTTAATGGGTAAAGTGAGAAATATATTTGCAGTACCAGTAGGTCGGTATTTGCATTCTAGGGCAACACAAAGAACTAAGTTTGATGAGGCTATGAATATATGGCAAGAAGCATCCAAAGAGGTTTACTGTTTCTAAAATTTAGTGGAAGTGCTTTTCTACACCACAATTAGTTATAGTTAATCTGATAATATTGTGCTAAAGACGTGAGTAATAGCATCAGATAAATTATCAAAAGAATTATTTACTTTTCTTAAAATTCTTTTAAAATTGGCCCAAATTTTTTCTATAGGATTTAAATCAGGAGAATAAGCAGGAAGGTATAGTATCTGTATATCAAACTTCTCTGCTATTTTAGCCAATTTAGGAGATTTATGAAAACTAGCATTATCCATAACAACAGTAGTCTTTGGAATTAACTCAGGACATAAATGCTCTTCAAACCACTGATTAAAAATTTGAGTATCTGTATATCCAGTATACTCTAGCGGTGCTATAATCTTCTTTTCTAAATAGTTATAACCAGCAACTATACTTTTTCTCTGAGTTTGATAAGCAATAACTTCACCATAGCTAGGTTTACCAACAAGAGACCATCCTCTTAGTACAGACTGTTTATTATCCATACCCATTTCATCTAAATATACAAGTTTGTTAGGTTCAATAGTCTCAACAACCTCTATAAAACTTTGCCTATCTTGTTCTTTTCTTTGCTTATATTTAGGTGTCTTTTTTTAAAACTAAAACCAAGTCTGTTAAGACAATCATAAAATGTGCTTCTAGGTATTTCAGGAGCTAATGCTTCTCTAATATCTAAAGCCATTGCATCTGGATATGTTCTTAAGTAGCTTTCTATCGCTTCCTTATCTGTAAAGGTTGCTACTCTACCGCAACCCAAGCCTTGCTTAGATTTATAATCACCAGTTGTCTCGTATAAGTTTATCCAAGATCTAGTAGTACGGATATCTATATTAAAAAAATTACTTAGCTCTTTGTCTGTTAGGCCTTCTTTATATTTAGTTATTACGATATCTCTGAAATCTTGGCTATATGATGACATTTTTTCTAAATATTATAACATTATTGTCAAATAACTATCGGATTAACTATAACTTAACGGTGTCAAAATAATATTAACCTCTCATTTTTATAAGCTATATCTGCTATAATTCATCTATCTTAAATTTTCAAAAATAATTTTCATGTCAGAAAAATATATATACTCAATGCATAGAGTTGGTAAGGTAGTACCTCCTAATAAATATATTCTTAAAGATATTTCATTATCTTTTTTTGATGGGGCAAAAATTGGTGTTCTTGGTCTAAATGGTTCTGGTAAGTCAACTCTTCTTAGAATTATGGCTGGTATTGATACAGAAATTATTGGTGAAGCAGGTCCACGTAAAGGTATAAAGATTGGATATTTACCGCAAGAGCCAAAGTTAGATCATACTAAAGATGTCAGAGGTAATGTTGAGGAGGCTTTGGCCGAATTAAAAAATATGATTACTCGTTTTGATGAGATTAGTATGAAATTTTGTGAGCCGATGTCAGATGATGAGATGGCTAAGCTTCTTGAAGAGCAAGGTGAACTGCAAAATGCTATTGATACAGCAGGAGCTTGGGAGATTGATCGTAAATTAGAAGTCGCCGCGGAAGCACTACGCTTACCTCCTTGGGATGCAGATGTAACTAAATTATCCGGAGGAGAAGCACGTCGTGTTGCTTTATGTAAACTACTTCTGTCTGCTCCAGATATTTTATTATTAGATGAACCTACTAACCATTTAGATGCAGAATCTGTAGCATGGCTTGAGAAGTTCCTTGCAGAGTATAAAGGTACTGTAGTGGCTATTACTCATGATAGATATTTCTTGGATAATGTTGCCGAGTGGATTTTAGAGCTTGATAGGGGTGAAGGTATACCATTTAAAGGGAATTACTCTGAGTGGTTAGAGCAGAAACAAAAACGTTTAGAAATGGAAGAAAAACGTGAATCTTCTCATCAAAGAGCACTTAAAGAAGAGCTTGAGTGGGTGCGTCAAAATGCTAAAGGCCGTCAAGCAAAATCAAAAGCAAGGTTAGCTAAGTTTGATGAATTAAGTTCGCAAGAATTTCAGAAGCGAAATGAAACGCAAGAATTATATATTCCACCTGGTGAGCGTTTAGGTAATAATGTCATCAAGGTAAAAGATTTAGTCAAATCATTTGATGATAAGCTATTAGTTGATGGACTTGAAATGAATGTTTATCCTGGTTCTATCGTGGGTATTATTGGTGCAAATGGAGCTGGTAAGTCAACTTTTTTTAAAATGTTAACAGATAAAGAAGCTCCAGATTCTGGTAATATTGAAATAGGAGAGACTGTAAATTTAGCTTATGTTGATCAGTCTCGAGATGCCTTGGATGATAATAAAACTGTATGGGAAGAAATAGCTGATGGTTTAGATGTAATTACAGTTGGCAAATTTACTATTCCATCACGCCAATATGTTGGGAGATTTAATTTTAAAGGAGCTGACCAGCAAAAATATATTTCTCAATTATCCGGCGGTGAAAGAAATCGTGTCCATCTTGCTAAACTACTTAGAAGTGGTGGTAATGTGATACTGCTGGATGAGCCTACAAATGATCTTGATGTGGAGACTTTGAGAGCACTTGAAGAAGCTATTTTAGCCTTTCCTGGTTGTATTATGGTTATTTCGCATGATAGATGGTTTTTGAATCGTATAGCTACGCATATGCTTGCTTTTGAGGGTAATAGTGAAGTAGTTTGGTTTGAAGGCAACTACGATGCTTATATCGAAGATAAAAAACGTCGTCTTGGTGATAAGTATGATGCTATTACTAAGATTAAATATAAGAAAATATCAGTTGGTTAATATTCATTTTAACTGATTATTTATCTCAATCATATTAAAGCTAGGGTCATAGAAAAAAGTTTGGTCCGTTTGCGTTTCTTTACTAAATTCTTCACCTATAATATTAATACCCAAAGATTTTAGTTTTTCTAAAAATTCTAGGTAATCTATATCTGTTAGGGCTATTGCAAAATGAGATTGAGCAGTTTGATTGATAGGGTCTATAAAAGGTCTAGTCATTGTTTCTGATAATATTAAATGTAAATAAAAATTCCCAGCTTTATACCATAAACCTTTAGATTTGAAATTTGGTCTTTTGATTTTTTCAAAGCCAAGAATATTTGAATAAAAATCTTCTGCGCTTGCTATATTGTTTATAATTAAAGCAATATGACTGAGTATGCTTCTATTTGAATAATTCATTTTGATATTAATTTTAAAAACTATATTTTTGATTATATACTATAGTTTTGACAGATTATAAAACTATAAAGAGGTCTTTATGAAAATACTTTTCTTTTCAGCAAAAAAATATGACAAAGATTACTTCAATGCTCAAAATAGAGAGCATATTTTAGAATTTAATGAATATGGATTAAATGAGCAAACAGCTGATTTTGCTAAAAGCTTTGATGCTGTTTGTATTTTTGTAAATGATATTTGTGATGCTAAAGTTATTGATAAGCTATATAGCCTTGGTATCAAGGCTATATTACTTAGATGTGCTGGTTTTAATAATGTTGATATCAAGCATGCGAAACAACTAGGCATTAAAGTTGCAAGAGTCCCTGCATACTCACCTTTTTCAGTTGCTGAACATGCACTAGCATTATTGCTATGCTTAAATCGTAAAATCCATAAAGCTTATAATAGAGTTAAAGAAGGAAATTTTAATATTGAGGGATTAGAAGGGTTTGATATTCATCAAAAAACAATTGGTATAATTGGTTTTGGTAATATAGGTCAAGCATTTGTTCAAATATGCTCTGGATTTGGTGGAAAAATACTTGCATATGATCCATATGCTAATAGACTTAATGCCCCAAGCTATATAAGCTTTGTCGATGATAAAAATGAACTTTTTGAGCAAGCAGATGTTATAAGTCTTCATTGTCCTCTTAATGAAGATACTAAGTATATAATAGATGAAAAAGCATTAGGGTTTATTAAATCATCAGCATTTATTATAAATACTAGTAGAGGAGCTTTGGTAGATACTCAGGCTATTATCAAGGCTTTGAAGTCTAAGTCTATATCAGGACTTGCAATTGATGTGTATGAATATGAGAAAGATTTGTTTTTCAAAGACATGTCAAGTGAGATTATAAATGATGATGCTTTTGAAAGGCTTTTAACATTTCCAAATGTATTGGTAACAGCACATCAAGCATTTTTAACAAAAGAAGCATTATCAGGTATAGCTGATACTACATTAAATAATGCCTTGAATATTCAAGATAATAAATCTAGTGATAATTTTATTTAGTTAGTCGCTATAAAATTCCTAAAGAATATGTATTTTAGTATAGAATCGCATTGTATAGTTATATTGCTTCATAAAGTTAAGAATATTAGTATAGATGATTGATCAAAATGAACTTTTAGCTTTAGGTATTGCTCTAACAAGGACTATTAGGGAAAGGATTAAATATAGTGCTAATATCAAGAGCTTTTTCCCAGATAAAAAAACTGCTTTATATAGAAGTTTGGATAAAAAATTGAGTAACCTTAGAGATCAAGGGCACATCAGTTTTAGCGATAGAGCGCAAGCAGCTTTAGCTGCAGGGTGTGGTAATTGTGGAGAGTTAGCATGTTGTATTATGTTCTTGGCAAGTATTTTACCTCAGATGTTTGATCAAGAAATTTATATTTCTTTAATACATTTTGATACCGATCATTGCTTAGTTATGCTGCATCAATCTGAGGATCTATCAACTCAAGATATAGAATACAAAAAAATAATAGATTTATGGGAAATAAAAGACTTAGATAATGCTGTGATTATAGATCCTTGGATTTATAAAGCAGTTAAGCTATTGAATTTTGTAGAATTATATAAACAAGCTAAATCTTATGAAGTAGAAAATTTTTATAAATCGGGAATACAACTTAATTTTAGAGAATGCTATTCAAGCATGTCTCAATTAAATAATAATTATTTTCAAGATTATACTCAAATTATAGATAGATGTTTAGATATTTATGATGAGCGTTTATATAAGCAGGAAGAAAGACGCAATTCCATTGAAGGAGAAAGAAGAAGACTAAGTGAAATTCAGTATCATAATAGCATTAGATATTCTTTTGAAGAAAGTATTGAATCTTTTAAAGAGGTAGAAAGAAATCACTTAGATGATTTAATCAAGTTTTTTGAAAGGTTACGCGAGAGTGCTTCAAGTTGGTATAATACAGGCCTTAGAAGTAATAGAAAAGAAAAATGTATTGACAACGCTATTGAAGCTTTAGGTAGATACCATGAGTATGGCTATCTACCTAATGAATTTGGTATGAAAGAATTGTTTTATGTGGTATTACGGGTAGCTCCACTCGTTCGAGGTAAAAGTCTTAGAGATAATATATGTGCTCACAATGTACAAATGACTAAAACAGCAAAAGCTTTATTTGACTATAGAGTAGTTCCCGTAAGAGCGTATTCTTTTGAAGATATAGATGGCTTATCTCTTGATTTTATTAGAACTATTAGAGATGAACCTTTGATGCAACGTCAAAAGTATATTTCTTTACTTAATAATCTGTATGTATATAATCGCCTTTCGTTTGATATTGAAGGAGATAATCTATTATTATCACTATATGATAAACGCTTTAAGGTAGCTTGTTATGCCGATATTAAAGAATCGATACGCTATATTAAATATCAGGATAGATTAATATTCTAATTACTTTATTCTAGCTATAATATTATCTTTTAAAACTAGCTTATGGTATAACGCAGCTGTTATATGCATAACTACTAATATTAATAAGATAGTTGCAAAAATATAGTGATAACTAAAAATTTCTTCGCCAAGAGGCATGTTTGTTTCAAATATCTTTGGAAAAGGAGTGATAAAAAATATTTTCCATGGGTAGTTCATAAGCATTGCACCAAGAAGGCCAGAAGCTGTCATACCTAGGGCCGATATATACATTCCTATATGAACAGCTTTGGCTAGTATAAGCTGTACTAATGGTAAAGGCGGATCATATTTAGGTTTGAAGCTAAAAATTCTTGTAATAATTAATCCCAATATTACAAAAAATGTAATCAAGCCAAAGGATTTATGCAAAACAATAACCCATTTAAAGTTTAATACATCATAAGCAAACCCAAATCCAAATATAAGTTGAATAATAATTAAAAAAGCTAACGATGCATGTAGTATTCTTATCGATAAATTATATTTCATAGGTTTAATATATGTATTAATGTATTTTGATTTTTATAGTATTCTAGCAAAAAAAAGAAATTATTTACTAGATTTTTTTGAAGTTAGCTAGAAATTTAATGACGGTAGTTATTCACTTCACGATATAACTGTCTTGCTGCTACTTGATGATCGTCATGATTCTGATGGCCTGAGCTAAATAAGTCTTGATAGTCATTTAGGTCAAAATTATCTTGTAGATTAAGATTATCAAAACGACCTCTTAAATCGCCTTTTGCCTCTCTATTAAGCTCAACTCTTTGCTCCTCATGGTCTTGACGATAACGATTAAGTCGATCAAGTTTTACTTTATTTAATGATGATACTTTTTTAATCATCCGATATTGTTGGCGATCATGTTGTTGAAGTGCTTCTTGTAAGAAATCAGGCAAAATACCTGTTAAGTTTTTAGTACCGTAGGCATATAGTGCTGTCATTGCTGAAATTGACATAGCAGAGCCTGAGAAAAAACAATGTACAAAAATATCAGCAAATAATTGTTTGTGTCGTCTGTTTTCCAAATCAGGACAATAGCTATATTGCTCAATGTAGATAAGTAGAGCATCGGTAAAAACAACAATCATACCTTCACGATCTTTCCCAGATTTACAGCTTGAATGAACAATACCTCCACATAGAGAAATAATTAAAGTTTCATAAGCAGCGCGTTGTAGCATAACACGTCGATTAACAAATGTCATATGCATCAGATGAGAATATATATTAAGCATTGCTGCAATCATGGCACAGCGTTTAATTTCAGGAGATTCATAACTTAAACTATTATTTATAAAAACAGAATAACGGCTTCTAGAGTATAATAAACTTAAAACCGCATGTTTTATTTGAGCTTTATTTCCTTGGTAGTTATCAAGCACCATATATAGATAGTTTGAAAATGCAAGTACGACATATTTTAACTCTTGGATATTAGCACCACCTTTACCAAAAACTCGATGATCAGTAACAAAATTAGCAACTGCGCCAAATTTTTTCTTATTTCTATTTAATGAGTGATTTGTTGGAATTAGTAGTAAGTTATTTCTTTGGAAACCATCTAGGTAATGTTGGCGCATTGCCTGTTTATTCACTCTAGGTAAAACTATTTCGATCGCCTCATTTTTTTGTTTCACCATCTCACGTTCAGGGCCTAACAAATTTACTAAAGTTTGGAACAGTACTGGTCTAGGTAGACTATATTCAGAGTAATTATAATTTGCGTCTGTTAAAGCACTATTTTGATCTAATTGTTCATAATGCTCATTAGCTTTAATTAGAAAGCTATATATTAGTTTAACTGTTTGATTAACGACCTCATTATTATTAGCTATTTTATTTAGCTGATAAGGCACAATAATAGAGCTGCGATAGCGAGGAGTTGGCAGCATTAAATCATATTGGTTCGTATTAAATAATTCATAAGCAAAAAAATTACTTATATCTTGATAACGATCTAGTGAACTACGATATTCCTTTATTGATATTGCTCCCTGCACATAGGTAGTATCAAATAATTGAAATTCTTCACTAATGAGAACGGATTGGTCTCTTAAAACATTTCTTATACTATTTGTTGAAGCAAGAGCTTCGGTATTATAAGTATATTTTGTTAGGGTATTATCTCTACCTATTAAATCCTCTAGGTTATGATTAACACAATTATAGCGTAAAGCTTTAATTTGAGAATATTTTTCATCAATATTATCAGATTAACTATATAACCCATCTCACTAATATTTTCACGACCTAAATATAACATAATATTTTACTTATAATTACAATTAATATTATCTATTCTAGATTAGATAATATTAATTTTAGTATGATTCCGTAGCAAAAGATTTTATTTTTTGAGTTTGCACAATTCATTTATCTTTATTAAGTTTTTAGATAATAAGAAATATCTAAAAGAATAGTTTAAACAATATGAGTACAAATCATGTAATCATTCATAACACTGGTTTGTCTGCATTTTATTGTCTATAGTGTATAGAAATAAGAAAATTATAGATAAATTTCAAGATATTTGAAATCAGTGGTCAATATTTACAATTGTATATTGTCATCAAAAATTTAAAGAAAATTACTATTAATGGATCATACCACCGGTATAACCAACAAGAACTTTTTTGCTGTCAGCTAAATGCATGGTATCTGATACAGTTACAGAAATGAGACCTTCCTTGAAAGCATTATGAAGCTCAAACTTTCCGTTACCTGTTACTGTACAAGTTGCAGTACAAGCCAAAGATTCAACTTGACAACTATAAACTTATACTATCATTACTAGGAGCATTTCTTAATATAGCATCAGCATTGAAAAAGCCACCTTGCTCATGGGCATAAGATCTTAGTCCTCTACTAGGCCAACTAATAGTAAGGATTTTTTGTTCACTTGTTAATTGACAGTGTATATAGTATCAAAGCTACCACTTACACTTTAGGTTACTGTCTTTGCATCTACACTAGATTGAAAAAAACCTATAACATTTTAAGAGGGCTAGATGTCTGATTGATTGTTGTAGAGAATCCTTGTGTTAATGACCCAAATAGGGTCAATACAATGGCAAGTAGTTTTTGTTTATTATATTTAAATTTTAAGTTTATCCTTTAATTAAATTAATAGTTTAGATTATTAATATGCATACTATATACATATACTTGCATAAGTAAATTATTTATTGATATTAATAAAATTTTTTTGGAATAAAATTTCTAGGTTTTTTTAAAGTTATATTGTCTTAGATTTATTGTTAGAATCCTTAACTAATACATATGATTTTTAATTTTTTATATATAATATAGTTATATAGTAGATTTTTAATAACTTTATTGTAGAGGTAAGTTTGAATCAAGATCAGATACAGAGATTCTGCTTGATGAGCTGGAATTCTTATAAAATAGATCATAAAGACCCTAAAATTTTTAAGTCATATATTAGAAATATTTATTCTAAGCATAAGATTGATATATTTTGCTTGCAGGAGGCTGTTTATCACCAAGGTACAATGTTTCCAGTAGATAATTTTGATATAAATTTTGCTTCTAATATTATACTTCGTTCACATAATTATGGAGTTGCAACAGTAAGTCATTATCCTGTTATCAAAAATGTTAAAATCCTTACGACGCATCGTGAATCAGTTATAAATACACATAAAGCTTCATTAATAACACACTTTAATATAAATAATACAAAAATTGTTGTGGTAAATATTCACGCTATTAATTTTAAGAGCAATAAAGTATATGAGTATGAGTTTGAAAAAATAAAAGAATATATAAGCCCTAAAGAATATAAATACCCAATAGTAATAGCTGGAGACTTTAATACTTGGAATAGAAAACGTATTAAATTAATTAAAGATTTTTGCAGAGAATTCAATTTCAAAGTTGCTTATTTAGAAGAGGCAAATTTGATCAAGTCATTTCAAAATAATCATTTAGATTTTATATTATATAGAGGTTTAAAGCTTGGAAGAGCTTGTGCTTTAGATTGTCAAAAAATTTCAGATCATAATCCAATTATTGCGGATTTTTCTTTATAGATTAGCCACCAAAAGCTTTGGTTTTATTATTTATAATGTCATAGCACATATCTGTTAATTCTACTACAGAAAAATTATTTGGATCAATAGCTTTTTCAAAAGACATACGGGCTATACCAGGTTTTATGATATCACCTTTTTTGCGCCCAAAGTAGGCTCCAAAATTATGTGCAACTGGAATTATTGGAACACCTGTCACTTTTGCTAATTTCATAGCAGAACGGTGAAATTTGGGGTATTCTCCAACCGTAACTCTAGTGCCTTCAGGAAATATAATGATACTAAGGTTTTTATTTATGACCCTATCTTTACCATCTTTAATGACTTTTTTAATGGCTGATAGTCCTTTGTTTCTATCTATACCTATTGCTTCTGCAAACTGATTTGTTTTACCAAAAATAGGTTTTTCTAAAAGCTCTTGTTTCATTACATAGCAACATTTGCGTACTAATCCATAAAACACAAAAGTTTCGAGCATTGATTGATGTTTTGATATATATATACAAGGATAGTCAGGTATATTTTCTTTACCATCTATTTTTACATAAATTTGTAGCAGTATGAGTGATCCTAATCTATATAAGCATGACCAGATCCAACATACAAAAAGTCTAACTTTTAGCGATGCTCCTAATACGCCGACCGTATTCATTAAAATACAACAAAAAAGTAATACAAAATAAGCATATATTTTGAAGGCTTGCATTCTAGCTACTAGCAGTAGATGAATAATTTTTTTCATCCTTTAAAAATCCTTTTTATTTAACCTTTAAATCCTTTTGTTTTTTCAGTTATTATTTCATGACAATATTTTGTTAGACCTTTTGAATCAAAATCGTTCGGAGCTATTCTTTTACCAAAGTCCATCCTTGCTATACCAGGTTTTATAACATCGCCCCATTTTTTAGGGAAGAATCTTCCAAAATTATGGGCTACAGGGATGATGAATACATTAGCATCAGAAGCTAATTTCATAGCTGAACGTTGAAATTCTGGATATTCTCCAACCTCTACTCGAGTGCCCTCGGGGAATATTACAACATTTATACCATCAGCTAAGCTTTGTTTGCCGTCTGTAACAACTTTTTTTAAAGATTCTCTTGGTTTATCTCTATCAATAGCTATGCTGCCTAGATTTTTCATTGCAGGGCCAAAAATAGGTGCTTCAAAAAGCTCTTTTTTCATAATAAAATGGCATTTACCAACAAAGCCATAAAACATAAAGGTTTCAAGCATAGACTGATGTTTTGATACATATATAGAAGGATAGTCTTTGTCTATATTTACCTTTCCTGTTACTCGGATATAGACCTGTAAAAAAACTAACATACCGAGCCAGTAAAGGTATGTCCAGACAAAACAAACAGCCATTCTCCAAGCCAAAGGTAACCTCAAGAAGGTGAAAATATTTATAAGGATACAACATCCGCCAATCACAGCATAAGAATAAAGATGAAACGCTGTCATTCGTACCCACATCAGAATATTCCAAATCTTTTTAAGAAAAGATTTCATCAAATAGTCTCCATACAATTTTGTTAAAAAATAGTTTTATATAAAACTAACGCCTCATAAATTAAGGCCTGATTTTTTATCTACACTATTATACACTTTTTAGGTAAATCTGCCGATAAAAAAATAAATAAAATGAAGGAAGAAAGGGAATGAAGCTATTTTTCTAGATATTTTAATTTATCAGGTACAGATGCCCAATTATCTGCATCTTCACAGGGGTCACACTTTTCAACTATATTAGGCCAGATGTTTGATAACTCTCTGTTAATATCGAGCATCTGCTCTTGATTTTCTGTTAAGTCATCGCTAGATTTGATAGCATCGGCAGGGCATTCTGGTTCACATAGTGCGCAGTCTATGCATTCATCAGGGTTGATTACCAACATGTTTGGACCTTCATAGAAGCAATCTACGGGGCAGACCTCAACGCAATCACCATATTTACATTTGATACAATTTTCAGTAACTACAAACGGCATTTTATAAATCCTTTCGTTTTTGCTTTACTTTATAAATAAACTCACAAATTATAACATAGATAATAAAAAGGTAAATATTATTCGTTTTGTATTGATATATACTTATCTTAGCTTCAAAGTTAGAAATGTTGGTAAACTAATGGTACTATAAGCGTAAAAGCTATATTAATTTTAAGAAGAAATGAAAGTAGAATTTGATCCAAAAAAACTTATTGCAGCTACGACTATATCAGTAGCAATTTTATTTTTTGCAACCTATCTTGTATCTGTAGCTGATGGCCATAATACACTTTGTAATCCATTTATTTCAGGCTGCTCTGACATTACTCATGCAGGTTTTTCATCTTATGAAAAATATATGTTAAAAGCAGTTTTGATACCTACAGCAACACTTATGGCGGTTATATTCTTTTTTATACAGCAATGGCTTGTAGAAATAAGTGATCATAAAAAATCTGTAGTCAAACAAGGAAAAGTAATGCTTTTTTTAGCTATTGTGGGTTGTATAGGTTTGGTAATTGGTACGGCAGTGATAGATGGTCAATCAACCTTGATGACAGTTCACCTAAAAAGTGTTGCAATATTTTTTGTATTAATGAGTATTTGTCAGGTTTGGTATACAATTATAGAGTATAAATATTCTGATAAAGTAAATAAATTTCCTCTAGTATTACGTAGGATAGCTATCGTAATTACAGCGGCCTTTGCTATTTGGTCGGTATTTATGGATCAAACAACAATAAATCACAATATAGTAGAATGGTGGGGAGTTTATGCTTTAATTTTTTGGTTTTGGACTTTTTCTATTACCAAAAAATCTTAATTATAAGAATCGCTATAAATCAATACAAAGTTGCTGTGAAATTTTCTATATTTATCCGTAATTTATGTATTTAAATTTATCTCTCAATCCGCTTTATTCAAAGTATAAAAACTGCCATAAAATCAACCTAAAGTTGCTATAAAATTTTCTAAAATGTTCGCGAGTGCAGAATTAATGGATGATGTTGTTTATGCCAAAGAATTTGATTTAAATAAAGAACAACTACATCATGCCATAGTTGAAGGTTTTCAAACTAAGTCAACTAGCTTAGATTCAAGTAATACTACAGCAAATGATTATGAAAAAATTAATAATGGTAATATTGAGTGGTTTCAGTTTGATTCAACAATGACTAAGATAGAGCGTTACTATCATGATGAGACAAATTCTAATCCAGCAAAACAAGGAACAAATTCTAGACCTAGTAGTGGTATGGTTAAAGAGGTAATTGATCCAAAAGATTATCATGGAGAGCCAGGTAAATTTACAGCGATGTATGGCTCAACTCATCCTGAGTCAAATATCAGCAATTCTGGAGTCATTCAGACAACATCAATGATTTTAACTATGACTCATAATAATAAATGTTTTTGTATTTTACATCATCAGGTTGGTCATGAAGATAATGGTAGAATTGTTATTGATAAAGATGAAACACATATGGTTGATATAGCGGCTTTAATTAAAGATCAATATGGATCACCATGGAATGTAACTCATCAGAATGTAGCAGAATATAAAGATATCAATGGCCAAGTATACTATTATTTATCTTATACAGAGCCAAAGAAACATGGGTTTTTAATTATTACCTACAACATAAATGGAGAGATAATTTTAATCCAAGATTATATGACAGAAACCAATAATCATAATAAGTATATTTATGGGGATAATGTATCAAATAATCAATTAAATCAAACTTTACTTGATATTACGCTAAGTTGGTCAAATTCAATTATAGAGGATGGGCATATTACTATTTATACCACTAATAGAGCTGGAAATCCTCCTTCTACTTTCACCTCAAATGAAAAAAATGATCATCAAGAATTGTATGCTACCAAAATTATAAATATTACTAATATACAGCAAGAAAGTTTTAATGGCATAAAGAGTTGGTGTTATTCTATAGGAAATAGTAAGTTACTCAGTTTAGGAGAAATAGACTTAACTTGGCCAGAAAACGATCCTGTTATGACTGCTTGTCATCAGCATGATTATCTAATTAAATTCAATGATATCTCTAGCACTAATATTAATACTGACCTATGGAATGTGCAAAAACAAAAGCTTTGTTTAACTAATGATGGCAAGGTAGTAAGTTTAGATTTTAAAACTAATACTAATCCTAATATGCCTCAACCTCAGTATGGATTAACATCTAAAATATCAACATCTAAGGATTCATATAAAGAAAAAATAATGCCATTTTTATCACAAATAGCTAAGATTCCAATAATTAACATGTCTATAGCAAAAAATCGAGTTGGCTTTAGCAGTATATTTTTACATGATAATACAGGCAATCTGTGGATTTCTCGCCAATCTGGACTTTATACTGATGGTACTACAGAACAAAAAACCTCAGATCCATATGGTATTGAGCCTGTATTTGAAGCAATAAATGGCGTACAAACGCCTATTTTTACAAAAGCGACTTGTTTAGGCAACTTTGATATGGTCTATGTACCAGATAGGTTTACTGAGGATTCAGAATATGCTTATATTAAAAATGATCAAGTATATCTTGCACATAATACATATATCACAAAAACTTGGGTTAGTGATAAGCTTGAGATTTATGATAATGCTCCAATAGCTAAGCCAACGGAGTCTAAGGGCAAATTTTATCATCTCAATATAGTGCCAGAGGATGTTAATGGCCAACCAACAGCATTAAGTGATAGTCAATATATCGAGATTAGAGCACCATATCCAATGACTATAATAGATATGAGTACACATACTAGTTATCGTAGTGATCGCTATAGTCCTATCTATTTTAAAATTAAGTCAGCAACAGGTAAGCTTAATCTAGCGATTCAGGCCAAGGATATCGGCTGCTATGTATATGCAAGGTTTTTAGATATAAATAGCTCACAAACAGCAACTTGGCAAAATTTCAATTTATCTGCATTTGCCCATCAGAGGTTATCAAAGTTACCATTATCACAAGTACAAAGTGCTAATTTACCATATAAATCATATATATCTAAAGCAAAATCAGAGGCCGATAAACAAGTAAGTAGTTATTATCAAGCATTAGGTCAACATCTAACTACCACAGATACTTCAGCTGAACTTACAATACAGTCATTGGGTTCTGATGATGATCCATTAGCGCATATTTCTATGGGTAATTCCCAAGCAGCAGGTATTGAAGTTAATATTACAGACTCATCGGTTACTACACAGCCAGTAGCTAGTTCAACTAGTATGATGCCAGAGAATATTTTTGATACTATTGGTCATGCTGTATCAGATGCTTGTCACTGGATTGAGCATCATATTATTGATCCTGTTGAGAAAGCCATTCAAACTGCAGTCAAATTTGTTGATAATACGATACATTTAGCGTTTGAAGGTATGGAAAGTATGTTTGATGCATTAGGTTTGAGTGTTATATCGCAAGGACTTAAATGTTTGGACCAGATCTGTCAAACAGCTTTAAATACTTTAGGTAGCTTACTAACGCTTCCTTTAAAAATACTGGATATATCATTAGAGCTTATATAGTTAATCTGATAATATTGTGCTAAAGACGTGAGTAATAGCATCAGATAAATTATCAAAAGAATTATTTACTTTTCTTAAAATTCTTTTAAAATTGGCCCAAATTTTTTCTATAGGATTTAAATCAGGAGAATAAGCAGGAAGGTATAGTATCTGTATATCAAACTTCTCTGCTATTTTAGCCAATTTAGGAGACTTATGAAAACTAGCATTATCCATAACAACAGTAGTCTTTGGAATTAACTCAGGACATAAATGCTCTTCAAACCACTGATTAAAAATTTGAGTATCTGTATATCCAGTATACTCTAGCGGTGCTATAATCTTCTTTTCTAAATAGTTATAACCAGCAACTATACTTTTTCTCTGAGTTTGATAAGCAATAACTTCACCATAGCTAGGTTTACCAACAAGAGACCATCCTCTTAGTACAGACTGTTTATTATCCATACCCATTTCATCTAAATATACAAGTTTGTTAGGTTCAATAGTCTCAACAACCTCTATAAAACTTTGCCTATCTTGTTCTTTTCTTTGCTTATATTTAGGTGTCTTTTTTTAAAACTAAAACCAAGTCTGTTAAGACAATCATAAAATGTGCTTCTAGGTATTTCAGGAGCTAATGCTTCTCTAATATTTAAAGCCATTGCATCTGGATATGTTCTTAAGTAGCTTTCTATCGCTTCCTTATCTGTAAAGGTTGCTACTCTACCGCAACCCAAGCCTTGCTTAGATTTATAATCACCAGTTGTCTCGTATAAGTTTATCCAAGATCTAGTAGTACGGATATCTATATTAAAAAAATTACTTAGCTCTTTGTCTGTTAGGCCTTCTTTATATTTAGTTATTACGATATCTCTGAAATCTTGGCTATATGATGACATTTTTTCTAAATATTATAACATTATTGTCAAATAACTATCGGATTAACTATATTATCTAATCCTATTTTGCCCCAGAAATAATAACCTTGGAATAATCCATGATGCTTTACCATAAAATAGTTTTTCTCAGAGATATATGGTTGTAATAGTTTAAGCTGCGAATTTGCCATGATTATAAGGGGCTAGCACGTCTCTGATATCATGTATCAAACTACATATTCATCATCCATTCCATCTTTAAAAGCGCATGTTGCTGTCTGAAGATAGCGATCATACCTATCAATAGAAAATCCTGCAAAGTCATTTTTTAGTAATTCTAAGCTAGATATGACATGATCAATTACATGATTAGCCACTTTTTCTTGTTCTTTGGCGATAGCTTTAAGCTCCGCTGATGTAGCATCTTTTAAATTTGTAAATGACATAAGGCAAATTCCTTTATCGGTAATGCTAAGTATAAGCCTAGTATAAAAAATAAAGTTAAATAGATTTTGAATGTTTAGAGATTTATTAGTATGGTAAATTTTCTTTTGAAGAGATGCTTTTTTCTGTTATGAAATAAATAAAAGCCGATGCTAATATTAGAGTGCCTATTATTACAATACCAACCCATCCAAAAGATACAAAAATCCATGATCCTAAGGCTGAGGTTATAGATCCTCCTAGAAAAAAAGTAGCCATATAAATACCATTAATACGACTTCTAAGCTTAGGATTAAGTAGAAAGATTTCTCTTTGGCCTAGTACTAAGTTTAATGCTGTAGCAAAATCAATTAATATTGCAGCTGCTGTCAAAATTAAAATAGATATGGTTGATCCAGATTGGCAGAGTAATGTAACAACAAAAGAAACTATAGCTATAGTTATTGCATAGATAGTTCCTTTTTTAACTTTGTTTTGATCGGCCATACGTCCAGCTAATGGTGCTGCAATTACACCAGCAACACCAGCTAATGCAAACAGTGCAACACCTTGATGGTTAAAATTAAATATAGGGCTTAGTAACAATAAGGGAGATGCTGTCCAGAACAAACTAAAACAACCAAACATTGCAGCCTGATATATAGCTCTTCTACGGAGAGTGGGTTCATTAATTATGATAGATTTCATAGATTTCAGAATATCTAAATATTTGAGAGAACTTTTTGGCTGTCGCTTTGGCAGCTTTATTAATATAACTATAGCTAGCAAAAGCATTAATACAGCAGATAAAATATAAACAGTCTGCCAAGGGAAAAATTCACTTATAAAACTTGAAATAGGTCGTGATAGCATAATACCAAGCATTAAACCGCTCATTACATTACCTACAACTCGACCTCTTACTGTATCTGGTACTAAATGAGATACATAAGGAACTATTACTTGTACTGCAACTGCACTTAATCCTAGTAGCAAGGAAGTAATTAGAAAAAGAAAAGAAGAGGAAGTCATTGTTATGCTAATTGTTACTATGATTGAAAGTAATATAAGAGAAATAATTAACATTTTATTTTCATACTTATCAGCAAGGGGAACTATAAATAATAGTCCTATCCCATAGCCTAGTTGAGTTATAGTAACTATAAAGCCCGAATCCTTTAGTGGCATATTTAGAGTTTGGCTTATTGTTAAGATAATAGTTTGAGAGTAGTAAATGTTTGCTACAATTATTCCACATGCAATAGCTAGTAAAAATATTAAGGCCTTTGATATATTTTGTGTATTATTCATTATTTTACTGAAGAAGGATTATTATTGTTTAGAGAAGACTATATATTTTTTAAGTTAGTATCAACAAAGAAATTTTTATTTAGAGAAAACGATATTATTATTGCTATCCACATCTACGATAATTGTTTCTTCAGCCTTAAATTCACCGTCTAAAATTTTAAGAGCTAGAGGATTCTCTAAATTATTTTGGATAGCACGTTTGAGTGGTCTAGCTCCAAATATAGGGTCAAATCCAGCATCTGCTAGTTTAGCCATAGCTTCCGCTGTGATTTCTAAACCTATGTGCAGATCCGTCAAACGCTTCTCTAAACGCTTGATTTGAATCTTAGCAATTGAAGCTATCATTTTTTTATCTAATGGTTCAAATACTACAGTATCATCAATCCTATTAATAAACTCAGGTCTAAAGTGACTTAGTACCATTTCCATTACAGCAGATTTTACTGCTTTATAATCTTGATCTTGCATTTCCTGTATCTTATGTGAGCCAAGGTTAGATGTCATCACGATTACAGTATTTTTAAAGTCTACAGTTCTACCTTGACCATCAGTTAGGCGACCATCATCGAGCACTTGTAATAGCACGTTAAATACATCTGCATGAGCTTTTTCAACCTCATCAAGTAATATTACAGAGTAAGGTTTTCTTCTAACATGCTCTGTTAGATAGCCACCTTGTTCATAACCAACATATCCAGGAGGAGCACCAATCAATCTGGCGACAGAATGTTTTTCCATAAACTCTGACATATCTATTCTAAGCATTGCATTCTCGTCATCAAATAAAAATTCAGCTAAAGCTTTCGTAAGTTCAGTTTTACCAACACCTGTTGGACCTAAAAACATAAATGATCCAATTGGCTTATTAGGATCAGATAAGCCAGAACGAGATCGCCTAACAGCATCAGAAACAGCTTTTATTGCTTGATCCTGACCAATTACTCTTTTATGCAAAAAGCCTTCCATATTTAGAAGTTTATCTTTTTCACCTTCCATCATTTTAGATACTGGTATGCCTGTAGCTTTTGAAACCACATCAGCAATTTCATTCTCTGTAACAGATGTCCTTACTAATTTATTATCAGTAGGCTCAGCTTCAGTTTCCTCTATTTGCTTAATCTGAGTTTCTAATTCAGGAATTACACCATATTGTAATTCAGACATTTTTGTAAGGTCACCAATTCTTTGGCATTTTTCAAGTTCAAACTTTGCCTTCTCAAGCTTTTCTTTTAGCTTACTAGCACCTTGCATCTTAAGCTTTTCAGCTTTCCATAGCTCTTCAAAACCCTTATATTCAGATTCTAAACCTTTAATCTCTTCTTCAAGGATTTTTAGACGTTTTTTAGTTGCATCATCTTTTTCTTTCTTTAATTGTTCTCGTTGCATTTTAAGCTGTATAATTCTACGGTACAAGGTCTCCATAGCTTCTGGTTTGGAGTCAATTTCCATACGAATCAAACTTGCAGCTTCATCAACTAGATCTATAGCTTTATCTGGTAATTGTCTATCTGTTATATATCTATGAGATAAAGTTGCAGCACTTACAATGGCTGAGTCAGTAATATTTACACCGTGATGGAGTTCATACCTTTCTTTTAAGCCTCTTAATATAGCTATAGTGTCTTCAACCGTAGGCTCATCTACCAATACTTTTTGGAATCTTCTCTCTAATGCAGAATCTTTTTCAATATATTCACGATACTCATTTAAAGTCGTTGCACCTACGCACTTTAGCTCTCCTCTTGCTAAAGCTGGCTTAAGCATATTTCCAGCATCCATAGAGCCTTCAGATTTCCCAGCGCCAACCATAGTATGTAATTCATCTATAAATAAGATGACATTCCCTTCCTGTTTTGATAACTCTTTTAAAACAGATTTTAAACGCTCTTCAAAATCACCTCTAAATTTAGCTCCTGCTAATAAGGCCCCCATATCTAGTGATAATACTTTTTTGCCTTTAACACCTTCAGGAACTTCATTGTTAATAATTCTCTGAGCTAATCCTTCTACAATAGCTGTCTTACCAACACCTGGTTCACCTATTAGTACGGGATTATTTTTTGTCCTTCTTTGTAGTACCTGTATAGTTCTACGGATCTCACTATCTCTGCCAATAATAGGATCAATTTTTCCTTTCTTAGCTAAGTCTGTTAAATCAACAGTATATTTATCTAGGGCACCTTTTATATCTTCTTGATTTTGACTACTCACTTTTTCTCCCCCTCGATAATCATTTACTGCGTTTATTATTTTCTCTTTGGTAATTCCGAATTTATTATATAAATTAATTAAACTTTTATCCTCTACAGATGCCAACAAGAAAATTTCACTTGAGATAAATTCATCATCATTTTTCTTTGCTAGGCTTTGCATTGTTTGTAAAGTTTTTATTAAATCTCTTGCTGGGCCGATTTGAGGATTAGTCTCACCAGTTAGTATAGCTACATCATTCACTAGATCATTTACAGTTTTTATAAATTCTTTGGTATTAACTCCACAGACACTTAAAATAGATATTACTACACTATCGTTTTGTTCTAATAAAGCTTTTAATAAATGTGCGGATGTAAATTCAGTAGCTTTTTGCTGGAATGCATAAGATTGGGCTTCAGCAATAGCTTCTTGTAATTTCGTAGTAAATTTATTTATATCCATTTTTCCCCTAAACTATAGTTTCTTACTTATATACTTAAGGACAAGAGATTATTTTTCAAGTAATAAAATTATATAAATTTAGTATGAAAAAATATATTTTAGTTGCAGCTATTGTTAGCTGTTGTTATTATTGTCACAATTTAAAGCTAAAAACACATATTAAAATGTATAACTTTTTAATAGAAGGTATAGTTTTGTGCATATCGGCTCTTCCATGTTTTTTCGGTAAAAGCACGCAGCAATTATTTTTAGGTGGTAGTGTATCTATAATCTCTTTTTTGTTTTGTTTTGTTTATTTCATTTGCCTTTCTTTGCTATTTTTATTAGTGTTTTTTCCATACTGTATATGTCTAAAAAAAATAATATGGAAAATTATAAAAAACTGCTGGAGAAAGCTCGTTTCTAAATTAAAAATAATAGAAATATTATTGTTATATGTCGACTTTATTTATTTGTTTAAGTAGCATTAGTTTATTAACTACTTAATTTCAATATTGTGAAACTCAATTTTTTTTTAAGTTTTATAATTTTTTGTACTGTTATTTGTGCAGCTGCAGGCAACACTAAGCAAAAGGTGTTTATTTTTGGTGATAGCCTAAGTGATTCTGGCTATGCAAATAATTTTCATAATATTGATGAGAGTTGGCCATTACTGTCAAAACACCCATTAGTAATTAAGCAAGCAACTTATACTAGTCCTGATAAACATGCTACTGTGTGGCCACAGTTTTTAGCTTCTATGAATATAGGTGAATATATAAGTGTAGCTAATAATATATCTACACCACCGCAAAACATAAATAAATCAGTTACTCCAATACTTAACGGCGATAATTATGCAGCAGGAGGAGCTACAACAATTTGTGAAGGCTTAGGAAAACATGGTGAGTATATACCACCGCCTATTGGACCATTAAGGAAGCATGAAAAATGTCCAAAAAACCAAGTTGGCATACAAAAATATAACCAGATTGATAGTTATCTAAAGCAATATAGCAATAAAGCCGACCCTGATGCTATTTATATAATTTGGGGTGGTGCGAATAATGCCTTTTTAGAGCTTAATTATCTTTTAAAAAATGAATCTATATTAAATAAAATAACTTTGCTAATAAAATATTTGATAACAGATGATATTGAGCCTGTAAGAGCAATACAAAAGATGAAAAATGCAGCTAGAGATATTGCTTATGATTCTGAATACTTAATAATGCATGGGGCAAAAGCTAGCAATATTTATATAATAAATTTGCCAAATTTACGCATTATTCCAGAGGCAACCAATAATGGTAAAGAGTTTAATAGTCTTAAAACCAAGCTGTTTGGATCATTGTCTGTAGCATTTAATAATGAGTTAGAAAATAATATTTTACCATCTAAAGTAAATATTGTTGATGCAGAAAAGTTTTTTTCAAAGATTGTAGAAAACAAATGTATAAAAGTTCAAAATAAACAATATTTTTTCTCAAATGTAACCCAATCAGCATGTAATTCTGATGGTCCTAATGCTTTGACGTGCATCCCACTAAGCCATAAAAATAGTGGTAAATATTTATTTGAAGACTTGGTTCATCCGACTAGTTATGCCCATAGAGCTCTTGCTATCTATATAGAGAGTATAATTGAAAATAATTCACAAAAAGTAAATCTTAGTTGTGGCTAATACTATAAGAAATTAGCAGAATGAAATTTGATTATAATAATCCTTTTTTACCCATATGGGTTACTAAGCTTTTTAGGGCTCGAGCTACTGATCTATTAAATTCCACCTGAGAAAGCGCGCTTGGAGAGTTTGCATTTACCAATGATCCCATATGGACATTTGCTATATTTTTAACAAGTTCATCATTTATTTCAACATCATCAAAAAGTGAGGATAGACCTGCAAACTCATTATCAGGATCAGCTAGCTTCATATACTTGATTTTTAGATCATCACTTGTTTTTGATGTGGATATTTGATCATATAGTTAATCCGATAGTTATTTGACAATAATGTTATAATATTTAGAAAAAATGTCATCATATAGCCAAGATTTCAGAGATATCGTAATAACTAAATATAAAGAAGGCCTAACAGACAAAGAGCTAAGTAATTTTTTTAATATAGATATCCGTACTACTAGATCTTGGATAAACTTATACGAGACAACTGGTGATTATAAATCTAAGCAAGGCTTGGGTTGCGGTAGAGTAGCAACCTTTACAGATAAGGAAGCGATAGAAAGCTACTTAAGAACATATCCAGATGCAATGGCTTTAGATATTAGAGAAGCATTAGCTCCTGAAATACCTAGAAGCACATTTTATGATTGTCTTAACAGACTTGGTTTTAGTTTTAAAAAAAGACACCTAAATATAAGCAAAGAAAAGAACAAGATAGGCAAAGTTTTATAGAGGTTGTTGAGACTATTGAACCTAACAAACTTGTATATTTAGATGAAATGGGTATGGATAATAAACAGTCTGTACTAAGAGGATGGTCTCTTGTTGGTAAACCTAGCTATGGTGAAGTTATTGCTTATCAAACTCAGAGAAAAAGTATAGTTGCTGGTTATAACTATTTAGAAAAGAAGATTATAGCACCGCTAGAGTATACTGGATATACAGATACTCAAATTTTTAATCAGTGGTTTGAAGAGCATTTATGTCCTGAGTTAATTCCAAAGACTACTGTTGTTATGGATAATGCTAGTTTTCATAAGTCTCCTAAATTGGCTAAAATAGCAGAGAAGTTTGATATACAGATACTATACCTTCCTGCTTATTCTCCTGATTTAAATCCTATAGAAAAAATTTGGGCCAATTTTAAAAGAATTTTAAGAAAAGTAAATAATTCTTTTGATAATTTATCTGATGCTATTACTCACGTCTTTAGCACAATATTATCAGATTAACTATAATACATGGTTATCAAAAAGGAGTAGTATGTCCCTCATAAAAAATAAAGAGAAAGAGAAGGGGAGTAAGGTTGATCTACACTTAAAGGTTGATGAAAGTGTAGTTGCTGAAATTAGAGAGTATTTAAAATGGGCAGAGATAGATGAAGCAGCACACTTTATAGAAGAAGCGTGTAGACATGTATTTGAAACAGATGGTGCATGGAAACAGTTTAAGCATGATTATTTGAGTGCGGTTGGAGGAGAGTTTGTTGACCAAAAAGAAACAAATATTGATATAGCTAACCAAATGATTGGTGAAGATGAAGGTATGATTAACTTAGAAGATGATCAAAATCTAGGAAGAAAGCTTCAAAAGAAGAATGCATAATAAGCTACACAAGTTATTAATTTATTTTAGAATAAATCTTTCTTGTAGCTAATATTTACATCTTAATAAGAGATTTATCTCTATAGGTACTTTTTTCAAAAATTTTGATGTGTAAAAAGTATTAAGTCTTTGGTGCCTATATATCAAGACATAATTTTAGTAACTCATTAATTTTGACTCTCCCGAGTCTGTTCATGGTTTTGATATTTTGTTCGGGTATATCACTTGTATTAGGGTAGTTTTTAATTGCTGTTTTTAAACTAGATTCCCTGAGAATATGTAACATTGGATATGGCGATCGATTCGTGAAATTTTCAACATCATCAAAGCCTATGTCGTTAAATTGATAATCTGGGTGAAAACTTGCTATTTGATAAATACCGTCAAGATCCATATTTATAAGCAAGTTATCTGCTATCTCTAAAAAATCATTATAAGCATAAAAATCTTGTAAAACATTCGGGTGAATCAATAATGTGGTTTCGATTGATGAATCATTGCTAAGTAGTTCAAGCTCTTCCTTTAATTTAAGTAATAAATGTTTAATGTTTTTTGTTTCTAAAACACTATAGCGAACCCTATCTTTAACTATCTCACGTTTTGCAAATGGACATAGGTTTAGGCCAACGACCATTGTTCTAATCCAGTTTTGTGTTAAGAGTATCACTTTGTTTTTCATTTGTTTAGACTTTGTTATGTAGTTATAAAACAGGTTTTTCTAGGTCTTCAACTAGATAACTAGCTTCTTCCATTTGCTGAACAAATAGTTCTGTAGCATCTGATAAGCCATTATTATAAAAGTGAGGGCCTATTTCTTTAGCAAAAAAATCTATCAAAAACTCAGCTTCAAAGCTCCCTATCTCTTGATTTAGTTCATCATGAAAATAAGTTTTTATTTTAGCTATAATTTGCTCAGTTTCTTCTTTAGTGAATTTAATTTTATCCATATTTATTTGTTAATAAGTTTCTGATTTCATTTTATTTACGAATTTCTTTAATTGATCAAGCATAGTGTCTCTATCATTTAAATTATTTTCAATAATCTTAACAACAGCAGATCCAGATATAACTCCAGCTGCTCCAGCTCTTATAGCCTGGCTTACTTGCTCTGGAGATGATATACCAAACCCTAGAATTGGACTAGGTGCATTGTACCTCTTAAGTTTGGATAGAATTTCATCTACGGGCATATTAGCGATTGTTTCAGTACCTGTGACACCTACACGAGACAGCAAGTAAGTGTAACCATTACCTAAATGCGAAATTTGTTTTAGAAGCTCATCATCAGCATCAGGTGTAGCAATATATATTTGCTGGATACCAACTTTATCAGCAGTAGTTTTGAATTCAGTTGACTCGTGTATAGGAACATCAGCAATAAGCACCGAATCTACTCCAGCATTTAGGCAGTTGATGTAGAAATTTTCTATACCATTGCTATAAACTAAGTTTGCATATAAAAGTAGGCCTATTGGTATTTTTGGATGTTTTTGTCTAATTTGAGTTAAAATATCAAAGCAGTCATTTGGCGTAATACCACTATTTAATGCGCGGATGTTCGCAGCTTGAATAGTTGGACCATCTGCTAAAGGGTCCGAGAAAGGAATGCCTAGCTCTAAAGCATCTGCTCCAGCTTCAACAAGAGCATCTATTACTTCTAAGGATAAGTCTTTATTCGGATCACCTATCGTTACAAATGGAATAAAAGCTCCTTGATTTTTTGCTTTTAGCTTATTAAAGAGGGCTGTATATCTATCCATTATATTTCTCCCTTCTCTTTTAGAACATCATAAACTGTAAATATATCTTTATCTCCTCGACCTGATAAATTAACGATTAAAACTTGTTCTTTGTTGGGGGTTTTATTAGCTATTTTGATTGCATAAGCTAGAGCATGAGCTGATTCTAATGCTGGGACTATTCCTTCTTTTCGACATAATAGCTGAAAAGCTTCAAGTGCCTCATCATCAGTAATAGATACATATTGTGCTCTACCAATTGATTGTAAGTAGGCATGTTGCGGGCCAACAGATGGAAAATCAAGACCAGCTGATATTGAGTAAGATTCTTCTATTTGCCCATTTGCATCTTGCATAAGTGGAGCTTTCATCCCAAAAAATATCCCAGTTCTTCCATGTCCTAGTGGAGCCCCATGCTCATTGGTGTCTATACCTTTGCCAGCAGGTTCTACACCTATTAACTTGACTTTTTTATTTTCAATAAAATCTGCGAATATACCAATAGCATTTGAACCACCCCCAACACATGCTATAACAGCATCAGGCAGCTTATGCTCTTTTTTCAATATCTGTTTTTTTGCTTCTTCACCAATCATTTTTTGAAATTCACGAACTATTGTGGGGAAAGGGTGGGGGCCTGCAGCAGTACCTAGTAAGTAGTGAGATTTTTTGTAATTAGCAGACCAATCACGCAGAGCTTCATTACATGCATCTTTAAGGGTTGCAGATCCACTATGTACAGGTATTACCTCAGCGCCCATGAGTTTCATTCTGAAAACATTAGGGTTTTGGCGTTCGACATCCTTGGCTCCCATATATACTTTACATTTTAAATCTAAAAGAGCGCAGGCTAGAGCAGTTGCAACTCCATGTTGACCTGCACCAGTCTCCGCAATAATTTCTTTTTTTCCCATACGTTTAGCAAGCAATGCTTGACCTAGTACTTGATTGGTCTTGTGAGCTCCGCCATGCAACAGATCTTCACGTTTTAAATATATACGGGTTTTAGTGTTTTTAACAAGGTTTTTGGTTAATGTTAAGGGCGTTGGGCGTCCAGCATACTCAGTTAAAAGTTCATGAAATTCTTTTTTAAACTTATCATCATTTTGAGATTTGATAAATTCATCTTCAAGTTGATTTAAAGCAGGGACTAATATTTGTGGTACAAATTGACCACCAAATTCACCAAAATATGCTTCTAATTTAGACATTGTATCATTGGTATTATAATATTTATTAGGTCTATTATCGCTGATATTTAGTATTATGGCTAGATTAAATTGCAATACATATGCTTTAATATTTATAGTTAATCTGATAATATTGTGCTAAAGACGTGAGTAATAGCATCAGATAAATTATCAAAAGAATTATTTACTTTTCTTAAAATTCTTTTAAAATTGGCCCAAATTTTTTCTATAGGATTTAAATCAGGAGAATAAGCAGGAAGGTATAGTATCTGTATATCAAACTTCTCTGCTATTTTAGCCAATTTAGGAGACTTATGAAAACTAGCATTATCCATAACAACAGTAGTCTTTGGAATTAACTCAGGACATAAATGCTCTTCAAACCACTGATTAAGAATTTGAGTATCTGTATATCCAGTATACTCTAGCGGTGCTATAATCTTCTTTTCTAAATAGTTATAACCAGCAACTATACTTTTTCTCTGAGTTTGATAAGCAATAACTTCACCATAGCTAGGTTTACCAACAAGAGACCATCCTCTTAGTACAGACTGTTTATTATCCATACCCATTTCATCTAAATATACAAGTTTGTTAGGTTCAATAGTCTCAACAACCTCTATAAAACTTTGCCTATCTTGTTCTTTTCTTTGCTTATATTTAGGTGTCTTTTTTTAAAACTAAAACCAAGTCTGGTAAGACAATCATAAAATGTGCTTCTAGGTATTTCAGGAGCTAATGCTTCTCTAATATCTAAAGCCATTGCATCTGGATATGTTCTTAAGTAGCTTTCTATCGCTTCCTTATCTGTAAAGGTTGCTACTCTACCGCAACCCAAGCCTTGCTTAGATTTATAATCACCAGTTGTCTCGTATAAGTTTATCCAAGATCTAGTAGTACGGATATCTATATTAAAAAAATTACTTAGCTCTTTGTCTGTTAGGCCTTCTTTATATTTAGTTATTACGATATCTCTGAAATCTTGGCTATATGATGACATTTTTTCTAAATATTATAACATTATTGTCAAATAACTATCGGATTAACTATACCAAATAATCTTTGACAGTTCTTAAATAGATATATATGCTTATCACATAGGTTTAATTTAGGTATGTACTTTAAATTAAAATTTATAAACGTGTTGATTTGAAAAACTCAGCTTGCGGACACGAAAAATAATCTGCTAAAAAGAGTGGTGAACTTGTTTTACCTTCTTAAGATTTTCTCCCAAGCTATAGAGTTGATAAAAAAGGAGAAACTTATGAGTCAATATTCTATAGAAACATTAGCTTTACATAATTCAATTCCGGCCAAGCCTGGTTCCGTACAAACCGCTATACATCAAACATCTAGCTATGTTTTTGAAAATACACAACAAGCCGCGGACCTATTTGCACTTAAAGAGTTTGGTAATATATATTCACGATTAACTAATCCAACAGTTGACCAATATGCTGCAAGATTAGCACAATTACATAATGCAGTAGGTGGTTTTGCTTGCTCATCTGGCCATGCTGCGCAATTCTTAATATTTCTTAATTTACTTCAAAGTGGAGATCATGTAGTGGCCTCAAAGTACTTGTATGGAGGATCTATAACCCAATTATCACATACATTTCCAAGGCAATTTGGTTGGCAGTCTACTTTGGTAGATATCGATGATTTAGATATTGTTCGTGCATCAATAAAGCCTAACACAAAAGCATTATTTGTAGAGTCTCAATCAAATCCATCAGGAGTGATAGCGGATATACGAGCATTAGCAGATATAGCGCATGAAGCTGGGATTCTTTTGATTGTTGACAACACTGTAGCTACACCATATCTGTTGAACCCTATAGAGCATGGAGCAGATATTGTTTCTTATTCGTTAACAAAATACTTAGGGGGTTCTGGAGCAATAATAGGTGGAGCAGTTATTGATAGTGGTAATTTTGACTGGTCTCAAAATAGTAAATTTCCACTATTATCATTGCCTGATCAATCTTATCATGATATTTCATTCTATCAGACTTTTGGAGGTTTAGCCTTTACTGTAAGAGGAATCGCTGTTGGTTTACGAGATATAGGCGCAACACTTAGTCCTCATAGTGCTTTTTTAGCAGCTCAGGGACTTGATACGTTAGGTGCTCGTTTAGACAAGCATATTATCAATGCTAAGATAGTTGCAGAATTTTTAGATACTCATCCTAAAGTTAAGAAGGTGAGTTTTGCAGGCCTTGCAGATTCCCCTTACCATGAACTAGCAAAGAAATATTTCCCAAAAGGACAGCTTGGGTTATTTACTGTGGAACTTGACGGTGGTTTTGAAGCTGGTAAAAATCTTGTAGAAGCTACCCAAATATTTACACACTGTGCGAATATCGGCGATGCCCGTAGTTTAATAATACATCCAGCTTCAACAACTCATTCTCAATTAAGTGATGAAGAAAAAATTCAATCAGGAATTTCAAATGGTTTGGTTAGGTTGTCAGTTGGCTTAGAAAACCCAGAAGATTTGATCTCAGATCTATCACAAGCATTAGATAGAGAGGTTAAGGAGGGAGTTTATGCCTATTAATATAGATAAGCCTTTTGAATGGCTTCAAAATCTAAAAGAAGAATTGCCAGCTCAAATAAATATAGATAATCAGCAAAATTTACGTAAAACACGTATAGCTGTTCTGAATTTAATGCCAACAGTAAAAGAAACAGAACAGCATTGGGCAGATGTACTTTCTTATAATCCTAATACTTGTGTAGAATTAGTTTTTTTTTATTCATTAAATAGGCCGTCAACTAAAGTAGACAAAGCTTACTTAGACCAAAATTATTATATTTGGGAGAACTATGATTTTAGTCAGCTAGATGGAATTGTTATAACAGGAGCCCCCGTTGAATTACTGGATTATGAGGATGTAAGTTTTTATAATGAGGTGTGTGAAGTAATATCAAAGAGTATATCTCATAAACTTTCTATAATGCTTGTTTGTTGGGCTGCTCAAGCAGCGCTACACTATTTATATAATATACAAAAAACTACACTACCTGATAAATTGTTTGGGGTGTTTGAGCATAGAACGCTTAAATATAATCACCCATTATTTAAAAACTTGCAGACTAATAAACTTCAGGCGTGTGTATCAAGACAAACAAAAATAAATGATAACTTGGTTTTAAAGTATACTAACCCAATTCTCGCTTCTGAGATAGATTGCTTAGAAGATAAGCTTAATCCTAATATTATTTATATGTTTAATCATCTTGAATATATGCAAGATACCTTAGAAAAAGAGTTTTTAAGAGATAAATATGCAGCTAAAAATATAAAAGAACCCTATGGTTATTACTATAATAATAAAATCGATTTTTCTTGGAAAAATGATAGAAAAATTTTTTATTCAAATTGGTTAGATACTTTTTGAAAGCAAGTTGAAAAAGACGCTTAGTTTTATATGGCTTAATTATTTATTATAGACTATAAATATCAGAGAATTTTTCTTCTAAATAGTCGATATAGTATTTAGGGTTTAAATATTCATTACACATATTAAGGACAATTTCATTTGCGGGTTTAAGACTACCGTATTGATGAATATTCTTTGTTAGAAACTCAAGTATAGGGCTTAGTTGGTTTTTACTTATGATATTGCTAACATCGAATTCTTTATTCATATAGTGAAAAAATTGTGAAGCATATGCACTACCTAAAGCATAGGTAGGGAAATATCCAAATAGTCCAGCTGACCAATGGACATCTTGTAAAATACCATTTGCGAAATTACTTGGTGATATCCCTAAATATTTCAGATACTTATCATTCCATATTTTTGGAAGTTCTTTAATATCAAGATCTTTTTCAAATATTTCTTTCTCTATTTCATAACGCACTAATATATGTAGAGAATATGTTAGTTCATCTGCTTCTACGCGTATTAAGCTTGGACTAACATTGTTAATAGCTTTGTAGAAGCTTTCAATGTCTGTATTACCTAAGTTTTCGGGAAATAGTTGCTGTAGCTCTTTATAATTATATTTCCAAAAATTTTTATTCTTACTAACAAGGTTCTCATAGAATCTTGATTGAGATTCGTGTATACCTAAACTAACTCCTGTACCTAAAATAGTATCATAAATATCGTCATTAATATTTTGCTCATACATTGCGTGACTAGTTTCGTGTATAGTACTAAATAGAGATGATGTGAACATGTCTTTTATGTAGCGAGTAGTCATCCTTACATCATATTTATTAAAGTTAAGTGTAAATGGGTGAGCACATTCTTTTAAAAGTCCACTATCAAAATCGAATCCTAATTGTTTAGCTATTTTGTTAGAATATTGTTTTTGTTTTTCAATCGAATAAGACTTGTCAATGCACTCAGTATTTAACTGCTTTGATTGCTTGATTTGATCAAGAAGTGGTACAATTTTCTCTTTTAAACCGTCAAAAAAAGGTTCTAACTTAGCTACAGTCATGCCCTCTTCATAATCATCGAGAAGCACATCATATGGATGTTCAGTGTATCCAATACGTTCGATATATTTTTTTTGATATAGTTAATCCGATAGTTATTTGACAATAATGTTATAATATTTAGAAAAAATGTCATCATATAGCCAAGATTTCAGAGATATCGTAATAACTAAATATAAAGAAGGCCTAACAGACAAAGAGCTAAGTAATTTTTTTAATATAGATATCCGTACTACTAGATCTTGGATAAACTTATACGAGACAACTGGTGATTATAAATCTAAGCAAGGCTTGGGTTGCGGTAGAGTAGCAACCTTTACAGATAAGGAAGCGATAGAAAGCTACTTAAGAACATATCCAGATGCAATGGCTTTAAATATTAGAGAAGCATTAGCTCCTGAAATACCTAGAAGCACATTTTATGATTGTCTTAACAGACTTGGTTTTAGTTTTAAAAAAAGACACCTAAATATAAGCAAAGAAAAGAACAAGATAGGCAAAGTTTTATAGAGGTTGTTGAGACTATTGAACCTAACAAACTTGTATATTTAGATGAAATGGGTATGGATAATAAACAGTCTGTACTAAGAGGATGGTCTCTTGTTGGTAAACCTAGCTATGGTGAAGTTATTGCTTATCAAACTCAGAGAAAAAGTATAGTTGCTGGTTATAACTATTTAGAAAAGAAGATTATAGCACCGCTAGAGTATACTGGATATACAGATACTCAAATTTTTAATCAGTGGTTTGAAGAGCATTTATGTCCTGAGTTAATTCCAAAGACTACTGTTGTTATGGATAATGCTAGTTTTCATAAGTCTCCTAAATTGGCTAAAATAGCAGAGAAGTTTGATATACAGATACTATACCTTCCTGCTTATTCTCCTGATTTAAATCCTATAGAAAAAATTTGGGCCAATTTTAAAAGAATTTTAAGAAAAGTAAATAATTCTTTTGATAATTTATCTGATGCTATTACTCACGTCTTTAGCACAATATTATCAGATTAACTATATTTTATGATTTTACTAAGGTAAGGAGCAAATATTTCAAAATCATTGTTATTTCGAGCTTCAGTCCATATGTTTTGGGCTTGTGATAATAGAGCGTTATATTCGACATACTCTTATTTTGGAATTTTGCTGAGTTTATTTCTTTCTTTTGTAGTTAAATAAACAATCCTTTTATTGGTTTCATCAAGTTCGCTAAAGTTTTTATTTAAGCATGCTAAACTTTCATTCACTTCATTACTATTTATAGTTTCATAAACCTTCTCACTTAGAAAGCCTATAACTTCTGAGGTATTTTTAATAGAGTTTTTTGGAGCTTCAGTTTCTAAATCCCAATGCATTAGAGAGATTGCGTGATTATATTTCTTTTTTTGGCTTAGTTTATTCTGTAGAGTCAGAAGTTGATTTTTGACTTCGCTCATTTTTTAGTTTCTCCTGTTGCTTTCTTTCATTAGAGATAGTTCGTCTTAATAGGGTATCATATATTGGTTTTTGGTGGTGTATATATGTAAGCATAGACGCACTAAAACAGGTTATCATAAGAGGAAGTAATAAGTGGTAATTCCAAGTCATTTCAACAACCAGAACGATACCAGTAAGTGGGGCTCCAACTGTAGCTGTAAATAAAGCGCTCATACCTGCAACAGCAAACACACCAGCTTCAATATTATATTGCGGGAAAAGTTGATTTACACCTAAACCATAAGCAAGCCCAAAAACCGTGCCAAGAGCAATCATTGGAGCAAATATGCCTCCTGTGACTCCTGTTCCATATGAGAAAATCACTCCAGCAAAGCGAAAAGCAAAAAGCACAAGTAACATCTTGATCGAGAGGTTATAGTTAAGAGAATTAGCCATGACTATATATCCACCACCTACAGCATTTGGTGACATTACAACCCCTGTACCAAAAACGATACAAACAATGATTACAAGGATCCAATATCTTTTTTTTGAACCTTGAGAGAAAAAGTTAGCAACTTTAATTATAGCTTTATTAAAAAAAAGCCCAAAATAACCAAATGCTATACCTAACACTATAAATAGCCAAAGCGTATTTTGTGGCACTGCACTAAATGTTTCGACTCTTATTGCAGGAGGGTTTCCCATGATAGACCTTGATACAACGATGCTCATGATGCAAGCAACTATTACACATTTTATGGCTGAAACACTAAATCTAAATTTTCTGTTCATTTCTTCGATTACAAATATAATACCTGAAAGAGGAGTATTAAACGCAGCAGCAAGTCCAGCTCCAGCTCCAGCAGAAATTATAGCATTAGCATATTTTTTGGTTAAGCTAAGTCTATCAATAAAAAACTGAGCTAAAGCCGCAGCCATGTGTATAGAAGGACCTTCTTTACCCAAACTAAGTCCAGAACCTAATGAAAAAAGGCCGCTTATAAATTTTACTGGAACAACTCTTTTACGTAATTTTCGACATCCTTTTAAAGCACCTTCAACCTCTTGTATCCCACTTCCACCAGCTTCAGGGGCAAATTTTCTTACGATAAAGATTGATACTAGCATCATAGCTATTGTAAGAAAAATAGATATTGCTACTTGTAGAAAAGTATTACTGGTATAAGCAAAGATTAGACTTTTTAAGTGCTGGATAGCGTCTAATAATAATTGAAAGCCAGTTGCTAATAGGCCTATCATTGTACCTAAAAGCGCGCCAGATAATACCAACACCCAAATATGACGGTTATTTTTATAATATGTATCTAATACTTTATTACTCATGGCAGACAATATGAGAGGTTGCTGGCTAACACAGATTATACATTTTTAAAAGTATTAAAAAAGAAAAATTTGGATAAATTGGTATAAAATGTAGCTTAGGCTATATTTTTTGTTATTTGATTTGCTAAATCGACAGAGCTTTTCTCATCGCCAAGAGTTCCTATACGGATTTTTACTTCTGTGGATCGGCTATCGATATTACTAAGTTTTATAGAGGTGCTGACACCTGCCTTAGTTGCGGTAACAATTGCGGTTTTATCTGAATATGTATGGTTTAACAGTCTATATTTACTATCCATTTGTATAGTTTTGATTGATGCGTTATATACAGTTCGTAGATCTCTAGGAATCTCGATTATATAATTTCCGTTTATATAATATACAGTTCCTCCTGCGATTGCGGCAGTACCTATTAAGACAGCGGTAAGTACACAGCTATTTAAAGAAATGGCAACTGCAATACAATAAAGAAATAGTTTAAATTTATGATGCATATTTATGAGTTTTTATGAACGTTCGCTTGTATTTGGTCCATCAGTGTCGAAGACATGGCTTGATCACCAAAAGTCCCAAATTTTATGGTTATTTTAGAAGCTTTATCAGTTAATGATTCAATTTTAACAGTAAAACTTGTGCTATCAACTTTCGTAGCTCCTTCAATTTCAGCGCTTTTGTTATCTTCGCTGAGCGTTTTAGAAACTAGCACAAAGTCGTTATTTTCATGAATAGCTTTCAGGGCAGCTTTATAAATATCTTTGTAACTGCCTTGTATGTTCATCGAATAACTACCATCGATGTAAGCTACAGTTCCACCACCAACCGCAATTGCAGCGACAATGCAGCTATTCAAAGTTAAAGCTGAAGAAGAAATTAATACGCCCAAAGATATTTTCTTAAAAAAATTCATTTATATAGCCTCTTATTTAATATTTTTTTGAATTTGATCCATAAGTGTTGCCGAAGCAGTACGATCACCAAAAGTTCCAAATTTTATTGTTACTTTTGAGGCATCACTTGTTAGCTTATCTACTTGTATATAGAAGTCTGTGGAGTCAGCTTTTGTGTTGCCTTCAATTTCAGAATTAGTTTCAGTTATTGTTTTTTTAGTAATTACATAATCATTATTATTTTGTATAGCTTTTAGAGCTGCATTGTATATTTCTTTTATGCTGCCGTTCATATTCATAGAATATTTACCTTGGATATAAGCAATAGTAGTACCACCAGCAGCTGCACCAACAACCAACCAGCAGCTACTAAGTAATAATATTGAAGTTGCTAAAAATATTGACGTAAGTATTTTTCTGAGTTCCATGTTATCTACCCTCGATGTTTATAGATACAATATAATGACACAAATTATAATATACTTGGTTTTATTTATAGTCAATTTTTGACTTTTAAAAAGTATTAAAATTCCTTTTATAGTTAATCTGATAATATTGTGCTAAAGACGTGAGTAATAGCATCAGATAAATTATCAAAAGAATTATTTACTTTTCTTAAAATTCTTTTAAAATTGGCCCAAATTTTTTCTATAGGATTTAAATCAGGAGAATAAGCAGGAAGGTATAGTATCTGTATATCAAACTTCTCTGCTATTTTAGCCAATTTAGGAGACTTATGAAAACTAGCATTATCCATAACAACAGTAGTCTTTGGAATTAACTCAGGACATAAATGCTCTTCAAACCACTGATTAAAAATTTGAGTATCTGTATATCCAGTATACTCTAGCGGTGCTATAATCTTCTTTTCTAAATAGTTATAACCAGCAACTATACTTTTTCTCTGAGTTTGATAAGCAATAACTTCACCATAGCTAGGTTTACCAACAAGAGACCATCCTCTTAGTACAGACTGTTTATTATCCATACCCATTTCATCTAAATATACAAGTTTGTTAGGTTCAATAGTCTCAACAACCTCTATAAAACTTTGCCTATCTTGTTCTTTTCTTTGCTTATATTTAGGTGTCTTTTTTAAAAACTAAAACCAAGTCTGGTAAGACAATCATAAAATGTGCTTCTAGGTATTTCAGGAGCTAATGCTTCTCTAATATCTAAAGCCATTGCATCTGGATATGTTCTTAAGTAGCTTTCTATCGCTTCCTTATCTGTAAAGGTTGCTACTCTACCGCAACCCAAGCCTTGCTTAGATTTATAATCACCAGTTGTCTCGTATAAGTTTATCCAAGATCTAGTAGTACGGATATCTATATTAAAAAAATTACTTAGCTCTTTGTCTGTTAGGCCTTCTTTATATTTAGTTATTACGATATCTCTGAAATCTTGGCTATATGATGACATTTTTTCTAAATATTATAACATTATTGTCAAATAACTATCGGATTAACTATAAAATGCTTTTTTTAGAGAAAAAGTTCTCGATTAGGTGTCTATCTTTGTATATATGCTAATCAATAATATGATCTTTAGTGTAATTTTCTTTAGCTAGAATAATAGTAGTATTACCATTTTTTGTAAGAAACTTTATGTTATCTTCAGAAAAATAAGTCTTATCTGCCAATATCTGAGCATTCTTTATACCTGTTGATAAATCTTGTGAAGGAATTATGTCATGTACACTACCTGCTGATAATATAAATCTAACATGATTGCCTAAGGCATCGGTTACAGTGTGAATTTTAGTCGTAAAACCACCAACACTTCTACCAAGAGCATGAATTTCATTACCACTAGCACAAGCATGTGCTTTTACAGATAACGAATCAATCATAAACTATTCAGAGTCAATATCAGAAACATAAGTCATTAAATCACGCCATATTCCTTTGTCAGTCCAGTACTTATAACGGCTCTACTGCTACCATAGTCCTTGTGAAGATATCCACATTGAGCACCTGTTTTTAGAATATAAAAGACTGCTTCTACAAATCTTCTAAGCCTGTGAATGTCTTTTGTATGTAAGCCTTTTTGATATTTCAGTAAAATTAATATAGTTGACCAGCTAGATTCTGATATGTAATATTTTATCTGTGTTAAGTGTATTATTTGTTTAGTAAAACTATTTAAATACACTTAACATGTTTATGCAAAATTTTTGTTCATGGAACATATATAAATGGATATATCTCATTGAGAGGTCTCTTCTTCCATTCTTCTAATTTAGGTATAAGTTTATCAGTTACAGCTGTAATTGCAGGCTTTGAAAAATGGACTCCATACATATCTTTAATGTGATCAACTATCTGTGAATAGCTATTGCCCAAGGCAAATAATGAAAGCATCTTATTTTCTAATTCATCGCTCATATGAGTTTGATGCTTTTTAACTATTTCAGGCTCAAAGCTGCCGTTTCTATCTCTAGGTGTATCTAGTTTAAACTCTCCATCTGAATATTTCATTGTTTTACTAGTAATACCATTTTTACGATTTTGCTCTAAATCTTTAGATAAATGAGTTTCTAACTCCGCTTGAAAAGCCATCTCTGTGAGTTGCTTTATTAATGGAGTTAATGCTCCATCTTTACCACCAAGGCCTTTACCTGATTTTATTTGGGCCGCAAAGTCTGATACATCTATTTCTACTTTCATATATAAAGTCCTTCTGTTATCTAATTGATTATATCAACTTGACACAGAATTATTTACAGTCCCTAACTTGACGGTGCCGCATTAGCATTTAAAGCAACTTCTTTAAAAAAACCGTATAGTAAAGTCAAAATTATAGATCCAAGTATAACCATCAGACCTACTATTAGAGAAATATAAAGTATCTTAGAGTAAATTGGCTCAATTATTACACTTCCTAATCGCGATATCTCTGCGTTTACTGAATGAAGTTCTTGATTATATTCACTAATGAGATGTTTCAGTTTAAAGGTCTCTTTCTTAAGCTTTAGTATCTGTTCTAGAATTACAGGCTGAGTAAGATCATTAGCATTTAGCTTTATTGAGTCACTTAAATTCTTAGAGGTAAGACTTTTAAAATATTTTTCATTTTGATTGATTAATCCATCATATTCAACTAGCTTCTCTGTTTCACTTTTAATTTTTTCTTTAAGATTACTCTTCCACGCAGATATTTTATTAATTAAAAGACTAGATTTTGAAAAATCTTTTATTATTTGATCATACTGCTTAGATATAACTTTCTGATTATTTTTTTTTGATTGCACAAATAAAGAGAAATATATATTTTGATCATCATATTCCTGCTTCAGCTTATAATTGTCTTTCTGCGCTATGCTTTTATCTTGTGAAACTGTATTTTTATCAATAGGATGCAATAATATAGTTTTTTTCAATAGTAGATTATTCTTATCAACCTGTTTAATTTCTTTAAGTACAACTTGCAAAATAACATTCATATTATAATTACTTATAATTGGCTGAGTTTGTGAAAACTTATCCGTATATGTTGGTACTTCTATAATTTGCTTAAAAACAACTTCTTTTTCTTTATTATAAATAAAGAAAATAGCTATTAAAGCTATAACTATTCCTACGATAAAAAAGAAAATTAATAATTTAAAGTTTTTATATAAAAAAATAAAATATTTCATTAGATTCAATTCCATATACTCATTTTCCTTACTCAAAATTTATAAAATCCTTTAACATATTTTTATATATCATATCATCGAGTAATAAAAATACTAGGTTCCATGAACAAAAAATAATCTTAGCCAAATAAATGTACTTGCCAATGCCACAAACCCTAAAAAAGATGAGCAAGTTTTATCAAATCTAGAGAAAATTCTTCTAAAATGCTTTTTTTAGAGAAAAAGTTCTCGATTAGGTGTCTATCTTTGTATATATGCTAATCAATAATATGATCTTTAGTGTAATTTTCTTTAGCTAGAATAATAGTAGTATTACCATTTTTTGTAAGAAACTTTATGTTATCTTCAGAAAAATAAGTCTTATAGTTAATCCGATAGTTATTTGACAATAATGTTATAATATTTAGAAAAAATGTCATCATATAGCCAAGATTTCAGAGATATCGTAATAACTAAATATAAAGAAGGCCTAACAGACAAAGAGCTAAGTAATTTTTTTAATATAGATATCCGTACTACTAGATCTTGGATAAACTTATACGAGACAACTGGTGATTATAAATCTAAGCAAGGCTTGGGTTGCGGTAGAGTAGCAACCTTTACAGATAAGGAAGCGATAGAAAGCTACTTAAGAACATATCCAGATGCAATGGCTTTAGATATTAGAGAAGCATTAGCTCCTGAAATACCTAGAAGCACATTTTATGATTGTCTTACCAGACTTGGTTTTAGTTTTAAAAAAAGACACCTAAATATAAGCAAAGAAAAGAACAAGATAGGCAAAGTTTTATAGAGGTTGTTGAGACTATTGAACCTAACAAACTTGTATATTTAGATGAAATGGGTATGGATAATAAACAGTCTGTACTAAGAGGATGGTCTCTTGTTGGTAAACCTAGCTATGGTGAAGTTATTGCTTATCAAACTCAGAGAAAAAGTATAGTTGCTGGTTATAACTATTTAGAAAAGAAGATTATAGCACCGCTAGAGTATACTGGATATACAGATACTATACCTTCCTGCTTATTCTCCTGATTTAAATCCTATAGAAAAAATTTGGGCCAATTTTAAAAGAATTTTAAGAAAAGTAAATAATTCTTTTGATAATTTATCTGATGCTATTACTCACGTCTTTAGCACAATATTATCAGATTAACTATATCTGCCAATATCTGAGCATTCTTTATACCTGTTGATAAATCTTGTGAAGGAATTATGTCATGTACACTACCTGCTGATAATATAAATCTAACATGATTGCCTAAGGCATCGGTTACAGTGTGAATTTTAGTCGTAAAACCACCAACACTTCTACCAAGAGCATGAATTTCATTACCACTAGCACAAGGGGTTAAGAAACAACGCCCATCTTCTCTAAATTTCTATAGCTAATGCCATATTTTAAATACCATCTTATTGCCCATAAAATAACTACACCGTTGAAATGCTTATATTTGAATTCGTTCATGAAATAACTAAAATAGACAAAACTTGAGAAAAGTGTAAGTTCAATATAACAAACTGTCAATAGTTGCAACAGAACTTTCAAAAGTATGACTATAAATAGAAGGCGTTTTTAATTATATATTGAATAGTTGCTATTTAAAGATATTATAAGTAGCAAAATTATTTCTTGTTTTATTAATATGCTTCATATATTTGATTTTTGTACAATGATTGTTAACTTATTATGTACTTTTTTGCTGGCTGGATTTTACACTATTGGTTGGCCAATAGGTATTTTAGGGCTTATTATGAGTTTTTGTTTATTTTTTATTAGCCAATTATATGCCGATGCTATTTTACAATTAATGTTGTTGTTGAGTTTTATATATGGCTGGTATAGCTGGAGATCTGATTTAGATAAAAAAACTACTGCTATTCTGCGACTTAAGCTTATTGACTGGGCAAAAATAGTTTTAATTATTATTATATTGGGTGAGTTAGTGTCTCTGTTACTTAAGGTTTATGCTGACTCTACTACTCCTTATATGGATGGATTTACTTGTGTGGCTTCATTAGTGTGTGTATTTCTTGCAAGTCGAAAGATAATCGATAATTGGATTCTATGGATGATTGTGGACTCAGCTTATGTTATTTTGTATTTATATAAGGATTTAGTGTTTGCCTCTATTACTACTATTATATATCTATTAGTAGCAGTTTATGGATATAAGCACTGGAAGGAGTTGATGAACTAATCATGTTGTTAGATGCCCACGTTCATACTGATAAATATACTTCCGAAGTGTTTAGAAAAGTTATTGAAGAGTGTCGTATAAATAATATAAAACTCTTGTCTGTATCGATGTGTATTGATTCGTATAATATAATAGAAAAGTTAAGTGCTAAATATGAGTTTGTAATACCGTCATTCGGAGTCCATCCTTGGAAAGCCGGTCTTTACTCTAAAAACTTATCTGTCTTAGATTATTATTTAAAACAAAATAAATATATTGGTGAGATAGGTCTGGACAAGAAGTTTTTAAAATATGCAGATCCATATGAAGATCAAATAAAAGTATTTGAGTATATTTTATCGAATCCCTTAACAGCAGGAAAACTTCTTAATTTACATACAAGTGGAGCTGAAAAAGAAGTTGTAGGTCTATTAGATGGTTATAACCATAATAAATTTATAATTCATTGGTTTGCTGGTGGTTTAGATATCATCGACAAATATCTTTCTTTAGGAGGCATTTTCTCAATAGGAGTAGAGGTGATTTTTAGTAAACATATTCAAAGTATAGTGCAGAAATTGCCTCTTAATAGAATAGTTATTGAAACAGATAACCCTTCAGCATATGCGTGGTTGTTAGGAAAAAATTCAAATGAGGGAATGCCACATTTGTTATATAAAGTAATAGATAAGATATGTATGATAAAAAAAATTACAAAAGAGGAGTTTTTAGTTCAGTTAGGGAAAAATCAAGCAGAAGTTTTATTATAAGAGTGTGTAGCTAATTAAGATTTATTGAATTTAGTATTGAGTTTTATAAATAAAATAGGCGATGCCATTAGTAAGGCTCCAAGTATTAAAGATAGTAATAAGTTTGATAGAGATAGTACCCCATAAATATAAGCTCCATAGTATACCCATGTCGATATAGGTATAAACAATAATGTGGATGTAATTACTCCTGGTGAAAATTTACGCTGTACTATGGTTGGTAAAATATGAAAAAAAATCCCATTTATATACATGAGGGCAACAATGATTAAGCCAAAAGCAGGAAGTTTCCATCCAACCATAGCAGCTGAAATACCTATAAACATAACAGTAGCATTCGCTAGACAGAAATGACACCACTCTAGATCCTTAAGTCCTAGAGATGAATTAGCCCATTTTTTCCAATCAAAGCTAAACTCTTCAAGGATGTGTATCGCATATGCAGACAAGGCTATCCATAATAAAAAATCATGAGTCATAACAAACCTCAATTATTTTAATTAATAATAGCATTATAACAGAAAGGCTATTATTAGTATGATTGTTAGTTATAGCGTATAAAAACTATAGAGAAATCCCTCAAATTGTATAAAATCTAGCTTTTTTTAAAAAAACCCAAAAAAGTTCAATAAAGTGCTTGCAATTTGGAAGGGTGATGCGTATTATATGTCTTCACCGGTTGGGAGTGATCCAAACGGTTGAGAAGCCAAGGTTTCGGAAGATATTTAATAGATATGTTATATACAAACACTTTGTTAATGAATTTGAGTATCAGTAGTTAGAGTCAGAAATTAGATTAAACTGAAGAGTTTGATCCTGGCTCAGATTGAACGCTGGTGGTATGCTTAACACATGCAAGTCGAACGGTAACAGGAAGAGCTTGCTCTTTGCTGACGAGTGGCGGACGGGTGAGTAACGCGTAGGAATCTACCCATTTGAGGGGGATACCAGTTGGAAACGACTGTTAATACCGCATAATATCTGTGGATTAAAGGTGGCCTTTGTGCTGCCGCAGATGGATGAGCCTGCGTTAGATTAGCTTGTTGGTGGGGTAAGAGCCTACCAAGGCCGCGATCTATAGCTGATTTGAGAGGATGATCAGCCACATTGGAACTGAGACACGGTCCAAACTCCTACGGGAGGCAGCAGTGGGGAATATTGGACAATGGGCGAAAGCCTGATCCAGCAATACCATGTGTGTGAAGAAGGCTCTAGGGTTGTAAAGCACTTTAGTTGGGGAGGAAAGCTTGTGAGTTAATAGCTCATGGGAAGGACGTTACCCAAAGAATAAGGACCGGCTAACTCCGTGCCAGCAGCCGCGGTAATACGGGGGGTCCGAGCGTTAATCGGAATTACTGGGCGTAAAGGGTCTGTAGGTGGTTTGTTAAGTCAGATGTGAAAGCCCAGGGCTCAACCTTGGAACTGCATTTGATACTGGCAAACTAGAGTATAGTAGAGGAATGGGGAATTTCTGGTGTAGCGGTGAAATGCGTAGAGATCAGAAGGAACACCAATGGCGAAGGCAACATTCTGGACTAATACTGACACTGAGGGACGAAAGCGTGGGGATCAAACAGGATTAGATACCCTGGTAGTCCACGCTGTAAACGATGAGTACTAGCTGTTGGATTCGGTGTAAAGGATCTAGTGGCGTAGCTAACGCGTTAAGTACTCCGCCTGGGGACTACGGCCGCAAGGCTAAAACTCAAAGGAATTGACGGGGACCCGCACAAGCGGTGGAGCATGTGGTTTAATTCGATGCAACGCGAAGAACCTTACCTGGTCTTGACATCCTGCGAACTTTCTAGAGATAGATTGGTGCCTTCGGGAACGCAGTGACAGGTGCTGCACGGCTGTCGTCAGCTCGTGTTGTGAAATGTTGGGTTAAGTCCCGCAACGAGCGCAACCCCTATTGATAGTTACCATCATTAAGTTGGGTACTCTATTGAGACTGCCGCTGACAAGGCGGAGGAAGGTGGGGACGACGTCAAGTCATCATGGCCCTTACGACCAGGGCTACACACGTGCTACAATGGGTATTACAGAGGGCTGCGAAATAGCGATATGGAGCGAAACTCAGAAAGGTACTCTTAGTCCGGATTGCAGTCTGCAACTCGACTGCATGAAGTCGGAATCGCTAGTAATCGCAGGTCAGAATACTGCGGTGAATACGTTCCCGGGTCTTGTACACACCGCCCGTCACACCATGGGAGTGGGTTGCTCCAGAAGTAGATAGCTTAACGAATGGGCGTTTACCACGGAGTGATTCATGACTGGGGTGAAGTCGTAACAAGGTAGCCGTAGGGGAACCTGCGGCTGGATCACCTCCTTAAAGGAAATACGAAAAAATAGAAATAAGCTTTAGCTATTGATTCAGAGGATTTGACTTAGTGTTTGTAGATAATATATTTTAGTGTAAATAAGATAACGGGTCTGTAGCTCAGTTGGTTAGAGCGCACCCCTGATAAGGGTGAGGTCGGTAGTTCGAGTCTACTCAGACCCACCAGAATTTTGGGGCCATAGCTCAGCTGGGAGAGCACCTGCTTTGCACGCAGGGGGTCAGCGGTTCGATCCCGCTTGGCTCCACCATTATTTTATTTGCATGATAATAGAGATATTTAACAATTTAGTATAGAAATAGACTTAAGAGAATAAGTGCAAGCGGTGAATGCCTTGGCATTCAGAGGCGATGAAGGACGTGTTAATCTGCGATAAGCTTCGGTTAGGTGGTAAATGACCTATGATCCGGAGATTTCCGAATGGGGGAACCCAACTAGGACAACCTAGTTACTCACTCGTCATAGAGTGTAGAGCGAACGAGGGGAACTGAAACATCTAAGTACCCTTAGGAAGAGAAATCAATTGAGATTCCCATAGTAGCGGCGAGCGAAGTGGGAAGAGCCTGGTATGATTTAGCATGATATATAGTAGAACAAGTTGGGAAGCTTGACGATAGAGGGTGATAGTCCCGTATACGAAATATACCATGTGGAACTAAGCATACGAACAAGTAGGACGGGGCACGAGAAACCTTGTCTGAATATGGGGGGACCATCCTCCAAGGCTAAATACTACTGAATGACCGATAGTGAACTAGTACCGTGAGGGAAAGGTGAAAAGAACCCTTATAAAGGGAGTGAAATAGAATCTGAAACCGCTTGCATACAAGCAGTAGGAGCATGTGTAGACATGTGACTGCGTACCTTTTGTATAATGGGTCAGCGAGTTACTTTTAGTGGCGAGGATAACTGAATAAGGGATCCGTAGCGAAAGCGAGTCTTAATAGGGCGTATAGTCGCTAGGAGTAGACCCGAAACCGGCGCGATCTATCCATGGCCAGGTTGAAGGTTAGGTAATACTAACTGGAGGACCGAACCCAATAATGTTGCAAAATTATGGGATGAGCTGTGGATCGGAGTGAAAGGCTAATCAAGCACGGAGATAGCTGGTTCTCCCCGAAAACTATTTAGGTAGTGCCTCGTGTATAACTGATTGGGGTAAAGCACTGTTTCGACGATGGGGGTTTTACGACCTTACTGACTCGATGCAAACTCAGAATACGATCAAGTTCAATCACGGGAGACACACTGCGGGTGCTAAGGTCCGTAGTGGAAAGGGAAACAGCCCAGACCGCCAACTAAGGTCCCCAAGTCATAGCTAAGTGGGAAACGAAGTGGGAAGGCCCAGACAGCCAGGAGGTTGGCTTAGAAGCAGCCATCCTTTAAAGAAAGCGTAATAGCTCACTGGTCGAGTCGGCCTGCACGTAAGATTTAACGGGGCTAAGCTATGCACCGAAGTTGCGGATATGTAGATAATATATATGGTAGGGGAGCGTTCTGTAAGCCGATGAAGGTGAATTGAGAAGTTTGCTGGAGGTATCAGAAGTGCGAATGCTGACATGAGTAACGTAAAATAAGTGAGATTCTTATTGGCCGAAAACCTAAGGATTCCTACGCAATGTTAATCAACGTAGGGTAAGCCGGCCCCTAAGGCGTAGCTGAAGAGTGAAGTCGATGGGAAACAGGTTAATATTCCTGTGCCGCTTATATGAACGAAGGAGGGACGGAGAAGGTTAGGTAGGCCTGGCGAATGGTTGTCCAGGTAAAAGTATGTAGGTAGAGATGCTAGGCAAATCCGGCATCTTGTTGATCTGAGGTACGAGACGAAGTCAAACTTGTTTGACGAAGCTATTGATACCAAGCTTCCAGGAAAAGCTTCTAAGTATATTGTATAAGCGACCGTACTCTAAACCGACACTGGTGGGTAAGTAGAGAATACTAAGGCTATGAGATAACTCTGGTGAAGGAACTAGGCAAAATGACACCGTAACTTTGGAAGAAGGTGTGCCCTTGATGGTGATGAGACTTGCTCTCTGAGCTGTTGGGGGTTGCAGATACCAGGTGGCTGCGACTGTTTATCAAAAACACAGCACTCTGCTAAATCGTAAGATGAAGTATAGGGTGTGACGCCTGCCCGGTGCTGGAAGGTTAATTGAAGGGGTTAGCGCAAGCGAAGCTCTGGATCGAAGCCCCAGTAAACGGCGGCCGTAACTATAACGGTCCTAAGGTAGCGAAATTCCTTGTCGGGTAAGTTCCGACCTGCACGAATGGCGTAACGACGGCCACACTGTCTCCACCAGAGACTCAGTGAAATTGAAATCGCAGTGAAGATGCTGTGTACCCGCGGTTAGACGGAAAGACCCCGTGAACCTTTACTACAGCTTTGCACTGGACTTTGAATATTTATGTGTAGGATAGGTGGGAGACTATGATACTTGGTCGCTAGATTAAGTGGAGTCGTCCTTGAAATACCACCCTTGAATATTTGAAGTTCTAACTCAGGAGAAATTCGAGGACAGTGTATGGTGGGTAGTTTGACTGGGGCGGTCTCCTCCTAAAGAGTAACGGAGGAGTACGAAGGTGCACTCGGCATGGTCGGAAATCATGCTAAGAGTATAAAGGCAAAAGTGCGCTTGACTGCGAGAGTGACGGCTCGAGCAGGTACGAAAGTAGGTCTTAGTGATCCGGTGGTCCTGTATGGAAAGGCCATCGCTCAACGGATAAAAGGTACTCCGGGGATAACAGGCTGATTCCTCCCAAGAGTTCATATCGACGGAGGAGTTTGGCACCTCGATGTCGGCTCATCACATCCTGGGGCTGAAGCAGGTCCCAAGGGTATGGCTGTTCGCCATTTAAAGTGGTACGCGAGCTGGGTTCAGAACGTCGTGAGACAGTTCGGTCCCTATCTGCCGTGGGCGTTAGAGATTTGAGAAGAGTTGCTCCTAGTACGAGAGGACCGGAGTGAACGAACCACTGGTGTTCCGGTTGTTTCGCCAGAAGCATTGCCGGGTAGCTACGTTCGGACGGGATAAACGCTGAAAGCATCTAAGCGTGAAGCCTCCTTCAAGATTAGATCTCTCTAGCTATAAGCTAGTAAGGAACGTTGGAGACTACGACGTTGATAGGCTGGGTGTGGAAGTACAGCAATGTATGAAGCTTACCAGTACTAATGATCCGAGAGACTTAAGTCTATTTCTATGCTGAATTGTTAAATATCTTTATGCCCAAAACATAGTTTTGGCGATGATAGCTTGTAGGAACCACCTGATCCCTTTCCGAACTCAGAAGTGAAACTATAACACGCCGATGATAGTCTGGCATTGCCCAGGTGAAAGTAGGTAGTCGCCATCTTTTTCGAATATTAAAGTCTCAACAACAAGAGCAACATATTAAAGCCCCAGTAGATATCCTCTACCGGGGCTTTTTGCGTTTAAAGGGATTTATACTTATAATCACATAGCTTTTTACTTATGTTTAGATACTATTTGCTTGTTGAAGTGTTTTAATTTATCAGATATATTTGAATAGGGTTTATTTCTAGGAATAACTTTAAATTTGTCATATACCTCTTAACTTGATTCAGAAATTTTCTATACTATTTATATGGTTAATTATGTAATGCTTAAACTTAGAAACATCTAAAGCATTATAGCTTTTAAAAGTATAGACTATCAGTCTTAACTTTTTCTCTAACTATAAGAAGTAAGGCATTACTTTTAGCGTCTGAAATATGACTAATCATACTAAATAAAAGGAACTTTGCTATTAGTTCCTATGCCGTATTTTCTGCTATAAATAACTCTATTAGTTTATCTTGCTTGTATGAACTTAATCTAAAAATTATTAATATGTAAATAATTCTACGCTTTAATATTAAAAACTTTTTGAATATTATCTTATAGTTAATACTTTTTCTGATTTATCAAAGGCTATTGATTTACCATCTTTAAGCAATATTTAAATCATGACCAATAATTAATACCACTAAATTATTTTTTCTATAAGTTTTTTAGATAATTTTCTATAAAATCTGCAAAGAGTCTGATTATAGAACCTTTGTTTACTTGTTTATGATACATATAAACAGGTAACTCTGTTTTAAATTCATCAATATCTATTTCAACAAGCAAATCTTTATCTAGTTCATTCTGTACAAAACTATTAGATACCCAGATGATTCCTAGCCCACGTATAGCAGGAATAAGCATACTATCAGTTGTATCTGTTAGGTAGCTAGGATTAATTTGGATTTTTTGATTATATTTGGTGGTCCAGTATAGATTAGGTGTTTCTTTTATATTTACTATACATAAATGATTTTTTAGTTCCTCACATTTACTTGGAGTAGATTTCTTTTTAAGATATCCTGGTGAGGCGAATAGGCTTTGTTTTAAAGAAAACAAATGGGTTTTTATAATATTATTATTTAGTAAGTTAACACTACTAATAGCAATATCAGTGTTTTCATCGAGTACACTATATGGTGAATTTAAATTATTTAATATTACCTGAATTTTTGGGTATTTAATTATAAAATCAGTCGTAATTTCTATTAACTGTATCCTATTTAGCGTTGATGGAGCAGAGATAGCTAGTCTTCCAGAAGGCTCTTTTTTTATTTGGCCTAATGCTTGGTGAGCATTTTTTATACTTTGGGATATTTGTAATGCATACTCAAAAAAAGTTTCACCTGCTTGTGTTAATTTGTTTATCTTAGTGGTTCTTTCAAAAAGTTTTACTTCAAGTTTATTCTCTAACCATTGTATTTGCTTAGTTATTTGCGATGGTGGTAAGTTAAGTGCTCGAGCAGCTTTAGAGAAACTTTTCTGTTTAGCAGTCTGAATAAAGCTTTGCATACAAGTGATATAGTCCATTATTTCCATTCCTGAAATAAATAATTCTAAATTTAAGTATATATTAAAAATCACCAAGTGATAACCTAAATACAATAATGCATTTATAGTTAAATAGAAAGGATAATTGATGGCTAAAAATCTTGAAAATATTAGAACGATTGAACAAATGAGAAAACAGTATCATAAGAAAGTTCCAAAAATGTTTGCAGAATATTGCGATTCTGGATCTTGGACTGAGAGTACTTATCATGATAATGAAAACGATTTTAAAAAATATAAATTTGTGCAACGTATACTTCATGACATAAAGGAACGTTCTCTAGAGACTGAAATCTTAGGTCAAAAGTATAAAATGCCATTAGGTTTAGCTCCTACAGGTCTTTTGGGGATGCAACATGCTGATGGTGAAATTTTAGCGGCTAAAGCTGCTGAAAAATTTGGCATTCCTTATACTATGTCTACACAAGCAATATGCTCTTTAGAAACTGTAGCAAAACAGGTTAATATGCCATTTTGGTTTCAATTATATGTAATGAAAGACCGTAGTTTTATTAGAAAATTAATTAAAAGAGCTAAGGCTGTGAGATGTTCGGCCCTTGTAGTAACAGTAGACCTTCAAATGATAGGAGAGCGTCATGTTGATTTTAAAAATGGATTATCAGCGCCGCCTAAAATCACATTAAAAAATCTAGCAAATATGACAACTAAACCAAAATGGTGTATGAATATGCTTAGAACGCGTAATAAGCATTTTGGTAATATTGTAGGACATGTCGCTAATACTGATATAGTTAATCTGATAATATTATGCTAAAGACGTGAGTAATAGCATCAGATAAATTATCAAAAGAATTATTTACTTTTCTTAAAATTCTTTTAAAATTGGCCCAAATTTTTTCTATAGGATTTAAATCAGGAGAATAAGCAGGAAGGTATAGTATCTGTATATCAAACTTCTCTGCTATTTTAGCCAATTTAGGAGACTTATGAAAACTAGCATTATCCATAACAACAGTAGTCTTTGGAATTAACTCAGGACATAAATGCTCTTCAAACCACTGATTAAAAATTTGAGTATCTGTATATCCAGTATACTCTAGCGGTGCTATAATCTTCTTTTCTAAATAGTTATAACCAGCAACTATACTTTTTCTCTGAGTTTGATAAGCAATAACTTCACCATAGCTAGGTTTACCAACAAGAGACCATCCTCTTAGTACAGACTGTTTATTATCCATACCCATTTCATCTAAATATACAAGTTTGTTAGGTTCAATAGTCTCAACAACCTCTATAAAACTTTGCCTATCTTGTTCTTTTCTTTGCTTATATTTAGGTGTCTTTTTTTAAAACTAAAACCAAGTCTGGTAAGACAATCATAAAATGTGCTTCTAGGTATTTCAGGAGCTAATGCTTCTCTAATATCTAAAGCCATTGCATCTGGATATGTTCTTAAGTAGCTTTCTATCGCTTCCTTATCTGTAAAGGTTGCTACTCTACCGCAACCCAAGCCTTGCTTAGATTTATAATCACCAGTTGTCTCGTATAAGTTTATCCAAGATCTAGTAGTACGGATATCTATATTAAAAAAATTACTTAGCTCTTTGTCTGTTAGGCCTTCTTTATATTTAGTTATTACGATATCTCTGAAATCTTGGCTATATGATGACATTTTTTCTAAATATTATAACATTATTGTCAAATAACTATCGGATTAACTATAGCTTAACTACTTTGAGTAACTGGGTAACAAACCAGTTTGATTTATCATTAAGCTGGGATGATATTGCTTGGATTAAAGATTTATGGCAAGGTCCACTTATTATTAAAGGTATTATGAATGTTGATGAAGCTTATAAAGCTGTCCAGTATGGTGCTGATGCTATTGTCGTATCTAATCATGGAGGACGACAACTTGATGAAACTGTTTCAAGCATTTCTGTTCTTGAAGGTATAACAACAGCTGTTGGTGATAAAATAGAGGTTTTAATTGATAGTGGTATTCGTAGTGGCCAGGATTTATTAAAGGCAAAAGCTTTAGGAGCGAAAGCTGGTTTAATAGGTCGATCATTTATTTATGGGCTAGGTGCTTATGGAGAGCAGGGTGTATCACGTATTTTAGAAATACTTTACGATGAAGCAAATCGAACAATGGGTTTTTGTGGACAAACAGATATTAATTTAGTTGATAAAAATATTTTGGTTAATTAAATTTGTTTTTATCCCTACAACTAAAGTAGTTTTTACGACCCTAACTTTTACAATAAATATTTTTAAATGATTGCTATTTACAGCTAGCAATAAAAGTTATTTCAGTGTAGTTATGCTTCGTACAATGGCTAATATATTTATTAAACTATCAAAAAATAGATGATTTATTTTATTATAAGATTGGTGGAATTTTTTAGAAAATGAAAAGATAAGTTATATTAACTTATATTAATCCTCAAATCTATCTGGACGAAGTGAGCGAACAGCTTTTCCTGCTTGCCATATTTCTTTTTGATGAAGTTCTTGTAACTCTTCTTCTAAAGATTCACGATAGTTGGTTAAACTATTTTTATCGATAGTTCTTTGAGCTTCATTACCATTTTTAACTTCACTATATAGTTCAGCAAATACATTCTTAGTTGCATCTTTAAATTTAGGAGCCCAATCTAAAGCACCACGCTGAGCTGTAGTAGAACAATTTGCAAACATCCAGTCCATACCGTTTTCGCCAACTAGAGGGACTAAAGATTGTGTTAACTCTTCAACAGTTTCATTAAAAGCCTCACTTGGTGAGTGGCCATTAGCACGTAAAACTTCGTATTGAGCTTCGATGATGCCAGCTAGAGCTCCCATTAACACTCCCCTTTCTCCAGTTAAGTCACTATATACCTCTTTTTCAAAAGTTGTTTCGAATAAGTACCCAGATCCAACGCCTATTCCATAAGCAATTGTTCTTTCAAGAGCTTTACCTGTTGCATCTTGGTTTATAGCGTAGCTTGAATTAATTCCTTTTTTATTTAGGAATAATTTTCTAACACTTCTACCAGAGCCTTTAGGTGCAACCAAAGCAACGTCAATATCTGATTGTGGTATGATTTTGGTTTTATCTTTATACGTTACTCCAAAGCCATGAGAGAACATTAATAAATCACCAGCATTTAAGTTTGTTTTGATAGTGTCCCAAGAGTCAATTTGACCAGCATCAGATAGTAAATTAACCACTATAGAGCCCTTTGCAGTAGCCTCTGCAACATTAAATAAAGTTTTACCTGGAACCCATCCATCATTAACTGCTTTATCCCATGATTTTGAATTTGCTCTCTGACCAACAATCACATTAAAGCCATTATCTCTAAGGTTAAGTGCTTGAGCAGGCCCTTGAACTCCATACCCGATTACAGCAATAGTTTCATCTTTAAGAGTTTCTAGAGCTTTGTCTAGTGTAAACTCTTGCTGTGTTACAACTGTTTCCTCTGTGCTGCCAAATTTCATTTTACCCATTTTATTCTCCTTAGTTTTACGCGACTTCTTTAAACTGTTTAGTTGGTTCTTGTTGAGGCACTGTTGTATTAACCACACCAGATTTTGGTATTGTACTAGTAATATTTATGTCAATTACCTCAATGACATTTGCCAGTTTTTTCACTATTTTTTCAATTTTTTCTTGTGTACAGTGTACACCTAAATTGAAATGTGAAATTCCCTTATTTGCTGTTTCAAAAACAGTCAATTGTTCTATGTTCACTCTATTACGAGAGAGAATAGAAGAAATTCTTTGAAGTACACATAAAGTATTTTCTGTATTTATTGTTATGAAATAGATATTTTCTTGCATAATATTATTCCTCTATCCTTAGTTTAGTATTACTTATTGATTCTCCTGCTGGAACCATAGGGAAAACGTTTTCTTGCTTCTCAACCATAATTTCTAGCAAGAAAGAGCCTTTTGAATCAAGGAAAGTATCAATAGCTGCTTTAAGACTATCTCTTTCATTAACTCTCTGTGCTTTTATGCCATATGCATCAGCTAACTTTATAAAATCAGGAGAAGAAATCTCAGTATATGAGTATCTACTTTCAAAGAATAGCTGTTGCCATTGCCGTACCATGCCAAGAAAAGAGTTGTTCAAAATAATTATTTTTACATCAATACCTTCTTGGTTAAGTACAGCAAGTTCTTGTAGATTCATCTGAAAACCACCATCTCCAATTACTGCAATTACAGTTCTGCTATTTCCAACTCCCATTTTTGCACCAATAGCAGCAGGTAGAGCAAATCCCATCGTACCTAATCCACCAGAACTAATATGAGAATTCGTTTTTGCAAATTTATAGTATCTAGCAGTTATCATTTGATGTTGACCAACATCAGATACTATTATAGCTTCACCATTAGTTTTATCTGAGATCATATCGATGACTTCTGCCATTTTAAGTTCACCTTTAATTGGTGAAATTTCTTTATTTATTACAGCTTTGATTTCTTTATCATGCTCAGTAACAAAAGTATCATGCCATTTTTGATGATTGTTGTTTGTGATATAGGGACATAAAGCATCAAGAGCATCTTTAGCATCGGCATTTATGGGGATATCAGCCTCGACATTTTTATTAAGTTCAGATGGGTCAATTTCAATATGAATGATTTTTGCATTTGGCAGGTAACGGTTTAGATCACCTGTAACCCTATCATCAAATCTCATCCCTATGGCTAATACTACATCTGCATCATTACAAAGTATATTTGCAGCATAATTGCCATGCATACCCAGCATTCCCTTATAAAGCTTGTGCTTATATGGGAAGGATGATAACCCTAATAGTGTACAAACCACGGGTAAATTAGCTTTTTCAGCAATTTTTAAAAGAGAATTTTCAGCTCGAGAAATCATTACACCATGGCCTGAAATTATAATTGGCTTTTTAGCATGGTTTATAAGTTCAGAAGCTTTAAGAATACTATCCATATCGATAATAGGTTTACGCAACCACTTACCATGAGGATTGCTCTGAGCCTCAGCATATTCTATCATAGCTGTCTGAGCATCTTTAGAGATATCAATAAGTACAGCCCCTGGTCGACCATTAGAAGCAATTTCAAAAGCTTTTTTTATAATGTAGGGGATTTCATTAGGATCAGTAATTTGGTAGTTCCACTTGGTAGCAGCAACAGACATCCCTATTATATCAGCCTCTTGGAAAGCATCGGTACCTAAAAGAGAACTAAAAACTTGACCTGTAATACAAACTACAGGAATAGAATCAATTTGTGCATCAGCGATACCTGTCAGGAGGTTCGTTGCTCCAGGGCCGGAAGTTGCTAGAGCAACCCCGACTCTCTGAGTAGCTCGGGCATAACCAACAGCTCCATGTATAGCAGCTTGTTCGTGTCTTACTAAAACATGATGAATTTTATCACGTGCCTGATGAAGAGCGTCGTAGGTCGGCATTATTGCACCGCCAGGGTATCCAAAGATGCAATCAACACCTTCAGTCTGTAGAGCTTTTATTAGAGCTTGAGAACCGGTTATTTTCATTCCTATAGGGTACTCCTTTTTTATTTGCTAGGTCATTACAAGTTATACTATTTTAAAATGGTTAACTAAACAGTCTATCAAAGTAAAAATTAAATTTGAATATATTTTTAGTAAAATTTATAAAAAATATATTTTTATGGTGTTTTGTTTATATGAAAATTTAGAAATTGAATTTATTGAAATAGTAAATTAATAGTTTTAAAGTAAATTGTAATTTACTGATGTTCACAATATGATCACAGGTCTGTAACGCAGCCTGTCGATGCAGAGGAGACTGTTCTTGTATAGCGTTTCAGTGTGCCACGTGAAACTTTATCTTGAGGTTTAACCCAGTTAGATTTTCTCTTAGATATTTCGTGATCTGATAATTCTACATTGATGACATTTGTTATAGCATCTATAGTTATTTTATCACCATTTTCAAGTAATCCTAGCATACCACCAACATGAGCTTCTGGTGCGATATGGCCAACAATAAATCCATGTGAACCTCCTGAAAAACGTCCATCAGTAATTAATGCGACATCTTGACCTAGTCCAGCCCCCATAATTAGAGATGTTGGTTTAAGCATTTCTGGCATTCCTGGACCACCTTTGGGACCTTCATAGCGTATTACGATTACATCACCTTTATTTATTTTACCTTTTTCAAATGCAACAACCATATCCTCTTCAGAATTAAAAACATTGGCTATGCCTTTAAATATCTCTCCCTCTTTACCTGTGATTTTAGCTACAGAGCCTTCTGGTGCAACGTTGCCTTTGAGAATTTGCAAATGGCCAGTTTTTTTGATTGGCTTTGTAAGCTTATTTATAATTTTATTATTTTCTGGTAGATCAGCAACTTTCTCTAAATTTTGAGCTAGAGTTTTACCAGTTACAGTTAAACAGTTGCCATGAAGTAGTCCTTCTTTAAGCAACATTTTCATAACAGCAGGAGTCCCACCAATTGCATGTAAATCAGCCATTACATACTGACCACTAGGTTTAAAATCAGCAAGTACTGGGGTTTTATTAGAGATTGTTTGAAAATCATCTATTGTAAGTTTAATATCCATAGAGCTAGCTATTGCTAACAAATGAAGTACAGCATTTGTCGAACCACCCATGACAGTTATTAAAACCATAGCATTTTCAAAAGCTTCTCGTGTCATTATATCTTTGGGTTTTATATCTAGTTCTAATAAGTTCTTTATCACCTCACCAGCTTTATCACATTCTTGAACTTTCTCTACTGAAGTTGCTGGAGTTGAAGAGCTAAATGGTAAACTCATCCCTAGAGCTTCTATTGCACAAGCCATAGTGTTAGCTGTATACATTCCTCCACAAGCACCAGCACCAGGACAAGCTTTTTTTATGGTTTCTTGACGCTCTTGTTCGGAGATATTACCAGATATACAAGCACCATAACTCTGGAAGGCAGTAACTATATCTATGGGTTTGCCTTTCATTATGCCTGCCTGGATAGTTCCACCATAAATTACGAAGCCTGGCCTATTAAGCCTACCTAATGCCATCATACAGCCTGGCATATTTTTATCACAGCCAGGTATAGAAACTAGGCCATCATACCAGTGAGCAGACATTACAGTTTCTATGGAATCTGCAATAAGATCTCTTGATTGCAGAGAGTAGCTCATACCAGCAGTGCCCATAGAGATGCCGTCACTTACTCCAATTGTATTAAATCTCATACCTTTTAAGTCTGCTTTTTCAACGCTATTTTTTACAAACTGAGCTAATTGATTTAAATGCATATTACAAGTATTGCCTTCATACCAGACACTAGCTATACCAATTTGAGATTTATCCATATCAGCATCAGTCATACCTGTACCATAGAGCATTGCTTGTGAAGCTCCTTGAGACTTATCTTTTGTTAGTCTTTTACTATACTTGTTTAATTCTTTTTTCATATTTAAATCCATCCTTATTTTGCTCTATATATAAGCTATATTATAGGCATCTATAAAAGCTTCCACAGAAGCCTGGATAATATCTGGTGACACAGATTTTCCAATACTTTTAATACCATTTTTTTCTAAGCTCATTTCGACATATACGACAGCATCTGCACCTTGTCCACGTATTTTTACTTTATAGTCTGTTAAACTGTAGATAATATCACTTGGGCATGCTTTACGTAGGGCTTTTAATACAGCATCTACAGGACCCACACCTGAGCTAGATGCAAAAAATAATTGGTCATTTACCTCAACAGTCACTTCAGCTTTTGATTTTTGGTCTTGCTCAACATTTACCTTAAAAGATTTAACGTTTAAAATATCTTTACTCTCAGCAGATGCCATTTCAGTAGCATCTTGAATAATATCTTGAATATCTGCTACATAAATAATTTTGCCTTTTGTTAAGAATCTTTTAATAAGATCTCTTACTTTAGTCATAAAAGCTTTATCGTAGTTTGCTCCAAATAAACTATCTAGTGTTTTTTGAGTTTCTTCTAAGGTTGGCATGCTACTAAAAACAATTTTATTTTGGTCTATAAAGAGCATCATTTTATTATCAAAGAAACGGCTGTCATAAAGCTTGTCAAAATCTTTTTCAGTAGGGTAAATTATTGGTGGTTGAATTGCTGACTTGAGGACTACACTTGGATCTTTAAGGCCTTCGCCAGAAAGAACACATACTATAGTTTGGTCTTTTTGTAGTTCACCTAAACCATGTTTTTTATATAAGTGAGCAATCGTTGATGCAGAAGCAAGTTCAACAAAGAGCCCTTCTTTGGTTGAGAGCATATATTGAGCTTCAAGCATTTTTATATCACTTACAGCAGATGCTTGACCTGCTGTGTTATAGATAGCATCAATAGCTTTATCACCATCTATTGGATAAGGGACTGCTATTGCGGTAGCAATTGTATTAGAAAATTTTAATGGCTCAACTCTATTTTTGTTAACACTGAATGCTCTATAGAGGGAGTCAGCACCTGTAGATTGTACCCCAGTTAGCCTTGGGATGTTATTGATAAATCCTAGCTCTTTATACTCACAAAACCCTTTATAATAGGCAGTCATATTTGTACCACACCCAATAGGTATGATTACTTCATCTGGTGTTTGAAAGAGCATCTGATCAATAATTTCAAAAGCCGCAGTTTTTTGCCCTTCGACTCTGAATGCATAATCCCCAGCTAAGAAAAAATCTTTTGATTTTGCTATGTCGTAAGCAAGTTTGGCAGCATCATTATAGCTACCTTTTACTTGTACAATCTTGCCACCATAAGACATAACTTGAGCTAGTTTAGACATTGATACGCCTTCTGGAACTATAATAAAACAAGGCATTTTAGCTGCAGCTGCATAGCAAGCACATGAAGCTGCCATATTTCCAGTTGATGCTAATACTATCCCTTTTGCTCCAAGCTCTTTTGCAATAGTTATATCTATAGCTGAGCCTCTATCTTTAAATGATCCTGTAGGGTTTTTGCCTTCTACTTTAAAATAAAGATTAATACCAAGCTCTTTACCAATAACTTTACTTTTTATTAAAGGCGTAGCATTTTCTCTCAGCGAAACAAATTCTGAAGGGTTGCGTATTGGCATTAATGGAAGATATTTTGTAAGGCAAGGAGAGGCTTGAGTGAAATAGTCTATATTAATTTTGCTACGAATTTTTTCGATGTCCATTTGGATTTCCCAAGGTCGATCCTCGCCCGCAAAAACAAAATTATTAGTAGAGACTTCTTTTTTTGTATAAAAATCAATTATTTTGTACATTTTTCCTTCTTGTGTTTTATAGTTAAATTTAATTATAACGGCATTGTTAAGAACCAATATTTTAAGATATCTATTTATTGTAGACAGATAATATTTTGGTGTAAATATAGTTTTTGCATTAGTCTATAAAGAATCAATATAAATTATTTATCAATGCTCTAAAAAATATTATATAACTACTATTTAATTGATATAATGTTTATTTCTATTAAATTTTAAATATAATGCCAAAATTTAAGAAATCTCTCTTTATTAGCTTTCATGGAGATAATCCAATTGAAACGCAAGAATTTTTTTACCAAAATCGAGAGCAAAGAATATTTCATAAAACACATAAGTCATCTTATTTTGAATATCAAAAATATGCTGATGATTATTATGGCAGAAGTGGGGGGTTATTTCCTAAAGTAGCAACAAAAATAAGAGTAGCAACAGAAAGGAAGCGTAAATCTTTAGCAACTTTAGAAATGCCTTTAGTATCGATTAATTTTCCATATGATGGTAGAGATGAGTATTTTGAGGAGCAAGCTTGGAATATATCTCAAGAAAAAACTAATACACAAATTGCTGAAGAAATGATTGCTAATGAGCTAATTCGGTTAAAACCTCATTCAAGAATATATATAAATGCCCACGGTAATCAATATGATTCGAGTATAACTCAAAGAATCTATGGAATAGAAGAAAAATTTGAAATTAATTATCGTTTATTAGCAAGACTTTTAAATGAGTATATTCCTTATGATGCAAGGTATAATTTACAAATATTCATGCTTGTATGCGATCCATCGAGATTCTCAGCATATTTGATGGATGAATTGGATAGGTATGGTTTTATTAAGACATCAGTTGTTTGCTACGATAGAATATCTGTGTCAATACCTAGTAGACAGTTCGATCTAGAAAATGATACAGCTGTTTTATTAGATTATGGTTCTAATTATAAAATCAGTGGAGAAGGTTCTCTTGATGGCAGCTCTGATAAATTAGTCTATCATAATTATACAGGTCGAGTAGAAAACCATTATTATGATTATTTTAAACAAGAATATTATAGAAATCTAGCTTATTATGATGATCATACTTTAATAGAAGAGCTTGGATTGTTAAAAAGTAAACTGCTTGGTTTTACACAAATGTATATAGATAGATATCAGCAGCGAGGGGATCATGGTATTTTTCATCAGCATGGTGAATCAGGTTTTAATAGAGCAATTAAATTTCAAGATGATTTATTTAATAGAGGAGTATATATTGTTGATGAAGCAATAATAGCTGTGCTTAATATTATCATAGATTTTGTACAGCAAGTTGATGATAACTACTCTGGTAGTATTAATGTTAACGAACATTCTTTATTAACGTATATCCTCACTGCAATAGATGATTTTTATAAATACCAACTTTGCCAAAGTCCTATTTTTCAGGAGTTTTTTTATTATTTAACTGGAAGAAGGCAAACAGAGGCTGAACCTGGAGTTTATGTAGGAATAAGGCGTAGCAAGAGAGTTAGAGAAGATTTTAAAAGACTTCTAGAAAACTTGAGTTTTGAAATGATATATCAATGGTATTCTCTTTCTACTAAAGTTTACTTTGAGGAAGAAAGTTAGTTTCTGTAAAAAATCTAAATTAGCTTGAAAATAACTAAACCGTTGTTATTTAAAAGTTGAAAGACAATAAATACGAATGGTTTAGCAAATGAATTATCATATAAAAGAAGTGCTCTGGTCAAATATTTTAACTTTTTTTAAAGTTACAGAAAGTTACAGAAAGTTATAGGATATAATAATCAAACAATTAGCAGATCAGTTGGAGGAGTAACCACCAAGATTCATGCTATGACTGATGCTTTAGGTAATCCGATCGAAATACTACTATCAGAGGGTAAAATTCATGATAGCAAAGTAGCTATAGACTTACTGCAGAATGTATATAGTACAAAAGTTATATCCTCTGAGACTGTGTTATTCATTGTAAATCAAATACTGATCATACCCTCCAGTTTGGGACACTTAGGTGTTAAGAAAAAGGGTTACCAAAGATATACAAAAGAATTTAAAGATACGGCTGTTAAATTATGTTTACAATCAGATGTAAATAGACGAGAAATAGCAGATAATCTAGGGGTAAAATACAAAACCATTTCAGCATATCTAGGAATGATTAAACTAACTTGTTGACCATGATGAGAAATTGTTTTTGTTCACAAAACCTAGTTATTAAGTAAAATTACTTACGCGCAGCATAAATTTTTGCCTGAGCTGCTGATAATCTTGCGATAGGAATTCTAAAAGGTGAGCAAGATACATAATCTAAACCTAAATCATGGCAAAAACCTACAGAGTAAGGTTCTCCTCCATGCTCACCACAAATCCCCATTTTAGCATTAGGGTTTACAGCTTTGACTCCTTCTTTTGCCATTTCCATTAGCTTGCCAACTCCTTTAGGATCTAATCTAGCAAATGGATCGAAACTTAAAATTCCTTTTTCAAGGTAGTCACGAATAAACTTATTTGCATCATCTCTACTAAAACCAAAAGTCATTTGAGTTAAGTCATTTGTACCAAATGAGAAAAATTCGCTACCTGCTTCAGCTAATAAACCTGCACCTATAGCTCCACGTGGAGTTTCAAGCATGACACCAATTTTATAATCAATGTCAATTTTTTCACGTTTTAAAATAGTATTAGCAACTTCTCTAACTATACCACTCAAAAGTTTAAATTCTCCAAGAGTACTAACCAGAGGGATCATAAGTTCAGGTTTAACCTCAATCCCCATACGTTTACTTGAAATAGCAGCGTATATAATTGCTTTAGTTTGCATTTCTATTATTTCAGGATAAGTTACCGCTAATCTACAGCCTCGATGACCCATCATAGGATTCATTTCGCTTAGAGCCTCAATTCTAGCTTCTAACTCATTATAACTGATATTGAATTCTCTTGCTAAAGCATCAATTTCATCAGTTTCATGGGGTAAAAACTCATGAAGAGGGGGGTCGATAAATCTAACTGTCACAGCTAAGCTATCCATAGCCTCAAATAATTCTTCGAAGTCTTGTTGTTGGACAGGAAGTAGTTTATCTAATGCTTTTTGTCTTTCTTTTTTATCTTTAGCTAAAATCATTTGTCTAACATAAGAAATACGGTCTTCTTCAAAAAACATATGTTCTGTACGGCATAAGCCAATACCTTCAGCACCAAAAGCTCTTGCAATAGAAGCATCTTTATATGTATCAGCATTACATCTCACACGAAGTTTACGGACTTTATCTACAAATTTCATGAATTCTTCAAAATCTTCAGTAACTTCAGGATCAACAGTTTTGATAATACCTCGATATACACTTCCTTTTGTACCGTCTAGTGATAGATAATCGCCTTCTGAGAACATTTGCCCTCTTTCAAAAGTTATTGTCTTTTTTTCTTCATCAATTCGTGCAGATTCTAGTCCAGATACACAACATTTACCCATACCACGCGCTACAACAGCAGCATGTGAAGTCATTCCTCCTCGTAGAGTTAGAATACCATTACAAGCATTCATTCCTGCGATATCCTCAGGAGATGTTTCAACTCTAACTAATATGGTTTTTTCTTCACCCCTAGTTTTTGCTGCAAGTAGAGATTCAACATCGAAATAAATTCTACCACTAGCTGCTCCTGGTGAGGCACCAAGTGCAGATCCAAGTGGACGTTTAGATGCTAAGGCTTTATCATCAAATTTAGGGTGAAGTAATTGTTCTAATAGTTGCGGTTCTACCATCATTACAGCTTCTTCGTTTGAGATAAGTCCTTCTTTTGCCATATCAACAGCAATTTTGATAGCAGCCTTAGCGGTTCTCTTGCCATTTCTGGTTTGTAGCATAAAAAGCTTACCATCTTCGATAGTAAACTCCATATCTTGCATATCTTTATATACTTTTTCAAGATTGTTAGCAATTTTTACAAAATCATTAAAAACTTCAGGCATTTTGTCTTTAAGTGTAGATATGTGAGCCGGGGTTCTAGTACCTGCTACCACATCTTCGCCCTGAGCATTTATCAAGTATTCGCCAAAAAGCTTGCTTTCGCCAGTAGATGGGTCTCTTGTAAAGGCAACACCTGTCCCTGAATTATCACCAGAATTACCATAAACCATTTCTTGAATATTAACTGCTGTACCCCAGTTATTGGAGATATTATTGATCTCTCTATAAATAATAGCTCTTTCAGCATTCCAAGATCTAAATACAGCTTCTATTGCAGATAGTAGCTGCTTGATAGGGTCTGTTGGAAACTCTTCACCAACAAGATTTTTGTAAAGCTTTTTATATTCAGCAACAATGTCTTTATAATCTTGAGCATTTAGGTCACAGTCATTTTTTACTTTTCTTTTTAATTTTTTTTCATCAAGAATTTTATCAAAGGGTTTTTTCTCACAATCCATAACAACGTCTGCAAACATCATTATAAATCTTCTATAGCTATCGTATACGAATTGCTCATTATTTGTCTTAGCAACCATAGCTTTAGCTACTTCGTCATTTAAACCTAAATTTAAAACAGTATCCATCATACCAGGCATAGAAACCCTTGCTCCTGAACGTACTGATACAAGAAGAGGATTATTACCGTTACCAAAAGTTTTACCAGTTCTTTTTTCTAAATCTGCAATATGAGAAAAGATTTGCTCTTTTGTAGTTTTATTTAATTTTTGACGGTTATCGTAATATTTTAGACAAGCCTCTGTAGTGACTGTAAAACCATCTGGCACAGGCAAGCCGCTATTTAACATTTCACTTAAATTAGCACCTTTACCACCTAGTAAATTACGCATAGATTTATTGCCTTCACTAAAGGCATAGACAAACTTTGACATAAAAACTCCTCTCAAGTTTTTTATATTTAATAAATTGATTTAAAAGTGCCCTCGAGCAACCTTAATTTTAATCGTACCATATTTAAAAAATATTGTGAAAGTTTTTATCTTTAAAAGAATTAATTAGTCATAAGTTAAGAGGATTTACTATTACAACTAGAGCAGCCTGTAAGGTTAGCCACAAATTTAATTTTTGTAGATAAATACCTCATTATAAAAACTATGATCAATGTATATATTATTGCACTTATAATATAACTTATTGATTTTATTGGAGTATTGATAATATTACCTATTTGATAAACTAGTAGAGCCGCAACATAGGCAATAGAGGTGCTCCAAACTATTGAGAGTAGGGCCCAGCCTCTAGTTGACTCCCTAACTGTTGCACCAATAACAGAGATGCAAGGTACATATAAAAGTACAAATAGTAGATATGCAAAGGCAGCTAAACCAGAGCCAAACTTAGTAACCATATTGCCCATAGCTGTAGTGCTCAGATTTGCATCTCCTTCATTTGAAGTTATTGGATTAAAATCTATATGCTTAAAATTATCAACAGTTGTGTCGATAGCTTGTGTAAAGCTATCAATAATATTAAAACTCTCAGGTATTCCATCATCATCTGTTTGAGTATAGATAGTATTTAGAGTTCCTACGACAACTTCTTTTGCTAGAGTACCTGTTATTAATCCAACTGTTGCTGGCCAGTTATCATCATTAACACCTATAGGGTTCAGTATTGGCGTGATTTCTTTACTACCATAACTTAAAAGTGATTCATCTTTATTTACATAAATACTATTTAAGCTACCAATTATAATTGCGATGGGAACAATTACCTTCCCTGCTCTTATTAAGAAAGATTTTAGTCTATTCCAGCTATATAATAAAACTGTTTTGACATGTGGTATATGGTAGTTAGGAATATCCAGAATAAATGGAGAAGAGTCGCCTTTGAGAAAGGTGAATTTAATCACATAACCTGTGATTATGGCAGCTAAGATACCTGTAATATAGAGTAGGAAAATTATGGATGCGCCATGCTGAGGAAAAAAGGCGGTAGCAAATACAGAAAAAATTGCTAAACGAGCACCACATGACATAAATGGTGACATCATAATAGTCATTAATCTGTCTTTAGGTGTCTCTAAAGTTCTAGCTGCCATTACAGAGGCAACATTACATCCAAAGCCAACTATTAGTGGGACAAAAGCTTTCCCAGATAGCCCTATTGACTGCATAAATTTGTCCATTACAAAGGCAGCCCTTGACATATAACCAGAATCTTCCAATATTGATAAAAATATAAATAAGAAACCTATTTGAGGAATAAATGCCAATACAGTATTTATTCCAGTACCAAGCCCTTGGGATAATATCTGAGTGATTGAAAGAGGCAGCCCTATTAAGTTTGAATAGTAAGCTAATCCATCAACAAAAACAGCACTTGAGAAATCGTCAAATAGTGGCTGTACAGCGGCCCCTAAAGTGATTGAAAATAAAAACATTAGGTACATCATCAATAGAAATATAGGTACTCCTAAAAATCTATTCATACAGATGGAATCAAGTATTTTTGTGAAATTGATATGAGAAACTTTTTTAATTTCAGTGGTTTTATTGACAATATTAGATACAGCATCATATCTTAGTCTTGCGATATCTATTTTGGCTATTGAGCGAGAAATTTCTTTTAAAAAAATCAGCTGTTTTGAGTCAATTTCTTGAGAAAGCTGGATATCTCTATTATCTAATAATTCTGTAGCAAGCCAAAGATTTCCTAATTTATCTTGTTTGATGTCACTTATTTGTTGCTCTAAGTCAAAAACAGATTTAGGATAGTATGCTTCTAAATTAAAATTTGATATATTTTGATTATCGGCAAGAGTTTCTTTTAACTCTTTTATACCTATGTTTTTTGCTGCAACTATTGGCAAAACTTGACAGCCTAGTATTTTTTCTAGCTTATCATAGTGGATTATAGTTCCTTTTTTATTAGCGACATCAACCATGTTTACTGCTAATATGACTGGTAAACCAAGCTCTATTAACTGCATAGTTAGATACAAGCTTCTGTTTAAGTTTGATGCATCGATTACATTAATAATTGCATCAGGTTTTTCTTTTACAATAAAAGAATAAGCAATCTGCTCATCAATGGAATTATTATCTGATACTGAAAGCGAGTATATTCCAGGTATATCGACAATCTCTATTTTTTTTCCTTTAGAATTAAAAAAACCTGTTTTTTTATCAACAGTTACACCTGACCAATTACCAACCTTTTGGTTTAGGCCAGTCAAGGCATTAAATATAGTAGTTTTACCACAATTTGGGTTTCCAACTAAAGCGTATTTCATAGTTAGCCCTTAAAAAGTTAATTGCTTGAATATTCAGAAAGTGGGTGTAATTATATCAAACATTAAACTAATTGATAGATACAATAATGATTCTCATTATTGAATTTTATAAAGCGTTTCAACCAAGAGGTATCTATATTAAAAATTTAAGCCTTCTTATTATTTATAGTTAATCTGATAATATTGTGCTAAAGACGTGAGTAATAGCATCAGATAAATTATCAAAAGAATTATTTACTTTTCTTAAAATTCTTTTAAAATTGGCCCAAATTTTTTCTATAGGATTTAAATCAGGAGAATAAGCAGGAAGGTATAGTATCTGTATATCAAACTTCTCTGCTATTTTAGCCAATTTAGGAGACTTATGAAAACTAGCATTATCCATAACAACAGTAGTCTTTGGAATTAACTCAGGACATAAATGCTCTTCAAACCACTGATTAAAAATTTGAGTATCTGTATATCCAGTATACTCTAGCGGTGCTATAATCTTCTTTTCTAAATAGTTATAACCAGCAACTATACTTTTTCTCTGAGTTTGATAAGCAATAACTTCACCATAGCTAGGTTTACCAACAAGAGACCATCCTCTTAGTACAGACTGTTTATTATCCATACCCATTTCATCTAAATATACAAGTTTGTTAGGTTCAATAGTCTCAACAACCTCTATAAAACTTTGCCTATCTTGTTCTTTTCTTTGCTTATATTTAGGTGTCTTTTTTTAAAACTAAAACCAAGTCTGGTAAGACAATCATAAAATGTGCTTCTAGGTATTTCAGGAGCTAATGCTTCTCTAATATCTAAAGCCATTGCATCTGGATATGTTCTTAAGTAGCTTTCTATCGCTTCCTTATCTGTAAAGGTTGCTACTCTACCGCAACCCAAGCCTTGCTTAGATTTATAATCACCAGTTGTCTCGTATAAGTTTATCCAAGATCTAGTAGTACGGATATCTATATTAAAAAAATTACTTAGCTCTTTGTCTGTTAGGCCTTCTTTATATTTAGTTATTACGATATCTCTGAAATCTTGGCTATATGATGACATTTTTTCTAAATATTATAACATTATTGTCAAATAACTATCGGATTAACTATAGAAGCTTTTACCAGATTTTAATGAAAGGTTAAATTGGATTGATAGGTTTTTATATTATAGTGCTGGATTTTCCTGCCCTATTTGCTGGGCCATAGCAGGAGTATGTAAGTGGTAGATGATTGAGAGTGTTAAAAGATATTGAATTATTTTTTTATAATAAAGAAAATTGATATTAGACATTTATTATAACATTTGGATTGCTACTTCTAGGATTATTATTGTCATATTTCATTAGATATTCCAAGTGGATGAGTAGAGTAGCTAACTAGAGATAGTTAGTATTTTTCATTTGTATAGAGTCTTTTAGACTGATAGTAGTTTTTTCCTATAAAACTTTAATTCGGCAATTGATTCTTGAATATCATCTAGAGCTTTGTGAGTGTTTTTTTTATTAAAATTTTCATCATCTCCCCAATATTCATTTAATAGTTTAAGACTTGTAACATCCAGCACTCTATAGTGACAATACTCATCTATTTTTGGCATATATTTTGCTAAGAATCTCCTATCTTGCCAAATAGAGTTGCCACACAAAGGAGAGCTTTGGTAAGGAACATATTCTTCAATGAACTCTAAAATTTTCTGCTCAGCATCATTTACAGATATTTCACTGTCTTTAACTCTTTGAGTAAGGCCTGTTTTGCCATGTACAGTTGTACACCATTCATCCATCATGTCTAAAATATTATCTGGTTGATGAATGGCTATCGGCTCAGCTTCAGCTATTATATTTAGATTTTTATCAGTTATAATTGCAGCTATTTCAATTATTTTACACTTTTCCACATCTAGACCAGTCATTTCTAGATCGATCCAAATTAGATTGTTTGATGTTTGCATAATTTAACCTTTTATCCTTGATACATAGCTAGAGGTTCTTGTATCAACTTTGATTATTTCACCTATTTGTACAAATAGAGGAACTCTAACGACAGCTCCAGTTGATAGTGTTGCAGGTTTTCCACCTGTTCCAGCAGTATCACCCTTAAGTCCAGGGTCTGTTTCAATAATTTCAAGATTTACAAAATTAGGTGCAACTATCGATATTGGTTGGTTATTAAATAAGATAATTTCATATTCATCTTGATCTTTTAGCCATTTTTTAGTTTCACCAAGACTCTCTTCTGAGACCATATATTGCTCAAATGTTTCTGGGTGCATAAAAACATAGCTATCTCCATCAAAATAAGAGTATGCAGCTGTAAGCTCTTCAACATCTGCGGCTTCAACAGACTCACCAGATTTAAAAGTTTTTTCAACGACTCTATCGTTAATAAGATTTTTAAATTTAACTCTATTAAATGCTTGGCCTTTACCAGGTTTAACAAATTCATTTTCAATAATAGTCATGGGATTGCCATCTATAAGAACTTTTAAGCCGCCTTTAAATTCATTTGTATTGTAACTAGCCATTTTAAATGATCCTTTATTTTAAAATAATAATTAGTCCCAGCATTCAGCAGGGGTTTTGTTTACTATGCCACCTTTAACTTCAATTTCAATATTAGTACAAGGTGTGTCAGTTAGTTGTGAGCCTTGAGCTACTGCTGTGATTACATAGCTGACATTTGGGCATGCATTATCTTGAGAGCAATATGAGAGTGAATAGAGCTCATTTTGTGTATTTGAGTGATAAAAAATATTTATATCGCTCCCTGAAGGAAATGTCCCAAAGCGAATTTCATTATTGTCCGCAGCATTTGCCGCAGATAATAGCTCTGCAGTTGCTTCACTACGATGATTTTTAAGAATATAATTGTTATATATTGGTATGCCAACAGAAGCAAGAATGGCTATGATAGCAATTACAATCATTAGCTCAACTAGAGAGAATCCTTTTCTATTAATTAGCATTATTTACCCCTTAGTATATTTGAGACTCGCCATTTGGTCTTGTTCTATAACGACGATGTTGCCATAGATATTGCTCGGGATATTTCTTCACAGCATCTTCTAAAAATTTATTAGTGATTACAGCATCTTCGTAATCATCACCTGTAAATTCTAAAGGATCTCCTGTAACTACTTTATATTTTTTTAAACATTTCTCTCTAATATAATATGCTGGAATGACTGTTGCACCTGTTTTTTGTGCAAGCCATGGAGTTACAGTTAAGGTTGAGCATAGTTTACCAAAAAAAGGAGCAAATACTGAATTTTCAATACCCGAGCTTTCTAGTCCAAAGTCTTGGTCAGGAGCATACCACATAGTATAGCCTTTTTTTAGACTCCTAATAACAGAGATAAAATTTTTACTATCTAGACATTTATAGAGATTTTTTTCCCTATATTCTTTAATTAAATCTTCGATAAGTTCATTGCCATTTTTTTGATACATTACAGTAAAAGGAGGAAATTCTTGTCCCATATATCTACCAATTATTTCAATACAATGAAAGTGAAACCCGAGTATAATAAGTTTTTTATCTGGATCTTTATGATATGCTTCAAACCTTTCTTTAGATCCTTTTTCCCATTCAAAATCAATTTTATTAAATCTCTTTTTTGATAAAAACCATGCCGCAGTAGTCTCAGCACCTGATAGTACCATTGAGTAGTAGCTTTTATTTACAAGTTTATTTATTTCTTGGTTGGTTTTATTAGGAAATGCAATGCGAAGGTTTTCTCTAGCAATATTGTTTCTACTTTTTAAAAATGGTTTAATAAAGAAGCCAATTGTCAGAACTATATATTTATGAGTAGTTAAAGGTAGTTTTGAACCATAGTTCATTAACCCGACAATCACCCAAATACCCCAGCTCTTAGGACTAATTTTTTTGTTATTCATTTGATTCTTAGCTTAAAATACTATAGAAATTCTAACATATATGTTCATAATCATAAACTTTAATAAATTTTTTCTTCTCCTGGTGGTCTTGTTTTATAACGACGATGTTGCCATAGATATTGCTCTGGGTGTTTGCGAATTATTTTTTCCAAAAGTTTATTGGTTAAGAGAGCATCTTGATAATCGTTACCTGTAAAGATTATTGGCTCTCCAGTTACAATTTTGTATCCAGATAGGTCAGGCTTTCTTATATAGTAAGCAGGTACTACCGTAGCACCTGTTTTCTTTGCAAGCCATGGAGTAACAGTTAATGTTGAGCAAAGCTTACCAAAGAAAGGAGCAAAGACGATATGTTCTTTGAAATCTTGGTCAGGAGCATACCACATTGAGACTCTTTTTTTTAAGCTTTTTATAACAGAAATAATATTTTTTCTTTGAAAACATTCGCTAACATATTTCTTTCGTGAGGAGGTTATTATGTTTTCCATAAAAGGGTTTTTGTGGTACTGGTACATTACGGTAAAAGGAGAGTATTTTTCTCCAATATATCTACCAGCTATTTCAAGGCAATGAAAATGAAAGCCAAGAACTAATAGTGTCTTATCTTTATCGTAATGAATATTATCAAATGAACGTAAATCATTATCAAAAGGAATTTTATTAAAATTCCTTTTTGTCATAAACCATGATATTAAACTCTCAAACCCAGCCATACAAGCCGATTTATAACTTTCGTTAGCTAATTTTTTTATTGCAGCTTCAGATTCCTCTGGAAAAGCTATTTTTAGATTTATAATTGCTATTTGTTGTCTTTTTTTAGCAAGAGGCTTGACCAAAAAACCTATTCCTAGGGCTAGGCGCATTTGGGCTTTATAAGGGAGAGTATTTACAAGTACTTTAACAGCTCCAACAACGATCCACATTCCCCAGTATTTTGGCTTAAGCAAAGATTTATTGTTCATGATGGTTAGTTATTTTTTATGTGTAGCTTGGTAGCGTCTTGTAATTACCCATTGTTGAGAGATGCTTATTAGGTTGTTTGTTAGCCAGTATAATACTAGTCCGGCTGGGAAAGATGAGAATAGGAATGTGAAGATTACAGGTAAAAACATCATTACTTTAGCTTGCATAGGGTCAGCGGGAGCTGGTGATATTTTTTGTTGTAAAAACATTGATAAACCCATAAGCACAGGAAGTATAAAGTAAGGGTCCTTCATTGATAAGTCATGAATCCAGAATATAAATGGAGCATGTCTTAACTCAACAGATTCTAGAAGTACCCAATATAGGGAAATAAAGATAGGTATTTGTACAACCATAGGTAAGCAACCGCCAAGAGGGTTTACTTTTTCTTCTTTGTACATTCCCATCATTTTTTTACCAAGAGCTTGACGATCGTCTTTGTATGTCTCTTGCAGGTGCTTAATTCTAGGTTGTAGCATTCTCATTTTTGCCATTGAACGATAACTTTTGGCAGAAAGAGGATAGAAAATAGCCTTAATTAGTACAGTCACCAATATGATGGCTAGACCCCAGTTTCCGACTAGTGAGTGAATATGGTTCATTACCCAGAAAATAATCTCTGAGAAGAATGATAGCATACCGTAATCAAGAGTTTTTTCTAAATTTGGAGCAAGGCTTACAAGGTTTTCTTTAATAATTGGCCCAGAGTAAAGTACTGAAGAAATCTCTTGCGATTGATTAGGAGATATGGTGAATCCAGTATACTCACCAGCTTTAAAAACATTGCTATTTAGATTCTTGTAATAGATTTTTGCATCGGTTGATTGGGGAATCCATGCACTCATAAAGTAATGCTGTATAAATGCTACCCAACCTTGACCATCGCTGTTGATAACAGTAGGTTGGCCGTTAGTTTTTGCTATATCTTTGAAAGATTCTTTTCTAAATGTATCTTTGGCTGTAGAATATGCAACTCCAGTGAATGTATAGCTATGAGCATTTAATAGGCTAAAGCTATCACCACTTGGATTAAAGTCTCTTGCTAGAGAGTTATCAACAATAACGTTTACAGGATTGGAGGCTAAGTTTTTTATTTGTTGAGCTATTGAGATGTTATATTTTTCATCATCAAAAGTATAGATTCTATTAATTTTTAGGTTATCTACACGTCCTGTAAGGGTTAATATTTGTTTAGAGCCTTCTTGTTTTATACCTTTGTTTTCAAAATTAATTGATACAGGTTTTTTGTTTATAACAATAGTGCTTTTAGCAATATATTCTGACCCAGCTTCCTCAGTTAATAAATTCATAGGTGACTTGTCATCTAAGCTAATACTATAGTTTTTCAATGATGTTGAGACTATCGCACCATCAAGTAGACTGATTTTAAGGTTTTTAAACACCCCAGTGTTGATAGTAATACTCTTAGCATCATCATATTTAGAAAAATCAGTTTTAGCAGCAAGAGAGTTTTTAGCTTCCGTTTGCGTTACTTTATTAGAGTTAGAGTTTGAAGTTTCATAGTGATTATTGTTTTTTTGAGCTTCAGCTGTTTGCTGTTTGCTATCATTAGAAGGGAAGGTCTGTTCCCACCTACCCATCAATGAGATAAACATTATTGCTATAGTGACTAACAGTAATATTCTTATATGATTAGCTTTCATTATTTATTTTAACCTTTTTTGTTTTTGAAGGAACTGGGTCATAGTAGTCTCTTTTAGAAAGTGGATGGCACTTTGAAAGTCTACATATGCTTAAATACAATCCTCTTAGTATACCATGAGATTTCAGAGCTTCCAGAGTATATTCTGAACAAGTTGGATAATATCTGCATCTAGCAGGTATAAAGGGGCTAATGCAGTAGCGATATAGGTTTACTGCTAAGATAAATGGAGTTATTGCGATGCTTCTAAGGAGTGTTGAAACTTTTCTATAGATTGCCACAAATCTTCCTTAGTAGCTTGAGAAGCTGTTTTTTTACTTAGCACAATTAGGCATTTTTGATTTAAAAGATCTTTATTTAAGCGAAAAAACTCTTTCACTATTCTTCTACATTGATTTCTTTTAGTAGCCTTTTTAATGTTCTTTTTAGCTAAAATCACGCAAATGCCAGGGCTTTCGGATTCTCTTCTGCTTAAAAGAAATGTTAAGTGTTGCGTGCTAAATTTTTTTTCTACGCTACTAAAGGCTTTTTTAATCTCAATTTTATCAAGAATGTTTTGTTTTGTTAAACAAAAATTATGCAGCAAGTTTGGCTCTACCTTTAGCTCGTCTGTTTCTAATAACCTTTTGACCTCTCAAAGTTTTCATGCGAGCACGGAAACCATGCGTTCTTTTTCTTTTTAGGTTTGATGGTTGGAATGTTCTTTTCATTTTATTTTCCTCTTTAAAATTCTAGTCTTTTAATTTAGTGAATTACAGAAATAGTTACGGTATTCTAAAGAAAAATATGGAGTTAGTCAACAGTTATTTATCGTTGTTTGAGCATGGTATTAGATTCATTTGGCCTAATTCATTCCATGACTTATCTGGGCATTCTTCAGGCTGTTTATTAGGAAGGCAGTAACCTTGCCATCCTCGATAATCTTGAATAGCTAGACACTTTTTGAATTTTTTTACTTTAAGGTATGCGGGTGTCCAAGTTGAAGAGTTTGAGTCAATCATTTGCTCTGGCTGTTTAGGTTGATCTATTTTTGGCGCACTCTTTATTATAATACTTTTATCCATTGGTGTGGGAGCGGCATTCATTGGCATTGAGGCTTCTTGGTCACTAGATTCCATTTGACTAGGTTCTGTCGATGAACTACTGCTGATTAGTTGAGAGCCAAATCCAACAGTAAAAAAAAGAGATAAAACCAATAAGATTGATATTTTTTTCATTTTGTTAAGCTGATATTTTCATTAATGCTAGTTATGATATTTATTTTTTTAAAGGTATTCAAGGTAATCATATTCGTTATAATATAATTCTAAAAAATGTTTTTATAAAAAATACGTAAAATTATGAAAGATTTATACCATGTGATAGGTTATCCAGTTAAACATAGTTTATCTCCTAAAATTCAGATGCGTCTAGCTAAAGCTTATAAACAAGATATATTGTTTACAGCAGTGGAGGTTGCACCAGAAGAACTTGATAGGAAAATAAATGAATTTAAATCTAATCCTCAGATAAAGGGGATTAGTGTTACAGTGCCTCATAAAGAGAGAGTTTACCAATTGGCAGACTCTTCTGACGAGACTGCTGCAATCGTTAAATCTGCTAGTAATATTGTGTTTACTCCCGATAGAAAAATGGTAGCTCTAAATTACGATGGTTTAGGAATTTTAAATGATATTAAAAATAATTATAAAATTGATATTAAAGCTAAGGATATTATGATTTTTGGAGCTGGTGGAGCTGCAAAAGCAGTGGTTGCCGCAGTGATTAACGAGAATCCAAGGTCGATAACTATTGCTAATCGCACTAAATCTAAGGCCGAGGCTATAAAGGAGCTTTTTAAAAAGCGTTTTAATATTTATGTTGAAGAATTCAGTAATGTTACCAATGCCTTTGATATTGTTATTAATTCAACTTCATCAAGCATTTATGGAGACTTGCTTCCTTTAACTGCTAAGAATTTTAATAAAAACGCATTTGCTTATGACTTAATGTATGGAGAGGAAGGAACTGTTTTTACTAGATGGTGTAGTAACCAAGGTATTAACTCTGCAGATGGAAAAGGAATGTTAGAAGAGCTCAGTAAAGCAGTTTTTAAATACTGGCGTGGGCTGTGATTAAATATGTCCAGTATGGTAGAATGTTTGTATATTATTAATTGCTATACATAATTGCTGGTAGGTTTCGGTGAATAAAAAAATATTGTTCCTCGGTGTTGGTGGGATAGGGGTATCTGCTTTAGCTATTGCAGCTAAAAAACTTGGTGCAATAGTGTTTGGTTACGATAGTACTCCCAGTAAACTAACATTAAAACTAGAAAGTTTAAAAATCCCAGTGTTTTCTGATTCTTCTATGCTTGAAGTATCTTATTTTGATTTGGTTGTATATTCTAGCGCTATTTTAAATAGTCATCCTTTACTGTTTAAGGCTAGAGGTCTTAATATTCAATGTTTACAGAGAGCAATGTTTTTAGCTCTCTTAATGAAAGATTTTAACTATAGTGTCGCGGTTACTGGAACTCATGGTAAAACAACAACTGCAAGTATTTTAGCAACTTTATTTTGTCGGCTTGATATCACGAGTAGTTTTGTGGTTGGTGGTGTTGTTAAATATACAGGTTCAAATATAGAGATTAATGGTACTGATAAACTAGTTTTAGAAGCAGATGAAAGTGATGCATCATTTCTTTATTTAAATCCACAAAGTATAGTGGTTACGAATATAGATCTTGATCATATGGCTACTTATGAAAATAGTTATGAAAATTTATTAGCACAGTTTGCGGAGTTTCTAAATAAGCAAAGTGTTAATAATATTTATATGTGTATAGATGATGGTGGTTGTAAGGATCTGTTAGCTAGACATTCATTAAAATGTGCAGAGGTTATACTTTATGGATTCTCAAATCAAGCTGATGTACAAATTATTGATTATTTTATGACAGCGGAAGGGAGAACTAGTTTTAAAATTTTATATAAAAATAGAGAGCTTTATTTTACTATTCAATTACCAGGCCAGTATAATGTTCGAAACGCTGCGGTATGTATTATAAAATGTTTAGATCTTGGATTTAAGTACCAAGATATAAAAAGAGTTTTATCTAATATAGCTGGAGTGGTGCGAAGATTTGATATATATCTTAAAAAAATAGCTGGTTATAGGGTAGATGTTATTGATGACTATGGTCATCATCCAGTAGAAGTTACAAATTGCCTAGGTGCTGTTAAAGATAAATACCCAGGTAAGAAGATTATTCATGTTTTTCAACCACACAGATATACTAGAAATAGAGATCTTATAAATGAATGGAATAAAGCTCTTAGATTGTCAGATCACTTAATTATATTGCCAACATATTCAGCTGGTGAAGAAGTGATCCGAGGAGCTGAAAGTCGAGATATTACTAAAAATATAGTAAATTGTATCGTGGCGAATAGTTTTGAAAAGGCAGTTCATTATATAGGAAAGCTTGTGGATAATAGTTGTGTTATTTTAATTCAAGGAGCAGGAGATGTTGCAAATTTAGTGGAGATGTTAGGTGAATAATGTAGATAAGTCAGTGCTTTATATTGTTGCTACTCCAATTGGGAATTTAGGTGATATAACGTATAGAGCAGTCGATGTTTTAAGTAATGTTGATGTGGTGTTAGCTGAAGATACACGTGTGACAGCTAAGCTTTTAGCTAGCCTTAATATTAGGAATAAGCAACGTTTAGTTTCGTGTCATAATTTTAATGAAGAGTCTAGGGTACAACAGGTTAAAGATTTCCTTGATCAAGGTGATTCTGTTGCTTTAGTTAGTGATGCAGGTACGCCCTTAATATCTGATCCAGGTTATAAAGTAGTTAGTGAGTTAAGAAAAGATGATTATAAGATAGTTCCAATAGCTGGTGTAAGTGCAGTTATTACAGCGTTATCAGCAGCAGGATTGCCATCAGATAATTTTATGTTTAAGGGGTTTCTATCTGCTAAAAAAGCAAAAAGAAAAGAGCAGATTGTTGAGCTTAAACAAATAGGAACAACCGTTGTATTATATGAATCTGTGCATAGGATAATCTACCTTTTGGAGGATTTGTGTGAGCTTATACCTGAAGCAAACCTAGTTGTTGCAAAAGAGCTGACAAAACAATTTGAAAAGTTTATATCAGGGACAGCTCACGAGGTTAAAAGTTTTTTTGAAAATAACCAAAGTATAATAAGGGGGGAGTTTGTTGTGCTTATTGATTGTGCTATAAGTAAGAAAATTGATGAAACTCCTAGTTTAGGAATAAACGTGAATGAGCTTTTGCAAGAGCTTTTAAAAGAATTACCACTTAAAAAAGCAGTTGCTACGGTAGTAAAGTTAACTAAAGCTAAAAAAAATATAATTTATAACCAGGCGTTAAAGTTTAAAAATTCAACTTCTAATTAGTTTTTTTATGATAAGAAATTTTCGACAAAATCATTCTAACTTTTATGTTTACTCTAATTAGTGCTTTTGATTAAAGGTCCTATAATATAGTTTATTTCTTTTTTCGAAAACCAGTATTTATTGTCATTAAGACTAGGTTTCATGTTTTTTAGGTGTTGGCATTTCATATATTTCTTGTATATATCGGGTAATAATTTTGTATACTATGGTTATAGTTTTTTAAAAAAATACAAGTATGCTACAGCGATCTTTATATACTTTAAAACAGATTTTTAAATACAGAGGAAAGCTTAGGAAGCTTGATGTATCAAAAAGAAGTATTAAAAATATTTTAGAGTTAACTCCTGAGAGACTTGATCAATTAGGAGTTAAGTATTTGGCTTTAGATTTTGATGGGGTTCTATCAAGTCATGGTAAGCCTGAAATGTATCTAGAAGTTAAGCGATGGCTAGATAGTTTTATAACGAAGTTTGATGAAGCTAGGATATTTATTCTTTCAAATAAACCTACTCAGGAGAGATTGTCATATTTTGAGAATCACTATCCTAAGGTTAGATTTATTTCAGGAGTTGCTAAAAAACCATATCCAGATGGCTTAAATAAAATAATAGCATTGTCAGGTTGCAATCCTAGAGAGATTGCACTTGTTGATGATAGACTTTTAACTGGGTATTTAGCTTGCTTGATTGCAGGTTGTTGTCCTATTCTTATCACAAGCCCATATGTAGATATGGATAATTATACTAAAGAAGAAAAGTTTTTTAAGTTTCTACGTTATTGGGAACAAAAATTTTTTTTATAGAATTTTACGTACTAGTATTTTTGTTGATTATTGCTTAGTATTGTATTAGTTGCTTTAAATTAGTATTTATAAATGAAAAAAAATATTCTTGTAACTGTGTTTATATTTATATGGTGCAATGCTTTTGCTAATCACACATTCAGTCAGAGTTTTTTTGATGATTATAATTATTCTACAGAGGGTAATTTTTCTTATAAAAATCAAAGTTATCGCGATGATGCTAAAAAGCAAGAATATAATCATGCTTTTAACAAAGATGATTCTAGTAGTTACAATTGTTCATTTGATGCATCTGGACAGGTTAGATGCGGTGATTATAAAATTATAAATTATAAAAATAATGCAGCAAGTACACAAATAAAAGCACACTTTAAAAAAATCAAAGATGTAAGAGACGTTAGAGATGTAACAGCTGGAGATGATTTTAATTGTGCATTAGATGATGCCGATGATGTATATTGTTGGGGTAGCAATAAGAGGGGTCAGCTAGGTAGTGAAACAGAAAAAACTAAAATATCTAAACCTTTAAAAGTTGATATTGATAAAAGTATTAATTTCAAAAAAATTTATACCAAAGCTCATTACGCTTGCGCCTTAGATGAAAATGGAGGTGCTTATTGCTGGGGTGATGGTAGTAATGGTGAAGTTGGAAATGGAGAAAAAGGACATTTTACAAAGCCTCAGAAAGTCAAAACAGATGTGCGATTTAGTCGATTAAGTATGGCTAGGACTTATACTTGTGGCGTGGCTAAAGACTCAAGAGATGTATACTGTTGGGGAAAAAGCAAGAAAGGTACAGCAAGTCTAGATTCAGAAGTTCCTGTTAAGATGTAAAATGCTTAAAGATTCTAAAAAATTTGTCACGAATACAGGCAATACTAAAATTTTAACTGAAATAGTTGATCAACTTAATAGTTGTGATGAATTTATCATAAGTGTGGCTTTTGTTACTTTTAGTGGCGTGATTTGTATTTTGGAGAATTTACAGCAGTTAAAAATAAGAAGAATAAAAGGAAAAATTTTAACGGGCTGCTATTTAAACTTTACTGAGCCAAAGGCTCTTGAAAAACTGTTGGAATTTGAAAATATTGAGCTTAAAATTCTTGATAATGAAAATTTTCACGCAAAAGGATTTTTCTTTCGCAGAAAAGGCTGTTGGAGCATTATGCTTGGAAGCTCAAATTTGACCCAATCGGCACTTACGGTGAATAATGAATGGAATCTGTTATTTAAAGCCGCTGTGGATGATATTTTCTTAAAACAAATTCTGGCTGAATTTAAAAATCTTTTTAACCAAGCAAGCTACGTGAGAGATATGCTTGATGGGTATAGAGAGATTTATCAAAGTCAAAGTAATTTACTTTCATCAAAAACTCTTGTTTTAAATAGAGTTAAAATAATTCCAAATAAAATCCAAGTAGAAGCTTTAAAAAGTCTGGAGAAGCTTAGGTTAAATGGTGAAGATAAGGCTTTAATAATTAGTGCTACAGGTACAGGTAAAACTTTCCTGAGTGCATTTGATGTTTTGGCATTTAAACCAGAACGATGCTTGTTTATTGTGCATCGTACGAATATTGCAATTAGAGCAAAGGAAAGTTTTTCTAAAATTATTAGTAGTAAAAGTCTGGGTTTGTATACAGGAGGAAATAAATCATCGGCAGACTATCTATTCGCTACGGTGCAAACGCTTAAAAATCCAAAAACTTTGGCAATTTTTAGAGCTGAAGAGTTTGATTATATAATTATTGATGAAGTTCACCATGCAGAGGCTGAGAGTTATAGAAAAGTTTTAGCACATTTTAAGCCCAAGTTTTTGTTAGGAATGACAGCAACTCCTGAAAGAACAGATAGTGCTGATATATTTAAATTGTTTAATTATAATATTGCTTATGAAATTAGGTTACATCAAGCTTTAGATCAAAATTTGTTAAGCCCTTTTCATTATTTTGCTATTGAAGATCTTTATATTGAATCAGAAAAAAAATTAGCTAAAGATTTTACTAGACTTACTAGTTATGATCGAGTGAACCATATCGTTGAAAAAATGAATTTTTATGGTCATAGTGGTCAGTATAGGTCAGCACTGATGTTTGTTAGTAATGTAGATGAGGCGAAGGAGTTAGCATCTAAACTTAATATTAAAGGCATAAAAGCAAAATCGCTTACAAGTCAAGATCCTGAATATATAAGAGAAAATGCTATTTGTGAGCTTGAATCAAATCGGCTTGAAGTGATTGTGACTGTAGATATATTTAACGAGGGTATTGATATACCATGCTTGAACCAGATTATACTTCTAAGACCTACGCAAAGTGCTATCGTTTATGTTCAGCAATTAGGTAGAGGTTTACGTAAATATAAAGATAAGGAGTTTGTTGTAGTTTTAGATTTTATTGCAAATTATGAGAATAACTTTCTTATCCCTATTGCTTTAAGTCAGGACAATAGTTACGATAAAGATCAGCTTAAAAAATTTATGATCTCACCAAACAATTATATTGTAGGTGAAAGCACGGTTACTTTTAGTCATGTAGCCAAAGAATTAATTTATAAAAATATTCAAAAAACTAATTTTTCACAGTTAAAGAATATAAAAAGAGATTATAAACAGCTTAAAAATGAGCTTGGTAGGATTCCAGCTTTAGTTGATTTTCAAAATTATAACTTTATATCTCCAGAGGTTATACTATCAACTAAAGATACTTATTATGATATTCTAAGAGCTTTTAAAGAGGAGATAATTGAACTTAATACAAGAGAGTATAATGTTCTAAAATTTATCTCTAAAGAGTTTACACCAGCTAAACGACTATATGAAATATTGATTTTGGAATATTTACTTAGTGTAGAAATCACGGGAATATTAGAACTTGAGAAAAAACTAAGCAGTTTATTAATAGATTTTGACAAAAATAGCTTTGAAAATGCATTGCAACATTTAACTTTACATATATTTACTGTAAATGCTGGTAGGCAAAATTATGAGCCTATTATAAGCATAAATAATGGAGTAGTTAGTTTATCAATCATAGAGTTAGTTAAGGATAATTGTTTTTTATATGGTCATATTAAAGACTTGATTGAGTATAATAAATTGATTTATATCAAAAAATATAGTTGTGATAAATATGTAAAGTTAGCCCTATATTCTAAATATATGAAAAAAGATATTGCTCATTTACTTAATCAAGATTACACAAATGGAGGCGTGAATTTAGCAGGCTATAGAGTTTTTGATGGTAAAGCCCTTTTGTTTATAACCTTTGATGAAAATAAAAAAAATGATAGCTATGATAATAGATTTATTAGTTCAAACTCTTTTACTTTTTTTTCAAAAAAAGGTAAATCATTGAATGATAGTATTGAAAAAGCCTTATCAATGAATAAATATGTCAGTTATGTGTTTGCTAGGGTTAATAAAGGTGAGAGTTACTTTTTTCTTGGTTTAGTTTCAAAATGTTTGGATGCTAAAGAAATTGTTGAATCACAGCAAATTATTAGGTATATATTTGAATTGGAACATGTTTTATCGAAAGATATGTGGGACTATTTTAAGGCTATTTATAAAAGCAAAAATTGAGGTTTTTTTTAAATAAATTTTGATTTTTGTTTGCTATAATGGAAATTGAAGGAAAATAATATTGGAGATTAGGTATGGCGTATAAGAAAGTTTTGTTGGCGGTAAATGTTTATGAAAATGCAGGTGTTGTTATTAATTCTGCTGTAGATTTTGCTAAGAAAAATAATACTGATGTGTTAAAAATTGTTACTGTTATCGATTGTGTAGCGCCTTTTGCTCCATCTATAGTTGATTTCCAGCATTCGATAGAAGAAGAAGCTAAGGATAGTTTAGATAAACTGGTGTCAAAGATTTCAGGGATTAAAGTCGATCATGAAGTATTAGTGGGTAATCCAGCAGCTGAAATAGTTGCATATGCAGAGGAAACAGAATGTGATGTTATCGTTTTGGGTTCACATGCTACTCATGGTGTTAATTTACTTTTAGGGTCTGTTGCAAATGCAGTATTACATAAAGCGAAATGTGATGTTTTAACTGTACGAGTTAGTGATGATGAAAAAGCCGATAGCAGAGCGCATAATTATCAAAAACTACTAGTGCCAACTGATCTTGAAGGAGATTCTTGTGATGTGGTTAATAAAGCAAAAGATATTGCAAAAGTTTATAATGCAAGGTTAGATACAGCATTTGTAATACCTAATGATAGTATTTCTTTAATGACTTATGAGACTGATAAAGTTGAAGCTGCTTTAACTAAATTTGCTGAAAAAAATGGTGTTGAAGGTGAGAGATCAGTACTAATTGGTGGGATTTCAAATAGCATCTTAGAAAAAGCAGATGAAAATAAAAATGATCTCATTGTTGTTGGAAGTCATAGGCGAGGTGCTATTGGTAGATTTTTCTTAGGTGCTACGGCTAATAGTATTTTACATGAAGCTAAGATGGATATTTTAGTAGTAAGACTTAAATAATATTTTTATAATCCGTCAAATTCGATCCTGAATAATCCTTTATTTTGTTATTAAAAAGTATATTTTTAATAACAAATGTATTTAAATAAAACTACTTACTTTAAATATTTGGTTTGAAAATGAAGAGACTACTAGTTCTATTGGCTAGCTCTGCAGAGTGGTATGAATTTACGGTATATTCTTTTTGTGCGGTTTATATAGGCGCGGCATTTTTTATGGGGGTGCCAACAGTTGGAATGGCTCTTTTACCATCTTATGCAACCATAGGAGTATTAGCCCCATTGTTATTAATTGCATTTAGAATTTTGCAAGGTATCGCAATTGGAGGACAATATAGTGGCTCAGTAGTTATATTAGTAGAGGCTGAGTCAACTATAGCAGCAAAGGCAAAAGCTGGTGTAAGTGTTGTAACAAGTGCTTTTAGTGGGATACTTTTGGCAATTGTGACTTTCCAGATTATAAGGTACTCTATCTCAGATCTGACTATGATGAATGGTGGTTGGAGAATTTTTTTTGGTATAGCAATTATCTTAGTGGTTTTATCATTTTTTCTTAAGCATAGTGATGACCAAGAAAAACCACCTAAATCAAATATTAGTTTAATTAGAGTAATATTTAAAAATTATAAAAGTATGGTATATATGATTTTACTTTGTTTTCCAGGTGCGGTAGTGGCATATTTTCAAATATAGTTAATCTGATAATATTGTGCTAAAGACGTGAGTAATAGCATCAGATAAATTATCAAAAGAATTATTTACTTTTCTTAAAATTCTTTTAAAATTGGCCCAAATTTTTTCTATAGGATTTAAATCAGGAGAATAAGCAGGAAGGTATAGTATCTGTATATCAAACTTCTCTGCTATTTTAGCCAATTTAGGAGACTTATGAAAACTAGCATTATCCATAACAACAGTAGTCTTTGGAATTAACTCAGGACATAAATGCTCTTCAAACCACTGATTAAAAATTTGAGTATCTGTATATCCAGTATACTCTAGCGGTGCTATAATCTTCTTTTCTAAATAGTTATAACCAGCAACTATACTTTTTCTCTGAGTTTGATAAGCAATAACTTCACCATAGCTAGGTTTACCAACAAGAGACCATCCTCTTAGTACAGACTGTTTATTATCCATACCCATTTCATCTAAATATACAAGTTTGTTAGGTTCAATAGTCTCAACAACCTCTATAAAACTTTGCCTATCTTGTTCTTTTCTTTGCTTATATTTAGGTGTCTTTTTTTAAAACTAAAACCAAGTCTGTTAAGACAATCATAAAATGTGCTTCTAGGTATTTCAGGAGCTAATGCTTCTCTAATATCTAAAGCCATTGCATCTGGATATGTTCTTAAGTAGCTTTCTATCGCTTCCTTATCTGTAAAGGTTGCTACTCTACCGCAACCCAAGCCTTGCTTAGATTTATAATCACCAGTTGTCTCGTATAAGTTTATCCAAGATCTAGTAGTACGGATATCTATATTAAAAAAATTACTTAGCTCTTTGTCTGTTAGGCCTTCTTTATATTTAGTTATTACGATATCTCTGAAATCTTGGCTATATGATGACATTTTTTCTAAATATTATAACATTATTGTCAAATAACTATCGGATTAACTATAACAATACTTCCTAATATAATTCTTAAAGTTTTAGGACAAACACATGTAAATGTCGCAATACTTACGACCATCAGCATTATCATATTTATAGTTTTATGTAATATAGCTGCAAAGCTGGTTAATTATTTTAGTATTAAAGCTATAACAACATTTGGCTTGATTTTGATGATTGTTTTGTCTGTTCCTATGTATGCTTTATATAAGTTTAATAGTGATTTCTTGGTAGTTTTTTTTGTGGTTATGGGGGCTATATTTGGTATTTTCTATGGAAATATTATGGTACTTTTTACAGAGTGCTTACCGCAAGAGGCTCGGTATACTGGCTTTGCGTTGGCTTATAATATTGGTTTTGGTATATTTGGCGGGCTGCTCCCATTTGTATGTTTTTATTTAGCGCATACTATTTCAGATTATATGGCTGTAGCCATGATTAGCTTAAGTGCCGTTGTGGGGTTAATCACACTGTACAGGCTAGAGCCTGATAGTTGTAAGCATTTATCTAATAAATAATGTTAGAGAGATATGTATGAAAGAGTATTTTTTAGGGCAACATTGTCTTGTCTATAATATTAGTGATGAACTTTCTTTAAGTGATAATCTAAAAATTTTGAAAATTTATATCGACATATTTGAAGATAAAGAGTTTTGTGCTAAATATAATATTTATGATATTGTGCCCACTTATAATTCTGTAGCATTTCATTTTGATTATAATGATGTACTTATGTTTAAGGAATCTATATCTCAGCGAATAAAAGTTGTAAATTATGAACAAAATATTAAGTCTTCAATCCATATCGTAGAAGTTGATTATAATGGTGAAGATTTACAGAAAGCTTCAAAGATTTTAAATTTGGAAGTTAAAGAAATTATTAAACGGCATTCTCAGGTTGAATACCATATTGCAATGTTAGGATTTAAACCTTACTTACCATATTTGTTGGGATTAGATCATAGCATAGCTATACCTCGTCTAGCATTTCCTAGGAATAGAATACCAGCAGGATCTGTGGGTATAGGTGGAGCTCAAACAACAATATTTCCTGAGCAAACTCCAAGTGGTTGGAACATCATAGGCAAGTCAAATTTTAGTGGTTTTAAGAGTTTAAGACCAGGTGATAAAATGATTTTTAAGGAAGTATAATGTTTTTAGTAAACTGTGATTTAGGGGAAAGAGGAAGTACACATCCTATTGATGATAAACTAGTTAAATATATTAATATTGCTAATATAGCTTGTGGTGGACATGCTGGTGATAAAGATAGTGTTGATTATTACTTAAATCTCTGTGAGCAAAATAATGTTAAGGTCACGGCTCATATATCATATCCGGATAAGGAAAACTTTGGTAGAAAAGTTATTAATATAGATAATGATAGTCTATACGCATCTTTTGATGCACAAATTGCACTTTTTGATAGCAAGATAAAAGCGATAAAACCTCATGGTGCATTATATAATGAGCTTAATGTTAATGAGGAGCTTGTGAAAATATTTGTGAAATGGTGTGTCAATAATGGTATTCAGGAGCTTTTAGTTAGTCCATTTGGAATTTTGAAAGAATATGCTCAATATAAAGGAATAAAAGTGATTAAAGAAAGCTTTGCCGAAAGGGGCTATATGTTGGATAAAAACAATAATCCAATGCTTATTCCTAGAGGGCAACCAAGTGCTGAAATTTATATTGTGGAAAAAGCAGTTAAGCAGTATGAGCAACTAAAGTCAGGTTTTATAGAAATTGATGGACAAATGATTTGCTTTGACTCACAGACCATATGTATTCATTCAGATAGTACTATAGCATTAGAACTTGCAAAGAAATTATCTAAAAACAAAGGCTAGGGCCAATTATGGAAGATATCTTTTCAACTATTGGAGGCTTATTTTTTAAGGTTTCAAATCGAGAATTTGGTTTTCAAGATAAAGGGGAATCTCCCAAGGGTGCTCAAGACCAGTTGAGTTTTAATATTGCATATAATCTTCTTGGGAAACCTTGTGATTTTCAAGCAGTAGAGATGGTTTATCCTGGTAAAATAGTTGCTAATAAGAATTTGATGATCGTCTTGTGTGGATCTTCATATAGTTAATCTGATAATATTGTGCTAAAGACGTGAGTAATAGCATCAGATAAATTATCAAAAGAATTATTTACTTTTCTTAAAATTCTTTTAAAATTGGCCCAAATTTTTTCTATAGGATTTAAATCAGGAGAATAAGCAGGAAGGTATAGTATCTGTATATCAAACTTCTCTGCTATTTTAGCCAATTTAGGAGATTTATGAAAACTAGCATTATCCATAACAACAGTAGTCTTTGGAATTAACTCAGGACATAAATGCTCTTCAAACCACTGATTAAAAATTTGAGTATCTGTATATCCAGTATACTCTAGCGGTGCTATAATCTTCTTTTCTAAATAGTTATAACCAGCAACTATACTTTTTCTCTGAGTTTGATAAGCAATAACTTCACCATAGCTAGGTTTACCAACAAGAGACCATCCTCTTAGTACAGACTGTTTATTATCCATACCCATTTCATCTAAATATACAAGTTTGTTAGGTTCAATAGTCTCAACAACCTCTATAAAACTTTGCCTATCTTGTTCTTTTCTTTGCTTATATTTAGGTGTCTTTTTTTAAAACTAAAACCAAGTCTGGTAAGACAATCATAAAATGTGCTTCTAGGTATTTCAGGAGCTAATGCTTCTCTAATATCTAAAGCCATTGCATCTGGATATGTTCTTAAGTAGCTTTCTATCGCTTCCTTATCTGTAAAGGTTGCTACTCTACCGCAACCCAAGCCTTGCTTAGATTTATAATCACCAGTTGTCTCGTATAAGTTTATCCAAGATCTAGTAGTACGGATATCTATATTAAAAAAATTACTTAGCTCTTTGTCTGTTAGGCCTTCTTTATATTTAGTTATTACGATATCTCTGAAATCTTGGCTATATGATGACATTTTTTCTAAATATTATAACATTATTGTCAAATAACTATCGGATTAACTATATCAGGTTACTAGAATTGATTGTAAGGATATTAAATATAATCAGGTTACTAAATTTAGTCAGGGAGAAATTTTAGAGTTTGCTGGAGCAAAAAAAGGGTTTAGAACTATAATATTAGCGATACCAATAACTAATAAAAAAGCATGTTTCTTAGGCAAAATGAGATCAAGAGAGTTGGAAAAATTTATAAATCAAAACTATAGGGATAATTTTATAAGAGTTATTAAGGGCCCTGAATATTCTATATTAAAAGATAATATTTTCTTTGAGAGTACTTGGAGTCTCTCACCAAATTCAAGTCAGATGGGTATATCTTTTGATGGTCCTAATATAAATAGCGAAAAAATTGAAATGATATCTCAACCAGTTACTGATGGTACTATACAATTGTCACCTAGCGGACCAATAGTTTTAATGAGGCATAGACAAACAGTCGGAGGTTATCCGCGTATAGCAAATGTTACAGAAGTGGATATTAGTAAATTGTCACAGTTTTCACCAGGGGCTAAATTGAGATTTAAATTGATTAGTTTAAATGAAGCTATAGAAAAGGATAATGAATTTAAAATGCTTTTAAAGAATAGCTAGTTAGAGCAAACTTACAAAAGGCTTTCTTTCTAAAATAAAATTTGATTTAAAGTGTTACCCCTTTATATACCACATTTCCGAAAAAAAATGATAGATTATATATTGCTGCAGCTATAAAAACAATATTTTTTTTTAGATATAAATTTTAAGCATTTCTTATTGTTATTATGGATTTTTTTGTTATAGACTCTTAACTGAAGAACATATGGAAACACTATAGCTGTAAAGGAGAAATATATATGTTGCGTAAGCTGGTTAAAAGTTTGATTCCAAGTCAGGATAAGATATTTTTTGAACTAATGATTGAAGCTACAGAGGCTGTTGAAGACTCTGCAAGAATTTTAGATAAGTTAGTTAAAGAAAGTGATAGTCTAACCATCTCAGAATTAGCAGAAGAGTTAAGGCTAACAAGAGCTGTAACTGTTGAGGTTGCGAATAAAATGGATCATGAGCTGTCACGTTATTTTGTTACACCAGTAGATAGAGTTGAATTGCACAATATAATTACACAACTTTTAAAGCTTAATAAAAGAATAGTTAAAATTCATAGATATATGCAGATTTTAATGGAGGAAGAGAGAGGTGATGTTAATTTATATTTAGCTAATTGTGTAGAAACTTTACGCAAAATGACAAAAGTTTTAGATGATATGATGAAAGCTTTTGTAAAGGGTGAGATTAAAGAACTGAAGAGTTTGTATATAAGACTTACAACATTAGATGAAAATGTTATAGAAGACTTAGCTCATGCACTCAAGAAATTCTCACACTATGAGGAAGCAGATGTAATTTTTATAATGAAAGTAAAAGATATATATAAGGCCATTGAAAACGCGATTTCTACTTGTACATCTATAGCAGAGTCAATTATGAGAATATATGTTAAAGAAGTTTAGCTAAAAGGTATATAAAATGATCACATCAATACTTATTGCTATTATTTTGATAGCTTTATTTTTTGAATTCACAAATGGTTTTCATGATGCTGCAAATGTTGTAGCAACACCTATAGCTACTAAATCATTGACTCCATATCAGGCTATAGGTCTAGCTGCTTTCTTTAATTTTTTAGGAGCATTTTTTGGTACGGCGGTTGCTGCGACTATATCAAAGGGTCTTGTTGATACAAGTGTAGTTACAGATATTGTTTTAATCTCGGCCTTGCTTGGTGCAATAAGTTGGAATTTTTTTACATGGAGTTTTGGTATTCCATCCAGTTCTTCTCATGCCTTAATAGGGTCTTTGGTAGGAGCTGTAATTATTGGTTCTAGTTATAAAGATGTTAACTATATGACAGTAATTCATAAAGTGTTAATACCAATGGTTAGTTCTCCTCTTATAGCATTTTTCTTAGCTTTGATAATATGTATATTTTTATTAAATATACTTATGCGTTTTTTTATGGTTAGAACAACAAATAAATATATAAGAGAGATGCAAGTAATATCAACAAGTTTATTATCTTTTTCGCATGGCTCTAATGATGCACAAAAAACTATGTCAATCATAACATTGGCTCTCCTAAGTGCTGGCTTAGTACATACAACACAAGTTCCAGATTGGGTTATTATACTGTGTGGACTTGCTATGGGGTTGGGTACATTATCTGGAGGTAAGAAAATAATTAAAACTCTAAGCACTAAGCTATCTAAGCTTGAACCTGTTAATGCGGTTTCAGCAGAACTTAGTTCAGGGGTATTGGTTTTAGCAGCTTCACATATTGGTTTACCTGTTAGTACTACCCAGGTTGCTTCAGGATCTATTATGGGAGCAGGTTATGCTGACTCAGGAGTTAACTGGAGAGTTGTTAAAAAAATGGTGACAGCATGGGTGCTAACTATTCCAGCGTGTATCATTCTTACATGCCTTATATATACAGCATTATATAATTTATTTGGTTCTTTTTAGTTATAAAAACTTCTATTTATTATTAAAAGCTTTATAATCTACGCTATTCAAAAAAATTATATTTATTTAAATGCAAGAGAAAATTAATAGACTTATGATTTTCATTCATTGGGCTACGGTTATACTTATATTTTTAGCCTTTATAACTATTGAATTTAGAAGTACTTTTGGTAAGCATACCTTATATCATGATGTAATGAAAACCCTTCATCTTTATATTGGATTTTTAGTTTTATTTTTGACTATTTTTAGAATGGTTATTAGAAAATTTATAAAACTACCAATAATGGGAAAAAGGATGTTTTATAATAATTTTAGAGCTATAGTGTCTAAGTTAGTCCATACTTTTTTATATGTTTGGTTAATTGTTATGCCTATATTAGGGTGGTGTATAATAAGTGCTAAAGGAGGTTATGTTATGCCATTTGGTTTACCAACTATTCTTGAGGTTATGCCTAGAGCAGATGTTATAGAAATAAAAGATATACATGAGTATTTTGCGTTTGTTGGTTTGGCTGTTATAGCCGTACATGCATCGGTAGCCATTATAGAGTACTATTTAGTAAAAAGAAACAAAGAAGTAATAATATAATATCATTATAGAGCTTGAGCTTAATAAACTAAGTGTTTTTTATATTCTATAAAGGTTAGAGGAAACTAACTATGTTTTTAATATCTTCTCTCTCTGTTCGGTAATTATTTACTTTCGCTGATGTATTTTCATACCCTATAGCTATTCCACACAATAATATGTAATCATCAAATCCATCTAATTCTTTTTTTATTATATCTGGATAATGTCCTAATGAAGCTTGGGGACAAGTAGCTAAGCCTAAGTCTAGAGCGGCTAGTAAAATTGACTGTATTAGCATGCCACAATCCATATAACTACTAATTCCAGTGTCAGCATATTTAAAAATAAATATAGCGCTTGGAGAATCAAAAGAAATATAGTTTTTCTTCCATTGTTGAATACGTTTTTCCTTGTCATCTCTGCTGATATTTATAGCATTGTATAAGTCATATCCACATTTGCTAGCACGTTTTTTTAATTCTCCCTCTAGAAAGTTGTCACCATCATAATTATATTCCATCCTGGGTTTTTCACGGTTATTGCAAGCGGTTAGAATTTTATGCATAAGGTCTATTTTTTTTTGCCCACTAACCACTACAATCTTCCATGGCTGAGTGTTTTTGCTTGAAGGCGTCCATTTTACAGCTTCAAAAAGTTCTTCTAAGATTTTTATGGGAATTGGTTTGTGTATAAATTCTCTAACGCATTTTCGCTTTTTTAATGCTTCTAAAGTTTGCATGGGCTTACCTTTTTTTAGATTATAGGGTTCAAAATACATTCTTTTTTTACTTTAGCACAAAAGTTTGATTAAAAATGATAATAATAGTTAAAATTTATTTTTATCAAGTAAAATAAATACTATGATAATAAATCAAGTAATTGCTGCATAATAAATAAATGAAAAATATATATATTTTGGTGAATATTTTTTTGGCTTGTGTCACCTCAGTGGCAGCTACAGAAATTTCAGCATATTATTCTGTAAGTGATCTTTCTAAAGGCTACTATTCTGATGATATAAATTATCAGCAGCTAGATAAGTTAATATATAAAGGAATAAAGATCTCTGATTGTAAGCTAAATAGTCGTAGTGTGAGATCTAGTGATTTTATAAAACCGTTATGTTTATCCGAACTACCTATTGAAGAAAATAATGCGATAGTAAGTGGTTTGGTGGATTTGATAAAACATGGGAAGCCGGTATTACTTAATATAAATGATATGCATACAAATGATTTAGTTACTATTATACAACCTCAGTTTAGAGATGTTTTTATAGATTCCATAGAGCAATTTTTTGAAGATGTAAGATTAAAAACGATTAGTAGTAAAAGACGTTATGGAACAACTTTTGCAGGAGTTAATATTGATTGGCAACCTTATGCAAATACATGGTTTTTTCTATATCAGAAAGGAGCACGTAATGAGTTACAAAATTATTTAGATTTTTTGAGTTTAATTAAATTTAAACTTCTCGCTGAAGTAGATATAACTTTACCAGCTAAGGCAAGTATTATTAAGAAAGTAGAAGATGTTTACCCTGGTTTTTGGAGGAAGTTATCAAGTATTGTAGATGTTATGAATATTAATACTTATTACCATAATACTTTAGATATAGAGCAATTCACTAATTATAATTCACCACTTTATTTTGATAAAAACCAACCTCAGGAGGTAGATAACAGAGAAAATGGTAATATATTTTCTACAGTTGGCGCATATCTTAAATATAATATTGACCCTAGTAGATTGGTTATAACCATACCGACATTTGGAGTTGGTTATAGTGAAGTATCTCAAAAGAATGACGGGTTGTATCAGAAATTTTCAAATGATGACTTTAGTGACTCTCTAGTAAAAGAGATTAATTATAGGGATATAGTTACTTTATCAGCTTCTGATTGGAAAATAGTTAAGAGTGAGATGAAAATAGGTCAAGCTTTGGCTTATAATAAAAAACAAAGTGAGTTTTTAACAATTGATACTCCTGAAACTGTTAAGGAAAAAATAATGTTTGTAAAGAAATATGGCTTAAAAGGGGTATTATTTTCAGATATTGCTGGTGATTTAAAAAAGAACGATGCTTTTTATGATAAAAAGTCATTGTTGGTGGCAGCGGATGAGGCTAATTTAGATAATTAGATAAAGTGGTTTTGTACTTGGATATGATTAATAAAAAGGTTAAAAATGATTCTTACTAGAAAAAACTATATAATATGTTCTAAGAATTGAGGGGGATCGAGAATTGTTTACAAAAAAATTAGCTTTTACTTATTTCATTACAATAATATTAATTTTTAACTCTGGTTGGATAGATAGTGTTGTTTTGTATAATTCTTTTGGTGCTAGTGTGGCAGTTATGTCTGGTAATTTGAGGATTTTAGGACATAGTATCGCGGGTTCAGACTGGATATTTATGTATAAAGTTGCTGTGCTTGTTTTAGGTTTTGTCGTTGGAGCTACAATAAATGGGATTATAATGAAAACTGATACCTATGTTATTTCTGAGGATCATACTAAATCATTAGTTTTACAGAGCGCGGTTATGCTTACAGGCACTTTATTGATAGATATTTTTAGTAATAATCGTGTGATTGATGATTTATTTTTAGCTATAGCGATGGGTATGCAAAATAGTTTTACAACTTTATTTTTTGGCGGATTTGCTCGTACAACCCATATGACAGGTACAACAACAGATTTGGGTATTGAGATTGGTAGATTACTTCGAGGTAATACTAAAAATCTTTGGAAAATCCCTTTTTTTGCTATATGTATGATAATGTTTGTAGTAGGCAATGCTGCAGGTGTTATATGGGTCAAAATTTTTGGTCAATATTTTACTCTTATGTTATTCCCATCAGTAATTTTGCCTATATTTGTAGGTGTGATAATTCTATTAACTTATAATATGAAAGTTAGGAATAATAGTCTTTAGTTTTATACAGACAGTAGATTTAAAGAGCTTAGTACTTGTAAGGCAATTATAGCTATAGCAATTGTTATGGTGATAATAGTTATTATTGATGTGCTAATTAAGGCTATGTTTTTACGGTAATTGATAGTCCATAACATTGATAATGGTAAGGCAACTTGTAAAATAGCTACAAAAATACTTGCATATCCTAGTGCGGCTTTGAATCCATCCGGGTATATAGTAGCATAAATATATGCGGGTAAGAATGTGATTATGAAAGCTAGAATCTTATTTTTATGGCTGTTTTTTTCAATTTTATAAGTGTTCCTATTAAAATCAAATAGTCCTAATGCCACTCCTAAAAATGATGTGGATAAAGCAAAAAAACCAAATAGAAATGATATGGTAGAAATATATTTAGAACTAGCATTGAAGTGGTTAATTATTACAGAAGTTATTTCTCCAGATTGTTTGCTAAGTATTCCATTTGAAGTATCAATTGGTAATGATCCTAGTGTTGCAAAAATCCAGAATAAATATATTATTAGTGGTATAGAGCTTCCTAATATAATAGCTTGGCGCAAAGCTTTTTTATCAGATTTAAGATATGTTCTAAGTGTAGGTATAATATGATGGAAGTCAAATGAAGTTAAAAGAATTGGGAAGGCAACCCAAATAAAACTAGTATCTCTTAGCTGGTATGTTAAGTGATTGATTGAAATATGTGGGATTAGAAAGGTAATTAATAAAAAAAATGCTATAAGTTTGCCAGTCAGCATAAGTTTATTAACATGATCAACAATCCTGGTACTTATGTATACAAATATTCCTAATATTAGTATGAAAATAATCCCAGTAATATTTTCTGCTAAGTTTAGCCCTAAGGTATTTAGGACCGTGTATATTAAAAGGCTACCGCCAACAGTATATGCAGCTAGTAGTGAATATAGTAAAAGCACTTGGCATATCCAAACTATTATGACTCCGCTAGCACCAAATGTGTCCCCCGCCATTTTAACAAAGTTTGAACCATCAGCCATTTGCAAATTAACTTCTGCTAAGACTAATGCTGTAAAAGTCATTAATGCCCAGATGCATATGATAAGTATAGAACCAATAAAAAAGCCACTATGGTTGCAGTTGGGTATGGCCATACCCAACTGCAACCATATAGTTTGTACCATATAACGATCCAAATAGCTCAATAGAAGCATAAATAAAAAAACCAAAACATGAAATTTTTAATATAGTTAATCCGATAGTTATTTGACAATAATGTTATAATATTTAGAAAAAATGTCATCATATAGCCAAGATTTCAGAGATATCGTAATAACTAAATATAAAGAAGGCCTAACAGACAAAGAGCTAAGTAATTTTTTTAATATAGATATCCGTACTACTAGATCTTGGATAAACTTATACGAGACAACTGGTGATTATAAATCTAAGCAAGGCTTGGGTTGCGGTAGAGTAGCAACCTTTACAGATAAGGAAGCGATAGAAAGCTACTTAAGAACATATCCAGATGCAATGGCTTTAGATATTAGAGAAGCATTAGCTCCTGAAATACCTAGAAGCACATTTTATGATTGTCTTACCAGACTTGGTTTTAGTTTTAAAAAAAGACACCTAAATATAAGCAAAGAAAAGAACAAGATAGGCAAAGTTTTATAGAGGTTGTTGAGACTATTGAACCTAACAAACTTGTATATTTAGATGAAATGGGTATGGATAATAAACAGTCTGTACTAAGAGGATGGTCTCTTGTTGGTAAACCTAGCTATGGTGAAGTTATTGCTTATCAAACTCAGAGAAAAAGTATAGTTGCTGGTTATAACTATTTAGAAAAGAAGATTATAGCACCGCTAGAGTATACTGGATATACAGATACTATACCTTCCTGCTTATTCTCCTGATTTAAATCCTATAGAAAAAATTTGGGCCAATTTTAAAAGAATTTTAAGAAAAGTAAATAATTCTTTTGATAATTTATCTGATGCTATTACTCACGTCTTTAGCACAATATTATCAGATTAACTATATCCAGATGCAATGGCTTTAGATATTAGAGAAGCATTAGCTCCTGAAATACCTAGAAGCACATTTTATGATTGTCTTACCAGACTTGGTTTTAGTTTTAAAAAAAGACACCTAAATATAAGCAAAGAAAAGAACAAGATAGGCAAAGTTTTATAGAGGTTGTTGAGACTATTGAACCTAACAAACTTGTATATTTAGATGAAATGGGTATGGATAATAAACAGTCTGTACTAAGAGGATGGTCTCTTGTTGGTAAACCTAGCTATGGTGAAGTTATTGCTTATCAAACTCAGAGAAAAAGTATAGTTGCTGGTTATAACTATTTAGAAAAGAAGATTATAGCACCGCTAGAGTATACTGGATATACAGATACTCAAATTTTTAATCAGTGGTTTGAAGAGCATTTATGTCCTGAGTTAATTCCAAAGACTACTGTTGTTATGGATAATGCTAGTTTTCATAAGTCTCCTAAATTGGCTAAAATAGCAGAGAAGTTTGATATACAGATACTATACCTTCCTGCTTATTCTCCTGATTTAAATCCTATAGAAAAAATTTGGGCCAATTTTAAAAGAATTTTAAGAAAAGTAAATAATTCTTTTGATAATTTATCTGATGCTATTACTCACGTCTTTAGCACAATATTATCAGATTAACTATATAATCATCGCAGCCCCAAATTTTCTTGATAAGAACATAGTATTTTATATTAAGGTTGAAATTTTGAATTCCAACTATTTTTATAAAGTTTATAATCAGTGTATTATAGCTTACATAAGATTTTTATTACCACAAAAAATGAACATTATGAAAGATAAAATAAATCAAGCTTTGAAAGCTTTAGATATTAAAGCTAATGATACTCAAATAGAAAAATGGATAAGTTATTTAAAGCTGCTAGAAAAATGGAATAAAGTTTATAATATGACAGCTATTAAAAATATTGATGAAATGTTAGTGAAGCATTTGTTTGATAGCTTATCTATTGCAAAATATATAAAAAACTCTACAACAATTGATGTTGGTACGGGTGGTGGTTTGCCGGGTGTCGTTTTAGCGATTTTATATCCAGACCATCAGTTTACACTGGTTGATAGCGTTGGTAAGAAGATTATGTTTCTTAAAAATGTTAAAAAAAATCTTGGTTTAAATAACATTACCCCAATCAATTCACGAATTGAAGATTTAGAAGGAAGCTATGATAATATTATTTCTAGAGCATTTAGCTCTGTTGATAAGTTTTATGAATTATGTAAGCAATTTTTATCTAACAACAATCAGATGCTTGCAATGAAAGGGCCAGATTTAGAGGAACAAAATTTAACAATGTTGCCTCTAGACATTCAAAAATATAGTGTAAAAGTACCTTTTTTGAATGCAGAAAGAAATATTATTGTTATGAGAAAAAATAATGTTAGATAAGGGCGTGATAAAAAAATCTTATATTAATATAAGTCACAATATTAATAATAGAGCAAACTTATTGGCGGTTAGTAAATATCAATCTGTTGACAAGATTAAATATTTAGCTAGCTTGGGACAAATGGATTTTGGTGAAAATTATTTTCAAGAATTAGAGCAAAAAGCTCTTGAGCTTCCAGAATTACATTGGCATTTTATAGGTTCATTACAATCACGTAAAATTAAATATATAGTTAAATATGTCGACTCTATTCAAAGTGTTGAGAAGTTTGAGCATGTGGAAAAAATTAATAAAGCAGCAACACAGCTAAATAAAGAAGTAACTATATTCTTGCAAATTAATATTGATGATGATCCAAATAAATCTGGTCTTAAGTCATCTCAATTAGAAGAAGGTTTATCAATCATAAATAAATCAAATGATTTCAAGTGTATCAAGATAGTTGGGCTTATGTGTATTCCAGCTAAATCAATAACACCCGAAAATAGTTTTAAAAAAATGCGAGCTTTTTTTAATCAACTTAACTCTAAATTACCACCAGGGAAAGAGTTGAAAAGGTTATCTATGGGTATGAGTGCTGATTATAGATTAGCTATCAAATATGGTAGCACAGATGTGAGAGTTGGAAGTAGTTTATTTGGTAATAGACATCGGTAATAGTTTTTTTAGTTACTATTTAGTTTGGGTGAGATAGTTGATAGTATTGTTCTTGTGTTCGGTATATTTGATTATGGAGTTAATAGATTATAATGAAGCATATAGCAATTATTGAGCCTATTGGGATGTCAGATATAGTTAATCTGATAATATTGTGCTAAAGACGTGAGTAATAGCATCAGATAAATTATCAAAAGAATTATTTACTTTTCTTAAAATTCTTTTAAAATTGGCCCAAATTTTTTCTATAGGATTTAAATCAGGAGAATAAGCAGGAAGGTATAGTATCTGTATATCAAACTTCTCTGCTATTTTAGCCAATTTAGGAGACTTATGAAAACTAGCATTATCCATAACAACAGTAGTCTTTGGAATTAACTCAGGACATAAATGCTCTTCAAACCACTGATTAAGAATTTGAGTATCTGTATATCCAGTATACTCTAGCGGTGCTATAATCTTCTTTTCTAAATAGTTATAACCAGCAACTATACTTTTTCTCTGAGTTTGATAAGCAATAACTTCACCATAGCTAGGTTTACCAACAAGAGACCATCCTCTTAGTACAGACTGTTTATTATCCATACCCATTTCATCTAAATATACAAGTTTGTTAGGTTCAATAGTCTCAACAACCTCTATAAAACTTTGCCTATCTTGTTCTTTTCTTTGCTTATATTTAGGTGTCTTTTTTTAAAACTAAAACCAAGTCTGTTAAGACAATCATAAAATGTGCTTCTAGGTATTTCAGGAGCTAATGCTTCTCTAATATCTAAAGCCATTGCATCTGGATATGTTCTTAAGTAGCTTTCTATCGCTTCCTTATCTGTAAAGGTTGCTACTCTACCGCAACCCAAGCCTTGCTTAGATTTATAATCACCAGTTGTCTCGTATAAGTTTATCCAAGATCTAGTAGTACGGATATCTATATTAAAAAAATTACTTAGCTCTTTGTCTGTTAGGCCTTCTTTATATTTAGTTATTACGATATCTCTGAAATCTTGGCTATATGATGACATTTTTTCTAAATATTATAACATTATTGTCAAATAACTATCGGATTAACTATATAATACTATAACTATAGTAGGGATAATATTTGGATCACTGCTGGTTGCAAGAATAGTTAATAAATATAAATCAGAGAATATATTAGTTGCCGCATTGATCGTTTTAATATTTTTATTTATGCTACTGGCTTTATTAAGAGTATTAGAACTTATTACTCCGATTATATTTTTTATGTTGATGGCTTTAATATATTTTGTGTGTACTTTTATTTATCCTACAGCCTCTCATTTAGCGTCTAATGCGATAAGATGTCGAGCTAATGCTGCGGGGGCTATGAATTTTGTAAATATGTCAACAGGTGTTATAAGTGTTGCTATTATGGGGTATATTCCATTCGAGTATATATGGGATTTTATCATTATATGCTTAGTTTTGCCTATTACATGTTTGCTATTAATATTGAAGATTAGAGTAAAGATTATATAAGAAGAATAAAATTGCCTTTATTGTGCTAGCTATCAAAAATCTAATATAGTAAAATTTTTGTAAGATTGAAGCTTAGAGAAAATCATGACCCCTTTAGACAAAGTAAATAGTTATTTTGAGAATAGTATTCAAGTAAAAATTGAAACAGCTAATATTCTTCCTCCAGCTATTGCACAGTCTGCAAAAGCAATGGTTTCATGTTTGGAAAATGGAGGTAAGATTTTAGTGTGTGGCAACGGAGGTTCAGCAGCTATTGCACAGCACTTCACATCCAAATTACTTAGTCATTTTGAAATGGAGAGACCACCTTTGCCAGCAATATCATTGACAGGCGATATGGCATCTATCACTGCTATAGGTGATCATTACGGTTTTGCGGAAATATTCTCTAAACAGGTTGCTGCATTAGGTAATGAAGATGATATTTTGTTGGTTATTACAGCTGATGGCGAGTCAGAGAATATATTAAAAGCAGTTGAAGAGGCTCATGATCTTGACATGAGCGTTATTGCTCTTACTGGTGCAAATGGTGGAAGATTACAAAGTATGTATGACACAAAAGATATAGAATTGAGAGTCCCATCAAATATTGCCGCAAATATACAAGAGAACCATTTTTTAATCGTACACTGTTTATGTGATATTATTGATCAAAAATTATTTGCTGGCTTAGAAGATTAGGTATATGTTAAATCAATTAAAAAAATATATAGCTGTAGTATTTTTCGTGCTTAATTTATCGGGGTGTGGAGTTATAGAGCCATACACAGCTCCTGTTCCACAAGGAAAAGAGATAAAAAATAAAAAAATTTTTGAAGTTAAACCTGATATGACTAAGAGTGAGGTTGTATATATATTAGGATCACCAGATATTATTGATACATTTAATCCTAACCAGTATATTTATATAAATACTTACAAAAGACATATGCAAGATGAAAAATTTGATGAATCAAAGCTAATCTTAACTTTTAACAATCAGGATAAACTAGTTGGTATTTCAGGAAATTATCAACCACCGACCAAAGAGCCTGTATTTTAGTTAATAACACAGTAATCTATCCTGATATCAAAATAATATATATGACAGTAGACCTTGTTGGTTTCTATAATTATATTTAATAACTAATATTGGCCAACAATTATATGATATTTTTTTAGATTAAGCAGTAGCTGTAGTAAGAGCTTTGATTTTAGCGCTTAAACGAGATTTATGTCTAGCGGCTTTATTTTTATGGATTAGACCTTTTGTAGCATACTTGTCCAACAATGGTACTACTTTTGCGAAGTTTTCTTTTGCAACTTCTAAGTTACCTTTTTCAATAGCGTAAGCAGTTTTCTTTAAGAAAGTTCTTATCATTGAACGGCGAGCTACATTGTGCTGATGATTTCTTTCAGCTTGAATGATTCTTTTTTTTGCTTGTTTTGAGTTAGCCAATTTAATTCTCCAAATTTTTAATTTTTTTTACTTCTTATAATCTTTCGTTTCTCTAGGGGGATATGAGAAAAACATAAATAATATAAATTAATAGCTAAAGTATTTTGCATACATTGTTCTTTTTTGTCAACAAAAAATATAAGATAATTGTGAAATATTAGATTATTAAACTATCTCAATACTACTTTTTGAAGTCGTTTTGTAGCATAATAGGTATCTAGATTTATAAATATAAACAATTACTTTAGTAATAGATAAAATTTAACATTATGAAAAATATAAGAAACTTTTCGATAATTGCTCATATTGATCATGGCAAGTCAACATTATCAGATAGATTTATTCAGGTCTGTAATGGCCTTACAGGACGTGAGATGAAAGAGCAGATGCTTGACTCAATGGATATTGAGAGAGAGCGAGGAATTACAATTAAGGCTCAGTCTGTAACTTTGGACTATGTTGCTAGGGATGGCCAAACATATCAACTTAATTTCATTGATACGCCTGGGCATGTGGATTTTTCTTATGAAGTTTCGCGATCTTTAGCTGCTTGTGAAGGAGCTTTGTTAGTAGTTGATGCTGCTCAAGGGGTTGAAGCCCAAACTGTTGCTAATTGCTATACAGCTATAGAGCAAGATTTGGAAGTTATACCAATACTAAATAAAATTGACCTACCATCCGCAGACCCAGATAAAGTTTCTGAAGAGATTGAAGAGATAATAGGTATTGATGCAACAGGCGCTACAACGTGTAGTGCAAAGACAGGTATAGGTATTGAGAATGTTCTAGAAACGATTGTTGCTAAAGTACCAGCTCCAGAGGGTGATGTTAATGATAGGCTGCAAGCTCTAATAATTGATTCATGGTTTGATAATTACTTAGGAGTTGTATCACTAGTTAGGATCAAAAATGGAACTCTCAAAAAAGGTGAAAAGTTTAAGGTCATGTCAACAGGAATTTCTCATCAAGCAGATAGGCTTGGTGTATTTACTCCTAAAATGAAAGATTTGGATCATTTAAAAGCAGGAGAAGTTGGGTTTATAATTGCTGGAATAAAGGATATTCATGGTGCTCCTGTCGGAGATACTTTAACACATACGCATAAACCAACAGATAAACCTGTACCAGGTTTTAAAAAAGTCCAGCCCCAGGTTTATGCTGGGATGTTTACAATAAGTTCTGATGATTATCCAGATTTTAGAGAAGCTCTTGAGAAACTAAGCTTAAATGATGCATCATTGTTTTTTGAACCTGAGACATCACAAGCATTAGGTTTTGGCTTTAGATGTGGTTTTCTAGGTATGCTGCATATGGAAATTATTCAGGAGAGATTGGAGCGAGAGTATAACCTTGATTTAATTACTTCAGCCCCTACAGTGGTTTATAAAGCTGTTAAAAAAGATGGTGAAATGATAGAAGTTGATAATCCTTCGAAGCTTCCTGATCCAGGTGCTATTGCTGAAATACATGAGCCGATTGTTAGAGCGAATATTTTAGTTCCAAAGGATTTTGTAGGCAGTGTAATTACAATATGTATAGAAAAACGAGGTGTACAAGTCGATATGAACTATGTCGGCAGTCAAGTATCAATAACTTATGATTTACCTATGATAGAGGTTGTATCTGATTTTTTTGATACGTTGAAATCCGTGACAAAAGGGTATGGCTCTTTAGATTATGAGTTAATTCGTTATGAAGCGGCTGATATGGCGCGTTTAGATGTACTTATAAATGGGGATAAAGTTGATGCTCTAGCAAGTATTGTACATAAGAATCAGGCTAAATATAAAGGTCGAGATCTTGTTGAGAGGCTTAAGGAGCTTATTCCTAGGCAAATGTTTGAGGTAGCAATTCAAGCAGCTGTTGGCGGTACGATTGTTGCAAGAAGCACAGTTAAAGCCTTACGTAAAAACGTTTTAGCAAAATGTTATGGTGGTGATGTTTCACGTAAGAAAAAATTGTTAGAAAAACAAAAAGAAGGTAAAAAGAGGATGAAAAATATTGGTTCAGTAGAAATTCCTCAAGAGGCTTTCTTATCTGTTTTGAAAAAATAAAATGATTAGAGATTTATGCATAAGAAAAAAATTATAGTAGGTATATCAGGAGGGGTAGATTCTTCTGTTTCGGCCTTGCTGCTTAAACAGCAAGGTTATGATGTAATTGGCGTTTTTATGAAAAATTGGGAAGAAGATGATAGTGATGAATTCTGCTCAGCTGAGCAAGATATTGCAGATGCACAGGCTGTGTGTGATTCAATTGGCATTCCTTTCAAAAAAATAAATTTTGCTGCTGAATACTGGGATAATGTTTTTGAGCATTTTTTAGTTGAGTATAAGGCAGGTAGGACGCCTAATCCTGACATTTTATGTAACAAAGAAATTAAATTTAAGGCTTTTTTAAGTTATGTTAATTTACTTGGTGGGGATTATATAGCTACAGGCCACTATGCTAGGACGAGAGTTTTAGATAATGGGGCTGTGGGACTAATTAAAGGTTTAGATACCAATAAAGATCAGACCTATTTTTTATACACCCTAGGTCAAGAGCAATTAAAACAAACTATATTCCCTATTGGCGATATAGAGAAAAATAAAGTACGCCAAATAGCAAAAAAGAATCAACTTGTCACGTTTGATAAAAAAGATAGTACAGGAATATGCTTTATTGGAGAGCGTAAATTTAAAGATTTTCTATCAAAATATTTGCCTGCACAAAAAGGTGAGATACATGATGAGCATGGCATTAAAATTGGTATGCATGATGGCCTTATGTATTATACCATTGGCCAAAGACAAGGTTTGGGTATTGGAGGAGTTAAAAACCGTCCAGAAACACCTTGGTTTGCTGCAAAGAAGGATTTGGAAAATAATGTACTAATAGCGGTACAAGGTCATAACCATCCAATGCTGTTTAAGGACTCATTAAACGCTATAGATCTTAGTTGGGTTGCAGGAGAACCACCTAAAGATAAATTTAGATGTAATGCAAAAGTTAGGTATAGACAAGAGGATCAGGCTTGTGAAGTGATAGTAAATCAAGATAGTTCTGTTGAAGTGTTTTTTGATGAGCCTCAACGCGCAATAACTCCAGGTCAATCAGTAGTTTTTTATGATAGAGATATTTGTTTGGGTGGAGGAGTAATTATTTAGATTAGTGATTGTCACTGTCTAAAGTAGTTTCACTTATTTGAACAGGATCTTGTTGAATAGTTGTTTTTGTCTGAGGAGTTTCTTTAACGCTACTACCGCTATCGATAGCTTCTTCGCTATTTCTCATACTTGCATCTGTTATAATACCACCACCATCTAAAGCCGCTACTTTATCTGCGATATTTTGTTGTTGATTTTTTGACATAGGATGTTCGTTATCTACTACTTCTTTAAGGTAGTTGCTGACTTCTTTTTTAACATCTTCTTGATTACTTATAACACCTTTTTGCATGTATTGAGCTTCATGCACAGAATCCATAGTCATGTGAGTGTATAGATATTCAGGATCAATAATGAAAGGTCTAAGTTTTGTATTGTAATTTTTTTCAACTCCTGGGAAATCAACAGTATAGGCAACCTTTATACTTTTCTGACCATTTTCATTTGTAACAACCATTGCAACAAGGTTAGAGTCAATCTCATATTCTCTTCTAACTAAATGGTATTGCTGTTTTCTGTCAAGAACTATTTGTCTGACAGGGGTAGCATATGTAGGAGTTGTTTTGATAGGTTTGTTGATTGTAGTAATCCCTGCTTGTTGTAAGCGTGCAACAGCTTTGCTGCCATGGTTATCTTTAGCAAGTTGCAAATCTATTTCTATCATTTTTGCTAGAACATTTTTTCTAAATTCTCGAGCTTCTTTAAGTGTGAAAGCTAAGCAGGTTCCTGTATCATCTTTTTGGAAGCAACCGTTTCTTTTGTCAATCAAAACAAAGAGTTTCTGGGTTTTGTCATAATATAGTTGGTAATCTGGCGAGTTTTCGCCATGACCTAAGTATATAAACTTATCATTAGAAAGCATCCCGCAGGATGCAATAACTAAAATGAATAAAAAAAGAGATGTTCTTTTAAAAATATTGCGCATATTTGATCCAAATTCTTAATATTATTTACAAGACATAATTCTTGCTCAGGCTTGCTTAAAAGTAAAGCTTAGTACGCCAAAATAGTTAAAAAAATTATTTTTCAGCATTTTCTTTCATTATTTTTCGATATTTTTTCTCAATCATCTTCCTTTTTAAGGATCCTAAGTGGTCAAAAAAAGTTATACCATTAAGATGATCTATTTCATGTTGGATACATCTAGCTAAAAAACCACTTTTCTCAATTTCTATTTCTTTGCCAAATTCATTTAAAGCTTTTATTTTAACATTTATAGATCTTTTTACTTTTGCTGAAATACCTGGGAATGATAGACACCCTTCCTCATCTATAATTTCTCCATTTTTTTGAATTATCTCAGGGTTGATAATGGTGATTATCTCTGAGTTTGAGCTCTCTAAGTCATCGAACATAATAAAAAATCTTTTTTTTATACCTACTTGAACTGCTGCCAGGCCAACACCATTAGCTTCAAGCATTAAATTCTGCATTTCAGCTATAGTTGAGCGAAATTCATCATTGATTTCTTCTTTTTTGACTTCCTTAGCTGTTTCTTTTAAAACAGGGTGGGGATATTTTAGGATTTTTAGAGACATATCTTAAACTCCTTGCTCCAATATATCTTTTTTGATTTGAGCCATGGTAAGGGCAGCTTGAACACAATATTTTCCTTTGTGTCCTTTTTTTCCACCAACTCTATCTAAAGCTTGTTCTTTATTGTGAGTAGTTAATATACCAAAAATTATAGGCAAATTATATTGGTGCATAACTTTTTGTGTTCCATAGCTAACTTGGTCACATACGTAATCATAATGATCAGTCTCTCCACGGATAACACAACCCAATAGTACTATAGCATTGAATTTTTTCGTTTCAGCTAAAAGCTTGGCCATATAAGGAAGTTCAACAGCTCCAGGAACTTTCCTTATATATATTTGGCTATCTTTTAACCCTTGTGAATATGCTTCTGCTAAGGCTCCTTCAAGCATTTTGTCTGTGATTAAAGAGTTGAATTCACTTACAATAATTGCTAGTTTTTCCATTTTTATGCCTATATTCCTTTAATTGTATGTTTCATTTTATCTTTTTTAGTCATTAAATAGCTTTTGTTATGGGAGTTTACAAAAGCTTCGCAAGCAACAGGTTCTGCTTGTATGCCAACTGTTTCAAGAGCATTAATCTTCTTTGGATTATTTGAGATAAGTCTACAGCTATCAATCTTGTTATATTTTAATACTTGAATAGCAAGATCATATTTTCTAGCATCTATTGGTAAGCCTAAAGCAACATTAGCTTCAATAGTATCCATGTTTTTATGCATTTGTAGATTATATGCTTTAAGTTTGTTCGTTAGGCCTATTCCACGACCTTCTTGGTTTAAATATATTAAATAACCACCTTCGTCACTTATCATTTGCATAGCTTTTTTAAGTTGGGCTTGGCAGTCGCAGCGTAAAGAACCAAATAAATCGCCAGTGATACAAGAAGAATGCATCCTCACAAGAGGGCGATTGTTGCTATAAGGCTTAGAGAGAACGACAACTTCTTCACCATTGAACTTATCTTTATAAACAGTCATTTCAAGCTCACCAATATGATCAAAAGGGATTACAGAGCTAGCAGATTTTTCGATAAAGACTTCAGTGGCTAAACGGTATTGGTAGAGCTCGGCAATTGTTAAAAGAGGTAGGCTATATTTTTTAGCAAACTTCTCTAATTGAGTAGTTTTCATCATAGTGCCATCTTTATTCATAAGCTCGCATAATACACCAGCACTATTGAAGCCGCTAAGTTTCATAAGATCAACAGCTGCTTCAGTATGTCCAGCACGGCCTATTACCCCTTTATCATTTGCTATAAGTGGAAATATATGTCCAGGCCTAGCTAATTCTTCGGCTTTAGCTCCTGGTTTTGAGGCAACTTGTATGGTATGTGCCCTGTCCTTAGCCGATACTCCGGTTGTAACACCTTCTTTGGCTTCGATTGTTACAGTAAACGGTGTTGAAAAAGTACTGTTGTTCTTGTCTGCTGCAACCATGGGCGATAGGTTAAGTTTATTAGCTTTTTTTGAATCCATTGATAAGCATATAATACCGCTTGTATGTTCTAACATAAAGGCTATATTTTCTTCTGTAGCTTTTTCACCTGGTAGGATTAAATCTCCTTCATTTTCTCTATCGTAGTCATCTAAAACCACCACAGGAGTTCCATTTTTGAGAGCAGTTATTGCACGTTCAACATTTTGTTGTATTTTTCTAAACATTTTTATTAACTCCTTGAGTGTATTTGTAGATATATTTACCTGTTGCATCTGCTTCAAGGTTAACTATAGATCCTTTGGTATAATTTTTAGCTATTGTAATTTCAGTGGTATGAGGTATAAGTGTGACTGTAAAAGAATCCTTAAAGACATCTATAATAGTTATACTCATGCCATCAATAGTTACAAATCCTTTTTTTATTAAATATTTTAAAAATTCTTTAGAAGCTGATATTTGAATTAGCCAAGCACCAGTTAGATCTTGCATATCTTTAATCATTCCTTTTTCATCTATATGACCTTGTACCATGTGTCCACCTACTTTATCGCCATAGCAAAGTGATAGCTCAGTATTCACAGTATCATCTATTTTAAGAAAATCTAAATTAGTCTTTATAAGAGTTTCAGGTACAGCATCAAAGTCAGCTATAAGACAGTCTTTGTCAAGCTGAGTAACGGTTAAGCAAGTACCGTTTATAGCGACGCTATCACCAATATTACATTTAATACTATTTTTAAACTTTATTTTAAAAGTTTTAATATTATTTTTTACGATTATTTTTTTTATTGTTCCTAATTCTTGAATTATTCCACTAAACATTCCTACTATCCTTATAGCTAGAGTTGATAATTAAGTCTTTACCTAAAAAAGAGATGTTATTAAAGATTAAGTTTTCTTTTGGATTGTTGTTAGCTATTATCACTGGAGATACGTAAGTTTCAAACTCATTAATTAATCTTTTGTTTATAAAGCTTTCTAGAGTTCTTTTTCCTCCTTCTATAAGTAAACTTGTAACGCCTATTTCCCCCATGTTTTTGAGTAGGCTATCTAAACAAACTTGATTATCAGCTTTAGGTAGTATCCAGTATTCGATACCAAGAGTATTTAACTGTTTGGCAACTGATTCAGAGATATTCGTGCAGATGAAAATAGTTTTAGAATTCTTTTGATTTATGATTTTCCAATTAAGGTTGATTTCTCTAAAGCTATTAAAAATAATAAATTTGATTGGGTTCTTTATTTCATTAAGGTTAATTCGCACATCAAGGCTAGGGTCATCATCAATTAATGTTTGTTTACCAATCAAAATAGCATCGTAAATATTGCGCAACCGATGTGTATGTTCTAAAGCTCTTTCGGAACTTATTTTCTTAGAATCATTACCATTAACTGATATTTTACCATCTATAGACATAGCCCATTTCGCATGCACAAAAGGTGTTTTAGTTCTCTGATAGTGGAAGAAAATTTTATTTAATTCTAATGCTTGCTTTTCTAGAATACCTATTTCAACTTCTATGCCTGTGGCTCTTAGTTTTTGAACCCCTTTACCTGCTACTTTAGGATTAGGGTCAAGGATAGCTATTATTACTTTTTTTACCTGGGCTTTGATTAAAGCATCAGTACAAGGGCCGGTTTTCCCTTTATGACAACATGGCTCAAGCGTTACGTAGACGATTGAATTTTTAGCCTTTTTGCCAGCTTTTTTAAGCGCATATATTTCAGCATGATCTCCGCCTGCTAAAGAATGCCATCCTTCAGATATTATCGCGCCATTTTTAATAATAATACAACCTACCATAGGATTTGGTGAGACTGTATCTCTACCTCTATTGGCTAGAGAAAGAGCTTGTTGCATATAGTATTTTTCAATATTTTTCATTAGCCCGTTTAAATTTTTTGTTTATATCTAGGGCAGGGAGAAATTTCATGTTTATACAGAGATACATTTCAGTCGTATATAACTAAATTTCAAGTAATTAACATCTTCTTTCATCCAGACTATAACTGTCGGCTTTGGATTCTCACCAAATCTGCTGGTCCTTTCTAATATGAGTTAGAAAGCGCTCGCGGGCTTCTGCACAAGCAGTTACCGCCGGTAGGGAATTTCGCCCTGCCCTGAAGAATTGTATGTATTATAGCATTATGATATTTAAATATGAATCATTTAATAAAAGGGGATGTATTACTAACCTTGATAGAGTATGCATATGAACTTAATTGTAAACACTTTTATGGAGTATTTTAAATATGCATTTTTAATGGAAGTTTTAGTGGCTAGGTGGTAATATTAGGATCATATATTAATAATATTAAATATTTAATTTTGAGGAAATATAAATGAACAAGCAATTACCTAGCCATAGTATCAAAAGTGTAATAGATGATTTATTTTGTTGTAAAGAAAAACAGTTGATGCATCCACCTAAAGTTCTTATTCTTTATGGTTCTTTACGAGAACGTTCTTATAGCCGTTTTGTTGCTGAAGAGTCAGCTAGGATTTTAACAAGTTTTGGATGTGAAGTTGAAATATTCAACCCCGAAGATTTACCCGTTGCAAATATTGAGTTGACTCAAACAAAAGATGTAGAAAAACTTCCTGAATCAGTACGTAAATTACGAGAATTAGTTGTATGGTCTGAGGCAATGGTTTGGTCCTCACCTGAGGTGCACGGAGCTGTATCATCTGTCTTAAAGAATCAAATTGACTGGCTGCCTCTTGTTATAGATTCCGTTAGACCAACTCAAGGAAAGCTTTTAGCCTTAACGCAAGTTTCAGGTGGATCGCAAACTTTTAATGCATTAAATCAAATGCGTGTGTTAGGAAGATGGATGAGAATGTTTACCATCCCTAATCAGTCTTCTATTGCAAAAGCTTATGAGCAGTTTAATGAAAAGGGTGAGCTACTAGAATCAACTTATAAGCAACGTTTAATTGATGTTATGGAAGAGTTGTTTAAATTCACTTTATTGCTTCGTGGTAATATGGATTATTTGGTAAGTAGGCACAGTGAAGATTTACAAAATTATGATAAGAATAAATTAAGTCCAAAAAATGTAGTATCGTTTCATGGTGAATTTAACTCTTTAAAGGTAGCAAGAGAATCCGGAGTTAGTGCTAGTACATTGAAAGCAAAAGGTTATGAAATAAAAGATTTGCTTGCAGCAGGGTTCTCACAAGATGAAATTAAACAGAAATAATAGTTAGATCTTGGTAAAACTACTGCTACATAAAAGTTAAAATAAATGAATCATTATCGCTTAAAATTAAATATTTTTTTAATAAATCTTGGACAACTTATTATTCCAGGAATTCTATATTATGGTTATCCTTTTATCTATACAACAGACCCTATATATAGTTCAGGTGTAGGGGTGTTTTTAGATTATCAGTGGTATATCATTGCAATGCTATTATCGTGGTCTATTTCTTCACTTTTCTCAGGATTTATCACCAACCGTTATGGTGCATTTTATAGTGTAGTAATAGGTTTTGTTATTACTTTGATTAGTCTTATATTTATATTGTTGTCACAAAACATTTATCAATTATTATTTGCTTCAATATTTATTGGTTGTAGTTTGGCATTTTTGATGTTAGATCCTGCAATTGCATATTTTATGGAACTTGATCAGACCCCTAATATTTTTAAAAAAAGAGTAGTTGTAATGACCTGGTTCAGTGGATTTGCAAATACATTTTCCTACCTTATTATAGCGCCTAGCTTTCACTATCTTCCTTGGGGATTTAGTATGGTTTGTGTGATTAGTATCTTTGTGGGTTTATTCATAGCTTATGCAAAAGCTTTTAATTTTTCAGATAGAAAAAAATACTTAAGTAAAAAAACACAAAAAATGAGTCAAAAGTTAGATAAATTTGGTTATATACCTATTTTATTATTGATATGGGGAGTAAGTATTGGTTTGATGCAGACACTTATATTTTTTGAGTTAATTCCGATCATCACTAAAATTAAATTGCATGAGACTTTTATATTGTTTAGCTTTAGTTTAATTGGTTTTTTCCAAGTTTTTGGACGAGTACTAATTCAGTTTCAAAGTGAAATCACATCTAAATCAATGATTTTGCTTTCTGCAATATTGATGTTCATTAGCGGTATTTTTCTTTTTTTATCTCTAGAGTTTAGTGTTTATCTATTAATTGTGTTTTCAGCATTATTTGGTAGTAGTTTTGGTATTACAACTATTGTTAAACCTATTATAATTAGTGAAGTATTTGAAGATAATTTCGCTATGTATAATAGTATTTACTCTTTTATTATTAATATATCGCGAACTATTATTCCAATTTTTATACTTATGTTTTTTAAGCTTAATTTTACGTTATTGTTTATACTTCTTGGATTAAGTAGTTTTCTTTTGTTATTATCTTCACCTTTAATATTTAAAGGTTTAAGTATAAACAAATAGGTGTTAAAAATTAATATAAACTATTAGAGTATATTTTATACATGATTTTTATAGAACAGATAAGTTTTTTAGATTTTGATAAATATATTATAGATAAGGCATTTATGCTTGAGGTGCTTCTATTGAACAGTTTGCTTTATTCAAAGTACCACTCATAACATATTTTACGCTATCAGCACCTTTTTCTGGTAATGGGCAGGTTACATTTGTTGTATTATCTCTATAATGTTCCCATGCTTTAATTACTACAGAATGGTTTGAAAAGTCAATATCTCCTAATGAAATATCTCCCCATCCACCTTGAATGAAAGGACCATTTCCTGGAGTAACTTTGTACCAGTATCCTGCTAAGTTACCATCACTTGCTAAAGTAACTCCAGATATTTCAGGCGAACCAATTATTATCGGAGCACTTTGTATTGCTTGAGCCAGTTTACTAGAATCAGATGCCAATACAATAATATGATCTCCTTCAGCTACACCATTGAGAGTAAAAACACCCATATCTGTAACATCGCATGTGGCGTTGCTATTACTTTCATCACTACAAGTGTAAATCAGAGAGTCATCATCAGGAGCGTTAAGTAAGATAGCATCAGCTGTAAAGGTACCACCTGTTAAATCAGCTTGAGAAGGAAGTCCTCTACTAATCCAACTAATTGTTGGTTCTTCAAGTGAACCAATTATTTATAGGGGCACTTTGCACTGCTTGAGCTAGTTTACTAGAATCAGAAGCTAATATGATAATATGATCTCCTTCAGCTGTACCGTTAAGAGCAAAGGTGCCATTAGTAGAGGATGGATCAGTGCTCGTAATTTCACACGTAGCATTGCTATTACTCTCATCACTACACGTGTAAACTAGAGAATCATCATCAGGAGCATTTTGTAGAATAGCATCAGCTGTAAAGGTACCACCTGTTAAATCAGCTTCAGCAGGTAATCCACTACTAGTCCAAAGAATGGTTGGTTGCTCAACAGGAGGGGTTATATTCCATAAATCAGCAGCCCAGTCATAAGGAACTACATCTGCTGTATTAGAAGATACAGAGCGAACATTACCTCCTACGCCAGCACCATTCATAGCAATATTTGCAGCCCATGTCATAATACCATCTATTTTTAATCCAGTTGCCTTAATTGCTGGATCATTTTGTAGTATAGTCCATAATTCTGGTACTAAATCTTTTGGTAATCCTGGGTTACCTAATTTAGGTGCTCCACCGGTATCAGAATCACCATTATTAGTTTGGGCTAGAACTCCTATACTAAATTTAGTGTTTGGTCCAATGATATTCATATCGTGTATTTTTTGTAGTATCGAAACAACTTGATCACCATAATGGACTTCATTATTTGCTAAACTATTTGGAATATTACGTGCCGCATCATCATTGTAAAATTGAGGACTAATATAATCAAAATAAATACCATCTGCAGCAAGTTTTTGAAGTGTCTCTCCAACAAAACCTATACCATCTGCATTATTCCAACTACAAGATTGTTACTCACAAGCGATATCTGCAGCACGAGGAGGAGTAGATAAGATAGCATCAGGATTTGCTTCTTTAAACTGTTCTATCGTACTTACCATAGCATCAACAGCCGCATCTTTATCAGCAGCGGTACAAACACTTGTTGCACAACCAAGGCCATAAGCTGTTTCTATATTAATATCAATACCATCATATATTCGTGTACCAGATATTTTTAGGTTATAAATTTCACCGAGTGTTTTTGCAAATTGTTCAGGATCTTTGAGTAGAACATCCCAGCCAGGTTTTATTGGTGCGGTAGGAACAATAGGAACACCTGCTGCTGAACCACCCATGTTCCAGCCACCAATACTTGCTAATAATTTTATTTTTTTGCCTGTTATATTATCAAAAGAATTATTTACTTTTCTTAAAATTCTTTTAAAATTGGCCCAAATTTTTTCTATAGGATTTAAATCAGGAGAATAAGCAGGAAGGTATAGTATCTGTATATCAAACTTCTCTGCTATTTTAGCCAATTTAGGAGACTTATGAAAACTAGCATTATCCATAACAACAGTAGTCTTTGGAATTAACTCAGGACATAAATGCTCTTCAAACCACTGATTAAAAATTTGAGTATCTGTATATCCAGTATACTCTAGCGGTGCTATAATCTTCTTTTCTAAATAGTTATAACCAGCAACTATACTTTTTCTCTGAGTTTGATAAGCAATAACTTCACCATAGCTAGGTTTACCAACAAGAGACCATCCTCTTAGTACAGACTGTTTATTATCCATACCCATTTCATCTAAATATACAAGTTTGTTAGGTTCAATAGTCTCAACAACCTCTATAAAACTTTGCCTATCTTGTTCTTTTCTTTGCTTATATTTAGGTGTCTTTTTTTAAAACTAAAACCAAGTCTGGTAAGACAATCATAAAATGTGCTTCTAGGTATTTCAGGAGCTAATGCTTCTCTAATATCTAAAGCCATTGCATCTGGATATGTTCTTAAGTAGCTTTCTATCGCTTCCTTATCTGTAAAGGTTGCTACTCTACCGCAACCCAAGCCTTGCTTAGATTTATAATCACCAGTTGTCTCGTATAAGTTTATCCAAGATCTAGTAGTACGGATATCTATATTAAAAAAATTACTTAGCTCTTTGTCTGTTAGGCCTTCTTTATATTTAGTTATTACGATATCTCTGAAATCTTGGCTATATGATGACATTTTTTCTAAATATTATAACATTATTGTCAAATAACTATCGGATTAACTATATCAATTTCAGTACGTATCTTAGATATTACGGATGGTCCACCATTATGTACGGAAGTCCAATAATTATTATACTCTTCTCCAGCAATATCTGGACCCATTGCACCAGAATAATTGTCCCAGAATTTATGATATATTTCTGTACTTAATCCTGGTCCAGGTTCATGTACTATGCCGTGACATACGGGGATGGGACTTCCTTGACCTGGGATACCAGATCCATCTCCCCAACAAAATGGATAGTTGACCCAGAATCCATCAATAAGAATAGAGTAGCCTGAATCTGCTAGACCTTCTCCAATAGTATTGAAATACCATGTTTCAGGTGATGGACTGTCATAGCTTTGGAAAAAGCCTAATACATCTTCAGGTGGATTTATATCATTGGATATGGCTGCTGTAAATGGAACAGCCCCCAATAAAAGCGCGGATGCTAATTTAAGTTTTTTCATATTATCTCTCCTTTCTAGATTGTCACATAAATATACATATAAAATGTATATTCACTTTCTTTATAGCATATATTTGAGTAGAATGAAGTTTTTTCTTAGCATTTTTTAGATAAAATTGATTTTATTTGAGAAGTCATATTTGCTTTTATATAGCAGGATTAAAAGAATCTGTAAGCGTAAATTTAGTCTTTACCATACATCTGTTGGAGATGGTTATTATAAAAGTTGAGGTTTTCACCATAGTCGTATTTATTGGTTATAACTTCTATATATACTCCTTTTTTATGATTACGAGCTTTTTTTAAAGCTTGATACAGTTCAGCTTCAGTACTAACTTTGATAGATAGCCAGCCCTTACATCCAAATGCTTCAGGTAGCATTACATAATTAAGCTGAGCAAGATCATCATAGCTTGGGTTGGGGTCAAGTTCAAGGGCTCTTTCAACCATGTAACCACTATTATTTATACAGATTATTATTGGGTTTATATCATACCTCCCCATTACTCCTAAGTCATTAAGAGTAAGTTGATGAGATCCTTCTCCTGTGATTAAAATTGCTCTTGAACTTGGTTTTGCTAGGGCTACGCCAGTAGTTGCAGCAGTTGCCCACCCTATAGAGCCCCAAAGTGTTTGATTATGATATTTTGTACCTTCAGGTAAAGGATAGCTAACAAAATTTAACGATGATGAACCTGTTTCAACTATAAGGTTGTCTGTATTAGTTACAAGGTTTGTGATTTGTAAATATAAGTTTTCTAAAGTTATAGTTTCATTGTTATATGACGGTGAATTTAAAGTAGGTCTTATGAACGGAGGTTTATAGTTAATAGCAGGAGCTTTGTCTAGTAACAGGTCTATAATATCGGATAAGTAGATATTTTTGAAATATGTGTCTGTTGATTCAACAAAATCGGGTCCTAGATTTATGACTTTATTTAGATCAAGGTTGTTAGTAAAGGCTGTGGTGTTAAAATCTGACCATAGAGCATCACCTAAGTTTATGACAGTATCAGCGTTTTCAACTATTTCAGCAGTTCCTTTATTGGAAAGTTTACCTGCATAAAAACCTATATAGTTATCATGATGTTCGGAGATAACGCTTTTATCATGTGGCATGATAGCGAATGGAAGGTTTAATTTTTCGATTAGTTTTATAGCCTTTTCAGTTAGACCAAATCTATCAAGCTTAAGTGAAGGCAATATCACTATCTTTTCTGTTTTTTTAAGCTTATGAATTATAAATTCACTTGCTTCTTCAAGTTGGTTAGCATCGCTTCGAATATGATTATAATTAGCACTATCAGGAGTCATATCGGTGACTTTTCTTTTACCATCATCAAAAGAAATAGAAATATAGGCAGGTTTACGATATTTGAAAGCGTCGGATATTACTCGATTCATCTCTCTACGTGCATTATCTGGAGTTATTGTTGCTGAGACACATGCTGTAGAAGCGGAAAGCTCAATAAAATTGCCAAACTCGCCATCGCCAAGAGTATGGTGTACTTGTCTTTTTTTTGCTACTGCCATATCATCTGGAGACCCAACTAAATGAAAGACAACTAAGTTTTCTGCCTTTGACCCCATAACTCCATTTAAGGCACTTAATTCTCCAACGGCATATGTTGTTGATAGAATTGCAGCACCTTTTATTCTTGCGTAACCATCCGCAGCATAGCTAGCATTTAGCTCATTAGCATTCACTATATTTTTAAGCTTTGGATTGTCAATTAGTGCTCTATCTATTGTAAAGGAGAAATCTCCAGGCACACAAAAAGAGTGGGTTATACCTAAATCAACAAGTCTAGCTACAACATATTCAGCGACATTATTGATCTTATCTGATGTATTATATATTTTTTTCCCTGTTATGAAGTCACTCATAAAATATCCTTTGAAATCTAGAAGAGATAAATTCACTATACATATGTTTGGTATTTCCAGCAATATTAATAGTTAATAATTCTATAATTAATTCCATTTTTTTTAAAAAAGTGGACATAGACTTTCTATAAAGATTTTAATCTCATTTACATATTAAATAAATAAAATACTCCCGCTATTATCCAGCAGATAAGCCAAGAAATAATTGCTGTGTAATATAAAAACCTATCAATCCAATTTAACCTTTCATTAAAATCTGGTAAAAGCTTATACCTAACAGGGTCTTTATCTCTATTTGTTTTTATCGGGATATAAATATAAGATCTATAAAGTGGAAACCTTATGATAGTCTTATATGAGCATGGATTTGCATAGTTTCTACCTACTAGTAAATAACCAGGATACTCAAAATTATATAAATTATCTTTGTAATACTTATCAAACCTTCTAACTGAATAAACACAAAATAAAAAGATGAAGTTAGCCCCTAAGGTTAAGCCAATTACTATCCATAAAACATAAAATTGTAAAGTAAAATCATCAGATGTAAAAAAACTATAGATGGCAAAACAAGAGCCAAAATTCAAGAAAATTATAGAAAACAGAAAGAATATATACATACAAAAAAGATTAAAGTTTCTAATCATAATAGATATTTTTTTATTAAAAAACATCATACCCCCAGTCAGCAATTTTTTCTCCACCGATACTGCCTATATAAGCTCCAATACCTGCAACTACAGCATAAACACCTATCCCAGCCCAACCTACTGGGCCTGATACACTTGCGCCAATCACTAAGCTTACCAGTCCTCCCCCAATAGAAGCGCCAACACTACTACCAATAGCTGATCCTGTAACCTCAACAGCCTTTTTATAAGGATCTTGGCCATTTTGATGAGCCTGATAAGCCTCATAACTTCCAGTCACCACACCAAGCGTAAATAAACCATGTTGAACTATATTACCAAAATTAGCTATCTTTGATAATTTAGAGGCATCTTTTTCACTACCTAAATATAATTCAACATCGTTTAGATTATACCTATTTCGATGTACTCGAGAACGAAATTGGCCATACTTAAAGCTCTTATCTTTAGATATAACTCTTAGCTCTTTTGCTTCATTAAAATATTTTTCAAAATTTTCCAATTCATAACTAGATATTGTATAGTTAATCCGATAGTTATTTGACAATAATGTTATAATATTTAGAAAAAATGTCATCATATAGCCAAGATTTCAGAGATATCGTAATAACTAAATATAAAGAAGGCCTAACAGACAAAGAGCTAAGTAATTTTTTTAATATAGATATCCGTACTACTAGATCTTGGATAAACTTATACGAGACAACTGGTGATTATAAATCTAAGCAAGGCTTGGGTTGCGGTAGAGTAGCAACCTTTACAGATAAGGAAGCGATAGAAAGCTACTTAAGAACATATCCAGATGCAATGGCTTTAGATATTAGAGAAGCATTAGCTCCTGAAATACCTAGAAGCACATTTTATGATTGTCTTACCAGACTTGGTTTTAGTTTTAAAAAAAGACACCTAAATATAAGCAAAGAAAAGAACAAGATAGGCAAAGTTTTATAGAGGTTGTTGAGACTATTGAACCTAACAAACTTGTATATTTAGATGAAATGGGTATGGATAATAAACAGTCTGTACTAAGAGGATGGTCTCTTGTTGGTAAACCTAGCTATGGTGAAGTTATTGCTTATCAAACTCAGAGAAAAAGTATAGTTGCTGGTTATAACTATTTAGAAAAGAAGATTATAGCACCGCTAGAGTATACTGGATATACAGATACTCAAATTCTTAATCAGTGGTTTGAAGAGCATTTATGTCCTGAGTTAATTCCAAAGACTACTGTTGTTATGGATAATGCTAGTTTTCATAAGTCTCCTAAATTGGCTAAAATAGCAGAGAAGTTTGATATACAGATACTATACCTTCCTGCTTATTCTCCTGATTTAAATCCTATAGAAAAAATTTGGGCCAATTTTAAAAGAATTTTAAGAAAAGTAAATAATTCTTTTGATAATTTATCTGATGCTATTACTCACGTCTTTAGCACAATATTATCAGATTAACTATATCAAAATTCTTTCTATACGAACCTGAATAATTACGTGACATTTGTTTTAGCTGAGGTAGCTTTGCATTTAAATTACTATAAGACTCTAAGATCTTCACTAATGTCTTATTATAACGACTATAACCTTGGGTAAGAGAGTTATTAACCACAGAATATCCTATAAAAGCATATTTAGAAAAATCATGTTTATATAGATTACTATTGGCTTCTTGTATAAGATCATAAGTGTTTATAAGGTCAGATATATCTAAGTTTTGATCTAAAATATAATCTAGATTATCACGACCCTTTTGTGTTAGTGATTCATCAAAATCTTTAGATAGCTCGTGATTAAATCTGCGACCAATATAAATATGATATTGCGAATTCTGCTTTGTCCTTTGTCTTTGGTATTGATAGTAGTCCAGCATTAGCAAACCTTGTAATCTTGCTTGAATAAATAAAAAATCCCCTTTAAAGTTATAGTAGCTTGTTGATGCTAGAATTTCTGCTTTGATACAGCAAATATGCGCTATTACTGCGTTTTAAGCCTTTAATTAAGAAGGTTTTTAGTTAGGAGTTGAACTTGATTACTCCAACTATTCCAAGAGCCATGATGATAGCCCCAACTAAAAAAGTTGTTTCGATTAGGATTCCATTTAAGATTAAATCTAGTAATCCAGCAAATATCACCGAAGTTAACATTATTGGTGTTACTATCCTCACTTGTATTAGTCTTAAAGCATAAGTTAGGCTAAATTGGTAAACAACCCCTGTAAATGAAATTAATAATATAATTATAAATTCAAATCCAGAGAGCTCTTTAATAGAAAAAAATCCGACGGATAATCCTATAATAGCTGTAAATAAGAAGAAATAAAACATCATTTGCACAGGTTTGTTTTCTTTGCCAACTAGTCTTAATAAAACTGTTGCTAATGCTGCAAAAAATCCTGAAAAAATCCCCAGAATATATCCTATAGGATTGTAGTTGGTTGACTCTGGGTGAACAATTATTAAAAACCCTACAAAACTGAATCCTATACAAAACAAAACCTGTTTGTTTGTTTTTGTACCAGTAAGTAGATATACAATTAAAGGGGTGAATAGAGGAGAGGTATTCATTAGCAACATGGAGTTCGCTAAGGGTAAATAATTTAATGCGTAAAAGAATAAAAGCATAGCTATAAACCCAGATGCGGCTCTAACAAATATAAGCCAGATTTTATTTGCTTTAAAACTAAATTCTTTATTCAAAAATATAAAAGGAGATAACATTATTAGGCCAATTAAGAACCTATAAGCTATTATCAGGCTACTTGACATAGTGCCCTGAATAAGTGTCACAAAATATCCCATAAGAGCTAAAAATATTGCTCCTATAAATGCAATTAAGATTCCTAAAATAGCTTGGGAATTTTTCACAATAAGAAAAGAATATTTAATATGGTGTATATCATAGAACTTTTAAGGGTAAAAAACTATTTATTAAGAACATATTTTTCGACTATCTCACCAGCAATAAGGTGCTTTTGTATGATTTGTTCTAAAACTTCTGGAGTACATGAGTGATACCAAACATTATCTGGATGTACTACAGCTATAGGGCCATTTTGACAAACTCTTAGACAGTAGGTCTTTGATCTATAGATATGACCATTTTGTGAAAGTTTTAGTTCCACAAGCCTTTTTTTTAAAAAATTCCATGATTTTAATGAAGTTTCACCATCACAGCATTTTTGACGCTCTTGATCACAGCATAAAAAGATATGTCTTTGGATATTTTTAAGACCTAGATTCTTTGCTTTAGTTTCTAATGGCATTCGTGCTGTCATTTTTTTGATCCTTAAATTTAACTAATGTATTTTTACTTAAATACATTTAAAATTGATGGAAGAATATTAACAAATCTGGAGAAAAAATGGAAAAGAACATTTCCAATGAAACGCTAGAGAAATTAGCAAAAATTCATATTAAAGAAATGAAGAGTAAAAGGCGTTGGAAGCTTTTTATCAGAACCTTAATTATTTTGTTGCTTTTGATAATAATAATTCCAGAATTGTTTAGCTCATCAAAGGAACTTAGTCCACATATTGCTTTAGTCAAAGTCCAAGGAATTATAGATGAAGATTCTGAGGCTAATTCAGAGAGAATAAATAAGAGCTTAGATGATGCTTATGCTAGTAAGTTAACAAAAGCTATAATAGTAGAAATAAACAGTCCAGGAGGTTCTCCAGTTCAATCTGATGAAATATATACACATATGCAATACTTACAGCAAAAAAAACCCTCGATACCTATATACGCTGTATGCACCGATGTGTGTGCAAGTGGTGGGTATTATATTGCTACGGGAGCTAAAGAGATCTATGCTAATAAAATGACGATAACAGGCTCTATCGGAGTTATAGGAAGTGGATTTGGCTTTACTGGTCTTATGGATAAGATAGGTGTTGAGAGAAGAACCTACACTTCAGGTAAAAACAAAGACTTTTTGGACCCTTTTTCCCCACAAAAACCATTACAAACAAAACAGTTCGAAAAACTTCTTGATGAGACTCATCAAGTATTTATCGATGCTGTTGAGAAATCTAGGGGAAGTCGACTAAAAGATAAATCAAACGACACTACGTTTTCAGGCGAACCTTTCAGCGGTGTAGAGGCTAAAAAAATTGGGCTTATTGATGGGTTTGCATCCATAGATCAGCTTAAACGAGAGAAGCTTAATAATATGGATGTGATTGATTATACTCAGCCTTTAGATTTTTTAACAGCAGTATCGCAAAAGCTAGGTAATAGCGTTTATTACAAAGCTCTTTCAGAAAGTGATTTTAGCTTAAAATAAATACTATAAATGTTGAAACATCTAAAAACCATGATTATAATCGATATTAATACTAAGTTTTAATATTAAAACAACAAGGAAGTAATAACATGAAAAAGACTATACTAGGTGCAATGATTGCGGGTGGTTTAATGATTACTACGACTACGGCTATGGCTGGTGGTGTAGGTTTTGCAAATGTGCAAGATGTATTTGAAACTTCTCCACTTGGTAAGGCAAAGGTTACCGCTGATGAGAAAAAGCTTAAGCCGCAGATGGATGCGCTTAAGAAGAATATTACAACTCTACAAGAGAAAGTAAACTCTTATACAGAAGAGAAAGATGATGTTCAAACAGATGATGCTGAAGGTGATACTAAACAAGCAGAAGCTGCTGATAAAGTAGAAAACCAGGATAAAGAACAAGCTCAGGCAGATCTTCAAAAAGCAATGAAAGATTATCAGAATATGATGAGTCAAGTACAAAAAATGGCTTCAGATGATGCAGATGCTTTTAAAGATGCTTTAACTAAAGCATCTGCTGAAGTAGCAAAAAGTAAGCAGTTGGATGCAATTCTACCTGCTGAAATGAGCTTGTATAATGTTGGTAATACTGATGTGACTAAAGATATTATTGCTAAAATGCAGTAATAATTTTAGAATATTTTCTCTTTGTAAAAACCTTTTATCTTATTAAATTAAAAGCTTCTTTTTTTTATATCTAAAGCTATGTATAATCTTAGTTTAGATATAAAATTAATTAATTAAAAAGACAACCAAGCTCATGGAAAATTTAGGTTATTTTGTTTCACAAAACTTATTGTTTTGTTTATCTCTTGTTTTATTGTTAGCTATATATGTAATTTTTGAGTTAACACAAACTAAAAAATCACAGCATTCACTATCTGTCGCAGATGCGGTTGTTACAGTAAATAAGGGTAAAGGTATTTATCTTGATGTAAGAGATAGCGAGATGTTCAGTAACACACATATTATAGGTGCTCAAAATATTCAGTTAGAAGAGATTGCACAAAAGCATAAAAAATTAATTAAATATAAATCTAAGCCAATAGTTATATATGGAGATAATGCGCAAAAAGCTATGCTAGAGCTACGTAAAGAAGGTTTTGAGCAAGTTTTTGTACTTAAAGGTGGGTTAAACGAATGGTTACAAGCAAGTTACCCTGTTAAATCATTATCAAAATAAAAATTTATAAAGAACATTAAGGATCATAAAATGGATCAGCAAGAACAACCACAGTTTCAAATTCAAAAAGTTTATGTAAAGGATCTTTCTTTCTCTATTCCTAATTCTGATAAAATATGGACTACAGCTTGGAAGCCAGAGTTACATACAGACCTGAAGGTGGAAGCTACTGATCTTCCAGAGGGCAATACTTACGAAAGTGTTTTGACTCTTGAAGTTAAAGTTAAAAATGAAGACATGATTGCTTTTGAAATAGAAGTTAAGCAGGCAGGCATATTTACAGTATCTAATATGGAAGCAGAGCAAATTGAGCATGCAAAAAAAGCATTTTGTCCAAATATACTTTATCATTATGCCCGTGAAGCAGTTTCAGACTTGGTGATTAGTGGAGGTTTCCCACAATTATGTTTGTCAGCAGTAAATTTTGATGCGATGTATCTTGATTCAATAAAGGAATCTACGGATAGTAAACAACATTAATACTAAAATAGGGGTTAATTATTATGAGTAAAGAAAAAGCTTTAGAATCAGCTCTTTCACAGATTGAAAAACAATTTGGTAAAGGCTCAATTATGAAACTTGGAGATCAACAAGCGGCTCATGATATTGATGTTGTGCCTTCAGGTGTTATATCACTAGATGTAGCATTAGGTATTGGAGGATATCCCAAAGGGAGAGTGATAGAAATATATGGTCATGAATCTTCTGGTAAAACAACTTTAACACTATTAGCCATTGCCCAATGTCAAAAGCAAGGTGGTATAGCTGCTTTTGTAGATGCTGAGCATGCACTTGATCCCAAATATGCCAAGCTTTTAGGTGTGGATGTTGATAATCTTATTGTTTCGCAGCCGGATACTGGTGAGCAGGCTTTAGAGATTACAGATATGTTAGTGCGTTCTGGTGGTGTAGATGTTGTAGTGATTGATTCAGTTGCAGCTCTTACTCCAAAAGCAGAAATTGAGGGTGATATGGGTGATTCTCATATGGGTTTACAGGCAAGACTTATGTCTCAAGCTCTTAGGAAATTAACAGCAAATATTAAACGCTCAAACACACTTGTTATGTTTATTAACCAAATCCGCATGAAGATTGGTGTAATGTTTGGTAATCCAGAAACCACTACTGGTGGTAATGCTCTTAAATTTTATTCGTCTGTAAGATTAGAGGTTAGAAAAGGCGGAGCCATTAAAGATGGTACAGATATCAATGGTAATGAAATTAGAGTTAAAATCGTTAAAAATAAAGTTGCACCACCGTTTAAGCAGGCTGAATTTGAGCTTATATATGGCGAGGGTATTTCCTTAGAGGCAGAGCTTATTGATCTTGGTGCAAAGCATGGAATTATTGAAAAATCTGGTGCTTGGTATAGTTATAAGGGCAAAAAAATTGGCCAAGGCAAAGAGAAATCAAAAGACTATTTAAAAGAAAACACTATTGAACGTGATGAAATTGAAAAGTCTCTATTAGAGCTTTTATTGCCTAATAAATATGCGACTAAAGATTCAAAAGAACCTAAATTAACATCTCAAGATGAGCTTATCTAAAGAAAAAAGCTATCTTCTATACCTTCTTGCAAAGCAAGATTATTCACGAAAACAGCTAGCAGATAAACTTAATCTTAGAGGTAATATTTCAATAGATGAGGTCACTTCTCTTTTAGATGAGTTTGAACAACATAAATGGCTTTCTGATGAGCGTTTTGCAAAGGTTTTTGTAATAAGTGAAATTTCAAAATTAAGAGGTAAAAAAAGGATTATAAATACAGCTATTTATCAAAAAGGTCTTACTCAAGATTTGATCGAAAATTGTATTGAACAAGAGATGGTCGATTGGTTTAAGCTTTGTAAAAAATGTTTAGAAAAAAAGTATAAAGATATAACTAAGCTTGAGATGGACCTTCGATTAAAACAAAAAGCAGTAAATTATTTGTTATATAATGGTTTTAGTTTTGAAGAGATAAATTTTGCGATTAAAAGTGATTGAACTTGTCATCTAGAAGTGGGTACTACTAATTGATTTAAGGTTTTATAAAATCTTGAAAATTTTTATGAAATACTTTTACTCAATTTTTTTTGCTGTAAGCTGTAGTATTAGAAAGTTTAAAAAAAATAAAAATAATATAGGAGAATGAAATGGCTAAAGGAACAGTAAATAAGGTTATTATACTTGGTAGATTAGGTAATGACCCAGAAGTTAGAACAACTCAAAATGGCACAACTGTAGCAACTTTAAGTATTGCCACTAATGATGGTATAGGTGAAAATATTACTACAGAATGGCATAGAGTTGTTGTGTTTGGTAAAGCAGCAGATGCAATCCAAAGGTATGCTAATAAGGGTACACAACTGTTTATTGAAGGTAGGCTTCGTACCAACAAGTGGCAAGATAAAAATGGTAATATGCAATATACTACAGAAATTGTTGCAAATAACTTTCAGTTTATTGGTGGCGGAACTTCACAAGGTAGTTCAAATTATCAGCAAAATAATTCAAATGTGAGCCAATCATCGAATAACAATTTCAATCAGAGTCAACAGCAGTCTTCAAAGCAAGACAAAATGCCTGATTTTGCAGAAATTAATACATCTAATTTTGATGATGATATACCATTCTAATTGGTTTAATCTGGTTGGGCGTGTAAAAATATAAGCTGTCACTAGATCTAAGATTATTATATAATAGTTGCTATATTATATAAAACTTCTAATTTAATCATGTCATATATTCTAGTTTTAAACTGTGGTAGTTCCTCAGTTAAATTTGCACTTATAAATCCTAATACTTCAGAGTCTTTACTTACCGGTTTAGCAGAAAATATTGGTGATAAAAATTGTAAGGTAGTTTTTAAATCTAAAAATAAAGTCGAGAAGTTAATCGAGTATGGTCAATATAAAGCCATATTTGCTCTTCTAAAAGATTTTCTAGTTGATAATGGATATTTAGAAAAAATAGCAGCAATAGGGCATAGGGTCGTTCATGGAGGACAGTATTTCTCAAAATCTGTGTTAATAGATGATGATTCATTACAAAAAATTATAGCTTGTATTCCGCTAGCGCCTTTACATAACCCTGCACATATTGAGGGAATTAGTTTTTGTCAGCAGATATTTCCAAGTTTACCTCAGGTAGCTGTATTTGATACTGCATTTCATCAAACTATGTCTAACTATGTTGCAGAATATGCGATACCACGTGAACTTACATTACAACATGATATCCGTAAATATGGAGCCCATGGGACATCTCATAAATATGTATCTCAGCAAGCAGCAAAACTATTACAAAAAGAAAAAGCAAATGTGATAGTTGCACATCTTGGTAATGGATGTAGTATTACAGCTGTGGTGGAGGGAAAAAGTGTTGATACAAGTATGGGATTAACTCCTCTAGATGGGCTTGTTATGGGTACTCGATCTGGTGAAATAGATCCTAGTGTGTTTACATATATATCGGATAACCTTGGTTGGAATATCAAAGAGATTACCAATATGCTAAATAAGAAAAGTGGACTGCTAGGAATATGCGGACATAATGATATGCGCGAAGTTTCTGAATTAGCTAATAAAGGAGATGAGTCATCTAAGTTGGCTATAGAGATGTTTTGCCATAGAGTCGCTAAATTTATTGCTAGTTATATGATCTATTTTAAAGAATTTGATGCTCTAGTATTTACAGGAGGTATTGGTGAGAATGCTGCAAATATTCGTGAAAATATTGTAGCTAAATTATTGAGTCTAGACTTTAAAATAGATCAATATAGAAATGTTAAATCAGACGTGTTCATAAATAGTGAAGATAGTAGAAATATAATGGTTATAGCTACGAATGAAGAATTAATGATTGCTCAAGAAACACAAACTTTAATGTAAGAATTATAATATGAAAAAATCTATATTTATATTGCCAACCTCTAAGCATATAGGCTTAAGGGTATTAGCAAGTAGTCTAAAATTTGCTTTACAACAAAAAGGGTTAAAAGTTAGCTCTTTTCATCCAATTCATGATATGCAAATGCCCATTAGTGATATCGAGTCTTATCTACTTAATAATAGAATCAAAGACTATGTTGAGCTGGTTTTAAATGAGTTTTATGAGAAGACTCAAAAGTCAGATTTTGTAATAATTTCTGGTCTATTTAGACAGGGTGATAATGCTCACAAGTTGTATCCAATTAATAGTATAATTGATGAGTTAAATATAGAAATTATCAAAGCATTAGGTGCTGAGGTGATTATAGCTTCATATCATGGTAACAAACCTCTTGATGAGCTTAATGATGAACTAGACTATGCAATACGTAGTTTACCTAAAAAAAATAATATCATGGGAGCAATAATAACTAAATTAAATGCACCATATGATGATGATGGTAGAATTAGTTTTAGTTTGACAGATGAAGAAGTCATTAAAGATAAAAAGATTGTTAGCATTGATATGCTTAAGCAAATACCAGTGTTTAGCAAAAAAGGACTAAGCTTACTGGGAGTTGTAAAGTGGGACCAAGAACGTACTTCGCCGCGTGTTTTAGATATTAAAAATACTCTAAAGTTAAACCTTATCTCAGATGTGGGACTTGATGCTCGTGTTGATACCGTTATGATGTGCTCACGTGGAGTTGATAATTTTATTAAAGATCTAACACCAAATTCTTTAGTTATAACCTCAGCGGATAGATCAGATATTTTAGTAACTCTATGTTTAGCAGCTCAAACAGGGATGAAAATTGCAGGTATAATATTAACTGCAGAAGAATATCTTAATGATAAGGTTAAGGATTTATGTATTGAAGCAGCTGAAAAAGTAGGACTTGCAATATTAACAACTAGGAATAAAAGTGTAAATACAATATTAAAAATTGCTAATATCGATCTAATGGGAATACCTATGGATGATATTGAGAGAATTCAAAAGGTTAAGGAAGTTATATCTAGTTCGATAGATAGAGATAAGATAATTAGTGCTATTACAGCTGATATATCTAAGCAGCAGGTTATGTCTCCACCAGCTTTTAGATATTATTTATTAAAAATGGCCAGAAAGGCTAAGAAAAGGATTATTCTACCTGAAAGTTATGAGCCAAGAACATTACTAGCAGCTAAAAATTGTCATGAGCAAGGTTTAGCTGAATGTGTATTGATTGGAGATAGGGAAAAAATTAATAAAGTTGCAGAATTAAATGGTTTTAACTTGCTTGATAGTATTGAAGTGATAGCTATTGATGATAAAGCAGAAATAAAGTATTTAAAAACTTTGATGGATCTAAGAAAGCATAAAGGCTTATCTCAAAGTATGGCCCAAGATGCTTTAAAAAATCCAGTAATAGTAGCAATGCTGATGCTTTATCTTGGTGAGGTTGATGGACTAGTATCTGGTGCAGAGCATACTACAGCAGATATTTTAAGGCCTGCATTACAGTTGATAAAAACAAAGCCAAAAACATCTTTGATATCCTCTGTGTTTTTTATGTGTATGCCAGATGAGGTTGTAGTGTTTGGTGATTGTGCGGTGAATCAAGACCCTTCGGCAGAAGAGCTTGTTGATATAGCGATCCAAAGTGCTGAATCTGCTAGAAAATTTAATATTGAGCCTCGTATTGCTATGATAAGCTATAGCACAGGTTCATCAGGTTCTGGAATCCAAGTTGATAAAGTAAGGATGGCAACAGAACTTCTTAAACAAAAAGCTCCTGAACTATTAGTTGATGGCCCACTACAGTATGATGCTGCAATGATAGATAGTGTAGCAAAGAAAAAAGCTCCTAATAGTCAAGTAGCAGGCAAAGCAACTGTACTTATTTTCCCTGATTTAAATACTGGCAATACTGTTTATAAAGCTGTTCAGAGAAGTGCAAATGTATTAAGCATAGGTCCTGTTTTACAAGGCATAAATAAGCCGGTAAATGATTTATCGCGAGGTGCTACAGTCGATGATATTACTTATACGATTGCTATAACAGCTATACAGGCTATTTAATTTCCCATATAGGGCGGCCGGATATTTTTTTGCTAGTAAAAAGTAATAGTAAGCTTAATATGATATGTTTCATTGTTTCTAGTATACTGGCAATAACTCAGTTAATATAGAGTTAACATCCTCCATATTTAAAATGTTTTTGGCTAATGTTTGAAATCCAAAATATTTATATAAATATCTTAGTTTTTTTTCTTGAAATAATATCAATTATTTCATTGTTATATAGGAATAAATCACTCCGATCACAACTGCTATGGATTTCATTAATTTTATTTACTAATATTTTTGGGGTAATTATTTATTGGATTATTACTTTAAAAAAAAGGAGAAAAATATTCTGTTTTGATTTAAAGAAACAAAAGGTTATAAATAATGGTGATAACGCTAATTTTCCAAATGATATTTTAGCAGTATTAAAAAAGTATGATATAAAAGGTCATTCATATTATAAACAAGAATTCATTTATAATAATAAAATTGTTTATAAAAAATTATATAATCAAATTAAAGCAGCTCAAGAAAGTATATACATATGTTCTTATATTTTTTCTTTTGATAAATATAATACTCTACTAACTAGAAAATTATTAGATAAAGCTAAGGCAGGGGTCAAAGTTTATATAATTGTGGATGCTTTTGGATCAAATACTCTCTCATCAATTACAAATATATCAAGATTATTTTATTTAAAATATAAGAGGATAAATCTTAAGGTTTTTTCTCCTTTAACAAGAGGGTTGTTTTTGGGCAATATAAATCATAGGAATCATCGTAAGATGTATATTTTTGATAGAAAGATTACCTATATAGGCGGAGCAAATTTATCAAAGGATTTTTTATCTAGTGAAAAAGACGTTTGGCAAGACTCATTAATAAAGTTTGAAGGAAAGCTTTCAGGGTTTTATTCTAGATTGTTTATTTCAGATTGGAATTTTATTTCATCTAAAAAAATCGAGCAAAACTATACTATAGATAATTATAATGATTGTGAAGAGGCTCAATATGCTTATCCTATCCCATCTGGCCCAGATATAGTTAATCTGATAATATTGTGCTAAAGACGTGAGTAATAGCATCAGATAAATTATCAAAAGAATTATTTACTTTTCTTAAAATTCTTTTAAAATTGGCCCAAATTTTTTCTATAGGATTTAAATCAGGAGAATAAGCAGGAAGGTATAGTATCTGTATATCCAGTATACTCTAGCGGTGCTATAATCTTCTTTTCTAAATAGTTATAACCAGCAACTATACTTTTTCTCTGAGTTTGATAAGCAATAACTTCACCATAGCTAGGTTTACCAACAAGAGACCATCCTCTTAGTACAGACTGTTTATTATCCATACCCATTTCATCTAAATATACAAGTTTGTTAGGTTCAATAGTCTCAACAACCTCTATAAAACTTTGCCTATCTTGTTCTTTTCTTTGCTTATATTTAGGTGTCTTTTTTTAAAACTAAAACCAAGTCTGGTAAGACAATCATAAAATGTGCTTCTAGGTATTTCAGGAGCTAATGCTTCTCTAATATCTAAAGCCATTGCATCTGGATATGTTCTTAAGTAGCTTTCTATCGCTTCCTTATCTGTAAAGGTTGCTACTCTACCGCAACCCAAGCCTTGCTTAGATTTATAATCACCAGTTGTCTCGTATAAGTTTATCCAAGATCTAGTAGTACGGATATCTATATTAAAAAAATTACTTAGCTCTTTGTCTGTTAGGCCTTCTTTATATTTGGTTATTACGATATCTCTGAAATCTTGGCTATATGATGACATTTTTTCTAAATATTATAACATTATTGTCAAATAACTATCGGATTAACTATATCATATGGCCCTTGCTTTATAGAAATGAAATTTGATGGAACTACAGTGCATCGTTTTAGGCCTATTAATGGAAGACTTTTAGCATATGCTATTCACTATAAAGATTTATCTGGAGATGAAAAAGCTCTTGGTAAGCAAACAATAATATATGGAGGCAAGATTCCTGAGAGAGCATGTAAATATGAAATTTAATGAGTAAGTATTTAGATAAATACTAGGTTAATTAATTGTTTCTATATTATTAGGTTTTATCTATTGAATTGCGAGGTTGTTGTGTATATATTTTTTATAAAATAATATATACAACTATAGAGAAGAAATTTTGCGCGCTAAATCAATAATAATTTCTAGCCTTGGCAGTACTTTTGAGACTTTTGACTTTCATATATTTGGATTATTTGCTTTTCAAATATCTATGTCTTTATTACATAAGGAGTCTTTTAATAGCTCACTTATTTTGATTTTCACTATTTTTGGTGTTGGTTATTTTGCTAGGCCTTTAGGAGCTGTATTTTGGGGTAACCTTGGTGATAAATATGGGAGAAAATTACCATTTAAATGGACTGTGATATTAATAGGTATTTCTTCTTTGATTATTGCAATTTTGCCAAGCAGTAATGTTTTAGGAGTATTTACTCCTTTGATATTAGCAGCATGTCGTTTAATTCAAGGATTTTCTTTTGGTGGAGAGATAACCGCCGCTGTTCTATTAGTACATGAGCAACGTTCAGTTAGGAGGAATTTTTTTACTTCAATCGTTATTTTTTGTGCGACATCTGGTATGATTTTGGCATCAATAGTATATTATTTGCTAAGCCTTGTACTTTCAGCTGAACAGTTTTTTGAATATAGCTGGCGCCTAGCCTTTGCTTTTGGCGGTATCGCTGTATTGATTAGTTATTTTTGGCGATCTGCAATTGAAGAAACTTTAGTCACTGATGCTACAAATCAGCGAGGACTTGTTGTTGTAGAGCTTTTAAAGCAAAAATTAGGTACTTTATTGCGTTGTGTTTTAACTGTTACATCTTGTACAGTGTTTTTAGCGATGTTTATTATCTTTTTACCAGCTTATTGTCAAAAATGTCTAGGTTTTGATAAAGTTACTACATCGACATATGTGCTAGTAACTATAGTAACCTATTCGTTATCAGTTCTTGTAGGTGGTTATATTGCAGATAGAATTGGCAATAGAGCTACTCAAGCCTTAGGTATAGTTATGGCTGTGGTTATACTTATACCCTTAGCAATAGCTTTGATAGCAAAGCAGCCAATAGCATTATTCTTTATAGTGCCTTTTGCTTTTGCTAATGGCTTAATAAATGCTAATTATATGTGTGTAGTGCTAAATAGATTTAGTAAGTTCCAGAGGTTTAGTGGTTTAGCCATTACACAAAATATTTCAATGGCAATATTTACAGGACTTTTGCCAATACTGTTTGCTTATTTAGCCGTTGATTTAAGAATGCTTGCAGCACCATTCTATATTTTATTAGTGTTATATATTATTTCTTTATTTTCTTTATATGAGATTTAATTTTTTTAAATATTTACTAAATAAATATTGTTTAAAGAATTAAAAGTGTGTAAGGTAGTTTCTATAGCGCTGATTTATTTTCAAATTGCGGGCGCTTAATAAAACCTGCTAAAGCGAAGACATCTCTATTATCTCTAGTTTTGTTACCATCGTTTTAGTAAGGTGGCGGTTGTTGATATTAAATATCAAAACCTTTTAAAATTAACAAAACGATGGAGACTCAAAATGTCAAAGCAAACTTTAACTCAAAGACTTGATAAAGGCCCGGTAATATGTGCAGAAGGATTTCTATTTGAAATTGAACGTCGAGGCTATATGGCTTCGGGTGAATTTGTACCGATGGTTTCGTTAGAACATCCTGAAGTTTTAGAGAATTTACATCGCGAGTTTCAGCATGCTGGATCAGATATAGTTGAGGCTTTTACTTATAATGGACATAGAGAAAAGCTCAGAGTCATTGGCAAAGAGCATTTGCTAGAACCACTAAATAGAGAGGCTCTTAGAATAGCTAAGAAAGTTGCTGATACAACACCTAACGGTGTACAGCCAAATTTAATGGCAGGTAATATTTCCAATTCTAATATTTGGAATCAAGGTGATGCAGCATCCCAAAAAGAAGTAAAAAAAATGTTTAGTGAAATGGTTGGTTGGGCAGCTGAAGAAGGGGCTGATATTTTGATAGGTGAGACTTTTTATTATGCTGAAGAAGCATTTGCTGCATTAGAAATCATGCAAAAAACTGGCCTGCAAACTGTAGTCACTTTAGCTCCGATGGGTGAAAATAAAATGCGCGATGGTTGGTCAGTAATAGATACTTGCAAAGAGCTTGAGCAACGAGGAGCTAATGTAGTAGGGATGAACTGTTTTAGAGGTCCTCAAACGATGCTTCCTGATCTTGAGAAAATTCGAGAGGCAGTTAGTTGCCATGTCGCTGGTTTACCTATCCCCTATAGAACTACAGATAATCATCCAACCTTTTTTAACTTACCTGATAATAATGGTTGTGGCTGCCCATCGCCACATGGTAGGACATTTCCTACAGCATTAGATCCATTATTTTGTAATCGCTATGAAATTAGAGATTTTGCAGAAAAAGCTTATAAGCTAGGAATTAATTATCTGGGAGTATGTTGTGGTGCTAGCCCTATGTTAATTCGTGAAGTAGCTGATGCTGTGGGCTTAACTGTGCCAGCAAGTCAGTATAAAGAAAGAATGGAAAATCATTTTATGTATGGTAAAAATAAACGTACAGCTAAACATATGCAAGAATATGGAAATAAAGCTTAAAATAAAATAATAATTTAAAATCAAAGCGCTGATTTATTTCAAATTGCGGGCGCTTAATAAAACCTGCTAAAGCGGAAATTCAAAATATTGTTTTCATCGTTTTAGCAATTTTAAAATTATGGGAGCAAATAATGAGTATTATAAATTCTAGAATTGACACCTTAGCAGTTCACTCAGGTAATCCAGGAGATTTAGCGACAGGTGCTGTAACAACACCTATTTATACCTCATCAGTATATCGCCAGAAAAGTCCCGGTGGTGAGAAAACTTTTGAATATGGCAGAGTTGGAAATCCAACTAGGATTAAATATGAAGAGGCTGTTGCTGAATTAGAAGGTGCTAAAAAAGGTTTTGCCTTTGCTTCAGGAGTAGCAGCAATCAATGCTGTATTAGATACCTTAGAGATAAATAGCCATATAATAGCAGCTGATGCTTTATATGGAGGCACTTATAGATTGTTTGAAGAAATTAAAAAACGTTCTTCAGGTCTTCAAGCTACATATGTGGATTTAGGTAATTTTGATGTCTTGGAAAGTAAAATTCAAAAAAATACTAAAATGATATGGGTTGAGACACCATCTAACCCCTTGTTAAAAATAGTTAATTTAAAAAAACTTAGTGAATTTTGCAATAAATTTAAATTACTGCTAGTCGTGGATAATACCTTTGCGACTCCTTATAATTTAAGGCCTATTTCTTTTGGGGCAGATATAGTTATCCATTCGGCATCGAAATATATAAGTGGTCACTCAGATGTGATTAGTGGGATTGTGGTGGTAAAAGATGACGATAGTCTGATTGAAAATTTAGAACTTGTTCACCTGGCAGGTGGTGCAGTCTCTAGCCCTTTTGATAGTTTTTTAGCTACTAGAGGATTGAGGACGTTAGCATTGAGAATGAAGAAGCATAATTATAATGCTTTAAATATAGCAAAGTGGCTTGAACAGCATCCATTAGTTAAAAAAATATATTATCCAGGGTTAGAAAGTAGTCTAGATTATCAACTTGCAAAACAGCAAATGAGAGGTTTTGGCGGTGTTCTAAGTTTAGAGCTAAAAGGAGGTGATAGCATAGCTAAAGTTTTTTTAGAAAATCTAAAACTATTTGCTATAACTGTCAGTGCAGGAGGAGTTGAAAGTTTATCATCTATTCCAGCATTAATGTCTCATTCATCTATCCCTAAAGAAGTTAGGCTTAAACAAGGGTTGTCAGATGGTTTAATAAGGTTGTCTATTGGTATAGAGGATGTAGATGATTTGAAAGAGGATATCCAACAAGCATTCTTGGTATCAACTGCTAAATCGGAGGATTTGGATGAGGTCATCTCATATAACCAAGCAGTCTAAATATCCAAAGGGAATGTTTTTTTATTTATAACTGGTCTATGGGAGAGATTTAGCTACTATGGGATAACTGCATTGTTGATTCTATATTTATTTAGGTTTTTCAATATGTCAGATGCTAGAGCATACCTTATATATGGAGCTTATGCATCTATGGTGTATGGGACACCAATTATTGGAGGAATAATTGCTGATAAATATATTGGCCAGTATCGATCCATTATAATAGGAGCTATTTTAATAGCTTTGGGACATTTTGTGATGATTATTCCTAATGCACAAAATCTATATTTTTTTATAGGATTGAGTTTAGTTATAGTGGGAACAGGCTTATTTAAACCTAGCATAGGTGCGATAACAGGCACATTGTTTGAAAAAGCTAATCATATTAGAAATCAAGGATTTACATTGTTATATGTAGGGATGAATATAGGAACTATAGTTGCACCTATAGTGTGTTCATATATAGCTATAACTATTAGTTGGAATCTTGCCTTTGGTGTGGCAGGTATAGGGATGTTAATAGGTTTAGCTATATTTATATTGGCTTTATGTTGTTTAGTTTTATTTATTTTTGTGCTGCTGAAATATCCTCTATGGGCAGGCAGGGCTTTATATTTGATGGGAATGATAACTTTAGTACTGATTTTTTTCTTTATCAGACAGTCAAATAATATTGATATAGTTAATCTGATAATATTGTGCTAAAGACGTGAGTAATAGCATCAGATAAATTATCAAAAGAATTATTTACTTTTCTTAAAATTCTTTTAAAATTGGCCCAAATTTTTTCTATAGGATTTAAATCAGGAGAATAAGCAGGAAGGTATAGTATCTGTATATCAAACTTCTCTGCTATTTTAGCCAATTTAGGAGACTTATGAAAACTAGCATTATCCATAACAACAGTAGTCTTTGGAATTAACTCAGGATATAAATGCTCTTCAAACCACTGATTAAAAATTTGAGTATCTGTATATCCAGTATACTCTAGCGGTGCTATAATCTTCTTTTCTAAATAGTTATAACCAGCAACTATACTTTTTCTCTGAGTTTGATAAGCAATAACTTCACCATAGCTAGGTTTACCAACAAGAGACCATCCTCTTAGTACAGACTGTTTATTATCCATACCCATTTCATCTAAATATACAAGTTTGTTAGGTTCAATAGTCTCAACAACCTCTATAAAACTTTGCCTATCTTGTTCTTTTCTTTGCTTATATTTAGGTGTCTTTTTTTAAAACTAAAACCAAGTCTGTTAAGACAATCATAAAATGTGCTTCTAGGTATTTCAGGAGCTAATGCTTCTCTAATATCTAAAGCCATTGCATCTGGATATGTTCTTAAGTAGCTTTCTATCGCTTCCTTATCTGTAAAGGTTGCTACTCTACCGCAACCCAAGCCTTGCTTAGATTTATAATCACCAGTTGTCTCGTATAAGTTTATCCAAGATCTAGTAGTACGGATATCTATATTAAAAAAATTACTTAGCTCTTTGTCTGTTAGGCCTTCTTTATATTTAGTTATTACGATATCTCTGAAATCTTGGCTATATGATGACATTTTTTCTAAATATTATAACATTATTGTCAAATAACTATCGGATTAACTATAGAAGCCGAATATATATAACAGTAACTTTAACCTTCTTTTATATGTTGTTTATGATTCTTTTGCAACAAAGTGGGGGAATGATGAATGTTTTTACTGATCGAAACGTTGATAAAATAATATTTGGATTTAATATTCCTATCAGCGCTTTTCAATCAGTGGAGCCATTTTTCATAATTTTTTTTGGGCCTATTTATACGTATTTAGGAAGACGGTTTCAGGTTAATTCGCATATTTATCCAACTAAATTTGCCATAGGGCTTTTGGTAATGAGTTTTTCATTTTTGATTCTAGTTATAGCTATTCCACTAACAGCAAAAAATGGGATTATTTCATCATGGTGGATAAATTTAAGCTATTTGTTTCAAGCTTTAGGAGAATTATTTATTGGGCCTATAGGTTTAGCTATGATTAGTGTGGTAGCACCAAAAAAGGTTATAGGCTTCTTTATGGGGGTATGGGTTTTAAGTTCAGCATTTGCTAATTTTTTGGCAGCTAGTTTTGGAGCATTGATAAGTGGAAATAAGGAGGGTGTGTTGTCACCAGTTGAGACTATAAATATTTATTCTAAAGCCTTTGGGTATTTTACTTTATTGGGGGTGATAGCTGCTTTAGTTTTATTTATTTTATCACCATATTTAAATAAAAAACTCCAAACCTTAATTGTTCAAAATTAAACATAGATAATTTATTTTAGGCTTATCATTGATTTTTTGCTATAATATTGTGATTAAATTTTATCTATTAACTTTATAAAAACTTTCAAAAGGTTATTTTAAATGAGAACACATTATAGTTCAGATATCAATGAGAAATTAGAGAATCAAAGAGTTACAGTTTGTGGTTGGGTACATCGTCGCCGTGACCATGGAGGAGTTATCTTTTTGGATATAAGAGATAGAACAGGCTTAGTGCAATTGGTTTTCAATCCAGAGAATGCTAATTTTGCTGTTGCAGATAGCGTAAGGTCGGAGTTTGTGATTAAAGCCGATGGTCTAGTAAATTTGAGACCGGAAGGTCAAGAAAATAATAATCTTGCTAGTGGTAAGGTTGAAATAATTGGTGATACTATTGAGGTAATCAATAAATCTAAGACGATTCCTTTTCAGTTAGATGATTTCCAAGCTACAGGTGAAGATATTAAGCTTAAGTATCGGTACATAGATCTACGTCGTCCAGAAATGCAAAATAAACTTATTACGCGTTCAAAAGCGATTAGATATGTACGTAATTTTTTAGATGATAATGGGTTTTTAGATATTGAAACTCCATTTTTAACGAAAGCTACACCAGAAGGTGCTAGAGACTATCTAGTACCAAGTCGTAACTTCAATGGCAAGTTTTATGCACTTCCACAGTCACCACAGTTATTTAAGCAGCTTTTAATGGTTTCTGGTTTTGATAGATACTATCAAATTGTTAAATGTTTCCGTGATGAAGATTTAAGAGCAGATAGACAGCCAGAATTTACCCAGATAGATATCGAAGCTTCATTTGTTGATGAAAAATATATTATGTCGACAATGGAGACTATGGTTGCAGGGCTTTTTAAAGAGACTATAGGTGTAGAATTTGACACACCTTTTCAGGTAATGAGTTTTGCTGATGTTATGGATAAATATGGTTCAGATAAGCCTGACCTGAGGATTCCTCTTAGATTTGTGAATATCAAAGAAGATATGAAGAATGAAGAATTTAAAGTATTTTCTGGGCCAGCTAATGATGCTGGTTCTCGCGTGATAGCGATGAGAATTCCAAATGGTAATGAAAAACTTAGCCGTAAAAAAATTGATGAATATACTAAATTTGTTGGTATTTATGGTGCTAGAGGTTTGGCTTATATTAAAATAAATTCTTTATCCGAAGGTAAAGATGGTTTGCAATCACCAATTGTGAAGAATATTTCAGAAGAAACTCTTTTTAAAGTGATTGAGAAAACAGGTGCTAAAGAAGGTGACTTGCTATTCTTTGGCGCAGCTAAAACTAAGGTTGTCAATGATTCTATGGGTGCTTTGCGTGCTAAGATTGGTGAAGATCTTGAAATTTTTGATAAAAAGTGGGCACCACTTTGGGTTGTTGATTTTCCGATGTTTGAGAAAGCAGATGGCAGGCTATATGCAATGCATCACCCATTTACAGCACCTAAAATAAGTTCAGTTACTGAGCTTGATAGTAACCCAGAAAACTTAGGTTCAAGAGCTTATGATATGGTTATTAATGGTTACGAAGTTGGTGGTGGATCTATCCGTATTCATCAGCAAGAGATTCAAGCAAAAGTATTTAATCTTTTAGGCATTTCCGATGCAGAAGCTCAAGAGAAGTTTGGTTTTATGTTAGATGCATTATCTTATGGTACACCTGTCCATGGTGGTATAGCATTTGGTGTGGATAGGCTTATTATGTTGCTTACAGGCACTACAAATATCCGTGATGTAATAGCATTTCCTAAAACTCAAACGGCCAGCTGTTTGATGACAGAAGCACCATCTAATGTTTCCTTAGAGCAATTAAATGAGCTTGGTATTATGGTGAAAAAAGAAAAGGAAGAAAAGTAATTAACTAATTATTTTCTAAACTAGATTTGAAAATGTATTTGTTTTTTATCTTTGTCCAATGTGAGCCTGGTTTATCTATATATTGAAAATAATCATTAGTAAATGCACCTTGTACACATGTTTCGCGACTATATCTGAAAGTCGTATTTTGGTCATTCATTATCTTTTCCATAACTCCAGGACCTGTTAAATACCATACACCCAGATCTGAGTTATTCTCCTCAATATTTTTAAGTATAATATCTATATATTCTTTTATTTTTGAATTATTTGAAGAAGCTGCAAAAAAGTAGTTAGTAAAATAAAGTTGTTTGGCTTTTATAAACATTTCAGTTTTATTTTTTAAAAATTTCTCAGGTCTAGTAACAAGACAGCCATCCATATCAATATATATTCCGCCATGTTCATATATAGTAAGCAATCGCCAAAGATCGGCTTTTGCTGCTCCTACAGTTAATTTTTGATATGCTATTAATGCGTATGGATGATTTTTTGAAATATATTCTTCAGCAGCCTTATTATCCATGAATCTATATTCATAACGAGGAGCCATTAATCTATTAAAGAGATAGTTTACATATAAAGGTAAAGCTACTTTGTCCGTAAAATTTGTTTGCCATATAATTCTTGGTATAGGAGCTTTTTTTTTGGCTTTTACTAAAGGTTTTCTATAGCTGGGAAGAGTAAATCTTTTATTTGGAAAAATTTTGTGAAAAGGCACAGAAGTAAGTTTAATTAGGTTTCCCAAAACTCTAATTGAACGACTACGTATAATATCTATTTTTATCATCGAAATTAAGGTATTGAATGTTATAATTTTTACCATTATAACATCCGAACTTTTTTTATGTTATTTGAAAGTGGCAATTTAAAAAATACTTTAGTTATCTTTAAATCAAAACCAGCAAAAATTATTGATAATCTAGATAAAAAAATAGAAATAGAAACATTAGATGGTAAGAAAATAAAATTACCACCCAAAAATGTTCAATTTTTAATTCAATCAAAGTTTGATTTTGAGCTTTGTGATTTAAAACAAATAGATATCCCTGATCTTGAATTAACTTGGGAGTTATTACAAGATCAAGATAAAACCTCAGTCAAAGAGTTGTGTGAGCTTTTATTTGAATCAGAAGATGTTAATCAAGCATATACCGTTTGGCTTTTAGTTTCTGAGGGGGAGTATTTTAGTTTTGATGAGAATTTTACAATACAGATTCATTCATTAGAGCAGAAACAGCTTATAACTAAAGAGAAAAAAGAAAAAGCAAAGAAAGAACTGGAGCTTAAAAATTTTATTGAGCGTTTAAATCATAAAGAATATATTAAAGATGATGAAAAGTTTCTAAAAGAGATTGAGGCTTTAGCAACTCTCAAGAGCTCTAAATGTAGGTTTTTTAGATATTTGAGTATGGATGAGTCTGAAAATAGTGCACATAAATTGTTATTGGATATAGGTTATTGGGATGAATATAGTAATCCTCATTTATATCGTTATGGAGCAGAATTAGAAAGTAATCCTACTGAATTTAAATATAATTGTGAATCTGATAATTTAAGGATTGATTTAACGCATTTAGAAGCTTATGCAATTGATGATGAAGGAAGCAATGATCCTGATGATGCTATTAGTTGGGATGCTGAACGAAATAAGATGTGGGTGCATATTGCAGACCCTTCATCAAGTATTGATTTTGGTGATGATGTTGATTTAGAGGCTAGAGCAAGAGGATCAAATTTATATATACCAGAAAAAATAGTTGCGATGTTGCCTCTAGCAGCTACTGAGTGTTTGGGGCTTGGATTGACTGATATATCATCAGCACTATCTGTTGGTTTTTCAGTAAATGAGCAGGGAGATATTAAAGATATAGAAATTTGCTTTAGCAAAATAAAAGTAAAGAGATATTCTTATGAGTTTGCAGAAAATAATTTAAATTTAGGAGCTATAGTAGAGTATGCTAAATTTTTTACTCAAAAACGTATAGAAAATGGGGCTGTTGAGCTTGAATTCCCTGAGTTAAAGATAAATCTTGATGAGAATAGAAATATAGAATTGATAGATCTGCCAAAATTAGGTTCTCGAACACTTGTCAGAGATACCATGCTTATGGCTGGAGTTGCAGTGGGCCAATTTTGTATTGAGAATGATATTATAGTTCCTTTTTCGACACAGCCACAGCATGAGTTAATAAAAGAAGAGTTGGAGCAATTAAATTCAATTACAGATATGTTTGCTATTCGTAAGAAATTGCAAAGGGGAAAATATTCATCTCAACCAAGTATTCATGCAGGGATAGGACTTGAAACATATGTGCAAGTTACTAGTCCATTAAGAAGATATCTTGATTTACTTGTTCATTATCAACTTAGGAATTTTTTAATGAAGAAACCTCTTTTAGAAGCAGAAGAGGTTGATAATATAATTGCTCAGGTTGAAATTCCTATAAAAACAAATAGGCTAACAGAGAGGTTTTCCAATTCTCACTGGAAATTGGTTTATTTAATGCAAAATCTTAATTTAGAGTTTGAAGCAATTGTAATAGAAAAATTAGAAAAAAACAGATTGATTGTTTCTATTGCAGATCTGGCAATGACAAAAAAAATATCAGTAAGTGATAAATATGAATGTAATGATACTTTAACTCTTCGAAATACTTCTATAAACCTTGTAACACAAGAAGCTTTTTTTAAAGTTTTTGAATAAATTAACCATGTTTTAACAATAAATACACAGTTTTATCCACAAGCTTTTAAAAAAATAACCGCTTAATATATTTAAATATTTTTTAAATAAAAAGTATTGGTATTAAAGTGTTTCAGAGCTATTTCATGCTTTATGAGATGTTGAGTATTAGTTTTCATAACAAAGTCATCATATATGTATAAACAGGTTTATCCACAAATACTGATAATATTTGCTATTTAGACTTGTATTAATTGAAATAAAAAGAATAGGTTTATTTTTGTATTCTTTAGTGGTTAATAAACAAGACAAACTAATGTATCATTCTAGTTAGGATTATAAGAAAATAAAATTTCATGGATTACGAACTAGTTGAATCAGTAAACGATGCTAGATATTGCGTCATTTGGTTGCATGGTTTAGGTGCTGATGGGCATGATTTTGTTAATATAACTGAGAATTTTGACACATTATTAGCAAAAACACGTTTTGTTTTTCCACATGCTGATGTAATACCTGTCACCATAAATATGGGTATGCAAATGCGTGCATGGTATGATATTAAATCATTAGATACGGATAGCTTAAATAGAGTTGTTGATGTGGTTGGTATAAAGAATTCTATCAATAAACTTAATGAACTTATTGATATACAAGTCCAGCAAGGGGTAGCAAGTGAGAATATTATTTTAGCAGGTTTTTCTCAAGGTGGGGTGATTGCAACATACACGGCTATTACATCAAAGCGTAAATTGGGTGGAGTATTGGCTTTATCAACATATTTGCCTGCATGGGATAGTTTTAAAGAAGAAATCACTACTATAAATGTACCGATGCCAATATTAGTATGTCATGGAACTCATGATCAGGTTTTACCAGAAGCTTTAGGCCAAGATCTTACTAATAAATTAATAAAATGTGGATTTAATGCTGAATATAAGTGTTATAGTGGTATGCAACATTCTGTATGCTTAGAAGAAATAGAAGATATTTCTAATTTTATTACAATGACTTTTAATATATGAAAAAAATAACAATAGCAAGTAGAGAAAGTAAACTTGCATTATGGCAAACAGATTTTGTTAAAAACAGGATAGAGCGTGAATTAAAAATTCTTTGTGAAATTTCTACAATGAAAACACAGGGGGATATTATTTTAGATAAGCCTTTGAATAAAGTAGGAGGGAAAGCTCTTTTTATGAAAGAACTAGAGATTGCTATGCAAAATGATAGGGCTCATATTGCAGTACATTCTTTAAAAGATGTTCCATATCAGTTACCAGCAGGTTTTTGTTTAGCAAGCTTTATGTCAAGAGAAGATCCCCGAGATGCTTTAGTTTCAAATAAATATAGATCTATAGATGAGTTGCCTCAGGGAGCTATTGTTGGCACATCTAGTTTAAGAAGAAAATCCCAAATTCTGAATTATAGAAAAGATTTAATTATAAAAGATTTACGTGGTAATGTTCAAACTAGATTATCTAAGCTTGATACTGGAGAATATGATGCAATTATTTTAGCAGCAGCAGGACTGATACGTCTAGAACTTCGTGATAGGATAGCTCAGTTTATCCCAATAGAGATATCTTTGCCTGCTGTTGGACAAGGAATTGTTGTTATAGAAATTTTAGCAGAAAAAACAGAGCTTCTTGATAAATTACAGAGTTTGAATTGTCATAAAAGCTTTATTGCTGCAAGTGCTGAGAGAGCTTTTAATGAAGAGCTAAAAGGAGGATGCCATGTTGCTATTGGCGCTTATGCTGAGATAAGAGAAGACCAAAATATAAGATTGACTGCATTAGTTGCAAGTAGTAATGGCCAAAAAATCTTAAAGAAAGATGCGGTTGGTGTTGATCCAATAAATCTTGGTAAATCATTGGCGCAAGATTTTATAAAGCTTGGAGCATATAAAATATTGGAGGCTTAAATGGGTATTTTATTACTATTAGTTGGTGTTGGCGGTGGTTTAGGAGCTATGTCGAGATTTATAGTTACACAGGCTACAGCAGATATCTCTAAACAAATCCCTCTAGGTATTTTACTTTGCAATGTCCTAGGATCTTTTGCTATTGGTGGCATAGCTGCTTTTTTGATTAAAACTAATTTTTTTAATGAAGAAGTATCTACATATATGAGATCTTTATTTGTGACAGGATTTTTGGGAGGGTTTACAACTTTTTCTAGCTTTAGTTTAGATATTCTAAATCTCTTGCAAAGAGGTGAAATATTTATAGCATTAGGGTATATTTTAATAAGTGTAACGGTTTCGTTATTAGCAGTTATCTTAGGTTTTTATTTGATAATGGGAGTATATAGGTGAATAAGAAACTTATTGGTTTTATTCTAATTATAACCTTGGGTATTACAGGGTGCATTCCATTTTTAGGTGGTAATTTTGTTGCTAGAGATAATCGGTTTGGCTCAAGTGGGGGTGTTCATCTCCTTGAGATGCAACAGGGTATTACGGTTAAAGAGCTATATAATGCAATAAAGGGAGCTATAAGGAAACATCCAAAAGAATTTATTATTAAAGGCGATGATTTCGGTAATAAGAAATCAATTGTATGGGTGTTTTCAAATAAATTTGAGAGAGCTGTAACTTTTGAGGCAGTTAAAAGAAATAATAATGTTTATTTAGGTGTTAATATTGGCCTAAATACGAATGATGAAGAGAGTATGCAAAAAGTATATTACCTCGAGGATCTTGTTTTAGATAATTTGATAAAAAAATAGTAAGTAAATATTAAGATTCTTTTTCAACTTTAAATGTTGTGCCACAGTATGGGCAAGTATTTGTTTTCTTATCCTTAAGGTCTATGTATACCCTTGGGTGTAAATTCCAGTTTTCATGATATTTTGTTGGACATGAAACTCTCTCATTTTGATGAACTTTAATAATTTTTTGCTCTTTTTTCATTTTTTTTATATGGCAAATTCCCAATGGCTAAAGTTTAGCAAAAATATTATTAAATTAATAATACAAAAATAAATATAAATAATTTATACTAAAGGCGTTATCGAAAAAACCAAGGGTTTTGGCATATGAAAAGGTTATATAATGCCAGTATGTCAGCAAAGGTTTCTCGCACTAAGTGGGATATTTTAGCTTTATCAATCATACTTTTAATATTGAGCATATTTGTATGGTCTACTTCTAGGCTTGGTGGAGCCGTTGATTATACTAATCAAATAAGTGTAGAGAAATATTCAGAAGTTTCGCTAAACTTGTGGCTTTTGCCTTATTATACAGCAGAAACAACTATCCGAATGTTTATGGGGTTGGGGATATCTCTATTAGTTACGTTTATTTTTGGTGCATGGGCAGCTAAAAGTAAGAGGGCTGAGAGTATTATTATACCTACAGTAGATATATTGCAATCTATACCTATTTTAGGGTTTTTTGCTATTACTGTTTCAGGGTTTCTATTGCTGTTCCCAAACTCTTTGTGGGGAGCTCAGTCGGCTGTGATATTCGGAATAATTACAGCTCAAGCATGGAATATGATTCTGAGTTTTTATCAATCATTAAAGACTGTTCCAAAAGAATTAAAAGAAGCTGCTGATATGTATCAGTTATCAGCATGGCAAAAATTTTGGAAGCTAGAAGTTCCATTTTCTATGCCTGGACTTGTATGGAACACGATGATGTCAATGTCTGCATCATGGTTTATGATAGTTGCTTCTGAGACTATAGTGGTTAATTTTAGTGCATCACAGTCAACACCTATAAACTTGCAAGGTATAGGTTCGTTTATAGATGCAGCTAACAATGCTAGAAACTTTAGTGCTGTTGGTGCTGCTATATTAACTATGCTGATTACGATTATACTTTATGATCAGCTTCTATTTAGACCATTAGTAGCATGGTCTGAGAAATTTGTGTTAGGTGAAAATCAATCAGAAGTTTATAGTAAATCATGGTTTTTACGGATATTACAAAATTCTGTTGCTATTAAATTTATATCTAGAGCATTTGGTAAATTTACAACAGCTGTAATCAATATTAAATTCTTTAAAAAGGATCTTAATAAAGTTTATAATCAAAAAAAACATAGAAAACAAGAAAAACAAGAGACTGGTTTTCAAAAAATTTTCTGGACAATATTCACTACTATAATTGTTTTAGCATTATGTTATTTTGCATGTCAAGCAGTGTTTGGCTCAGGTTCTAAGATAAAACTCTCAGAGACTATAAATATTTTTGGCTACGGTTTATTAACAGGTCTTAGGGTAGTCGTATTAATTGTAGTAACCTCTATAATTTGGGTGCCAATAGGTGTATGGATAGGTATGCGTCCTAAGATAGCTCAGAAAGTTCAACCATATGCTCAAATGGCTGCAGCATTTCCAGTTAATGTTTTATATGGGATTTTTGGTACACTGGTTATAACGTTTAACCTTAATTTTAATATTTGGTGTATTTTGTTGATGGCACTAGGTACTCAGTGGTACATATTATTTAATGTGATTGCTGGAGCATCGGCTATACCAGATGAATTAAAGCTTGCTGCAAAAAATATGCAACTAAAAGGTCTTATAAAATGGAAAAAATATTTAGTTCCAGCCGTTATGCCATATTATGTGACTGGAGCAATTACGGCTGCAGGAGGTGCTTGGAATGCGAGTATTGTATGTGAATATATTAACTGGGGTAAGCATTCAATAATCAAAGCTACAGGTTTGGGAAGCTATATTACAGAATATACTAACATACAAGGCGATCATACATCAAATGTTCTCTTAGGTGTAATAGTGATGTGTATTTTAGTTGTAGCTTCAAATAAATTATTTTGGCGTAGACTTTATAACTATGCAGAAAATCGCTTTAGCATGAATATGTAGGGCGTAGGAGATTCTTTATAAATGAGTAAAAAAATATTTACAGTAGAAAAAATTACTAAAGATTTTAATATCAAGGGTGGCCATTCTCTTAAAGTTTTGGATAACATTGACTTTACACTACATGAGGGAGAGATTGTTGCATTATTAGGTAAATCAGGATCTGGTAAGTCGACCTTACTTAGGATTATAGCAGGGTTATTAAACCCTTCATCTGGGGAAGTTCTTTACCGTGGTAAAAAAGTTTCAGCTCCAGTACCAGATATTTCGATGGTATTTCAAAGTTTTGCTTTGATGCCTTGGTTAACGGTTTTGCAAAATGTTGAGCTTGGTCTAGAGGCTAGAAATATTAACGTGCAAGAGCGTAAGAAAAGAGCCTTAAAAGCTATTGATATGGTTGGATTAGATGGTTTTGAAAACGCTTATCCAAAAGAGCTCTCAGGTGGGATGAAGCAACGTGTCGGTTTTGCAAGAGCGCTAGTGTTAGAGCCAGATGTTTTACTTATGGATGAACCTTTTTCCGCTCTAGATATTCTTACGGCTGAAAACCTTAGGGAAGACCTACTTGACCTATGGGAAAATAATGATGCAATGAAAGGGATTTTATATGTCACTCATAGTATTGAAGAAGCTGTTTTAACTGCTGATAGAATCATTGTGTTTGGAAGTAATCCAGGCTTTATTCGTGGTGAATTAAGAGTTAATATACCTCATCCTAGAAGCTCACAAGATCCGTTAGTTGCTGATTTAGTTGATCAGGTGTATCGTATGATGACTACAGCTCAGACTAAAGAGCTTACAGAGCGTATGAATAAGAAAACTGCAATGTCTATTGGCTATCGTTTACCAGATGTTGATATTTCAGAAATGAATGGTCTTCTTGATGAAATGGCAGAAATAAAAGATGTAGAGGCTGTGGATTTACCCCAGCTTGCTGATGATTTACACCTTGATATTGATGATCTATTTCCTATTATTGAGATTTTATCTATTCTTAGATTTGCAGAGGTTTCTGATGGTGATATAAAGATGACTGCTGTAGGTCGTAAATTTATTGATTCGAATATAGATGATAGAAAATTTATCTTTGGGAGATTATTTTTGAAATATATTCCCTTAGCTCGTCATGTTGTCAAAGTTCTTAATGAAAGAGAAACTCAATCAGCTCCAAGAAGTAGATTTTTAGCTGAACTTGATGATTATTATCCAGTTAACATTGCTGAGAGAGTTTTTGATACATTTATTGATTGGGCGCGTTATGCTGAGCTTATCTATTATGATGCTAATACGGGTATCATCTCATTAGATGAAAATGCTTCTGAATATATTAAAAAGATGTAGCCTTATCCATAATATAATTAGATTGATAAAAAAATTAATTTCAGATAATATCTAAGACTCTTAGGTTATAAAAATTAGGCATTAGTTTGGATAGCAGTAGTATAGAACTATTTATGCACTCTTCTAATTATATTTCGCTAACTGCGGGATTGATCTTGCTTTTTTCAATTGTTTCTCAATATTTGTCTTGGAGATTAAAGCTTCCTTCAATCTTATTCCTGATTCTAAGTGGTATTATTTTAGGCCCACTTTCCGAGGCTATTTTTAATGGTTTAAAGCTTGTCGATGGTGAGATAATTTTTGGTCAGGCATTATCTCCCTTTGTATCAATATGTGTGGCTATAATCCTTTTTGAAGGGAGTTTATCTCTTAATTTCAGTAAAGTTAAAAATGTAAGTAGTATAGTTATTTTGCTTATTACACTTGGTTTAGGGTTAACTATCATTTTCACAGCAGCATTTTGCTACTATGTGGTTGGTTTAAATATAGAGCTGTCAATGTTGATAGGGGGTATTACGTGTGTGAGTGGACCTACTGTTGTACCACCATTGATGAGAACAGTTAGGCCTAAAAGACATGTTGCAAGTATTTTAAAATGGGAATCAATAATAGTAGACCCTATAGGTGCTCTTATTGTTGTTTTTATGCTTTCATGGTTTGTTATTGGTGATAATTTTGCTGGTGATCCTCATGGGTCAGGTCTTTTTATAGCTTATATGCTATTTGTTTGTATTTTAGGAGTAAGTTCAGGGTTTGTTTTTGGTTATTTGATAGGTCTAAGCTTTAGGAGGCATTATATACCCGAATATCTAAAAAGTTTTTTTGTATTAGCAGTGATTGTTGTAGGCTTTATTATTACTGACGCTATGATGCATGGTGCAGGGTTATTAATGGTTACAGTAGCTGGTCTAGTTATGGCAAATATGAAAGATATCAGGATGTCAGATATTGTCTCATTTAAAGAAAACTTGAGTATTGTAATTATTTCTGTCCTTTTTATTGTATTAGGGGCCGAAATAGATTTTAGTTTATTTAAAGACTATTGGTTGGCATTAATAGAAATCTTTTTATTTTTACAGTTCATTTTACGTCCGGCTGTTGTATTTTTATGTTCAATTAAATCTAAAACAACTTATGCAGAAAGAGTTGTGATGGGTATGATTTATCCAAGAGGGATTGTGGCGGCATCTGTAGCAGCCTTAGTAGCAGTAAAAATTACTAAATCCCACCCGGAATTGTATGCAGAGGCAAATACATTAGTCTTTTTTGTATTTATGATAATTGTTTTTACTGTGGTATTTCAAAGTATATTTACCCCGTTTATTTCAAAAGCATTGGATGTTTCAGAACCTGAGGGTAAAGGATTTCTTATCATTGGAGGTAATAGGTTTGCACGTGAGTTAGCTGATGTATTGGCCAAAAATGACATAGAAGTAATTATTACAGATTCTTCGTGGGGAAATGTGCAAAAATGTCGACAGCTTGGACTAAATACATACTATGGTAGTCCAGTTTCAATACATGCTGATTGGAGTATGAGTTTAGTTGGGATTGGTACAATGCTGGGTTTATCAACTAGTGAATATGTAAATGCTGTATCAGCTATGAAATATAAGTATGAGTTTGGATCAAATAATATTTATGTTTTAAGAACCGCGCAAAAAGAGAGCTATAAAGGGATTGGTTCTATTGAAACAAACCTCGCAACCTTATTGTTTGATGAGGAAGTTGATTTTAATCTTCTATTAGAGAGGTTAAATCAAGGAGCAAGGATTAAAAATACTAATATTACTCCTAATTATTCTTTAGATAGATTTTTTATTGACAATATTGATGCGATTCCATTATTTATAATCGATGAAAATGGTTATGCTCAACCATTTAATAAAAATAAAAAAATTAAGCTAGAAACCTATGGTCTGATATCATTAAGAGATGATAGTAATAAGAGTAAGGATCAGCTATGTCTAGATGTATAAGAAGTTTTAATGGGAAGAATCCTAAAATTACTGATTCTGTGTATGTAGATGAGTCAGCAGCAGTTATTGGAGACGTTATTCTTAAGGAAGATTCATCCATATGGCCTCAAGTAAGTGTTAGAGGTGATTTATTAACAATATCAATTGGTATGAATACTAATGTTCAAGATTGTAGTACTTTGCATACTACTGAGTATCCTAAAGGCTCTGGTAAAGGATTTGCCTTAACTATTGGTGACGGAGTGACAATTGGCCATGGTGTCGTGCTTCATGGTTGTGAAGTTAAGGATAATTGTTTAATAGGGATGGGATCTATAATTCTAGATGGAGCAATTGTTGAGCCATGGGTTTTTTTGGGGGCAGGGAGTTTAGTGCCACCAGGTAAAACTCTTGAATCAGGCTTTATGTATATAGGCTCACCTGTCAAAAAAATTAGACCAATTAGTGATCATGAGAGACAAATAATAAAAGAGAATGCGGAGCATTATGTTAAAGTTAAAAATATATATAAAGCAGAGCTTTAAATCTTTAGTAATTTTGTTTCTCGTAAGTTTAATAGTATCCTGTGCAATAACAGAAGCTAATATAACTACTATAGCTAAGCAGTCTAAATTTAAACAATCAATAGTTAAGCAACAGCTACTTAAGTTAAAGAACTGGCAAATCAGTGGAGTAATGGGAATTATTTATAATGATAAGGCTGAGTCAGCTAGTTATACATATAGTCAAAATGCAGATAAATTTAAGATTAAGCTTTATGGACCTCTAGGTATTGGAGGTGTTGAGATAGAGGGAGATTCTAATCAAGTTAGCCTTGAAAATAGTAAAGGGGAGAGGATTGAAGCTAAAGATGCTAAAGCATTGATGCTTAATCAGTTAGGTTGGTATGTTCCAATAGAAGGTTTAAAGTTTTGGGTAAAAGCAATAGCTATACCAAATGTTAAAAATTATTATAAATTAAATGATAATAATCTTGTTGAACAATTATCACAAAATGGTTGGAATATCTCTTACAAAAGATATAAATTGGTTGATAATAAATATCCTTTACCTTCAAGTATAAGAATGTCGAGAGATAATTTAACCATAAAAATTGTTATTAAATCATGGCAAATATAGAAAAAGTTAAAAAATATAATAGTTATGCAAAGATAAATTTATTTTTGCACATTTTAAATAAACGCGACGATGGATATCATAATCTTCAATCATGGTTTACTTTTTTGAATTTAAAAGATAATTTAACTTTTAGTTTTAATACTTCTAAACAAGTAAATATTTCAAGTAATTTAGAGATTGCACCACAGCAGGATAACTTAATATATAAGGCAGTTAAAAAATTTCAGCAAAGTTATAGTGTGCAAGGTATTGGTGTTGATATTGATGTTGTAAAAAATATCCCTATGGGGGCTGGTTTAGGTGGAGGTAGCTCAAATGCTGCTACAACACTTATTGCGATGAGAGATAGATATTTACCTAATTTATCAAATCAAGCGATGCTCCCACTGGCAGTTGAATTAGGAGCTGATGTGCCAATATTTTTATACGGCAGATCTGCTTGGGCTGAAGGTATAGGTGAGATATTATATCCCAAAGATTTCCCACAGCAATTTGTACTATTAGTTAAACCAGATGTTCATATAAGCACTAAAGAATTTTTTGGAAGTGAAAATCTTATTAAAACTACTGCTCTGCTATCTAAAGATTTAAGCTTCGATAAGAGTATTATGCACAATGATTTTGAAAATGTTTTTTCTACAAAATATGCAGATATTTATGATCAGCTTAAGTCATTAGATTCGGGTTTTAAAATGACAGGAACAGGATCTTGTTTTTATCTTCTTTCGATAGATGAGTCTAAACTGCAACAACTTGCAAGAAAAATTGATAAATCTCTTGACAAATGGCTGGTTAAAACATTAAACTATGCCTACTAACTTTTTGGTTAGTTCTATAACTGGGCTATCGCCAAGCGGTAAGGCAACGGGTTTTGATCCCGTCATGCGCAGGTTCGAATCCTGCTAGCCCAGCCATAAAATTATGTTATACTTTAAATTATTCTTATTTTAAGATACTCTGTTTATAGTTAAATTAAGTTTAGGTATAGAGTTGTGTTTTTGGATATTTTATCTTATTTACAGCCAATTGTTTTTTTACTATTTGTGTATTGTATATTAATTCAAAAAAAGACTGCTTGGTTATTTGCAGTGCTAGTCTATGGATATCCATTTCTTAGGGAAATAGTTAATATTAATTATAATATGCCATCTGGTTACTATACATATGTGGTGGGAAATAGTTTACTATATTTTGGAATAGCTATATGGGGAATGCTAGCCTATAAAGTAGAAAGCTTAAGAATCATAGAGCAAAAAAAAGATTACTTAAAAGTATTCTATGGTTTATGTGTAATTCTGTCTATTTATCTGATAATTAATTTAATTTCTTTACCATTTATTATACAAAATTTTGAGGCAAATAATACCATAACGACTTTATATGTGTTAAATGATATTTTTATTTTATCAGGTTTGGTTGTAGCTCTTTTGCATTATAGAGGGTTTGTATGGCTTATAATTTTAGGACTTTTTTTTGAAATATTAGTAAATATAATTTTCATTTTTGAACTTCCTCAATACTATCTATATTCTATGAGAAATTACTACTTTCTCTTAGTAAAAATTTTTAGTATTACAGTTATACTATATAGATATCTAAGAGATACAAAATAAAAATTTTGCAGAGATGGTGTATAAATAGTTATACTATCTGCATAAATAAAGTTTATATTTAAGGATTAATATGTCTGCACAATATCATATAGGTACACCTGGGGAAAGGTGGGATTTTCAAGAACAGCAAGAATGGCTTATAGAGCAGCAAATAAAAAGATCGTATAAAGAAGATGTTGAGAAAAAAATATTAGAATTACCAGTAGATAAGTTTGATGTTGAAAGTTATGGAAAATTAGAGTACTCAGCTGGCAGTTATGATTTATATGCGATTAAGACTAAAAACTGGCAAGCTTCGAAACCGTATATTTTAATCACTGGCGGTGTGCATGGCTATGAGACAAGCGGTGTTCAAGGAGCAATTAGTTTTGCTCAGAGTAAAGCCTTAGAGTTTGCTCAAGATTATAATATTATTATTTTACCATGTTTAAGTCCCTGGGGTTATGAGACAATCAATCGTTGGAACCCTAATACTATAGATCCAAATAGGTCTTTTTACTTGGAAAGTGGATGTCAAGAGACTGTCTTAGCAATGCATTATGTCTTTTCTTTAGAGGTTAAATTTACGATGCATATAGACTTGCATGAAACAACAGACACAGATGATAGTGAGTTCAGACCAGCCCTAGCAGCCCGTGATGGCATATTTATCGATAGGTGGTCTGTGCCAGATGGTTTTTATCTAGTAGCGAATCAGAATAATCCCCACCAAGAATTTCAAAGATATATAATAGATGCTGTAGCTAAGGTTACTCATATTGCTCCAACAGATCCGGATACAAATATCCTTGGTGAGGATACTATTACAGATGGTATTATGTCTTGTGACTCTAAAGCAGAGAAACTGTGCATGTCTTTTACTGATGCTGAATATACTACAACTACTGAAGTTTACCCAGATAGTCCAAAGACAAATTCTCAAGAATGTATATATGCTCAAGTAGCAGCGATAGTAGTGGGTTTAGTATTTCTCAAGAAAAATAAATAAAAGGAAATAATAAAAAATGTTAAGTGGTTTGGTTAATGTTGTAGATTTTTTAGTAAGTATAGTGTTTGGATTATATGCTTTTATATTATTATTTAGGTTTCTACTACAGTGGGTTAAGGCAGATTTTTATAACCCAGTTTGTCAAATGATAATGCGTGCTACAAATTCCATTATACTTCCTATTAGGAAGTTCATTCCAGGATTTCTAAATCTTGATTGGTCATGTATGGTGGCAATTTATATAGTTTTTATGATCCAAAATTTATTGTTAGGATTATTAAATGGCCTGGGGTTTGATATAACTTTTATATTTATAAAACCTTTTGTAGATATCGTGTTTGCGGTTATAAATATATATGTTTATTTAATAGTTATAAGAGCAATAGCTAGTTGGTTTGTTCAAGGCAATTATAACCCAATATTTACAATTATATTTCAGGTGACAGAACCTTTGTTAGCAATAGCTAGAAAAATTATTAAGCCAAGATCAGGATTTGATTTTTCGCCGATTATAGTTTTAGTAGTTTTATTTTGTATTCAGATATTTTTACAAAGTATATTGGCTCAGCTTTTTCATTATTAAAAAAATACTTAAAGCCTATTGTTAAATAAATCTATTGAATGAAGAGCAGAGCTTATTTGCTTTACGACAACTCTAACAGCATCACTCTCTATATCTCGAAGGTAAGAATTTTTTATTGGAGTTTCAGATGCAATGCGTCCAGGGTTGCTATCAAGGATAATAACTCTATCAGCCATATTTACAGCTTCTTCTATATTGTGTGTAACCAGAACTATAGCTTTTGTTGAGGTTTGTTTTGTATGCCATAATTGCATAATATCATCCCTAAGAGTTTTTGCAGTTACAATATCTAAAGAAGAGAATGGTTCATCTAAAAATAATATTTCAGGTTCAATCATTAATGCTCTAGCAAAACCAACACGTTGCTTCATACCTCCTGATAATTCACTTGGGTAAGTATCTTCAAAATCAGTAAGACCAATTTTTTGGATGGTCTTAAGAGCTTTTGGCTTGCTTTTTGATCTTGGTATACCTAATGCATCAGCTCCAAATAAAACATTTTCTAGTACACTTAGCCATGGTAATAAGGCAAAATTTTGAAATACCATTCCAATATTATCTAATGGCCCTTCTACTTTACTTCCTTTATAAAATATTTTTCCAGAAGTAGGTTTTAGAAGCCCACTAAGAATTCTTACTAGACTTGATTTGCCAGCACCTGATTTACCTACAATTGCAATTATTTCATTTTCTTTAATATTAAGGCTTAGATCTTCAATAACTTTTTTTGAGGTTTTTTTATTTTGCTTATACTCAAGGCATGTGTCAAAGCAGTTTATTAGACTATAATTGTTTAATTTATTCATGTTTAACTCCTATTAAAATTTATTTAATTGCATTTATAGTTAATCTGATAATATTGTGCTAAAGACGTGAGTAATAGCATCAGATAAATTATCAAAAGAATTATTTACTTTTCTTAAAATTCTTTTAAAATTGGCCCAAATTTTTTCTATAGGATTTAAATCAGGAGAATAAGCAGGAAGGTATAGTATCTGTATATCAAACTTCTCTGCTATTTTAGCCAATTTAGGAGACTTATGAAAACTAGCATTATCCATAACAACAGTAGTCTTTGGAATTAACTCAGGACATAAATGCTCTTCAAACCACTGATTAAGAATTTGAGTATCTGTATATCCAGTATACTCTAGCGGTGCTATAATCTTCTTTTCTAAATAGTTATAACCAGCAACTATACTTTTTCTCTGAGTTTGATAAGCAATAACTTCACCATAGCTAGGTTTACCAACAAGAGACCATCCTCTTAGTACAGACTGTTTATTATCCATACCCATTTCATCTAAATATAGTTAATCCGATAGTTATTTGACAATAATGTTATAATATTTAGAAAAAATGTCATCATATAGCCAAGATTTCAGAGATATCGTAATAACTAAATATAAAGAAGGCCTAACAGACAAAGAGCTAAGTAATTTTTTTAATATAGATATCCGTACTACTAGATCTTGGATAAACTTATACGAGACAACTGGTGATTATAAATCTAAGCAAGGCTTGGGTTGCGGTAGAGTAGCAACCTTTACAGATAAGGAAGCGATAGAAAGCTACTTAAGAACATATCCAGATGCAATGGCTTTAGATATTAGAGAAGCATTAGCTCCTGAAATACCTAGAAGCACATTTTATGATTGTCTTACCAGACTTGGTTTTAGTTTTTAAAAAAGACACCTAAATATAAGCAAAGAAAAGAACAAGATAGGCAAAGTTTTATAGAGGTTGTTGAGACTATTGAACCTAACAAACTTGTATATTTAGATGAAATGGGTATGGATAATAAACAGTCTGTACTAAGAGGATGGTCTCTTGTTGGTAAACCTAGCTATGGTGAAGTTATTGCTTATCAAACTCAGAGAAAAAGTATAGTTGCTGGTTATAACTATTTAGAAAAGAAGATTATAGCACCGCTAGAGTATACTGGATATACAGATACTCAAATTTTTAATCAGTGGTTTGAAGAGCATTTATGTCCTGAGTTAATTCCAAAGACTACTGTTGTTATGGATAATGCTAGTTTTCATAAGTCTCCTAAATTGGCTAAAATAGCAGAGAAGTTTGATATACAGATACTATACCTTCCTGCTTATTCTCCTGATTTAAATCCTATAGAAAAAATTTGGGCCAATTTTAAAAGAATTTTAAGAAAAGTAAATAATTCTTTTGATAATTTATCTGATGCTATTACTCACGTCTTTAGCATAATATTATCAGATTAACTATATACAAGTTTGTTAGGTTCAATAGTCTCAACAACCTCTATAAAACTTTGCCTATCTTGTTCTTTTCTTTGCTTATATTTAGGTGTCTTTTTTTAAAACTAAAACCAAGTCTGTTAAGACAATCATAAAATGTGCTTCTAGGTATTTCAGGAGCTAATGCTTCTCTAATATCTAAAGCCATTGCATCTGGATATGTTCTTAAGTAGCTTTCTATCGCTTCCTTATCTGTAAAGGTTGCTACTCTACCGCAACCCAAGCCTTGCTTAGATTTATAATCACCAGTTGTCTCGTATAAGTTTATCCAAGATCTAGTAGTACGGATATCTATATTAAAAAAATTACTTAGCTCTTTGTCTGTTAGGCCTTCTTTATATTTAGTTATTACGATATCTCTGAAATCTTGGCTATATGATGACATTTTTTCTAAATATTATAACATTATTGTCAAATAACTATCGGATTAACTATATATTTTGTTTCAGCAAGCTTGTATAGAGGCTTCCATATAAAAATCACGCATAAGGCTACTAAAGAGCATAGGGCTACTACTGCTAGAGCAGCTTCATGTAGTTGATTACTTCCGGTTGTTGTTGATACTAGCGCTCCGATACCGTCAACTTTAATAGTATTAGAACCCCAGATAACAACCTCTGCAGCAATAGCAGAGTTCCAGGCACCACCCACAGCACTGATAATTCCACATACTATATATGGAAATACAGCAGGAATTGCAAATTTAAACCACCATTTAAGACCTTTGAGGTGAAATGACTTAGTCATTTCTATTATTTCTGTTGAGAGACTAGATAGACCAGCAATTACGTTAAATAGTACATACCATGACGTTCCAGTCATTATTAGAGGAATAGCCCAAACATTTAATGAACCGCCACCAGCTAAAATTAATATAGCTACTATAGGGAAGAATATTGGTTGAGGAATTGCAGCACAAACTTGAATCACCGGCTGAACTAATTTAGTTCTTGTAGCTGATAGGCCTATCCAAATACCAAGAGGTGTACATATTATTACACTTATCATCATTGCAAGAGTAACACGTATAGTTGTTTCAACCATTAGTGGTATTAAGTATGTCATATCACCGTCAGGGAAGAAGTTCCAAAGAGATGAACCAGCCCAATAACATGCCCAGATTATCAAGATATACCATACTGCACACCCGACCTTTCTGATTAATGTGCAGTCTTTGATAGGTGACTTAAATGAAAATCTTCTTGCAATATTTGTCGCACCATTGATTGACCAAAAAACAAAACTCGACACAAAAGGTTTGAAGAAACTTATAAGTCTAGATTTGTTATATGAGCGATATAACCATGGACTACTATGGTTTTTATTATTTATTGACTCATATTTAAATTTTTCTGACCATTTAACTAATGGTCTAAAAAGTAACTGATCAAATAAAACAATATTTAAAACGATAGCAATTAATGCATAGATTATTGCTGTTATATTTGAGCTTGTTAAGGCAAGAGCTATATATGAACCTATGCCTGGTAAATTTACATCTCCTGTTACAGTTGGTATAGCTTCACTAGCTGTTATAGCAAACCATGCCGCTGATTGCGATACCATGATATTCCAGAGTAATCCTGGCATAGAGTAAGGAAGTTCAATCTTCCAGAATTGCTGCCAAGCATTTAACTTAAATGCAGCCCCAGCTCCTACTAGATCATCAGGCACAATACGTATAGTTTGGTAGAGTATTAAGGCCATGTTCCATGCTTGAGATGTAAATATTCCAAAAATTGCGGCAGTCTCAATTCCCATTACAGAATGAGGGAATATAAATATAAAAAAAGCTGTTGTGAAGGTAAGAAATCCTAGCAAAGGAGCAGACTCAAGGAAGTTTATTATTGGTAGACATACTCGAGCAAAATGCTTGTTTTTAGCACATGCATATCCAGCTATCAAAGCAAAGATAAATGAAAATATCATACCTATTATAAGGCGCATGGTTGTCCTAAGCATATAATAAGGTAGGTTACTAGGATCGAGAGATATAGCAGTAACTGAAGAAGTATCTATAAATGCTTGATGCATATCGTGCCATGCATAATATGTTAGGAAACTAACTATAAATAGTAGCGCTAGTTTTGAAAAAATTCTATATTGTTTATTTTTTTTAGTCAATACATATTTTTTGATATTTGAATTTATTTTATAAAAATAATCTAGAAAAATTATTGTACTAAGTGTTTAGCTACAGAATATAGGGTATGAAGCTTATATTATGTTTTAATTTAAAGCTAGGGACTAGAGTTTAGTTGCCAATATTAAGTTGCTTGATGTAGTATTTATTACATGCATCTATTTTTGTGTGTATTATGCTTATTAAAATAAGATGGTTAATGATTTTTCTTTTATTAATTAGTATATCTTCATGTGATTCCTATCAAAAGATTGATGATTTTAAATATAATCAAGTTATTGTGCTTACAGGTGTAGTTACTAGTATTCCAGAGACTCGCGAGAATAATTTAGAATTTATATTTCATAGCTATAAATACGGTAATATTATACTTAAGGCAGATAAAAGTTATAAACATTATCTAATTCCAGCATCTAAGCTTAGGTTAGATGCTAAGGTTTATAAACTACATGAGTATGATAATGAGGCAGCCTTTAACTATACTGAGTATTTGGCGCGTAAAAATATTGTGGCAATAGGTAGTGTTATAAGTGGCACAAAAATCTCATTTAAAGGTCTATCAAGTGTTTACTTACCTGAACGAATGAGGTTCTACTTATATAAACATTTTCAAGTTCAGCTTGAGGATACTAGGTTTAGCCCTTTTGTTTTTGCTTTACTTCTTGGTTATAAGACTTTTGACAAATCTCAACAAGATTTACTATTAAATTCTGGAACATCTCATTTGATGGTAATTTCAGGTCTACATATTGGGCTTATGGCATTAGTTGCATATCTTATTTTTAGAGGAGTTTGGTCATTTTTTCCAAGTCTATGTCGTAGAATTCCTGCTCAGTACATATAGTTAATCTGATAATATTGTGCTAAAGACGTGAGTAATAGCATCAGATAAATTATCAAAAGAATTATTTACTTTTCTTAAAATTCTTTTAAAATTGGCCCAAATTTTTTCTATAGGATTTAAATCAGGAGAATAAGCAGGAAGGTATAGTATCTGTATATCAAACTTCTCTGCTATTTTAGCCAATTTAGGAGACTTATGAAAACTAGCATTATCCATAACAACAGTAGTCTTTGGAATTAACTCAGGACATAAATGCTCTTCAAACCACTGATTAAAAATTTGAGTATCTGTATATCCAGTATACTCTAGCGGTGCTATAATCTTCTTTTCTAAATAGTTATAACCAGCAACTATACTTTTTCTCTGAGTTTGATAAGCAATAACTTCACCATAGCTAGGTTTACCAACAAGAGACCATCCTCTTAGTACAGACTGTTTATTATCCATACCCATTTCATCTAAATATACAAGTTTGTTAGGTTCAATAGTCTCAACAACCTCTATAAAACTTTGCCTATCTTGTTCTTTTCTTTGCTTATATTTAGGTGTCTTTTTTTAAAACTAAAACCAAGTCTGGTAAGACAATCATAAAATGTGCTTCTAGGTATTTCAGGAGCTAATGCTTCTCTAATATCTAAAGCCATTGCATCTGGATATGTTCTTAAGTAGCTTTCTATCGCTTCCTTATCTGTAAAGGTTGCTACTCTACCGCAACCCAAGCCTTGCTTAGATTTATAATCACCAGTTGTCTCGTATAAGTTTATCCAAGATCTAGTAGTACGGATATCTATATTAAAAAAATTACTTAGCTCTTTGTCTGTTAGGCCTTCTTTATATTTAGTTATTACGATATCTCTGAAATCTTGGCTATATGATGACATTTTTTCTAAATATTATAACATTATTGTCAAATAACTATCGGATTAACTATAGGAGTTACATTTTCACTTTTTATAGCTTGTTTTTATAGTTTTCTCGCCGGTTTTAGTTTACCTACACAAAGAGCCATCATAATGCTCTTTGTGGTATATATGATGTGGTTTTTTAAAAAAAGAATCCAAGTGGTTAGGGCTTTATTAATAGCGCTAAGTATAATAGTATTGTTGGATTTTAAATCTATATATAGCATTAGTCTGTGGCTTAGTTTTTCAGCAGTTGCTGGGTTGGTTGCTATAGCTATTATTCTTCAGCAATATAAATCAAAATTAGTAGTCACTTTACTGGCACAGATTTACTTGGCAATATTACTGATTCCAATATCTGTTTATTATTTTGGTAGTTTTTCAATAATTTCTATTTTTGCAAATATTGTAGCAATTCCGTTAGTAAGTTTTGTCATTGTGCCATTATTATTGCTAAGCCTTTTAGTTTCTTTTATGGGAGTTAAGCTGTGGGTAGTGCCTATGTTCTTTATAAAGCTTCTCTATGCCTATTTAATGTTTTTGACTAGTTATTTTGGCTTAGTCAATTATTGGAGTAATTTCACGTTTATAACGCTGTTGATTGTAATTGTAGGAATTTTTTTATTAGTATTTCCTTTAAGTAAATCTTTTAGACTGCTTGGCTTGGCTATGTGTTTAGTATTTTTTCAATCATCCACGAATATTGTTCATAAATATAAGTATTTTCAAATACATATATTTGATACAAAAAAATTAATGGTTTTAGTACAAGAGCAGGATAAAAGTTTACTATATCTATCTGTTGACAACTTGAAAAATAAATATGTTCTTTTTGATACTCTAGAAAAATATTTGAAGGTTATGGGGGTGGAGCAAATAGATTATTTGATAGTGGTTGGAAATGAGCCAGTGTCAAATTTAGAATTAATTAGAAAAATTGCAACTATTAAGTCAGTAGTTTCAAATCTAAAGCTAATGGAAAAAACCAGATCATGCAACTATCATAATAATTTTCACTTAACTGATGGTGTTTTGGTTAAATTCTTATCGACAGAAAAAGATTGTTTTGTAGCTTTAAAATATGATGGTAGAGAATTTCTACTAATGGATGATGCTGATAAAGTAGCCCAGCAAGAGATTTATCAATTATATAACAGGGTGGTTAAGCCAGATATTATTATTTCTCCAGTATTGCTTGATCAGCAGTTTTTAAAATTTCAACCTACTTATTTTATTTATAGTTCAGACCAGCTTTTTAAGAGATCTTCTTTACAAAAAACTGAAGTAAAAGTGTTTGATACATATAATAATGGAGCTATAACTATTGTTTTAAATAAAAAAAATTCTCTTAGAGTGTTTTCTCAATTTAAAAAATACTAAGAAATATATACAACAATTTTTTTATAAATTGTATCAAAAATTATTGAGGGTATTAGACTTAGGATTTTTCTATAAGTCTTTTATGCATAGTGGGGGTTAACTAATAGTCTAGAATAAAAGCTAATTAATTAACTAATTTGGTCTAGTTCTTTCACAAAATTGCTTATAAATGTTACTATTTAGCAAGTAAAAAGTAATTTATTTTATTATCAATGATAAATATCATAAAATGTAGTTATTACGCTTTATTTTCAATAACTTGTTTATTATCTAGTGCTATAGTCGCATTCGTACCAATATTTTTTTTCTCGTTGGCTAAATTATTGATTCCAATAAGAAAAATCCGTTACTTTTGTACCTCTGCAGTACAATTTTCTGTAAGTTTGTGGGTGAGTTTTGCGATATGGATTACGAAGCTTTTTTCTCCAACTAAAATAGAATATGAGAAAAATATTACTCTTGATAAAAAGGGTTCATATTTAATTATTTGTAATCATAGAAGTTGGCTTGATACATTTGTATTAATGCTGACATTCCATAAAAAAATATCGTTTCCAAAATTTTTTATGAAGTTTCAAGTATTTTTCGTACCTGTATTGGGATTGGTGGCATGGGCCTTAGAGTTTCCGGCTATGAGGCGTTACTCAAAAGAATATATAGCTCAACACCCCCAAAAGAAAGGAGAAGACTTAAAGAAAACCTTCGAATACTGTAAAAACTTATCAATAAGACCAACTACAATTGTAAATTTTATTGAAGGTACTAGGTTTTCTTATGAGAAGGCCAAAGAAAGTAACTATGAAAATTTACTTAATCCAAAAGCTGGTGGGATTGCTGTGATATTTAAGAGCTTATCTGATAGGATGACAGGTATTTTAAACACGACTATTGTTTATGATAACCCAAACCAAACATTGTGGGATTTTATGATTAGGAAGACCAAGAAAATAAAAGTAAAAGTTGACTTTATACCTATTTCAGAAGTTCCTTTAGGTAATTATTTTAATAATGAAGAGGATAAGAAAAATTTTCAAGTTTGGCTAAATAGTTTGTGGAAAAATAATGATGATTATCTTTCTAAACAAGAAAAAGCGTAGCTGGAATTAAATTTAATTCGACAGGTTCTTATAGTAACGAAGGTGTTGGAAAATATTTGTTTAACTAACTAATCCAAGCAATCTCAACAAATAAAAATAAAGCTGAGTAAATACCCATAAAAATAAAAGGCATATAAATTTCCAAGAATCTAATAGGCTTGAAAGATCCTTTTGCTTCAGCAATATGTTCTTCAGTTAGCCAGACTCTGGATGGCAGGCGTCTTTCAAGAGATGGTACTATACTGTTTTTTATCTGGATATGATGCCTAAAGAATCTAATAATCTTCCACCAAGCATAACAAAAAACCAAACCTGCAAAATAAGGAATACTTACTAATATGCCGGAAGGTGGGTTTTCAACATTAATGTTGTTACTAATAGCTAAAGCAACTATTCCCACTAATAAAAGATTTATTACTAGGAAAAATAAGTTAATAACTATTCTCCTATAGCTAGTTCTATCAGTAAGCTCTACATATATTCTATACTGTTCAATTAAGAGAGCATTATATTGCTCGTTAGATAAGCTACTTTCATCTTCATTACTCCATAATTTATCCTGGATGTCTTTCTCACTAATCTTTTCCATTTTTTCCCTTCGTCAGTAAATTAAAAATAGTTTAACAGATGTATGCTATTATATTTTAAGTTATTTATCAAATTTTTACTAATTAATAATTACCTGATTCTTTCATCTGTAATTATATTAATAATTTTAGATGGTTGTGCTAGTTGAACTTCGGTGTTAAGTACATAAATATTAGGGAATTTATTGTTTATTGCTTTAGCATTATTAATAAATTCTTCTCCTGATATATTCGCACTGGTTGAAATGATAGCACTATCTATTTCTAGACATATTTTTTTGATTATATCAGTTCTTACTAAGCGTATAGCAACAGTAGGCTTACCACCCGTGAGCCATTGAATACTTTTTTTGCTGGGAACAATCCAGGTGGTAGGTTTTTTTTGTATTGAGCATATTTTTTTGATTTGATCGTTAGATAGCTTAGTTTTATCTACAAATTTTAGGAGTTGACTATAATCATGCGATATTATAATAAATCCTTTATTTAGTTCTCTTTTCTTTAATTCTATAATTTTTTGTACGGCATTATTTGATATACGACAGCTTAAGCCATATACAGTATCTGTGGGAAGACTAACTATTTCATTATTTGCTAATTCGCTAAAGATTTGACTTAGGTCTTTTGTAAGCATAATTTTAAATGATATTATTTAATTAAGTATTATTTTATTACATTTTAGAGATAAAAAAACCTATAAGCTAAGAAATAACTTATAGGTTCGTATTTTAATTAGAGATTTAAAGATTTTAATTAGAATTTACTTCTTACTCAATTGCTCTTTGATAAGGTCACCAAGAGTCGTAGGAGTCATTTGCTCTACTTTATAGTTAGATTTACCGCCTGCAGTAGTAGTATCTTCATCAACAGCCTTGATAGAAAGAGCGATACTTCTTTTCTTAACATCAATATTGATAATTCTAGCTTCTATTTCTTGACCTTCACTTAGTTCATCACGAACGTCTTTTGTGTGATCCACAGAAATTTCAGCTATTCTGATGAAACCATCGATACTATTTTCTTCATCAAGCATAACTACAGCACCATTTTCTTGTACTTTAGCTACATTACCTTTTACTAAAGAACCTTTAGGATGAATGTTAACGAAGTTTTTAAATGGATCTTCAGAAAGTTGCTTCATGCTAAGAGCGATTCTTTCAAGGTCAGTATTAACAGAAACTAATATAGCTTCTACTTCATCACCTTTCTTAAGTTCTTTTATAGCTTTAGCAGGGTTATCCCAAGCAACGTCTGAAATATGCACAAGTCCATCAATTCCACCTTCTAAACCGATGAATACACCAAATTCAGTAAGAGATCTGATTTTACCAGTAACTTTGTCACCAGTTTTGTAATTTCTTTCAAACTCATTCCAAGGATTAGGTCTGCATTGCTTAATGCCTAAAGATATTCTATGGTTATGCGCATCTAACTCAAGTACGATAACTTCAACTTCTTGACCAATAGAGACAGCTTTATGAGGATTGACGTTTTTGTTAGTCCAGTCCATTTCAGATGTATGAACTAAGCCTTCGATGCCTTCTTTTAACTTAACAAAACAACCATAGTCAGTGATGTTAGTTACTGTGCCCATAAGCTTAGCGCCTACTGGAAGTTCGTTAGCTATATTTAACCAAGGATCTTCACCAAGTTGCTTAATACCTAGAGATATTCTTTGTTTTTCTTTATCAAATTTGATTACTTTAACATCAATTTCTTGGCCGATAGATAGTACATCTGTAGGATGGCTGATTCTACTCCAAGAGATATCTGTAATATGTAATAGACCATCAACTCCACCAAGATCGATAAATGCACCGAAGTCTGTGATATTTTTAACGATACCTTTAAGAATACTACCTTCAGAGATTTTCTCTAGCATAGCATCTCTATCGCCAGAATTGTTCTCTTCGATAACTGCTTTTCTAGAAACAACAATGTTGTTTCTCTTAGTATCAATTTTAACAACTTTTAATTCGATATCTTTATCTTCTAAATGAGCCACATCTTTGACAGGTCTAGTGTCAACTAATGAACCAGGTAAGAAAGCTCTTAGGCCTTCAACATCCATTGTGTAACCACCACGAACGTGGTTAGTGATTTTACCAACGACAGTTTCATTGTTTTCGAAAGCATTCTCGATTCTGTCCCAAAGCTCAATTTTTTTAGCTTTATCTCTTGATAATCTAGTCTCGCCCCAGCTGTTATCTAGAGCTTCTAAGACAACATTAATTTTATCACCAGCGGCAACTTCTAGCTCACCATTATTATTTTTTAGAGAAGCTACAGGGATGAAAGATTCTGATTTAAGACCAGCATCGATCATTGCAAATTCTTTATCAATGCTCACAACAGTTGCTTCGATGATTTTACCTACTCTCATCTCTGTTTGTTTTAGAGATTGTTCAAATAGTTCTTTGAAATTTTCTGACATTTTTTGATTTCCATATTCCAGTGTGGTTGGTTTAACATAGTCTGCAAGTATCCACTGGTATTTTTTTATAAAAACACTGGCAAACAATTCTGTAATGTGTAATATTATCTAAGAGATGGGAATTCTTCAAGAAAAATATAATAATAATTTATGTTAAGTGCTTCTGTAAATCATGTTTTTTTTATGCAAGAAGCTTATAAACAGGCGCTATTAGCTTATCGATCAGGTGAAGTCCCTATTGGTGCTATTCTTGTCAAAAATAATCAAATAATTGCAAAAGCTTGCAATAAGACTATAACTTTAAATGACCCTACGGCTCATGCGGAAATTCTAGTTTTGCGTTCAGCAGCAGCAAAATTGAGAAATCATAGGTTAGTTGATACAAAATTGTATGTTACTTTAGAGCCATGTATAATGTGTTTTGGCGCTGTAGTTCAAGCAAGAGTATCAGAGTTGATATATGGTTGTGATGATACTCGAGTTGGAGTGATATCTCGAGAAAATGTACACCAAAATAAGAATATTAATCATAATCTTGATTTGGTAGATGGCGTAATGGCTCAAGAATGTGGAGAGCTTTTGAGAAAGTTTTTTAAGGAAAGAAGAAAGTGATATATGGCTAAAGATAAGATAGTGGTTTTGTATGGTGGAGATTCTCCTGAGAGAGAGGTTTCTTTAGAATCTGGAAAGGCTGTTTTAGACTCGCTTATGCGTCAGGGATATAATGTAATAGGTCTTGATGCTAGTTCAAAAGAGTTAGTTGCGAAGCTTTTAGAATTAAGTCCAGATAAATGTTTTATTGCATTGCATGGTGAGGATGGTGAGGATGGTCGGGTTTCGGCACTATTAGAAATGCTTGGTATTAAACATACTAGTTCAAGCATGAGATCAAGCGTTATAACTATGGATAAAATGATTTCTAAAGAGATGTGGATGCATCATCATATGCCTACACCAATAGCAAAAATCCTTACTGAGCAATTGGTTGATGAAGATGAAATTAGCTTTCCTGTGGCAGTTAAACCAAGTAGTGGGGGTTCTAGTATTGCTACTTTTAAAATTAAAACTATTGATGAGCTAAAACCTGCTTACGATGAAGCTTCTAAGTATGGTGATGTCATGATTGAACAATGGGTTACTGGTAAAGAAATAACTATAGCTATTGTAAATGATGACGTTTATTCATCTGTGTGGATAGAGCCTTTAAATGAATTTTACGATTATGAATCAAAGTATAGTGGTAAATCGGTTTATCATTCACCAAGTGGTTTGAGTGAAGAAAAAGAATTAGAAGTACGTCAGTTGGCTAAAAAAGCATATGACCTTTTGGGTTGTAAGGGGCATGCCAGAGTTGACTTTATATATGATAATGGTGAATTTCATATTATGGAAATAAATTCTTCTCCAGGAATGACTTCAAATAGCTTGTCGCCTAAATCAGCAGCAGCTGAGGGGGTTGATTTCGATGGTTTTGTTAAATCGATAATAGATCAGGCACAATGATTCGAGTCATCCGTAAGCTGATAATAGTGATGCTAATATTATCAATAACTTTGGGCATAGCTATTTATATATCAACTAAGACTGATAGGGCTATTTCGAGGGTGGATGTTGTTTCTAATGATGGTTTAGTTTACATATCTAAACAAGATTTGATAAAAAAAATTACTCAACTTAGTCATGATAGGGAATGGCTTGATATTGATGTTAAAGCTATTGAAAAATATCTTTATTCTGTAAAAGGTGTTGATTACACTCTTGTGAAAAAAGTTTGGCCTTCCGCTGTAGTTATATATATGTATGATCATAAGCCAATAGCTTATTGGAATAATAATAAGGTTCTGTTGGATAACATGGAAATCATAAAGCCAACTGTCTTTAGTTATGATGGTGAATTACCATATATTATAAGTACAAGTCAAACAAATAGAGATTATATCTATGAAACTTATGAGAAATTAAACAGTTTTGCTGAACAAAACGATATGCATATTATTAAGATTTTTTATCAAGGAAATCAGTTTAGTTTGTTATTTGATAATGATAGTAAAGTGATTCTTGGTTCAACTAAATTACAGCAGCGCCTTGAGCTGTTTTTCAAATCTTATCAAATGGTTAGGGCATATAAATCTGTGCAGTATTTTGATATGCGTTATGGCGATGGTTTTGCGGTGAAGTATAAGTAGAAAAGTATTTATTTTATTGGTTTTCTATGACAATAAGCTTATAATGTAACATAAGTATATATTAGTAGAAAAATATCTGTCTTTAGATTGGGGCTAAAAATAAATGGGTTTTGGGAATAATAATTTTTGCGCGGTTGATTTAGGTTCTCATAGAGTAACTGTAGCAATCGGTCAGCTTGCTGAAAACAAGAGTATAAAGATATTAGGTGTTAGTCAGAAAAAATCAAAAGGCATTAAACAAGGCTCAGTAATTAATCTAGAAATGGCTATGGAGACTTTAAATTCCGCCTTAGATGAGGCTAAAAGTATAGCTGGAGTTGAGATTAAAGAAGTTACTCTTGGTATTAGCGCACCAAGTATTAGTGGCTTCAACTCTTATGGATTAGCTGCTGTTGAAGAAGGTGAAGTAAGTATCGAAGATCTTGCTATGGCTATTAAAACTGCAAAAGCAATCCCAATGTCAGCTGATACTGAAATGTTACACGTTTTACAAAGAGATTATGTTGTTGATGGCCAGCCAGGTGTTACTGAACCAATTGGTATGTTCGCTGTTAGGTTAGAGTCAAATGTTCATATAATAGTGGCGTCTTCACGATTATTACAGAATGTTCGTAAATGTGTTTCAAATTGTGGCTATAAAATAAATAATTTGGTAGTTGAGCATTTAGCTGCAAGTAGTGCAACTATTACTGATAATGAAAGAGAAATGGGTGTTTGCCTTGTGAATCTTGGTGCTGATTCAACTAGTTTTTCAGTATTCTCAGATGGTGGGATTTGTTATACCTCAAGCATTATCACGGGAGGAAGCAGTATATCTTCTGATATTTCTAAGGTTTTTAGATTGCCTGTAGAAGCTGCAGAAAGCCTTAAGTTGCAGTATGGTTATGCGGCAAGTAAATATCTTAAAAACCCTGATGAAAAGATAGATATACCAAATTCTTTAGGGAATGCAAAAAAAAGAATATCTTTACAGGATTTGTCATTGGTTATAGAGGCAAGAGTTGAAGAGATTTTTGAATCTTTATATAGAGAATTGGATCAGAATCATCTTTTGGATATTATATCATCTGGGATAGTCTTTACTGGTGGAGGAGCTAAATTAAAAGGCCTTGCTAGACTTGCCGAAGATATGTTTAAATTACCTGTAAGGGTAGGTGGTCCAATAGATGTTTCTGGAGCTAATGAAGTTGTACATAATCCTTCATATGCAACGGTCGTTGGTCTACTAAAATATGCGTCAGAAAATAGTGATCCAAATCTGGAGCAAGGATTGGATGAAGATATGCTAGAAATAGATGATGAAGCAGGAAAACCAAAGAAAAAGATAATGAAATCTGTCAAAGGATGGTTTTCGAATAATTTTTAAAGTAAGAAGTTTAAAGGTAAATCTAAAGTAAAGGAGTATTGTATGTTTGATTTTAATGACTCAATGGTTTCAAGTGCCATAATCAAAGTGGTTGGTGTTGGTGGTGGTGGCGGTAATGCCGTCCAGCATATGTGTGAAGAAGTTACGGATGTGGAATTTTTTGCACTAAATACAGATGGCCAAGCATTATCAAAATCAAAAGTTCAAAATGTATTACAAATAGGTACAAATCTCACTAAGGGCTTAGGTGCTGGTGCAAATCCAGAAGTTGGTAAAAGAGCAGCCACTGAGGATAGAGCTAAAATTGAGCAACTTTTAGAAGGTGCTGATATGGTTTTTATCACTGCTGGTATGGGTGGTGGAACAGGTACTGGTGGAGCACCTGTAGTTGCTGAGGTAGCAAAAGAAATGGGTATTCTTACAGTAGCTGTAGTTACTAAACCTTTCCCTTTTGAAGGTCCAAGAAGAATGAAAGCTGCTGAATATGGTATCGATGAGCTTACCCAACATGTTGATTCTATTATTACAGTACCTAATGAGAAGCTTTTAAGCGTACTTGGTAAAGGTGCATCTCTTTTAGATGCATTTAATGCTGCAAATGATGTGCTAGGCAATGCTGTAAAGGGTGTTTCAGAGCTTATTACTAAGCCTGGCCTTATTAACGTCGACTTTGCTGATGTAAGGGCTGTAATGACTGATATGGGTTTAGCTATGATGGGTATGGGCGAGGCTACTGGTGAAAATAGAGCAAGAGAGGCAGCAGAGGCAGCTATATCAAGCCCACTATTAGAGGATATTAACCTAGATGGTGCTAGAGGTGTGATTGTAAATATTACGGCTGGTATGGATATGTCTATTGGTGAGTTTGAAGAGGTTGGTGAGGTAATTCGATCATTTATTTCCGATGAAGCTATCGTTATAGCTGGTACTGTTATTGATCCAGACGTGTCTGACTCAATGAAAGTAACAGTAGTTGTAACAGGTATTGAAAAAGTTGCTATGAAAAAAGGCTTTGGTGTTGAAAAGACATCCTCAAGTCAGCAACAAAGTTCAGTTGGTTATTCAAATAAACCATCTACTCCATTCTTAAGAAAAGAGACAGAAGTTGTAACAAATTCAAATAATGGATCAAAAACTGATTCTGACTCAACTAATAAATCAGATATTCCAAGCTTCTTAAGAAGAAGATAGTAAGTCTAAAGTTATTCTGTATGTAATATGTGTCTTCATTAATTGAAGACCAGAGAAGTTTACAGAATTAAAAATTCTTTGGGAAATATTGAAGATTATATATTCTAAGATTTATTTACAATATTAAGATAAAGAGTAAAGAGATAAATTATGAATCAAAAAACTATTTCAAGAAATTTTTCTGTAACAGGGGTTGGTTTACATTCTGGTATAGATGTTTCAATGACTGTTAAGCCTGCTGATATAAATACTGGAATAGTTTTCCGTCGAGCAGATTTAAACCCTTCAGTGGATATTAAAGTTAACCCATCTAATATCAAGGAGGCTGTTATGTGTACTCTTTTGACAAAAGATGGGGACCAGAATTTGGCAGTATCAACAATTGAGCATTTAATGTCTGCTTTTGCTATGTTTGAAGTAGATAATGTGCTTATTGAAGTTAATTCTCCAGAGCTTCCAGTAATGGATGGCAGTTCTTATGAGTTTACGCAGCTTTTAACAGAAGTTGGTGTTTCTGAACAAAATTCTGTTAGGAAAGGCATAAGGATTCTAAAACCAGTAAGAGTAGCGTATGAAGATAAGTTTGCTGAAGTTTTGCCAAGTGATGTGCTTAAGTATGAGTTCAAGATTGAGTGGAATCACCCAGTAATAGCAGCTACAAATGATCATATTTTATTTGAATATGATCTTGATGAATATATTAAGATGATATCAAAAGCGCGTACTTTTGGTTTTTATGAGCAGTTAGCATATCTACATCAAAATAATTTAGCAAAAGGTGCTTCTCTTGATAATGCGGTTGGTATTTCAAATGAGGGCGTCCTTAATGAAGGTGGTTTACGCTATGATGATGAGTTTGTACGACATAAACTTTTAGATGCGATAGGAGATTTCTATGTTGGTGGCTATATTCTAGGACATTTCAACTGTTTTAAGTCTGGTCACACTCTTAATAATAAGCTTTTACATGCTATTTTTGCTGATAAAAAAGCATGGGAATATATTTAGTTTATAAATCAGATTAGTCTGTTAGATAGATGTTTTCGTCTTTAATATCTATCCCTAAGTTTTCCTTAATTAATTGTACATTTTCATCTTCAAATATTTTATTTACTGCATTCTCACGCTTTATTTCAGCTGGAGATTTTTGGTTAGTAGAAGCAGCATTGATAGGCAGATTCTTTATGACTAATGTGAAGCCAGTATTATTTAAATGCTGTCCTATATTTGCTTGTAGCTTGGCTATGCTTTGAGGGTCAAGATCAAGAATTTTTTTAGCATCATCATTTAATTGTAATACAAAATTATCTCCATTATCTTTTAGAAGGTGGCTGTTAAAAGCAAGAGTTTTTGTGAAACCTTTAAGTTTTATTCTACTTAATACATTAAACCATTTCTTATCTAAAGATTTTTCTTTTAATCCTAGCTGATCAATAACCTCTTCTTTAGCTTTGGGTATGTTAATAGCTTTAGATACAGAAGAAGCTTGTTTTTTGTCAGGCGTAATGAAAGTTTGCTTAAGTTGGGATATATCATTTTTAGTAGTCTGAGATAAGCTAGGTGCAGTAGGTTTTGTTTTACTTTCAGCTAAGTTTTTTTTTTGAAAAGCTATTAGTCTAAGGATAGACATAGTCACACCTGTTTCAAAATTTGGTGCTAAAGCAATATCTTTTTTAGCCGAAATCGTTAGCTGGTAAAGAAAATGGGCTTGTTCAACTGATATTTTTGCTAAGATCTTCTTAATAAGATCAATGTCGATATCATTAATAGCATCTAGTGATTGTGTGAAGCTGTAAATACAGCATGCAAACCAAATCTCTGCAATTCTATCTAGTACGGCAGTAGCGTTGTTTTCTGATAATGTAAGGTTTTTAACTGCAGGTAGTATTGCGTTAGGATCATTATCAATGACAGCATTGATGATATTATAAACTTCTTCGCTATCGATGATACCAAGCATTTGTTTGATTTGGGTTTGTATAAGTTCACCACTACAGAAACTAATGGCTTGATCAAGTAAACTAAGTGCATCTCTGAGGCTGCCTTTAGCATGATAAGCGATGTATTCTAAAGACTGTTCATCAAAATTGATGTTTTCATGCGATAGAACATCTTTAAGTTGAGCTTTAATGTCTACTTGGGAAATATGCTTAAGATGAAGTTGAATGCACCTGGAAAGTATAGTGACTGGTATTTTATGATAATCGGTTGTTGCTAGTATAAACTTTACATACTCAGGAGGTTCTTCTAAAGTTTTTAGTAAAGCGTTGAAACTTTGTTTAGAAAGCATGTGTACTTCATCTATTAAATATACTTTATAGCGACCCTGTGAAGGCATATATTGGACGTTATCAAGAATTTCTTTTGTTTCTTCAACACCAGTGCGAGATGCAGCATCAATTTCTATAAGATCTATAAAACTATTATTATTAATTGCTGTACAATTTTCACATTTATTACAAGGATCAGCTGTTATACCTGTTTTACAGTTTAGACACTTTGCAAGTAACCTACCTAGGGTGGTCTTACCTACTCCACGAGTCCCTGTAAACAAATAAGCATGATGGACTTTTTGCGTTTCTAAAGCATGTATTAAACTTTTAAGAGCATGTTGTTGGCCAGCAACTTCTGAGAATGATTGAGGTCTATATTTTCTTGCTAATGCTTGATATGACATTTATAAATATTTTATTAAAAATCCTATGTTAAATAATAGCAGAGTTATGCAAAAAGGATAAGGTGTTATTTGTTGATTATATATTTGAAGCTTAAAATATTTCATGGAATATGTGTGGTTTATTTTTGAATAGCGTAATTAGCTGGCTTTTATTTAGTAGGTATATATAAATAATATAATGTCATTCAAAAGAATTTGTATTGTAAGCTGTAAAAATATAAAATCTATACACAAAATTTATACTAATAAAAATCTAAAAATGGAATCTATAAACTATAAGGTTTTGTTAAAAGAACTAACGGCCCGTATTGAATCTCTACGGGAGTATCTTTGACTATGATGTTAAAAAAGAAAAGTTAATTGAAGTTTTGATGGAGCTAGAAGATGGCTCTATTTGGGATAATCCTGAGTATGCTCAAAATCTTGGTAAGCAAAAAACTGAGTTGGAAAATGTTGTAAATGGTTGTGAGCATATAAGTGAGACTTTAGAGACACTTTCAGAACTGTTTGAGTATGCGGAAGAAGATGAGCATTTAAAGCAAGAAATTATTAGTGATATTCAGGATATAACCTTAGAGATTGAGAAGCTAGAGTTTCGTAGGATGTTCTCTGGTGAAATGGATATAAGTAATGCATTTCTTGATATTCAGGCAGGATCTGGTGGCACCGAAGCGCAGGATTGGGCTGAAATGTTAATGCGGATGTATATGCGCTGGGCTGATAGTCATGGTTTTAAAGTGATGGTTGATAATATTTCAGATGGTGATGTTGCAGGAATAAAAGGTTGTACTCTAAAAATTGAAGGCGAATATGCTTATGGATGGTTACGCACTGAGACAGGTATCCATAGACTAGTTAGAAAATCTCCCTTTGATTCAAATAGTAAGCGTCATACCTCATTTGCATCGGCATTTATCTCTCCTGAGGTAGATGATAATATTGATATAGAAATCAATCCTGCAGATCTTAGAGTAGATACTTATAGGGCTTCTGGTGCTGGTGGACAGCATGTTAATAAAACTGATTCTGCTGTTAGAATAACGCATGTACCAACAAGTATTGTTGTCCAGAGTCAAAGTGATAGATCACAGCATAAAAATAGAGATAGTGCAATGAAGCAACTTAAGTCAAGACTCTATGAAATGGAATTACAAAAGCGAAGTGCTGATAAAAGTGCTCTTGAAGATACAAAAGCAGATATTGGTTGGGGTAGTCAGATTCGTTCTTATGTTTTAGATCAGTCGCGCATTAAGGATTTGCGGACGGGTGTAGAAAATACTAATACTCAAGCAGTATTGGATGGTGATTTAGATAAATTTATAGAAGCAAGCTTGAAGAGTGGGTTATAATTTTAACTTAATAGATATAGTTATATCTTACTGCATGGATGGTAAATAGAAGGTTTTAAAAAAAATGAGTAGTAAATTAAAAGATTTAATAAAAACATCAATAAAAGAATATTTGGATACTAATGAGATTACTCTTAAGGATGCTGTTAGAGGTAAAATTAGAGAGCAGGTTAGTAATTCACTTGAGCATATTCAAGAAATAGATGATATTGCAAAAGAAAAAATCAGAATGTTTGTGAAAAAGCATATAACAGATATGCAAGAAAGCTCTCAAATGACTTTACGTAAAGAAAAATTACAAACTCTAGCAGAGCAAAATAATGGTATTAGTCACCCAAATAGTTTTAGAAGAAATACTATAGCTACAGATTTGCAGAATAAGTATGCAGAATATACAAAGCAAGATTTAGAAAACTTAAATGAAAAAAATCAATATAATGTTACCGGTAGAGTAGTTTTACGTCGTGTGATGGGTAAAGCATCATTTATTACGCTCCAAGATTATTCAGGTCGCGTCCAGGTTTATCTAAAAAAGAGCGATCTTCCAGAAGGACAGTATAATACTTTTAAAAATCTTTGTGATTTGGGAGATATCGTAGGCGTTTCAGGAACTATGTTTAAAACAAATACAGGAGAACTATCAGTAGAGGCTAACCATTTTGAGATTTTGACAAAATCTATTCGTCCATTGCCAGATAAATACCATGGTTTGTCAGATCAAGAAACTAGATATCGCCAACGATATGTTGATTTAATCACAAATGAAAAAGCACGTGAAGTTTTTAAAGTGCGTTCAAAAGTAGTTAGTTTTATTCGTAATTATTTTGATAATATCGATTTTATGGAAGTAGAGACTCCAATGATGCATGTTTTGCAAGGTGGTGCTGCAGCTAAACCATTCACAACTCATCATAATGCACTAGATATGCCATTATACCTACGTATTGCTCCAGAGCTTTATTTGAAAAGGCTTGTTGTAGGAGGTTTTGAACGAGTTTATGAGATAAATCGTAATTTTAGGAATGAAGGAGTCTCATCTCGTCATAATCCTGAATTTACAATGCTTGAGTTTTATATGGCTTATGCTGATTATAATGATTTGATGGATCTAACAGAAGATATGCTATCTAGACTTGTAATGGATGTTACAGGTTCACAAGAGCTTGAGTATGGTGAGTATAAAATCAATTTTGGTGGTAAGTATGAGCGTATATCAATGGTGGATGCTATTGTTAAGCATAATGAGAGTATCTTAAAAGATGATTTGGCTGATTTTGAAAAAGCTAAGGCTATTGCTGAAAATTTAAAAATAAAAGTTGAGCCATTTTATGAGCTTGGACATCTTATCAATGAAATATTTGAAGAAACAGCTGAAGATAAGCTTATTCAGCCAACATTTATTACAGATTATCCTGCAGTAGTGTCACCATTAGCTCGTCGTCAAGATGGTAATCCAGAGTTTACGGATAGATTTGAGTTCTTTATCGGTGCTCGTGAGATTGCAAATGGTTTCTCTGAGTTAAATGATGCAGAAGATCAAGCTAACAGGTTCAGAAAACAAGTTGAAGCAGCTGCATCGGGAGATGATGAGGCTATGCCTTATGACAAAGATTATATTAGGGCGTTAGAGTATGGTATGCCACCAACAGCTGGTCAAGGCATTGGCATCGATAGATTAGTGATGTACTTAACAAATTCACAATCAATTAGAGATGTGATTTTATTTCCACATATGAAACCTGAGTAATAAAAAATGTTAAAAGATATCTTAAGTTCAATTTTTGAAAATGTATATAATCCAGAGATTGACTCTCAACAATACATCGAAAAAATTGTTAGCCGTGATTATAAGTAGACTGTCGATGGCCATAAACTTAATTATGATGAGTTTATTCAACATATAAACAAACAGCGTCAAGTGGTTAAAGATGTACGTTTTGAATATATTTTTTTGGCTGAAGAAGGAAATGTGGTCGCATCATTACATAGGGTCTATACAACTAAGATTGCCAATAATCAGTCTCTTATTGCTGAAGTGCATGCTTTTTTTGAGTTTGCTGATGGTAAGCTAATTTTATGTGATGAGCGTACTAGGATTATTCAAGGTTCGAAAGAAGATCAGGATTTAGGGCGTAGGAAATAAAAGGAAAATTATGTCAAAGGATATTGTCAGTCATGGCATATTTTCTAGCTATGATAAGGCTGTTGCTAAAATAAAATCGATAAGCATTTGAGTAAGCTTTTAGTTGAGCTAGAAGGATGTCCATTTGGGAGGTTTTTAGTACAAAATAAAGCTAATTATTTTAATGATTTTGGGTATAAGATTATTACTAAGCCGCTAGCATTTGTAGCTACTCAGTTTAGATCTTTGGTTTTCAAAAAAAATGTTACTGACTTAAAAGATAATTCTTATGTGATGTCTGCACCAGCTAGCCTACTACCAGAGTTTACTAAAGACTTGATTTTAGTTAGCTAAGAATTTTAGAATTGATGCTTATGATCTTGATTCTAGATGTATAGATCAGACTGAGCTATCAAGGTTGACAAATATTGAGTATATTATTGCAGATATGTTTAAAATAGATATTAAAAATCAATATGATGCTGTAGTAAGTAATGGACTTAATATTTATCTTGAGTCTGATGAAAAAGTATCTGAATTTTATAATATTATTGCAAAAAGTCTTAATCCAAGAGGGATTTTTTAAAAAAACTTTAATATTGTATTTATCCAGTTACTCTATCAAGCAGCTCGACAATGCAAGTATTGTTATTTGCTCGGGCATCATCTATTGGTTTTCTATCCCATCGATCTTTAGGGTTAATATTTGCATTTTTACGAATTAGGTATTTTACTACATCTTCATGGCCCTCTGCAGCAGCTAGATGAAGAGCTGTTCTTTTATCATAATCTCCTTTATTTATATCTACTCCTAAAGCTATAGTTCTTTTTACTTCGGAGATATCCCCTGTGCTAGCAGCCCAAATTAGCTCAAAAGTTAAATTTGAATCAACTAGCGTTTTATTCTCAAGAGGATTTAATTTATCACTACGTGTTACATGATCATAGTTATGAAAGCTGAACTTCTCAACTAGTCTTTTACTGAACTCTACACCCTTGACAGAGTTATGGTTAGAGTCTAGTTTAGGTGAAAATATAGCAAAGCCACCAACATTAGGAATTGCAATGACTAGTGATCCAGATACACCAGATTTTGCTGGTAAACCAACTGAAAAAGCATACTCGCCTGAGAAATCATACATACCGCAAGAGTACATCATTGAGAGGCTATTTCTAATAGTGGTTGGGGAAAATATTGTTTTGTTGGTTAGTGGGCAAATGCCTCCATTTGCAAGTGAAGACATTATTTTCGACATTTTTTTTGCATTAATTTGGATAGAGCAAGTTTGGAAATAAAAATCTAAAGATGTGTGTATATCTGTCCCTGTAGGAAAAGCTCCTACCTCTTGCATGAAATGAGCAAGTGCATAATTTCTATTGGCAGTTTCTTTTTCAGAGTGATAAACGGCATTATCAAAACCAATACTATCTCCACCAGCAAGATCTTTCCAAACTTGGGTAATATACTCAAATCTATCAGCAAGATTCCATTCCGGTTTGATTAGTGAGCATGTCATAATAGCTCCAGAATTAATCATCGGGTTGTGAGGTAAATCATATTTGTTTAGAGCAATAGCATTAAAAGTGATACCGCTGGGTTCTCGTCCAACATGACTATGAACTTTATTTTCACCATTTAGCTCGGTTGCTATAGAGTATGTTATAACTTTTGCTGTTGATTGGACACAGTATGGTTCTAGATAGTCACCTAAGGTAATCATTTGACCATCAACACTACAAAAGGCAACAGCAAAAAGTTCGGAGTTAACTCTTGCTAGTTGGGGGATATAATTGGCATTTTCACCGTATACATTTTTTTTTGTTTCGTTATAGATTTCTTCAATTTCTTTTTTAAATTCTTTAAAATCTGGAATTATAAATCCTTTATTAATGGATTTTTCGATAAGACCAATGCTTTCGGGAGTGATTTCTTGAAATGTCTCAAAGTTTATTTTATCAATTCGTGATAGCTTATTAAGTTTTATCATTAATTTAGTAATGCGAGGATCATCAGAAGATATTCCAGATTCATTTAAGATGTTAATAATATCCGTTTTAGTCATAAAACCATTTTTATCACAAATAGCATTAAAGATATTTTTATAGTGATCTTCACCGATTGAATAGCTTTTTATCATTTTTATTTTCATGTTTTGTGATATTTCTAAGCAAGTATTTAGTATATTTTACAGAAAAAGAAGGAGATTTAATATAGCTTGAATTTTGGTGGTTAGGGTTTTAGCCAATTGTTGCTTTAGCTAGTGTGATTGCTACTAAATATGGATCAGAGTTTGCTCCTGGTCTTCTATCTTCGAAGTATCCATATCCTTTCAGTACAACAGGTCTAGGGATTCTAATAGAGCAGCCTCTATCTGCTTCACCGACAGTGAAAGTATCAATATCGCTAGTTTCATAATCACCAGTTAATCTTTCGTGTAGGCCATGACCATAGTCAGATATATTTTGCTTATGGCTTTTTTCAAGGTTTTTGATAATTCTTTGTATTTCAGCTTTACCAGTTGAAGCATCTCTAGTACCCTTAGTAGAGAAATTTGTGTGCATTCCAGCACCATTCCAGTTACCTTTTATTGGTTTATTATCAAATGAAATAACTATATCATACTCTTCACCTAACCTTTCTAACAGCCATCTTGCTAAGTGAACATGGTCAGATATGTTTAATATGCCGGCATCTTCATTATCTACACCTCTAGGACCAATTTGGAATTCCCATTGGCCTGGCATTACTTCAGCATTGATTCCATAAAATAAAATTCCAGCTTCAAGGCAAGCTCGCATATGATCTTCTACTAAGTCACGACCAAAGGCTTTTTTTGCTCCTGCACTGCAGTAATATGGACCTTGAGGACCAGGGAAGCCAGTTGTTGGCCAACCTAATGGGCGATTATCTTGGAACATTGTATATTCCTGTTCAAATCCTGCCCACATCTGGTGGTCACTTGAACTTTCAAGTATTGCTCTTAGTTTTGCTCTATTGTTTGTTTTGTGTGGAGTCTTACCATCAGGGTTAAAAACTTCACATAATACGATGTAACCACAGTTTCTTAATGGATCAATTATGAAGTTGACAGGTTTAATTATGCAGTCTGAATTATCTCCAGTAGCCTGATTTGTAGAAGAACCATCAAAATTCCACTCCGGAAAATCTTCTAGAGAGATTGCTTCTTTATAAGGTAATACTCTTGTCTTTGATCTTAATTCAGGTACAGGATCTGTTCCATCAATCCAGATATATTCTGCTGTTACTATCTTCATATATTAAATCTCTTCCTTGGTTGTAGTTGCAGTATAATGATATCAATTAAGAATAAAAAGTAAATATTTTAGATGGTTAAAATAAGTGATTATTAAGTGTTTGAATATTAATTTAATATGTTAAAAACTATTTCGTTAAGATTAAGTTTAATATTTCCTTTTTTTGCACCCTTGATATATAAGTCAGTTTCAAGACATTTACTTAAGTTATTGGAAATTTTAGCTGCGCTGATTTTATTTGCTAAGCTGGAGTAGAATTTTTGTTTAGATGGCCAAATATTATTGTCTTTAAATATTTTTTGATGATAAGTTGGTTGAGTGTTTCTTAATTGAGAAAGTATTCTTAATTCTCTTTTTAAAGCCCATAAGACTAAAGGGGGCTTATCATTCTCATTTAGAATACTATTTAATATTTTTAATGCTTTAGCCTTTTGTTGAAATAAGATAGCCTCAGAAAGATCAAATATATCAAAGTTAGAGTGTTCATGTAAATATGGGCGAATTGAGTTTTCATCAAAGCTTTGATCATTTTGCCGAGATAGTAGCTTTAGAATTTGTTTTGCAGCTATTAAATTCCCTTCAGTTTTTTGTGCTAAAAGTTGAGAGGCTTCTTTTGTTAAATTTAAACCTATTTCTCTAGTTTCGTGGTTTATTATATTGATAGCATTATTGAGATTTGGTTGGAAAATACGAATATGTATAGCCTTATTTTCAAGTTTTTGAAACCATTTGGTAGAAATATTTTGTTTTTTCATGCCGTTAAAAATAAGCAGGTATATGTTTTCATCCTCACCAAGAGGTTTTTCTAATAGAGCTTGCTGGAGCTTTTTTTGAGGTGGTTTTTCAAAGTTAAATTGGATTAATTTATCCATAGTGAATAAGCTTAAGCTATCTATTTCATTATATAAAACGTCTATGTTTTGCTCAGTTAGATCGTGTTGGATTATTTCATAGTTTTTAGTTTTGAAGTTATTTGTTATTTTTTCAATAATATTATGCTTTTGTAGAGGTTCATCACCAGTTACAATAAAAAGCTTGTGGTTTGAGAGATCTTCTTTTTGTACTAAGTCAAAATAGTTTATTTCCATAATATTAAGAATTTTTTATTATTTTTAAGAACAATAATCAGTTTACTATATTGTTTAAGTATAGGGAAAGTTAATATCAATTTTAGTAATAATTGTAAGGGCTTTTTTCCAGTATGCACTATAAAGTTATAGTTAATCTGATAATATTGTGCTAAAGACGTGAGTAATAGCATCAGATAAATTATCAAAAGAATTATTTACTTTTCTTAAAATTCTTTTAAAATTGGCCCAAATTTTTTCTATAGGATTTAAATCAGGAGAATAAGCAGGAAGGTATAGTATCTGTATATCAAACTTCTCTGCTATTTTAGCCAATTTAGGAGACTTATGAAAACTAGCATTATCCATAACAACAGTAGTCTTTGGAATTAACTCAGGATATAAATGCTCTTCAAACCACTGATTAAAAATTTGAGTATCTGTATATCCAGTATACTCTAGCGGTGCTATAATCTTCTTTTCTAAATAGTTATAACCAGCAACTATACTTTTTCTCTGAGTTTGATAAGCAATAACTTCACCATAGCTAGGTTTACCAACAAGAGACCATCCTCTTAGTACAGACTGTTTATTATCCATACCCATTTCATCTAAATATACAAGTTTGTTAGGTTCAATAGTCTCAACAACCTCTATAAAACTTTGCCTATCTTGTTCTTTTCTTTGCTTATATAGTTAATCCGATAGTTATTTGACAATAATGTTATAATATTTAGAAAAAATGTCATCATATAGCCAAGATTTCAGAGATATCGTAATAACCAAATATAAAGAAGGCCTAACAGACAAAGAGCTAAGTAATTTTTTTAATATAGATATCCGTACTACTAGATCTTGGATAAACTTATACGAGACAACTGGTGATTATAAATCTAAGCAAGGCTTGGGTTGCGGTAGAGTAGCAACCTTTACAGATAAGGAAGCGATAGAAAGCTACTTAAGAACATATCCAGATGCAATGGCTTTAGATATTAGAGAAGCATTAGCTCCTGAAATACCTAGAAGCACATTTTATGATTGTCTTACCAGACTTGGTTTTAGTTTTAAAAAAAGACACCTAAATATAAGCAAAGAAAAGAACAAGATAGGCAAAGTTTTATAGAGGTTGTTGAGACTATTGAACCTAACAAACTTGTATATTTAGATGAAATGGGTATGGATAATAAACAGTCTGTACTAAGAGGATGGTCTCTTGTTGGTAAACCTAGCTATGGTGAAGTTATTGCTTATCAAACTCAGAGAAAAAGTATAGTTGCTGGTTATAACTATTTAGAAAAGAAGATTATAGCACCGCTAGAGTATACTGGATATACAGATACTATACCTTCCTGCTTATTCTCCTGATTTAAATCCTATAGAAAAAATTTGGGCCAATTTTAAAAGAATTTTAAGAAAAGTAAATAATTCTTTTGATAATTTATCTGATGCTATTACTCACGTCTTTAGCACAATATTATCAGATTAACTATATTTAGGTGTCTTTTTTTAAAACTAAAACCAAGTCTGGTAAGACAATCATAAAATGTGCTTCTAGGTATTTCAGGAGCTAATGCTTCTCTAATATCTAAAGCCATTGCATCTGGATATGTTCTTAAGTAGCTTTCTATCGCTTCCTTATCTGTAAAGGTTGCTACTCTACCGCAACCCAAGCCTTGCTTAGATTTATAATCACCAGTTGTCTCGTATAAGTTTATCCAAGATCTAGTAGTACGGATATCTATATTAAAAAAATTACTTAGCTCTTTGTCTGTTAGGCCTTCTTTATATTTAGTTATTACGATATCTCTGAAATCTTGGCTATATGATGACATTTTTTCTAAATATTATAACATTATTGTCAAATAACTATCGGATTAACTATACAGAAGTATGTCGAATTATTGTTGGGGTTATTACTGTTGTTACGGTGATTTATTTTTTTACTAAACTTTTCCAGCAAGAAGCTCATGAACAAAAAAGAATGTTTGTAGCCTTAATACTTATAATTCAAGGGGTGATTTTCTTTGTTTTATATCAGCAAATGCCAACTTCACTAAACTTTTTTGCAGTGAATAATGTAGATACGCATTTTCTTGGAATGACGTTGCAACCAGAGCAATGGCAGGTACTTAATCCTTTAGTTATTGTTACAGTGTCACCGGCATTATCTGTGTTGTATCGTAAATTTCCAGGCACGCACGTTACTAAATTTTGTATTGGTATGACACTCTGTGCTTTAGCTTTTTTAATATTATATCTACCTCAATTTACTACTACTACAGGTATAGTTTCCGGTTGGTGGATGGTTGCTAGCTATTTCTTCCAGTCTACAGGTGAACTTTTGATTTCTGCATTAGGATTGGCTATGGTTGTTGAATTATTTCCTCGTAAAATGAGTGGTTTTGCATCAGGAATGTGGTTGTTGTCAAGTATGGTAGCAGGACCTATTGGTGGTGTGGTTGGTGCTTTAACAGCACCTGCTGCAGGTGAAAAATTTACCAAACTTGAAAGTATAGCAGTCTATGGACATGTATTTTGGATGTTAGGTATCTTTGTTGCAATTGTTGCTGCTATTATGTGGCTATCACGTGGATGGCTTAATAGAATAATTGAAAGTACTCATGTCTCGATGAACCAGGATTTACATAATCCGTTTGAAGAGTATTTAAATAAAGGCCAAGAAGTCTAAATATATTATTTCTAATAACTTTGCTATTGTGACAAGGTTAGTTTTATCTGTTAAAATACTATAAGTTTATATTACTTAGTATTGATTAAATGTCTTTAAATGATTATTTATCTGGTTTAAATGTTCAGCAGCAACAAGCTGTTGTTCTTGAAGACCGTAATTCTTTGATTTTAGCTGGTGCAGGCAGTGGTAAGACAAAAGTCCTGACATCACGCATAGCTTATTTATGTCTTGATAAAGGTGTTGCAGTTGATAATATACTAGCAGTTACATTTACAAATAAGGCAGCTAAAGAAATCCATCATCGTGTTGGATCTATGTTAGGTATGTCAACTTTTGGGATGTGGCTTGGGACATTTCACGGTTTAGCGCATAGATTGCTACGTAAACATGCTCATGAACTAGACCTTGATAAGAATTTTAGGATTTTAGATCAGGATGAGCAGGCTCAGTTAATCAAGAAAGTTATTAAGAGTTTAGATCTTGATGATAAAAAGTATCCACCTAAGTTGCTACAGAGCTTTATAAATAAACAAAAAGATAAAGCTATACGAAGTAGTAAGTTAGCTAAGCAGTATGATATGAATTATAGTTATATTTATACAGCTTATGAGAAAAGATTACAGTTAGATAATGCCCTAGATTTTGCAGATTTACTTTTATATTTATATGAGTTGTTTTTGTTAAATAAGCAGCTTAGAGAGTATTATCAGGACTTATTTAAGTATATTCTGGTTGATGAATTTCAAGATACAAACCATGTTCAATATTTATGGCTTAAGCTTTTAGTTACAGAGAAAAACTGTATGATGGTTGTTGGTGATGATGATCAATCGATATATGGTTGGCGTGGCGCAGTAGTTGATAATATTCATAATTATGTTAAAGATTTAAGTGATGTTGAAGTTATAAAATTAGAGCAAAACTATCGTTCAACAAAAAATATTCTAAATGCAGCGAATTCTGTTATAAAAAAAAATAATAATAGAATGTCAAAAGAACTATGGTCTGCAGCTGAAGAAGGAGATAAGGTAGAGGCCTATTGTGCTGTAAATGAGCGTGATGAAGCAAAATATATTATCGAAAAAATTCGTAAGCTACATTCAGAAGGAATTAGCTTTAATGACATTGCAATTTTATATAGATCTAACTATTTGTCGCGTGTATTAGAGGAGAGTTGTATTTATGCAGGTATCCCTTATAGGATATATGGAGGATTTAAATTTTTTGATAGAGCGGAGATTAAAGATGCTTTAGCATATCTAAGGTTAGCAGTTACAAATAATGATAATCTTGCATTTGAGAGAATTATAAATACACCAACAAGAGGTATTGGCAATAAAACATTAGATATTATACGTAATTTTGCGCATATAAATTCAGTATCATATTACCAGGCTATAATTGAAGTTGTTCAAAGAGAGCTCGTAACCAAAAGAACAATGGGACTTCTTTTAAAATTTATTGAATTAGTTAATAATATATCTCAACAGGCTTCGGAATTGAGTTTGGACAAGCTTTTGGAGTTTGTGATTAATCAGAGTGGTTTATTATCTTCATATGAAGAAAAAAATACTGAAAAAGATCGTCAAAAAATTGATAACCTAAAAGAGTTAATCAGTGCAGCTAAAGATTTTGAGCCACAGACAGAGCTTCTTGATGATAATGTTGATATTTTACAGGATTTTTTATCTTTTGCAGTTTTAGAAGCAGGAGATATGCAGGCTGATGAGGCTGTTGATAGTGTGCAGTTAATGACTATCCATGCTTCAAAAGGTTTAGAATTTAAATACGTTTTTATAGTAGCTGCAGAAGAGGGGGTTTTCCCTCCTAGTTCCGTTATAAATGCAGAAGAAACTTTTGATAGTACTTCTTCAAAACAGCTTCAAGAAAAATTAGCTGAAGAAAGAAGATTATTTTATGTAGCAATAACTAGAGCTATGAAAGCTTTAACTATAAGTTATGCTCAAGTACGTAATATATTTGGTCGTAGTAGCTTTCAAGTTAAATCACGGTTTTTGAATGAAATAGATTCTCAGCATCTTAAAGAAGTAAAGAAAGGCCTTTCAACAGTAGCAACAAGATCTAGGATAAACCAGAAATCTAAATTTGGAATGTCTCCTTTTGATTTTCTTAAATCAAATAATTCTAAAAATAATGATTTTAGACCTGGAGATAAAGTCTTCCATAAAGTCTTTGGCAAAGGGCTATTTATTAAAGCTCAAGCCCAGGGGAATAAGGAGTTTTACACTGTTGATTTTGGCGTGGATGTTGGGCAAAAAATACTTTTGGCAGATATTGCAAATCTTGTTAAAATTTAATATTTTTGGCCATACTTCTTTGAATGATAAGAGCTAAAAATAGGACGATTATAAAAGTTATTGTTATGCTTGTTTTTGCTTCAGTATTGAAGAAATTTCCTAAATCTATAGACATTCCAACACCTAGTTGTCCAATTTCTATAATTAAGGTGATTAGCATGTTTGTAATAGCCATACCTACTGCTGCAAAGTTTTTGGAACATATTTTGTTAAAATAATACCATACCAGCACCTGAGAGGCTGAAAATGCGCCAAACATAAAAGTTAGGATTAGATTATTATTTTTAAATAAGCCTAAACTAATTAATATACTTACTATAGAGATGCCTATTGTTGATAAAGTTATGATGTTTTTTCCAGATATATGGTTGCTAAGAGTGGTTATTATTGGCGAGAAAATAACCCATCCAAAAAAAATTGAGGTGATAAGTGTAGTTGCAATGATATTGTTAAGTCCGTAAGTTTGCTTAAAGTATAGTACGCCATATTGAGAGGTGAGAATAACTGTGGGTGTATAGAGTAATCCCGCCCAAATTGCATTTTTCCAGATAGCTTTGTTTTTTATAAGCTGTTTTCCACTTTTAACTATTTCATTTAAGTTTGGCATTAATGATACTTGGTGTTTTTCTTTGGGTATGGCTAACTGAAAAAGTATCGCTAAAGGTAAGGCGATTATTCCTGAAAAAATAAAAATATTTACCCATGATGTCACATAGTGAGAAATTATAACACTAATGTTTTGTGAAAATGCAGCTGCAAGAGTGCCTAATGAAATAACAAGACTGGTGATTAATGGAAAATATTTAGAGTCAAAATTTTCAAGAGTTAATTTCAAAACTCCAATAAATGCGAAAGATGACCCTAAGCCAACGATTAACCTGCCGATTAGAGCAAGATTATATCCACCTAACACAAACACTACGTTGCCAGCACCACATAATAATATTGCAACTATCAGGACTTTTTTGCTTCCGAATCTATCTAGCAATATTCCAGCAGGTATTTGCATTAAAAGATAAGTTATATTATAGCTAGAAATTAAAAAAGAAAACCCAATATGAGTGGAAATCTGGAAGTGGTCAACTATTTGTTCCTGATATGCACCAGTTAGTATTCTCAGGAAAAATTCATAGCAATAAAAAATGATTCCAACGAAGAGAATTAAAGAGAGTTTTAATTTATGCATATTAGAAAAAAGTTTTTTTGTTACTTAGTTAATGTATAACTTTGTGGAAGAAATGTCGAATTAACTTTATCTAATATCTGCCATATTTGTTACTTTATGATAATATAGGCTATGAATTAGGAGGTGTTATGATTAGAAATTCAGCTTTTTTTATAATATTACTAAGTTTTTCGTATGTTTATTCAGATAACTCTTTTAGTTCAGAAACAGGCAAATATTATATTGCTGATAATGATCTTTTTTATCGTCCAGGTGGTGAAAGAGGAAATGAAGTTATTGATAGAAAAAATGCTTCAGATTTTTTAGCAGGTGTTTCAGATTCAGCTTTTGACATTACAGATTCTTTAATTTTGGATGCGTATACGAGTTCAACTAGTTTGATATCTCAAGGTTCATATGGAGATATTAAAGACACCAAGTTTTATACGCAAGAGACAAAATTAGTAAAAAAATTATGGGATGATAAATTTGAGTTATACGGTGGAGCAGTTTTAGGTGCAAGTCCATATCAGTTAAATAATATGAATTCGGCTTATGATTCTGGCTCTAGGATTGCAGCTTTTGCAAGTGGGCGTGCAGGAACTAAGTATAATTTTTCTAATAGTTTTGGACTGCTGGTTGAAGGACAATATAATCTTACGGGTGAAATGGCAAATAATACTGATATACTAACAAGCTTTGATGGCGCACAGTATCGTGATTCTAAAATTATAAAAACAGGTTTTGAATGGGATTTTTAGGTGGGGATCATCCATAGTTTGTATTGAAATGATTGATCTTTTAGATATGTTGATTATGTGATTTAAATTAATGAGTCTAGATGTTTTCTAATCCATGCTTTAGACTTTTCTGGAACCTCATCTAGTTTAAAAATAATTTGAAAGAATTTATTTTTGAGTTTAGTTTCATTACCATACATTTCACTTACTGCGGCACTAAATTCTTCAATAATAATATCCCCACTTTGGGAGCCTATTTTTTTTAAAATATTACGAATTCTATTCTGCCAGTAAGCGTCCATAGCAGAATCTAGCCATTGAACCATATCATTATTTAAGCAATGTTCGCCATCATTTGCACCTGTCATAAAGCCTTTTTTCCAGATTTTTTCCTTAAGTCCAGCATATTTTTTCCCATACAAATTATGAATTGCATGATGAACTTTTTCACCAATTCCCATTCCAATACCACTCTTAGGGTTGTCTAGGAGGTGTTCTTTAATTTGATTACAAATATCAGACCATCTTTTTTCAAAGGCTTTTTTTGTATGTGGCTTATTCTCTTTTAGCTCATTTTCAAATTCTATATATTGTTGTAAATCATCACCATTTAAAACTTTTTTAATCCATTTATTTTCTAGTTCTATACTCATATCATACACCTTTATAAGTTTAATAATTTTATTCCAATTAATTGATTTATTATGATCATACTCACTAGTTGCTTGTTGTAATATGCTTATCAAATTAGTCAATGAATTTACTTTTTTTTCTAAAAAACTAATTTGTTGACATAACTGTATTTCTAAACTTAAGCTTTTATCCATTATTTTCTTAATTTGAGAAAGCTTAATGCCAAAACTTTTTAGAGCTACTATTTGTTGTAATTTTAATAAATCTTTCTCAGAGTATTTACGATAACCATTTTCTAGTCTTTCAGAAGGAATTAGTAAACTAATATAATCATAATGATGTAATGTCCTAACTGAAACATTTGTTAATTTACTAAACTCTTTTATATACCATTTTTTAGCCATTCTAATCCTCCTTCAATTAGATATTTTAAACTATGACGTAACGTCAAAATCAATGGTTTTTTTGAAAAATTACTCAATTCCTACATTTTTATATTTTAAATGGTAGTGTAAAGTTGCTTTAAATATTATTAAATCGTTTTGTTATTTATTTCGTAGCTAGTTTTTTTGAATATCTATAGTTTCTACTATGCATATTTTTTGTTTTGTGTACCTGATAAGCCTACCATCTATTCTTTTTTGAGACCTAGTAAATCTTAAACTAGTTATCGTTATTTTTTTAAATTTAGCTAATTCTTTTGAAGAAAATATGGATAAAATGATGCATCTCCATAGACTTTTGGCTATAGTACTTATAAATTATTATATTTACATATAAATGCTTTTATCGCATAATTTTGTAACATTAAATAATATGATTATTTTTCCTAGATATGCAAAAAGTCACTAAGTCTGCTCTTATAATATGGTTTGTATGTGCATTTTTTTACGCTTTAGAGTTTATTGTTAGAGCTTCAGGTAACTCACTATACCATGATTTTGCTGCTGCTCCGTATAATTTAAGTTCTGAGCAAATTAGTATTTTCAGCTCGGCTTTTTATTGGGCTTATGTAGCTTCGCAGTTACCAGCAGGTATTTTAGTAGATAAGTTTGGTATTAAAAAAATAATGTTAATTAGTACTTTTATATTTTCAATTGGAGTATTGATAGCTACAAGAGCAGTTTCACAAGAGTATTTGATTATATATCGAGTACTAGCCGGCATTGGTGGTGGATTTGCATTTTTATGTTCATTAAAGGCGATAGCTATATGGTTACCAAAGAGAACTTTTCCATTATTTACTGGTGCTACACAGATGCTGATGTATGGAGCAGGTACATTGACAGGGTTACCTTTAGTTATGTTATCAAATAATTATAGTATACAAACAATAATGTCCGGTATTTTTGTTGTTTCGGTAATTTTATTTGTATGTGTATTATTTTTTATACCTTTTAGTGAGCCACATAATCAAAAAGATACAGATGTTTTAGCTGATACACAGACTAAAGTAAAAGATATACCTATAGTATTCAAGATTAAGCAAATCCTACTAAATGGATTTTTCTGTTTTACAATTTATGGAACTACAGCTTTATTTGCTGATTTGTGGAGCTATAGGTTCTTAAGTTTAGATGGTTACTCTGATCAATCTGCGGGTCTAGCATCCTCAATGATATTTATAGGTATTGCTATTTTTAGTCCTCTTTGGGGCTTTATAGCAACAATATTAAATAAGCAGAAAAATTTGCTTACTCTAGCTTCAATTTTAGGTTTTTTAATAGTTAGCGCTATTGTATATATGCACCTTAATCCAATATTGATGTGTTTTTTATGTGTATTGTGGGGTGGTATGCAAGCGGTACATGTGTTGAATTTCACTATACTAAGGACTCATATTAGTCCACTTTATATTGCTACTGGTATTGCAATGGTTAATTTATTTATACCTCTAAGTGGAGCTATACTACAGCCATTTGTAGGTTTTATGGTCTCATTGTTGGAAAGTTATGGTTTTGCGGAGCTTGCTGCATTTAAATACGCGTTATTGATTTTACCAGTATTAATGCTTTTATCAATAATGCTTTCTCTTTTTATTCAAGAGAAAAATAATTTATAATTTATTGTTTAATTCATCATAAAAGGATGTTTTTTTATGACTAAAGATTTTGTTTTAGCAATTGATCAAGGTACAACTAGTTCACGTGCGATTATTTTTGATAAAAAGGGTAATATAAAAAAGATTGCCCAAAAGGAATTTACACAGATATACCCTAAGAGTGGTTGGGTTGAGCATGATGCAATGGAAATTTGGGGGACTCAAAGTGGAGTAATGCGTGAAGCATTGGAGTTTGGTCGTATTAAGCCTGATCAAATTGCTGCAATAGGTATCACAAATCAACGTGAAACTGTAGTTGTGTGGGATAAGGAAACTGGAGATCCTATATATAATGCTATAGTTTGGCAGTGTCGCCGTACTTCAGATATTTGTGACAGTATAAAAAAAGACACTAAACTAGTTAAATATATTAAGGAAAATACAGGCCTTGTCGTTGATGCGTATTTTTCTGGTACAAAAGTTAAGTGGCTACTAGATAATGTTGAAGGTGCTAGAGAGAAAGCTAATGCCGGTAAGCTCCTTATGGGAACTATAGATACATGGCTAATTTGGAATTTAACCAGAGGTAAAGTTCATGCTACAGATTATAGCAATGCATCACGGACAATGTTGTTTAATATAAATACTTTAGAGTGGGATAAGAAGATTTTAGAATATTTTGATATACCAGAATCGATGCTTCCTGAGGTTAAAAATTCAAGTGAGATATATGGTGTCACAGATGGGCATACTTTGGCAGGTGCAGAAATACCGATAGCTGGGGTGGCAGGAGATCAGCATGCGGCATTATTTGGCCATTGTTGTTTTGAAAAAGGTATGGCAAAAAATACGTATGGTACAGGGTGTTTTGCACTTATGAATGTTGGCGATAAACCAGTTTTTTCAGATGCGGGCCTTCTTACAACTATTGCTTGGGCTGAAGATGGTAAGCCAACTTATGCTTTAGAGGGTAGTGTATTTATTGCAGGTGCAGTTATTCAGTGGATACGTGATGGTTTGGGGCTTGTCCGTTCTGCAGAGGATAGTGAGTATTATGCTACTAAAATTGATTCAACTAATGGGGTATATCTTGTACCAGCATTTGTAGGACTTGGTACGCCATATTGGGATATGTATGCTAGAGGCACAATTGTTGGTATCACTAGGGACACCAAGCGTGAACATATAATAAGAGCAGCTCTTGAAGCAATTGCATATCAAGCTAAGGACGTGTTGGACTGTATGAAAGACGATACTGGGCTTGATTTAACTGGCTTGCGTGTTGATGGCGGGGCTGTACAAAATAATTTTTTAATGCAGTTTCAATCAGATATTTTACAGTCTAAAATTTCTAAGCCTAAAATTAATGAGATTACAGGGTTAGGCGCAGTATTCTTGGCAGGTTTGGCAGTTGGGTTCTGGAATAATAAAGAAGAGCTAAGAGCTATTTTAGATACAGAGAGAACATTTGAGCCACAACGTGATGAGATCACAGTTGCACATGATTACAAAGGCTGGAAAAAAGCCGTCGAAAGAAGTAAGGCGTGGGTAGATAAATGATGCAAGATAATAATTACGATATTATAATAATTGGAGGAGGAGCAACTGGTTTTGGTTGTGCTATTGAAGCCGTTTCAAGAGGTTATAAAACCTTGCTTTTGGAGGCTTATGATTTTGGTAAAGGAACTTCTTCGAAATCTACGAAGCTTATTCATGGTGGTTTGAGATATCTTGAGAATTTTGATTTCGCTTTAGTTAAGGAAGGGCTTGAAGAAAGATTCTCTTTTTTACATAATGCTCCGCACATTACAAATAAGCAATCGTATCTTATTCCAACACGTAGTTATTTAGAAACTATTAAATATACTATTGGTGTGAAGCTGTATGAATTTTTATCAGGTAAATACAAGATAGGAAAAAGCTACAATTTAAATAAAAAGCAAACTCTAGCAACATTACCAAATATTGAAGATTCAAAACTTATTAAAAGTTTGGTTTATTATGATGGTCAATTTGATGATACGAGACTTTTGATATCATTGATGAAAACTTTTGAATCAAAGGGGGGTGTTGCACTTAATTACCATAAGGTTGATAGAATTTTTAGTTCGAATAATTGCAAGTTAGATACTGTAAAAGTTATCGATAGTTTAAGTGCTCAAGAGAAAGAATTTACAGCTAAACATATAATTAATGCTACTGGGACATTTAGTGATAAAACTATAGATCTTGCTAATCAGAATGATTTACATAAGTATGTGTCAGTTGCTCAAGGTACTCATATTGTGTTTGATAGAAAAAAATTTCCAACTGAGCATGCAATATTAATTCCTGAAACAGAAGATGGTAGAGTTTTGTTTATTCTTCCTTGGCATGATCATTTAATAGTTGGAACAACTGACATTAAAAAAGAGATTCCTAGTCTTGAGCCTAGGGCAGAAAAACAAGAGATAGATTTTATTTTAGAAACATTTAATCAATATGCTAAAAATAAAGCTACTATTGCAGATATTAGATCTGTATATTGTGGTCAGAGGCCTCTAGTTACGCCAAAAAAAGCTAAAAACTCTGCAAAAATATCACGCAAGCATGAAATTGTTGAATCAGAAGATGGTTTAATTACAATTGTTGGCGGTAAGTGGACTATATTTAGACGTATGGGGCAAGATGTACTTGATTATATTGAGAGTGGCAAGATTGCTCAAAAAATTTCTAAAACTTCTGATGAACTTTTGGTGGATGCTGTAGTTAGTGATGAAACCTATCCGCTTAGGGTTTATGGTAAAGATGTAAGAGTTGTTAAAAATATTCAACATGAATTGGATGATAGTAGTTTATTGCATCCTGATTTACCATATTACCAAGCAGAAGTTGTATATCATGTAAGGTATGAAAAAGCTCGTTGTGTAGAGGATATTTTAGCTCGTCGTACACGAGCAGCATTTTTAGATATTAAGGCTAGTATTGAGTGCGCACCTAAGGTGGCTGAACTTATGGCAAAAGAGCTTGGTAAAAATAAAAGCTGGGAAAGTAAGCAGGTGGAGAATTTTATGGAGTTCTCTAAGAATTTTGATGTAAAAGAATTATATAAATAAGAGTTTGTTATGATAGAAGCGTGTATTGCCGAGCTTATTGGCACAATGATTTTAATCCTTCTTGGGAATGGGGTTGTTGCAGGGGTTGTTTTAAATAAGACAAAATCTCATAATGGTGGTTGGATGGTTATTACTTTTGCTTGGGGTTTGGCAGTTTTTTTAGGGGTGCTTGTTGCTGGGCCAATTAGTGGAGCTCATTTAAATCCTGCTGTTACATTGGCTTTAGCTTTGGCTGGAAAATTTTCATGGGCTTGGGTTGTACCGTTTATTGTTTCTCAAGTTATAGGCGCCATGCTTGGCCAGTTTTTAGTTTGGATGATTTATTATCCGCATTATTCAGCAACTGCAAGTACTGATCTAAAGTTAGTTACTCACTGTACAGCTCCAGCTATTAAGCATTTACCATCAAATTTTATTAGTGAGGTTGTGGGGACTTTTGTGCTTATATTGGCGATTTTAGCTATGCATGGAGTTGTTGTTCAGGCAAATGACTCAAGCATGGTTACGGCTTACCCTATTGATATGGGCGCGCTTGGAGGGATTCCTGTGGCATTTGCAGTTATGGCAATTGGTTTATCACTTGGTGGTACTACAGGCTATGCTATAAACCCAGCTAGAGATTTTGGACCGAGGTTATTTCATGCTATTATGCCGATACAGGGTAAAGGATCTTCACAGTGGAATTATGCTTGGATTCCTGTTGTAGGACCTGTTGTAGGTAGTGTGTTAGCTACTGCTTTATATTTGTTTTTAAGGGCAAAAGGGGTTTTTTAAAATAATGTGCGAGTCATTTTTTGTTCCACTCTTAGCTGATGACCTTTTGAGACTGTTTACTTCTTTTATTCTGCTGATATGCTGCATTATTTTGAGTTATATTTTTGCTAAAAAGAAGCCTTGGGATGTAATTTTTTGGTTATGCTTTGCAATGTTTTTATTTAGCTTAGCTAGCTATGGTCATGTTATGCACCATATTTATTTAGCAAATACCTTTTCATATGATGGTTTTATTTCAGGGGCATCATTTATAACTATTTGTGGTCTTTTATTTTCAAGGCGAAGGTATATGGCTTTTTCAAATAGTTTTTTTAATAAAAAAACTCCTTTATTAATTGCTACATTTTTAATTTTTACTTTTATATATCTTTTGACTTTAAAATTTAAGAATAACTGTTACGTGTCTCTATATGATTTGTTTGTTAATATTTTACAAGTTGAGATATATCCTTTACTATTGTTATTAGGTATATCTATGTTTTTATATAGGTTCTCTATGTGTTTATCTGTATTTGCTGTAAGTATGGCGTTATTTTTGGTGCAGAACTTGACTTTTATAGCTAGTGCTTTTGTCGAAAATTCGGAGTATCAAGTGTTTGTTGAGGAGATAATCTGTGCGACATTATCAGCGATTTGTAGTGCAGTTGCTATTTATGTCTTAATTAAAGCGAAAAGAATTTATAAGGAGAGTTTGGATGATTGAGCAGGTAGAAGCTAGTTCATTTTTGCTGAATTTTTTTATTGCTGTTGCAATATTAATTGTTGGTTTTGGTATTTCAAAATATATTAAATCCTTTATATATCAAATGTTGAAAGGTTATGATAAAACTGTATCACAGTTTTTGGCTAGTTTAGTTTATGTGATTTTTTTAGTATTGGTTATAGTGGTAGCCTTGGCAAAGCTTGGTGTGCCTATTTCTCCTATTACTGGAGTTCTAACAGGTGTGGTATTTGGTGTGTCTCTTTCTTTGAAAACTTCATATAATGTCATTGCATCGGGAATTATATTAGCTTTTAGTAAACCTTTTGAGGTGGGTGAAAAAGTTGATTTGGGTGGCGTAGAGGGGACTGTTAAATCGATAGGGTTTCTATATACTAAGCTGGATAGTGAGTCTGGCAATGAGATAGTTCTTTCAAATAGTATTATTATGTCAAGAGTTATTACCAAGTTTGCAATAGATAAGTAATGCAAAAAAATCTTCTTTCATCTGATAAATCTTTATACCTATCTAATGGTCAAAAAATCATCCTTAATGATCAACAATTAGAGGTGGTTGCATTAATTAAAAAGTTTTTAAAAAATAAAGAAACCTATTTTTTACTTTCAGGTTTTGCTGGTACTGGTAAAACTACCGTTGTTAAAAAAATATTGGATGAATATTCTAAAAGATCGATAGTTTCTGCACCAACACGTAAGGCAAATGCTGTTATATCTCAGGCAACGATGTCTCAAGGCTATACTATTCATTCACTATTAGGTTTACAGCCGGATCTGAATTTGGAAGATTTTAATCCTAATGATCCAGTGTTTGGCCAGATTAAGAAAGCCACAATCCAGCGTTATAACTTAGTAGTTATTGATGAGGCTAGTATGATCAATAATGCTCTTTTTGAACTTATTGACTTAGAGATTAAGAAATCAGTGCAGACAAAAATATTATTTTTGGGAGATCAAGCACAGATTCCACCTGTTGGTGGGGATCTAAGCCCAATCTTTGAGTTAGAAAATAGCTACAAATTAACGACTCTGATGCGTCAAGCAAAAGATAATCCTTTAGCAAGTTTAAGTCAACAATTAAGAGAGGTTAATGAAGATTTACCAGTTTTTTTGTCTAAGAAAGAAACTATCTTGAGTGATTTGCTTGAGGGTGTAAAATTTGCTAGCTCGAATGAAGAGTTTCGTCAAGAATTAGAGAGTGTTTTTAAATCTTCTAATGCAAAAACTGATGCTGATTATGCAAAGCTCATAGCTTGGAGAAATAAAACCGTAATGCAATCAAACCGCATTATTAGAACTATAGTGTTTGGCGGTGATGCTATGCTTATTGAGAAAGGAGATGTTTTAACCGGATATAGAGCTATAAAAGCAAATTTAAAAGAATCTTTTCTAATTAATAATTGTATGGATTACAAAGTCATAAAAGTTTCTCGAAAACAGAAAAACTTAAACAATATATATGGTTATACGGTTAGGATTTTAGAAAAATCTAAAATTTTTAAAGGTTTTGATGAAAAAGATATATTTATTATAGATTCTGAAGATGTAGATAATTTACATAGCTATGCAAAAATACATGATGATTTATTAGCTATCGCAAGAGCTGATAGGCTGTGGAATGTTTATTATGAATTTCGTAAAAATAATCTCTTAATGATAGATATAGATACTTATAGTGATGGTGCTAACCGATCTAAAGGTGATGTAATTAAGAAAGATTTGGATTATGGCTTTGCTGTTACAGCGCATAAGGCTCAAGGATCAACCTATAAGAAAGTGTTTGTGTTGTTAAAAGATATTGTACTTAATAGAAATTTAGTAGAGAGAAATCAGATACTTTATGTTGCTATGACTCGAGCGCAAAAGCTATGTATAGTTTTATAAAAAAAGAGTTTATAGGCTTTACATTTGCTGCGGCGCATAGTAACATAGGCCTTAGTTTTTTATAGAAAAAATTTTTTATAAAAAAACACCCCGAGAATTAAGTGTAAAAAAGCTTGATTTTTAGTCAAAGAAACTTTATAGTTATCTAAAAGTTTTAGGGGAGGGATTCCCGAGCGGCCAAAGGGATCAGACTGTAAATCTGACGGCTCAGCCTTCGCAGGTTCGAATCCTGCTCCCTCCACCATGCGGGTGTAGTTCAATGGTAGAACTTCGGCCTTCCAAGCCGATAGTGTGGGTTCGATTCCCATCACCCGCTCCAACCTAAATCTAGTTTTTATAATATGTGCAAGTATAGCTCGCATGGCTCAGTTGGTAGAGCACTTCCTTGGTAAGGGAGAGGTCACCAGTTCAAGTCTGGTTGTGAGCACCAAGTTTTAATTTTTTGTTGAAAAAAAATGGAGTAAAAAAATGGCTAAAGCTAAATTTGAACGTTTAAAGCCGCATGTGAACGTAGGTACAATTGGTCACGTTGACCATGGTAAAACTACTCTTACTGCTGCTATTACTAAAGTTATGGCTGAGAAAAATGGTTCAGAGGTTAGAGATTTTGCTGAAATCGATAATGCACCAGAGGAAAAAGCTCGTGGTATAACTATTAACACTTCTCACGTTGAGTATGAGTCTCCTAATAGACACTATGCTCACGTTGATTGTCCAGGTCACGCAGATTACGTTAAAAATATGATTACTGGTGCTGCTCAGATGGATGGCGCTATTTTGGTATGTTCTGCTGCTGATGGGCCTATGCCTCAAACACGTGAGCATATTCTATTATCTCGCCAAGTTGGTGTACCATATATCGTTGTTTTCTTAAACAAGTGTGATATGGTTGATGACGAAGAGCTTTTAGAATTAGTTGAAATGGAAGTTCGTGAACTTCTTGATCAGTACGAATTCCCTGGTGATGATACTCCTATCATTACGGGTTCTGCTCTTAAAGCACTTGAAGGCGAAGAAGAGTATGTAAACAAAATTGTTGATCTTGTACAAGCTATGGATGATTACTTCCCAGAGCCTGAGCGTGATACTGATAAGCCATTTATTCTTCCAATTGAAGATGTATTCTCAATTTCAGGTCGTGGTACTGTTGTTACTGGCCGTGTTGAGCGTGGTGTAGTAAACGTTGGTGATGAAGTGGAAGTTGTTGGTATTCGTCCAACTCAAAAAACTACTGTAACTGGTGTTGAAATGTTCCGTAAGCTTCTTGATCGTGGAGAGGCTGGTGATAACGTTGGTGTACTAGTTCGTGGTCTTAAGAGAGATGATGTTGAGCGTGGTCAAGTATTATGTAAGCCAGGTTCAATTACTCCACATACTAAGTTCGAAGCTGAAGTATATGTATTATCTAAAGAAGAGGGTGGTAGACATACTCCATTCTTCAAAGGTTATAGACCTCAATTCTACTTCCGTACAACGGATGTAACTGGTGCTTGTGAGTTACCAGAAGGTGTTGAAATGGTTATGCCTGGTGATAATATCAAAATGGAAGTAACACTAATCAACTCTATTGCAATGGAAGAAGGTCTTCGTTTTGCAATCCGTGAAGGCGGAAGAACGGTTGGTGCTGGTGTTGTTGCTAAAATTATCGAATAATTGATAGTTTTTATTACAAAAGGTCAGTAGTTCAATTGGTAGAGCAGCGGTCTCCAAAACCGCAAGTTGGGGGTTCGAGTCCCTCCTGGCCTGCCATATAAAAGGCGGTGTTGTAATTTTACAGTGCCGCCTTTTTTATTCCTTGATATTATAATTATCATATGTTATTTTATAGCCTACGTTTATAAGTTTCCTGAGTGTAGTTCACTCTTTTTAAAGGATTATTTTGTGAAAAAGAATCAAAGTTTTAATAATAATAAAGTTTGGATAAGTGGAGCTACTAAATCCACTGAGGTTAAGAAGATTTCTAAGTCTAATAGTATATTGTTGTGGTTAATTGCTACAGCTATAATTATTCTTGGTGTTGTTGTTACAATGTATGCTGATGTTTTGGGGGCTGACTATAGTTCTTATGACTCTTCATTGGCTGTCGTAGTTGTTTTATTAGCTTTGGTTGTAGCAAGGTTTACTAATCAGGGCCGAAGTTTTTGGAGCTTTTTTCAAGCAGCTAAGTTAGAGTTGGCAAAAGTGGTTTGGCCTACTCGTAAGGAAACAATGACAATTACCGCGATGGTTATTGCAGTGGTTATAGTTTTTGCATTAATAATATCTTTGTTTGGTATTATATTTGAAAATCTTATTCAGTATTTTCTGAGTTAATATAAGGAAGTAAGTATGCTTTGGTATGTTGTGCAGGTGCACTCTGGTTATGAGAAGAGGGTGAAAACTCAGCTTGAAGAGAATATAGAGATTTCTGGCCTACAAAATAGTTTTGGTAGAATTCTGGTGCCGACTGAAAATGTTGTTGAAATGAGGGCTGGTCAAAAACGTAAGAGTGAGAGAAAATATTTCCCTGGTTATGTTTTGATTGAAGCTGATTTAACTACAGAGGCATGGGATGTGATAAAGGCTGTGCCTAGAGTGCTTACTGTTGTAGGTTCTCGTGGTAAACCAATTCCTCTTAGTAAGCCAGAAATAGAGAGAATACTCGGCTTTATGGAAAGTGGCGAGGATAAGGTCGAACCAAGATTGAGAAAATCATATCAAGTTGGTGAGGTTGTTAGGGTTCTTGAGGGGCCGTTTAATGACTTTACTGGAGTGGTAGAAGAAGTTAACTATGAGAAGTCAAGATTAAGGGTGGCAGTGTCTATATTTGGTAGATCTACCCCTGTTGAGCTTGAGTTTTCACAAGTTGAAAAAGAGTCTTAATTTACTTAAGACATAGGGAGCTTATATTAAGTTATAAGTGTTATTGACCTACATTTGGAGAAAATAAAATGGCTAAGAAAAAAATAGAAGCTATTATTAAGTTACAGGTTGCTGCTGGTAAAGCGAACCCTAGTCCACCAATTGGTCCTGCTCTGGGTCAACATGGTGTAAATATTATGGGATTCTGTAAAGAGTTTAATGCTAAAACTCAAGGTATGGAGCCAGGTGCTCCAGTACCAGTAGAGATTTCTGTTTATAGTGATAGAAGCTTTACATTTGAGATGAAAACTCCACCAGCTTCATTCTTAATTAAGAAAGCTGTTAAGGTTAAGTCTGGATCTTCTAACCCTTCTAAAGATTGGATTGGAACTATTACGCGTGAGCAATTGGAAGAGATTGCTAAGGTAAAAGATCCTGATTTAACGGCTGCGGACATAGATGCGGCTGTAAGAATTATCGCAGGTTCTGCTCGTAGTATGGGTGTAAAAGTAGAGGGAGTTGAATAATGGCTAAAGTTTCAAAAAGAATGAAAGCTATCGTTGCTAGGTTAGATGCTGAAAAGAAGTATCCAACTTCAGAGGCGTTTGATATTTTAAGAGAAGTTTCATCAGTTAAGTTTGTAGAAGCTGTAGATGTTTCTGTGGCTTTAGGTGTAGATCCACGTAAATCTGACCAGGTGGTAAGAGGGGCTTCTGTGCTTCCTAATGGTACAGGTAATACAGTTAGGGTAGCAGTATTTGCAAAAGGACCTGCTGCTGAAGCTGCTAAAGAAGCTGGTGCTGATATAGTTGGTATGGAAGACTTAGCGGACGAAGTTAAGAAAGGCAATATGGATTTTGATGTTGTGGTTGCTTCACCTGACGCTATGAGAGTTGTTGGTCAGCTAGGTCAGATATTAGGTCCTAAAGGGCTTATGCCTAACCCTAAGGTTGGTACTGTGACTATGGATGTTGCTAAAGCAGTTACTAATGCTAAAGCAGGTCAGGTTAGATATCGTGTTGACAAAGCTGGTATTATCCATACTACAATTGGTAAAGTTAACTTTACAACTGAAGCATTAAAGCAAAATTTAGAACAACTATTAGTTGATCTAAAAAAAGCAAAACCTGCAGTATCTAAAGGGATTTATCTGAAAAAAGTATCTGTATCCAGTACAATGGGTCCAGGAATAAGTCTTGACTTTTCAGATTTAACTATATAAAATACTGCTTTGCATTTCTTTGGGTTGTATGAAAATACAACGCTCAAAGACCGTAGGAGCCAAGCTAGCTTGGCTTAATATTTATCCTACGCAGACGATGTTGACAACCTTTTGGTCTAAATATCGTGTTAATTAAATAAAGTGTAGACAATAAATAAGGAGTCGATCATGGCACTTAGAATAGAGGACAAAAAAGCAATTGTCGCTGAAGTTGCTGAAAATGTATCCTCAGCGTTGTCTGCAGCAGTTGCAGATTACCGTGGCTTGACTGTTAATGAAATGACTTCATTAAGAAAACAAGCGCGTGAGTCTGGAGTTTATTTAAGAGTTGTTCGTAACAACTTAGCACGTTTAGCAATTAAAGGATCTGATTTTGAGTGTCTTAGTGATGTTCTTAAGGGTCCACTTGTTCTTGCTCTTTCTAAGGATGAGCCAGGTGCAGCAGCTAAGCTATTTAAAAACTTTCAAAAAGACCATAAGGCTTTTGAAGTTAAAAATTTAGCTATGTCTGGTGAACTATTTGGTTCGGAAAAATTAGAAGACTTTGCTAAGCTTCCTACTAGGGAAGAGGCACTTGCTACATTACTTAATGTTATGCAAGCACCAGTTACTAAGTTTGTACGTACTCTTAATGAAGTTCCATCTCAGGCTGTAAGAGTGTTCGCTGCTGTTGGAGATAGTAAATAATTGCTTGGGTAAAACCTAGAAAGCGTAAAATAAGAAATAATTGTTAAATAAATAGGAGTTAAATAATGTCTATTTCAAAAGAAGATATCCTAAATGCTGTTGCTGATATGAGCGTAATGGATGTATGTGATTTAGTTAAATTGATGGAAGAGAAGTTTGGTGTATCTGCTGCGGCTGCTGTTGCTGTTGCTGGTCCTGCTGCTAGCGAAGTTGCTGCTGTAGAAGAAAAAACTGACTTTGATGTGGTTTTAACTGAAGCTGGTTCTAACAAAATTGCTGCTATTAAAGCAGTAAGAGCTGTAACTGGTTTAGGTCTTAAAGAAGCTAAAGCTGCTGTAGAAGGAACTCCTTTCACAGTTAAAGAAGGTGCTGCTAAAGAAGAAGCTGAAGAGCTTAAGAAGCAACTTGAAGAAGCTGGCGCTAAAGTTGAGCTTAAATAATAATATTCTAAAAACTAGTTTTTAGAACTAAAAATATAGACTAGTGGTCAATTATTGGCCTCTAGTCTTTCTAGTATTGAAAGATACATAGATATTGGTGCAAATATACTCATATTTGCTTTTTGTTTTGTGTAAACAAAATCTTAGGGATGTTTTTGATGTCTTACTCATACGCTGAGAAAAAAAGAATTCGTAAAGAGTTTGGGGTTTTACCTCATATCTTAGATGTACCATATTTACTTTCTATTCAGACAGAGTCTTACAAGAAATTTTTGAATGCTAATGAAGCTAAAGGTAAGCTTCACTCTGGTCTTGAATTAGTGCTTAAACAGTCTTTCCCTGTAGAAAGCAAAAATGGTCAATATGAACTTCACTATGTTGATTACCAAGTAGGCGAACCAACTTTTGATGAAACAGAGTGTCAAGTACGAGGTGCTACTTATGATGCTCCATTAAACGTAAAGCTGAGGCTTGTTGTATATAACAAAGAAGCTCTTCCAAATGAAAAAGTAGTAGAAGATATTCGAGAAGAATATGTTTATATGGGAGATATCCCATTGATGACAACAAACGGTACCTTTATTATAAATGGTACAGAAAGAGTTGTTGTATCTCAGCTTCATAGATCACCTGGTGTGTTCTTTAGTAAAGATGACTCCGAAGACGGAGCATTTTCAGCACGTATTATTCCATATAGAGGTTCATGGCTTGATTTTGAGTTTGACTCAAAAGGTATTGTGTGGGCTAGAATAGATAGGAAAAGAAAATTCTGTGCAACAGTTATTTTAAAGGCTTTAGGCTTTACTCAAGAAGAAATATTAGAAGATTTTTCTGACAGTAAGACAATAACTTTTAATGAAAAAGGTTTTGGGCTTAAGCTTGATAATCTTTCAAAGATGAAAGGTGAGCTTCTAAAGTTTGATGTTGTAGATAGTCAAGGCCAAACGGTGGTTAAAAAAAATAAAAAATTAACTACTAGAGATATTAAAAAAATTAAAGAAGCAAAAATTGATTCAGTTGCGATAGACTTTGATTTAGTAAGTACCCTTAGAGTTGCGAAGGATATCGTGAATGAGGTTACTGGAGAAGTTATAGCTAGCGCTAATGATGATGTTACAGAAAGCTTGTTAGAGGCATGTGTAGGAATTGGCATGTTAGAGCTAGAGGTTCTAGACTTTATAACTACTGAAAGAGGTAGGTATATATCTGATACTTTAAAATATGATCTTACAAGAAATACAGATGAAGCTTTAGTTGAGATTTATAAGGTTTTAAGACCGGGCGATCCTCCAGCAGCAGCATCAGTTAAAGCATTGTTTGAAGGCTTATTTTTTATTGAGAGTAGATATAGTTTATCTGATATTGGTAGAATGAAGTTAAATGCTAGACTAGGTTCTGATAAGGTTTCTAAAGATACTTGTATTTTAGAGAATAGTGATATTGTTGGTGTACTAGCAGAGCTTATTAATATTCGTGATGGTAAGGGTAAGGTAGATGACATCGACCATCTAGGAAATAGACGTGTTAGATCTGTAGGTGAGATGGTTGAGAACCAATTTAGAATTGGTCTGTATCGTGTAGAAAAAGGTATTCGTGAGAGTATGTCTTTAATACATAAAGATAAACTTATGCCAAAAGATATTGTAAATTCTAAGCCAATTACTGCGGCTATCAAGGAGTTCTTTACATCTGGCGCACTATCACAGTTTATGGATCAGGATAATCCATTATCAGAGGTTACTCATAAGAGAAGAATCTCTGCATTAGGTCCCGGAGGACTATCAAGAGATAGAGCAGGTTTTGAAGTTCGTGATGTTCACGCTACACACTACGGTAGATTGTGTCCAATTGAGACTCCTGAGGGTCCAAATATTGGTCTTATTAACTCATTGGCAAGTTATGCTAGAGTTAATGATTATGGTTTCCTAGAGGCTCCATATAGGAAAGTAATTGGTGGCAGAGTTACTGATGATATTGAGTATTTATCAGCTATTGATGAAGATAATTATGTAATTGCACAGGCATCAACAGAGCTTGATAAAAATAATCATTTTGTTGAAGATCTTATTCAGTGTCGTTCTGGTGGTGAAGCTATATTTACGGAATCTAGTAGAGTTCAATATATGGATGTTTCTGCTAAACAGATGGTTTCAGCAGCTGCAGCACTTATTCCATTTTTGGAGCATGATGATGCTAACAGGGTATTGATGGGTGCAAACATGCAACGTCAAGCAGTACCTACTCTTAAATCTGATAAGCCACTTGTTGGTACCGGTATGGAGAAAATTGTTGCTAGAGATTCTGGTAACTGTATCGTAGCTAGAGATTCTGGTGAGGTTGCAGAAGTAGACTCAAATAGAATTGTAATAAAAGTAAATACTAAAAAATCAAAAACTAATAAGTTAGTTGATATTTATAGTCTTACGAAATTCAAGCGTTCTAATAAAAACACTTGTATTAATCAAAGACCAATTGTTAATGTCGGCGATAATATTGAAGCTGGAGATATTTTAGCAGATGGTTTTGCTACAGATTTTGGTGAACTTTCTTTAGGACATAACCTGATGGTAGCTTTCATGCCATGGAATGGTTATAACTTTGAGGATTCAATCTTATTATCAGAAAGAATTGTTAAAGATGATAAGTATACGAGTATCCATATTGAAGAGTTTACCTGTGTTGCTCGTGATACTAAGTTAGGCCCAGAAGAAGTTACAGCTGATATTCCTAATGTTAGCGAATCAAGTCTTTCTAAGCTTGATGAGTCTGGTATTGTGCATATTGGTGCTAATGTTGAGGCTGGAGATATTCTTGTAGCTAAAATCACTCCTAAAGCTGAGCAACAGCTGACTCCAGAAGAAAGACTTCTTAGGGCTATTTTTAATGAGAAAGCTTCAAATGTTGCTGATAGTTCATTAAGAATGCCAAGTGGAACTTCTGGTACCGTTATTAATGTTCAAGTGTTTGAAAATGATAAGGGTGGTAAGAGTCAAAGAGCTCTTCAAATTGATAAAGAGCTTATAAATAAGGCTCGTAAAGATTTTGATGAAGAGTTTGCTGTAATTGAGTCAGTTGTAAGATCATCAATAGAAAAAGATATAATTGGTGCTAAAATCCAAAAGGCTAAAGGGCTTAAAAAAGGCGCATTATTAACCAAGGAATTTTTAGAAAAATTCCCATTTGCAAAATGGTTAGAGATATCTTTTGAAGATGAGGAACTTAATGAAAAAATCGAGAAAGCTAAAGAATATTATGATGAAGCAAAAATTGCTATCGATGGTAAGTTCGAGATCAAGAAAAAATCTATAACTCAAAGTAATGAGCTGTCTCCAGGTGTCCTACAAACTGTTAAAGTTTTTGTAGCTATTAAAAAGCGTATTCAACCTGGTGATAAAATGGCGGGGCGTCATGGTAATAAGGGTGTTGTTTCACGAGTTTTACCAATAGAAGATATGCCTTATATGGAAGATGGTACACCAGTTGATGTGTGCTTGAATCCACTTGGTATACCATCTCGTATGAATATTGGTCAGATTCTTGAGGCTCATATGGGTCTGGCTTCTTACGGTTTAGGTAAACGTGTAGAAGAAGCGCTAGAGCAGACAAGAAAAGCCTCTGAATTGAGAGAAACCCTTGAAGAAGTTTATAATAGTGTAGGCGATAAGAAAGTAGATCTTAAAGCTTTAAGTGATGATGAGGTATTAACTCTTTGTGAAAACCTTAAAGAAGGGGTGCCTATTGCAACCCCTGTATTTGATGGGGCAAAAGAGGAAGATATTAAAGAACTTCTTAAGATTGGCGGTTTTGCCAGTAATGGTCAGATGAAATTATTTGATGGTCGAACTGGCCTGGCATTTGATAGACATGTAACCGTTGGTTACATGTATATGCTTAAGTTAGACCACTTGGTTGATGATAAAATGCATGCTAGATCAACTGGGTCTTATAGTCTTGTTACACAGCAGCCATTAGGTGGTAAAGCACAGTTCGGTGGCCAGAGGTTCGGTGAGATGGAGGTTTGGGCATTACAAGCATATGGTGCAGCTTATACTTTAAGAGAGATGTTAACAGTGAAGTCTGATGATATCGCTGGTAGATCTAAGATGTATAAGAATATAGTTGATGGTAAGTTGACAATGAGTGTTGATGTTCCAGAATCGTTTAACGTTTTAAGAAATGAAGTTAGAGCGTTGGGTATCGACATGGATTTCGATCATTCATCTGAGGAAGAATAAGACCTTAAAAAGTCACTTATTTTTGTTATTAAATAATAAAAAAATAGGAGAGTTACCAGTGAATAACGGTATCCTACATCAAAATTACAATAGTAAAAAATTTGATATTATTAAAATATCATTAGCATCTCCTGAGGTTGTTCGTTCATGGTCTCATGGTGAAGTAAAAAAACCAGAAACCATTAATTATAGAACATTTAAACCAGAAAGAGACGGTCTGTTCTGTGCTAAGATCTTTGGTCCTGTAAAAGACTACGAGTGCTTATGCGGTAAGTATAAAAGACTTAAGCATCGTGGCGTAGTATGTGAGCGTTGCGGTGTAGAAGTAGAGCAAGCTAAAGTAAGAAGAGAAAGAATGGGACATATTGATTTGGTATGTCCTGTTGTTCATATTTGGTATTTAAAGTCACTACCTTCTAGAATAGGCTTGTTTTTGGATATGCCACTAAAGAATGTAGAGAAAGTTTTGTATTTTGAATCGTACATTGTTACAGATCCAGGTATGACTCCTTTGGAGAAAAAACAGCTTCTTACTGATGATGAATATGCAGAAGCGCTAGAAAATTATGGTTATGAGTTTGAAGCATCAATGGGTGCTGAGGCTATCAGGGATCTATTGTCAGATACTGATATTGAATCAGAAATTGAGCGTTTACAGACTGAGTACGCAGAGAGTAAATCTACAGCTAAAAAAGAAAAAGCTATTAAAAGATTAAGGCTTCTTGAAACTTTCCAAGCTTCTGGGAATAAACCAGAATGGATGGTGATGACTGTGTTACCAGTACTTCCACCAGACTTGCGACCTCTTGTTCCTATCGAAGGTGGTAGATTTGCAACTTCTGATCTTAATGATTTATATCGTAGAGTAATAAATAGAAATAATAGGCTTAAAAAGCTATTGGATTTAAATGCTCCAGATATCATTGTTAGAAATGAAAAAAGAATGTTGCAAGAGTCAGTTGATGCATTACTTGATAATGGTAGACGTGGTAGAGCTGTAACAGGTTCTAATAAACGTCCTCTTAAATCATTAGCAGACATGATTAAAGGTAAGCAAGGTCGTTTCCGTCAAAACTTACTAGGTAAGCGTGTTGACTATTCAGGTCGTTCTGTGATTACAGTAGGCCCATCGTTAAGACTACATGAATGTGGTTTACCTAAGAAAATGGCTTTAGAGTTATTTAAACCTTTTGTATACTCTAAGCTGAGACTTGGTGGTCATGCTACTACGATCAAGCAAGCAAAGAGAATGGTTGAGCTTGAAGAAGCAGCAGTATGGGATATCTTAGAGATTGTTATTAATGAGCATCCTGTACTTTTAAACCGTGCTCCTACGTTGCATAGACTAGGTATACAAGCATTTGAGCCTAAATTAATTGAAGGTAAAGCAATTCAGCTTCATCCTCTGGTTTGTGCGGCATTTAATGCCGATTTTGATGGTGACCAAATGGCTGTTCACGTCCCCTTAACAGTTGAGTCTCAATTAGAGGCTAGAGTGTTAATGATGTCTACAAATAACATTTTATCGCCAGCATCAGGTCAGCCTATTATAACTCCTACTCAAGATATTGTATTAGGTTTATACTATATTACTAGAGAGAAAGAGGGTGCTAAAGGCGATGGAAAATTATACTCAGGATATGATGATGTAAGCAGAGCTTATAACTCAGGTACTGTTGATATTCATGCTAAAATAAAATTAAGAATAGATAGGCAAGTATTTGATACTAAAGGTAATACTTATAATGAAAAAGGAGTTGTAAATACTACAGTAGGTAGAGCTCTTCTTCTTAATATTTTGCCAGAAGGCTTGTCTTTCTCTTTAATTAACAAAGTTTTAATTAAAAAAGCCATTTCTAAGATTATTAATCAAGCATTTAGAGTCTTGGGTGGTAAAGCAACAGTAGTTTTGGCTGATAAATTAATGTACGCAGGTTTTAAATATTCGACGTTATCAGGTGTGTCTGTAGGTGTTGATGATATGACTATTCCTGATATAAAAGAAGCTAAAGTTGAAGAAGCAGAAAAAGAAATTAAACAAATAACAGAGCAGTATCAATCATCACTGATAACTGAAAATGAAAGATATAATAATATCATCAATATATGGAGCAAAACTTCAGATGAAGTTGGAGCTTCAATGATGGATGCTATATCTAAAGACACAATTATAGTTGATGGTAAAACAAAAGAGATTGAAGCATTTAACTCTGTTTATATGATGGCCAAATCTGGAGCGAGAGGTTCTTATAACCAGATGCGTCAGCTTGCAGGTATGCGTGGTCTTATGGCTAAGCCTGATGGTACGATGATCGAGACAGCTATTACTGCAAACTTTAGAGAAGGTTTGTCAGTACTTCAATACTTTACGTCAACGCATGGTGCTCGTAAAGGTCTTGCAGATACGGCGCTTAAAACAGCAAATGCTGGTTATTTAACACGTAGATTGGTTGATGTTGCTCAAGATTTAGTTGTAATTGAGGAAGATTGTGGTACTGATGATGGCTTGATGTTCTCAGCTATTGTTGAAGATGGCGAGGTAAAAGTACCTCTTGTTGAAAGAGCATTGGGCAGAACATTAGCTGCCGATGTTGTTACTGAAAAAGGTATGGTACTATTAGAAGAAGGGACTTTACTTGATGAGAATCTTGTTGAGCTACTTGATGATAATGGTATTGATATGATCAAACTTAGATCGCCATTAAGCTGTAAAACTCGTAGAGGATTATGTGCTAAGTGTTATGGTAGAGATCTAGCTCGTGAACGACAAGTTAATGTTGGTGAGTCTGTTGGTGTAATAGCTGCTCAATCGATCGGGGAGCCAGGTACACAGCTTACAATGAGAACTTTCCATACAGGTGGTGCAGCATCACTAGGTGTAACTATTTCTGATATTAAAGTTAAAACAGCTGGTAAAATTAAATTTAAAAATATCAGAACTGTGACTAACAAAGATGAGCAAAATGTGGTTATTTCTCGTGCTGGTGAGATTATTGTTTCAGATACGATGGGTAGGGTTAGAGAACAACATAAGATCCCAATGGGTGCGATTGTCCCATTAAATACAGGTAAAACTGTAGAAATTGGAGATGTTATTGCCACTTGGGATCCACATGCGCAACCATTGATCACTGATGTTGCTGGTAAGGTGGTATTAGAAGATGTTATAGATGGTATAACATCTAAACATACTTATGATGATCTAACTGGTCAGCAGACAATAGAAATAACATCTGTATCTCAAAGAACTACAGCTAAGAGTTTAAAACCGATTGTTAAAATTGTTGATGAAAAAGGAACTGAACTTAAATCAATATCTTTAGCAGTTGGTGCAGTTTTAAATGTTTCTGATGATACACAGCTAGAATTAGGTGATGTTGTTGCTAAAATTCCTTTGGAAGGTTCTAAAAACAAGGATATTACAGGTGGTCTTCCTCGTGTTGCTGAGTTGTTTGAAGCAAGACGTCCTAAAGAAGCTGCAGTTCTTTCTCCTTGTGACGGTATGGTAAGGCTTGGAAATAGAGATACTAAAGAGAAGCAGCGAATAGAAATTTTGGATAAAAGTGGTCACATTATTGAAGAGATTTTACTGCCTAAATCTCGTCATTTGGTTGTTTTTGATGGTGAAAATGTTTCTAAGGGTGATGTGCTTGCAGATGGCCCAACTGATCCACACGATCTTCTTAAATATAGAGGGTTAGAAGTTTTTGCTGATTATATTCTTGTTGAGGCCCAATCTGTATATCGTATGCAAGGTGTTGTGATCAATGACAAGCATATTGAGACAATTGTAAGACAAATGTTGAGAAAAGCTATTGTTATTGAAGAAGGTGATAGTAAGTTTGTTAAGAATGAAAGTGTTGAGTTAGTAAGGATATTGGAAGAGAATGATAAATTGCGTTCTGAAGATAAAAAAGAGGTGGTTTTTGATCCTGTATTAATGGGTATTACAAGAGCTTCTTTATCTACAGAGTCATTCTTATCCGCTGCTTCCTTCCAGGAAACAACTAGAGTACTTACAGAAGCATCAATACATTCTCAAGCTGATCAATTAAGAGGTCTTAAAGAGAATGTACTAATCGGTAGATTGATACCAACTGGTACAGGCCTAGCTGTAAGAAAAGAGTCTACTAAGATTGATAAGATGAGAGAAGAGTTGGGTGTTGGTGATAATGTAATGTTTAATAATGCATCATCTTTTAATACAGCTGATACTTCTTTTGAAAATACTCAAGTTGAAGAAGAAAAAGATATTAATGAAGATATTGAGGAGTCATTAAGAAGTGCTCTTGAATCTTTAGATTTTTAATACTATTCTTTCTTTCTAAAATAAAATTTCATTATTCTATTAATTTCAACTATAATATTTATCATATAATTTTATTAAATTTGTGGTAAATGTTTAGTATGTTAGCAAAGCTTTTTTGGCAAATATTTTTTGGTATAGTAATAATTCTTATAGTTATATTATCAATATTGAACACTGATAGAGTTAATTTCGATTATATTTTTGGTACGACTAAGTTACCGTTGATTGTTTTAATGTCAATAGCTTTTGTTTTAGGTCTTTTATTTGGTTCATTCATAACTAAATTCATCCAAATAACTAAAACAAGTGGTGGAGCAAAAAAATAATGCTTGTTCTTGGTATTGAAAGCTCTTGTGATGAGACTGGGCTTGCTATCTATGATTCTAGTTCCAATGTTTTGTTAGCAGATGCATTATATAGCCAAATTGATCTTCATCAAAAGTATGGGGGTGTGGTTCCAGAGTTAGCGTCACGTGAACATATAGCTAAGCTTAATGTTTTAGCCAAGCAAATACTCGAAGAATCGAACCTTAGCTTTCAAGATATTGATTGTATTGCATATACTGCTATGCCAGGGTTGGTTGGAGCATTGATGGTAGGGGCTACATTTGCTAAAACTTTAGGGTTTATTCATGATATTGAGACAGTTGCGATACATCATTTAGAGGGCCATCTTCTTTCTCCTTTTTTGGATGTTGATAGTAATATAGAATATCCATTTATTGCCTTATTAGTTTCTGGTGGACATACACAATTGTTTGAAGTTAAAGGTTTTGGTGAATATAGTTTGTTGGGAGAGTCAATCGATGATGCTGTTGGTGAGGCCTTCGATAAAACAGCAAAACTTTTGGGGATGAACTACCCTGGTGGAGTGGAAGTTGCAAGTTTAGCGGATCAGGCTCTTGATAAGAGTAAGTATTTGTTGCCACGGCCTATGAAACATAAACCTAATTTTGATTTTAGTTTTAGTGGGCTTAAAACTGCAGTTTTAAATGCTTGGTATAATGAGTCAGATCAATCTCAGAATAATAAAGCAAACTTATGTGCATCATTTCAAGAGGCAGCGGTAGATGTTTTGGTCTTTAAATGTGATAAAGCATTGCAGAAAACAAAGCATAAAAGATTAGTGGTATCTGGAGGTGTTAGTGCTAATAAACTGTTGCGAGAGCAATTGAATTCCTTATCGGAAAAGAGGGGGGTTGAAGTGTTTTTTCCACCGCTAAAATATTGTACAGATAATGGTGCTATGATTGCTTTGGCAGGCACTTATAGGTACTCTAAAGGGTTCAAAGACTCCTCTTTAGAGATAAATGTTAAACCCCGAGCTGCAGTCTAAGGATCTATAAATCCCTATTAAAAAAACAACTTATATGTTATCATAATGGCGTGGATATAGTTCCATATTTGCTCAAACAGTAAATTTAATTAAAAAAGGGCTTAAAAGGTTACGAATGAATAATAAAAAAGAAATCTACCAAATTAATCAAACAATCGAAAATGAAGGTAGCATTGTTTGGAAAAGTGTTTTTGGACTGTTGTTATTGCCAGTGGTTGCTCTGATAGCAATTCCTTGGTATGCAATGACTTATGGATTTTCAACATCTGATTATGTGTGCTTGTTTGTGTTCTATTGTTTTACTGGCCTTGCTATTACAATGGGCTATCATAGGCTCTGGTCACACAAGACTTATAAGGCTAATAAAATAGTTAGCTATGTTCTTTTGATATTTGGAACAGCAGCTTTACAAAACAGTGTGATTCAATGGGCTTCAGATCATAGAAAACATCATAAAGATGTCGATGATCCTGTCAAAGATCCATATGCGGCAACGAGAGGTTTTTGGTTCTCACACTTTGGTTGGTTGCTAAAGCATAATAATGCAGATGTTCAGGAGATACGTGGAGTGAATGATCTTCTAAAGGATAAATCATTGGTTTTTCAGCATAAGCATTATACTATTTTAGCAATTTTGTCGTGTTTTGGCTTACCTGCTTTGATAGGTTTTATGTTTGGTCTTTTGAGTGGCCATACTCTTACAGCTGCATGGCAATGTGCTTTAAGTTTTTTCCTTCTAGGAGGATTGCTTAGGGTTATATTAGTTCACCATGCTACTTTTTGCATTAATTCTTTAGCTCATACGATAGGAAGAAGGCCATACTCTACTAAAAATACAGCTAGAGATAGTTTTGTCACGGCTATGGTTACTGGTGGAGAGGGTTATCATAACTACCATCATGCATTTGCTGGAGATTATAGGAATGGTATTAGATGGTTTGATTTTGATCCATCTAAGTGGCTTATTCTGGGTTTATCAAAAGTAGGTTGGTGTTATGATCTTAAGGTTACACCTAAGCATTTAGTCGAAATTGCAAAAGCAAAAGTTAAGCTAGATGAGGCGCTAACTAAGAAGAGTAAGACTTCTCATCTTGGTATTGAGGAAAAGTACGCTAAATTGGTTGCTAATGTTAAGAGCATGTATAATGCTAAACAAGAATATCTTAAGGCTAAGAAAGAGAATGTTTTGTCTAAAGCAGATATTAAGGCTATCAAATCTAAATATAAAGATTTAAAAATAGAGTTTGTTCAAGCTAAGAAGAAATATAATAAAGCTAGTACTATTGTATAAATACTATTAATATTCATCATCTCTACACCATAAAATAATTTTCTTTTGTGAGCATTTTAAATGCTATTTTATGTTCGATAAAACTAAGAAATGTGGTGGATATAAACCTTTTGGTTGATTTGGTGTTTAAGTATTTATTTTAAAATCGATAAATTTTTTCTTTAAAGAAGGTATTCGATTGAGGAAATTATATTTTAGAGGTTGTTTTAAGAATTTCAGCTTTATCAATTTTTTCCCAAGTAAATTCAGGAAGTTCACGCCCAAAATGGCCATAGTTTGAAGTCTTTCTGTATACAGGTTTTAAAAGATCGAGGTTCTCAATGATTTTACCAACTCTGAGGTCGAAGACTTCAGAGACTAATTTTTCAATTTTATCGTCAGATATTTTTCCTGTACCAAAAGTATTAACCATTAAAGAAACTGGTTTTGCTACGCCAATGGCATATGCTATTTGGACTTCACATTTATCGGCTAATCCAGAGGCGACTATGTTTTTGGCTATGTATCTACCCATATAGGCACCAGATCGGTCAACTTTGGATGGGTCTTTACCTGAGAAAGCGCCACCACCATGATGAGCTGCACCACCATATGTATCTACAATAATTTTTCTACCAGTTAACCCACAGTCTCCTTGGGGACCACCTATTAAAAAAACTCCAGTTGGATTTATGTGGTACTTTGTACTCTTGGTTATAAGTTTTTTGGGGATAACGTCTTTTATAATCTCATCAATTACAGCATCGTGAAGATCTTTTTGGGATATCGATTCATCATGTTGAGTTGATAGGACTATTGTATCAATAAATTTTGGTTTATCATTTTCATAAGCTAATGTTACTTGAGCTTTAGCATCTGGTCTTAACCACTGTAGTTTACCAGCTTTCCTAAGCTCAGCTTGTTTTCTCATTAAAAGATGAGAGTAATATATGGCAGAAGGCATTAGTGTAGGAGTTTCGTTTGTAGCAAAACCAAACATTAAGCCTTGATCTCCAGCTCCAAGGTCTTCTAGGGATCCTCGGTCTACACCTTGAGCGATATCATTTGATTGTTTACCAATAGCGTTTATGACAGAGCAAGTTCTACCGTCAATGCCTTTATTAGCATTATCATAACCAGTTTCGGTGATTACATTTCTCACTAACTCTTCAATATCTACCCATGCAGATGTGGATATCTCGCCTGCTACTAGAGCCATACCTGTTTTAACAAGGGTTTCACAGGCTACACGTGCATTTTTATCTTGTTTTAATATTTCATCTAAAATAGCATCAGAAATTTGATCAGCAAGCTTATCTGGATGGCCTTCTGAGACTGATTCAGAAGTAAATAAATATTTTTTTGACATAATTTTATTCCTTTTAATATATAAGTATGCTAAAAGGTTTCTAGGAAATTTATTGGATAAAATCGAGTAGAAACGCTTTAGCTTATTGTTTAGCGTCGCAAGCAAGTTGTTTTTTAAATACAGCGACTTGAATTATTATAATATTATGTTTATATGAAGTCAACTATTGACTTTTGCGTCAAGAAACTTTAAAGTATTGCTATAAAATTTTTGCAATTTTTTGCTAAGTCTATATATGTTAAGCTTAGTTTATAAATTTAAATAATTAAAAGTTAAAACCGGAGAATAAATAAATGGTAGTAATTCGTATGGCTCGTGGTGGAGCTAAAAAGCGTCCTTTCTATAGAATCGTAGTTGCTGATAAAAGAAGTCCAAGAGATGGTAAATTCATCGAAAGATTAGGTTTCTTTAATCCTTTAGCAAAAGGTGGTGAAGAGAAGTTAAAGCTTGATGTTGCAAAAGTTGCTGAGTGGGTTGCCAAAGGTGCTCAACCTTCAGATAGAGTTGCAAGCTTAATTAAAGAAGCTAAAAAAGTAACAGTTTAGTTTTTACAATAAAACTTATATCGTATGTCACAGGAATTTGTAGAAATAGCTAAGATAGGTTCTACCTATAAGCTTGATGGTGAGCTTAATCTTTACCCTTTGGCAAACTCTATAGAGACTATTCTGAGTTATGGTGCTTGGTATATACAGTTGCCAGCATATGATAGATGGCAACCTCTTAGAGATGAAAGTGTTCTAAGACGTGCTGGTAAGACTTATATTAAACTTGCCAATATTGACGATGCTGAAACAGCTAAAAAATACGTTAATGCGCTAATTGGTGTACCAAAAGATGCTTTACCTAGATTAAGTGGTGAAGAGGTCTATTTCAAGGATCTTATAGGGTGTTGCGTAGTAAATACTAGTAATGATTCATTTGGTAAAGTTGTTGATATTATTGAAACGGGAGCAAATGAGGTTCTGGTATGCAAAACTGAAGCTTCTGAATATTTAATTCCATATGTAAAACAGCATATTCTTAATGAAGATCTTAGTTTAAAAAGAATAGTTGTTGATTGGGATTATGATTATTAAATTATGAAGTTTGGAGTGATAACCATATTTCCAGAAATGTTTAGCGCTATAAATGATTTTGGGATAACAGCAAAAGCTATAAGAAATTCAAAAGTATCTATAAATTGTTTTAACCCCCGTAATTATACTACAGATAGACATGCTACAGTAGATGATACTAGTTTTGGTGGTGGTGCAGGCATGGTTATGAAATATGAACCACTAGTAGCAGCTATAGAGGATGCAAAAAGATCTTTAGGTTGTAATACAAAAGTAGTATACTTGTCACCTCAGGGCGGTGTATTTAATCATGATAAAGCTTTAGAGTTTTTGAAAAATGATTCACTAGTATTGCTTTGTGGTAGATATGAAGGGGTTGATGAACGCCTAATACAAGAGTATGTTGATGAAGAAATTTCAATCGGTGATTTTGTGTTAAGTGGAGGAGAACTCCCTGCTATGATAGTTATGGATAGTTTAATAAGACTATTACCGGAGGTGTTAGGTAACAAAAATTCTGTTGTAGAAGATTCTTTTTATGATGGTCTTCTTGATTACCCGCATTATACAAAACCGGCAGTTTTACCTACTGGTGAGGCTGTACCAGATATTTTATTATCTGGTAATCATAAAGAAATAGCTAAATGGAGACGCAAACAAAAGTTAATAAGGACTTATGAGCGTCGTAAAGATTTAATAGAGTGCCTATGCCTATCTGAAGAAGATAAAAAAATTATAAAAGATTATGAAATTGATAAGGTAAGCACAAAAGGAGAAAAAAATGAAAAATAAATTTGTTGAATTAGTAGAAAAATCTCAAATTAGAACTGATCTTCCAGAATTTAATCCTGGTGATTCTTTAACAGTTAATCTATGGATTAGAGAAGGTGATAAAGAAAGAATACAGGCTTTTAAAGGATTTGTTTTAAGAAAGAGAAATAGAGGGCTTCATTCAGCGTTCACTGTTAGAAAAATGTCTTCAGGAATGGGAGTTGAGAGAACTTTTCAAACTCATTCACCATTAATTGATAGCATTAAAGTAGAGAAAAGAGCAGATGTTCGTAGAGCTAAATTATATTATATGAGAGGTCTTACTGGTAAGGCTGCTAGAATTAAAGAAAAAGTATAATTCTAGGAAAACTAAGTGTCTACAGCAGTTGATGCTTTTCTTGATAATCTTTGGCTTGAGCACGGCTTAAGCCAAAATACTATTTCATCTTATCGTACTGATCTTAAATTTCTACAAAATTATTTTTCAAAACTTGATTTGACTAATTTAGGTTTTGAGCAATTGTATGCTTTTATTTCTTATCGCTCTAAAAATGGCTATAGTAGTCGTTCTAATGCAAGAATGATCTCTACTTTGCGTAAATTTTATGCATGGTTAATATCTACAGGTCAAGTTGATAAAAATCCTACAGCAAAACTCACTTTGCCTAAGTTGGCAAGAAATTTACCTAAAGATATGACAGAAGCTGATATTGAGAAGTTAATTCAGGCTCCAGATTTAACGGTGGATATTGGTATCCGTGATAAAGCAATGCTTGAGCTAATGTATGCCACAGGCTTACGAGTTAGTGAGCTTGTAGGATTGAATATTGAGGATATTGATATGAATATTGGCGTGATACAGGTTTTAGGAAAAGGTTCAAAAGAGCGTATTGTTCCAATAGGTGAGTATGCTCTTGAATATTTACAGAAATATTTTAATGAATCTCGTAATATTCTATCAAAGAATTTTAAAGAAAAAGCAGTGTTCATCAGTAAACATTCGAGAAGAATAACACGCCAATCATTTTGGCATCGTATAAAGAATTATGCTTTTACTGCTGGGATAAACACAGATATATCGCCTCACACATTAAGACATGCTTTTGCTACTCATTTGCTGAATCATGGAGCAGATTTAAGATCAGTACAGCTATTACTTGGTCATAGTAATGTTTCTACAACTACGATTTATACTCATATATCACAAAATCGCTTACAAGAGATATATAGAAAGCATCATCCACGTGGATAATTTTTTTTAAAAAAATAATACTTAGCTGTACCGTAATGTAGTCATAATAATTGTTTGCTCTGCAGATCGTTCCACATAGCACAATCGATAAGATTTCTGATAGTGGATAGGTAATTTTGGCCTGCTTCCTATGATCTTGTAGGTTAGAAAAATGTTTGTCGAGTAAGTGAGGTAAGTCCTTGAGTTAGCACGGTACGATTCTTGTTTAAACTGACTTGATCACACACTATGATAATATCTTGTATATTAAATTACTTACCAGGTATATAAGGTATAATCCCCATGGTTAATCTCCTAATCATCCCTAATATAGGCATAACAGTAGTCCAGCCATGATTTCTCCAATACTCATTAGTATCGAATTCTGGATAATAATATTTGGTGTAATTAATAGTGGCCTGACTAAAAATCCATCATAAGATTGAGATGCTAAGCCTAAGCTTAAAAGTGCCACGGCAGCTATTAATCATCAACAGTCTCAAATCCATCTAGAAAATCAATAATTCCAAAATGTATTAAAAAATCGCTAAGTAATCTAAATACTCCATTCTTATTAGTAATATTCGTATTTTTTCCAACAATATTATACTTTGTACTAAAAATATATAATTCTTTCATTGAACTACCATTAGGTGAACTGATAGGTTGTAATTGTTCTCTAATATACTTTGCCGAGGTTTTGGATTTTCCAAAAATTAAATGAAATTTTAGATATTTCCATGCCTTTATTTTTAGTTGTTCAGAGCTATCAGAAAAAAAAGTTTTTTTTGCATCTTCTTTATATTTATTAACCATATCATTGGCTAACTTTATTGCCGCATGTGTGGATTCAAGATATTCTTGTACGGCTTTATCTTGTAAGTAGTTGTGAAAATCATTCCTTGAATTATATTCTTTTAAATTTAATAGATCTTTATATAAATTATAACCATTTTGATTGTATTCATCTTTAATGTTATTTTTGTGAATAAATTCTTTTATATTTGCTACTTTTAACAATGCTAACATTTGTTGATTATAGTTTTGAAATAGAAAAATAAGTATTTCTAATTTTTGCTCAACACAGAAATCTAAGACTGTTTTGGTATTACTTTTTATAGTATAAGCTTCTGTTAGTAGCGTTTTCTCAAATCCATATACATCTATCAGTAACTGCATTTGATATACCAAATTTTTCATAATTATTAAAAGAACAGGTTCGTTTCTTGGCAGCTGACTTGTCTGTGTAAACTTAGAAAGACTATTTGTATTAAAATATAATAAGAGAGAGTGTGGCATAGTTGATGCAACATGCTTATATTCATTTACATGACTACCAACATAATCAGGGTGAGTATACAATAAATTATTTCCTGAAATACAATCAGTAGCATTACTAAGAGCTAGTTTATGTAAAGCAAATGTTTTGCTATCTTGTGTTTTTATGTGCTTTGCAAATTCATAGTACTCGGTAAAGCTTTGTGTCATATATTGTATTGGAAGTATAGAATATAGTTCAGTTATATAGGATCTAAAATACTTATCACTACCTTCATCATAAGATTTATTAACTTCATCCGATATTGTGTAGTATATTTTTATTGCATCATCAGAATTTTCCTCAATGATTTTATCAAGCTTATCTTCTAGCTTCTTAATATTTAAATTTTGATTAGCATGTATTAATGATTTTAAATATTTGAAATTTTGATATATTAGAGTTATTTTTTTAAAATCTAAACCTCCTTTGTGGACAAAATGGCCATCGGCATATGCTTTTAAAGTATACAATCGTAAATCGGTAAATTTCATATAGTTAATTTCATCACAAGCTGTTCTAATTGCATCGAATGATTTTGAATTCTTTAAAGTTTCCTCTAGTATTAGAGGCTTATTTGTCTCTGTAGATAAAAAATTCGGATCAAATAGTAATATACCTTGTTTATTATCAAACCTTGCTCCAATGGTATGATTGTTTCCAGCGAGACTAAAAAACATACGAATGTCATCAACATCACCATCAACTTTGTGAGTTTCAATTTTTTCTTGTAGCTTAAATATTGGATCATGAAGATAACACCCTCCAATTTTAGTTATAGGAGGTTGTTCTTTTTGCTTATCTTTTACTCTAACTTTATTCAGGGCAATAGTCCTGCGCTGATTTTCTTCTGCATTCTCATAATCAATAAAACTAATATCATTATGAAAATGGTTAATTAACATGTTTTTTATAAATTCAGCAAGGGTTGGAGAGTCGTTAGAACCTATAGATTCATAACTTAATTGTAATTTTAAGTCCTCTTTAGATAATTTTTTTTCTGTTAGGATATTAATATATTTTTGAAAAAATATTTCATGTTTTCTTAAATACATAGATCCCCACATACTCACAAGACCGTAACAAAGCCCACGTTTGGAATCAAGATTAGTTAACAATTGTGAGCCTTTGGCTATTATCTCCTTAGATTCTTCTGCAATTGAGATATATTCTTTAATATTTAGATATAAGTTATCGTAGTACGTCATTTTTATAATTATTAATATATTTATATTAAATATATTAATAATTATACTATCTGTATTATATAAATCTCAAATTTATTTTACATTAATAATTATTAAAAATTTTTTATCCTGCACTACACTTCAAACATATTAAAAAATCTTCATATTTATATTATTATCTAACAGGTGCAACAAAGAGTTAGTATTGGTATAATATATGAAAAATAATATTTCCCCTCTAAAAGTATGGAGTAAAAATGAATATCCGAAGTGTTGACTATTATGCGGAAAATGCATCTGAAGAATTTACCAAGTCTTTAAAAGAAACCGGCTTTGCAGTTTTGAAAACTCATCCTATCGATTGGAAACTAATTCAAACAGTTTATACAGAGTGGGAATATTTTTTAAAATCAACTGACGTTGATAAGTATCTTTTTGATAAAGATAATCAGGATGGTTACTTTCCAAAAAATATTTCTGAAGTAGCAAAAGGAGAAACAATAAGAGATTTAAAGCATTTCTATCATCTTTATTTTCCTAATGGTAGATATCCTAGTGAAGTAAGTGATGCCGCCAGAGAAATGTTTGTGAATATGATGAAGTTGGGGGAGACTCTTTTAGAGTGGATTGACAAACATATGGATCCAGCTGTAGCGAAGAGACTTCCTCAAAGGTTAAGAGATACTATATCATATGAAGGAACACTACTCAGAATATTACATTATCCAGCTATTCAGGGTGATGAAGAACCAGGTGCTGTAAGAGCAGCAGCACATGAAGATATCAATTTGATTACATTATTACCAATAGCTTCTTCACCAGGATTGCAAGTTTTATCTCCGCTAACTAATGAGTGGTATGATGTACCATGTGATAGTGAGTCCTTGGTTATAAATATTGGAGATATGCTTCAAGAGATGACTCATGGTGAATATATTGCTACTAAACATAGGGTTGTTAAACCAGAGGATGAAAAAGAAAACCAAGATAGAGTTTCTACTCCTTGTTTTATCCATCCAAAATCAGAGGTGTATCTTTCTGATAAATACCCTAAAGCTGGAATTTTTCTTGAGGAAAGACTTAAAGAATTAGGTTTGAAATAAGTTTTATGAAAAAAAATGAAGTTACTTCTTATTATGAAAGCGTAATGCATGAGCAAGAGGTTGAGAAACTTCTTGAGCAGGCACGACTTGTTGTAGCATCTCAAAACTCTTGGCACAATAAGGCTGTAGTTTTTGATATAGATGAAACCTCTTTAAATCATTATTATCCTTTTAAGGAAGCAGGCTTTCCTCAAGATGAAAATCATCAAATTTGGCATGAGTTAATATCAAGTACAAAAGTAGTACCAATAAGAGCAACACTAGATTTTTATTTATACTGCCTTGATAAGGGCTTAAAAGTATTTTTTATAAGTGCTCGTTTTGCTAAATATTTAGATTCTACAAAGCAAGCATTACAAAATGCTGGTTATACTGATTTTGAAGATGTTTTTGTTTTTCCGGAAAATATTACAGAATATAAATCAGATAAATTCAAAAATTTTAAAGAAAAAAAGAGAGCTTTTATTGAATCTTTGGGTTACAAAGTGCTTATGTCAATAGGCGATCAACCTTCAGATTTAGTTGGTGGCTTTACTGAATATGTATTTAAATTACCTAACTATCTTTATGGAAAAGATTCAGTTTTTAAATAAATAATTTAAGTAAAAAGTTTAGTAAACTGATCTTGATTTAAATATTAGATAGTTCCCAGTGAAAATAAATAAAGCGCATATTATCAGCATTATTATACTAATATTTTGTCCAAATAATAAAAATGCAAACAAAGGTCCCCAAATTATATAGGTTATGTTTAGTGACATAGCTAGAGCTACATCTGAAAATTTAAAAGCTTGCATGTAGGCTAAATCTGCTATGTAGCCAACTATTCCAACAATAGCCATGAGCATTAGGATATAAGCATCAACAGTTGAAATAATAATAAAAGTAAATGGTAGAAATATGAAAAATGTAGAGAGCTTACGTAAAAACAATAAAGTATTTGCTGAAATATTGGCATTTAAAACCATTTTATATATGACTCCTTCTAGCCCCCAAAATATAGCAGCCATTATTGCAAAGCTAAGGCCTATAATACTGTTGGATTTATCAAAAAGTTCATTATAAGCAGTTAGTGAGATTCCTATTACTACAATTATAAAGCCTAAGATTTTAAGTGGTGTAAGGGTTTCTTTAAGACAGATTCTTGCTCCAACCATACCTACTGCAGGATAACATGATGAAATAATAATAGCAGCCCCTGTAGATATATCTTTAGTTGAAAGCATATACATAGTCATAGCTAGTCCACCTAATAGGGGGATACAGCAAATGCTTATAATTTGCCATATTTTAAGATCTTTTACTTTTTTAATAGAATTATTAGATACTATTCCTACTGTAGCAGCAACTCCTAAATCATGAATGGATGTTAACCACATTGAAACTAAAAATGTCATAGTTAATAAAGTGTGAATTTGTCCGGCTAATGTGTAGTCTAGTCCCCAAAATACACCTGAAAATGTCCCAAAGAAAAATGCTCGTTTTTTACATACCATTTACTAAATAATTAACTATTTTAAATATTATAAGTAAGCATACAATAGAGTATATGAGCGTTCATTTCAAGTCTATGACAAAATTGATACTATAAACAATTATAGAGTGATTGTTTTAAAAGCAGTGAGTATTTGGTAGTATTATCATCAATATTTCTATTATTTTATTATATAAAAATGCTCAAATATCAAAGTTTTGTGGATGGGAAATTTGTTTCAAATAATACTTGTAAAGTTTTTGATGTAGTTAATCCAGCTACAGGGGAAATTATTTATCAAGTAGAAGAGGCAGATAATTATATTATTGATTTAGCTATCTTATCAGCTCAAAAGGCATTTAAGCAATGGTCAGCAAAATCACAAATTCAACGAACCAGAATTTTACAAAATGTATCAAAAATATTACATGAAAAAAATAATTTGTTAGCAGAAATAGAGGTTTTAGATACAGGCAAGCCACTTCAAGAGGCAATAGAGGTTGATATCCAAACTGGAGCAGATGCTATTGAATATTTTGCAAATCTTGCTCAGAGTGTTTCAGGTGTTCAGCAACAAGTTGGTAATGATTTTTTTTATACACGTCGTGAACCATTAGGAATTACATTGGGGATAGGGGCATGGAACTATCCACTACAGATTGCATGTTGGAAATCAGCTCCAGCACTTGCTAGTGGCAATGTAATGATTTTTAAACCATCAGAAGAAACTCCTCTTGGAGCAATAAAGCTCGCGGAAATATTTATTGAAGCTGGAGTCCCTGCTGGAGTATTTAATGTTATACAAGGTGGAGCAGATGTAGGCAAAAAGCTTGTTGATTTGCCAGAAATTCAGAAAGTATCTTTTACTGGTGAGGTAGGCACTGGTAAAAAGGTAATGTCTGCTGCAGCAGCTAGTCTGAAAGAAGTTACGATGGAGCTAGGTGGTAAGTCACCATTAATAGTTTTTGATGATGCAAATATTGATGAAGCAGTAACTGCTGCGATGCTTGGTAATTTCTATACACAAGGTGAGATTTGTACTAACTGTACTCGTGTATATTTACATGAAAATATTTATGATAAGTTTGTTGAAAAATTGCTAGAGCGGACACAGAGAAATATTATTATTGGTGATCCATTAGATTTAAAAACTAATTTTGGTGCACTTATTAATAAAAAGCATATGTCTTTGGTGTTGGAGTATATTGAGAATGCCAAGAATCAAGGCGCAAAGCTTATATGTGGAGGTAATAGAGTTAGTTTACCAGCTTGTAAAAATGGTTATTTTGTAGAGCCAACAATATTTATTGATTGTAATGATGATATGAATATTGTCAAAGAAGAAGTGTTTGGCCCTGTAATGAGTATTTTAAAATTTAAAGAGGAAGAAGAGGTTATCTTACGTGCAAATAATACTAAATTAGGCCTTGCTGCAGGGATATTTACAAACGATATACGTAGAGCTCATCGTGTTATTCATCAAATTCAAGCGGGTATATGCTGGGTTAATGCGTATGGGGCTTCTCCAAGCGAAATGCCTGTTGGAGGGTATAAACTATCAGGAGTAGGGCGTGAAAATGGTATTGAAGCTTTGAATCACTATACACAGACTAAGTCGGTCTATATTGGAATGTCTAAACTTGAAGGGCCATTTTAATAAATGCAAAAAAAATATGATTATATAATAATTGGAGCTGGATCAGCAGGGTGTGTATTAGCAAATAGGCTCTCTGCAGATGAAAATAATAGCGTGCTATTAATAGAAAGTGGTGGAAGTGATAAAAGTGTATTCATCCGCATGCCTACAGCATTATCGTATCCCATGAACACCAAAAAATATGCTTGGCAATTTCATACTGTAGCTGAACCATATCTTGATAATCGTGTAATGCATTGCCCACGAGGTAAAGTACTAGGCGGGTCATCATCTATAAATGGTATGGTGTTTGTTAGAGGGCATAGAAAAGATTTTAATCAATGGGAAGAAAGAGGAGCTAAAGGCTGGAATTATCAAAATTGTTTACCATATTTTAAAAAAATGGAGAGTTATTTTAAAGGGGCTAATGATTATCGAGGTGATAAAGGGCCAATAAATGTTACTAATGGTAATAATATGCAAAACCCTTTATATAATGTTTTTATTCAAGCCGGAGTGCAGGCTGGGTATCCACGTATAGATGATTATAATGCTAAAGAGCAGTATGGATTTTCACCAATGCAGATGACTGTAAAGAATGGTATACGCAACTCGACAAGTTATGGTTATATTGCGCCTGTGAAAAAGCGTGAGAATCTAACAATAATAACCAAAGCTACGACACAAAAAATTATTTTTCAAAATAAAAAAGCCATAGGTGTTAAGGTTAAGCATAAAGGTAAAATTTTTGAATTTAATGCTACAAATGAAATTATTTTAAGTGCTGGATCTATAGGATCACCTCATTTATTACAAGTTTCAGGAGTTGGTGATATAGGTGAGCTTAAGCAAGCTGGGGTCAATATCATCCATCATTTACCAGGTGTTGGTAAGAACCTCCAAGATCATTTAGAGTTTTACTTTCAATTTAAATGTAAAAAACCAATTACACTTAATTCTAAGCTAGGTTTATGGTCTAAATTTAAAATAGGTTTAAATTGGATGTTATTTAAAAAAGGTCTTGGTATTACTAATCATTTTGAGGCCTGTGCATTTATACCTTCTAGCCTGAGTGATGAATCATGGCCTGATGTTCAATATCATTTTTTACCTGCGGCAATGCGTTATGACGGTCGAGCTGCTTTTAAAGGCCATGGGTTCCAAGTACATGTTGGTCAAAATAAACCTAAAAGTAAAGGATATGTTAAGTTATTAACTCCTAATATTAATGATGCCCCAGAAATTAGATTTAATTATTTGGAGCATCAGGATGATATTATTGGGTTTAGAGACTGTGTGAAGCTAACGCGTGAAATTATTAACCAGCCAGTGTTTGATGAGTATAGAGCAGGAGAGATTCAGCCTGGAGATCATATACAGAGTGATAGCCAAATTGATGAATTTGTGAGAGCAAATGTTGAAAGTGCCTATCATCCATCATGTAGCTGTAAGATAGGTTTAGACGATATGGCAGTGGTCGATGAGAACCTAAAGATTCATGGCTTAGAAAATATTCGTATAGTTGATTCATCAGTTTTTCCAACCATTCCCAATGGTAATCTAAATGCTCCAACAATTATGGTTGCTGAAAGAGCTGCTGATATTATTTTAGATAAAATATAGTTTTTAGCCACTTATAGGCTCTTTTTGGGGCTCTATAAGTAATTCATTTATAACTATATTATTAGGTTGTTCCATTGCAAATAAAATTGTTTGAGCTATTTGTTCAGGCTTTATAAAGTCTTCAAAATCGGAACTTGCATATTTATCGACAGCTTGACTATCTGATGACATATCTTGTAAAGGCGTAGCAACATTACCAGGTTGAATATTAACAACTCTAACTCCTTTCTCTATTAGCTCTATGCGAATGGCTCTAAGAGTATATTCCATATATGCTTTTGAGCCTGAATATATTGCTAACCCTGGAAATGCTTGACGAGCAGCATCAGAGGTTATATTTATGAGCATGCCTTTAGCTTTGATGATTGAAGGTAACGTTGAGTATAAAATATTTGTAAAACCTATAATATTAGTATTAATGGTTTCTAACCATTCTTGGTAGTTTCTATTTTCTATAAGTTGATAATACATTACTCCAGCACAGTTAATAACATAATCAAAATCACCAAAATTTTCTATAGCTTTATTTATAAAAGTATTGACACTATTATGATCTTTAATGTCCACCGATTGGAAAAAAACATTTCCACCACTAATACTTATGTTGCGGCGTGAGCATAGAGAAAGCTTTACTGCTTTTTGTGAATACAAAAGTTCAGATATAGCTTTACCCATTCCACTAGATGCTCCTATAATTAAAATATGCTTGTCTTTAATTAAATTCATTGTTTTCTTTTCCTTTTAATATTTTATTTAAATAGGTTTTGGTGATTTCTGGATAGTCTATATTTATATTTTTCATTAAGCTTTTATAATTTGCTTGTTCATACTTATTTTTAGACGAGTTTATATTTACCTCATCAGCAGCAAGATATCTAATTGAATCATCTGTAATCATCTCGACCCATTTATCACTTGGTATGATCTCATAATTAAATATTTCTGTTAGTGTTTTGGATTCTAGGAAATTTTTATTGGTTATATTATAAATATATTTAGAGTTTGGTTCCGCAGTAATAAAATACTCGATAACTTTAGCAATATGATCGATAGGTGTCATTTCTAGACTTATATTTTTTGGAATTTTTTTTTGAGAGTATATTTCTTGAAGTAAAAGCCAATTAGTATCTGAGTTGTTGATATAATTACTATTTAATGGAGCTATATTTCCAAGTCTTAATACAGTTGTATGCAGACCTTTTTTTACAGTTTTATGGACTAGTTTTTCTGCTGCCCATTTACTTTGTGAGTATCCAGACTGCAAAGAATCAAGCCAGTTAATATCTTCAGACTCATCAAACTGTCTATTTAAATGAAGAGGAAAAATACCATTAGTTGATATGTGAATTAGATGCTTGCTTTTGTTAGTTAGACAAAAATTTATAGTATTTGCGGTTCCATCAAAATTGCTAGGTTTTAGAATATTATAAGGTAATAATAAATTTACAGAGGCCGCTGTATGGATAACTGTATCAATCTTTTTAGAAAGCTCTTGCCATTTATTTAATTCCCATCCGAACTCTTTCTTAGAAATATCTCCAGTTAAGCAAATTATTTTATTAGTCACTTTTGTATTAAGTTTTTTCAATAGTGTCTCTATACGTAATTTTGCTTGTTTCTGATTTTCAGCTCTAACGAAGCAAAATATAGTTTCTATTTGTTTATTTGATTTTAATAAACTAATTAGGTGTGAACCAAGAAAACCTGTTGCACCTGTAATTAATATATTTTTAGAATAGATAGGTTGTTTTTCTAGAGTAATATTAGGTTTTATATCGTTAAATAGATTATTTATATTAGTCAAAATTTCTTGAGTTATAGTCGAATTTCTATGGTTGTGTTTTTTGATTAAAAAGCTATAACTTTCATTAAGTGTACTTTTTTCAATAAAATTACTTATTTTGATATCAAATCCAAAGTCTCTTAATTTACTTATAAGTAGCATTGCTGATAAAGATGATCCACCAAGTTCAAAGAAACAGCTATCAGGAAAAATAGATTCATTTTGAATACTTAGTATATCTGACCAGAGATATTTATAGTCTTCTAAATTATTAATAGTTTTTAGATCATTGGTTCTTGAGGGATGATCTTCTAATTTTAATACATTTCTATCTAATTTGTTTGAGTATCTATTTAGAGGTATTTTATTTAGTAAAACTATATATTTAGGGAGCATATAATGAGCTAGATACGGAGATATTTTATCTAGAAGTATTTTCGACGGTTTATCATTTTTAAGTTGCCATTTGTCACAAAATTTTTGTTGTTGATCGTTTGGAACTTCTAAATATGCGACTAAAGATTCTGACATCCTAGTGTTGCCAGTTTTATTAACTACGCAGTGCATAATATTAAGTTTATCTTTAATGGTGGCTTCTATGAATGGTAAAGAAAGCGTATATCCTCTTAATTTAATAATATAATCACACCTTCCATAAACAGTTATTAACTGTCCATCATTAGAAAGTTTTCCGTAATCACCTGTTTTATATAGTCTCTTCCCAATTGGACTATCTTTTGAAGATATAAATCTTTCTTTATTTAAATCAGGTCTATTTATATATTCATTGGCTAGTCCTACTGCATGTATATAAACTTCTCCTTTACTATTATTCTTAATTACTTCTTTATTCTCATTAAGTATAACAGCCTCTACTTTAGGTAAAACATGGCCAACAGGAACAATTCCATCTTTTTCAAGAGTCTGGTCATTTTGATGCAACTTATATACAGCTACATCATGACATTCAGAAATTGAGTAAAGATTATATATATTCGTACTAGGCATAAATTTTTCTAAACTATGCTGTAGCCAACTAGAGACAACTTCACCATTAAGCCAGCATGTATCTATATATTTAAATATTTCTATAGCAGCCTCTTTTGATGTTGATAGTAAAGTTTCCAGATATGAAGGCGTAAATAGAATTTCATTAATTTCTTTATCTTTTATATAAATTGAGAGGGCTTTGAAATCATAAAGAATATCATCGGGTATTATGTTTGTTCTACCTCCTTTAAGCAGAGGTCTAAATGCCTCCCAAAGATAATAAATATTACATCCAATAGAGCTATTTTCATTATAGGGTTTGATTGTTGCTCTAATTTCATAAGAAGCTAATATTGCTCTATGGGATATAGAGATCCCTTTATTTTTTCCAGTGGTTCCTGATGAATAGACTAGCCAAAAGCTTTTATCAGGATCAATAAAATTACTTTCAAAATTTTCTATAGGTTCTTCGTCATATTGAGATAGCATATTAATATAGTCCATACATATCGAGATCTCAACATCTGGAATTTCATCACAAAGTATTAGGTCGGAGCTAGTATCTTTAATTATATTTTTTAGTAATGGTAAAGGAAATGATTTGTCTAGTTGGACACAACTAGCTCCTATACTAGAAATAGCTAAAAAAGCTATAATAATTTCATGGCGTTTGGAACTATATATTGAGATTATACTTTCAGAGCTATAGCCATAGTCAGTAAGTTGTTTAGCTAAGAATTTTATTCTATTAGCAGTCTGTTGATAAGTTAAAGCAATATTTAAATCTGTAATTGCTATATTTGTGGGTGTCAATTTAGCTTGTTTAAAAAAACAACTATTAAGTGTATTTGAAATCACTAGCCTATATTTGTTTAATATTTCTCTTAGAGATATGGTAAATTATTTGAGTAGCTAAGTTAAGCATTTAAGTGCCTAGTATGTCTAATAATTTATATAGTTTAGAGAGTAAGGAATATCTCAATTTAATTTTTTAGTTATAAGTTTGACTTAGTTTTATAAAAATAGCACCGTCTTTTTTGATTATTGCACCTTCTTTGGGAAAGATATTAAGGGATTTACTCATTTCTTTACCAAGCTCTATTTGTTGAGAGTTTGGAAGTTTATAAAATAGTCCAAGCCACCGCATAAAATAATATGCTCGATGATTTATGTTGCTTGTCTGCCATTTTTGGTCTGGAAATATATTACTAGAAAGATCTAATTGACTATCAATGTAAAATGGCTGAGAATATATACTTTTTATATAAAAGCTATCATCAGCTTTTGAGCTAGTAATAAAAACTACAGGTGTTTTATATAATTTTTTGCCAAACTTTGTATATAAAGTAGAGTAAATATATTTTAGCTTATATTCATTATATTTTTGAGTCATATTTTGACTGTAGGTTAACTCGCATATTTGTTTGAAGCTAATAAATAGAGCTAGGAAAGTCATGATTAGCAAGATGTTTTTTTTTGAAGATAATTTTAGCAATGAAATTATAACTATAGCTGTGCTTAAAGGAATTGAAAATAGTATTCTGAAAGGCATAGGAGTAGCTAAGGTGATGATGAGAGCAAAAGGTAGGAATAAACACATTATTAGAGAAATTGTAATAAAAATAGGAATTCTTCTGATAAAAATAATAAGTAATAATAATGCTATTAAATAAGTATAATTAAAAGGTGAAGTTAATAGTTCAATAAAGTACGTGTACAGATTTTTTATTGTATGGAAAAAGGTATCACCTCCCCAGCCACTATACATATTTGATAAATAGACTGATTTTCCAGTGAATAAATAAAAAAAGTTAGAAGTTAGATAGTAGATAATTAAAGAGATTAATGAAATGAAAGTGATTCTTAGTATTGTTTTGCTAAATAGCTTAAAACAATGTGTGTCAAGTTGTTCTATGATGGTTAAGAATATAACCCCTTCCAAGAATAGTATTATAAATGATTGATATATACCAATTGATAGTGATAAATAGATTATAGTTATTACATAATTTTTTGATTGATTTTCATCAGAACTAATTATTAAAGAAAAATAATATATAGCTAAAGTACTAAATAAAAACCCAATTCCAATTCCAATGATTTGATTGATGAAATTAAATTGAAATATATAAATAGGAGAAATAAGGTAAAGGCTGCAAAAAACAATAATTTCAGTTAGGGTGAAATTTTTCTTTTTAAGAATAATAATCCATACTATACTTGATGAAAAGAGTAATAATAGACCAGTTAACTGGCTAAAATATGGTAATGCTACTTCACCTGATATTTGGGTTATCACTCCCAATATAGGTCTACCTAAACGATAAAATTGTGTATCTAAAGGAAGTAAGAACTCACTGTTGCCTAAACCATATGTCGCTAGTTCGGTATCTATACTAATATTCCATGAAAAAATAAAATATGCATATACTATTAAAAATATAGAGAGCAGTAGTAATACTGTTTTTATAATATTATTTGGTAAGTCTTTTATATCTTTTATTAAGTTTTTCATTTTTTTAGCTAAATAATATAATTATTAGTTGGTAATATCTTATTTTTATTGTAAATGACAATATTTAATATTTATACAATCTTTAAGAAATACGATATAAAACCTAAAGGAATTAGTTTAGAATAAAAAGCTAGGTAGAAGAAATTATTCTTTGAAATGATAGATAAAAGTGGCTATAGAGCAAATGTTGCGATAGTTTTGCTCAATAGGCAAAATAGAATATTTTGGGGGCAAAGGAAAAATAGATCTTCTTGGCAGTTTCCACAAGGTGGTATTTCCGTTGGTGAGACTCCTTTGCAAGCTATGTATAGAGAGCTCCATGAAGAAGTTGGATTGCGTCCTCATGATGTAGAAGTTTTAGCTTCAACTAGAGATTGGTTTAAGTATGATATTCCTGAGTCTTTAGTAAGAAATAGAGAACCTGTTTGCATTGGTCAGAAACAAAAATGGTTTTTGTTACGGTTAAAAAGTTCAGAATGTAGTATAAATTTAGAGGCAAATAGCTCTCCAGAGTTTGATAATTGGCGTTGGGTAAGTTATTGGTATCCTATTAACCATGTGGTTTATTTTAAACAAGATGTATATCGTAGAGCATTAACCTATTTTAAAAAGTTTATTGAGTGAGCAAATATTTAATGATTTATAGGTTACTTGTTTTTTTAGCTTTAGAGTAAAAAAAGGTAGTTTTATGCTTGTTGATTTTCTACAAATGACTTTGACCATAAGTATGTAAATATTCCGATATAAGCAGCTATGATTACATCAGAAACATAATGATCTAAAATTATAACTCTACTTATCGCAACTAGACAGCCTATAAATATAGCTAATAGAGTAAGATATTTTTTGTTGAAAAAGTTAGCTATAGCTAGAAGGCCGGCAAAAGTAAATGCCGTATGTCCAGAGGGCATTGAGTTTAAGGAGCTCTTAAATGAAAAGAAATTAAAGCCATATTGATTATCAAAAATTAGTAATTCAGGCCTACTTCTTGCTAAAATGACCTTTAGACTTCCAGTGATAAAAAAAGTAAGAATTAGTGCTAGCGACATTGTGTATAGCTTGCTAGATGGTTTCTTAATAATGTATTTATAAATGCAAGTAGCGGTTACTATTATGGTAATTAACATCCATATACTAGGAGAAAATAACTTTGAAAATAAAGATGAGAATGTACTGATCTTTATGCCAAAAAAATCACTGCTATGAATAAGCATAACAATCTTGATATCTAAGAAGTTATAACTAAAAGCTACAGCAAATAAAGTAAGAATACCGTATATAATAGTATTTTTTATAAGTTTACAATCTAGACAATTCATAATTAAAATTTCAAAACCAGCTAATTAGTTGATAAAGTATAATATTAGCATAACTTAAATTTAAAAACTAAAATGTTTAAACAAGGTTGGTATGAAAATGCTAAGTGTATTAGGAGTAATAATTTTAATAGTCGACCCAAAAAAAGTAATATTAGCTTAGTAATAATCCATTGTGTTAGTTTACCTGAAGGTGTTTATGAAAATACTAATGTTGAAAGCCTATTTACTAATAGATTAAATTACGATTGTCATAAGAGTTTTGAAAGTTTAAGAGATATGACGGTATCAGCACATTTTTATATAAAACGTGATGGTAAGATAATTCAATTTGTATCTGTTGATGATAGAGCTTGGCATGCTGGAATTAGTTCTTTTGAAGGTAAGTCTAACTGCAATGATTTCTCTATTGGTATAGAGATGCAGGGTACTGATAAAACTCAATATACAGTAAGTCAATATAGGAATCTAAATCTTTTGTTACAGGATTTAAAAAACTCGTACCCTGCTTTAAAAAGCATAGCAGGCCATGAGGATATCGCACCAGGTAGAAAAACAGATCCAGGTATAGGTTTTGATTGGTCGAAAGTAAAGTTTTAAATTTATTCTGTTTCTGCCTTATCACCATGACTTTCTAACCAGTCGCGGCGATCTTTAGATCTTTTTTTAGCTAAAAGTTTATCTAGGATCTCAGAATCATTACTAATATCTGAAATTGTAAGTTGTAGTAGCTTTCTTGATGAGACATCCATAGCAGACTCACGTAACTGAATAGGATTCATTTCACCAAGTCCTTTAAAACGCATAATATTTATCTTACCAGCGAGTTTGGCATTTTCTGTAAGTATAGTATCTTTTTCATATTCATCTAAAGCATAGAAAGTATTTTTACCTATATCTATTCTAAATAAAGGTGGTTGTGCTATATATATATGACCATTTTCAATAAGTTTTCTAAAATGTTTCAGAAACATTGCACATAAGAGGGTAGCTATATGTAATCCATCTGAATCTGCATCTGCTAAGATACAGATTTTATTGTACCTTAGTTTAGATATATCGTCATTATCAGGATCTACACCAATAGCTGTAGCTATGTTATGAACCTCTTGAGAGTTCATGATGGTATCAGCATCAAGTTCCCAGCTATTTAGTATTTTACCTTTAAGCGGCATTACTGCTTGGAAATTTTTATTACGCGCTTGTTTTGCTGACCCTCCAGCAGAATCTCCTTCGACGATAAAAAGTTCAGTAGAATTGACATCAGAGCTGATACAATCGGTAAGTTTGCCAGGTAAACGAATTGATGTGTTCATTATGCGTTTGCGGGCGGTTTTTTTATCAGCATTTATTCTTTTTTGAGCTATATGGTTGATATTATCTATTATTAGACGAGCTTCTTCAGGATGCTGGTTAAGCCAAATAGTTAGTAAATCTTTAACAGCTGTAGCAACAAATGTTGTTACATCTTTATTTGATAGTTTTTCTTTTGTTTGTCCACTAAATTGAGGGTTTGTTATTTTAGTTGAGATCACATAATTTAATTGAGCAAAAGCATCATTTGTAGAAATTTTGACATTTTTTATTGCCAGTGAATTTTTTTCAACATAGGTTTTGATGGCTTCATATACGCCATTTTTGAGGCCGGTTACGTGAGTACCATCTTGAGGAGTTGGAATTAAATTTACGTAACTATTTTTTATGCTTTCTATAGGTGTCTCACACCAGCAAAATACAGCATCAAGAAAAGAATCTCCATTTGAGAAATCATCAATCATAAAAGGTTCTATTGGAAGTGTTTTAGTACCTAATTTTTGATCAAGATAACCTTTTAAACCAGTTTCAAAATGCCAGTTCGCTCTTTCTTTTTTTATTTCATTAGAGTATTTAATTGTAAGATCTTTACAGAGTATGGCTTTTGCTTCTAGTAAATTTTTTAGAGCTTTAATATTAATTTTTGTTTCATCAAAATATTTTTTGTTGGGCCAAAATTTAATTTTTGTACCAGTATTTTTTTTGCCTACGGAGTCTATAACTTCTAGATCTTTAACTTTGTAACCATCTTCAAATACTATATGATGAACTTTACCATCTCTTTTAATTTCAGCTTCTAGTCTATTTGAGAGAGCATTAACAACAGAGACTCCTACACCATGTAAACCTCCAGAGTGTGTATAGTTTTTATTATTGAACTTTCCTCCAGAGTGAAGTTTTGTCATGATGAGCTCGATTCCTGACATTTTGTGCTCAGGATGTATATCTGTTGGCATGCCTCTACCATCATCTGATATTTCTATGCTGTTATCAGTATGAAGTATGATATCAATTTTATTAGCAAACCCAGCAAGAACTTCATCGACACTATTGTCAATAATTTCTTGAACTAGATGATTAGGGTTTTCGGTATTTGTGTACATTCCAGGTCTTTTTTTAACTGGATCTAGTCCTGTAAGAACCTCTATGGATTTAGCATTATAGTTTTGCATTTATAGCTTATTTAGATAAGTTAGATTATGTTATTTAAACTAGATTTTATCATATTATTACTCTAATTCGGAAGTATAGAAGTATTGTGTGAATTTATTTTTTTAGAAAATAACAGCTATATGGTAAAAAGATTATTAGTCCTATGAGTGGCAGTAAAACAAATGCAAAAGCTAAAGTAAACTCACTACCAAAATTAATCTGACTCATGATGGCTGTCGTTATAGAGGCTATGCCCATTTGCATAAACCCCATAATTGATGAAGCTGCACCTGCTGTGGTTGTGAAGTTTTCAAGTGCGATAGGAGTAAGTAATGGCACACTAAATGAAACGCCAATGAAAGTCAGAGATAGTACACCGGTTAATGCTAAAGATAATTCTGTGCCTGTAAGGTTCTTAAATGTATATATACAGAGAATGCCGGAAATTAATGTGCAAGCCATCCCAAAGTTAATTAAGTGTTTGTATGCAACAACACGACTTAATTTTGAACATATCAGAGAACCAGTGACAACTGCTGAAACCATTATTATTAATAGATATAAAAAGTTTGCCTTTTCTAATTTTAGTATATTTACAAATATATCAGGAGCAGTAACTAAACAAGCATATATTACACTAATATTTATGCCTAAGATGAATGTGGCAAAGAAAAACTGATGATCTTTAAAAAGTAAGAAATAGTTTTTGAATAATGACTTTAAGGTTAGGGCATCAAGATTTTTTTCCCTAATAGTTTCTGGAAAAAAAATAATTACATTGAGAAATAGTAGAGTTGCTGCAATCAACAGTATCCAAAAGATTAGCGAAGGGCTAAGAAAAACTCCAAGCACAGCTCCAAAAGCTGGAGCTAGAGCAAAAGCTATATTCATAATAGCAAAAATAGCTCCTTGTTCATTAACTCTGAAGGCATCTTTAACAGCAACAGTTGCAATAACTCCTCCAGATGCTGCCCCAAACCCTTGTAATAGACGAGCATATATAAGAGAGTCGATATTTTTACTAAGTAAGCATATTATTGAACTTATAATAAAAAAAAGAGAACCCATTAGCATAATTGGTTTACGCCCGAATCTATCGGAAAATGGGCCGTATAATATTTGGCTAATAGAATAGCCAAGGAGATAAGAGGTGATTGTTAATTGTACATGATGATAGTCGGTAGCTAATATTTTTTTAAGTTCAGGTAGAGCCGGAGCGTATATTGTGTCTCCAAAAGGTCCTAAAGAAACCATTAGGATTAATATAAATATGGATGGTCTTATACCTTTATACATCAGCTAGGTTTACCTTTACTAAAATCCCCAATTACCAAATCAACATTTTTGTTCTTATTCGCAACTTTTGGTTTATCTGTAGACAGCACAGAGGTAGTTGCTATTTTTTTAGACTTACCTTGATTTAAGGGGTAAATATGATCCACATTTTTACCTTGATCAACTTTATAGTCACTTAGTATACTATCATATATGACTTTATTACTATAAGCATCAATTAAATAAGTAGTTCCATTTTCAGCTTCAATAATAATTCCTTTTTCAGTTGGTAGTAGTTGTCCTGAAATTCCATAATCAAAGATTTTACTTTTAGGAGTAAGTTTATATCTTCCTAGATATTTACCACTAAGAGAATTGAAGAAATGTAAATAACCTTGATAGTCAGCAACAATTATTAAGCCTTTATAGTATATAGGACTAGTTATTTTGCGCCATTTTAAAATATCTTGTGACCAAACAGTTTCTCCGTTATGTATGTCATAAGCTTTTAGTTGGCTATCAGCTTGAGTAGTAAAGATAATGCCGTTATTAATACTCATGTTTTTTATAATAGAGGCTTTTTTTGCCCAAAGCATTTTACCTGAATCTTTATCTAATGCAACGATAGCTCCTTGATATGCTGCAAAAATAAGATAGTTGTTATAAAGCATAGGGTTTGATGTAATATCTACCATTTTATCAGCTGGTGATGATCCGTGGGATATGGCAATGGGAATATTAATGGTTCGATCACCGTTTTCAATAGTGAATCCTAGCACTGTGCCAAAAGCAGTTCCTACCATTACGGTATCATTTAGAATTATTGGAGAAGAGTTTCCTGGGAGTGTTATTTCTGGAATAGTGTTTGAGACACTCCATTTCTTTGACCCATTTCGAGCATCAAATGCAGAAACAGAACCATTATGGGTATAGGTATATATTTGGTTACTGTATATTGTTGGTTTGGAGAAAATACTGCTAGGAGCATCAGTTCTCCATAGGGTTTGACCATCTTTTTCATCTATGGCTGTTAGCACTCCTTTAATAGAACCTAAAATAACTGCATTAGCGATAGTATTTGGCTCGGAGGATAAGTTTGTTCCAGTATTATTTTTCCAAATAACACTACCATTTGTAATAGCTAACCCATATACAAAACCATTCTGGTTTGGAACAAATACCGTATCATTTGAGTATGCTGGGGCTAGGTTATAGTTTTCTAATCCACCATTTCCATTACCAGTTTCTTTTTTCCATATTGTTTTTACATGAATTTGTTTTGGAGGCTTGAGATTTAGTGGGGTTGGAGGTGGAATGTTACTTTTAGAGCAGCTAGTAATTAGTACCAATAATAGTAGAGATGCTATAATAAAATATAATTTTTTCATAATAATTAGTTAGAATTGTTAATGAACTGAGTTATTATTTGTTTGAATTCTTGAGAACCATTGGGATTTTGTATGGCTTTTTGCCAGACTTGAACAGCTTTAGTTTTATCGCCTTCGTCATTGTAGGCTTGACCTAAGAGTACTAGCGGGTATGAACTATCTTCTAATGAGCTAATACTTAATAATATTGTTATAGCCTGTTTAGGTTGCTTGGATACTATATAAAGTCTTGCTATTCTGACCTTAGTTATATTTGTTAAATTATCTTTGGGGTTTTTATCTACACTTTGTTGTAAGATATCTATAGCTTTGGGTATATTGGCTATATTTATATTGAAGCTTGTTGTATCTAGCTTAGTTGGGGTTATGTACAGATCAGCTAATTGCCAGCTTGCAAAAATTCCAAAGCTAGTGTCTGGATAATTATTAATGACTAGTTGATATTGATCAACTTTACTCTCTAGAGAGGATTTAGTATTTTCTCCTGTTATTAATGCTTTTTGATAAGCAGAAGAGGCTGCAAGCATTTTATTATCATTATTTGAGCTATAGAGTTGAAATACTGCTACACACACTATTGTTGCTATTAGTATTGCTGCAATTGTATATAGAATTAGACTTTGTTTTTTAGATAAGTTCTTAATATTCATTTGTAAATAATTCGTTACTAATAAACTTACAACATCTTATCATAAAAGAACTTATGATGTTAGGCTGTTATGGATATTAGAATTCACTATAAGAAAAATATAAAAATTATGCGCTAGAATAATATTAGAATTTAATGCCAATGTATTTTGTGCTAAAATAAATAACGTTTTTCTGAATTTAATTATTTACTTATTATTTTATTTTAAAATTATGGCTTTAATTTCTCTAGCAATTGACTATAAAAAATCCCCCATAGAGGTGCGCAGTGAGTTTGCTTTATCAGGGCTAGATGTGCCTATGCTATACAGGTCTGTGTTGGCAATAGATAATGTTGAACATGCTGTGATATTATCAACTTGCAACCGTACAGAGGTGTATTTGGAAATATCTGAATTACAAGTTGTTGATGATATTTTGGAATGGTGGCAGAGCTATGTTAGGAACCCTAAATATAAAATAAAAGATTACTTTAAGCTAAGGCAGGGGACAGAGGTGATTATGCACCTAATGAAGCTAGCTTGTGGCTTGGAATCCATGGTTTTGGGTGAACCACAAATATTGGGTCAAGTTAAAGAATCATACACACTTAGTAAAAAAAATCATGCTTTAGGTAAAGAGTTAGATAGACTTTTTCAAAAAGTTTTTGCGACAGCAAAGCAAGTTCGTAGTGAAACTAGGATAGGACATTGTCCAGTATCTGTGGCATTTTCAGCAATTTCATTAGCTAAAAAACAGCTTGATAATATTACAACTAAAAATGTACTTATTTTAGGGGCTGGACAAACTGGGGAATTATTGTTTAGACATGTGACTGCACTTGCACCAAAGAGAATTATGTTAGCAAATAGGACTATTGAAAAAGCAGAAAGAATTACATCAGCTTTTAACAATGCTAGTTCTCATTGCATTACAGATTTACCAGAATTAATTAAAAGTTCAGATATTATAATTGCAGCATTAGATGTCAAAGAGTATATTGTTACTGTGAACGATATTGATCTTAAATCTAGAATTTTTATCGATATATCTATACCTCAAGCTTTAGATCCAAAATTAGGTGAAATTGGGCAAAATATTTATTATTGTGTTGATGATATTAATGCTGTGATAGCGGATAATAAAGATAAGAGAAAGTATGAAAGTTCAAGAGCACAAAAAATTATTGTAAAATCTTTAGAAGAATATTTGGCGAAAGAAAAGGCGATTATATCAAATACAGCAATTAAAGAACTCTTTGATAAAGCTGATGGTCTTGTGGATTTGTCATTGGAAAAAAGTTTATCTAAAATTAGAAATGGCAAAGATGCTGAAGAAATAATGAAAAGATTTGCCTATGAAATTAAAAAGAAGGTTCTTCATTATCCTGTTGTAGGAATGAAAGAGGCTTCTAAGCAGGGCAGAAGTGACTGCCTTATATGTATGAAACGGATGTTTGGTTTAAATGTGGAAAAATAAATGAAAGATTCTATTAAAGCAAAATTGCAAAGTTTGATAGAAAGGCACGAAGAAGTAAGTGCCTTATTAAGTGATGCTGATGTTATTTCTAATCAAAATAAGTTTAGAGATTTATCAAAAGAATACTCTCATCTTGAGCCCATAGTCAAAGCTTTTAAAGATTATTCTCAAGCATTAGAGGATAAAGAGACAGCTTTACAAATGTTGGGGGAGAAGGATGCTGATTTGATAGAAATGGCAAAGGAAGAATTGAAATTATCTGAGGAAAGTATTCAAGAGCTTGAAGGGCAGCTACAAATACTTTTACTACCACGTGATCCTAATGATGATGCCAATGTTTTTTTGGAAGTTAGAGCTGGAACCGGTGGGGATGAGGCTTCTATATTTTCTGGAGATCTTTTTAAAATGTATTCTAAATATGCAGAGCAAAGAGGATGGAAGGTAGAGGTTGTATCTGCGAGTGAAGGAGAGCATGGTGGTTATAAGGAAATTATTTCAAAAATTAATGGTGAAGGTGCCTATTCACAATTGAAATTTGAATCTGGAGCCCATAGGGTGCAACGTGTACCTGCAACAGAGTCTCAAGGTAGAATACATACCTCAGCATGTACGATAGCTGTAATGCCAGAGGTTGATGAGGTTGAGGGTATAGAGATAAATGCAGCAGATCTTAAAGTTGATACATTTAGGGCATCTGGGGCTGGTGGTCAACACGTTAATAAAACAGATTCGGCTATTCGTCTGACACATATTCCTACGGGTGTTGTGGTTGAGTGTCAAGATCAAAGATCGCAACATAAAAATCGTGCCGCAGCAATGTCTATGCTTAAATCAAGGCTACTTCAGGCAGAGATTGATAAGCAACAAAAAGAGCAATCCGATGCACGCCGAAGTTTGGTGGGAAGTGGTGATAGGTCGGAGAGGATTAGGACATATAATTATCCACAAGGTAGAGTTACAGATCATCGTATTAATTTGACACTCTATAAACTTGATGAAATTATGGAAGGAAATTTAGACAGTATAATTCAACCATTAATTTTAGAACATCAAGCTGATCTTTTAGCAACTATGTCAGATGACTAATGATATTACTATTTCTCAATTATTAGCTAATAGTCTAGTTAAATTTAATTCACAAGAACGTATATTTATCAGGCAAGATTTGCAGATGATTGTTTGTAAAGTTTTAAATGTTGATAAGACTTATTTGTACTTAAACTCTGATACGACTTTAGAAATCAGTCAGTTTCAAGAAATAAACTCTATGATACTACGTCTTTTAAAAGGTGAACCTTTGGCTTATATCTTAGGCTATAAATATTTTTGGAAGCAAAAATTATATGTAACTATAGATACTTTAATACCACGTGCTGATACTGAGACTTTAATAGAGGAGATTTTGCGTAAAGTTGAAAATAAAAAAACGACACGTTTAGAGATACTTGATTTAGGGACTGGTACAGGCGCTATAGCTTTAGCATTAGCAGGTGAATTGCCTAATAGTGATGTGCTAGCAATAGATTTTTCAGAGAAAGCCTTAGAGATTGCCAAAAAAAATGCTAAAGAAAACAATATAGGTAATGTAGATTTTGTGCAGAGTAGTTGGTATGAGAATCTAAGTAATAGAAAGTTTGATATTATAGTTTCAAACCCTCCATATATTGATCTATCTGATACACATATAGATGATGAGGTTAAAAAATATGAGCCAGTTAAAGCCCTGTTTGCTGAAGATAATGGTTTGGCAGATATTAAGTTGATAATTTCACAAGCCGCAACTTTTTTAAAAAAAGGAGGTTTAATTTATATTGAACATGGATTTGCTCAGGCACAACAAGTTAGAGATATTTTTAAAACATATGGCTTTGAGAAGATTATTACTATTAAAGATTTAAACGATAGAGATAGATGTACTTTAGCAAGAGTTACTTTTTAGTATTTTTAGCTATTTCTTTTAGATTTTCATTAATTTTGAAAAGTACTATAAGTATTTCACAACAAACTTTTGTAAAGATACTTCCTAAAACTATTCCTATAATGCCCGCTATAAAGTGCCCTGAAATAATAGATACCAGACTACTAAAGCATATAGAAATAATGCCAATCCAAAAAATAAACACAATTATATTGGGTGTAAGAAAATCATTAAAGCTTATAAATTTTTTAAAAAAATTTATAATATAGTTCTCATTAGGTTGTTTATGTGTTTTATCCATATTAATCTTCAACCAAGTTTTTCTCATTGGCTGTTTTTTTGCAAAAAGCCACATAACGTTTGTCAGTTATAGTTAATCTGATAATATTGTGCTAAAGACGTGAGTAATAGCATCAGATAAATTATCAAAAGAATTATTTACTTTTCTTAAAATTCTTTTAAAATTGGCCCAAATTTTTTCTATAGGATTTAAATCAGGAGAATAAGCAGGAAGGTATAGTATCTGTATATCAAACTTCTCTGCTATTTTAGCCAATTTAGGAGACTTATGAAAACTAGCATTATCCATAACAACAGTAGTCTTTGGAATTAACTCAGGACATAAATGCTCTTCAAACCACTGATTAAAAATTTGAGTATCTGTATATCCAGTATACTCTAGCGGTGCTATAATCTTCTTTTCTAAATAGTTATAACCAGCAACTATACTTTTTCTCTGAGTTTGATAAGCAATAACTTCACCATAGCTAGGTTTACCAACAAGAGACCATCCTCTTAGTACAGACTGTTTATTATCCATACCCATTTCATCTAAATATACAAGTTTGTTAGGTTCAATAGTCTCAACAACCTCTATAAAACTTTGCCTATCTTGTTCTTTTCTTTGCTTATATTTAGGTGTCTTTTTTTAAAACTAAAACCAAGTCTGGTAAGACAATCATAAAATGTGCTTCTAGGTATTTCAGGAGCTAATGCTTCTCTAATATCTAAAGCCATTGCATCTGGATATGTTCTTAAGTAGCTTTCTATCGCTTCCTTATCTGTAAAGGTTGCTACTCTACCGCAACCCAAGCCTTGCTTAGATTTATAATCACCAGTTGTCTCGTATAAGTTTATCCAAGATCTAGTAGTACGGATATCTATATTAAAAAAATTACTTAGCTCTTTGTCTGTTAGGCCTTCTTTATATTTAGTTATTACGATATCTCTGAAATCTTGGCTATATGATGACATTTTTTCTAAATATTATAACATTATTGTCAAATAACTATCGGATTAACTATATTATTAAGTAGAATATAGCACCAATAACACCTTCAAGAATTGTCTGATTTATTGGTGAAACAATACAAACAAAAATTATGAAAGGTAATGCTAGGGCTAAAAGGTTTTTGATTCCAACTCTTTTATACTCAAATACGCTAAAAATTGCCATCAAAACTACAAGGATTATACTTAGGTGAATATTTGTGACCACTTCTACAGTATTTAGTAACATCGTTAATAGTACAAAAACAATCATGCCGAAAATACGTGTTTTAGGAGCAATGGCACCCATACTAACTGGTGCAGCCATGTAACCAATGATATTGAATCCGGTTACGATAAGCATTAATGCTGTCCAGCTATCTGAAAATATTAAAAATACGGCACAAATTAAAAAGTTTGCAATAAGGGCACGGCGAGAAATATTTACTTTTTGATTTAGTTTAGCAAAGTAGCGTGGCATTTGACCTTCCGCTGACATAGCGTATAACATTCTAGAAGAAGCTCCAAGATAACTATATCCTGTTGCTGAAGGGCTAACGATACTATCAATAATTAATAATACAGCGATGTATCCAAGACCAATTAAACTTGCTACTTGTAGTAATGGAGATTCAAAATCTAAACCACTCCATCCACCTTTTGAAACTAGATAATCATGAGGCACTGCTTGCATAAAGGCATATTGTAATCCCATATAAAGAATTAAGACGAAGCTTAATGACATTATGATAGCTAGAGGGACATTACGAGATGGATTTTTAATTTCACTGCTATATGCGACTACTATTTGGAAGCCGTTAAATGTGTATACTAAACCTCCAGCAACAATAGCAGTTAAGGCATTAGAAATGGAGAAATTATTGTTGGGAATATCTGTGGCAAGTAAACTATGGTGGTTTTCTGAATGTGTAAAAGCATATGCTAAAAAGATAATTACAATAATAGCTGGTACAAACATTTTAAATATAGTTATACCATTATTTACGCTAGTTAAGAGTTTAACACCATAAAAATTGATTATTAAGTATATTACTAGTATAAATAGCGATAGAGCCACACCATAATGTGTCATTACTCCATTACGCATAAGTCCATGAAAGCTCTCTAATCCGGCAAGATACTGTGTTGTAACTTGTGCCTCTGTAGATATCATTACAACAATACCAAACCAGTTAGCAAAGGCGAATGGCATTGCAAATACACTGTTATGTGAAAGTGCGCTTGATCTGGTCGTTGCCCCTCTTACTGGAAATACAGAAACTACTTTAGCTAAACATAGTCCTACCATCATAATCATTATGGCAGCTAAAATCCATGCTAAAAATGCCCAGTTACCAGCAGCTTTTGCAGTAAGTTGGGCGCTAAATAGCCAACCAGAGCCAACCATTGATGTTACTCCGATAAGAATAGCACTAAATAAAGACATCTTTTTAGATGTATTAATTTGCATAAATTTTCCTAGGTTAAAAAAGTGATATAGTTAATCCGATAGTTATTTGACAATAATGTTATAATATTTAGAAAAAATGTCATCATATAGCCAAGATTTCAGAGATATCGTAATAACTAAATATAAAGAAGGCCTAACAGACAAAGAGCTAAGTAATTTTTTTAATATAGATATCCGTACTACTAGATCTTGGATAAACTTATACGAGACAACTGGTGATTATAAATCTAAGCAAGGCTTGGGTTGCGGTAGAGTAGCAACCTTTACAGATAAGGAAGCGATAGAAAGCTACTTAAGAACATATCCAGATGCAATGGCTTTAGATATTAGAGAAGCATTAGCTCCTGAAATACCTAGAAGCACATTTTATGATTGTCTTACCAGACTTGGTTTTAGTTTTAAAAAAAGACACCTAAATATAAGCAAAGAAAAGAACAAGATAGGCAAAGTTTTATAGAGGTTGTTGAGACTATTGAACCTAACAAACTTGTATATTTAGATGAAATGGGTATGGATAATAAACAGTCTGTACTAAGAGGATGGTCTCTTGTTGGTAAACCTAGCTATGGTGAAGTTATTGCTTATCAAACTCAGAGAAAAAGTATAGTTGCTGGTTATAACTATTTAGAAAAGAAGATTATAGCACCGCTAGAGTATACTGGATATACAGATACTCAAATTTTTAATCAGTGGTTTGAAGAGCATTTATGTCCTGAGTTAATTCCAAAGACTACTGTTGTTATGGATAATGCTAGTTTTCATAAGTCTCCTAAATTGGCTAAAATAGCAGAGAAGTTTGATATACAGATACTATACCTTCCTGCTTATTCTCCTGATTTAAATCCTATAGAAAAAATTTGGGCCAATTTTAAAAGAATTTTAAGAAAAGTAAATAATTCTTTTGATAATTTATCTGATGCTATTACTCACGTCTTTAGCACAATATTATCAGATTAACTATATAATTAGAATATATACTTATGCTGAGGTGATTATCAATAGAATTTTCACTAAAAAAGAAAAAATTAGTTTCAATACGGCGAAATTGATTTTGATTTTGATGTTTTTATCACAGGTTTAATTTTATTATATGTTTTTTATATTGAATAAAATAATAAATTTAAAGGAGAGAAGATCAAGGCCTCTTTGAATGGGTTACTAGTATTTTTCAAAAATTTCTTTACCATTTTTAAATGAATTTTATTGACTGTTTCTAAGGGTTTAAGTTTCTTATTAACTGTTTGTGTTTTATATAATTTTAACCATTGAGATGTTATTTTTTTTAAATCTTCATTAGATATATTGGGAGTTATCTTGCTATCAAAAGAAATTTGGTTATAAAAATGCTTTGGCATACAAAAAATATGTCTAATTATTTCATTATTAGCATTAATTTGTTGTATTTCATTTTCATCAAGGTTAGATGAGCCATTTAGATAGATGGCTTTGAGCATCTCTATGCCTAAAAAACTTTGAGAAATATGCTCTGCGAAATTTCTTTCAGTAGAACTACTATTATCTATAGAGATACTTATATCGTCGATGAGTTTTTGATAGAGAATTTCTGTATCAAATATTTCAGATAATTTTTTAAGCTGGGGCGATGAAACTACTTTATTATTTTTTAAATTATTTATTTCTTTAAGCCACCAATTCATTTTTTCATTAGCTACTTCTATATTATTATATAGTTCAGTGCATGATATTATTTTCGATTTTAGTTGATCTAATAGGTAAAGATTTTCTTTTTGTTTATCATTTAGTTTTCGGTAAGCATAATACATGACTGACCCATATGGAGGTATTTTTTCACTAGGGTAATTAAAATAATTATACTGCATATTTATACCTTTTTGAATGCAATAATATAGTTAACATCAGCTCCCTTACCTAGCTTAAAGCTACCAGAAATTGGGTTGTAATGTACACCAATTATTTCTAGAGCAGAGAAACCATATTTTTCAGCTACTTTTATAAGTTCATAGGGTTTGATAAATTTGCTATATTGATGAGTCCCTTGAGGAACCATTTTTAATATATGTTCAGCTGCAACTATTGAGAGTAAGTATGATTTGAGGTTTCTATTTAGTGTTGATGCAAAGAAAACGCCTCCTTTTTTGATAAGCTTAGATATGCAAGCTATTATGCTTTCAGGGTTGGGAACATGTTCTAACATTTCCATACAAGTAATAATATCAAATTGATTATCATTATTTATAGCAAAGTTTTCGATAGTTGTATTTACGTAGTTAATATTTAATTTGTTTTTAAGGGCATGATTTTTAGCAATATTAATTGCTTCTAGAGAAGCATCTAAACCAGATACTTTATTATTTTGAGTTACTAGAGATTCAGTGAGGATACCACCACCACATCCAATATCAATAATTTTTTTATTGTTTAAAGATGTGAATTTTTTAATAAATTCAAGACGTAAAGGATTGACTTGGTGTAGGGTTTTAAGTTCGCCATCTTGGTCCCACCAATTATTAGCAAGGCGAGAAAATTTGTTAACTTCATTATTATCTATATTATCCATTATATTGGAGCAGTTTAAAATACTATTATTCTAAATAATATCAAAGATACTCAGGTAAGAAAATTTTTATTAGAGTTTTATAGACTAATTTACTATAATTAAACAGAGTGCTTTGTTAATTTAAATATAAAGAGAAAATTTTGATGAAATTAAATACTAAGGCCGTTTTATTATTATCAGTTATTGGTGGGTCTTTGAGTGGTTGCTCAAGTTGGAAAACTACTACTGATAATCGTGATCCTTTTGAAAACTATAATAGAAAAATGCATGCTTTTAATGATAAAGCGTATGATACTTTAACGCCAGCAGCTAAAGCTTATGACAATACTGTCCCTGAAACTGTTAAAAGTGGTATTTTTAATATTTTTCAGAACCTTGCAGAACCAGCTAGAGTTGTTAATGACATGTTTCAAGGTGAATGGGACTATGCTGGAGATGATGGGGTTAGATTTTTGACTAATACAACTCTTGGTGTAGTTGGATATTTTGATGTTGCAGATAATTGGTTTGATAAACCAATGCGGTATCATCAAAGTTTTGCTGTTACCTTACATAAATGGGGAGCTTATGATGAGAATGAAGCTTCACCGTATGTTGTTTGGCCTCTTTTAGGTCCTGGAACATTGGAAGATGTTACTACAGGTGTCGATGCTTTGTTTAATCCATTAACATATGTTTTCTTCTTTACTCCAATAGGTACTGCAGCTTCATATGCTATAAGCTGGGGCACTTATGGTGCTTATCAGATTAATCAAGGTGTATCATATTTGCCGTCATATTCTAATCTGAAAGAAGTATCAATTGATCCATATATAGCGATGCGCAATGCATATCTACAAAATTATGATTATGGTATGGCTAAGATACTTAAGCAAGAATTACGTAAAGATGCTGCAACTATCCAATCAGATCAAGCAGTTTTGGGAGTGCTTGGTTTGGATAGTGAGAATGCTGAATCACAAGTTGCTGCTTCAGGTACTACTGAAAGTAAATCATTAGAAGCGCCTGTTCTTTTCAAAAGTAAGCTTAATACTATCAATAAAGCCTCACAAGTTGAAGAGGCTTTTGATCAAAGCTATTCAGATGATAGTACTGCTATTGATTTGGCTAATGCTGATAAAGATGATACTACAGAGAGTGAGGCTAACAAATTAGATACTCAGATAATAGATGCTCAAGCAGATCTTCCTGGTGATGCTGATTCTCCAGCAACAGCAATTCAAACTCTGAAAGAGCAAGAATAAAAAATATTACTTAGAATTTATAAGTATCAATAAGTAATGTGAATTAGGTTATTTTAGATAAATTGTTATTTGACTTCATTTGTTGCTATAGTCTTCATTGATAAGGCATGCAGCTCGCCAGATAAAATATATTCATTAATTTTAGAGTAGACAAGTTGTTGCCTTTTGACTTTACTTTTTATTTCGTTAAATTCTCCAGCAATGATAGTAGCTGAGAAATGCACATTATCGTCACTTTGAACATCTGCAGAACAGTTTTTAAGTGTTTTTTCTAAAATATTTTTAAGTTGTTCTTTTGTCATATTATTCTATTTCCGTTAGTTAGTATATTGCTCTAAGATTTCTTTTATTCCATGAATTTTTGCTAAAGAAAGAGTTTTGGAATCAATGTTTTTTAGTTTAAGTTCGATATTATTTCTTTTTGAGTGCTTTATATATTCAATTACTAAAGATAAGCCTGAACTATCAAGCTTATTGACTTTAGAAAAGTCAATGCACCATTTGCCAGATAAGATATTTAAGTCCTTAGCAAATTTTTTATATATTATAGAAACAGTTTTGAAAGTTAATTCAGTTTCTATTACCCATATGCTGTTGTGTATTGATATCATTTTAAGTTCTGAAGGTTGTAATCTTTATCTAATAGTTTTGGATAAGTTTTTTCTTTAATTTTAGTTGTTACTTTTTCTGCAGCCTTTGTCATATCTGTTACATTTGAGTATGATTCAAATTGTTGTTGATAGGTTCTTAAAATACTAACTCCAGCGACATCAAAATCGTAAATATACCATTTATCATTTTTTTGAAACATTTTTACTGCAAAATCAGAGCTTTGGTTATTATCGGTATTTGTGATTTTGCCATTAACTATTACAATAGGTTTTTTCTGCCAGCTATTATCTTCTTTGTTAAAAGGAAAAAGTTTAAGCCTATATTTACCGGCATAAGCTACATTTTTAGCATACATGAAAGTAAGCATTTCAGTAGCCGAGCGGATAAATTCTTTTTGTTGTTCAGCAGGGGCTTTATTCCATTTTGGAGTACCCACAATAAGTTGTGCTATTACTTTAGGTGCTACTATTGGAATAATTTCACCATCAACCAAACGAAGTAATTCGTATGGATTTTTTTTATATTCAGCAGCATTTTCGATTAATTTATTTTGAGTTTTAACTATCGTTCTATTAAGCATGTGGACTGGATTTTCAATAGCCCAAGCACTAGAGATAGCTGATATTATTAAGAAAAATAAAATTGTAATTTTGCGTAGCATTATTTATAAGTCTCTTAGTTGGTTTATAGTTTTAAATTCTAATATAAAAATGTTGTATTTGAAAGAAGCAATATTTACTGAATTATTTATTATCAGAACTATTATCTTTACCAGCAACAAAAGTATTGATTAATGATCCAAGATCAATAGCGGATTCAGTATTTTCCAAAGCAATAATACTACCTTGATGGAGGTATAAATTTTGTGGCTTGACGGTTTTGTTACTTAATCCTGCTATGCTCATTATATCCTCTTTTGGAGGGCTAAGAGCAATATAGTTATCACCTAGGATACCCGACATTGCAATTGATGCTGAGTAGTTTACAGGGATCTTTTGGTTGCTGTTAATCGACATATCTACTACCGCCATAAAACCATTATATGTTTTATTTAAGGAAATATTTGTCACTCTACCAATTTCTACACCAGATATTTTTACAGCAGCGTTTGTACGTAAAGATCCAACATTTTTGAATTGTGCTTTGATATTGTATTCTTGGGCATTAAAAGATTTTAGAGAAGTTCCACTAACTTTGAATATTAAAAATATTAAGCATAAAACGCCTATAATTATAAATATACCAACCGAGGTTTCAAAATATTTGTTCCTCACTAAACTCCTCCAAACATGATTGATGTTAAAATAAGATCTGCACCTAAAACACTCATGCAACAATAAACTACAGTTTTTGTTGTGGCTTTGGCTATACCATTTGAGTCTGGAGTGCAGTAGTATCCTTGGTATAGTGCAATCCATGCAGTTACAAAAGCAAATACAATACTTTTGATAATACCATTTGAGATATCTGAGAGCATAACAGAAGATTGTATATTACTCCAGAATTCTCCATAACTAATTCCTAAAGCTGCTTCAGCTAATATAAAGCCAGCCAATATAGCAACGGTACAAAAAATAAGGGCTAAAATAGGACCGCTTATTATACATGCCCAAAACCTAGTTGATAGTATAAAGCTTATTGGATTTACATTCATGACTTTTAGGCTATTAATCTGATCTGTGGCTTTCATTAAGCCTATTTCAGAGGTTATAGAACTACAAGCCCGTCCAGCAAATAGCATTGCTGTTACAACTGGACCAAGTTCTCTAAGCACACCAAGAGCTACCATTACTCCAAGTAATGAATGAGCTCCAAATTTTGCTAAGGTATAGTATCCTTGAAGGCTTAGAACAAGGCCTATGAAAACTCCAGAAGTAACTATTATTACAATTGAATTGACACCGACAGATTTTATTTGGATTATACAGTCTTTTATATTTGGTTTGCTTATGACTATATTGAAAATTAATACTATAGCTTTCAAAAAGCTATAAATTATAGATATGCTTGTTTCGTATGTTCTAATAAATATAATCATTATAAATTAGCCCTTTAAAATTTCTTTTTTGAAAAAAATTATATTATCAGTAGCATTATCATCTAAATTAGCAGTTTCGATATGCTCACCAGCTAAAAATTTTTTGATATTTTTATCTGAACTTTTTTTGATATTATCAGGAGAATCATTGGCAATAATTCTTTTATCACCAACTATGATGATATGATCAGATATACTAAGGGATTCTTGGACATCGTGAGAAACAATTATAGATGTCATATCTAGAGAATTATTTAGTGTGTGGATGAGTTCTAGAAGCTTATTAAAAGATGCTGGGTCTTGTCCAGTAAAAGGCTCATCATACATCATTATATCTGGGTCCATTGCTATTGACCTTGCTAATGCAACTCTTCGAGCCATCCCACCTGAAAGCTCACTAGGCATCATATCAATAGTATGAGATAATCTAACCGCCTGTAGTTTCAAAAGGACAATATTTCTTATCAGGATTTCGTTTAAATCAGTATTTTTTCTTAGAGGGAATGCAATATTATCATATACGCTAAGATGGGTGAATAATGCCCCAGATTGGAAAAGAAAACCCATTTTGCAGCGTAGTTTTTCTAACTCTTTTTCTTTGGTATTTTTACTAATTGAAATTTTATTTATATAAATTTTTCCAGAAGTTGGTTTTATCAGTCCTGCAATCAACTGAAGAATGGTAGTTTTACCTGCGCCGGAAGGCCCAAGAATTGTAGTTATCTTGTTCGCAGGTATTGAGAAAGTAATATTATCATATATGCAGCGAGAATCTCTATAAAAAGAGACGTTTTGAAAGTTAATGTTGCTCATCACTAATATTAGTTAAAAGGTATATTAACTTCTATTGTGGAGTTTTTACTACTATCTTCAACTTTTAAATCTATATCTCTAATATTCTCTTCTGATAGAGCGACATATTTTTTTACAACTTCGATAATTTCATCTTTAAGTTCTGCAAGTAGATGGCTACTAATTCTTGATGATTTTGGATGTAATTCATTTCTTTGGTGAGCAACTATAATTTGTAGCCTTTCTTTTGCTAACGAAGCGCTTTGCTGTTTTCTACCTAATCTAAAAAGTTTAGCTAACATAATTATTATTTACCTATTAATTTTTTAAAGAAACTAGTTTTTTGCTCAGTGTATCTCATTGGTATGTCTTTACCAAGTATTCTATCAACAGCATCATAGTAAGCTTTAGATGCAATAGTATCGCTTAAATGTGTTACAGGATTACCACTGTTAGAGGCTTCTAAGATATCTCTAGACTCAGGGATTATGCCAACAATAGGGGTGTAAAGAATTTCACTGACATCTTCGGCTTTTAGCATAGCTCCAGCTCTTGCTCTGGATGCATCATATCTATTAAGAAGGAGATGCACTTCTTTAAATTCACCTTCTTTTTGGGCTTTGATGGTTTTACTAGAGAGCATGCCTAATATTCTATCAGAATCTCTTACAGATGAAACCTCTGGGTTTGTGACTATAATTGCTGCATCAGCACATCTCATTGCCATTAAAGAACCTTTTTCTATACCAGCAGGAGAGTCGCAAAGTATTATATCAAAGCCACCTTTTAGCTCTTCTATTACTCTATCAACACCTTCTTCAGTAAGAGCATCTTTATCTCTAGTTTGTGAAGCAGGGATAATATATAAATTATCAACTCTTTTATCTTTTATTATAGCTTGGTTGATTGTTGCTTCTTCTTTGACAACATTTACAAGATCGTAAACAACTCTTCTTTCACACCCCATGATAAGGTCTAGATTCCTTAAGCCGACATCAAAATCTATGACAACAGTTTTAAGGCCTCTTTTAGCAAAAGCATACGCAATGGCAGCACTTGAAGTAGTTTTGCCAACTCCACCTTTACCCGATGTAACAACAAATACTTTACCTTGTTTCTTCTCACTCATTTCAACTTAAGCCTCTTATTTAAAATTAAAAAATCAAAAACCCTCTATATGTATCTTATCATCTTGTAAATACACAATATACCCATTAGTGTTTTTATCATCTACAGGTATACTTTCATTGTTTAGGGTTACATACTTACCTGCGATTGAAACTAATTCAGCTCTCAAATCTTTACAAATAATTTTTGCATCTTTGTTACCTGAGCTACCAGCAATTACTCTTCCACCAATCCTACCATAAACTACGATACTACCGTCAGCAATAATTTCAGCACCATTATTAACATTAGCTGTAACAATGACGTCACTATCGCGGGCATTTATGGATTGACCAGTACGAACTGGTGATGTAATAATTTTTGCTGATGTATCTAACTTATAATCATCAGGTTGAGTTTCTTTGATTTTTCCACTTTTAAGAATGTTGTAGCCTGCTTTTGCAAGTTGAGTTTTAAGCTCTTTGTTATTAACAACAAAACCCACAGGAATCATTCCATTATTTTTGAAAGATTCAATAACTTTTTCTAAAAAGTTTAGTGAGCACTTTTCATTTTGATCTATATCACGAATATCTATAGCAAAAGGTGTATTATGAAAAAAAGATTTTGATTGAGAAAGCTTGGAATTTAATAAGCTCTCAATCTGAGAATACTCAGTTACATTGATATTAATGGCACTGATAGTATAGTTACCACCTTTAAAATGAAAAGCTTGTTTCATATTAGTAAGGCCTTAAATTAAGAATGTTGACTATTACTTGATTTTAGCTTCTTTGTACATTACGTGTTTACGAACTACAGGGTCAAACTTTTTGATTTCCATCTTGTTTGGCATTTCTCTTTTGTTTTTAGTAGTAGTATAGAAATGTCCTGTTTTTGCAGAAGAAACTAATCTAATTTTTTCTCTCATTTTATTATTCCTTTTAAAACTTTATTAAATTTTATGACCTTGAGTTCTTAAATCACTTAGAACTGTATCGATGCCTTTTTTATCGATAATTCTCATGCCTTTAGAACTAACTTTTAGTTTTACATACTTATTTTCACTTTCAACCCAAAATCTATGAGTATGAAGATTAGGTAAAAATCTTCTTCTAGTTTTGTTCTGAGCATGAGAAACATTATTGCCTGTAGTAGGTCTTTTACCTGTAACTATACAAACTTTAGACATTTAGAAACCCTCCCTGGGCATTTAATTTATTATTATTTAAATACAATATCTCGATGATTTTATTACTTTTAGCATGAAAAGTAAACTTAAAATTTATATTAAATGTTGTGTTAACTAGTAGTTTTGTATATATAACCTATATTTTTATAAGGTTGGTGTTCCGCCTGCCTGTGATGAATCCAAGATATTTTTATCATAGCTGAAATTATCATCATCTATTAGCTGACTAGATGTTGGATTATTGTCTTTAGATGGAGAGGTTGGGTCATCATCTACTTTTATGGACGATTTTGCTTTTTGTAGTATTTTAGTTCCAGAGTCTGTTTGTTTTTCTTTAGGCATGTATAAAGCACCTGATTGTCCACATGCAGATAATCCAATAATTATACTTGATATAAATAGTAAAGATAATATTTTCTTCATTGTTTAGATATTGTTAATTTTATTAAATTGAATTTATCAATAAAGAACTATTTTAGCAATTGAATTATCTATTTTAAGCTCAAAATGATAAAATTTTAAATAGTCAATTTGTTAGTCTATGTTCTATGAAATTTATTGATTTTGTTGGTGTTGGAGAGGCAACTGTAAAAGCGCTGGCTAAATATGATTTAAACCATCCTACAGACCTGTTGAGAATATTTCCGAAAGAATATAAAGACACTCGTTATGTTACAGCTATAAATAAACTAAAATTAGGCGAAAAATTTTTAATTGAAGGTCGAGTCAGCAATATCTCATTCAGAAAAAATGGTAAGAAATTTTTACGTTTTATAGTGAGTGATAAGTCAGGCTCATGTTCAATAATTTTGTTTAAATTTTACCCTAATCAAATAGTTATGTTGGAAAGAGCTGAGTACGTAAGATGCTATGGCAAAGTAGACTCATTTTTACAACCACAGATGACACATCCGGAATGGGCAGTTGTGAAAAATAATCAGAGTTCTTTAGAACTTGGTTTGTCAGCAATTTATAGACTCAAAAAAATATCAAATAAAATTATTACTCTAATAATATCAAGTCTTTTGCAAGATAAGAAAATAAATAATATTTTGCCAGAAGAATATTTGTCACAGTTTGGGTTGATGAGCTTTATAGACGCTTTGTATTATGTTCATGCTTTGGCAGGCTCTATAGAACATAGATATTTATCAAAAGCAAAAAGATCAATTAAATTTGAAGAGATGTTAGCATATAAGTTAGCAGAAGAGAGTGCTAGGAAAAATATAGTTAAGGCTGTAGCCCACGCTATTGTATTAAGCTTCCAACAAAAAGAGGAGTTTTATGCTAAATTGCCATATCAATTGACAAACTCTCAGCGTCATGCAATTGAGGAGATATTGTTGGATCTTGAAAAAACTAGTGCTATGGTGAGGCTTTTGCAGGGAGATGTTGGAGCTGGTAAAACTATTGTTGCAACTATGGCTTTGTATGCATGTGCTAAATCAGGATATCAGGCGGCAATAATGGCGCCTACAGAAATATTGGCAGAACAACATTATAAATTCTTATCTGATTATTTAGGTGGCTTTGATATAGATGTAATTCCTTTGTTGGGAAAGTTATCAGCTAAGCAAACAAGAGAAAGCTTGAATAAAATTAAAACAAAAGATAGGTGTGTGGTTGTGGGAACACATGCAATTTTTCAAGAAAGAGTAGAATATAATAATCTAGGGTTAGTGATTGTTGATGAGCAGCATAGATTTGGTGTTGAGCAGCGGTTAGCTTTGATAAATAAATCATCTGTGAATGACATCAAACAAGCTCCTCATCAGTTGATAATATCAGCCACTCCAATTCCTAGGACTTTAGCTATGACTTTATATGGGAATCTTAAATTATCTATACTTGATGAACTGCCTCCTAATCGTAAGCCAATTGTTACGACAGTATTAAATAGGGCTAAAAAAGAAGCGTTAATTGTTAAACTTAAGGCTGCAATAAGTAAGGGAGAGCAAATATATTGGGTGTGCCCTTTGGTTGAAGAGTCAGAAAGTATGGATTCTTTGCAAGATGTTAAGAGTTTATATGTTGAACTAAAGAGTTATCTCGGTGAGCATGTCGGACTTGTTTATGGAGCTATGAAATCTAAAGATAAAATTCAGGAGATGGATGCTTTTAAAGCTAAAAAATATAGCCTACTTGTGGCGACTACTGTCATAGAGGTTGGAGTTGATGTTCCAAATGCAAGTATTATTGTAATTGATAATGCTGAGAGGCTTGGAATATCACAGCTTCATCAGTTAAGAGGGCGCGTTGGTAGAGGAGCAAAAAATAGTTATTGCGTACTATTGTATAGTGATAAAATAAGTAATATTGGTAAGAAGCGATTATCTCTTCTTCGAGAGTCTCAGGATGGCTTTTTTTTGGCAGAAAAAGATTTAGAGATTCGTGGAGCAGGAGATGTATTAGGTAAAGAGCAATCAGGTGTGTCAACGTTTAGAACATTTGATATAAATGAATATTATGATAATTATGAAAAAGTTGTTGAATTAGCTAATATTATTGAAAATGAATATCCTAATTTAGTTAAAAAGCTGGTAAAGAAGTGGTTTGATAAAAGGATTAATTACATAGAGGTTTGATAATGTGATTTTAATAAGTATTTTGTCTATAGTTATAGCGCTTTTGCTTACTGTTGTGGTAGCAGTTTTACTTTATAAGCTAAGTTTAAGGAATTCTAGGCTAGGGTTGGCTAAGGATTTACTTATTAATGCATTAGTTATAATTTTTGTGTTTTTTTGTATTAGTAGTTTTGTCTATGTGCTTTTGATAAATATTTTATAATACATATTGTCAAGGAGCTTTAAAGGTATTAATATTCTCAAGCTATGTTTTTTTGAGGAATTTAAGATGTATTTTTGGGTTGTGTTATTCATTATTTTTTTGTCTATTTCATGTTTATTGTACATGTTTTATAAGCTCATTGCTGGGCAAGATAGATACTCTATAAAAGATAGAAATCAGAAGGTTATTCTTGCTTGTGCTGGAATAGTAGCATTTATCTCAGATACTATAGGTGTAGGAAGTTTTGCTATTAATATAGCAATTGCAAAAACCTTTAAAATTGTAAAAGATAAAGAATTGCCTGGTTTTGTAAATGGGGCCCAAGTTGTACCTGGCGCTATAGAAGCAATCTTTTTTCTAGGAGTTTTTGATGTGGATGTGATAACTTTGCTAGTCTTGGTTTTTGGAACCACTCTTGGAGGTTTTGTTGGGGCCATTCTTGCTTCTAAAATCAAAACTTCGACTATCAGAGTAATAATGATCTTTGCTTTTATGTTGGTTATCTTTTTGTTGATTGGTAAATTATTAAATATTTTACCAATAGGTGGTACTTTAATGAAGCTTGAGGGTTTACGGCTTTGGGTTGGCTTTGTTGGGATGTTTGTTGCGGGATTTTTGGTGTCTTTTGGTGTTGGTTTATTTGCTTTGGTTCAGGCAGTATTGTTTTTGCTTGGAATGTCACCTATAGTTGCTTTTCCTATTATGACAACCGCAGGGGCTATACAACAACCTATAACAACGTTTACTTTTCTATTTAACAATACGGTTCCTATTAAAAAGGTTTTGATAGTTGGTTGTTTTGGTGTTGTTGGGGTTTTTATTGGGTTTAATATCGTTACTTTACTTTCTCTAGATCAATTACAGTGGCTTTTAGTTATAGTTATTGGCTATAACATAGCATCACTACTAAAATCTTTTTTTAAAGCTAAAAAACCGGCATTTTAAAAAAGCTAATTTTATTGAGCTAATCTAACTTAAAAAATACTTTATTATTGTTATAATAGCCTTTAGATTTTAATTTTTTTGAATAAAAGGATGTCTCGAGATGGCACTTATAAGGGCCCAAGATTTAATCGATAGTGTGGCAGATGCACTACAGTATATTTCATACTATCATCCCAAAGATTTTGTAGATGCTATGTATAATGCCTATGAGCGTGAAAAATCAAAACCAGCTAAGGATGCAATGGCACAAATTCTTATAAACTCAAGAATGGCAGCTACAGGAAAGCGCCCAATATGCCAAGATACTGGTATGGTTTGTGCATTTGTTAAAGTCGGCATGGATGCTAAGCTTGATAATACTGATAAAACTATTACGGAACTTGTAAATGAAGGGGTGAAGAAAGGCTATGCAGATGAGCATAATCCTTTGAGAGCATCTATGGTGTTTCCACCAAATGGAGCTAGAAAAAATACTAAAGATAATACTCCTGCCATAGTGCATATTGATTTAGTACATGGCGATAAGATTGAGATTGATATTGCTGCAAAAGGTGGTGGCTCAGAATTTAAATCTAAATTTAAAGTATTAAATCCTAGCGATAGTATAGCCGACTGGGTTGAAGAAATGCTGCCTACTATGGGTGCTGGCTGGTGTCCTCCTGGAATTATAGGTATAGGTATAGGTGGGACTGCTGAGAAATCGATGCTTTTAGCTAAAGAATCTTTAGGTGACAAAATTGATATGCAAGATATTATCAAAAATGGCCCACAAACTCCGACAGAAGAATTGAGGTTGGAGATATTTAATCGTGTGAATGCTTTAGGGATTGGTGCGCAAGGCCTTGGCGGTCTAACGACAGTGTTAGATGTGAAAATAAATGAATATCCAACTCATGCTGCTTGTAAGCCTGTAGCATTAATTCCAAATTGTGCAGCTACGCGCCATGTACATTTTGTGTTAGATGGGTCAGGAGCTATTGATTTACCGGCACCAAAACTTGAAGATTGGCCAGTAATTGAGCAAGATCAAAATTCAGATGTTAAAAGAGTAAACCTAGATACTATAACTAAAGATGAGATAGAAGTTTTGCGTTCAGGAGATAATATTTTAATTAGTGGTAAAATTTTGACAGGTCGTGATGCTGCACATAAACGTTTACAAAACATGTATGAGAAAGGACAAAATTTCCCAGTAAATTTGAGGAATAAATTCATATATTATGTAGGTCCCGTTGATCCTGTTGGTGATGAGATTGTCGGTCCTGCTGGTCCAACAACTGCAACCCGTATGGATAAATTTACACCATTTATGTTGGAGAATGTTGGTGTGGCTGGGATGATAGGTAAATCAGAGCGAGGTCAAGCAACAATTGATTCTATCAAGAAGAATAAAGCTGTATACTTAATGGGTGTTGGTGGAGCAGCTTATTTGATTTCAAAGTCAATCAAGCAGGCTAAGGTTGTTGCTTTTGAAGATCTAGGTATGGAAGCAATCTATGAGTTTGAGGTTGAAGATATGCCAGTAACTGTTGCTGTAGATTCTTTAGGTGTTTCTGCTCATCAGCAAGGCCCTAAGCATTGGAAACAAAAAATAGCTGAAATTAAGAAGGTGTAATTATGCAACATGCGGTTTTCTTTTTCATCCAAATTTTCTTTGTGGTTTTGGCGGTGTCAGTCATTGGAATTGTCGTTTTCACTATCATAAAAAATAAAAGACGCGATCGCTTAGACGCTCTTGATAGTATTAAAAAAAATAATAGTGATGAATAATTCTATTTATATCTTCTTTTGGAATTGGCTGTAAAAAAAATTAGTAAAGTCATGGGCAGTTTCTAATTAAATCAATAGGTAATAGTAGATAGTTATGAAGCAAGATAAGATTTTTGAATTTATAAAAAAAGTTCAAGCAGTCTCACATACGGGTGTCGTTTATTCAAAGTGTGAGTATGCACTAGATAATTATCATGAGCTCTTAGAGTTAAGTGCTAAAATGCTACATGAGTATATTAAGTCTGAAGTACAACCATATGATATATATTTAGGCACGCATTATCCAACCCCACAGCCTAGTGTTAGAGTAGTTATTTTTAAAGATAACAAGCTTCTGATGGCTCAAGATGCTGATACTCCTGGAGATTGGACTATCCCAGGTGGTTGGTGTGATGTAGATCTTTCACCAGTTATGACATGTATCAAAGAGGTTAAGGAAGAAACTGGGTATGATATAAAAGTAACTAGGTTATTGGCACTTTTTGATAGAAATAATTATACACAAAGTGAAGTTTATAATGTTTATAGTTTGGTGTTTTTAGCCGAGATAATTGGAGGAAAAAATAATCCTAATTTTGAGGTGGAAGAAGTTGATTTTTTTGAGCTTAATGATATGCCTAAATTATCGCATAAAGTTACTAGAGAAGAGTTGGAAATTATTTTAGATGCATATACGAATGATAAAGTATATTTTGAATAAGGCTATTCGTAAGTTATACGGACAGATAGTATATGCTTTAAAGGTGATATTAAAATGATTGTATTCGGAGTTAAGTTAGTTATTGCTTTTAAGTTCATTCTTAGTTTGTTAGCTATTATAAATCCATTTTCAATAGCGAGTATTTATCTTAATGTAATCGAAAAATCAGATCAAAAAGAAAAAAATGTTGTTGTATGGATAATGATGTCAGCTTTTTTTGTTATTTTGAGTTTAATGGTATGGCTGGGAGATGATATTTTAGAAGCTTTAGGAATTAATCAAGATGCTTTTAGAGCCGGTGGAGGAGTAATAGTTTTATTTTTTGGTCTGAGGGTTTTAGGCGTTATTTCTAAAGCTTCTAGAGATACAAAAATTAAAACGACATCAGTACGCGATTTAGCTATAGTGCCATTAGCAATACCTTTAGTAGCTGGTCCTGGTACGATAGCGACAGTTATTACAGAATCACATAAATATTTTATTGGTTTTGATGCAAAGATTATAGCAACAGTTTGTTTGTTTATTATTACGATAATGTTATGGTTATTTTTTAGATTTTTACCTAAAATATCAGCATTCCTTGGTGAGCATGCAATAGATGTAATTTCAAAAATTATGGGTTTAATGCTTGTTGCAATTTCTGTAGAAATGATTTTTGATGGAATTAAAGGTTTCTTTTTTTAAATAAATAGGAGATAAAAATGATAAAAGTTTTTGGTATAAATAACTGTACGAGCGTACGTAATGCCCTCAAGTTCTTTGAAGATAAAGGTAAGCAGGTGAACTATGTAAACCTAAGAAAAAAAAGGCCAAGTTGGCAAGAAATGAAGCAAATTAAGCAGTTGGGTAATTTTGAAATTATAGATTTATTTAATTCAAACGGTAAGCTTTTTAGTGAAATGGGCTTAAAAAATACGTTTGATAGTTTGTCTGAGCAAGAAGCATTAGAGCTTCTTGTTACGGACGCTCTTCTTTTTAAAAGGCCGCTGGTTGTGGATGGTGATTATGCTAGGACAGGTTGGAATAAAAAGCAATACCAAGAGAAATGGGGATAATTAAATAAATTAATTTTATAGTTTAGCTAGCCGCAGATTTAGCTTCTTCTATCTGGGAATTTAAGCTAGCTGCTTTAGAAAGTTCCTGGTTTGCTTCAGATTGTAGTAACTTAGCTTTATTTTTTTCATATTCTGATTTGGAGCTATCATCTTTAGCTTTTTTACTTAAATTATCAGAGTCTGTACCTGCGGTTTCTGACTGTAGTTGATCAGTTTTTGCTTGTTGTGAGTATGAGCTTTGTTCTTGTTCTAATTGAGCTAAAGTTCTTTCTTTTTTGTTTGGCCCACAAGATGCTAGTAAAATTACACAAGCTATAGTAATCAATGATATCTTTTTCATAAAGCACTCCCTTTATATGTTTTTATCAAATTTTAAGCACTTTTGATAGGTGCTCATTAAAATCTTAGCAGAAGGGTGGGTAATAATCTATGGGACAACTAATTTTATTATAAGGTTTAAATCAATTAAAAATACTTTTTTATTTGTTAGCAAATCACAGTGATAATTTTTTGAGATAAGAAGCAGCAAGTTAGATAAATTAAAATAGATTAACGGCATGTAAAAACATAATAATACAGAAAAATGTAATAATTGTTGCCATTAGGTTTAGCTCATTTTTATTGCAAAATAATGATATAAAAAACCAAACTATAATACCTGAGGCAATTCCTGTAGATATAGATGATGCTAGAGTCATCATGATAATAGTAAAGAAAGCGGGTGTTGCTTGTATAAAGTCAGACCAGTTTACCTTTGAAACTTGTTGCATCATCATGATCCCAATTAATACAAGTGCTGGAGAAATTACCTCTATTGGTATTGAGCTTATGAGAGGTGATAAGAATAAGAATGGTAAGAACATTAATCCAGCAAAGATAGCAGCTAGTCCAGTTCTTCCTCCTTGAGAAATACCAACACCTGACTCGACTACTACTGTAGATGGACTTGAGCCAATTATTCCTGAAATAGTGGCTGTGATTGAATCTGCTAAAAATGTTCTTTTAAGCATTTTGTCATTTAGATTATGGGGTTTTTTCATTTCAGCATAAAGGCTTGATATGGATCCGGTGCCATCAAATAAACTAAGAAAGCAGAATGTAAAAATAGTTGGTAAGATACTAAATTTAAGCCCGCCAAAAAAGTCTATCTGCCCAAGCAGTGAAAAGTCAGGCATTGAAATAATATTGCTTGGTAACTTAATTACCGTATCAACTGATAGTAAATTAAGTGGGAAAGAAATAACGTAGCCAAAAATTATTACTATGATTACAGGCGCTGGGATTTTTTTGATAAATAAAACAATTAAAGAAATTAAGCAGATTAAGAATAAAGTATTGTGAATGTTTAGATGAGCAAGGCTTAACATCTCGGTATTTGTGGTTATTAAGCCGCCATTGATTAGTCCTATATAGGCAACAAATAAACCAATACCTGCACCGAGAGATTGTTTTATGGATTTGGGCAAGCTAAGCATTATTTTTGTTCGGATATTTAAAATTACCAAGAGGCTGAAAATGATTCCTGACCAAAAAGTTGAGCCTAAAACAGTTTGCCATGGGAGATGATAAATTTTAACTGCAGTGTATGAAAAAAATATGTTCATTCCCATTCCTGGAGCTATTATAAAAGGATTGCGAGCAAATAGGCCCATCATTAGTGTTCCTATAGCAGATATTAAAACCGTACTGGTTACTAGTGCATTACTGGGCATTCCAGCAGCAGCTAGAATTTTGGGATTTACAATTATAATGTATGAAATTGCTAAAAAAGAGGCAAATCCGGCAAGGAACTCTTTTCTTATTGATGAACTGTTTGCTTTTAAGTCAAAAAAGGTTTCTATTTGATTAAACATTTAGTTATATAGAAGTCACTGAAAAGTTATATTCTAGTTATAAGAGATTAAAAAGTCCATTTTATTTATTTTATTTTTATGCTGATATTTTTTGCTATGAAGACTATGTTTAATTATTTTTTGGTAAAATTGACGCTTTAATAGAGTTGATTAGGTTGATTACTTATATATTTTGGTTTTGAGTGTTTATATACCCTCCTGGGACTGATTTAACTAAAGATTTAAGTTCTAGTTCAAATAAAATTTCTGCTACTTTTGGGTATGCTAATTTTGATTCAAATATGATTTTATCTAGCGTGGTTAGTTCTTTTTTAATTAAGTTTAGAATTAATTGTTCGTTCTTATTGAGAAATAATGGTTGTTTGGTCTGTATATTAGTGTTACTAGTTATGGTTTGTTGTGAAGTTTTAATGTCTATTTCTTCAAGTATATCATCGATTCCATTAACAAGTTTAGCCCCTTGTTTTATTAATTCGTTACACCCTTGGCTAGTTTTACTAAAAATACTGCCAGGGATTGCAAAAACTTCTTTATTTTGCTCTAAAGCTAATTGAGCAGTTATTAATGAACCACTTTTGTTGGCAGCTTCAATGATAATTACACCTTTAGATAAGCCACTTATTATACGATTCCGTTGTGGGAAATTGTGCCTAAGAGGCTTGGTTCCTAAAGCTAATTCAGAGACTATTAAGCAGTTATTTTGTAATATTTTATTACAAAGTTCTCTATTTGAATCAGGATATATTATATCTACCCCAGTCCCGACAACAGCTATTGTTTTGAGGTTGTTTTCCAGTGCAAATTTATGAGCTAAAGTATCAATACCATAGGCAAGTCCACTTGTTATAACTAGATCATAGTTTTTGAGTTCTTTACATAATTTTTCAGTTGTATTTTTGCCGTAGGTAGAGTGATTGCGAGCACCAATGATAGCTAATTGAGATTTTTTAAGTAAATTAATATTGCCTGAGCAATATAATACAAAAGGAGGGTTAGAAAGTTGTTTTAAACTGTTAGGATAATCATGATCATAAAAAGTTACTATGTGATTTGTTGTTTGCTCTAGCCAATTATCGACTTTTTCTAAATAATTTGTATACTTTTTTTGTTTAAGGAATTCTATAGTTTCTTTACGTAGTGCGAGCGTCTGAATATATTTTTCAGGTGAGTTTACGATATCATTCAAACAAATATTATATTTGATTACTTTCAAAAAACGGCTATTAGCAAAATAAGGTGTACAAGATAGTATTATCAAATTTTTAGTTCTATTAGTCATTTTATATAAGAGTCGTTGCCATGGAGTTAGAGGTGATTTCTTGGAGTGAGTTCAAAATAAGTAATATTGAGTAATGGTCTGATAAACGGTAAACAAAACCATAACCTATAAATTTGGGAGGCACAGGAAAACCATCAACTCTTGATTCAGGCTCATATAAAATCATTTCAGCCCCTACTTTGAGGCCATCTGTAGTTCCTTTGTTTAACAAAATATTATCGTAAGTCGATGAGAATGAGTTTGTATTCATTACATCTTCAAGTACGTTTGCAGTTATTTTGCTTTTCATTATAAAGGTTTGTTCAGGTAGTTTCTGCAAGGCTATATCATTAGGTATAACATAGTCACCAACAGCAGCTTCACGGGACAAATTTACAATAGTTAGAGCTGTAATATCCTTGTATGAATACTCATATCTTGCGCTACCTAGTTTGTATAGTTTTTTATCTTCATTAAAAGAAGATATTTGCTGTGGTTCTGAAATAATGATGAAATTACTTTTATTTTCTTTAGGGGTGTAAGCTTTATTAGCAAAAATTTTAAAGTTAGAGGCAAGCACTGGTCTTTTTTCATTTGAATCATATATTCTAGCAATATCTTGGAGCTGATTGCTATTGAGCAGATAAACATTTGAAAAGAATTTAGTATAGTTGTTTGGGTTAACAGTTGATAACTCTTGCTTTATAGTATCAATTTGTTCTAATATCCTACTTTTTAGTGTTATTTCGACTCTTTGATTTAGGGCTCTATTAGTACTTGAATTATTTGGAGCAATTGGGTCCTGGTATCCTAAAGCTTGAATTGTAATGTTATCAGGTTCTATTCCTTTCTTTATCAAGTATTCTCTAACACTGATAGCCCTGTTTTTAGATAATCTAAGATCACTGTCGGTTAGTAGCGATTTATCTGAAATAAGCTTTGAATCTATTTTTCCAGCATAGCCTTTGATAGTGAAATCATTAGTATTACTTAATTTTAAATATGAATAAAGCTTATATAGTACTGCTTTTGCTTGATTGTTTAAAGTGAAGCTACCTGATTCGAATTTGATATTTGCTTCTATCAAATCTGGGCCCTCGTGTTCTTGTATGCAAATAAATGATTTGTCATTTTGGAGCAAGTTTGTAGAGCAAGGAGGTAGAGTAGGAAAAGATAATGGCTTTTCTCCTTTGTTATCTGAAGGATTAGAGTTTAATGTATCACATCCTGATATTAGTATTACTAGTGGCACTAGTAGAATAGATTGTAAAATTTTTTTCATAGTTATTTAGTGGGTTTGATACCTTAATCAAGATTTTACTACAAAGTTTTTATTGTGAATAGTGTTTGCATTGGCTAATCTTGATTTAGCATAAATAGCACAGCTCATTTTCATAAACAACAGATGATTAAAATCCTTAAATATGGTATCTTGGAAAACAAAATAGATACGAAGATAAAACATGAAAATTACATCAGATAGTTTTGTAAAAATGCACTTTAAGTTTAGACTTAAGGATGGCACTATTGCGGAAGATACAGAAAATTATAATAGGGCATTTATATTTCAAATGGGGCAGGGATGTTTTACAGATAAGGTTGAAGATGAGCTTATAGGTTCATCTGTCGGTGATAGCAAGAGGGTGGTTTTAATGCCAGAAGAAGCTTTTGGAGAAAAACATCCTGCAAGTATTTATTCTGTACCTAAATATAGATTTCCAAAAGATATGGAATTAGAAGAGGGCCTTATAGTTTCATTTAGTCAAAAAGACGGCTCTAAGCTTCCTGGACTTATCACTGAGATTAATGAGAAAGATGTGACAGTTGATTTTAATCACCCATTATCCGGTCAGATAATTGTTTTTGAAGCTAAAATAATGGATATTTCAGATCAAGAGGGTAAATTAAATGAAGATATTGCTAGCTAATCCAAGAGGTTTCTGTGCTGGAGTTAGTAGGGCTATTGAAACAGTAGAGAAAGTTTTGGAGGTTGAAAAATCTCCTGTGTATGTGCGGCATGAGGTGGTGCATAATAAAGTAGTAGTAGATTCTCTTAAGAAAAAAGGGGTAGTATTTGTAAAAGAGGTTGATGAAGTTCCTGATGATGCTGTATGTATTTTTAGTGCCCATGGAGTATCTTTAAAGGTTGAAGAAATAGCTGCTGATAAAAATCTTGTGTTATATGATGCTACATGCCCACTAGTTACAAAAGTTCATCGTGGTGTGAGATTGGCTAGTAATAATGATGCTGAATGTGTGCTTATAGGCCATAAAGGTCACCCTGAAGTGCAAGGGACTATGGGTCAATACCGTAGTGAAAAAGGTGCTATATATTTGGTTGAGAGTGAGAGTGATGTCGCTAATTTAAGGGTTAATTGCCCAGATAATTTTTATTATGCAACTCAGACAACCTTATCTGTAGATGAGACTCAAGGAATAATTACAGCATTAAAAGATAAATATCCTGCTATTAAAGGCCCTAAAAAAGAAGATATCTGCTATGCAACTCAAAATCGTCAAACAGCGATAAAGTCGATGCTTAATTATATTGATGTATTAGTTGTTGTCGGTTCACAAAATAGTTCTAATTCAAATAGACTGAAAGAGTTAGCGACTATAGCTGGTGTGGATTCATATTTGGTCGACAATATTTTAGATATAGATCAATCATGGTTTGAGAGTAAGAAAACTTGTGGAGTAAGTGCTGGAGCTTCTGCACCAGAATATCTTGTGCAACAAATAATAGCTAAAATATCTAAAGTTTGTGAAGAAGAAGTCTTTGTGGAGGAATTTGAGGGGATAAAAGAAGAAATCTATTTTCCCTTACCAAGACTTCTAAAACAAAAGATTATTAAAAAAAAGGTTAATTAAGTAATGCAAAGATCTATTCGTGGAGCTACAACTATTATAAGTGATACGCCAGAAAAGGTTATCAATGCAACAAAAGAGCTTATACAGCTGGTTTTGAAATACAATAATGTAAATGAGAATGATATTGTAAATATTATGTTTACAGTTACAGCAGATATTAAATCAGAGTTTCCGGCGGTGGCAGCTAGGGAGTTGGGTTTAATAGATGTTCCTTTGATAGATTGTCAACAGATGGTGTGTGACAGAGCTTTAAAACTTTGTATTAGAATGATGTTGACATATAATACTAGCAAAAGTCAAAAAGATATTAAACATGTGTATTTGCATGGTGCGAAGACATTAAGACCAGATTTAATAGAAAAATAAAAGGTGTGTTATGTGGTTATTAGAAAATATAGATATGAAAAAATCTAAATATATACTTCCTAGTTTGTTTACAAGTGCAAGCCTATTATTTGCGTTTTTAGCTATTATTGCTGCTTTTCAAAGTAACTTTGTATCTTGTGCTGTTTATATGCTGTTATCAGGATTTGCAGATGCTTTTGATGGGAAAGTTGCTAGGTACACACATACCCAAACTGAGTTTGGAGCAGCATTAGATAGTTTGGCGGATGTTGTATCTTTTGGAGCTACACCAGCTTTGGTGATGTATTTTTGGACATTGCATAATATTGGTGCTTTGGGGGCTGTAATATCTTTTTTATACTTACTTGCGGTGGCTTTAAGATTGGCTAAGTTTGATACTATGTCTTTAAAAGGTGATAGTGATTCCAAGATTAAAGAGCGAAGATTGTATTTTTATGGTATGCCATGCCCAGCTGGTGCAGTAGCCATTTCTGGCCTTATATGGTTAGGTCAGAAGACATTTGTTGGGAATTATGCTTTTATAACCGTAACATTAACAGCTTTTACTGCTTTATATTTAGCATTTATGATGGTTAGTGATATTAAATTTAGAAGCTTTAAAGATAGTGATGGGCAAGGTAATATTAGTAAATTATATGTAATCTGTTTTATGCTAATTATTTTGATGCTTTTTACAATGCCAGAAAAGTTACTTTATCTAATTATGATGGGATATGCACTATCAGGGCCAATCTCGCACTATAAATGTAAAAAAAATATTAAAAATAATGATTTGAATGGTAGCTCAAGTGTCGATGGAAAACATATTGTTGAAGCAGAAAAATAGCTTATAATTATTCTCGAATTGTAAAGGCGCTACTAGAAGGATTTCCTTGTTCAGCCTCTATTGCAGCGGCAACACCTCCAGGTTGTTGAAGTGGACCAGCTTCATTTGAATTTCTGGCTTGTGTTGGTGGCGGTGCGACATAACCAAAAGAATCTCCCTGAGAATTTGTACATGATATCAAAGCTGTAGCCACCATAGCTAAAATTAAAAAAAACATTTTTTTCATTTAGTTATACCTTATAAAAGTTACTCTATATTCTTAATAATAGCAGATTTCTAGCTAATTTAGAGCCAATAATGGTTTATAATTTTTAATTGTTTTAGTACAATGATTAGAGTATTCGTAGAAATAAAAAATATAAATTTTTTGGATTAATAATTATGGATAATTCTATTTCTTTAGTGCAGCTAATATGGCATGCTAATTTCATCGTTCAATTTATTATGTTAGCACTAGTTGCTATGTCAGTTTATTCTTGGGCTATTATGCTTGAAGTCAATGGACGTGTTAAAAAATATCGCAATGAACAAGCTCAGTTTGATAAATTATTTTGGGCAGGACATCATATACAAAAATTATATGATTATTATTTGCAGCATAAAGAAAATATATTTGGTAAATCAATAATATTCTGTTCTGCATTAAGAGAGTTTAATAATCTTAAAGATACAGGGATTTTAAAAGGAGAGACGATCTTGGAGGGTATGGAAAGAACAGTAAGCATTGCTATATCCCAAGAAGCAAAAGAGTTGGATAAAAAATTGCCTGCTTTAGGAACTATAGGTGCTGTTGCTCCATATATTGGACTTGTCGGAACTGTATGGGGTATTATGTCTTCTTTTAATACGCTTGGTGGAGTTGAGCAAGCAACTATTTCTGTTGTAGCTCCACATATTGCTGAAGCGTTAATCGCTACAGCATTAGGTCTTTTTGTTGCTATACCTGCAGTGATTGGGCATAGTAGATTATCCAATCAAGTTGATGATGTGTTATCAGGATATGAGTCTTTTCAAGATGATTTATGCATCTTATTATTAAAAGAAGCTCATAAAGATGAGATATCAAATCAAAACCAAGAAAACTTTTAGGAAAGGCTCTTGATATGAAGAGGAATAATAAAAGATTTTTTAGAAAAAAACGCCCAATGGTAGAGATCAACGTAGTGCCATATATTGATGTGATGCTTGTACTTTTGGTCATATTTATGATTACTACTCCAATTTTAACCCAAGGTGTTAAAGTAGATCTTCCTAAAGCACAGTCAGAAAAAATCCCGTCAAATGATAGTAAACCTATTGTTGTAACAGTTAATAAACAGGGTGAATACTTTGTTAACCAGGGAGTTAGTAATACTAAAGTAGCATTAAGCTCAGGAGCTCTAGCAAATGCAGTTGTAAATTTATCTCAACAAAACCCTGGGAAACCTGTTTATGTAAGAGGGGATAGTAGTGCTAGCTATGGTGAGGTGGTAAAAGCAATGGCTCTTATACAGAGGGCTGGGGTTGATAAAGTGGGGTTAGTCACAGAAGATGGCAAATCTTAATTATCAAAAGTATTTAAAATACTGTAAAAAGCAAATAGATCAAAATCCATTTGTAGTTAAAGCTATATTTATCCATATTGTTATCGTTGTAGTTTTATATATTTTGTCTATTATAAGTATTTCTAGGTTTGAATCTAGCCAAAATACTTTACATGCTCAAGTTTCAAATTTACCCAAAAAAATTCAAGTGATTCAGGCTACCTCTATAAGTAGTAGTAATTTAAATAAGCAGATTTCAGCTTATGAAAACCATCAACAAGAGTTGAAGCAAACTCAGCAAGATGTTAAAGAGGCTAAAGAGCGAGCATTTATAAAGCATAAGCAAATAATGAAGCAAAAAGCCAAAGCTGCACGAGAAGCAGAGATTGCGGCTAAGAAGAAAGCTGATCTTGAGGAAAAACTTATAGAGCAAGCAAAAGAGCGTAAAGCTGAGCAAGAAAAGCAAGCTAAGTTAGAACAGCAAAAAGCAGCAAAAGAAGAAGTTAAACGAAAGCTTGAAGCTGAACAAAAAGCTAAAAAAGAAGCTGAACAAAAAGCACGACGAGAAAGATTAGCTAAAGCAAAAGCTGAAGCTGAGGTAGCAGCTAGAAAACAAATAGAACAAAATCAGGCGCAGTCTGCAATTTCTAGTTATATCTCTGAATATCAGGATAGAGTTGGTGCAAATTGGATCAAAGATTCATGTCGAGGGATATATGATTTGCCCAGAGCTATTATTAGAGATGGGCAATTTATTAAGTTGACGGGAACATCTGGTAATTATAGATGCGATCAAGCTTTAATCGATGCAATCAAAAATACTACGCCACCAGTAATCTCAAATAATGTGGCCAAAAGAACGATACAAACAGAAAACGTGAGTTTTATTTTTAAACAAAGTTGATGAGGAATAATATGAAAAAAATTATAATGAGTTTTTCAGTGTTAATTTTTTTGGTATCTAATATTTATGCCGATCTAGTTGCAGAAGTTACTAAAGGTGTTATTCAAAAGCCTTTAGTATCAGTGATGAGTAATGATATAGTAGATGATTTTCCTCAAAATGTTGATTCTATAATAGTTGCAGACCTTAATCATAATGCCAGATTACAAGGTAATAATACTATAAAATATGAAGTTAATCAGAAGCAGAATATTCCATGGGAGAAACTAAAGGCTGACTATGTTGTTTTAACAAAATATACAAAAAATTCGTATAACAATTATAGTATAGAAGTTCAGTTACTTAAACGTAATGATACAGCCTATATTCAGTCTGTTACATATAAAAATATTAATATTTCTCTTATGAGAGCCCTCGGCCATAAAATTTCTGATTATATTTATACTAAGCTTACAGGAGAAAAGAGTTTCTTTTTATCAAAACTTGCATATGTGAAAGTAAGTAACCCATATGCAAGATATGGTAGAGTTTATCAACTGATCATTGCTGATTATGATGGATTTAATAAGCATGTGGTGCTTAGGCAGACAGATAATCCAATAGCGACTCCGTCATGGTCAAAAGATGGTAGATATATTGTTTATTCAAGCTATAGTGGTGGAGGTATGGGAGTATATGAGTTAGAAATAGGTACAGGTAAAGTTACACGTATTACTAACTATAAAGGCATAAATAGTTCTCCATCATTTTCACCTGATGGTAATGAAATAGCATTAGCTTTATCCAAAGGGTATTCTGACCAGACAAATATTTATATTATGAATTTGGTAACTAAAGCACTAAAAAGAATAACTATAAATGGTATAAATACCGCTCCGAGATTTTCGCCAAATGGTAATAGTGTTGTATTTACCTCTGATAGGGGTGGTAGGCCTAATATATATATTGCACCAGTTAATTCAAAATATCCCCAATCGTCTAGATTAAGTAGCAAAATTTATCAAGGATATGAGCCAAATTATACACCTGATGGCAAAGATATTGTATTTATGTATCAAGGGTCGCGTTCAAGTGGGATTCAAATAGCAGATTTTAATTTGTCTAACGGCGATATAACGATTCTGACAAAAGGTAAATCTGATAGTTCACCGACAGTATCACCTAATGGGAGTATGATAGCTTATATATCTACAAACTCTAGAGGTTATAGCTCGTTAGATATGATATCATTAAATGGTGATAATCATTTTAATATAGAGGCCGCTAATAATGGCAATATACTTATTCAATCGCCAAGCTGGTCTCCTAAAAACTTCTAAGGAGCTATTATGCAAGCTATGTTTAAGTTTTATATTATTGCTTTTGTTGTGCTATTTGTAACTGGCTGTGCATGGTATAAAGGACCTGATTTACAGTCAAATGCTAATGCTAGTTTAGATGGTAGTTCTCTTAATGAGACAAGTGGACCAGGGTTTGTTAGCACACTTAAATCTGGAGAAGACTATGGAAGTAGTTATACAGGTTATGCTGATAATGGCGGTAATTATGATGTTTCCGGTTTTGATAATGTTACTTAAATATAGTAGGAGTACAAATGATGAAAAAAAATCTTTTAGGATTAGCGATGCTAAGTTCTATGCTTATGTTGGCAAGCTGTTCTAGTACTAGACCAGATAATAGTGATCTAATTAAAGATAAATATGCCGGGGTTGATAGTTCACAAGCTTTGGAAATGTCATCTCAGATTTATGGATCAGATAACATGAGTTCAGATCAAGTTGAAAAGATGAAGAAGGAACTTATGAATGTTAATTGTAGGTCTGTATATTTTGGGTTTGATAGTGATAATATTACAGATGATGCTAAACAATGTCTTGATCAAACAGCTGATTATTTAATTGCTCATCCTGAGCAACCTATTAAACTATCTGGTAATACAGATCCTAGAGGTAGTGAGAAATATAACTTTAATCTTGGACAGAAGCGTGCAGAGGCTGTATATAATTATTTATTAGGAAAAGATGTTAAACAAGATCAGATATGTGTAGTTAGTTATGGTAAGTTGAAACCCGCTTCTGAGCCAACACAATTTTATGATGAATTTTGTACAGATGGTGTTAATGATGCATGTATGTATAAAGCATCAGAAAAAGCTTATTATTTAGATAGAAGAACAGATCTTGATTTTGGTGTTAAATGTGATGAAAGTGACTCTTCAGGTCAAATGTAATTTTATCTTTAGCTGTTTTTTCTTATTTAATTAATCTAAAATGATCGCATAATTTCTTATTTAAATTAAATAATATGGTTAAAATCCCCAAAATTGGTTTTGTGAGTCTTGGTTGTCCTAAAAATCTTGTTGATTCTGAACGTATAATAACTAAGCTAAAAGCCGAAGGTTATGATTTGGTTGATAGCTATAATAATGCTGATATGGTTATAGTTAACACTTGTGGCTTTCTAAATTCTGCAATAGAGGAGTCTTTACAAGCAATTGGTGAAGCTATTGCTGAGAACGGTAAGGTCTTGGTAACTGGTTGCTTGGGTAATAAAGTAGGCCTTATAAAAGAAAAGTATCCACAAGTATTAAGTATCACAGGGCCGCAAGATTATAAAAATTTAATTGAAGCTGTACACACACATGCTCCGATTTTTGCTAATGATTTTGTATCTTTAGTACCACCACAAGGAATCAAGCTTACTCCTAGACATTATTCATATCTAAAAATATCCGAAGGGTGTAATAACACTTGTACTTTTTGTATCATTCCTGACATACGTGGTAAATTGAAAAGTCGTTCAATTGATAATATAATGCGTGAAGCAGAAAAGCTTAAGGCTGCCGGGGTTAAAGAGTTACTTGTGATTTCTCAAGATACATCAGCTTATGGTGTTGATATTAAATATAAATCTGGAATCTGGAATGATAAGCAGTATCAAAGTAATATTTTAGATCTTTCCAGTGCTCTTGGTGATTTAGATATGTGGACAAGATTGCATTATGTATACCCATACCCACATGTTGATAAAATAGTTCCACTAATGGCCCAGGGTAAAATTTTGCCATACCTTGATGTGCCGTTGCAGCATTCGTCACCAGAGGTTTTAAAAAGAATGAAGCGTCCGGCTCATACTCAAAAAACTCTTGATAGAATAAATAAATGGCGTGATATATGTCCAGATATAGCTATTCGTAGTACTTTTATTGTTGGTTTTCCAGGTGAAACAGAAGAAGATTTTGAACATTTATTGGATTTTGCTGATAAGGCTAGGCTTGATAGAGTAGGATGTTTTAAATATTCTGAAGTAGAAGGAGCTAGGGCAAATGACTTTGATAGTTTAATTTCAGAAGAGATTAAACAACAAAGGCTTGATGAATTCATGGAGCTACAAGCTCAAATAAGTGCTGATAAGTTAGAAAGTTTTATAGGCACTAAACAACAGGTTATTATTGATTCTATTAATAATGATGAGAATTATGCCATTGGGCGTACCAGATATGATGCACCAGAGGTTGATGGTCAGGTGGTTATTGGAGATGCTCTTGAAAGAGGATTGCAAGTGGGTGAGTTTACTAATGTTGAGATCACAGACTCTACTGAATATGATCTTATAGCTGATTAGCTTTATTATTTTTGCTCAGCAAGTTTTGCGTTGATCTTATTGAGTATTATAGTTGCATTAGCTTTGCTATCATCTTTAATATAGATTGCGGATTCATTACTATTATTTTTAGCAGATTGCACTACTATATTTATAGACTGGCCATTTATAGACGTTGCTTTTATTTCAGATTTTTCTTGATCAACTGTTTGCTCAGTAGTTGCGTACTTATTTTCTTTTAAAACTTCTTGAGCAGCTGAAAATACGGCATCTCTTGTCTTTGAATAAGCATTATAGGCATCAGGCTCTTTCATCCACTTATATGCTAGAGTACCAACAGCGACACTGGCTAATGCTAACCCAGTTACAGCAACGGCCTCAGCTGTACATGAAGAGATCGCTAAAGAGCTGGCTAGTAATGTAGCAATGGTTAGAATTTTCTTTTTTTTCATAGCTTTATCCTTGTTATATATTAAAAATAAACAATTAGAACATAAATTCATTATATCAAGCTAAAATAATAATCCTAGTTAAATTATACTTTTTTATTGACAAAAAGGTATAATTTAGAATATAATGTCTAAAAAATAGAATTAAATAAAAAATATGAGGTTTGAATTAGAGGCTTATGTTGGTGTGGCTGAAGCTATAAGTAAGCTCTTAAGTCCTTTTGCTGAGGTTGTTATTCATGATCTAAATAAAAATAAAATAGAAATGATAATTAATTCATTATCTAAAAGAGAAGCTGGCGATTCATCATATTTAGATCATATTGATACAATAATATATGATGAGGTTTCTAACGTAATAGGGCCTTATGATAAATTGAATTATGATGGTCGAAAAATGAAATGTATTATCACTGTAATTAGAGATAATGATAATAATGCAATAGGTGGCTTATGTATAAATTTAGATGTATCTGTATTTGATAAATATCAAAACCTAATAAATATATTTCTAACAAATAATGATCTCAAGATGTCAGAGCAGAAGCAAAGTTTGTTTAGAGATACTTTGTATGAAAAAATAAATAAATTTGTACAAAAATATTGTATAAAGATGAGTTTGTCTGTAGATCATTTAACACGAGATCAGAAGAAAAATTTGATTCTGGAGCTAAAAAAAGAAGGGGCTTTGGATGGTAAAAATGCTAGTCAATATATTGCCAGAGCGCTAGGTATTAGTCGAGCTACTGTCTATAACTATCTTAAATAAATCTAATAAAAGGAAAAAATATGTTATTAATATTAGGAGCCATTGTGGGCTTTTTTGCTAGTTTTATCTCTACACTTTTAGGAGGTGGGGCTGGGCTGATAGCGACCCCTGCTTTTTATTATATTATACTGCATGTGTATGGGGTAAATTCTGCAATGCAAATAGCATTAGCTACATGTTGTGGTATGTCTATATGTTTGAGTATAATTGCAACATATAAGCATTATCGAAAGGGTAATATCCAATTTGGGGAACTAAAATATTACTTAATTATCTTGGCTGTAGGAGCTATCATAGGTGGCTTGATCGTTAAGCATATAGATGCAGTATTATTAAAACACATATTTTCAATAATACTGGTATTAAGTGGTATCTGGATGATCTTACATAATGATAGTAAAATCGTTAAGTTATCAAGAAAAGTGGCGTATCCAATATGTGGAGCTTGCGGGGTTTTAAGCATATTAGCAACTTCAACAACATTCGTGACAATGTTTTTTATAAAAACAGGTGTTGATATAAAAAAGGCTATTTCAATAGCTAGTGTATGTGTGGTAATTAGCTCAAGTATTGCTACGGTGATGTTAGTGTATGGAATAAGTATTGATGTACCAAATACATATGGTTATTTAAGTATGCCATTACTCTTATCAGCTATACCATTTTCAGTTATTGGTAGTTTGTTAGCAGTTAAATACCTCGGAATAATATCTCCTAGATTACTAAAGCTTTTATTTATAGCATTAATGTTTATATCTGCAGTGGTAATGTTTCTATAAGTTTTGCAAAATTTTTTTTATAAAATAATAGTTGAATATAGTTAATCCGATAGTTATTTGACAATAATGTTATAATATTTAGAAAAAATGTCATCATATAGCCAAGATTTCAGAGATATCGTAATAACTAAATATAAAGAAGGCCTAACAGACAAAGAGCTAAGTAATTTTTTTAATATAGATATCCGTACTACTAGATCTTGGATAAACTTATACGAGACAACTGGTGATTATAAATCTAAGCAAGGCTTGGGTTGCGGTAGAGTAGCAACCTTTACAGATAAGGAAGCGATAGAAAGCTACTTAAGAACATATCCAGATGCAATGGCTTTAGATATTAGAGAAGCATTAGCTCCTGAAATACCTAGAAGCACATTTTATGATTGTCTTACCAGACTTGGTTTTAGTTTTAAAAAAAGACACCTAAATATAAGCAAAGAAAAGAACAAGATAGGCAAAGTTTTATAGAGGTTGTTGAGACTATTGAACCTAACAAACTTGTATATTTAGATGAAATGGGTATGGATAATAAACAGTCTGTACTAAGAGGATGGTCTCTTGTTGGTAAACCTAGCTATGGTGAAGTTATTGCTTATCAAACTCAGAGAAAAAGTATAGTTGCTGGTTATAACTATTTAGAAAAGAAGATTATAGCACCGCTAGAGTATACTGGATATACAGATACTCAAATTTTTAATCAGTGGTTTGAAGAGCATTTATGTCCTGAGTTAATTCCAAAGACTACTGTTGTTATGGATAATGCTAGTTTTCATAAGTCTCCTAAATTGGCTAAAATAGCAGAGAAGTTTGATATACAGATACTATACCTTCCTGCTTATTCTCCTGATTTAAATCCTATAGAAAAAATTTGGGCCAATTTTAAAAGAATTTTAAGAAAAGTAAATAATTCTTTTGATAATTTATCTGATGCTATTACTCACGTCTTTAGCACAATATTATCAGATTAACTATAACTAAGTATAGCTGGAATAAGCTATCTAGAAGTTATAATAATTTAAAGTGTTATATCTGTAAAAAAATGATTTTTTAATGTATACTTTGTATTTCTTTGGAGAGGTGGCCGAGTGGTTGAAGGCGCACGCCTGGAAAGCGTGTATAGCTTAACAGCTATCGAGAGTTCGAATCTCTTCCTCTCCGCCAGTTTTTAATTCTCGAAAAATTTTGAGCTAATTGAAAAAAATAGGGTCTATTTCAGAACTTTTACCATTATTAATCATGAAAAAATAGACTACTTTTTTCTTTAATTGTTTTGCTAAACCTCTATGAACTCTAATCCTATTTTTAAGGTCAGAAAATTTACTACCATCAAGATGGTTTGTAGTATTTGTGATAGATAAACTAGGAAGATTTTTATAAGTAAATAAGTAGTCCAAATTAGAGCATAAACTAGCATAAGCAGCTCTCAGTTTGTAGTGAGTATAAATAGCTTCTCCAGTATCATAATTTATAGTCATTTCATTTAAGAAATCTTCATATTCTGTATACCATTCTTGCAGTTTATTTTTAAATCTAGTTTCTGTTGTTTTGGTAAGTCTATCAAGTATTTTTGTAATTCTATGCTAGCTTCTAACTTTGGATTTTTAGTAATGTATCTATCTACTATTTTCTTTTGATGAAAATAACGCATTTGTATTGGATAGCCTTTAAACACTGTATTTAAGCCTCTCTTGCCATCAATAGCTACTGCATTAACTGTGTAGCCTAATTGATATAGTTAATCTGATAATATTGTGCTAAAGACGTGAGTAATAGCATCAGATAAATTATCAAAAGAATTATTTACTTTTCTTAAAATTCTTTTAAAATTGGCCCAAATTTTTTCTATAGGATTTAAATCAGGAGAATAAGCAGGAAGGTATAGTATCTGTATATCAAACTTCTCTGCTATTTTAGCCAATTTAGGAGACTTATGAAAACTAGCATTATCCATAACAACAGTAGTCTTTGGAATTAACTCAGGACATAAATGCTCTTCAAACCACTGATTAAAAATTTGAGTATCTGTATATCCAGTATACTCTAGCGGTGCTATAATCTTCTTTTCTAAATAGTTATAACCAGCAACTATACTTTTTCTCTGAGTTTGATAAGCAATAACTTCACCATAGCTAGGTTTACCAACAAGAGACCATCCTCTTAGTACAGACTGTTTATTATCCATACCCATTTCATCTAAATATACAAGTTTGTTAGGTTCAATAGTCTCAACAACCTCTATAAAACTTTGCCTATCTTGTTCTTTTCTTTGCTTATATTTAGGTGTCTTTTTTTAAAACTAAAACCAAGTCTGGTAAGACAATCATAAAATGTGCTTCTAGGTATTTCAGGAGCTAATGCTTCTCTAATATCTAAAGCCATTGCATCTGGATATGTTCTTAAGTAGCTTTCTATCGCTTCCTTATCTGTAAAGGTTGCTACTCTACCGCAACCCAAGCCTTGCTTAGATTTATAATCACCAGTTGTCTCGTATAAGTTTATCCAAGATCTAGTAGTACGGATATCTATATTAAAAAAATTACTTAGCTCTTTGTCTGTTAGGCCTTCTTTATATTTAGTTATTACGATATCTCTGAAATCTTGGCTATATGATGACATTTTTTCTAAATATTATAACATTATTGTCAAATAACTATCGGATTAACTATAACAACTCTTGCAACATTTTCTTGTAGTATTTAGATTTCTCTGAGTCTAAATGCCTCCACAGTAAAACTTCATTTTCTATTGAATCAACTTTTATATATAGCAATTTTATATTCTCTTTAGAATTACTCACATTAATTTCGAACTTATTACTACTAAAATCAATCTTTCTAACTTCTAAAAACATCTAACTTTGCTAATCCATAAATACCTAGATAACCATTGCCTAGCCTTGCTGGTGCGAGGAGTAAAATAAGCTCATTGTTGATATTTTATCTTTGATACCTTTTGCAACTGATTACACCAAAACAGTTTGCCAATAACCATATAAAATCAAGGTTTTGCCTATGAGTTCCACCGTGATTTGATATGTTTTGTAATTGGCGTCCTTCAAGTTGTTGTAACAGTAAAACAAAAGGAAGATAAAATGACTAACAACTACGAGCCTAAAATTTATATCGCATGTCTAGCAAGCTATAACAATGGTATCTTATACGATAAATGGATTGACGCAAACCAAGATGCTAGTGATTTAGAAGAAGAAATCTCAGAGATTTTAGCTGGTTCACCAATGGCTGATGCAGAAGAATGGGTTATACATGACTATGATGATTTTGATGACTTGAGATTATCAGAGTATGAAAGCTTAGAGATTATTTCTCAAGTAGCTGAAAATATAGTAGAACATGGTGAGCTTTTCATAGAAACTTATAACTATACAAATAGCATTGATGAAACTATAGAGATGCTAAATGATCGTTTCATTGGCTACTATGACTCAATTGTAGACTATGCAGAAGAAACTACTGATATTTCAACAGTACCGCAACATTTACAATACTATATCGACTTTGAATCTCTAGCTCGTGATATTGAGCTATCAGGCAAAATCAACACTTTTAAAGTTGATAATCAAACTGCTGTATTTATATAAAAAACTTTTCTTTCTTCATTTTTAAAACGTACATTCTTTTACTTACTTTTTTTGGTAAAATTTAACTATAAATATTTAATTTTTTATCCTAATGGCAAAAGCACCGAAAACAACTACACAATCTATAGAAGTTACTTTATGGAAAGCAGCAGATAAGCTTAGAAAAAACATTGATGCAGCAGAATATAAACATGTGGTACTTGGCTTAGTATTTTTAAAATATATATCTGATAGCTTTGAAGAGAGATATGAGCAACTTCAATCAGAAGAGTGGGCAGATCCAGAAGATAAAGATGAATACCTAGAAGATAATATATTCTTTGTGCCACAAACCGCGAGATGGTCTAGTTTGCTAGCTAATGCAAAACTACCAAATATCGGTAAGTTAGTAGATGATGCTATGGAAGAAATAGAGCGAGAGAATCCATCTCTAAAAGGTGTGCTACCAAAGGTTTATTCAAAGGATAATTTAGGTTCTGCAATACTTGGTGAGCTTATAGATGAGATTGGTAATATATCAATCGGTGATGCAAAAAGTCGTAGTGCGGATGTGTTAGGTCATGTGTTTGAGTATTTCTTGGGTGAGTTTGCACTAGCAGAGGGTAAACAGGGTGGACAGTTCTATACGCCAAAGTCAGTAGTTGAACTGATGGTCAGGATGCTTGAACCATACAAGGGTAGGGTATTTGATCCGTGTTGTGGTAGTGGAGGTATGTTTGTCCAGTCTGAGAAATTTATCACAGAGCATCAGGGTAAAATCAACGATATTTCTATATATGGTCAGGAGTCAAACCAAACTACTTGGCGACTATGTAAGATGAACCTTGCTATTCGTGGTATAGATAGTTCTCAAGTGAAATGGAATTCAGAGGGTTCTTTTTTAAACAATGCTCATAAAGATTTAAAAGCAGATTATATAATCGCAAACCCACCGTTTAATGTCAGTGATTGGAGTGGTGAGCTTCTTAGGAATGATGCTAGGTGGCAATACGGCACACCTCCAGTAGGTAATGCAAATTATGGTTGGATACAGCATTTCTTGTATCACTTAGCACCGACAGGCACAGCAGGGTTTGTATTAGCAAAGGGTGCTTTGACTTCTAACACTTCTGGTGAGGGTGATATTCGTAAGGCTCTTATAGATACTAATCTTGTTGATTGTGTGGTGAATCTACCAGCAAAATTATTTTTAAATACACAGATACCAGCTAGTATTTGGTTTATGAAGCGAGGTCGTACTACAAAAGATATACTCTTTATAGATGCTAGAAATAAAGGTCATCTAATAAACCGTAGAACAAAAGAGTTTAGTGAAGAAGAAAATCAAGAAATAGCTAATACTTATCATAATTGGAAAACAAAATCTCCTAAATATGAAGACATCAAAGGCTTCTGTAAATCTGCAAGTTATGATGAAGTAGCAGAGCTAAACTATGTACTAACACCTGGTAGATATGTTGGTTTAGAAGAGGTGGAAGATGATTTTGACTTTACAGAAAGATTTACTAGCTTAAAAACTCAATTAGCAGAGCAAATGGCTCAAGAAGAAGAGCTAAACAAGCGAATAATGGATAATCTGGCTAATATAAAAATGGATAGTCATTCTGAACTTGATTCAGAATCTCTTGATTAACATGAGATTTGATTTATGAGTGATATAGTTATTTATGAAGATGGAAATATAGAGTTAAAAACTACTGTAGAAAATGAAAGTATTTGGCTGAGTCAAAAACAGATAGCAGAGCTTTTTGATGTTCAAAGACCAGCAATTACAAAGCATCTAAGTAATATATTTAAAAGTAATGAGCTTGATGAAAATGTGGTATGTTCCATTTTGGAACACACCACCAAACATGGTGCAATACAGGGCAAACAGCAATCTCAAAAAACAAAGATTTACAACCTTGATGCGATTATATCTATTGGCTATAGAGTAAATAGTAAAAAAGCTACACAGTTTCGTATATGGGCAACTAAAGTTTTAAAAGAGTATTTAATACAAGGCTATGCACTCAACAAAGACAAACTACAACATAAAAAACTAGCAGAGTTAGACCAAACTATACAGCTTATAAGACAAAGTTTAGATAATAGAGAGCTAAGCACCGTCGAGGCAAAAGGTTTTGTTGAGATAATCAGTAGCTATGCTAAAAGTTGGGCACTACTGCAAGGGTATGATGACCAAAGCTTAGAAGAGATAACTCAAACTAAAGAATCAAAATTCATTCTTGATTATGATGAGGCGAAAGAGGCTATAGCAGAGCTAAAAAATACTCTAATTGACAAAGGTGAAGCAACAGAACTTTTTGGGCAAGAAAAAGCAGGCGAGCTAAAGGGAAATCTACGCAATATCTACCAAAGTTTTGGAGGTGTCGATTTGTTACCATCACTTGAGAGTAAGGCTGCTAATCTACTATACTACATCATCAAAGGACATCCGTTTAATGATGGTAATAAGCGAATAGGTGCATATCTGTTTGTATTGTTTTTACATAAAAATGGCATACTCAATAAACCAAATGGAGAAGCTAAAATAAACGACAATACGCTAGTATCTGTAGCTCTACTTGTAGCACAATCAAACCCAGATCAAAAAGAAATAATAATTAAATTGGTGATGAATATGTTATATGAGGGCAATGCTAATGAGTAATACAGAATTACCAGAAGGCTGGAAAGAATTAGAAATTAATGAAATCGTTGATATAGCTAATACTCGGCTTGATGCCATTAAAAGAGCACCAATTGTAGAATTGGATACTGGTATTAAGTGCATTAGAATCCAAGATATATCACAAAATAAAAAGTTTAAAGATTGGGGATTTACACAGGTTGAAGCAAAGAATTTTAACAAATTTCAGCTTAAAAAAAACGATATTGTAATTGCCAGAACAGGAGCAACAATTGGTGTAAATAGGTTTATTTATTCAGATTTAAGGTCTGTATTTAATAATGGATTAATTAGGATTAGAACTAATCGTGATTATTCTATACCTAAATTCCTATATTATTCTTTTAGAACAGATAATTTCAAAAGCTTTATAGAGTCAATTTCTGGAGGAACTTCATCTCAACCCAATATGCAAATTAAGGTCTTATTAAGCTATGCAATAAACCTCCCACCACTAGCCGAACAGAAAGCCATAGCCGAAGTGCTATCTAGCCTTGATGACAAAATCAACCTTTTACACCAACAAAACCAAACCCTGGAAGATATGGCTCAAACTCTATTTAGAGAGTGGTTTATTGAAAAGGCTGATGAGGGATGGGAGGAAGTTAAGCTTGGAAATTTAATAGAGCCAAAAAAAGGTAAAAATATAACTAAAAAGCAAGCAAAAGGTGGTGATTATCCAGTTGTGGCTGGTGGTTTAGAGCCATCTTGCTATCATGATGACTTTAACACTAAAAGTCCTGTTGTAACTATTAGTGCATCAGGTGCTAATGCTGGATATGTAAGATTATATTTGTCAGAAGTTTGGTCTTCTGACTCATCTTTTATTGATAGTACGATTACAGATTATGTTTACTTTTTTTATATTTTTTTGAAAATTAATCAACAAATCTTATTTGATAATCAAACAGGTAGTGCTCAACCTCATATTTACCCAGCTCAAATTATGGATTTAGATTTATTGAAACCACCTAAAAATTTAATGCTAAAATTTGAAAATATTGTAAAAGATATATTTTCTAAAATAGATACAAACCAAAAACAAATAAAATCACTAGAACAGACTAGAGATACTTTGTTGCCTAAGTTGATGAGCGGTGAGGTTAGGGTGTGAAGTTTAAAAAAATAAAAATACGGCTACGACCGTAGTATCCATAGACAGGTTATTAAATAATAGAAATAAGAAGGTATTGAGCATGTTAGATGTATTAATAGTGTTGTTAAATTTAATTACAAACGGCACAAAAGAGCAAGAAATGTATGATATAGTTAATCCGATAGTTATTTGACAATAATGTTATAATATTTAGAAAAAATGTCATCATATAGCCAAGATTTCAGAGATATCGTAATAACTAAATATAAAGAAGGCCTAACAGACAAAGAGCTAAGTAATTTTTTTAATATAGATATCCGTACTACTAGATCTTGGATAAACTTATACGAGACAACTGGTGATTATAAATCTAAGCAAGGCTTGGGTTGCGGTAGAGTAGCAACCTTTACAGATAAGGAAGCGATAGAAAGCTACTTAAGAACATATCCAGATGCAATGGCTTTAGATATTAGAGAAGCATTAGCTCCTGAAATACCTAGAAGCACATTTTATGATTGTCTTACCAGACTTGGTTTTAGTTTTAAAAAAAGACACCTAAATATAAGCAAAGAAAAGAACAAGATAGGCAAAGTTTTATAGAGGTTGTTGAGACTATTGAACCTAACAAACTTGTATATTTAGATGAAATGGGTATGGATAATAAACAGTCTGTACTAAGAGGATGGTCTCTTGTTGGTAAACCTAGCTATGGTGAAGTTATTGCTTATCAAACTCAGAGAAAAAGTATAGTTGCTGGTTATAACTATTTAGAAAAGAAGATTATAGCACCGCTAGAGTATACTGGATATACAGATACTCAAATTTTTAATCAGTGGTTTGAAGAGCATTTATGTCCTGAGTTAATTCCAAAGACTACTGTTGTTATGGATAATGCTAGTTTTCATAAGTCTCCTAAATTGGCTAAAATAGCAGAGAAGTTTGATATACAGATACTATACCTTCCTGCTTATTCTCCTGATTTAAATCCTATAGAAAAAATTTGGGCCAATTTTAAAAGAATTTTAAGAAAAGTAAATAATTCTTTTGATAATTTATCTGATGCTATTACTCACGTCTTTAGCACAATATTATCAGATTAACTATATTTTGGCTCTATTAGACTAATTACACATACATAGTTTAAATATTATAGTAATTTGTTAGAGAAATAGCATTTAAAAAATGTACAAAAAATAAAACTTTTTGTTACCTATGTGTTACCTGAGTAAGTTTTAAGGGTAAATTTTATTGTGAATATAATCTTCTGTAAAGTATTATATTTAAAGGGAAATCTTTGTGGTAGCTATGAGTGGACTTGAACCACCGACCCCAGCATTATGAATGCTGTGCTCTAACCAACTGAGCTACATAGCCACAAGAATGTAGAATATTATATTTAAATTATACTTTTTGTCAATGTTATTTATCTAAGATATTAAAAAAATATATCGATAAACTTTATTGCTTGCTAAAAGGGTTGATTTTGTAGTACGATAGTAGCTAAATATATAAATAGCTAAAAGCTTTATAAACAAATATATAAAAAATGTCTGACGGTAGAAACAAATTAAATGACTTTTCCTTGTTGCAGTCTCTATTAGGTGGCTCCTCTAAGATCGAAGAAAAAACTTCTAGAATGAAGCAAGCTAGGGATAAAAATATCACTAGAAATAAATCTAATCCTAATCCAAGCAGGGCGCCATCTCAAGCTAAGGTTGAAGATAGAGATACGTCTTTTATCCGCATCCCTCAGTATGGACATAGGATAAATAACAAGATTGTTGATGAGTTGCAAAACCCTCAATTAGAAGCCACCCAAGAAATTGTAGTTAATGTGGATGTTGAAAAAGAGAGACAAAAAGAAGAAGCTAAATTATTTAAATGGTTGTGTAAACGTTTCCCTAGATGTTTTGATCCAATGAATAAGAAACCTCTTAAAGTAGGCATAAGTGAAGAGATAGAAATCATATATCAAAATGAACATTTTGCTCCTGCAGATAAGCAAATACTTAGAAATGTATTACGTCGTTATGTTGGAGATACTCGTTACCATAAGGCGGTGTTTGAGCTTAAACAGCGTTTTAATCTTCAAGGACAACCGGTTGAAGACTATGCTCCTGAGCATATCGATTATTCTAAGAGACGTTTAGATGAGATAGCAGAAAAGGCTGAGTTTAGGGCTAAAGGACTTACAATGAAAGATTATTATGACTATAAAAAGCAGCAAGCAGAGGAAAAAGTCGATACTGAAGAATAAATCTGTTTATTTATAGCTAATTTTAGCCATTAAATATCTTACTATAAATTATTGCGTATTATAGTCTTAAGGTTTATTCTTTTGGTATGATATGGAGCATCTATCCTTATAATATGAATTTTCAAATAAAAAAAATATTACTTCTTATATTTAGTACTTTAGTACTAGCTAGCTGTGCGACACAACCACAAACAGCTCAAAATTTACCTTTGATTGAGCATAGCTATTCAAAATCAAAAAAAATAGCATATAACCGTTTTGGTTTTGATTTTGATAATACTCCAGTTGGGCTATTAAATATTTTAAGTAAAGAGCCGACAAAATTTAAAGTTAATATATATATTGGCGATAACCAAAATTGTAAGTTTAGCTATACAAAAGATCCTCATGGTACAAAAGCTGAATTAACAAAAACTGGATCTTTTACTGCATATTTGTCAGGTAGAAATATTTTATTAAACCTTGGTTGTCAAGGAGCTAAATCTAATATTGATTATAAAATCATAGCTTATGCTAATGGTATAGAATATGACCGAATCGGTAATTTATCATATTTAGTTGCTAGAGGATTGCTCTAAGGTTATTTTCTCCAGAACTCTGGCATAAAGATTACTAGAAGGGTAAATATTTCTAAACGGCCAGCTACCATGGCAAAATTGCATATCCACAACGCTTCATTTGGAAGGTTTTTAAAGTTTGAGCCTATAGCACCTAGTCCTGGCCCAACATTGGACAAGGTTGTTGTAATAGTAGAAAAAGCTGTAGGAATATCTAAACCACATCCAAGTAAAGCTAGCCAACCAATAGCAAATATTATGATATAAACAGAAATAAATCCAGACACTCGATTAAGGGCTTGTTCTGAAATGTGGACATCACCAAGCTTAACAGTAAATATACCTTGAGGATGGATAACTCTTTTGGCTTCTAGCATAGCTTTTTCTTTAAATAAAATTGCTCGAATCATTTTTAAGCCACCTGCTGTAGAGCCACCACAACCACCAATAATTGCTATAAACATCAGCATTATAGGTAAAAAACTTGGCCATAGATAGTAGTTATTATCAGAAATGAAACCCGCACTAGAGCTAATAGATACTACTTGAAAAATGCTATTTGAAACTATAGAGAATACATTTGTAAGATCGTCTGTATGAGCAATTATGGTGATACTAACAATCATTGATGTAAAAAAAAGAAAGTAAAAGTATGCTTTAAATTCAACATTTTTTAAGTAATGACTAATTTTGAGTTTTGATAAAGCTATGTAGTGGGCTTTAAAACTAGTTGCTCCTAAGAATAAAAATATTCCGCAGACCAAGAGCACGCCAAAAGATTTATCAGACATGCTGGCATCAGAAGGGGCAAAGCCTCCAGTTGAAACAGTTGAAAAGGTATAGCATATGGCATCAAAAGGTCCCATTCCGACAAGTAAATATGATATAAAGCATAAAAACGTAAGTAGGAGGTATACCATCCATAGGGCTTTTGCAGTACTTGATATTTTTGGTGCTATCTTATCATCTTTCAATTGACCTGATACTTCAGCTTTATATAATTGCATACCACCTACTCCTAATAGAGGGAGGATAGCTACAGATAATACGATAATACCCATACCACCAAAAAATTGTGTCTGTTGGCGATAGAATAGGATACTGTTAGGTAGTTTATCGAGCCCTTCGATGACAGTACCACCGGTTGTGGTAAATCCAGATATTGATTCAAACACAGCATGCGTAAAAGATAAGTTTAATCCTGGGAATGTCATATATGGTATAGCCCCAAATATAGTTACAAAAGCCCAAACCAATGTAACTATGAGAAAACCATCTCTATTAGATAGTTTTTTGTCAGATTTTCGTGCGATAAACCATAATAAAAATCCAGATGCAAATGTTACTCCGAAACTTAGTATAAAAGGATATGTGTTAGTTCCATCATAAACATAATTTATGATTAAAGGAGTAAGCATAGTTAGGCTTAAAAACATTAAAAAAACACCAATTATTTTTGGCTTCTGGCTTAACCTCATTTGCTAATACTTAAAAGCTTTATTTTTATGGGTGACTTTGATTTCTAGTTTAGTATAATTACTCTCAAGCTACAAGATAAATTATTAATATCTAAAGGAGGTTAGTATTATGATGAAACTTATACTAAGATTAGCTCACCTATTTGATAATAAGAAAGATAGAGCATATGTAAGTGAGGCAGATAGGTTTTTGCAAGATTTTGATAAGGCTAATCCTCAGAAATCTGAATCACAAAAAAAAGAAATTTTAAAACATAGAAATCTTTTTAAAAGAGAGTCAAAGAAAGAGACAAGCTTTTTAGATGGAATGTAATATTAATTGTTTGTTATGTTTTTTATTTTAGCTATCAAGTAAAATCAAAAACTTCTTTATATTATTTTTTGAAATATTGATGCTGTCTGTTGTATATATTTTTAATATATTTTCATCTAGCATATTGCGGAAAGAACTATTTAAAAATGGTATTATGATTCATGGCTTGTAGATAATAAATATTATGAATTATATAAAAAAAATAATGAGGTTCTTTACTCTTGGATTGTTGGTTGTTAATTTAAATGGTTGCGTCTGGCTTGCTGTAGCTGGTATAGGCGCAGCAGGCGGTGCAGCAGGGGCTTATATGGTAGATAAAGATAAATAAGTTATAAAGAAGGTTTTGACTCGTCAATTACATCTGTATCTTTTGGAGTTTTGAAATCAAAATCATTATTATCGATTTTGATATTTGTTTTTATGTTTGAAAATTCAATTTTGGTAAACTGATTTAAAGAAGTTGAAATCTCAAGTGATTTAAGCTCGCCATCTTTTGTAAAATTAATAGTTATATTATTAATCATTTGGTCATTTTTTGGTATCAGAGTATAGCTATTATTATCTTTCTCTTTAACTGTAAATAATTTATCAATATTATTGGCATTTTTAGATAGAAGAATAAGATACGGAAATTGAGCTATATTGTTTGAAACTTTTTTTATTATAAGTTGTTCAAGATCTCCATCATATATCCATAGTTTTTGTCCATTAGAGTCTATTAGTTGGTTGTTAGGTGATGTGGTTGTCCATTTAAAGAAATGTGGTTTTTTAAGACTCATACTGCCTTTTGAATTAATATTGTTGTCATTCTGGCTATCAATTAATTTTTGATTAAAATTAGCAGTCATAGACTGAATGTTTTTAATTTTCTGGACAAGCTCTTGAGCTGAGTTAGCTAAGCCTAAATTTAAGTTTAGTATTAGAATTACAAAAAATATTATTTTTTTCATTTAAGTCTCTCTCTTTATTAAGACATCGCGCATGCCATTTTGATTCATTTCTGAAACAATACCATTTTCTTCCATTTCTTCCATTAGCCTTGCTGAACGGTTATAGCCTATTTTTAGTTTGCGCTGAACAGCAGAAATTGAAGCTTTTTGTGTTTTGATAACTATTTCAACAGCATCATTGTATAGCGGATCCTCACTATTTCCATCAGCATTAGATGATCCATTTTCTGATTCTTCTGAAGACTCTAATATATCTTCTATATATTCTGGTTCACCATATTTTTTCCATGATTCAACAACTCTATGGACTTCATCATCATCTACAAATGCACCGTGGATACGTATTGGAGCACCAAATCCAGGTTTTAAATAGAGCATGTCTCCTTGTCCAAGCAATTGTTCAGCTCCTTGCTGATCTAGGATTGTTCTAGAGTCTATTCTTGAAGATACTTGAAATGACATTCTTGTAGGGATATTTGCTTTAATTAGTCCTGTTACAACATCAACAGATGGTCTCTGTGTAGCTAATATTATATGAATGCCTGCAGCTCTGGCTTTTTGAGCTAGTCTTGCGATTAACTCTTCGACTTTTTTACCAACAACCATGATCATATCCGCAAATTCATCAGCAACTACAACTATGTATGGCATTTTTGTTAGGGTTGGAGCTTCATGAGCTCTTTCGGGATTCATTTTGATAAACATAGTATCTTTTAACGGGGTGCCAACTTTCTCAGCTTGTTCGATTTTATCGTTTAATAAAGCAATGTTTCTGACCCCAGCAGCAGACATAAGAGCATAACGACGTTCCATTTCTTTAACACACCAGCGCAAAGAATTAGCTGCTTCTGTCATATCTGTCACAACCGGTGTCAGTAAGTGAGGAATGCCATCATAAATTGATAATTCAAGCATCTTAGGATCAATCATTATAAATTTAAGTTGATCGGGAGTGCATTTATAGAGCATACTAAGGATCATTGCATTTACACCGACAGATTTACCTGATCCTGTAGTACCTGCTACTAATAAGTGAGGCATTTTTGCAAGTTCTGCAAAGGTCGGCTTACCAGAGATATCTACGCCAATACCCATTAAGGTAGAAGCTTTTGATTTCATAAACTCAGGACATGATAATACTTCTGAGATACGCACCATTTGTCTAGTTGGGTTTGGAAGCTCTAGACCAACATATGGTTTGCCAGGAATAACTTCTACGACTCTTACTGCTGTTGTTGATAAAGCGCGAGCTAAATCTTGAGCTATATTTGTTAGCTTGCTTACTTTTGTCCCTCTGGCTAGATCTATTTCATATCTAGTGATAACAGGACCAGGGTATGCAGCGACTACTTTTGCATTTATGTTAAAATCATTTAATGTTTGTTCTAGTAGGGAGGAAGTCTCATCAAGCAGAGATTGAGGTATAATTGTTTTTTTAGCGTCAGGTTTTGCTAATAGCTCAAGAGATGGGAGGTTTTCTCTGTTAAAATTATTTATACTAGAAGTCTTAGTTGATAAGTTTTCATGGGTGTCGACAGGCTTAGTTGTTATTTCTAACTTATCATTATCAGATTCTGTGATTGCTTTTTTTGAATCTTTAAATAATAACTCATTATTACTTTTTGTTTTATCTAATATTTTTCTAAAAGTATCCTCTTTGGGTGCTTCATTACTTTTTTCGAGTGTTATGGCTGTTGAAGAAGGATCTTTTTTACTAAAGTTTTTAGTGTGTGAGTTATTTTCAAAATCATCAAAGTCATTAATATTTGTTATATCTTTGTTTTTATCTTTTTTAGGTTTTGCTTTTGCTATATAGCTTAGGATTTTACCAAATAACATTAAAATGCTTTTAGATAAATATATCCAAGTGGTACCTGAGTATAGGGTTAAACCTACAAGTAATGAAATCAATAAGGAAAATGCTCCACCAACTGAACCGAGATATTTTATTGTCAGTTTGGTAGTTTCATAGCCGATAATGCCACCAGAACGTTGAGGCATCCAGTAGTTGGCAAAACTCAGGTAAAGTTCAGAGAGTCCACAGCATCCTAGAATAAAAATAATGATACCTATGGCTTTTAGAGTAAACATTATATAGCCTAAATTTCGCTCTTTTCTTTTGATAAGTAATACTCTGACAAAATCTATAAGTAAGAAAGGCATCAGGAATCCTACCACACCAAAGATTGAAAACATAAAGCTGGATATATAAGATCCTACGGGCCCAGCATAGTTTTTTATAGTGGTTTCAGATGACACACTACTCCAGCCAGGATCATTGATGTTGAAGCTAAAGAGAGCTATAAAAAGATATATTATGGTAGCAGTTAGAATAAAAACTAATGTAATTTTTAATCTACCAACTGCATGATTCTTTCTGTCTATATTTTTTTCTGTCATAATATCTTAGTCTAAAAGTATTAAAATTAATGTATAAAACCAATTGATAATTCTAACAAAAAAAAGTCTAAAAATGTTAGACTATACTACTAATTTATTAAGCTATAAGCATATAGAGGTAAGTTTTGGCTAAATTTCATATTATATTAGGATTTGTTATCTGTTTTTTGGCATGGATTTTTTTTCTAATTTTTCCACATCTTGATATTCAGCTAGCTAGCTATTTTTATAATTCTTCAACCCATAAGTTTATAGGTGGTTATGATGGTTTTCTAGGTTTTTTACACTGGTTAGCTAGATTTTTGCCGATCATTTTCTCTGTAGTAGTTATTTTATTTTTACTTGGATCACTTTTTATTGATAAGCTTAAAATTAAATATAGGAAAGCAATATTTTTTGTAGCTGTATGTCTATGGGTAGGTCCTGGTCTAGTTGTTAATTATGTGTTTAAAGACCATTGGGGTAGACCAAGACCTGTCATGGTAGAGCAGTTTGAAGGCGATAAAATATTTCAGCCACCTTTTGTAATATCTTCACAATGTGGTAAGAACTGTTCATTTGTTTGTGGAGATGCTTCTATGGGATTCTGGCTGTTCGCTTTTATACCTCTTGTTGCAACCCGTAAGAAAAAAATACTAGCTTTTTCAGCGGCGATATTTGCAGGTGGTGAATTAGGGTTGATGAGAATGGCTCAGGGAGGTCATTTTTTTAGTGATGTTGTTTTCTGTGGGATATTTGTCTATATTTGTACCTGGATGATTTATTGGGTAATGTATGACAAGAAGAAATAATAGAAGAATATTAGAATGACAATACAAATTAGTACACGTGTTAGCAATATTAAACCATCAGCAACTGCTCTGATGTCTTCAAAAATTCAGGAATTAAAAGATCAAGGAAAGGAAATTCTTTCCTTAAATGTGGGCGAGCCAGGTTTTAATACTCCCCAAGTAGTAAAGCAGGCTGGTATAGAGGCTATAGAAAAAAACTTTACACAATATACAACGGTAGATGGTTATAAATTACTAAGACAAGCTATAGCTAAGCGTTATAAGCTAGACTATGGGGTTGAATATAGGGTTGATGAAATCTGTGTAACGACAGGTGCAAAACATAGTTTACATAATATTTTTAATTGCATACTGAATGAGAGTGACGAAGTGGTTTTTATCGCTCCATACTGGGCATCATACCCTGATATGATTAAATTAGCTGGTGGTGTCCCTGTAGTATTTGAGACTAGTATTGAAAAAAACTTTGAACCAGATGTTAAAGAACTAGAAAAGTTGATAAATTCCAAAACTAAAGCTATTTTGGTTAACATACCTAATAACCCCTGTGGAGCTATTTATTCAAAAGACACAATGCAGGCATTAGGTAGATTACTTCACCGGTATCCTAATATAGTACTAATTAGTGATGAAATATATGATCAAATTCATTGGCAAATGACACCAATAGTTATTCCACAGCTTTTCCCAGAATTAAAAGATCGTATTATAGTAGCCAGTGGGGTATCTAAAAATTATGCAATGACGGGATGGAGAATCGGTCATATTTTGGCACCTCAAGGGTTTATAGAGGCAATTAAGAAATTTCAATCGCAATCTTTATCGTGTGCTTGCTCAATATCACAATTGGCGGCAATCAAAGCTTTAGAGATGAATACTCATGAGCTCCAATATATGGTTCAGGCTTATTATAGTAGAGTAAGTTATGTTTTTGAAAGTTTAAAAGAAGTTGAAAGTATCAAAATTTTTATGCCTCAAGGAGGTTTTTATATTTTTTTGGATATTAGTCAACTTCTGGCTAAATTAGAGCTTACAGATGAAGAATTTTGTATCAAGCTCTTAGAGCAGACATGTGTTGGAATTATCCATGGCAGTGCTTTTGGCCTAGCTGGACATGTTCGTATTAGTGCGGCAGCTGAAGAAGATGTACTTAAGCAGGCAATTGCTCGTTTTAAAACTTTTATTCTGTCGATTTAATTTTTCTAATAAAAGCTTTTCTCATTTGAATTTATCTGTCAATATATATTTATTATAAATTTAATGAAAGTTTTAATGAGTAAAAAAACAGTAGGTTTTGTTGGCTGGCGTGGGATGGTTGGTTCAGTATTAATGGATAGAATGATTGGTTCTAATGACTTCTCTAAATTTGATGCAGTATTTTTTACAACCTCTCAATTTGGGCAGATAGCTACGATAAATAGTCAAGAGTATTTTCTTAAAGATGCTTTAAATCTTGATGAACTTACTAAGCTGGATATTTTGGTTACATGCCAAGGTAGTGAATATAGTCAAGAAATATTACCTAAGCTTAGAGCGAAAGGTTGGCAAGGTTTTTGGATAGATGCAGCATCTAAATATCGTATGGCAGATGATAGTGTTATTGTATTAGATCCAATAAATATGGAAAATATTCAGCAAGCAATATCTAGAGGTATTAAAAATTTTATTGGTGGTAATTGTACGGTTAGCCTGATGATGTTAGCTATAGATGGACTTTTAAAGGCGGAGCTTGTTGAAAATATTTCTGTTATGAGTTATCAAGCAGTTTCAGGTGCTGGTGCTAGAGCAATGAATGAGTTGTTGGAGCAAAGCTGTATGATGGCTAAAGTAGAAGCAGAGGATAGTTTATCTCTTGAAGAGAAGCTTCGTTCACAAACTCAAGCTGATGACTTCCCTTGTTCTCAATTTGCTGCGCCAATGGCGTTTAACTTATTACCCTTTATAGATACTCTATTGGAGAATGGTCAAAGCAGAGAAGAATATAAAGCTCAGGCAGAACTTAATAAGATTTTAGCAAATAAGCAGGAAGAAATCATTGCTGTTGATGGTATTTGTGTGCGAGTACCAGTGTTAAGGGCACATAGCCAAGCTTTAACTATAAAGCTTAGAAAGCAGAGCTCTTTAATTGAATTGGAAAAAATGATAACTTCTGCAAACCCTTATGTAAAATTTGTAGCAAATAATCCACAAGACACAGCTAAAAATCTAACACCATTATCAGTAACTGGAAGTCTAGATATAGCTGTGGGGCGTCTTAAATTAACAAATATTTCCAAAGAGCACATACAGCTTTTCACTGTAGGTGATCAGCTACTGTGGGGAGCAGCTGAACCTATTAGAAGAATGTTGAATATTTGTTTAGAGGCTAACGATTAATAATTATAAAATTATAATTGACAGCTTTAAATTTGTTGTGTTAAACTCGAGTCTAGTAAGTTTTTTCTTACTGTAAATATTTTAAAAGAAGAGGAGCATGGTCTATAGATCTAATCTGAAAGTCATAACACTTGAAGACGATTAGAACTCTAGAGATTGTGCCGAAAAAATACAAAAGTTATGAGTTGTGTTTTTGGTTCTGGTGTTGAAAGGCAACAGAACTGTCACGTTAAACATAGACGTGGGGCGCTTCAGTCTTAGCATTATTTTGCAAAGCTTTGGTTCCTCATGTTAATGAAGACTTGGAGAGCTTTGTGGAAAATCAAATCAGTGTTGCAAAATTTGGCGGTACAAGTGTCGCAAATATAGAATCAATAAGGCGTTGTATAGAAATTGTCAAAACTACACCAGCTATAAAAGTGGTTGTAGTAAGTGCTCAATCTGGGGTTACTAACCTTTTGGTGAAATTAGTAACTAAATGCAATACTAAAAAATCTATAGATGATATTATGAGCGAGATTATGAAAATAATTAAGCCTACTCTAGCAGCTATAGATGATATTAAAATTAATATAAAAATTAATGAAATACTTGCGGATTTAAAGTTAGTTGCAGAAATGTCTTTGCGTTTGAAAACTCCACAAATCTGTGATGAAATACTTTCGTTTGGGGAGTTGATTTCAGCAAATATAGTCACACAATTATTGATAGAGTCAGGTTGTCAAGCAAGTTATCTCAGTGCTAAAAAGTTAATTAAGACAGATAATCATTACGGTCAGGCAAAACCGTTAATAAATGATATTTGTTTAAATGTCGAACAGCAACTAATTCCTTTAGTTAATAGTGAGATCGTTGTAATCGAGGGCTTTATTGGAGCAGATGAGAATGGTCTTACAACGACTTTAGGGCGTGGTGGCAGTGATTATTCAGCTGCTTTAATAGCAGAAGCATTAAAAGCAAAAGATTTACAGATTTGGACAGATGTCGCTGGGATTTATCAGGCAGATCCACGAGTTATATCACAGGCACAGACAATTACTCAAATGACTTTTAACGAAGCTGCAGAATTAGCAACTTTTGGAGCAAAAGTACTCCATCCTAGTACTTTATGGCCAGCTATACGTAGTAATATAAATGTTTTTATTGGCTCAAGTTTTGCAAAAGAAGCTGGTGGTACATGGATAACTAAAAAGACTCAACAAGATTTGCCAATAATTAGAGCTGTAGCTGAGCGTAAGCAACAGGTGCTATTAACGTTAAAAAGCTATGATATGGTTCATGCACAAGGTTTTTTGGCAAAAGTTTTTCAAATTCTTGCTGAGCATAAGGTTAGTGTTGATTTGGTGACTACAAGTGAGGTTAGTATAGCTTTAACATTAGATCATACTGGTAGTCAATCAATTGGTAATACAGTGCTAACTGAAAGTTTATTATATCAACTTAATCAGCTTGGTAGTGTTGAGATCAGTATTGATGAAAATCTATCATTGATAGCTATTGTTGGTAATGATATTCACCTAACTAGAAATATTAGCTCGAGAATCTTCTCCAAATTAGCCGATTATAATATCCGTTTGTTTAGCCATGGTGCTAGCGGACATAATATGTGTTTACTTGTTGATCAACAAGATTCCCAACAAGTTGTACAAAAAATTTATAAAGAGTTTTTTTAGATAAGGGGGAGGAATGAAAGTTGCAATTATAGGTAAAGGTAATACTGGTCAAGCAGTTATAGAGTTATTAAAAAAAGATAATATTCATGCTATTTTTGATTCAAGTAATATTGTTACCGCAGAGAAACTTAAAGGAGCAGACGTTATAATTGTATTTGTTTCTGCTGAAGTTTTAGATCAGATTTTAGAGATATTGTTGGTTGTAAATATTCCTGTAATCTGTGGAACAACGGGGTTTGTTTATACTCAACAAATAATTAAAACTATTGATGCGAGACAAAAAACTTGGATAGTTGCTAATAATTTTAGTTTATCAATGGTATTTATTAAAGAAGCTATATTCAATTTAGGCAAATTAAAGGTTTTAATACCACAGGCAAGGTACTCAATAGAGGAAACACATCACACTAAAAAACTTGATGCTCCTAGTGGTACAGCTTTAGCCTGGCAGCAGTGGCATGGTATTAAAGACTGCCAGATTTCATCTGAACGTTTGGGTGATGTGAAAGGTATTCATAGTTTACATATTGATTATGATTATGAAAGTATTGAGTTAAAACACATAGCTCATGATCGTAAGTTATTTGCTGAGGGAGCAATTTGGGCAGCTAAATATGTTATGGATAATTATAGCAGGGGATTTTGCCAGTTTGAAACACTTGTTAAGGAGCAGATCGATGGAGTTAAATAATAACCTTTATACAGCGATAATAACACCAATGCAAACTGACGGTAAGGTAGACTATATTAGTTTTGAAAAAATATTAAAGTATCAAGCAGCTTCTGGATCTGGAGTGCTTATTTTAGGAAGCACAGGAGAGGCATTATCATTAAGTTTTGAAGAGCAGTGTGAAGTAGTTAAGTTTACATGTTCATTACAATTAGATACTCAAATAATGGTGGGAGTAGGTGGTTATCAGCTAGAGCAGCAGGTTCATTGGATTGAGTTTTGCAATAAGCAAAAAATCGATAGTTTGTTGTTAGTAACACCACTATATGCTAAGCCTGGTACGTTAGGACAAATTAATTGGTTTAATACACTTTTAGATGCAGCTGAAAAACCATGTATTTTATATAATGTTCCTTCTAGAACAGGTATCAATTTATGTTACGTTGCTTTAGAAAGTATTAAGGAGCATAAAAATGTTTGGGCTATTAAAGAAGCTTCAGGAGATAGTCAGCGTTTTGCAAAATATGCAAGTATTGCTCCGGGTTTGAAGATGTATAGTGGAGAAGACGGTATGTTGCCAGCTTTAGTTAGTTGTGGGGCTACTGGATTAATATCAGTCATGTCTAATATTTGGCCAAAGCAGGTGAAAGAATATGTTAAAGATTCTGTAAAAGGTAGTTTAGATAATGATGCTAAACAATTATGGCAGCAAGCAGCAGATGCCTGTTTTGAGGTTGCTAATCCTATACCAGTTAAGGTTTGGCTTGCAGAAAAAGATATTATAACAAACGATACTCTGAGAGCCCCTCTTATAGCAGCTGAACTAATAAATACAATGAATCTAGAAAAAGTGGATTATTTAATAAAAGAAAATTATAAATACATCAATTAAATTTAAAGGAATATTTTATGAGTTATCAACAAACTTTAGAGAAGTTACAATTAGGAGAAATAAGAGCAGCTGAGCAGTTAGGTGATGGCACGTGGCAAGTAAACACTAGTGTTAAACAGGCTATTTTAGATGCTTTTAAGGCTGGAGTTAATCAGGAATATGGCGATAATTATATAGGTTTTGTGGATAAGCATAATCTTTTACCCCGTAAATTCAGCGTTGGTGATGGTGTACGTATGGTACCAGGTGGATCATCAGTGAGAGCTGGAGCATATGTTGCGCCATCTGTTATTATTATGCCACCATCTTATATTAATACAGGTGCATATGTGGATGAAGGCACAATGGTTGATAGTAATGCGCTAGTTGGTTCATGTGCGCAAATAGGGAAAAATGTTCATTTGTCAGCTGGAGTGCAAATAGGAGGTGTTTTAGAGCCTATAGGAATGAGTCCTGTAATAATAGAGGATGATGTTTTTGTTAGTGCTGGTGCCGTAATTGTCGAGGGAATTATAGTTGGTAAAAGAGCTGTGATAGCTCCAAATGTAGCATTATCAAGAGGGGTTCGGGTTTATGATAGTGTGAATCAAAGAGTTCTTGAAAAAGGTGAGAAAATCCCTGAGGGAGCTATTGTGGTTCCTGGGTCACGTCCATTAACTTCAGATTGGTCAGTACAGCAGGGGATACAAACCTATTGTCCAGTAATTATTAAATATCGAGATGATAAAAGTGATAAAGCTCTAAGTTTAGAAGAGGCGTTGCGTTAATGTTTAATTTGGATTTCCATCGTGATAATTTAGTTAATTTATCAAATGAATTAGATAGTCCTTTTTTCTTTTATGATCTGGATGCTTTAACAGATAACTTAACTAAACTCAAAAAACTACCAGTGAAATTATGGTATGCAGTTAAAGCAAACCCTTTATCAAGCATATTACAAAGTGTAGCAAACCAAGAAATATCCTTTGATGTAGCTAGTATTGGTGAATTAGACCAAGTCTTAAATCAGGGAGTAGATCCTAGTAATATTTTAAATACAGGGCCAGCTAAATCATATAAGCAAATTTGTTATTTTTTAGAGAAAGGTGTGCGTATTTTTGTGCTTGAGAGTACGCAGCAATATCAAGATTTGTTAAGAGCGACTAGGAAATACCAAATCCGAGTTACTGTATTGTTGCGAGTACAGATAAATTGGGAAAAATCATCTAAAAGAAACGTTTTAGGTGGTGATAGTATAACTCCGTTTGGTTTGCCACCACAGCAATGGCTAGATTATTTCAAGGTAGAATCAGTAGACAGTGAATATGTAAATGTTATTGGTCTACATTGTTTTCAGTGGGGCAATATAACCAGTGTAGCTGAACTTAGTAAGTTATGGCAAAAAATTACTCGAGAGTTAATTAGTTTAGCAACAAGGCTTAAAATTGATTTAAAAGTGATTGATCTTGGTGGAGGGTTAGGCATTCCATACAATAATGAATCTCAAAAATTAGATGCTGTAGCTGTAGCTGAGATAGTCGCTCAATTGAAACATATGTATCAAGGTATAGAATTTTGGTTGGAATTGGGGAGATATGCTGTTGGTGAATGTGGGGTATATATAACCAAAGTAATAGATAAAAAAAAGATCTATGATAAGACTTTACTTGTTTTAGAAGGTGGTAGCCAGCATTTAAGTCGGCCATTTATTACGAATCAAGCATTTCCTGTATTTAATCTTTTAAGTGGAAACTTTCAAAAAAGTGCTACTATGGAGCTGCATGGACCATTGTGCACAAGTATTGATCATTTAGGAAGTGTAATTTTAGATGATGATACTAGTTCAGGAGATAGCTTAATATTTATGCAAACAGGGGCTTATGGTTTTACTGAAAGTATGCCTTTTTTTCTTTGCCATACTTTACCTGCAGAAGTTATCTATACAAAGCAGCAAACAAAACTTATTAGAAAAGCTGCTAATCCATTAACATGGTTACTATAATATATTGCTAACATAGCAATAGTAGATTAATTTATATATTAATAGCAAAATGATTTATCAAAGCTGGTGTGATTGCACATAATTTTTAACATTTTGTTTTATATTTAAAATTAAATACTAAAATGTTCAGTTTTTTAAAAAAAATAATAATAGAGGAATACAATTTAATGTCACAAAAACTTAAACGTAGTTTACAAAGTCGTCATATGTCAATGATAGCATTAGGCGGTTGTATAGGCACGGGTTTATTTGTAGCACTTGGTGGAGCAATAGCAGATGCAGGACCTGGAGGAACAGTTCTTGCTTATGTGATTATTGCTATTATGGTGTATTTTTTGATGGCTAGCCTTGGTGAAATGTCGTCTCATAGTCCTGTTAGTGGAACTTTTTGTGAATATGCAACTCGTTATGTAGACCCTGCCTTGGGATTTAGTACAGGTTGGAGCTATTGGTTTAATTGGGCAATTACTGTTGCAACTGAAGTGATTGCTGCAGCATTAATTATGCAGTATTGGTTTCCAGGAAGCTCAATACTTATGTGGAGTGGTTTTTTCTTTGTGCTGGTATTTGCTTTAAATATATTTTCAGTAAGAGTGTATGGAGAAGTTGAGTATTGGTTATCTTTTATAAAAGTTTCAACAGTAATTATATTTATAGTTGTAGGTTTCTTATCAATACTTGGGATGGTTGGTAATCACACAAGTGTAGGCTTTCATAATTGGAATATTGGTGATGCTCCTTTTCATAATGGTTGGTGGGGTTTTATATCTGTATTTATGATTGCGGGTTTTTCTTTTCAAGGTAGTGAGTTGATAGGTGTAACAGCTGGTGAAGCAAAAGATCCTAGCACATCTATACCAAAAGCTATTAAGCAAACATTTTGGCGTTTGTTTATATTTTATATTTTAGCAGTTGTTATTATTAGTTTTTTAATTCCATATAATAATCCATCTTTAATAAAGGCTGGAGCAAATACGGATATTTCAGTCAGTCCTTTTACTATAGTTTTTGAAAACGTGGGTTTAAGTTCAGCTGCTACAATTATGAATGTAATAATTTTAACAGCAATAATATCTGCGTGTAATGCAAGTATGTATAGTGCAACTAGAATACTATGGCATTTAGGTAAGATTAGGCAAGCACCAAAAGTTTTTGCAACTACAAATTCAAATGGAACACCAATAATTGCTCTTTTAATAACTTGCTTAATCGGAAGTTCATTCTTTTTTGTGTCATTTGTTGGTAGTGGTCAAATATTTACATGGTTGGTTAATATTTCTAGCTTGGCTGGCTTTATAGCTTGGTTTACAATTGCTCTTAGTCATTATAGGTTTAGAAGGGCTTATATAAAACAAGGTAAAGATTTAAAAGATTTACCTTTTGTAGCTAAATTTTTTCCTTGGGCACCAATAATTGCTTTGACTTTAGTTAGTATAGTTATTGTAGGACAAGGAATAAATATTTTAACAGAAGATGGGAGAAGCTGGTCAAGTGTCATATTTGAATTCTTATCAACTTATGTGGGTTTTTTTGCCTTTGTAGTGTTATACTTTGTCTATAAATTTGTGAAAAAAACTAAACTAATAAAGTTAGAGGATTGTGATTTGACAATAAAGTCATAATTTATATTATTATGGATACTTTTTTTATTCAAGGAAGGGCTGGACTTATAGAAGCCGCCCACGATAAAGTGAAAAATGCTAATCAAGAAGTTACGGCGGTTATTTGTCACCCTCATCCATTATATGATGGTAGTATGCACAATAAGGTTGTTACTACTATTTCCAGGGCTGTAAAAACTTTTAATATTGAATCTTATAGGTTTAATTATAGAGGTGTTGGCCAAAGTCAGGGCGAATATGGTAAAGGTGAGGGAGAGTTAGAAGATTTGCTTTTTGTCTGTGATTGGATTAAGAAGAATACTTCTATAAAAAAAATAATCTTGTGTGGTTTCTCTTTTGGAGGCGCAATAGCGTATAAAGGGATTTCAACTTTAGATAATACGGTAACACTTATTACCGTAGCACCAGCAGTAGACAGATTTGATCTAAGTAATTCAGATGAACCAAAAGGCTTCCCGTGGCTTGTGGTGCAAGGTATAGATGATGATACAGTTAATCCATGTTCGGTTTTTGATTTCACCCTTAAAACAATTAGATCAGATTTAACTTTGGTTAAAATGGATCATGTTGGACATTTTTTCCATGGTAAATTAATACAGTTAAAAACTGTAATAGAAAATTTTTTAACACCTATAGTTGACAAACTTTAAAATAAAAAAGGATCATATAGAATGAACAGAAAAGTAGCACTTGAAGCAGTCAGAGTAACAGAGCTAGCAGCATTAGCATCTTGGAGTCAAATGGGAAGAGGTGATAAGATTGCAGCAGATCAAGCAGCTGTAGATGCGATGAGGAATGCTTTTAATGATGTTGATATAGATGGAACAGTTGTGATTGGAGAAGGTGAGCTTGATGAAGCGCCAATGCTTTATATTGGTGAAAAAGTTGGAACTGGTGGTTGTGAAGTCGATATAGCTTTAGATCCATTGGAAGGTACAACGATCACATCCAAAGGTGGAGCTAATGCTTTGACGGTACTAGCTATGGCTGATAAAGGTGGTTTTTTGAATGCACCTGATGTATATATGCAAAAAATAGCTGTTGGTGGTATCAATGCACCTAAGGGAATAGTAGATTTAGATGATTCTGTGACTGATAATCTAAAGAGGATTGCAGAATATAAAGGTGTCCATATGTCAGCTTTGGTTGTATGTACCATGGATAGACCAAGACATGAGAGCATTATTAAAGAGGCTCGTGAATGTGGTGCTAGAGTCATACTTATAGATGATGGTGATGTATCAGGTGTAATATCTACAGCAACAGAAGGTTCTGGTATAGATGTATTTATAGGAACAGGTGGTGCTCCAGAAGGAGTGCTAGCAGCGGCTGCACTTAAATGTTTAGGCGGACAAATGCAGGCAAGATTGGTGTTTCATAATGACGATGAAATTAAAAGAGCGCATAAATGGGGTATCACTGACTTAGACAGAAAGTATGACCTTGAAGATTTGGCATCAGGTGATGTGATATTTGCTGCAACAGGTGTAACAGATGGTAATATGTTAAAAGGTGTAAAAAGAATAAATAGCTCATGTAGAGGATCATTTGCAGTAACTCATAGCGTAGTTATGCGTTCTACTACTAAGACTGTCCGTCATATAACTGCCGAACATAGTTTTGATTTCAAAGAAGGTGTTGAAAAATTCATGTCTTAAATTAACAATAGTTAATTTTTCTAAATTAGTTAGTAATGTTTTGAGTTTAAAATTATTCTAGATATCATCAAGCTTTATTTCTATAAAAAAATAGGTTTTAAATAATTAGTGAAAAATCTAACATTATTAATATTCTTATTATGTCCAATTTTGGTTTTTAGTATGCAAAAATCAGATTTGAATATATTTAATGAAAATATGCAATCGGTCGTTGAACATGCTAGGTTGAAATATAAGTTACCTGCGGTATCAATAAGTGTACATATACCAGAAGAATCTTTTATTCACGATTATGTAAGTGGGAAATATTCACTTCTAAAACAACGTAAAATTACTACAAATACTTTATTTCAAATTGGTAGTATAACAAAAACATATATTGCTGTTTTAATATTAAAGCTAGTAGAGGATGGTAAATTATCCTTGAGCGATAAGTTAAATACTCTATTACCTAAATATAAGAAATGGAATGATATATCGGTAGAGAATTTACTTTATCATAATAGCGGAGTATTTAATTATATAGATGCTAATAATTTTTGGAAAAATTTTAAAGAACATCCAGAAAAAACCTGGAGCTTGGAAAAACTTGCTGATCTTGCCTATAAGTATCCAAATCAGTTTAAGCCAGAAAAAGGGTATCAATATACAAATACTGACTATATATTGTTAGGATTGATTATTGAGAAAGTCACACATGAAAATATTGGGAAAGTACTGGATGATTATTTATTAACTTCCAAGAACTATAATTTAACTAATATAGTTAATCTGATAATATTGTGCTAAAGACGTGAGTAATAGCATCAGATAAATTATCAAAAGAATTATTTACTTTTCTTAAAATTCTTTTAAAATTGGCCCAAATTTTTTCTATAGGATTTAAATCAGGAGAATAAGCAGGAAGGTATAGTATCTGTATATCAAACTTCTCTGCTATTTTAGCCAATTTAGGAGACTTATGAAAACTAGCATTATCCATAACAACAGTAGTCTTTGGAATTAACTCAGGACATAAATGCTCTTCAAACCACTGATTAAGAATTTGAGTATCTGTATATCCAGTATACTCTAGCGGTGCTATAATCTTCTTTTCTAAATAGTTATAACCAGCAACTATACTTTTTCTCTGAGTTTGATAAGCAATAACTTCACCATAGCTAGGTTTACCAACAAGAGACCATCCTCTTAGTACAGACTGTTTATTATCCATACCCATTTCATCTAAATATACAAGTTTGTTAGGTTCAATAGTCTCAACAACCTCTATAAAACTTTGCCTATCTTGTTCTTTTCTTTGCTTATATTTAGGTGTCTTTTTTTAAAACTAAAACCAAGTCTGGTAAGACAATCATAAAATGTGCTTCTAGGTATTTCAGGAGCTAATGCTTCTCTAATATCTAAAGCCATTGCATCTGGATATGTTCTTAAGTAGCTTTCTATCGCTTCCTTATCTGTAAAGGTTGCTACTCTACCGCAACCCAAGCCTTGCTTAGATTTATAATCACCAGTTGTCTCGTATAAGTTTATCCAAGATCTAGTAGTACGGATATCTATATTAAAAAAATTACTTAGCTCTTTGTCTGTTAGGCCTTCTTTATATTTAGTTATTACGATATCTCTGAAATCTTGGCTATATGATGACATTTTTTCTAAATATTATAACATTATTGTCAAATAACTATCGGATTAACTATACATATTATGTTCCATTAAATTATCCAAGTGATGTTTATTCGCATCTTGCTAGGGGTTATGATAATGAAGGTACGTTTGGATATAATAAAGATATAACAGATTATAGCTTGTCTTTTGCGGCTTCAGCAGGAGCTATGATTTCATCACCTAATGATGTTGTAAAGTTTTTATTACAGCTGTTTTCTGCAAAAATTTTTTCAAAAAAATTATTAGATAGGATGAAGATATTAGTCTTACCAAATGGTAAAAAAATTTTAAATATAAAAAAACTATCAACAGAAATAAATTCTTCAAAGAAATCCTGGACTCAACTAGGTCAGGGTATAGGTTTTGGACTGGTTTACTTTAAAACTATAGGTTTTGTATGGATGCATGCGGGAGGGGTTAATGGTTATCAATCTTTATATGGTTATAGCCCTTGTAATGGAGTTATAGTAGCTTTAGCTTATAGTAAGCAACCTAAAGATAAATATGTCTTTTTGAAGATATACGAGGAGGTGATGCAAAAAGTTAATTCATTAAAATATTCAAAAAATTTAATAAATAACTATAAAGTTAAGCTTAGTCATCCTAATTACTGTAAATATTAGTTTGAGATAATTATCTATTTAGAAGAGTTGAATTTAAAAGATAGTATAACTATATAGCAGCTAGAACCCAAAGTTTACCATATTAGCTTTAAAAAGCATTATGGAGATGATAGATTGTAACAATGAATTTTTAAAAAATACTACATAGATGAGTGAAATTACAGTACTTTGGATTACATTTATAATTTATATAGCAATTATTTTTGCTATAGGTTTATATTCTTTCTTTCAGACAAAAAAAGTCTCAGACTATATGCTCGGTGGACGTTCTTTAAGCGCACCTATTGCGGCTCTTGGCGCGGGAGCTTCAGATATGGGGTCATGGCTATTATTGGCTTTACCTGGAGCATTTATGGTATCTGGCTTAAATCAAATATGGTTGCCTCTTGGTTTAACAATAGGTGCTTTTTTGAATTGGGGAGTTATTGCTAAAAGATTAAGAATATATACAGAAATAGCTAAAGACTCTATTACAATCCCTGCTTATTTTGAAAATAGATTTCATGATAATACGGGGTTGGTTAGATCAGTTACAGCAATAGTTGTAGTTATTTTTTTTACTATATATACAGGTGCAGGATTTGTTTCTGGAGGTGTACTATTTAGTTCTATGTTCGGTATTTCTTATCATGAGGCATTGTTACTGACAGCCTCAATTATTTTTATATATACATGTGTAGGAGGTTTTTTAGCAATTTCGTGGATTGATTTTTTTCAGGGAACGTTGATGTTATTAGCACTACTATTAGTTCCTACTGTTGTATATCTGAATTTTGGCCATGCAGATGTGGTAGGAGCATTATCAAATGTTGATATTAAAGGTTTTTATGATATCACAGCAGGAGTGCCTTTAATAACTATAGTGTCTCTATTAGCTTGGGGATTGGGGTATTTTGGTCAGCCGCATATTATAGTTAGGTTTATGGCTATTAAAGATCCAAATAAAACTCCTAAAGCGATGTGGATTTGTATGATCTGGATGATATTAGCTTTAATCGGAGCTGCATGCGTTGGAATCTTGGGCGCAGCATATTATCAAGATGGGATAATAAATCCAGAATCAATATTCTTAAAATTATCAGCAGTATTTTTTAATCCTTGGATAGAGGGTGTTTTATTAGCAGCAGTATTGTCAGCTGTTATGAGTACATCATCAGCACAACTCTTATCATTATCTAGTGCTTTTTCAGTAGATGTGTATACTAAGTTTTTTAGAAAAAATGCTTCTCATAAAGAACTTTTAGCTATTAGTAGATTAACAGTGCTTGTGGTTACAATTCTTGCAGTGTTTTTATCATATAATCCAAATACAAGTATCTTGAGTTTGGTTGGACATGCTTGGGCAGGTTTAGGTAGCTCATTTGGAGCTGTTGTAATTTTTTCTTTATTCTGGTCAAGGATGAATAAAACAGGGGCTTTAGCAGGTATAATTGTTGGTTCAGTTATTGTATTGGTATGGCCATTATTTGTACCTCTTGGTGGCTGGTTCAAGGTTTATGCAATGGTACCAGGCTTTGCTTTGAGCAGCTTATCTATAATAGTTTTTAGCCTATTTACAGCAGCTCCAGAAGAATCAATTAGAGCAGAGTACAATAAGTATAAACAAGAATTAAGTTAATAATATTTATTGTTACTAAGAATTTTTTACAGTAAACTCTCAATCATTTGATTTTATATTCATTATGAAGAAACTATTAACTTTTTTATTGATCATAATATTTTTATATAGCCTTTCATTCGTTGAAGAATTTTATGCTGGGCTGATTTTATTGTTGTTACTACTTAGTTTTATTATATTTCTATATATAACTTCAAAAGATAAGAGATTAGACTTTATTAGTGTTTTGTATGTAGTGTTAAGCTTTGCTTTTGTTATTTATGTTTCTCAAACTTTTTTTGTTGCAAACTATAGCATTCATCCATTTGCATCGTTGCTGATGTTAAGTGTTCTTTTGCCGACATTTTTCTTGTTGGGTTATAGGATAGTTTTGAGTATTCATTGTTTTGTAGATAGTTTTTTTGCTGTTGATAGTGAATTTATGGAGATTGATGAAAGTCAGAGTTGCTCTATAGTTATAACTACTAGAAATGAGCCTTTTGAAGTTTGTAAGCTAACGTTTGATTCAGCCTATGCTTTAGATTATGATGTTACAAAAAAAGAAATAATCGTGGTTGATAATAGTAACTTAACACATAAAGATTTTGATAGGTGGCAAAATTACGTTTCTGAACATAATATGAGAAATGGATTTAGTTGTAAATTCATTCACAGAGATGGTGTTGAAGGATTTAAACCTCGCAATCTTGATATTGCTATGGATAATATAAGCTTTGATCATGTTTTGTTTTTAGATGCAGATTCAACCTTGCCAATAAATGCTTTGAAGGTGGGTTTAGCAGAGTTCAAAAAAAATAATAGGTTAGGTTTTGTAAGTTTTTTGATAGAGAGTACAAATTATAATGTAAATTTAGTCACTAAAGTTGCTAGTATTTTTCAAAATACAATTCGCTATTTCAATGAGTTTGTTGGTAAACGTGGTTATTGTAATTATCAGGGTCATAATGGAATATGGAGTAAACAAGCATTAACTGCGACATCAAAGTGGGAGGAATATTATAAGTCTCAAGTAATGGTAACCGAAGATATTGCTGCAGGGTTTCGTTGTTATGAGGCAGGTTTTACTAGCAAGCCAGTTTTTCTTAAGACTGGTGAATGGGTTCCAACTTCTTTAAAGGAATTTGAGAAGATGTGGTTGAGGTGGTCTTTTGGTGGGATGCAGGTTATGCATAAGTATATGGCTAATATAGTAGCTTCACAAAATCTAAAATTTAGAGTGAAGCTAGATATGCTTTATCTGTTGTTTAAAGTGGTAGCCTCTGGTTTCCCAATATTTGCCTTATTACTTGTACTTTTTCCAAAAAATGATTCTGGTTTTGTATTTATAGTTAACTTATCACTTATTCCACTATTTATCTTAAGCTTTTGGTATTATCTATATGGGAACATACAAGGAAATATTTTAAGTAAAATTTTTCAGATATATGTGGCAATGTTTATGTTGTCATCATTTGTTTTTTGGTGTGGAATAAAGGCAGAAATAAGTTATTATATGAATAGGTCACAAGGGTGGAAACCTACTAGTAAGTCTTTTGATCGAGCTGAAAGCTGGCTAGAAATTATTTATGCTAATTCAGTTAAACTGAGTTTTTCTATATTTGGGTTGGTAATTGCTATTATTTCTACTTGCAGGTTTTATTCTGAGACTGATTATTATATGTATTTATTGTGTATGCTACCAAGCGTACTACTTTTTTTAAATACTATACTGTGTGTGGTTGTATTGGGGAGGCCGAAAGTAAAGTAATAAAATGACAGGATACGATAATATATTTTATTTGGTAATAGCATTTAGTTTTGTGTTATTGAATGCATTTTTTGTAATGGCAGAGTTTTCTTTAGTAAAACTTAGAAGTTCGCAAGCTAGTGTTTTGAATAAGAAAAAAGGTATACAAGGTAGAATCTTGTACAAAGTTCATAGCAAATTAGATATATATCTTTCTGCTTGCCAGTTAGGCATTACATTGGCATCACTAGGCCTAGGGTGGGTGGGTGAGCCGGCATTTTCTGAATTGTTAGAGCCATTTTTTGTATATTTAGGGATTGGTTCACTTAAACTTTCTCAGTTTATTGCTTTTGCGACAGGTTTTGCAATTATATCGTTTTTACATATAGTTATTGGTGAGCTTATGCCAAAATCAATGGCCATAAGACAAACCGAAAGGTTATCGTTGTTAACTTGTATTCCCTTATATACTTTTTATTGGGTAATGTTTCCTTTTATATGGATATTGAATACTACAGCTAATATGCTATTAAATCTTTTTGGGCTTGATGCTAAGACTGAAGCTGAATATAGCTATACTGCTGATGAAATAAAAATTATTCTTAAAAGTAGCCATTTTAAAAAGCCTCTAACAGAAGAACATCGAGATATTTTATTAAGAATGGTTGAATTTTCCCATTTGCAAGCTGTTGATGCAATGCGACCTATAAAAGATATGGTGTTAATAGATTATAATTTGACAAGTCAAGAGAAGCTTGAGGTGGTTAAGAAAAACCTATATACAAGATATCCAGTCTATCAACGGAACGAAAAAAATATAATAGGTGTTATACATACTAAAGATATTCTATGTGCATTAGGCAATGACTCACAAAAAGAAAATCTAAGGCCAATATTGAAAGTATCTCATCATGATCAGTTAATTGATGTTTTGAAGAAGTTTCAGCAAGGTAAACCTCACTTTGCATTAGTCTATAAAAATAATAAACCATTTGGATTTATTACCTTAGATAATCTATTGACAATTTTGATTGGAAGAATTTCTGATGAGTTTCATTTGGTTAAAGAGCCATGGATTACTTTGGCTGAAAATAAATTTTTGATAAAAGCAGATGCTCCTGTGTATGCGATTGAAAGATTAGCAGGAGTAGATCTTTCTGAATATCCGGTTGATACAGTTGTAGATTTATTACAAAATGTACAGCAAGAGGATATCTCTATAAGTAGTTTCTGGGATCAACCTAAATTCATAGTTAAAATTTCTGAAATGGAAGGTAATCTTCTAAAAGAGGTTATTTTAGAGTTAAAAGATCCAATAGAAATGTAAAAGTTTTTATAGAAAGATGATTTTGGGGGAAATACATGTTAAGATATATTAAAGTTTTATTAATAATATGTTGAGTAGTGCTATTTGGATCTGTATGCATTAATAAACAAAAAGGATTATCTTTAATTGAAAGCATAGCTTCCTCAGCTTTAATTTTGTTTGTATTATCCTCAGCTTTTTTAGTAATAAATTCGATAATCTCAACATCAATAGTAACTAATAAAAAAGTTTTATTAGCAGAGCAATTAGATAAAAAAATTAATCAATATATACTAACAGGTAGGTTTAATAACTCAACTATTGATAGTAATCATTTTTTTCAGCTTCCGCCTTCTAGTTTGAAATTGGTTAAGTTTGTAGCTGAAGATATAGATTTTAATATTAAAATATCTAAAGAAGTAATTAAATATGGCAGCAAATTTAACTAAGAAATTTGGTAAAGGAATTACTTTTGTAGAGCTTTTAGTAGCAATTAGTATCTCAATTATTGTTATAACTATAGCTATAAATATATATATATCATTTAAAAAAAATTATATAAACGCTAAATCAAAAGCTGAAATAGATATTAAAGAGCTAACAGCTAAAAAAATATTTTATGATGCTATTGTTAATGCTGGCCTTTCTTGTAAATATGGCTCTAAAAATCAGTCCTATACTAATAGGACAGGTGATAATTCTTTAGGTTTTGATTTTCTTTATAATAATTCTTCTATTCGGGTTGGTAATATATCCTTTATTACTAGTTATCTACAAGATTCTTTAGGTAATTCTCAGGGTATTCTATATCAGTCAAATACAGACTATATTATGGTAAAAGCTGAGCAATCATTTACAGATTTAGCTTCCAAATTGATTAACTTGAATTTAAGCTTAGAAAAACCTCAGCAATGGAATGTGGGAGATTACCTTGCTTTATGTAATAATGATAATATAGATATAGTAAAGCTAGCAGGTATTAATAAAAATAATAAGCAAATTCATTTAGCTATTGCGCCATCTAGTGAATATTATAAATCAGATTATATAGGCAAATATAGTGTACAGATATTTTATATAGCAGCTAAGTATAATCCTTATAATTCAAGTAAATTAAGCTACTCGCTATATATGTATTTGAAAGATGGTTCGAGAAAAGGGGTTTCGTATCCACTTATAAAAGGAGTTTCTGATTTGAAAATAAACTATTCAGTATTGAATAGAAAAAACCTTTCTTGGAGAAAAATATTTAAAAATATAGATTTGGATGATACTAATGGTAAAGCTATAAAGATATCATTTAAAATTAAAAATAAATATTTTGAGAAAATAATTTTGTTGTGATGAGGGTATAGTTTGAGAAATTTAATTAAAATAACAGGATCATCATTATTATCAGCAATGATATTTGGTTTTGTAATTTTAGTAACAGTTTCAAGCCTTATCTATGTAGTTAGATATAATTTGCTTAGTATTAAAAGCTTAGCTAATCAAGAAGCTATATCAACATTTGAGCAGCAGTATATTCAAAGTATAACTAAAAAAGATCATATTAAAGCAGGAAAAAGTAATTTAGGTAATTATGTTATTGAAAATACTTTACAGAGTAGACAACCTATATTCTCGCATAAAAATATAGATATTTCTTTATATCATGGTGAGCCAACTGCAATAAGCTCAGACATTATTCATAAATTGTTTTATAAAGATAACCTTAAGATAACTAAGCAGATTTTTTATAAAAGCTTACCAAGAGGCTCTATGATTAATTATGATTCAGCTTTTGTGCCTATTAATATTCCATATGTTAATGTTGATAGAATGAATAACTTACAGAAGCATTACCATTTAAATAAGCAGGGAGATATTGGTGATAAAAGTAAAGGTTATATAGGTTTTATTGAAAAGCAATATAATTGGTTTGTGATTTCAGTAAATAATAATGTTCAAGTAATCAGTTTAAAAAAAATGCAGCTATCAGATGACTACCAAATTAATATAGGTTGGGATCTTCATAAGGGAAATTGGCAAATGCTAATAGCGATATATGATAATAAGCATTTATATATTTATAAAACCAAACTTGATGATTTAACAAATCATTTTGATAAAGCAGTATTGGACTTATCAACACCTTTTAAAATTGTAGATGGCCCAGTAGGAATTGCCGCTGTTAGCTGGGAATATCTTAAGGATAATGTTGAACCAAGTTTAGCTGTATTATCGATACGTTATGGTGAGGATGGTGATGCTGGAGCTATAGTTGGAGATATTGAGTTTGATAAAACAAAAGATGCTTATATTACATCGATTAGAGATATTATCAATAATTTAGGGGAAATAAAAAAGAGTAATGTTTATGTGATTGCTTTAGATCCTTTTTTTACTTTAGCAAGTAGCTCTTTGTATGTGTTTGTTGGAGATAGGTTGGTGGTTTATAAGTTTGATAGTGCTTATAAGATTAAAAAAAATACTGTGATCTTAGGGGATGTAATTAAAAACCCTCCAGTAATAGCTAAAAAAGATAGTTATAGTAACTATCTTTTGATTTATGATAAAAATAGCTACTATCAATATATTTACACTAGAGATAGTAATGTTTTTAATGCTTTAAAACCTGTTATATATCCTGAACAAAACATCCAAAATATAATAGTTAAATACGGTTTGAAATATATAGTCACAAAGAAGGATATTTATATCGATGATTTTCAAAATAACCAGCTTAAAAGTATTTCAATATAGGTGTTGCTATGTGTAAGAAGCTTAGCATTTTTTTTTTATTAGGTTTATGTATACTCAAACTTTATGCTAATGATTGTGAACTTATTAATTTTAATGCTGGTTATCATGGTTTACTTAAATTTGTATGTCATCAGGATATATCACTACAAGATAATAAACTCATTTTTTATATAGTGGGTAAAAATGTCAAAATTGAAAAAATTAATGTTAATGGTGGAAAGATTGATTATGATATGGATAAAATCTCAAAGAACATTAACCAAGTTACGTTAAATATTTCAACAGAATCTTTATTTATAGATTTGGATTTTATAGCTTATGAAAATCAGCCTATTAAATTATTTATAGAGCCAGAGAAAAAAAGTAATTTAGATTATAAGATTCTTTTTGGAGGAGTTGTAAAAAATTCTTATAATAATAAAGTAAATAAAAATAATAATTTACAGTTTCATAGAAATAATTTGGGAGAATTTTTTGTATTTAAAAATGGATTAGAGTGTTTTATTAATGAATCTTGTAAAGATAAAGTCAAAATCTCTAATAATTGTGGTTCTCAACAGTGCAATAAAATAAACCAAAAATTAAGTTTATATAAGGGTTTTGGGATCATTAACCAAAGATTCATATAACTGTAGATTAAGGTTAAAGGTAATGCAAGTCTTTTTATGATAAAATTATTGTGTGAGGGAGAGTTTATATGATGGAAGCTTGAGAGGTAAAGGGAAATAGATCTGATGAGAGCGAGTAATGAGAAGGGTTTTACAATAATAGAGGTTCTTGTAGCTTCGATGTTAGCTATGTTCTTATTGATTGCTGCTTTTTACACTCTAGGAAATATAATATCAAAAGCAATCTTGCTGGAGAAGAAAGTTGAATTAGTTGATGAGTTGGATAGGCGAGTTGATGAGTTTATGTTAACAGGAACTTTTGATGAAACAGCTATGGGTGAGATTATTTTCTCTAAGGTTGCCTCAGGAAGTAATATTCAAGAATTTACAGCATCTAATGAAAATTTTTCATTAGAAGTAATAAAAAGAGCATATACTGCTAGTACCGATATAATCAGTCAACAGCTTGGAGCATATATGCAAAGAGCCAATGAGATTTATATTGCAGCAGGCGCAACGATGATAGATGAGACATCAGGACTTATTGCAGAGATTGATGTTGCAAGGGCAGATTTGTTGTCTGAGAGTACAGCTAAATGGTCATCAAATACTGGTGTGTTGCTTAACTTGGGGTCCACACAAATAGTTACGGCAACCCCTCTAGATGATCCTCCATTTGGACCAGGCGCTTATATAACTGTTGCACCATTTACAAGTAACGATATAACTTCAGAAGGTGTTGTTTGGAGATGTACAGCTTATGGTTTTGATAATGAGCTGCTTCCATCTTGGTGTGTGTTATAAGCTTTAAAGTAGGTAGTACAAAATGCAATTGATATGTAGAAATAAAAGAAAAAACTCGGGACTTACCATGGTAGAAGTTTTAGTCTCGACTTTGATAGCTGTAATGACGGTTTCTGCCTTAATAAGTATTTATGTATCAGTGAAAAATAGTTATAACAATTATAAAGATAAAACAACATCGGAGTCTAAAGAATTATTAGTTAAAAACGTATTTTATGATTTTGTCAAAGATATTGGATTTGCATGTAAATTTGGGTATTCTGGACAGACTTATTATGATAGAACTTCTGACTCTCTTGATAGTTTTTTTTATAGCCCTTCAATGATACGTATAGGAGAGTTACCTTTAACAACTTCTGATCAGCTCCCCGAAACCTTAGAAGATGGATGTTCAGGAGAATGCTATCAAACGGGGACAGATTATATTATGGTTAAGAAAGAGCTAAGCCATACTTCTTTTGCTGAGATAAATGCTCTTAGCTCAACTATGAATGTTAATTCTGTAGGTGATATAGCGACGGGGGATTACTTATTTTTGTGTAATAAGAAATATATCAACTTGGCTAAAGCATCGACTGTAGACACAGATACAAATATTATAGAGCTATCGCAAGCTCCTTTAGGAGCTGCCTATTATCCAGGTGATTATATCGGAAAATATTCTTTTGAAATACTCTATATTAGAGATACAGGACAGCAAGATAGTGAGGGACAAACCATATATTCTCTATATGTATATATTAAGGATAATAATGCTGCTGGTAAATCTTATGAGTTAGTGAGGGGAGTAGATAATCTTCAGCTGGAATATGCAACAGTTGATAATAATGTAATAACGTGGAACGCCATTACATCTGATATAGATATAGATAGTTCTGGTTATCCAGCAGTCAAGGCCTCTTTTGAAGTTGGAGGACAAACATTTAGTAAGGTTATTAATTTATAGGCTTTTGGAGTGGTATGATAAAGAAAATAAAGGGATCTTCATTACTAGCAGCATTAATGTTTGCGTTTGTCTTGATGGTAATAATATCTGCACTTGCTTATAATTTTAGAATGGATTCGCTTGCTATTAGTACATTAGTTGATGAAAAGCAAAATATAAATTTAGACGAAGGTCATTTTGCTAACATTATAGGAGAAGTTGATTTATCTGAGACTACAAGTGAAGATATTGGAGATTTTAGATTTACAACTACACCAAACTCAATTGCTCCAGGATTTGAGTATGATAATACTAATGCTGAATTATATAATGCTGATCCTTATTTAATAAGTTTTAATGTTAAACATGAGTTTTATGATAATGGAATACTGAAATATATACGAAATTTTATTTATAACACATTACCAAGTAGCAGGTTTACTCAGCATAGTGAAGATGTTTTTCCTTTAAATATACCTTATGCAAACACTGATGCTATGACAGGTAATTTATCAAGCTATAGATTAAGCTCAGAAGAAAAAATATTAGATAAAGAACAAGGTTATCTAGGTTATATAGAAAAAGAAGATAGCTCTTTAGATGTACATACGAGTAGTTTAAATTCAGCTATTAGTGTTCCAGATGACTTATAGTTAATCCGATAGTTATTTGACAATAATGTTATAATATTTAGAAAAAATGTCATCATATAGCCAAGATTTCAGAGATATCGTAATAACTAAATATAAAGAAGGCCTAACAGACAAAGAGCTAAGTAATTTTTTTAATATAGATATCCGTACTACTAGATCTTGGATAAACTTATACGAGACAACTGGTGATTATAAATCTAAGCAAGGCTTGGGTTGCGGTAGAGTAGCAACCTTTACAGATAAGGAAGCGATAGAAAGCTACTTAAGAACATATCCAGATGCAATGGCTTTAGATATTAGAGAAGCATTAGCTCCTGAAATACCTAGAAGCACATTTTATGATTGTCTTACCAGACTTGGTTTTAGTTTTAAAAAAAGACACCTAAATATAAGCAAAGAAAAGAACAAGATAGGCAAAGTTTTATAGAGGTTGTTGAGACTATTGAACCTAACAAACTTGTATATTTAGATGAAATGGGTATGGATAATAAACAGTCTGTACTAAGAGGATGGTCTCTTGTTGGTAAACCTAGCTATGGTGAAGTTATTGCTTATCAAACTCAGAGAAAAAGTATAGTTGCTGGTTATAACTATTTAGAAAAGAAGATTATAGCACCGCTAGAGTATACTGGATATACAGATACTCAAATTCTTAATCAGTGGTTTGAAGAGCATTTATGTCCTGAGTTAATTCCAAAGACTACTGTTGTTATGGATAATGCTAGTTTTCATAAGTCTCCTAAATTGGCTAAAATAGCAGAGAAGTTTGATATACAGATACTATACCTTCCTGCTTATTCTCCTGATTTAAATCCTATAGAAAAAATTTGGGCCAATTTTAAAAGAATTTTAAGAAAAGTAAATAATTCTTTTGATAATTTATCTGATGCTATTACTCACGTCTTTAGCACAATATTATCAGATTAACTATATCTACTAATTATAAACTTAATATTGGGTGGGACCTTAAGCAAGGCTATTGGAGTGTTTTTTTAGTTATTTATGATGATAATAAGGTTTATACCTCTTCAACAACGCTAAGAAATTTATTTGATAATATAGCACAAGCAGAGACTGATCTTTCTAACTGGCAGGCTGTAGTAGATTTGCCTGGTGGAAACGAGAGTTCAGATTATCCTACATATGTGGCTGGCACAGAGTATGAAAATGGAGATGTAGTTGCATCAGGTGAGAATTTGTATAGTTGTAAGATTGCTGGGTGGTGTTCAAGCTCAGCAGAGTGGGCATATGGTCCAGGAACTGGTTCAGCTTGGCAGTCAGCTTGGGATTTAGATGGTGCTATAGATGATGAGGATGGTGAAAGTTCAGATGGTAGTATAGTGCTTGCTAAATGGTTTAATAACTCTAATAATGAAGAACCAAAACTTTTGATTTTAAGAAAAACATCAAGATCCAGTAATTTTGATCTTGATGTTTATAAAACTGCTTATGATAGTATTAATAAGCTTTTTATTGCTTCATTGGCTGATACATATACAACAGGATTAGTAGACTTTGATGAATCAAATGTACATGTTGTGATACCAGATGCTTTATTTACTCTAGACTCAAGTGTCCCATTGATTTTTCAGGGCGCTAATATTTTTGATTTTAATGCTGAAGGGACATATTTGCTAGGTGATGGGACAGGATCAACTAGAGGGACATTAATAGAAGAGGTTGCAAATAAACCAGTTATAATAAAGAAAAATTCAACACAGTTATATATTGTATATTTTAATGGTAGTAGTTATTATAAATATTTGTATAGTTTTGGTGTGGCTGTGCCAACTTTAGTATCTTCACGCATTTTTTCAGGAGAGCAAATACAGAGTTTAATTGTTAAATTTGGAGCTTTATTCATTGTTACAGACAGTAATATTTATATGGAAAATATGTCTGATGGTTCGCTGATTAGCGTCATACCAGCTAGTGGATCAGAATATCAAATTTTTAGGGATGGTGAAGGACAAATATATGCTATAGCAGATGGTTTAAGCTGTACTATAAGCTCAAATTGTAGCGATGATTCTAGAGTTTATTTTGATTCTGGCTGTAGTGTTTATGGTGGATGTGATATTTTGGATGATTTTAATGACGTTAGTCCATATCTCAATATGGTTTATAAAAGTTTTGAGTTCTAATTTTTTTTCAAAAGATGGTAAAATTTAGCTATACTGGTAGCTTATAATATAAGATTTGATAAATGGATTTAGTGTTTGATGATTTTTTATAATTCCCTATCGGGTAAAAAAGAAAAATTTAAGCCTATACAGGCGAATAAAATTAAGATGTATGTTTGTGGTATCACTGTTTATGATGATTGTCATATTGGCCATGCTCGTACTTTCGTAGCTTTTGATGTTATTTATAGATACTTTAAATATCGTGATTTTGATGTCACAATGGTAAGAAATATCACGGATATTGATGACAAAATTATCAAAAGAGCAAATGAGAATGGTGAATCAACTACAGCGCTTGTTGATAGGAATATCAATGCTATGCATGATGTATTTGACAAATTAAATATCCTAAAACCTACTAAAGAACCAAGAGCGACAGAAACTATACCAGAAATGATAGCCATGATCCAAACTCTAGTTAATAAAGGCTATGCTTATCAAGGTAGTAATGGTGATGTTTTTTATCGTGTTACTAAATTCCAAGATTATGGTAAATTAAGTAAGCAAAATTTAGAGGCTTTACAGCAAGGTTCAAGAGTTGATGTTGTTGAAGAGAAAGAAAACCCTATGGATTTTGTACTTTGGAAAATGGCAAAAGAAAGAGAACCTGCTTGGGATTCACCATGGGGCTCTGGACGTCCTGGCTGGCATATTGAATGCTCAGCAATGTCAAAGAAACTTTTAGGTGATAACTTTGATATTCATGCTGGAGGGTCTGATCTTAGATTTCCACATCATGAGAATGAAATTGCTCAATCTGAAGCGTGTAATGAATGTACATTTGCTAATTATTGGTTGCATTCAGGTATGGTGAAGGTTGATGCTGAGAAAATGTCAAAATCTTTAAACAATTTTTTTACAATAGTTGATGTTTTGGAAGAGTATCATCCAGAAGTTATTAGATATTTCTTAGCATCTACTGTATATAGAAGTGAGATTAATTATTCAAAAGAAAATCTTGATAATGCAAAAGCTTCTTTAGAGAGATTATTTAATGCTCTAAGGGATATAGAGCCTATCGAAGTTAATCTGCCAGATGATGCTGATGAGTATGAAAATAAGTTTATAAAGGCTATGGATAACGATTTTAATACTCCAGAGGCCTTGGCTGTAATATTTGCTTTAGCAAAAGAAATAAACACTCTAAAAACCACAAATAGATATAAAGCTAGCGGTTATGCTTTTTTACTGCGAAAGCTTTGTGATGTTTTAGGTATTTTATTTACAGATATTGAAGATTACTTTAAGCAAGTTAGAGGGGTGAATACTGGTGAGATTGAGAGGTTGATTGTAGAGCGCTCTAAAGCTAAAGAAGCTAGAAATTATGCTAAGGCTGATGAGATAAGAAATCAGTTACAACAGCAGGGAATAATATTAGAAGATAGTGCAACTGGCACTACATGGAAAAAAGGTTAATAAACTAAATGTATAGTCAAGAAAAACAACAAGACATTATAAATAATTTACACTCTATCATGGATTACATTCGTTGGTCAATTTCTGAGATGACAGAGAATCAATCATATTTTGGACATGGATCGGATTCGATTTGGGATGAGGCTATACACCTTGTTCTTAGTGCGATTAATATTTCTCATGATATAGATAGTAATATGGTAAATTCGCGATTATTAACCCAAGAGAAAAAACAAATAATCGAATTTGTCTATCAAAGAGCCTATGAGCGTAAACCTCTGCCTTATATTCTTAAAAAAGCTTGGTTTGCTGGTATGGAGTTTGATATTGATGAGAGAGTTATTATACCTCGTTCTCCAATAGCTGAGCTTATTAGAAATGATTTTTCTCCATGGATTGGAGATATTGAAGATGTTAAAAATGTCTTGGATTTGTGTACTGGTAGTGGATGTATTGGCATAGCTTGTAGTAGCGTTTTTGAAAATGCGAAAATATCTTTGGTAGATATCTCTGATGATGCATTAACAATTGCAAACCATAATGTAAAAAAACATCAATTAGTAGATAGTATTAAAGTAGTGAAGTCTGATTTATTTAATAATTTGAAAGATCAGAAATTTGACTTGATAATTTCAAATCCTCCTTATGTAGATAAAAAAGATTTTGAGAGTATGCCAAAAGAGTATCATTATGAACCAAAGCTTGCTTTAGAAGCAGGGAGTGATGGTTTAGATTTGGCTAAAAGAATTATACTCGAAGCAGACCAGTATATGACTGAGAAAGGTGTACTAATTGTAGAAGTCGGTAATAGTCAATATGCTTTGATGGAGATGTGTCCAGATGTCCCATTTACTTGGTTAAGTTTTAGTGAAGGAGGGGATGGAGTATTTTTACTTACGTATGCTGAGTTAATTAAGTATAAAGATTTATTTAAACAGTATTTAAAAGAGTAATATTAAGCCAATATATAACAATAGTTTAATTTGTTAAAACACTAAATTATTAAGCAAAAGATGTTATTTATTTATGATACGGGTGATTTTCTAAAATAGTATAGGCTCTATAGAGTTGCTCAGCTATTATTATGCGTACAATAGGGTGAGGAAAAGTCATCTTGGATATTGAGATTTTATCTTTAGCAATAGCTTTGATACTGCTATCTATACCATCTGGCCCGCCTATCAAAATAACTATATTAGGATTGTTAAGCTTCCAGCTTTGCATTTTAGCAGCAAGCTCTTCGGTAGAGATAATTTTAGATTTGACATCTAATATAACTAGATAATCATTTTGATTTAACTTGTTAAGAATAGCTTTAGCTTCTTGCTCCATCCATACATTTGGATTTCCAGTTTTGGTGCGTTTAGCTATGGGAATCTCAATTAACTCTAATTGAATAGCTTTCCCGAGTCTTTTTTGATATTCATCAAAACCACTACTAACCCATTTAGGCGGTTTTTCTCCTAGGGAGAATATTTTAATTTTCATTTTCTATCTCGTAAAACATAATAGATTTTCTTTAGAGAAATCGGGGTTGAACTTATAGCCTAGAGTATCAAAATTTTTAATATCACTAATACTCTCGATTTCATTATTAAGGATGTATCTGGTCATTAATCCACGTGCTCTTTTAGCATGAATACCTATAGTTTTGTACGTACCATTTTTATTTTCTTTGAAATCTATGTCTAGCCATTTAGCATTTAAACATGGTTTATTAATTGCTTGGGAATATTCATTTGATGCCAGGTTTATTAGAATTTTATTTTGATGTTTAGACAATGCACTATTTAGTTGAGATGTGATTTTATCTTGCCAGTATTTATAAAGAATTTGATTATTTATTTTTATTTTTGTACCCATCTCTAGTCTGTAAGCTTGGATTAGATCGAGAGGTCTAATCAGACCATATAACCCAGATAGCATAAATAAATGGTGCTGAGAGTACTCAATTGTTTTGATATCTAAACTTTGAGCATCTAAGCCTTTATAAACATCACCACTAAATGTAAAAATAGCAGCTTTAGCATTTGTACTATTATAATCGTTAGGGTCAAAACTAGTGTGTTTATCAAATACTTCCTGAGCTAATTTTGGACTAATTTTCATTAGTTTTTCAATCTCATCTATTTCATAATGCTTAAGAGTTTTTATAAGCTGAGCAATTTGAGCTTTGAATATAGGCTGAGTAAAATCAAATGAAGTTTTGATAGGTTTAAAGTTTTGGCTTTTAGCTGGAGAGATTACAATAAGCATTTCTTTATTCTTAGATTACTTTTTAGATAATAATACCAATTTATATCCAATAATGGAATTTGCTTTGATGGCTTGTAATTTATCTATATATTTAGTAGTATATATTCCGCTGACTTGGTTTCCACGCAATGCTAGATTGTGAACTCCGCCAGGTCCGGAAGGAAGCAACGGTAACTTTTGATTCATGTGCCGTGTTCAGGCTAAGTCAGCACTTCAAAAAAGATAGCCTTTCAAAAAACTTTATTTATAATAATTCAGCTATTCTCAGTGAGCCCACAAAGCTATTAAACTCAATGCTTAGTTTTTAACAGTTATTCTCAGTCAGTTGAATATTTCACCTACTTTTTTATATTTGCATGCATCAACTTAATTTTAGAGAAAAATATAATAGTCAATTCACAATAATGGGAAATTTTAATGAAAAAATATCAGTTTTATAATCGAATTCATAGCTTATTTTGCAACAAGTACAGCTATCCTCCACCAACTAAATGAAGGGATGATAAACCTACACTATTTGTGGAGGATCAATACCATTATTATCTAATAAATGGATCAGCATATGCTCCCAACTTTCAAATAATAAAAGTTTGAACATACCTAATAGTTCATCCCATAAATCATCATATGTAACACAGACTTTTCTGCACCATTGAAATAACTGGTCTGTGAATTCTAATATTTGATGAATATAAAAAGCTAGCATAATTAAAATATAAAAATTAAAGCTTTCCCCTTTCAGATGACCCCAATTATGAGCTAGTTTATATCCAAAGTTTTTAAGAGTATTAAAACACTGATTCTCTATACGCCATCTAGCTCTTGCTGCCTTAGTTATCTGTGCTATATTGCTCTTATCAACCTCCAAGTTAGTTGCCCACACACCAGCTATCGTTGATTTTTGCTTACCATCTTTGTCTTTGCTAATCGTAAAAGCTTTAACTACAGTAACTTTCGTGCTTGAGTCTTTGTTTAGAGGTATGTCATAATACCATCTGTATGCGATAGATGTATTGCCCATAGTACTCTTATGACTTTGATATTCAGAGCTATCTAAGCACTCATATAGATGTTTATGATTACCCTGTTTTATTCTAAATATATAATCTTCTCCATTTTGTATTACTGATTCTATAAAGGGTTTAGTAGCATAGATACTATCTGCTAGCCATATAAAGTTCATTCTTGGATGTTGTGATCTAAGTTTTGGTAATAAGCGTTTAGCTGCATTAATTTCACAGTCTTGCTTCTTATCACCATCAGTGTTTTTAATAGGTTCAGGCATTAATGGGAATATTTGCTTTTGATTTGGATGGCATATTATTGCTTGTAATGCCTGATGGCTATATTCTACTTTACCATTACGTTTTCTCTTTTGTAAACATTCTTCACATTTTATAGTTTCAGATGAATGGTATTGTGTAGCATCTAATGCTACAAGATACTTATCTTCAAACCTAAAATTAGATAAGTGCTTACCTCGTTGTAAACGGTTTAAGTAGTTATTGAATATTGGTTGAAACTTATCATACTTAATATTTGATATGATAGTCCTCAGTTGATTATCACTAGGTATTTCTGTAACTCCAAATTGGGTTTGCAGATTATTTTTATATTGTCGTTTCTGCATTAATCTTTGATATTTTAATAAGCTAGATGATTTGTAAAACATACAGGCAAGGGTAGATAATGCAGCATCACTAATTTGATAATTTACACTACTAGCTCGTCTATTATAGTTAATCCGATAGTTATTTGACAATAATGTTATAATATTTAGAAAAAATGTCATCATATAGCCAAGATTTCAGAGATATCGTAATAACTAAATATAAAGAAGGCCTAACAGACAAAGAGCTAAGTAATTTTTTTAATATAGATATCCGTACTACTAGATCTTGGATAAACTTATACGAGACAACTGGTGATTATAAATCTAAGCAAAGAAAAGAACAAGATAGGCAAAGTTTTATAGAGGTTGTTGAGACTATTGAACCTAACAAACTTGTATATTTAGATGAAATGGGTATGGATAATAAACAGTCTGTACTAAGAGGATGGTCTCTTGTTGGTAAACCTAGCTATGGTGAAGTTATTGCTTATCAAACTCAGAGAAAAAGTATAGTTGCTGGTTATAACTATTTAGAAAAGAAGATTATAGCACCGCTAGAGTATACTGGATATACAGATACTCAAATTTTTAATCAGTGGTTTGAAGAGCATTTATGTCCTGAGTTAATTCCAAAGACTACTGTTGTTATGGATAATGCTAGTTTTCATAAGTCTCCTAAATTGGCTAAAATAGCAGAGAAGTTTGATATACAGATACTATACCTTCCTGCTTATTCTCCTGATTTAAATCCTATAGAAAAAAATTTGGGCCAATTTTAAAAGAATTTTAAGAAAAGTAAATAATTCTTTTGATAATTTATCTGATGCTATTACTCACGTCTTTAGCACAATATTATCAGATTAACTATATCTGGTAAATTACTAATGTTAGACTTAAATCCATCTATAAGTGGCTGTAAACTTAGATGTTTTTTGGTTTTGACCATTACATAAAAAATATTTTAATATTTGTATGTTATTATCTAATAATATTAAGTATTTTAGTATATTCTAGTGAAAATTAGTGCGAAAAAGTTAAAAACTAAGCATTGAGTTTAATAGCTTTGTGGGCTCACTGAGAATAGCTGACAATTAGTTAACTTGACGATGCCATCAAAATCACTAAAGAAAAAAATAGTAGATTTCTTTATGCTAAATAATGATAAAAAATTCTAAAATAGGCACTATTTTTTAAATTAGCTATAAAATCTATTGCAACTAGATAAATATAATAATTTACTTTGTGTATAAAACAATATTTTTATACACAAATGATTTACCTTAGAGAAGACGATATACATGAAAGTAGATTCAGAAGTCGTTATGATGAAAAAGTTTGTTTAGCAAAAATTCATCAAGAGATAGCTGTAATATTAGTTGATAATGATCAAGGCAGGACTATATTCTTTTACTTTAAAAATAAGCAACGAGTTATAGATAATTATATAAATAGTTCTAGTGGAAATATAAAAATTAAATTTATTACTTCAGTTAAACAAACAGCCCAAGACATGCACTTCATAAACTTATATATTAGATATGTTCATAAGAAATCTAAAGGAGGAGTAAGATTAGCTTCGTATTTAAGGCTCCTTCCCCCTCCTGTAAATACCAAGAAATTTGGAAAGTCTGTAACAGCTGGTGTTATTAGACCTATATATAACCCAGAAGGTGTATTTACAATGAAATTAGGTGTAAAAAATAGACTTTCTAGAGAAGGAATAACAATACAATGTATTAACGAAGCTAAGCTAAGTAAAATTATAAAATCAGAAGAGATTTTATTTGGTAGATTGCTTGGACAACGTAAAGTTAGTTCTGAAGCGGTAAGACATGCCAGTTTTGAAAATAAAAACTCTGAAGAAGAGAGTGATGCTTATTTATTTCCTGGAAAACATAGAGCTAGTTTAGATGCTGCAAGACATGCCAGTTTTGAAAATAAAGAACCTGAAGAAGAGAGTGATGCTTATTTATCTCCAGTGACCTGTGAAAATGCTGTATCATACGCAAATTATAGTTTTTCTTATAATAATGAAATTTGTTTATCACGCATCTATAATAAGCCAGCTTTAATATTAATTAATAGTACAGAGGAAAGAAGTACATTTATATACCTAGAAGAAAACCATATAGATTATATACTTAATTTTGTAAATGCTAATGATAGTATAGTTTTAAAAATTATTGGATATATAGATTTAGAATCACGAAATAATCCAAATACTAAGAAATATCGCACTCTTATAAAAAAATATATTGAAACAATTATTAAAGTAACTAAACGATGGAGCGCTACATATATCCAAATTAAAGCAGTGAGAGATAGAGTTACTGGTGAAATTTTAGATAAACCTATACTTAATGTAAAAGGCCAATTGCTGTACAAATATAAAACAGATCAAAATAATATCATATGTATTAATAAAAAAGTACTTAATTTATTAATAAAAGATAAATTAAAACTTCTTATTCGTGATAAATTAGTAACTGTATCAAATAATCTTTATCATCAAACAGAGATATATGATGATCCAAGTAGGCGCAGGGCTTACTCTACTATCGAAATGCCTGTTCGATTTGGATCTTTTAGTGGAAATAATTCTTATTTGGATGAAGAGGATGAGAAATCTCCTCTATTAGGAGATATAAGTAGAAGTAGAAGTCACTCTACTATCGAAATTCCTGTTCGATTTAGATCTTTTAGTGAAAATAATTCTTATTTGGATGAAGAAGATGAAAAATCTCCTTTTTTAGAAGATATAAGCAGAAGTAGGAATAGTTTAAGGTCTCCTAGAGTGGATATTCGAGTGCATAGAGACAGCGAAGAAGATAAAGAGTTATTGTCATCATTAAATAATCGTCGCCGTAAAACCTATGGCTCTTTAGAAATATATGATGAGAATTATTTATCAGATGATGAAGAGTTTTCTTTATCGGATGATGTTAATCTTTCAATAGATGATGATTCGGAAGATAATGAAAGAAATTGCTGTGATCGTTGTATAATACTTTAAAAGGGCACTATTGGGGAGCCTCTTCATTAAACTGTTATAGGTATGCCTGCAACCTTTCCTCAAACTGGATAACAGCTATTCTCAGTGAGCCCACAAAGCTATTAAACTCAATGCTTAGTTTTTAACTTTTTCGCACTAATTTTCACTAGAATATACTAAAATACTTAATATTATTAGATAATAACATACAAATATTAAAATATTTTTTATGTAATGGTCAAAACCAAAAAACATCTAAGTTTACAGCCACTTATAGATGGATTTAAGTCTAACATTAGTAATTTACCAGATAATAGACGAGCTAGTAGTGTAAATTATCAAATTAGTGATGCTGCATTATCTACCCTTGCCTGTATGTTTTACAAATCATCTAGCTTATTAAAATATCAAAGATTAATGCAGAAACGACAATATAAAAATAATCTGCAAACCCAATTTGGAGTTACAGAAATACCTAGTGATAATCAACTGAGGACTATCATATCAAATATTAAGTATGATAAGTTTCAACCAATATTCAATAACTACTTAAACCGTTTACAACGAGGTAAGCACTTATCTAATTTTAGGTTTGAAGATAAGTATCTTGTAGCATTAGATGCTACACAATACCATTCATCTGAAACTATAAAATGTGAAGAATGTTTACAAAAGAGAAAACGTAATGGTAAAGTAGAATATAGCCATCAGGCATTACAAGCAATAATATGCCATCCAAATCAAAAGCAAATATTCCCATTAATGCCTGAACCTATTAAAAACACTGATGGTGATAAGAAGCAAGACTGTGAAATTAATGCAGCTAAACGCTTATTACCAAAACTTAGATCACAACATCCAAGAATGAACTTTATATGGCTAGCAGATAGTATCTATGCTACTAAACCCTTTATAGAATCAGTAATACAAAATGGAGAAGATTATATATTTAGAATAAAACAGGGTAATCATAAACATCTATATGAGTGCTTAGATAGCTCTGAATATCAAAGTCATAAGAGTACTATGGGCAATACATCTATCGCATACAGATGGTATTATGACATACCTCTAAACAAAGACTCAAGCACGAAAGTTACTGTAGTTAAAGCTTTTACGATTAGCAAAGACAAAGATGGTAAGCAAAAATCAACGATAGCTGGTGTGTGGGCAACTAACTTGGAGGTTGATAAGAGCAATATAGCACAGATATAGTTAATCTGATAATATTGTGCTAAAGACGTGAGTAATAGCATCAGATAAATTATCAAAAGAATTATTTACTTTTCTTAAAATTCTTTTAAAATTGGCCCAAATTTTTTCTATAGGATTTAAATCAGGAGAATAAGCAGGAAGGTATAGTATCTGTATATCAAACTTCTCTGCTATTTTAGCCAATTTAGGAGACTTATGAAAACTAGCATTATCCATAACAACAGTAGTCTTTGGAATTAACTCAGGACATAAATGCTCTTCAAACCACTGATTAAAAATTTGAGTATCTGTATATCCAGTATACTCTAGCGGTGCTATAATCTTCTTTTCTAAATAGTTATAACCAGCAACTATACTTTTTCTCTGAGTTTGATAAGCAATAACTTCACCATAGCTAGGTTTACCAACAAGAGACCATCCTCTTAGTACAGACTGTTTATTATCCATACCCATTTCATCTAAATATACAAGTTTGTTAGGTTCAATAGTCTCAACAACCTCTATAAAACTTTGCCTATCTTGTTCTTTTCTTTGCTTATATTTAGGTGTCTTTTTTTAAAACTAAAACCAAGTCTGGTAAGACAATCATAAAATGTGCTTCTAGGTATTTCAGGAGCTAATGCTTCTCTAATATCTAAAGCCATTGCATCTGGATATGTTCTTAAGTAGCTTTCTATCGCTTCCTTATCTGTAAAGGTTGCTACTCTACCGCAACCCAAGCCTTGCTTAGATTTATAATCACCAGTTGTCTCGTATAAGTTTATCCAAGATCTAGTAGTACGGATATCTATATTAAAAAAATTACTTAGCTCTTTGTCTGTTAGGCCTTCTTTATATTTAGTTATTACGATATCTCTGAAATCTTGGCTATATGATGACATTTTTTCTAAATATTATAACATTATTGTCAAATAACTATCGGATTAACTATAACTAAGGCAGCAAGAGCTAGATGGCGTATAGAGAATCAGTGTTTTAATACTCTTAAAAACTTTGGATATAAACTAGCTCATAATTGGGGTCATCTGAAAGGGGAAAGCTTTAATTTTTATATTTTAATTATGCTAGCTTTTTATATTCATCAAATATTAGAATTCACAGACCAGTTATTTCAATGGTGCAGAAAAGTCTGTGTTACATATGATGATTTATGGGATGAACTATTAGGTATGTTCAAACTTTTATTATTTGAAAGTTGGGAGCATATGCTGATCCATTTATTAGATAATAATGGTATTGATCCTCCACAAATAGTGTAGGTTTATCATCCCTTCATTTAGTTGGTGGAGGATAGCTGTACTTGTTGCAAAATAAGCTATGAATTCGATTATAAAACTGATATTTTTTCATTAAAATTTCCCATTATTGTGAATTGACTATTATATTTTTCTCTAAAATTAAGTTGATGCATGCAAATATAAAAAAGTAGGTGAAATATTCAACTGACTGAGAATAACTGACTTGATTTTATTAGTGGCGCACCCATCGGGACTTGAACCCAAACATCCGCCTTCGGAGGGCGACGCTCTATCCAGTTAAGCTATGGGTGCAACTCTTTGTTTTAAAGCACTTTATAGTATTAATCAAAATCTTTTTATATTTTGAGGTACTGTGTAGGTACTACATTAATAAAATTTTATTCTTTAATTTTATGACTAAAATAATAATGCAAACAATAAAGATATAGGATATCAAAAACATAACCATAAATGATAGAGTTATTTTTGAAAAGTTTTTGTATTTAATTATGGTAATTATATACAATTTTACATAACCTACTTGATATTGGTGTAATTAAATACCATGATACTCTTATAAATAAATTGGAGTTTCAAATGATTAATCAAGATTTCAAATCAATATTAGATTTAATAAATGCTTTCCCTGATGAAGAATCTTGTATAAAGCACTTAGAAGAACTAAGATGGGACGGTATTATATCTAGTCCATTTGATTCTACTTCTAAAGTGTATAGCTGTTCTAGAAATAGATATAGATGTAAAAATACTTCAAAATATTTCAATGTCAAAACTGCTACTTTATTTGATAACACAAAAGTAAAGCTTCAAAAATGGTTCATAGCTATTTGGCTGGTAACTTCTCATAAAAAAGGTATATCTTCACTTCAACTATCAAGAGATATTCATGTGACACAAAAACCGCATGGTTTATGCTTCAAAGAATAAGATCTTGTTTTGTTATAGAAAATAATAATAATTTAGAGAATACGGTAGAAGTTGACGAAACTTATATTGGTGGTAAAAACAAGAACAGACACTCAAATAAAAAAGTTCCAAATTCACAAGGTAGGAGCGCAAAAGATAAAACTCCTATTGTAGGAATGATTGAAAGACAAGGTAAATTAAATGCCAATGTTGTAGAAAATGTTAAGTCTGACACTCTTACAAGTGAAATTATTAGAAATGTTAAACATACTGCAAGTTTGTATACTGACGAATGGTTAGGATACAAAGGTGTATCAAAAATATATGATCATTCAGTAGTAAATCATAATCAAGGTGAATATGTAAATGGTAGAGTTCATACAAACACTATAGAAGGGTTTTGGTCACTTCTGAAAAGAGGTATTTTAGGTATATACCATTTTACTTCTAAAAAACATTTGCAAAGATATGTTGATGAATTTGTCTTTAGATATAACACTAGAAATATTAAAGAAGCCTGTAGATTTAATTTACTACTAGTAAATACAGATATAAGAACAACTTATAAGGGACTCATTAATGGCTAAAAAAAACAAAATCAAGTATGAAGGAGAATTGGACCTAGCAGGTTTAGAAATTTCTTGTTATGTCCTGGAAGATGGAACCAGAGTACTATCAGGAAGAGGAATGCAAAATGCTCTAAAGATTGTAGATGATGCTGATACATCTAAGCAATCATCTGGGACCAGATTAAACAGATATTTAAATCAAAAAACTCTACAGCCCTTTATTTACGGAAAAAAAGAGCAGGGCCACTATAGCCCATTAATTTGCTATAGAGGTGAACAAAAGGTTCTGTCGCAAACTCAACAAATGGGTACAATATTTCCAAAATCAGCAACCACTAGATACAGTTATGCAGCTATTGCATAAAATTGATCCCATACAGTCATCTTACCAGCATTGATGTGCTGACCTTTTTTGATCATGTTAATCAACTCGTAACCGGCTATAGTAGATTCCATAGAATCCCATGCTTTAAAGCCTAACATGGGTCGAGTTAATCTCTTGATATTTCTATGATCCTGCTCTATCAAATTATTGAGATACTTATTTTGTCTAATCTCTATACCATGAGTTAACCATATCCCAAGCAAAAATAGAAAGATATTAATACTTAGCAAAGCAGCCTCATTAGCACCGGATTTATCTACATTGACTTTCTCCGGCAAACCATGTTTGCCAATGGTTTGCTTGAAGAATTTACGAGCCGCTTTTTCATCTCTTTTAGGAGAAACCATAAACTCTAATGTATCTCCATGCTTATCTATTGCCCTGTAGAGATAAACCCATTTACCTTTATGCTTTACGTAAGTTTCATCCATCTTCCAACTTACATAACCACCATATTTCCTAAACTTTCTGCTAAAGGTAGCTTCTAGCTCTTTAGCATATTTTATAACCCAACGATTGAGAGTACTATGATCTACACTAACTCCACGCTCTTTCATTAACTCTTCTACATGTCTATAGCTAAGCGGATATGATAAATACCACGAAGAGCTTGAAGGATTAGAAGTTTTGTAAAGTGTCTACCTGTGAAATCTAACATAGAAAAACATGATTATATTTGTGGTAAAATAATACTACAAAATTGACTGATTGTCAGTTTGCGACAGAACCATTAAATAACGTCTTTTTTTCTAAAATCATATAATAAAGGATTTTCATACTTTAGTGTATATTCCTGAAGGCGAGATAATAGTTCATTAAAGTCTAATAAGAAATTCTTTTTTATAGTAAATGCATACTTTTTTTTAAACAATTTTTGAGTTTAATCCTAGTTTATTGATATTGTAGTTGTTTAAACTAAAATCAACCCTTTCAGATTTATAATTTAAACAAGTTATTTTTTGTTTATCAAAGTCGATCATTGTTATCTTAGGCTCATAAATAGGATGTAGGTTTTTTGCTAATTGATCAATTATATTATGATATCGTTTTTTAAACTTTTCCTTATTTTTTATAACCCAATCTTTTTTGACTATAACATAATCATTAAACTTTCCAGAAATAACAAGAGAATATTCTTTTCTATTATATTCTTGATATATGTGTAATGATAACCGAGAGGCTTCAAGTAATAAATGCTTAAGTTTTTTTATAGTCTTGTGCATATCATTCTCCTTAATTTTTAAGATTTCAAAAATTCCGGTTCATATATACCTCCATCAATAATAGGTATAATTTTATATGAGATAGGTATAATTACTGTTGAGCAAATTAAACTGAATGCTAATTTTGATAAAAAGCTTATAATAGTCATTGTTAGAATTGTTGATATAGATATCCCAATTGGGAGCATGATTAAGAAGATAACTGAAAAAGTAAAGACGAACTCACCTATTACATCAGCTAACAAGATTCTAATAATTAAGTTTAATTTTTGTTTCTTAAATCTACCCAGCATATATGAGGCAATATTTAGACCTAATAAAGCTGCAATACAATTATAAAAGAAAACATGAGTAAATTCACTTTTCATGACAATATTATATGAAGATTCATATATTTCTTTACCTTGAGGTGCTGGTAGCATATTTGTTAACTGTAAAATAGCAAAACCTAAACCAATTGAAAAAAGCGCAAAAAAAGTCATACGTCGAGCATATACATAGTGATAATTTTCTGTGACAATATTAGTTATAACAAAACAAAGACCTATAAAAAAAATTGCAGTAGCGCTAGTAGCTAAATTAAAGAAATTAAAGAACCTATAAGAAGTAAGCATACTTAATGCTAGAAAAAGTGTATACATTAAGGATAGAATATAAAATCCATTCATTTGATTAGAAATAATATGTTTCCTCTCTAGTGAGAAGTCTGATATAACCTCAAATAATTGTTTAAGAAATTCAATAGTGTTTGAAAAAATAGTTTTAAAAATCATCAAATTTTACTAAGCTAATTTTGTGTTTAATATTTATTAAAGTAACACTTTTAAGTTTCTCTTTGCAAGATAAATAATAAGTATTATTGAAAAAACTTAACTTCTCTATTTTTAATTCTTTGTTATCATTCTCTATAATTACTAGCATATTATTTTTAAAATCATTGACACCATTGAATTTTTTTATATATAAGCTAGATCCATACGGAAACAAAAAATTATGCGTATCAACCTTAATAATATACTCTATATTTTCTTCTTTGGTTAGATAAGTAGAAGATTTGCTTTTAATTGCTGATGTGGTTAATTTAGAGATATTAATTATAGGAACTTCAATTCCATTATTGTTTTTTACAATTTCACCATTGATAATAGATAGCTTAAGTATTTGTAATAATTTTGGTAATTCGCTGCTGCTTGGATCATATATGCCATTAACCCAATTACTAACAGAGCTTGTTGAAGCACCAAGCATTTTAGCTATATTAACTTGTTTTATGCCTAGATCATTCATTCTTTCTAGAATTAAGTTTTTTGTAAGTTTAGTTATTCCCATAATATTAACTAATTTAAACCATAAACTATTTAATAAGTTTAGCTAGCTAAATTAAATATGTAAAGTTCTTAGTAAAATATTTATTTTGGTGTTTTTATGTGGATATTTATATTTTGCTTTCTTATTATTTAATCAATAAATATCCAACTATCTTAGTAATATGACGAGAGAAGAAGTTTTAAATTATTTTGGGAATGTCAGTAAAATTGCAAAAATTGTTGGTAAAACTGCTTCAGCAATATCTCAGTGGGAAAAAAATGGAATTCCTGCTGATTGCCAAAGAATGTTTTATTATATTAGTGATGGTGAACTAAGACCTTCATCTGATATTCCTTATATTTCTTTTAGAAAGTTAGAAAGAATTAGAAGAATAAGAGATATATAAATATGTTTATAATATTTCTACTTCACAATAAGGAAAATTATTGTTATATTAATCATGGGTGTGGAAACCCTAAGACCCGTAGACATACGATAAATGTAAGTTATAATTATTCGATCAATAAATTTCATCAATTAATGATCGGGTGGCGTGTAGCCATACAAGACCTAGCGATAGGGAAAGCTACCGACATTTTGGTTTTAAATGTTTCCAACCGCCCGAACACCAAGTATATTTCAATAATTAACTGGCGTTTGGCGGTGAAGACATTTGCTACAGTTATATCTATAGCTGTATCTAAATATCTTCCATCCTCTTGTTTACAAACTGGAGGACAGTATGAAAAATAACTTGCAAAATCAATTAGATCATCGATATAATAATCGTGGGCTTAAGAACCCTTATACAATTTGTAGTTATGCAATAAATAGCAGATTCAACCAAGTGTTTTTCAAGTTTTGGTTGGGTAGGGATAGCCATAAAATAGCTAGTAATAGTAAAAGCTATCCGCATCTTAATTGTATGATGTTCTTAACTGCCCAGCCATCTATTTCTTTTTTAAAGTCATTGTATTGCTGGGTAGTGAAAACATCTATTACAGCTATAGCTGTATCTATATGTTTTAGCCCTTTGTTTAAATTAAACGGAGGTGTGAAATGAACAATAAATTTATTCCAAATAGTTTTCAAACGTCAAATTCTTTTGTTGATGATGTATTAAGAGAAATATCAGGTAATGCAGTTAAGTGTTATTTGATCATCGCTAGAAAAACGACAGGTTGGAATAAAACAAGTGACAACATATCAACAAAACAGCTTAAAGAAATCTCAGGTATCAAAAAAGATAATACAATTTACTCAGCTATCTCTGAATTAGAATCTTATGGACTAGTAGTTAAAAAAGTAAATAACAGATGGGGAAATTTATACTCAATTAATTATGATTTAGTACCCCCTATAAACGGTAGTACCGAAAAAGGGGATATCCCTAAAAAGGGTAGTACAGTACTGCCGAAAAAGGGTACTTCTAGTAGTACCGAAAAAGGGTACATACAAAGTAACACTATAAACACAAATATATATAAAGAAAAAATATATAAAAAAGAAAACACTATTGCTGCAAGAATTTCTGATTGGAAACAACAAGCAAAAAATGAAATCCAACCAACCCAAGATCAGTTAAATATTTTTGATGAGTTTATAGCTTATTGGACAACTCATAACTCTACAGATAAAAAATTCCCAGCTGAGAAACAAAAGCAATTTATTTTTAAACAGCGCTGGACTACTTGGTTAGCAAATGCCAAAAAGTGGAATAGTCAGCCAAATAATTCAGGTTGGGATTATTTAGAGGAAGTTTACCAAAAAGAAACAAAAAACAAGTTAGATCAATCAAATAATAAGCTAGGAGTAGATCATGGATAGACAGGAAGTGACGATAATATTGAAGACATTAAAGCTTTGTTACCCACTTTGGTATAGCAAACTAAAACCAAACGATATGAATGCGTTAATAGCTCTATACGAGACTAAGTTTGCTAAAGATGATTTTGAGATAGTACACAGGGCAGTTACAGAGCTAGTCGATGAATGTAAATCTGAACCAAAAATGCAGGAGATTCGTTCAAAGATCAAATCGATACAACACAACCTACAGATACATAGGGAGATTGAAAAGTCTAAAAATAGAATTGCTTATAAGCCACCTAAGAAGCTTAAAGAAATTGGACTTGATTACCTTAATAAAATTAAACAGCAGATAGCTTAGGAGTTTTTATGAGTGAAATAACTTTAGAGGAAATGATAGCAAGTAAGGCTGGTGATTCGATCAATAAGATTGTATCTGTTGTTATGGAGAATATTCGGAGAGAAAAGATTTATATTGATGTATGTGATGAAATAGCATATCCAGCTGCAATGATAGCCGAAATGATAGATATGCATCCAGTAACAATCCACAACTGGTTTGAAATAGGCAAACTTAAAAACGTATCGTCAGAAGGGAAAGTAAAAAAAGCAAAATTTAAACAGTTTAAGCATTTGGTTAAAAGAAGAGATTTGTAAAAAAATGTACATGAGGTTTTTGAAACTTGTTTGGTTAACAAAGTACGGTGAGATTAGAAGAAAGCAGCTTGTTCAATATGGTATTTATCAAAGTTAAGGAGTTTATTAGTTACTAGTATTTTTATTTTGGATGTTTTGTTTAATTTAAGGGGTTAAAAGTGAATATAGCAATATCAAAAAATCAAATTGGTGATGAAGAAATAAATAGCGTAAATGCTAGGGATTTGCATAGTTTTTTAAGTGTTAGAACGAAATATAATGATTGGTTTAATCGTATGTGTGAATATGGTTTTTCTGCAAATGAAGACTTTATAGCTATTACTCAAAAAAGAGTCACAGCTCAAGGTAATGAATCTACATTTATTGAACATATTATTAGCTTAGATATGGCTAAAGAAATTTCAATGCTACAAAGATCTGAAAAAGGTAAGCAAATCAGAAAATATTTCATTCAATGCGAGAAGCAATTTAAACAAAATATTCCACAAACTTTAACAAGAAAACAAATACTCCAAATAGCTTTAGATTCAGAGCAGAAATTAGAGCAAGCTAAGCAGACTATTGAACAGCAAAAACCTAAGGTGCTATTCGCAGATTCGGTATCATCTTCAAACTCAACTATTCTTGTCGGTGAGCTTGCAAAGATTATCAAACAAAATGGCTTTGATATTGGAGCTAATCGGCTTTTTAGTTGGTTAAGAGAGAATAACTATTTGATTAGACGTATTGGAGCTGATTTTAATACCCCAACGCAGAAGTCAATGGATCTAGGTTTGTTCAGAATTAAAGAGACAACAGTTACTCATTCTGATGGGCATATTTCTGTTAGTAAAACCCCAAAAATCACAGGTAAAGGACAGGTTTATTTTATTAATAAATTTGCATCGATGCAAACAAGAAGCTTACAAGTTGCTTAGAAGTATTTTAAATAATCTTATTAAGGAAAATGTATGAATTATTATATCTCGATGAAAAAAAATAAATACTGTGTTTTTAGTATTAAAGAAGGTGAGCTAAAGAGTTTTAGAACATTGTTTTTTGCGAATAAATTTTTAAAAAAGGTTAGGAAAGAAAAGGCTCAAGAATGCAAGAATATCTCAAAATAAATGATCTTGTCAAAATGGGATTTAAAGATTCATCAATTCGGCGTTGGCAAAAAAATGAAAATTTTCCAAAAAATATTAAAATTGGACGTGATCGATACTGGATCAAAGCAGAAATTGAGCAATTTTTAGAGAAAAAAAGGGGTGTAGATGAAGTTAACAACAACCCAAATAAATAACCTCAAACATAGCAAAAACTCAAATAATATTGAGATGATAAAAGATATATCTAACTTATATATAGTTATCAAAGCAGCTAATACAAAAAGTTGGCTTTATCGTTATAATTTTAATAATAAGTCTTATAGTCTTGGTTTAGGTAGTTATCCCAAAATAAGTCTTAAAAAAGCTCGAGAAATAACTCAGCACTATAATTCACTTAGATCACAAGGTCAAAATCCTAAAGACCTCAAACAAAAAACTAAGCTCGATAAGCGCAAATTATTTCATAATATTATTCAAGAATGGTACAGCAAAAAAAGCATTAGAAAATCCACAGCTATAGGTTATAGAATGTATCTTGATAACGACATCATCCCATTTTTTAAAAATATAGATATCAATGATATTGAAATACTTTCTATAGGTTCATTTTTACAAAATCATATCAAAACAAAAGCAAAGCAACGAAAACTCAAAGCAATTCTTTCAGGCATTTTTAAATATGCTGTGGCTTTAGGACTTTGTAAGCAGAATATTATGCTTAATGATTTTTCACATATATTATCATCTAAATCAGGTAGTAGTTATGCATTTATTAATCCTGTTGTACAGAAACAAGAATTTATTTTATTACTAACAAAAATGGATAAATATATAGGCAAAAATATATATAAAGTTGCTTTGAAATTAGCGACTTTGTTAGCATTTAGACCGAATGTTTTAGTTAGTTTGAAATGGCAATATTTTAATATTTCTGAGCGCTTACTTATAATTCCAGCAAGTTTGATGAAGATGAAAGAAGACTTTAAGCAACCACTATCGAATCAAGCATATCAATTAATTATAGAACTATACGCAGCTAAGAAAGAAAGTTCTTATATATTAAGTAATAAAAATAGCAAACTTATATCCGCTAATAAGTTACGTAATATTATTCAAAAAGACTTTGGCTTTGATGGGACTAGCTTACCAAGACAAACAATGCACGGTTTTAGACATTCAATTTCGACAGCTATTTATTATTTACAAAGACAATATAAATGGCAGAGTGAAGCTATAGAGCTTATTTTAGATCATCGTAAGAGAAATAAAATTCAAGCGATATATAACACCTATGAGTATATCGACGAACGACGTGAGATTTTACAAATTTGGGCAGATTATTTAGATGAGTTAAAAGTACAGTTAGACAATTAGTTATACAACTTAAAAAGGATTGATTTGACATGATAAGCAATAGTTTGAAAGTAAAAAATAACAGCTTAAAAAATACTAATAATTGTAATTGCTGGGCTATGACAGGCTTTGACAGTATAAAAGATCAAACCTATATGTTTCTTGAAATTTTAATATAAAAAAGGAGATGTGATGAAATTAATTGAAGAATTAGCACAAGAAATGAAAATAAGTGAAATTGATGTCAAACGCTTAATTAGTAAAGCATGTGTAATTCCATATACATTCAAACGAAATAGCAATACTTCAATATATTTCAATAATGATATGGTTATGCGAATTAAAAAAGCTTATATGCATGAGCTAATTGGTTTAGCAGCTAAAAAAAATAGAGGATGTTGATATGGCTAAAGGAACAATAAATAAAGTTTTTTTGTTGGGTAGATTAGGTAATGATCCAAATATTAAAACAACTCAAAACGGTACAACTATAGCAACTTTAAGTATTGCCACTAATGATGGTATGGGTGAAAATATCACTACAGAATGGCATAGAGTTGTTGTGTTTGGTAAAGCAGCAGATGCAATTCAAAGGTATGCTAATAAAGGTACACAACTATTTATTGAAGGTAGGATTAGTACAAATAAGTGGCAAGATAAAGCTGGTAATACTCAATATACAACAGAAATTATAACTTCTAATTTTCAATTTGTAGGCACAAATAAAGATAATAAAGTTAATCAGAATACACCGACAATAGATGAGATTAATAATTTTAAGGATAATGTTGCCCCGTTTTAATTTTTAAGTATAGAAGGTGTTTTAATTATGTATACTGTTGGTTATAGATTATTACGTACAACTGTTGGTAAAGACTGGGCAGATGAAATATCATCAAAATGTTTAATTCAAACTAGAAACAGATTAACAATACCTTATCAACGTCAAAAGTATAAAATTAATCGTTTTTATAGTTTTATTGGTGATGATGATATAGCTAATAAGCTTATTTTTGATCTTGGAGGGCAACGAATCAATACAACTAAATATTTAATGAACACTCATCGAAAAATCACAAAAAAAATTCTATATGTACTGCTGTCAAGTGGTTTGTCTAAAGATGAGATAATAACTGTTATTCGATCAGATACTGAATTTTTTGGTTATCAGAATAAATGAATATACTAAAAAAATTGTTTAATGCTTTTTTCTCATCTACAAATTATCCTACTGGTTATTTTATAAATAAATATAATATAGATAACAACATCAATAATGGTTTTAAAGTTGATGAAGCTAATTTATCAAAGGATTTTTCTAAAGCATATGAGCAAGTTATAACAAATAAAAATAAGTAATAAAAAAACAATTAGCATATGATGGTATTTATCTTACTCCTTATCAAAAGCAAAACTTGCCCAGATTCAAATCAATATATTAGTTATATTTATAAAAAAGGTACTCCCTCAGCCTTTACAGCGGCGAGGGTACAATACGCGCCAGATTCATAGTGTGCGAGGGATTTTGAAATTAAGGGGTTAAATACTATTAATAATGAAATCTAAAAAAGGGATCAATGTTAATAAACAAGAACTCGCTGATATTTTTGGTGTAGAAACTACGACTATTGATATTTGGGTTCGTAAAAACTGCCCTGTAATTTCGAAAGGCTCAAAAGGAGTGGCTTGGAAACTTAATACTGCTGATGTGTATCAATGGCGAAAAAATAGAGCTATAGAGCAACAATCTGATAATAAAACAACAGTAACAGATGATGCAAAAGAGTTAGAGATTAAGACCAAACAAGAAAAATATCGTTTAATTAAATATCAGGCAGATGAGCAAAAAACCAAAGCAGAACTTGCAGAAAAAAAAGTAATAAATGTTGAAGATGTAGAGAGTGTTATGAGTAATCTATTTACACTGATACGCAGTCGTTTGCTTAATGTTCCAGATCGAATCGAGACCGAGATTTTAAATGAGTCTAATATTAATATTTTAAATGAGAAAATAACTGCTGAAATAAAAGCTGCAATGTATGAGATCTGTGAGGGATCACTTGAGACGATCGCTAATATGACTGAGGGTGATAATGAAACTTGATAAATTTATAGAGTTTACACAACAATCACTAGATAGATATTTTAAACCAATTATAAAATTATCATTATCTGATTGGTCAGCTAAACATGTATTTTTGCCTAGTGGAACTTCAGCAATGGCTGGTAAATGGCAAACATTAAGTTATCAAGAAGGAATATTGAATGCGATTGAAGATAATAATATAAATAAAATTACGCTGATGTGGGGTGCGCAATTAGGCAAAACTGCACTTTTAAATAATGCGATTGGTTATTATATTGAGCATCAAGCAGAATCACAAATCATGATGCAACCGAGTGAATCTGATTTAAAAACTTGGCTAGAAACTAAATTTAATCCGATGCTGGATTATAGTACAAGTATCAGAGATACACTTGCCAAACCTCGAGGGCGTGAAGGTGTTAATAATCAAAAAATGAAATCTTATAACGGTGGTTTTTTGATGTTTGCTTGGTCAGGTTCACCTAATACAATGCGCGGCAGATCAGCTCCGAAAATCTATTGTGATGAAGTTGATGGCTATGAGCGTAGCCATGAGGGTCACCCTGTCAATTTACTTTGGCAACGTGCTGCCACTTTTGGTAAAAAAAGAAAGCTTATATTAACAAGTACGCCAACAATCAAGGGTAATTCTTTTATTGAGATGAGTTTTGATGCTGGTGATAGACGCAAATATCATGTGCCTTGCCCACATTGTCAACATTTCCAAGATTTAAAGTGGAGCAATATCCACTGGCAAAAAGACAAAGATAAGCATAAACCTGAGACAGCACAATATTTTTGTGAAAACTGTGGTGCTGCTATTACTGATAGCCAAAAACTTAAAATGTTAAAAAAAGGCAAATGGATTGCATCGATGCCATTTGATGGTCATGCGAGTTTTCATCTCAACGAGATCTACTCGCCATTTCGAAAATTTGAAGATATTGTCAGATCATTTTTAGAAAAAAAACAAACTAATGATTTAAAGAGTTTTGTCAATATTTCACTAGCTGAAACTTGGGAAGAAACAGGCGAGACGACTGATCCAAACATACTTTTATCACGTGTTGAAAAATGGCAGTTATTAGCTGAAAATTGTTTTTTTATTACAGCGGGTATTGATGTGCAGTTAGATCGCATCGAGCTCCAAGCAGTTGGTTTTGGTGTTGGTGATGAATCTTGGATTTTAGATTATAAGATTTTTTATGGTGATACGGATCAAGACGAGGTGTGGCAACAGCTAAGCGAGTATCTTGATAACAAAAAATTTAAGCATAAAAATGGTCGTAGCCTAAATATAGAATCTGCTTGCTTAGATACAGGTGGCACAAACAATATGACATCAAAAGCATATGAGTATGTAAGATCTCGTCCAATTGGCAAGCCCTTTGCTATCAAAGGTCGTGGTGGGTCTGGAGTGCCTTTTTATACTAAACCCACTTTGAAATTAGAAAAAGCAAAACGCAAATTATATTTATTTATTTTGGGAGTTGATGAAGCTAAAAGTGTGATTTATAACAGATTAAATCGAGATGAGCAAGCTGGATCGGGGATTATCCACTTCAAAAAAGGCTTATGTGATGATATATATTTTGGACAGCTAACAGCAGAGAAAAGAATCGTCAAGTATGTCAAAGGATTTCCTAAATATGAATGGCATAATGTCGCACCTGATAAAAGAAATGAAGCTTTAGATACTTATATTTATGCTTTAGCAGCTTTGAGAATTCGCAATGTTGATTTAGATATGATTTATCAAAAATACATTAAGAAAAAAGAGGTACAAAAAAAATGAGAAAATTAATAATAATAATATTATCTTGTATAGTTCTTTGTGGTTGTGATAGTTTGAAAAGTGTGATACCAAATATTGGCGATAAACAAAATCACTCAAGTACATCAACTAATAATGGCAATGGGGCAGGACGAGATTTAAAGGCAAAAATAGCTTTAAATAATGGTGATGATAAATCATCGAGTTTTTATGATTCAAATGTTAAACAAGCAAATACAGATACTAATAATACTATCGAATCAGGACAAGGCAAGACGCAAGCCGTGTTGGGAAATTTATCAGATAATTCTCAAAATACAACACAAACTAACTCTACCACTAAGCATAATTCTAATAATTCTATAGTGAATAATTTTGGGATTGAGTATTTGATAGTAATTATTGTTGGTTTGGTCATATCTTGTTTAGCTGTGGGAGTTATATTTGGGCGTTTGATACCAACAAAGCAGCAACAACAAACTTATAATATTTTGATTAAAAAGATATTAGATTTGTAATAATGTGTGAAGTTTGTTTTTGATTTCTTGTAATTGTTCTGATGATAATTTTCCTTTAAATTTTGCTTTTCTAGCAACCCAATCTAAGCTCTTAATTTGATCTGCTAATACAGCACTTTTATTATCAATAGCTACTTCAAATGGGTAGCCTTTTATTTTTGTTGTCATTGGGCAACAGATACATAGATTAGTTAATTTGTTGTATTGTTTTGGGCTTAAAATGATTGCAGGGCGATGACCTTTATGTTCATTACCTGTACTAGGGTCACAATTAATCCAAATTATATCACCAATATCTGGAATATATTTAGCTACCATATCTCATCCCCTTGAGAACTCCCAAACTCAACTTCATTGTGTAAGTTTTTATCATTAATTTGAGCAAGTAGTTGCTCTAATTCTTCACTGATAGGTTTAATTACTATACTGCCATTTTCGATGTGAATATCAAGTTTTTGACTTTCTTTAATTTTAAGACTATTTAAAATAGTTTGTGGTATTCTTATACCTAAAGAATTACCCCATTTTTTGATTGAAATTTCCATATTAGTCTCCTTAAGTTATAAATTTAAGTATATACATTGTTTATACATATTGCAAACTTATTTAAAATATAAAACTTGCCCAGATACAAATCAACAAAATCTATAAAATTTAATTAAGATTAGTATTTTTTTGTGTATTGATGATAGGTATATCAAATAATAATGGACGTTTAATTACAGATCTCGATCATGTTAAGCAATCAATTACAGATATTTTGACAACCCCTATTGGCTCAAGAGTAAAGCTACGTGATTATGGCAGTGATATCTATAAGTATCGTGATAATCCTATTAATACAACTACTATAGCTAATATATATAAAGCAGTTGCTGAAGCTATTGATAAATGGGAGCCTCGCGTTTCTTTAGTTGGCGGTAAATTGACAGTCAAAGCTGATCAAAACGGTAAGCTAGTCATCAATGTTGAGTTTAAATATAAAGGTGAAACTGTGAGTTTAGGAGAGACGACTATATGAGCTTTGATTTATCAAAATTGCCATTGCCAAATTCAATATCAAAAATCAGTTATGAAGATAATTTGATGAAATTAATCAAAAAATTCAAAGGGCTAGAGCCTAGTTGGGATGCATACCTTGAAAGTGATCCTGTAATTAAAATATTCGAGGCGTGTGCGTATGCTTTGACAATTAAAGATCAACAGCGAAACGATCAGATTAAAGCGATCTTGATTGCAACAGCAGAAGAGACTGATCTTGATAATCTAGGGGCATTATTAGCAGAAGAGCGCCAAGCTGACGAAGGTGACGATAGATATAGAACTAGAGTTATCAAAGCACCTAGTAAAGTCTCAAGTGCTGGAGCAGCTGGAGCATATGAGTCATTAGCTCTTGAAGCTGATAGTAGAGTTGTTGATGTGATTGCATTTGATGATGATAGTCAACCTGCAAAAGCATTTGTGGCGATCCAATCAAACGAGCAAGAAAATGGGGTTGCAACAGCTGAATTATTGTCGATAATCTCAGCTTATCTTAATCATCAAGATCGAAAACCTTTAGGTGTACAAGTAGTTGTCTCAAGTATCGAAGCTGTTAATTATAGTATAGATGCTGTAGTCAGATTAGAGAAAAATGTCGATAAACAAATGATCTTAGATACGATGCTTGATAATGTTAAAGCTCTTGTTGATAATAAAAAGCGTATAGCTGCTGAGATTGCAATTTCTGAGATATATGCGAGCTTGAATATTGAAGGTGTTGCAGTTGTTGAAGAGCTAAATATACCAGCTACAAATATAAAAACATCTAATATTCAAGTGCCATTTTGCACAAATATTGATATCAGCGAGGTGGATGATGACTAGTTTATTACCACCAAATGCCACTAATTTAGAAAAAAATATTGTTGCAAGTTTTACAAGTATACTAGATGAGAAAGAGCTTCTAATTAAGCAAATATATGATGTTAATGAATGCCCAGCAGAATTTCTAGTATATTTAGCTTGGTTTTTTAATGTTGATTTTTCAATTTATAATGAGTTGAATGAGTCAGCAAAAAGACAATATATCCAAAAATCAATTGAAATTCATCGTAAAAAAGGCACTTTAGGAGCGCTAAAACAAGCACTAGAATTAAATAATTATCTAATTAGTGTTACGGAATGGTATGAAAATAGTAAGACTGCGCATACGGCTCGTATCAATATTACTGCGACAGATGATAACTTTGATTTAGAGTTTCTCAAACAAATCGTCGCAAAAAATAAAAATGTGCAAACGATTATTAATTATTTAGTTTCGATAGGATCTAAATCTAATACTTATGTGGGTATGGCATGTCGAATCAGACTTAAGTATAAAATCAAATCTAATGTTGCAGCATTTATTCAAGAATTGAAAGATTTAATTATAGAGGTACAAAATGTCTAGTCAATTAAGCTTAACAATCACAGCGATGAATAAGCTCACAGAAGCTCAACAAACTGGGCAAAATGTAGCAATTAGAGAGTTTGCTGTCACAGATTCACCAGTTTCTGATCAAGAAACTTATGGTAATGAGATATATCGAAATCTAATAACTGATATCACAGCAGATGAAGAAAACGATAATACTATCAAGATTTTAGCAACAATTCCACCTCTTGAAAATATTACAGGAATAATTTCAAAGGCTTATTTATATGACGATGATGGTGATGTTTTTGCATATGGATTGATTCCAAGCATTGAATTAGTAAATGATACATCTTTAGAGATTGAATTAGAGTTTTTTCTAACTTTTTCTAATACTAGTTATGTTGAATTAGCAGCACCTATTGAATCATTTGTCGATACTCAGACATTTGAAGATCATAATCATAATGATCTTTATTACCAAAAAATTGAAGTAAATAATCTCTTGAATCAAAAATCAGATCAAGATCATAATCATGATGATATTTATTATCTAAAGACTCAAATTGATACTCAAATTGCTGCGCTTAGCTCAAGATTAGATCAAGTTATGAGTTCACTTGAGCCGATTGGGCATATTGGTATGTTTTATTCGACAGTTGCACCAAATAACTATCTTAAGTTAAATGGCTCGTGGTGGTCAAAAGAAACATATCAAGATTTGTGGCAAGCACTACAAAATCAACCCAGCCTCGAAGAATCTGACGATACTTTATACTTTAGATTATTAGATATGCGGGGTGTATTTCCACGCTTTATTGATGATGGTAGAGGTCTCGATAATGATAGATCCGTAGGTAGTTATCAAGCTGATATGCTCAAGCAGCATTATCATGGGTATTCTCGAGCAGTAGGTTGGATCAATGGTCCAGCAGCTTCAAACATTAAATACCCGGGTGGAGCTTCTATGGGAGACGGAAGTAAAAACACAAGTTTTACAGGTGGAGTTGAGACACGACCTAAAAACATTGCATTATTAGCGTGTATTAAATATCGATTATTTTAAGGAAAATTATGAGTAATATATCAACAGAAGATTTGACAGTATTTTTAGATACTGCAAATGAATATCTCAAAACACTACAAGCAAAAGTAGATGAAGTTAAAGAGCTGATTGATGCTCAAATAACAACTTTAGATGATAAAAAAACTACTATTTTTGCAGAATTAGAAACGTATATTAGTACTACAACTGAAAGCTTTGAACAATTACAAGTGCAGTTCAATACTACATATGAGAAATTTTTAGTTGAAGCAGATGAGCAGTTACAAGATTTTGAGAGTATAGCTAAGAAGATAACTACTAGAGAGTATGTGAGCAATGGTGTAACAAATAAACCAAAATGGTATTATGATATATTTTCAATCAATATATCAAGTAATTTAAACTCAAAAAATACTCAAGATTATAAATTTTTGTATATTGCTTTACCGATATATATAAACGATGAAAATCCACATCTTTTTAGATTTGACATTACAGGCTATTGCTTCACAGATGCTGAAGCTATAGATATCAATATTGTAGGTGCAAAATATAAAAATAAACTTCTAAATCAAGCATCTACTGGGACAAATTCAGCATATGTATTTATTAATGAAAATAAGCAAGTTATTGTGCGTTTAGAAGCAACAAATTGGTATAACTCAAGTTTAAGTTTTAATTATTTTACTGATAAAAATTATAGTGATGAGTTTATCTCATCTTTAAGATCAGCTACTTTAGTAAATTTAGGGGATGAGAATGATTATTGATAGTTTAAAATTAAAAAATGGTGAGATATATCGCAATATTTTCATTGCTAATTCTTCTGAATTAGAGAGTTTTGGTTATTCAGCAGTAGAAGCTGCTGAAATATGGCTGACTCAAGCAAAAGTCGATGCAATTAAAGAAATAAAAATCAACTCAAAAATCGTGCGTGATCTTGTTACTGGTGGGGTTGATTATATTCGAATGTGTGGCTGGATAATCAAAGAGACACGCGCAAGACGACTAATCAATAGTACTGCAACAGCAGCAGATATAAAGCAACTAGAGTTAGAAGTTGAAAGTCGTAATAAAGGTGAAACTATCGAAGAATTAGCAACACGTCAAATTTTCATCTCAGATGAATTAGCTCTTTCAAATGCTTTTTTGGATGGTTATGAGAGTTTTTATATTAATAGTATTGAGATTGCAACTAAAAGATCAGAGATTGATAATCTCTTAGCCCAATACAAGATCGATGTGAATAATAAACTACAAGAAACAAAACAATATAGCGAGCTATAAGATAATGATTAGAATACATTTCACATATAGTCAAAATATAATCTCAAAATTGGCGCGCCTTATAAGTATGAGCAAATTTAGTCACGTTGAGATAGAAATTAATGGCATTTGCTATAGTGCGAAACCTTTTAAAGGTGTATATAAGCAAACATTGAGACAGTTAAAAACTCAAGATATAACGATTGAGAGTTTTCATCTTAAACAAACACCAACAGCTGCCCAATTATACGATCTTATTAATTTTTTAGATGCTCAAGTTGGCAAAAAATATGACTATAAAGCTGTAATTGCTTGTGGTCTTTTTAGGAGAAATTGGGCTGATGATACAAATAAATGGTTTTGTTCAGAGCTAGTAGCTCGATCGTTAGAGCTTGCTGGTTTAGATTTAACAAATAAATATTATATGCCAAACAAACTTATTCCTGAAAGTTTGATTTTATCATTAGCTTTAGTCAGAGCTTAATAATTTAAAACTTGCCCAGATCCAAATCAAAAAAAGAACTATCATAAAAGTATAAATAATTCCTTTAAAGAGTTGGCTAATGAGTTTTGATAATGAACTTGCATATCAAAAGGAACGTCTGAGTCTAGTTAGAGAGCAGCTTAAAAAACTTCTAAGTACAAATGTTGCTTCATATAGTCAATCAGGCAATAGCGCAAACTATCGCACTATAGCTGAACTACGCGAAGAAGAAAATCTAATTATTAGAAATATTAGAAAAATTGAAGCAAGAATATCGGGTCAATCTATGCTGTTTAATGGTTTTGTAAGGGTTTTATAATGTTGAGTTTATTTGGAAAAAAACGTAAATATCATAAAAAAACCCTAACAGGATCTACCAGATCTGCACATTATGAGAGTGCTGCCAGTAAGCTAATTTTTAAAAATAGTATATCTGGTAACAATATTGACGATATTATCGAGAGTCAATATAACGCACTACAATCACGAGCAAGACATGCATATTGTAATAATGATTATGTTAAAGGTTTTATTAATCAAGCTTGTATCAATGTGATTGGTAACAAAGGTATAAAAATTCAAGCAAAACTAGTAGATGAGAAGTTAAATAAAAAGATCGAAACTAATTATCGTCGTTGGTCAAAAAGATCTAATTGTGATGTGACAGCAAGCATGTCTTTTGTTGATATTCAGCTTTTAGAGCTTAAGTCTCTATTACGTGATGGCGAGTTTTTCATCATCAAAAATGTTATTGATGGTAGGTTGCAATTACAATTGATAGAGCCGTCAAAAATAGATATTCAATACAAAGCAAAATTAAATAATCAAAGAGAAATTATTAATGGTGTTGAAGTTGATAGTTTTGGTAAAAAAATTGCTTACTATTTTTTTAATGATGACTACTCACGTACAAGAATCCCAGCTAAAAAAGTTATTCATGGTTTTATTCAAGATTTTGTTGGTCAAAAACGGGGCATCTCAGCTGTTGCGACTGCATTGATTAGATTGGGCTTGCTTGGACAATTTGAAACAGCAGCAATAGATAATGCTCGTCAAGCTGCACAGATTTTAGGCTTTGCAAGTAAACCTCAAAGCGATTATGAGCCGATCAATTCAAGCTTTGAAGATGATACCGAATCTCAAATTAAAGAAATAAATATTGGTGAGGGGGCAGCCCTTGCAATAGCAGACGATGGTTATGATATTAAGAAAATAGATTCACAATTTCCCAGTTCGGAATATGGAAATTTCAAAGATGCAATTTTGCGAGCTGTGAGCTTGTCTCTTGGTTATGGTATTAATTTTATTAATTTAGGTAATAACCTAGAAAAAGTCAATTATTCATCTGCAAGACAAGGGATGCTAGCAGAACGTGATTCGTGGAAATTGTTACAAAATTTAATGATTGAAACATTGATTGAACCAGTTTTTGAGGCATGGCTTGAGGTTGAAATTTTATCAGGTCGTTTAGGTTTTATAGCTGATAATCAATATTTAGAAATCTTAGATAAGATTCGTTATCAGCCACGCAGCTGGGCTTGGATTGATCCTTTAAAAGATGCTAAGGGAATTAGTGAGAATTTAAGAAATAAAACCTTAAGTACTAGTGAGGCGATTTTAGAAACTGGGCGAGATCCAGATGATGTATTTGAACAAATCGCTAAAGATAAACAAAAAATGCAAGATTTAGATATTTATGAGGAGTTTTTAGATGACAGTAGCAATGAATATAGCGAAGAGCAAGAACAGAAAACTAACTAAAAGTTTGAATTTAACTATAGCGAATTTTGATAAAGAAAATCGTAGCTTAGAACTTAGTTTCTCAAGTATTACACCAATTAAACGTTGGGCTGATACTTATGAGGTGCTAGTACATGAAGATAGTGCGATCGATTTCTCACGATTAAATAATAGTGCTGCACTTTTATATAATCATAATCACAATAAGCAAATCGGCGTAGTTGAATCTGCATGGCTAGATGCAGATAAATGCAGAGCTAAAGTCAAGTTTTCTAAAAATGCAGAAGCAGCTGAGATTTTTCAAGATATCAATGATGGCATTATCAAGAATGTCTCGGTTGGATATCAAGTGTTAGATGAAGAGTATAACGAAAAATCAAAAACAGTAATTGTAAAAAGTTGGCAGCCATATGAGATATCAATAGTCACAGTGCCAGCAGATGTTACTGTTGGTATTGGTAGAAGTCAAAATAAAGTCGAAAATTTCAATCATGATAAAGGAGAGAATACAATGAGCGAAAAAAATAACACAATCGATAATCAACAAGCTGATCTTGTACAAGCTGAGAGATCTCGAATCGCAGCGATTCAGGGTATTGCTGATGAACATAATTTCAGAGAAATAAGCTCTGAGCATATAACAAAAGGTACAAGTGCAAATGCTTTTAGAACAATAGTTCTTGATTCTCTAGCAGCTAGAAATAAGCAAAAATTGACAGTTTTAGAAAGCTCAAATCCGCAAATAAATACGGCAAGATCTGGTCATTCAAGAGTAGAAAATAATCATACTAATGAGGGTTTCGTCGGTGCGATTAGAAGATTGCAAGAGTCTCCTAGTGGAGCATCTTTGAAGCTTTCTCAAGATACGCTAGAAAGAAGCATAATAACAGCAGATAATGGTGCAATAATCCCTACAACCCTAAAATCTGATAGCTTTATCAAGATGTTACATAACAAATCTATTGTGATAAACCTTGTCAAAAAACTTTATGGTCTACAAGGTAATTTTGATATTCCAAAACAAACAGCTTCATCTGATGTGTTTTGGGTTGGTGAGAAAGAAAAATATAGTGAAGGTAAATATAAAACAGATAAAAACTCGATGACAGGTAAAAAATGTGCTGTACAGTTGTCAATCTCAGAAGAATTATTGATTAATAGTACTCCGTCAGTTGAGCTTGCGATCAAAGAAGATATCGCTACAAAAATGGCACTAGCGATTGATAAAGCGGTGCTGTATGGAACTGGTGATAAGCAACCGCTTGGATTATTAAGTACCTCAGGTGTACAAAATCTTAACTTAACAGCTGCGCCAACACTAGCAAATTATGTAAAACTTGAGACGCTAATTTCCCAGCAGAATGCTGATGTAGCAAATATGAGATACCTCCTTAATCCAGCTCTTCGAGGTTTAGCAAAAACTACTGCTAAAAATATGAATGCTACAAGTGATTCAATGATTTGGGAGGTTGGAAATACTATTAATGGCTATGGTGTGGGTGTATCTAATCAAGTCTTAGCAAATCAGATAATTTTTGGAGATTTTAATCAGATTATTTTAGGTTTTTGGGATGGTTTGAGCTTGACTGTAGACCCTTATACAGAAAGTAATGAGGGCAGTATAAGAATAACTGCAAGACAAATTGTTGATGTTGCAATATTAAGACCAGAATCTTTTGCAGTTGCAAAAATTACTGAGTTGGAGAGTTAGATTATGAAAGTTAAACTAAAAAGATCGATAATTGTCGCAAAAAGAGACGGCAAAGTAGGTGATATAGTTTTATTAAGCGATAGTGAAGCTATGTTTTTGATATCGCGAGATCTCGTTGAAAAATATCAGGGCAAAGATAAAGCTATAAATGAAGAGGTTGAGAAAAATTCTAAAAAATGATAGATACTAGTGCTGCTATAGCTTGTGCTTTTGATGATTGGTCAGAAAAAGCATTGATTTTATTATCAAATAAAAAGTGTGATGTTATTTATGATGATTGCACAAAGCTATTGCAGTTGGGATTATCTCGATTTAAAAATACAGCTGGGTTTTTATTGATTAAAAAAACTGATATAGAACTTTTTAAATTAAAAGATAGAGTGAAACTTATCGAGTCAGACAAGATCGTGATTATTGAAAGTCTTGTCAAAGAAGGTACTGGCATAGTCAAAGCTGAGCTTAGCTACTTTAATGATGATGAGGTGTTTAATGATTTCAATTTCGAGTAATAAAAGTAACGATATTGCAAAAGCAATCACAGACTTAAATCTAGCTAATAATGATATTCGTAAGGTGTTTTATACTACACTTAATCGCAGTGCATTACGTGCAAAAAATAGGCTTGCTCGTGATATTGCAGTAGAGCTTAAACTACCACTAAAAGTAATTAGAAAAAGACTATTTATGTACAAAAAAGCAACATCTACAACACGAGATTTTAAAATTTGGGTTGGGTTGAATGATATTCCTTTTAGTATTTTAGGGACATTAAAAAAAAGTGGTAAAGATATTTTAGTCAAAGGTATGCGTGCAGAGAATGCTTATGTTATTGGTAATAGAGTTGTTTTGCGAGATTCTGGTGAACAAGCCACTTTGAAAATTGATAATAATGTCACCAAAATTATAACTCAACGTTTACCATATTATTTCGATGATGAATTTCACAAAAATTTTGAACAATTATTGAGGTATAAATTCAAAAAATGAATACAAGTAAACTCACAGCACTAGTTTATAATAATCTAAAAGCTAAATTTAGTGAATTAAATTGGTGTATATATCCAAGTGATGAAAAATTAAATAAATTTCATGTGCCAATTGCGAATCTTGAGCTTATATCACTAGAGCATCTTGAAAGTGCATGGGATTTAAATAATATCGATGTGATGTTTAACATACGTTTGATCTATGCTGATAAAGCAAAAGATAAGCTTAACATCCGTGATAAAGCATTAGAAATTGGCTGCTTTCTACAAGATAATACTTTTGAGAATAAGCAAATTGAAAAGCTAAGTATTCTATCAAGCCAACCTGATAACTTTAGCCCTGTTGTTGATGGTTATATTTGTTGGCAGATAGATTTTATTATCAAGATTTTTATCGGTGAATCAAGTTACCCAGAAAACGATATTTCACCAGATTTTGAGCTGGAGATTAATGAAAATGCAGATTGAGGAGTTTTTAGAAGATCTTGAAAGGCGAGTAGCTAATATTCTCAAAATTGGCACAGTAATAGAGATCAAAGAGCAAAAAGTAAAAGTTAAATGTGGCGATATAACTACTAAATTTTTACCGTTAATAACGCCGCGAGCTGCAGATTGCATTGTATATTTCAGTCCTCAGATTGATGAGCAAGTACTGATATTATCCCCATGCGGAGAGTTAAATAATGGTATAGTCTTGCCTGCGATTTATACAAAATATCAGCAGCGTGAAAGCGAACAAAAACATACAATTGAGTATGCTGATGGTACTATATTTAGCTATGATTATGAGAATAAATTATTAGATATAAAAGCTGTAGGTGATATATCTATCACAGCTGAGAATTTAAAACTTGAGCAAAATAAAAATATCTTTTTAAAAGCGCAAAATATCGAAATACAAACTGACGAAGATTTAAAAATCGCTACAAAAAATATAAAAATCTCAGCTAATGATAATATTGAGATTAACGCAGAAAAAGTGAAGATAAATGCTGATTTAGAAGTTGCAGGCTCAATCAATGCGACAGAAGATATTAAATCGAGTAATATCTCATTACAAAATCATACGCATATTGATGCAAAAAGTAGAACAACTAGTAGTTCTAAATAGTTTCAATTATTAGTTATTTTTTTTATAAAAATCGCGTAAAAATTTGAGTTTTTGGATGTTTGTATCTTTTGCTATAGCGCTGAATATTTCTATATATGATGCATCTTTTTCGGGGTTTAATTTAATTTGAATATGTTTAACTTTTTTGTTCCATTCAGAAGAAGTTTTAATTCAACTCTCTTTACAATTTTTTTAGGAATTAGTTTATCAAATAAAACTTGCCCAGATTCAAAATAAAAAAAGCTTTAAAATTTAATTATAAATAAAAATTAGCTGTGATGATGAGCGAAATTAAAACTTCATTATTAGAAAGAGAAGTTAAAGATGTCAAAAGTGATATTAAAGATGTTAAAAGTAGCGTCGAAGATATTGTAAAAGATACTACAAAGCTTAATAAAATCGTTTTTCAGAGCATTGGATCTGCGAAGACTTTAGCTATTTCAGGTTCAATATTTGCTTTTTTGATAATGGCACTAATTGCAATTTTTTCGATATATGTAGAGCAGCAAAGCAATAGCCCTTCACCAAGAATCATGCAGAAAGATATTAGCAGTCTGTATGACATTACCGATTCAAATTCGAAAAGTTTAGCAAGTATCGAAAGTAAGATTAATATTTTATTTGATAAAGAGATTAATAAAAAAGGAGATAAAAATGTCAGATAGTTTTTTTCATGGTGTTGAGATTATTGAAGATAATTCAGGCTCACGCTTAATCAAGACAGTACGCTCAAGCGTAATTGGGCTAGTGGGTACAGCACCAGAAGCCGATGCGGAAGTCTTTCCGCTTAATAAGCCTGTACTTTTAGTAGGTCAAGAATTAGCAAAGATCGCTAAATTAGGTAATACTGGTACTCTAGCTGATGCAATTACAGGCATATTTGCATCGGGTGTGGGTGCGATGGTGGTAGTTATCAGAGTTGAAGAGAATGCAGATAGTGCATTGCAGTTAGCTAATATTATCGGTAGAGTTGATGAGCAGACAGCACAACGTACAGGATTACAAGCTTTATTAGATGCTCAGTCACAATTACAACTAACTCCTAAACTACTTATAGCCCCGACATTTACTAACGAAATTGGTGTAATTAATGCGATGATCCCAATTGCTGAGAGATTAAAAGCAATCATTATCGCAGAAGCACCAAGCACGACAGAAGAAGCTGCAATAACATATGCAAATAACTTCGACTCAGCACGTATTTATTTAGTTGATCCACGTGTAATTATAACAAAAGAAGGTGTAGAAACAGTAGTTGCAAATTCAGCATATATTGCAGGTCATATCGTGCGTATAGATAATGATTATGGTTGGCATTATTCGCCTTCGAATCATGTTATTTATGGGATTAATAATACAGAGCGTGCTATTGATTATGATGGTAGCTCTAGTTGTCGTGCTAATTATCTCAATGAAAATAAAGTCGCAACAATCATTAATGATCAGGGGTTTAGACTTTGGGGAAACTATAGTTTATCTGCAGATCCAAAGTGGCAGTTTCTATCAGTTAGAAGAACTGCTGATATGATTAATGAATCGATCAAATTAGCACATAAATGGGCAGTTGATCGAGGCATTACAAAAACTCTTGTGGAAGATGTCGTTATGTCTGTTAATAGCTATATTAGAAGTCTTATTCGACAAGAAAAAATCCTAGGTGGTAGGTGTTGGGCTGATGCTGATAATAACACTGCAAGCGAAATTGCATCAGGCAAATTAACACTTAATTTTGATTTTACCGCGGTATATCCAGCCCAACATATCCAGATAAAATCAAAGCTTACTAATGATTATATTGAAGAAATTTTTAATTAAGGAGTTATGTGATGTTCAATGGTTTATTACTTAATTTTAGTGTGTATGTTGATGGTGCGAATTATCTTGGCAAAGCGATCAAAGCGACCTTACCGAAAATCACGCCAAAAATGCTCGAACATTTTGGTGCGGGGATGGCTGCTCCTGTAGATCTTGATACTGGAAAAGTTGAGAAAATGGAGTCAACTATTGAGATCGAGGGCATACAAAAAGCTCTATATAAAGTTATCGGAAATTCTGACACACCACTGATTATCAGAGGTAAAATCAGGAATGATAATGGTGATGATGAGGCTGTAGTAGCTGAGCTTAGAGGTTATATAGCTGAGCTTGATAATGGTGATCTTGCACCAGAAGAAAAAGGCAAAAGTAATCTTAAAATGTCTGTTAATTATTATCGTCTTAATATTGCTGGCGATGATGTACTTGAGATAGATGCACTGAATGGTGTCAGAAAAATTAACGATATTAATCAACTAGCAGTTGTTAGTTAGGAGAAAGTATGCTCAAAGATATTTGCTTAAGAGATGAAGTAGAGCTAATCAACGCTAAAAAGACAAAAACTATAAAAATGCGTGAGCCGACGCGCGCAGATTATAAATTTGTGCAAAATTTTGATGATGATATTGAAAAAGAAGATCAAATGTTAATACGACTAACTAATATCTCACAAGAATCATTAGATAATCTTGCAATATGTGATAGTAATAAATTAACTGAAGCTTTAGAAGCTATGGGAGCTACTAATTATGACCCAAAGAACTAGATCGTGCTTTTTTTATGATTGCGACGCAAACTGGTTGGCAGTACTCAGAGCTAGAGAGATTAACAATCTCCCAAATTAAGTTTTTTTATAAAGAAGCGATCTCTTTATTGGAGTTAAAAAATGATGCAAAATAAGAAGCTTAATTTCACTATTGGCGGTGCTGTTAACAATAGTTTTAATGCTGCTATTGGTAGTAGTATTCGAAAGCTTGATTGGCTAGCTAATAAAGAAAATCAACTTAAAACAAAGCAAACTTTAGTATCAAAATTTCATGCTGATAAAGCAGCAATGTCTAAATTGACAGATAAACTAAGACAACAAAAAGCTAATCTAAGTAGTTTAGATACTCAATATAAAGCTTCAGGTGGCTCAAGTGAAGCTCTAAGAGCTAGAATTGATAAGCTCAAAAAAGAAGTCTCAAACACTAATCATAAATTTAATGAGCAACGCCAAAAAACAGGACAAACAAGAAGAGAGCTAAAAAAGGCAGGTGTTGATACTGCTAATCTTACAGGTGAAGAAAAACGCCTCAAAAATGCTTTAGAAAAAACACAAAAATCTATGCAACGTAGAGCGAAAGGTTTTCAAGCTGTTGGTTCAAGTGTACGTTTTTTAAGTCGTGGTTTATTAGCAACTACAGCTGCCGCAGCTGGTGCAAGTGCAGCTGCTTATAAGCTCTCAAATAGTTTTGCAAATCATGGTGATAATGTTGCAAAAACTGCGGATAAGCTCGGTATAGGTACTCGAGAGTTACAACGTTTACGTTATGCAGCTGAAATTGCGGGCATGAGTACTCAAGAGTTTGATAAGTCATTATCACAGATGCAAAAAAATACTATCGATGCGGCGATGGGATTAGCAGAACCTAAAAAAGCGATGGATATGCTTGGGCTATCTGCGATGGAATTAAAAGAGCTAAAACCAGAAGAGTCGATGGCTTTGATCGCTGATAAGATTCAGCATGTAGAAAATAAACAAGAGCGTTTACGTATTGCGACTTTGTTATTTGGGCGAAGCGGTGTGGGCATGGTTAATATGTTGAAAAACGGTTCAAAAGAGATGGAGATATTAGGTGATAAAGGTGAAAGGATTGGTTATGTCTTAAGTGAGAAATCATTAAGAGGAGCAGAGCAAAATGTCGATGCTTTTTTAAATATGAGTACAAGTATTAAAAGTGTTTCATTTGCTATAGGAAATGCATTGTTGCCAACTTTTACGCAGACTTTTGATAATATCACAAGCTGGATTTCCAAAAACCAAGATAAAGTCAGAGAATGGGCAGCAACTGCAAAAACAGTATTTAGTGCTGTATCAAGTTTTCTTTTAGTTACAGGCAAAGTAGTTGGTGTTTTTTTTAGTTCTTTATGGAGTTTTGGTGAAAAATTAGGTGGTTGGTTATATGATGTTCAAGAGTTTTTTAGCTCTTTTTCAGCATCTGTTGTTTCCTTATGGGATACAGCAACACAAGCGATCACTAATAATTCTTTTATAAAAGGTCTGGGATTAGTTAAAAATAGCGTGGTTAATATTTTTGGAAGTATAAAAGCGACATTAGTTCAGAGCATAGATTTTTTAAAAAATAAATTTGAATGGTTATCTAATTCTATTGGTTGGATTTCTGATAAAGCTCAAAGTATAAAAAAATGGTGGAATGGCGAAGACGATAACAAAGAAATAAACCTTAACAAAACATCAACTTTTGCAGGTATGGATGCTGTTGCAACTAAGCTAAGAGAAAATCGTAATAATCAAACAAGCAATAAAAACAACAATGTAAGCTTACATAACACGATTACAATTCAAGGAAATGCTGATAAGAAACATGTTGAAGAGGCGATAAAAGCTGCAACAATGCCTTTATATGGGCGTTTTGGTCATGGTATATATTAAGGAGATTATATGAATGTTGTTGGATTAATTTTAGGCTCTATGCCCTTGGGTGTAAATACAGTTACATACAATAAGATCACAAAATCATATTCAAACAACTGGGCAAAATTAGACAGAATTAATAATGCACCAATACTGCAAAACACAGGCTCACAAGCTGAGTCAATGAGCATTTCAGGCTTGAGCTTACCTACTGTAAGTAATGTCTCAGGTGCTACAGAAAAAGCAGCTTTAATCACAATGCGTGAATTATCAGAAAGTGCTACACCTAATTTTTTATTTGATATTGATGGAGTTATATATGGCAAGTGGGTTATCGATGGCATCTCACAAGATGAGATGAACGCAGATGAGACAACATACTCACTTAATTTGCAGCGTTATCCAGATAGTTCACTATTAGAAGAATCAAAAGCGTATGTAAAAGGTATAGTATGATTGAATATCTAACAAAACAGGGCGATATGCTCGATGCGATTTGTTTTAAGTATTATAAAAGTACTGACTTTACTGAGTTAGTGCTTGAGTATAATCGTGATTTAGCTGCTTATGGCACTATTTTTCCAGCTGGATTAATAATCAAACTTCCAGAAATCGAAAAACCGAGTAAACAACGCAAGGTTGTTTTATGGTGATAGATTTTCAAATATTAGCCAATGGTAAAGATATCACAGATAAAATCAAATCTCTTGGTAGTTTCAGTATAAGTATAACTGATACTATAGGCGATAATGCTGATGGTTTCTCGATTAGATTAGCAGATGCAAATGATGAACTAGAATTTCCGCAAAATAGTACAAAATTACAGGTTTTTTTAGGTTATGATGATGATTTGAGAGATTTTGGCTATTTTTTCATTGCTGATACGAAATATAGTCTAAATAAAGGTCAAGGCTCGTTCATCGATATAGTCGCAAGTAGCGTACCATTTACAGAATCTTTGACATATAAATCAATGCAAACAGCTCAAGAGAGATCTTTTGACGATATAACTCTTGGCGAAATAGTACAACAAATAGCACAAGAGCATAATCTAGAAACTGAAATTAACCCAGAATTAGCCCAAATAACAATCGAACATATTGATCAACAAAACGAAAGTAGCATCGCATTTTTATATAGAATTGTAAGATTATATAATGGCATCCTAAAGCCAACCCATAGCAAAATCCTAGTGCTAAAAGATGAGAAAGGCGCAAATACGAAAGGTACTAAACTTGAAACTATCGAGCTTGATATAGAAGATATTAGCAGTGTCTCATACAGTTGCAAGAAAACCGCAAAATTTAGATCAGTACAAGCTAATTATCAAAATACAGATGATGCAACAATAAAAACTGTAACTATTGGAGAGGGTGAGCCAGTTAATAAACTATCATATCTCTATGATAATGAACAAATAGCTAAAGCAACCGCCCAAAAAGTCTATAATACGTCAGCGCTTGATAATGATACACTTAATATCTCAACATCTGGGAATCCAGATTTAATCTCAGGTTTACCTATAAAAATAATCGGTCTAAGAGACGATATACCGCAAAATTGGTACATCAAAACAGCTTCTCACGCAATTTCAAAAAGTGGCTATAGTACTTCTTTGCAGCTGACTTTGAAAGAGCTTGAGTGATTTTTTTTTATAATAAATCAATAGCTGACTTCTTAACATCTGGACTTAGATGAGCATATCTTTGAGTAGTTTTAACATCGGCATGACCAGCTAACTGAGCTACTGTATATATTGGAACGCCTTTCATAACTAGCATACTGCAAAAATTATGTCTAAGGTCGTGAAAACGAAAGTTTTCTATTTGAGCTTCTTTTAATAATTTATTCCAACTATACTTAACATCATTGTATTTTTTATTTGTTATATTGGATAAAAAAACTAACCCTTTATCTTTTATTACCATTTCACTTAATATTTTTTTGACTTCATTATGTATTGGTATACTTCTACTTTTACTTGTTTTAGTTTTACTGGCATTTAGAACAAATTGATTTGTTTCAAAATCAATATCTTGCCAGTCAAGAGAGAGTATTTCTCCTTTCCTCATGCCTGTATAATAAGCAATTTTTATAATGTTTTTTGCATTAGAACTTTGCAGCTTTTCTAATACTTTAAAAAAACTTTTAGTCTCTATTTTAGTAAAATATCTAACCTTACTTTCTAATACTTTAAGTTTTTTGACATTTTTTACACTATTTTCTTTAATATATCCATATTCATGAGCGCGGCTAAACATGCCTTTAATAGTAGATAAAATACGGTTATATCTGCCATTACTTATATTGTTATTAATTTGATATTTATTTAGGTATGATGTCACAAAAGTTTTATTGTTTACATATTCTAAGTTTAGGTTAATAATATCTTTAAATACTTTCCCTTTTATTAAGCTAAGGAAACCATTAATATCTTTATTATGCTTTTTATACCAATCTATATAGAAGTAATCCAAAAATTCTTTTATCGTAATTATTGCAGGAGAAGTACTATTGTTTTTTTCTTTTTGTACATCAATACCTTGAGAAATTAAACCATTCAGTCTTTGAGCTTCTTTTTTTGCTTGAGTGATGGTAATAGAACCATGTTTTCCAATGGTATATATATTAGCTTTTCTATTTATGTAGTATTTTAGTCTATAAGATATCGAACCAGTAGGAGATATTCTAAGTATTAATCCCTTAACACCTTTATCAAAATAATCAGTTGTTTTTTTTGGAGTTTCAATGTTATTTATAAATGTGTTAGTAAGTTTTTCTGTTGGCATAAGGTACTACTCAAGGTACTACAAAAAATATAAATTATATTAATAATATTATATGTAGATATATATTTAAACCACTAAAGCCATGTTATATCAAGGATATTATAAAGTATAATAGAATTTAATATATATTATTTTCCATATAAATAGCCTTCGGAGGGCGACGCTCTATCCAGTTAAGCTATGGGTGCTTAAATCACATATTAGTATAATATAGATTAAGTACAGAGTCTTTATCTACTTTGAGGTATTTATTAAATTTTGATAATAATATTTAATATAAGTATGAAATCAACAAAGAGCTAGATAGAAGAATAAATTATGCTAGAAAATATTTTTTCAAATTATTAGTTGAAGTTAGCGGATAGCTTTAATATAAAAACCTCAAAAATTTCTTGAAAAAAAAATTATAGTCTCAATATACAAACATGCAAGTACTTAAAGTCACTGGCTGATTTTAGATTGCAAAAAATTCACATTTAAAAAAATAATGAAGGAGTAAGATTGTTATGAATATTCGTCCATTACAAGATAGAGTATTGGTGCGCCGTAGTGCTGAAGAGACTAAATCAGCAGGTGGAATTATTTTGACTGGTAGTGCTCAGGAGAAGCCTAGTGAAGGTGAAGTTGTCGCTATTGGTAACGGTAGAAAGTTAGAAAATGGTTCAGTAGTAGCAATGGATGTAAAAACTGGTGATAAAGTTTTATTTGGTAAATTTGCTGGTTCTGAGGTAAAAGTAGGTGATGAAACACTTCTTATGATGAAGGAAGATGACATCATGGGAATTATCGGGTAGTAAATTTTTATATATTCAAGGGAGAAAAATAACATGGCAGCTAAAGAAGTTTTATTTTCAGATGAAGCTCGTGCAAAAATGCTTGATGGTGTAAATACATTAGCAAACGCAGTAAAAGTAACTTTAGGACCTAAAGGTCGTAATGTGGTTTTAGACAAATCATTTGGTGCTCCAGCAATTACAAAAGATGGTGTATCTGTTGCAAAAGAGATCGAATTGGAAGATAAATTTGAAAATATGGGCGCACAGATAGTTAAAGAAGTAGCATCAAAAACTGCTGATGTGGCAGGTGATGGTACTACTACAGCTACAGTATTAGCTCAAGCACTACTTACAGAGGGTTTAAAAGCTGTTGCTGCAGGTATGAATCCTATGGATTTAAAACGTGGTATAGATAAAGCAGCAGCTAAGCTTGTGGAAGAACTAAAAGTACTTTCTAAGCCGTGTTCAGATCCTAAATCTATTGAGCAGGTTGGTACAATTTCTGCTAACTCTGATGCTACAGTTGGTAAGATTATTGCAGATGCTATGGCAAAAGTTGGTAAAGAGGGTGTAATTACTGTAGAAGAAGGTAAAGGTTTTGAAGATGAACTAGATGTTGTCGAAGGTATGCAGTTTGATAGAGGGTATTTGTCTCCATACTTTGCTACTAACCAAGAAAATATGACTACTGATTTAGAAAGTCCTTATATACTTCTAGTAGATAAAAAGATTTCTAATATCCGTGAATTACTTCCTGTTTTAGAAGGTGTTTCTAAATCTGGTAAAGCTCTTTTAGTAATTGCTGAAGATGTTGAAAGTGAAGCACTAGCTACTTTAGTGGTTAACAATATGCGTGGCGTAGTTAAAGTATGTGCTGTTAAGGCTCCAGGGTTTGGTGATAGAAGAAAAGCTATGTTAGAAGATATTGCTATATTAACAGGTGCTACAGTTATTTCTGAAGAACTTGGTATGAAACTAGAAGAAGCTAGTATGGAAAGCCTAGGTACAGCAAGCCGCGTACAAGTAACAAAAGATGATACTACAGTTATTGATGGTGCTGGTGATAAGGCTGCTATTGCTAATAGAGTTAAAGTAATCAAATCTAATATAGAAGAAGTAACTTCTGATTATGATCGTGAAAAGTTGCAAGAAAGGTTAGCTAAGCTTTCAGGCGGCGTTGCAGTAATCAAGGTTGGTGCTATCACAGAAGCTGAAATGAAAGAGAAGAAAGATCGTGTTGATGATGCTTTACATGCCACTCGTGCAGCTGTAGAAGAAGGTGTTGTTGCTGGTGGTGGTGTTGCGCTTATCAGAGCACAAAGAGCTTTAGAAGGCTTAACTGGTGATAATGAAGATCAAAATCATGGTATTCTTTTACTTAGAAAAGCAATCGAAGCTCCACTTAGACAAATTGTTATGAATGCTGGTGGTGAAGCTTCTGTTGTTGTAAACGAAGTAAAAGCAAAAGAAGGTAGTCATGGCTATAATGCTGCAAATGATACTTATGGTGATATGGTTGAGATGGGTATCTTAGATCCTACTAAGGTTACGCGTTCTGCTTTACAACATGCTGCATCAATTGCGGGTCTTATGATTACAACTGAAGCAATGGTTGGTGAAATTAAAGAAGATGCTCCTGCTATGCCTTCTATGGGTGGTGGTATGGGGGGTATGCCAGGTATGATGTAAGATTTTAAAATCTTTTTTATATAAAAATATATAATGATACGGTTAAATTATTCTAGATATTAATTTTGTAATTTAATTGTATTTCATCTCCATTTATTCCTCTGAATCCCCAGTTATGGGGTTCACTTTCAATAATACAAATTTCTATGTCACTAAGAGCAATCTTTAATTCTTTATTTATATTTTGAAATAGTGACTTTATTAGATTTTTCTTTGTATTAGTATCTCTTCCTTTCATCATTATAATTTCAATAATTATATATTGCTGGCTTTTATCATCGGGGAATATCATATTCTCCTGATCAAAGGAGATAAAACGATGAAATTTTTTATTTTTAGGAAAAGATAGATTATCAACTATTGTTGAATGGATCACTTCAGATAGTTGGTTTCTAATTTCTTTTAAATTGTTTTTTAATCCAAATATTTTAATTTGAGGCATTTACTATACTCTAATGTAATTATTAAGAATATTTTACATTAAAAGATCTAAGTTTTTTATTGTAAAGTTAATATTTTGGAGTTATCTTATAGAAGATATGAAGAGTTGTTATATAGGTGTTTTTTAATATTTACTTAATACCTTATCTAAAGATTTTGAAGATAATATTCTTTTCAAAAAAGCCATAATCCATGTAGCTTTAGTAATATAATAACGAGGTTTAGGGTTATTTGAATTGATAATTTTTTCAACTACTTTTGCTATTGATATAGCTTCTTCATTAAATGGAACTTTTTTATGCTTACCTTCTAGAATTTTTTTATATTCTTTTTTGTGGGAGGAGTTGGCATATTCAACATTTTTTATGGTTTCTAATGAGTTTTCTCGGAATCTGCTTGTTATAGGCCCTGTATTAAGGCTAGTCATAAAAATATTAGATCCTTTAAGCTCTAATCGTATTGTATCTGTGAGCCCTTCTATAGCATATTTGCTGGCGTTATAGGCACCACGATATTTCATAGAAACAAGCCCTAATACGGAACTATGTTGGATAATTTTACCATAGCCTTGTTTTCGCATTATTTTTAAACTTTGATAGGAAATATAATGTAATCCAAAAACATTTGTTTCGAACTCTTCTTTTATAAATTTAGTCGGTATATCTTCTAAAGCCCCAGCTTGTCCAAACCCTGCATTATTGAATACTACATTAAGTTTCCCATTAGTTTTCATGAGAATATCTTCAAAAGCCATATCAACTTGTTGATAGTTAGTTACATCTATCAGATATGCCTCAAAACCTTCTGATAAAAGCTTATCAACAACTTCTTGACGTCGTGCTGATGCAAAAACTCGATGCCCTAATTGCCTAAGATAAATAGCAGTTGCATAGCCAATACCACCATGGGTACAGCCTGTTATGAAAATAGTTTGTTCTTTATCCATATTTAAAGCTTAAATTTCTTTGGTTAATTATTGATTAGTTTAAGTTAAAATGGTAGATAAGTATAGCCACCTAATTTCAATTTATTTATGAACTATTCTAAGGCACGTAAATTTATAAAGTTAAAAAGAACCATTAGTCAAACTAGAGGGCTTAGGTTTGTAGCAACTAAATTGGCTGATCGATATCTATGGAGGTTTAGCTATAGATCTGTAGCGAGAGCTTTGATGATAGGTCTTTTTTGGATGATGATTCCGATACCATTTCAAATGATTCCAGCAATTATAATGTGTGTTTATTTGAGGGCTAATATTCCGTTGGCAATAGGTTGTGTATGGTTGAGTAACCCAATTACGTGGATACCTTTATATTTTTGTAATTATCTTTTTGGAAGTTTTTTGTTGGGATTAAATATTAATATAGTCAATTGGCAGCTGTATGCAATATATGTTATGGATAATATTAGTAAGTTTTGGCAGCCTTTATATTTAGGAAGTTTTGTAGGAGGAGTCATATTAGGCTCAATAGCTTTTTTACTAGTATATTTAATTAAAATTTTAAAAAACAAAAATAGAAAGTAAATTTATTTTTCTAATATTTTAGGTTTTAGTTTTAATTAAAATTTGCTGTAAAAACCTTTTTTTTTATATCAGCATCTATGTAAACTACTTTTGATTTAAGTGGTTTACTATTTGTGTAATGTAAATTATAAGGAGCTTATATGCTAAAAAGAATATTATTACTACTTGGAATCCCTTTATATAGCATAGTATATGCGGGCGATATAGAATTAATAGTTAAGTATAAGGATACTAAAAATAAAAGCCTTGGACAGACAGCTAGTAGCACAATGTCTAATATAAATAGTCATTATGATTATGAAGTGGTGGATAATCTTGATTCAAGAACGAAGTTAATAAAAATAAATAATTATCAGCCCATATTATCTAGCTCTAGTACATTAAACTCTTCAAGCAACCCTTCAACAGTGGCATATACTAAAGAAAATAATGAATATGCGGCAGCTAAAAGACTGATGGATACTGATCCTAATATAGAATATGCTATTCCAAAATCATCAAAAATGTATGCTTATGATTCTGCTATAGTTAGTAATCCAAAAAGCTCACAAGCTCAAAGTATTAGCTGGGGAGAGCAATGGGATATGAAAGACCCAAAAGAAGTTACTGGTGGAATTAATGCTTACGGGGCATGGGAATTAATTTCTGGTAAAACCAAGAAAATAGATGTGGCTGTTATTGATTCTGGGTTAGCTTATAGTGCTGCTAATGATATAGCTAGTAAAATTGATAATAATTATCAGCATTACTATTTTTTCATGCAAGATGGAAAACTAAGAGTATCAAAAAACATATATGATAATGGTAGTTTTCATGGTACACATGTCGCAGGTACTATTGCAGCAAATGGACCCAATGTTAAAGGTGTTGGTGGACCTGTTGAGAGTATTAAAGTTTTCCCTGTAAGAGCTTTGGGAGACAATGGTTCTGGAGACACTTATGCTATATTAGAATCTCTTAAATGGGCTGCTGGAGCAGAAGTTAAAGCCAAGGATAATAATGGTAGATATATAGAGAAAAATGAAGCACCAGTTAAGGTTATTAATCTAAGTTTAGGAATGTCTAGAATTGATCCAAGAACAAGGCTTCCAATAGTTAATGATTCAGAATGGGAAAGAAATTATATGGGAACATTGTGCCCAGCTTGGGAAGATGCGATATCAACAGCACATGAAAATGGTATAACTGTAGTCATAGCAGCAGGAAATGATGGTCAAAATTTGTTTAATGATATCCCTTCCGGTTGTAAGCATATAGATGCAATTGTTGTAGAGTCTACTGGTCCTGGAGGTTTCCTTGCACCATATTCAACATATTATGCTCCTGATGGAATACTTAAGTGGGTGGTTGATAGCTTGGTTGTGAGAGCTCCAGGGGGTGATAGTAGCTACGGGGAAACAGCTAAAATATATTCGACTCTTAGTAATTATAGTTATGGATATATGCAAGGAACTTCTATGGCATCACCACATGTTGCAGGGATTATAGCTCTTTTGTATCAAGAGATTAAAAGTGATCAATCAGCATCTCAGGTGAAATATCAGATTGAGAAAGCTTTAGAGGATTCTAAGGATATCTATAGTCCAAATATTGTTAATGCCAAAAATGCGGTTGAAAATATTATTAACTCTAGTGTCAAAATTGCAGCGTAGATTTTTAAAAATATAATCTATATTATTTTTTTAAATTTATTTAGAATTTTTTTGAAAATATTTTTTTCATTAGCTTGATTATGTTCTTCAACTTGTACTTGTCTAATCTCTTCTAGTTTCTCTTGTAGACGTACTTCTACTTGAGTGTTATGAAGATCAGCTTCTTTATATTCTTTTTCTTCTTGAGCTGCTATTTTTATTTCTTTTTGTATATCGGTATGAGCTTCATCACTATAATCAAAATTAAGATTAGCAGTCTCAGGTATTTGCGGTTTCGTTGAGAATTTATTACGAGTTATTACATAAATATCATTTTCATTTTTTCTAATAAAACCTTGGTCTCTTAAAGCTCTACGATATTTATATATTGTACTTTTAGATACTCCAAAGTCAGGAGCTAATTTAGCAGGACTATTACCATCTTCTATAGCTTTTAGAATAGCCTTTTTCATAATCAGCTCTTTTGTAGTGGGAATTCTCATACTGTAAGGTAGAAATTAGAGGTATCAATCCTATAATTATATATTAGCTTTTATGATTATACAACTTGCCCAGCTGCCCATCCAGAAGCCCATGCCCATTGAAAGTTATAACCCCCAAGCCAACCGGTCACATCTATTACCTCACCAATAAAAAAGAGACCTTTAATTTTGTTTGTTTCCATAGTCTTTGATGATAGCTCATTACAACTTATACCACCAAGTGTAACTTCAGCAGTACGATATCCTTCTGTGCTCTGTGGATATATTTCCCAGTTATGAATATTGTTAGAAATAATATCTATTTCATTAAGATTTAGATCACAAACTCTTTTATCGTAAAGTGCTATTTCAAAAAATGTGATAATAAAGTTTTTTGGAAAAATTTCGCTTAGAGTATTTTTAAGTGATGATTTTAATCCGGATTGTTTTTTGTTAGTAAGTAGTTCTTTAATATCCTGAGTGGGGCAAAGATTTATATTTATTTTTTCACCAGCTTGCCAATATGATGATATTTGTAAAATAGCTGGGCCGCTTAATCCTTTATGAGTAAAAAGAATATTTTCATTAAAATCAATCTTATCATTAGAGACTTTGCAGAATATTGATATTCCACTAAGAGGTGAATATTTGTTTTTATCACATTCTTTAAATATAAAAGGTACAAGACCAGCTGTTTGTGAGTTGACTTTTAAGCCAAATTGTTTGGCTAGTTTGTAGCCAAAACCAGTAGCGCCCATTGTAGGTATAGATAGTCCTCCAGTTGCTATTATTAATGACTTACATTCGTAAATATGATCGTTTGAATGGATATGGAAGCTATGATCTTTTTTGTAAACTTTATTTATATCAGCATGAAGCTGAATTTTAGCATTATATTTTTCACATTCTGATAAAAGCATATTTACAATATCTTTAGCTTTATTATCACAAAAAAGTTGACCAAGAGTTTTTTCATGATAAGGAATGCTATATTCATTTACTAAACTGATGAAATCCCACTGAGTGTAGCGTGACATTGCTGATTTAATGAAGTGTGAATTATCTGCTAAATATTTATCATTAGAGATATTATAATTTGTAAAATTACAGCGTCCACCTCCTGACATTAGAATTTTCTTGCCAATTTTATTAGCATGATCGAGAATTATTACACTACGGTTTCTTTTAGCTGCTTCTATAGCACACATAAGTCCAGCAGCACCAGCACCAATTATTATTACATCATAATTTTTATTTGACATATTTATATCTAATAGAAAGCATCAAAGTTCTTTTAATTTATACCAGTATAGCGCAATCACGATAAACAATAAAACTATATAGATTGCGATAATATTTGTGATAGTGTGAGCATGTAAAAAGCTTTGAATAAAAGATACAAGGCTTGTGATTGAAACATTAATAAAATACATGATTGCAGCAGCCGTACCTGATATATGTCTAAACATCGAGATACCTTTGCCCATAGAAAGAGGAAATATTGAACCGCACATGAAATAAATAATCATTGTAGTTATAATAAGTAGGCTTATGCTAGTCTGCATAGTAAAGCTTAGTGCAAATAATATTAGTATTAATAATGTAAAAGCGTGTATGACAACAAAAAATATTCTACCAACAGAGTAGTGATCAATTAATTTACGTCCAATTATTGGAGCAGGTAAAAAAGCGAATCCTAAAAAAATTGCTAACTTTCCAAAGTAAGCAGCAGAATACCCCATCATATCTTGGATTAAGAATGGCCCAAGAGTATTGAAACTTATGATAAGGGAGTAGGTGATTCCCATCCCAATACTTAAGCACATAAATTCTTTATGCTTTAAAACTTCAGTTATATCTTTTCTTATTTTAGAGATGCTTAGTTTTGATTTTTTTTCAATTGTTTCTGGGAAATAGATAAATATTAGTATAGTAAGTAAACCGACAATTATACTAAAGAAAATAAATCCAGCTTTCCAGCCAAATAACTCTTGTAAAAACCCACCGATTATTGGGCCAGCAATCGGGCCTAAACCCCATAAAAAACCTATTGTAGGGCCTAATTTTAAGAGTTTTTCAGGAGGTAGTAAATCTGAGAAAGTACCTCGATTAAGAACGCCTATAGAACCCATAAGAAAACCTTGAGAAAACCTTGAAGTTAAGAGTATATGTTCATTTGGTATCAAAGTTGGAAAAATACTCACAATAACAAAAAGAACACAAGATGTTCGTAGCAGTATTTTACGACCTATGGAGTCAGTTATAACGCCGATCACTAGATTTCCTAAAGCATAGCCAATCAAATATATTGAAATAACCATTTTTGCAATAGATGCTGTAATGTTTAAGGAAGAACTTATTCCTGGCAATGATGGTGCAAATAGGTCAATACTCATACCCATGAGAATAGGAAAGCAGAGTAATACAAACATTCTTATTCTATTTTGATAAGGGATATTTAGTTTATTAGTCATTTATTTTAAAAAAGGATATTTCTTAGAATGATGATTCTAGCAGAAATTTAGTATGTAGGGAATTTGTTTAGAAATACTAACTTTATTATTAGTGATTAGTGTCTACCTTGTTGAATCATTGCATTTGCAACTTTTTCAAAACCAGCAAGGTTAGCTCCAGCTACAAGGTTGTAACCACAACCATACTTTTCACTTGCATTTACACAAGCACGGAAAATATTTGACATAATTTCACGTAGTCTAGACTCGACTTCATCTGCTGACCAAGCTAGCCTAGTAGAGTTTTGAGACATCTCTAGACCAGAGGCTGCAACACCACCTGCGTTTGAAGCTTTGCCAGGTGCTAAGATGACACCTTCTTTTTGTAGTAATGCAATAGCCTCATTTGTAACAGGCATATTAGATGCTTCAACAATATATTTAATACCATTATTTATTAATTGCTTAGCTTCTTTCTCACATATTTCATTTTGCGTAGCAGAAGGTATAGCGATATCAGCTTTGATGCCCCAAGGTTTTTCACCAGCATGATATGTAGCACCAAACTCAGTAGCATAATCTTGCATAGTTTTTTCACCAGCACGGATTTTTAATAAAAATTCAATTTTATCATCAGTTGTAACACCTTCAGGGTCATGGACAAAACCTCTTGAACCAGAAATAGTTACAACTTTGCCACCTAATTCAGCGACTTTTTTACATACACCCCATGCAACATTACCATAACCCGATATCACTACTTTTTTGCCTTTAAGAGAATCGTTGTCATATTTTAGCATTTCATCTAAAAAGAATACAGCACCATAACCAGTTGCTTCTGGACGAATCAAGCTACCACCAGATTCTAGAGGTTTACCTGTTAGTACACCATTTTCAAAAACACCTTTGATACGTCTGTATTGACCATACATATAGCCAATTTCTCTACCACCTACACCAATATCACCAGCAGGTACATCTATGTCTGGGCCAATATGTCTTTGAAGTTCAGTAATGAAGCTCTCACAGAAATCCATAATCTCTGTTTCTGTCTTATCACGCGGATCAAAATCAGATCCGCCTTTAGCACCACCCATAGGCAGAGTAGTTAAGCTGTTTTTAAAAACTTGCTCAAAACCTAGGAATTTTACGATGCCTGAGTAAACACTAGGGTGGAATCTAATACCACCTTTAAATGGTCCAATTGCACCATTAAATTGATATCTATAGCCGCGGTTAACCTGTACTTTACCATGTCTGTCTGTCCAAGTTACCCTAAATGTAATCCCTCTCTCAGGCTCAACTATTCTAGCTAAAATATTTTCTTCAATATATTTAGGATTTTGTTCTAGTGCAGGTTTTAGTGTAGAAAAAACTTCTTTTACAGCTTGAATAAACTCTTGTTGATGAGCATTTTTCTTTTCAACTTCTGTGACTATATTATCTATATATTCTTGTGCATTCATTTGTGCTTCTCCTTTGAGTTGTAAATTTTATAAGAATATTTTTTTATATAAAAAACCACATCTAACTAATATGTGGGTCAAGTTTAATAAAATATTCTATGTGCGTAATTCTGCATCTAAGTTAGTTAGTTTACAACTATCTTGATTTAATTTTTATTATTTTATAATAATTTCACCATATTAAAAATCCTATAATTCAATTTAGTACATAAAATATTTTATAAACTAAGTCCAGACTAGTTGGATCAAGAAGGAATTATGGATATTATCTAAATATCACAAAATATTGATGCTCAAGTTAAATGTTTGAAAATTATAATCAAAAAATAATAAGTGAGCCATAAAATATGGTAAGGTTTTAGCCAATTAGTGAATCTAAGACTAAATATTAGATTATAAGGATTATTATGAGTTTATCAAATAAGCGAATTTCAACATTATCATTAACGATGCTAAATATCTCTGCAATAATAAGTTTAAGTTCAATAGCTTATATGGCAACAATTGGTCTACAGAGCATATTTTTTTATTTAATTGCTGCAATAACCTTTTTATTACCAACATCACTAATTTGTGCTGAATTAAGCAGTATGATTACCCACAATAATGGAGGTGTCTTTAGCTGGGTAAAGGCAGGATTAGGAGAAAAAGCTGGAGTGCTCGCAATGTGGTTAGAATGGTTTAATAATGTAGTGAGCTTCCCTAGCTCTATTACAGCTTTGATTGCTACAGTTTCTTATATAGGTTTTCGTGGATTTGCTGAAAACACACATACCAGTATATTTTTTTGGTTAATAATGGTGATCACATTTATAGCAATTAGTTTATTTAACTGCTTACCATTGAGAAAAATTGTAATTCTCAATATAATAGGTGCAATATTTGGAATGATATTCCCTGGAGTGTTATTGGTTTCGGGAGCTATTTATTTTATAGTAAGTGGTCAGAGTAACCTTGAATATCATGGGATAAGTGATCTTATGCCAGCTTTTTCTTTAGGAACATATGCTCTTTTGGTTAAAACACTATCTTCATATTCAGGTATTCAATCAGTAGCATTTCACATGACAAATATTGAAAATCCTAAAAAAAATATTCCTAAATCAATATTAATAGCTACTTTGATAATTGTATCATTGACAATACTTACTACGGTAGGGTTAACAATTATTATCCCAGTTAAGGATGTTAATGTTTTAAATGGTTTAATACAGGGGATTTCTCAAGTTTTAAACCTAGTAGGTCTTGGTAGCTTTAAGTCGTTGATTGTCATTATGGTAAGTATAGGCATGTTAGCAGCGTTAAGTACATGGATTTTGGGCCCAGCTAGAGGTATGCAAACAGCAGCAGAGCAAGAGTTTTTCCCCAAACTTATGGCAGGTAAAAATAAGTTTGGTATGCCTGTAAATATGCTTGTTATACAAATACTGATTGTAGTTGTACTATCTTCTGTTTTCCTAATAATGCCATCGGTATATGCAGCATTTGCTTTGCTGGTTGCAATTACATCGCAGTTTACGGTGATAATGTGGGTAATGGTATTTGTATCTGCTATTAGACTTAGATTTATCCAACCAAATGCTTATAGAGTATTTTATGTCGGGAAAAGGAATTCTAACTGGTTACTTGTAAGTATGTCTATAGTAGCAATATTTATGTGTGGATTAGGTTTTATACTCGGTTTATTTCCACCTACTTTTTCGCATGTAAAAGATGTGTTTCAATATGCTATGATCTTGGTGATTGCTGATATTATAATTGTTGCGATACCTCTTATATGGATTTGGTTATATAGAAATAGAATTTTCTAGATTAAGAAGGAATTCTTTTTTATCTAATCCTCCTGTATACCCTCCTAATTTACCATTAGAATTAATCACTCGATGACAGGGTATAATTATTGGGAAAAAGTTTTTACCATTTGCATTTGCTACGGCTCTAAAAGCAGTTGGTTTACCAATTTTTATTGCTTCGTCTAAATAACTGATAGTTTTCCCATAAGGGATTTTTAGTAATTCTTGCCAAACTTGTTTTTGAAAGTTGGTACCTGTGAGTTTCAAAGGAGTAGAAAATTTTTTTAGCTTTTTTCCAAAATAAGAATTTAGCTCTATTGCAACTTGCTTTGTGATTTGATTATCACTAAAAACTATTTTTGCAGAGTAAATTTCTAATAATTTTTCAATGGATTTTGAGTTTGAGTCATTTATAAAAAGACAAGCGTATAGATAATTACTATCAGCAATAGCTATTAAAGACCCTAGCGGGCTGCATATCTCTTGAGCGTAGAATACATTTTTTTGGTTATTTTTGTTTATGGATGTTAAATAAATTTGATGCGTTTCTTTTAACATATGTATATTATGTATTTTATATATGATTTAGATAATAGCTTAGATAATGAATAATAGTAAGTTTTATAAATTTTTACCAATAGTAATTTTAATATTAGGAATAGTGTTTTTTTTTAGTTTAGGTGGTCAGCAATATTTATCTTTAGATGCACTTAAAAATAATTATGAAAATATTATTAATTTCGCTAATCAATATTTTTTTATTAGTGTCTTTGTGTTTTCTCTGGCTTATATTATTGTAGTAGCTTTTTCGATACCTGGAGCTGTTGTAATGACTTTGCTTGGAGGCTTATTATTTGGTTTGCTATTAGGAACAATAGTCGTGGTTATCTCAGCAACTATTGGGGCAAGTATAGTTTTTTTTGCTGTAAAAACTGCTTTAGGAAATATATTGCGAAGCAAAGCTAAAGGAAGTATTGAAAAAATGCGTTTAGGTTTTGAAAAAGCTGCCTTTAATTATTTGATGGTACTTCGATTAATACCGATATTTCCTTTTTTTGTAATAAATATAGTAGCAGGAATGATTGGAGTTAAATTTAGGGACTTTTTCTGGGCAACGCTTTTTGGGATTATTCCTGGTAGTTTTGTCTATGTATGGGTGGGTACTAGCTTAGGCTATGTCATTCAAAAAGGGGATAATATTGATTTGGGCATTATTTTAGAGCCACAGTTTATTTTACCAATCATAGCTTTAGCGGTATTATCAATGGTACCGATTCTTCTTAAAAAAATTAGGAAAAAAAGGGTAACTAATTATGATTAAAACAGATATTTGTATTATTGGAGCAGGATCAGGAGGACTATCTGTAGCAGCTGCGGCTGTACAAATGGGAGCAAAAGTTGTCCTATGCGAGGGTGGTAAGATGGGTGGTGATTGCCTTAATTATGGATGTGTGCCATCTAAAGCTATCATAGAAGCCTCTAGACTTATAGCCCATACAAGTAAGGCTAAAAAATTTGGAATTAATATTAATGATATAGATATTGATTATAAAAAAGTACAGCAGCATGTTAAAAATGTTATAGCAAAGATCGAGCCTCACGATTCGGTTGAACGCTTTGAGGAGCTGGGAGTAAATGTTATCAAAGAATATGCTGAAGTAGTAGATAAGCATACAGTGAAAGCTGGTGATAATATTATTAGGGCTAAATATATAGTCATAGCCACAGGGTCTAGGGCAAGTATACCAAATATAAAAGGCCTTGATAAAGTAAAATATCTAACTAATGAAACAATCTTTGATTTAGAAGAGTTACCTAAGCAATTGATGATAGTCGGAGGGGGCCCTATAGGGGTGGAGCTTGCTGAGGCATATGCTTTACTTGGCTCTCAGGTAACTATTTTTGAGGCTTCTGATGTTGTTTTAGGAATGTTAGACAATGAGTGCAGAGAAGTTGTTTTAAAAAAACTAGTTAGTTTAGGCATTAGTATAGTCACAAAAGCAAGTATTCAATATGTAGAACAAAATGAAAAAATAAGTATCCATTGCGATAAAAGTATATATGATGGTTCACATCTACTAGTTGCTGCAGGGCGACAGCCAAATCTAGAAAAATTAAATCTAGAAAAATCAGGGATTAAACATATATCTAAAGGTATAAGTGTTGATAATAGGTTGAGAACAAATTATAAAAATATATATGCTATAGGTGATGTTATAGGGGGGTATCAATTTACACATGTTGCAGGGTATCATGCAGGAGTTGTTATACAGAATGTTTTATTTAAATTACCTACCAAAACTGATTATACTGCTCTGCCATGGTCTATATATACAACTCCCGAGGTTGCTCATGTTGGCCAAAGCTTATCTCAAGCAGAGGAGCAAGGAGCAAAAATATTTAAAATTTCATATAAAGATAATGATAGAGCACAAGCAGGTTTAGTTACTGATGGGCTAGTTAAGGTTGCTATAAGTAAGAGAGGTTATGTTTTAGGGGTAACTATAGTTGGAGAAAATGCAAGTGAGCTAGTAACACAATGGACAATTGCTATAAAAAATAAATTAAAAATTAAAAATATGGCATCGCATATTGTCGCGTATCCAACTTTAAGTGAGTTAAATAAAAGATTAGCAGGTAATTATTTTACCCCGACCTTATATAGTGATAAAGTTAAAAAAATAGTTTCATTTTTAATGAAAATATCTGGTAAGAAACTGTGATAGAGCAAAAAATAAGACCTATATTTCAAAAGATTTTTATAGATGCTATAGCAAAAAAGTTAGTAAGTAGAATTAAGCCTAATACAGTAACTATAATTGCTCTTGTAATGGGATTATTAAGTGCTTTATTATTGTTTGTGGATAAATATTTATGTATTAGCTTGTTACTCGTATCAGGATATTTGGATATCCTTGATGGCACAATTGCCAGGCTACAAAAATCAGCGTCAAAATTTGGCACATTATTAGATATTCTATCAGATAGGCTTGTTGAGATTTTTATTATTGTTGCTATATTTATTAGTCAACCTTTAGAGAATCTTTGGATTGCTTTTTTTATTATCACTACAATATCTTTTTGTATGTATAGTTTTTTGCTGGTTGGGATGTTTAGTGAGAATGTTTCACAAAAAAGTTTTTATTATAGTCCTGGGTTGATTGAAAGAGCAGAAACATTTATATTTTTTATTATTATGATTATTTTTCCTAGCAGTGTGTTTTTGTTAGGCTTAGTTTATATAGTGCTAGTTTTGTGGACAACTATTTATCGTTGTTATGAGTTTTATATTTTTGAGGTAACAAAGGAGTAGGAATAATGAGAAATATATTAAATAATGTATTTGTAGGGTTTGTGGGAGGTTTGATTAGTGCTGGAATATTATGCTTTATTTTTAGCCTTGCGATGCAACATGGTATGGAGTTGAACGATGCATTTAAATATAGTTTATATCGATTAATGATATGGGGTGGGGTATGGGCAATACTTTTTGCACTTCCATTATCAAAAAATATTTTTGTTAAGAGCTCAATAATAGGTTTGGCAGTTATATTTTTTAATTTTTTAGTTAAAATGCCACTTTCTGGTCAGGGTTTTTTCGCTTCTAATGTTGAAACCCAAGTGTTTGTCATGAATATTGTATTTAATTATTTATGGGCGCTCTTTGCGGGTTTTATATATGTAAAAGCAGTAAAGTAAATATTCTACGTGAATAACTATTTCAGTTGTGAGTATTTTCTTTTTTAAGAAAATATTTGTCAGGGATATTCTTCTGACTTTTTATCAAAAGTTGTGGAAATATTATTATTACGATATCTAAATGGCCAGAGTGTTATAATTTGTGGGGATATTTCTAATATTACTTGTTTTTATTTAAATAGACCTTATATTCAAAGATTAGTAAATATAAAGATTAGATAAGAGCATTTTTTTAGAAAAAGATGTCTTGCATAAAAGAGTTTAGGAGTTTATTAAATGGCAGATTATTATTCTTTGTTAGGGGTCGCAAGAGATGCCTCGGAAGCAGATTTAAAAAAAGCATATAGAAGATTAGCTAAAAAATATCATCCGGATGTTAATAAAGATAAGGGCGCTGAGGATAAATTTAAGGAAATCCAAACTGCCTATGATGTCTTGGGAGATAAAGAAAAAAGAGCACTTTATGATAATTATGGTGAAAACTGGGACAAAGTTCAGCAGGGAGGCTTTGGTGGTAAGCAAGGAGGTTTCTCTTCTGGAAACTCACAAAGTTTTAATTTCGAGGATTTAGGCGATGTCTTTGGAGATTTATTTGGTGGTGGAAGTTCTCAAGGTTTTGGTAGAGCTCAACCAAGAGCTAGAAAAGGGGAGGATATAAATATATCGTTACGTCTAACAGTTGAGGATGCTATAAAAGGAGGTAAACGTACAGTTTCTTATAATTATCAAGATGAGAATGTGAGCGGTATGCCAAGTATGCAACGAAATACTGTTGATGTGAAGATACCTCCAGCGATGGGTAATAACAAAAAACTTAGAGTAAAGGGCAAAGGAGCTGCTGGGGTTGGAGCAAATGCTCCTGCTGGTGATTTATATATTAAGATAGAAGTGATAAATCACAATAATTATAAAGTCGAAGGTAATGATATTTATGAGCATATAAATATAGCTCCATGGGAAGCAGCTTTAGGCACAACTTTAGAAATAGAAACACCATTTGGTAAGAAAAAAATGAAAGTACCAGAGGGAAGTCAATCAGGGCGTAAAATGAGAATTAAAGGCAAAGGTCTTGGAGATGGAGATTTTTATATAGTTTATGATGTTAAGCTGCCTTTAGCAGATACTGATGAGAAAAAAGAAATTTATAAGCAGATGCAACAAAAAATGGATTTTGATCCAAGAACTTAAATATTTTTATTTTGTCTTTTCTTATTTCCAATTTCAATTATAAAATAACTCATTAGTATCAATAAGCCACCGATTATGGTTGAAATATAGATTTCCTCATTATTAATTATTCTTCCAAATATTGTTGCAAAAATAGGTTCAAAAGAGAAGATTACAGCAACCTGAGACATTGTTAAATATTTTTGATATGTGTTTTGTAGGTAGTAGCATATTATAGTTGTAATAGAGCAGAAGAATATTGAGATTATTAATACATAATCAAAGTGGAAGTACATAAATGGAATATCAGATATTAATGGTAATGGAATACCAAAAGCTATTTGTAGCATTATTAATAAACGCAGATCTTTGAAAGCTTCGCTACGATTATCTTTTCTAGTTTCATAGCTTAAGTATACTACTGAGAGCGCATAGGCTAAAGCGCATAGAATTGACCAGAGATACCCTGTTGTAAAGTTATCAAAGCTGGCGCCTGATAAGGCGTATATGCCTAGTAGAGATATGCCAGATGCGATTATTCCATATATGGTTAAACGGTCAATTTTAAAAACACTACCTATAAATGGAATCATAACGACACTTAAAGCTGTTAAAAAAGCAGATTCGCTAGATGAAACTGTATATAGTCCATGTGTTTGAAAATAAAAGCTTAATCCTTCTAATGAACCAAAAATAGCTCCTACTTTAAGAAGATAACCCTTATGCTTGAAAGTTGATTTTATAATTATCGGTAAAAACAATAATAAAGACAGCCCAAGTCTAATTGCAACAAACAATCCTGGTGAAATATATGTTAAAGATATTTTTATTAATGGAAATGTTACCCCCCATAATATAGCAACTATAAATAAAGCTAATATAGCTTTGTTTTGAATTTTCATGAAATTTGTATATATACCATTCTGCAGATGTTTAGTAATAATTTCAAGAAGATTGGGTAAGAGTAAAATATTTCTATTTATTGGTTAGTTACATTAAATAAACAATATTGGTATAATTTGGTGTTCTTTGAATTAAATTTTGGTAAAGATAATTGATGAAAGAAGTATCGATTGTAAAGCAAATAGGTGCAATAGCGATTATTGCTGGAACTGCTATAGGTGCTGGGATGTTAGGTATACCTTTTGCAGTAGCAGCAGTGGGATTTAATTATGCAGTAGCGGTATTGTTTTTAGTTTGGATATTAATGTATGCAACCGCTTTACTTATAGTCGAAGTAAATGTGTCTCAGCCATTAGGTACAGATATGGATTCCATAGCGTATAATATCTTAGGTAAGCTAGGCAAGTCATTGAATTTACTGTTTTATTTATTATTGTTATATTCTTTGTTGACTGCTTATATATTTATGGGCGGGCAGCTTTTTGGTACATATATTTTTGGATGGTGTGGTATTGAAAATAATAGCTTAGCTAAATTTATATTTTGTTTTGTGTTTGGTTTTTTTATTTATAAGGGAATAAAGGTGGTTTTTAGTATAAATGAACTTTTTTTGAGTTTAAAAATAATAGCTTTTATTTTATTTATAGTTTTTGTTGTGCCGCAAATTGAGTTAACGTTTCTAACAAGTCAGGCTTTGGGTGTCAGATATGTGTGGTTTGCTATTCCTATTTTAGTGACATCGTTTGGTTTTCATATTGTTATACCATCTATTAGAAATTATTTTGAGAATGACAAGGTATTAAAAAAACTGTTGATATGGGAGCTTTGATTCCTTTACTTGTATACTTGATATGGATTGTTGCAACACTTGGAACTATTGATTTGTATGGTAATAATGGTTTTATAGATCTTAATAATAGTGGTAAAAATTTAGCAGATGCATATGTAGGGCTTGGGCAACATACTCCACGGATGTTTATAAGGCTCTTTGAGAATTTTGCTATTATTACATCTTTTTTAGGGGTGGCTTTAGCACTATTCTCATTTAATAGAGATTTATATAATTTAGATGTAACAAAAAAATCAAAAAAATTTCTTACCATTTTTATAACACTTGTACCTCCTACGATATTTGCTATTTATTTTGTTAATAGTTTTATAGCAGCATTAGGCTACGTAAGTATTTTTGTGGCAGTGCTACTAATTATTCAACCAGCGATGATGGTTTGGGTGGTGAGATCAAAAGGAAACACAAATAATATTTTAAGTAAATTATACTTGTTATTAATATTGTTAAGTGGAGTAGGTATTATTGTATTGCAATTACTGGTAAGCTTTGGTAGATTACCTTATATATAATTTCTTTAACTTTCGAATTTTTTAATTATTTCTATGAAAAAACCTACTTTTGATATTAAAAAAAGACCTCATACGAACAATAAGTTTGCAAATAATAGGCATAAAAATATCCCTGTGGTTGAGGATTTTGCTGTAGATAAACTTAAACAGTTTTCTGAAGAAATGGTGGAATTATTTAAACTTATTCAAGCAGTTAAATATGATAGAATAAGTCTGCAGGAAGAGTATAATGAATATCGTCTCAAACTTAATAATGATCGGATGGAGCTTGAATCTGAAGTTATTAAAATGAAAAAAAAGTATAATGTTAAAATATCTGCTTTGCAGGAAGAATATAATTCGGTAAAATCTAACAATACTATTGAATTAGCTAAGATAAGAGAAAGCTAATAAATACAAAGCTAGTCGGGCAATCGCGCTTTTTTTATTAAAAAGTGAGGAAAGTCCGGGCTTTATAGAGCAAGATGCCAGATAACGTCTGGGGGGCGTGAGCCTACGGAAAGTGCAGCAGAAAATATACCGCCTTAATTTTTTTAAGGTAAGGGTGAAAAGGTGTGGTAAGAGCACACCGCATTGGTGGTAACATTCAATGGCATTGTAAACCCCATCTAAAGCAAGACCAAATAGCGCTACGTATATGTGTTGCTCGCACTGTAGCAGGGTAGGTCGCTTGAGCCTGCTGGTGACAGTAGGCCTAGATAAATGATTGTCTATTACAGAACCCGGCTTATAGACTAGCTTTGTTTTTTATAAAAAAGTGGGTATTTATGCAAGTTATTGACTCTAAACTTTTAGGTAGTGATGGTCAGATAAGAGATGAGCTTTTAATATCTGAGCTGAGAAGTTTTTATGCCGATGATAAATTTGAAATTATTAATTCAGCATTAGAGCTTCTAAAAAGTAAAAGTGCTGTATCTGCCCGACACCCTACGGGGATTAGTTCACTTTTGTATGCAATAGAAATGGCATATGTTCTTTTTAAGATTCGAGCGGATGAGGAATCAGTATCTGCAGGTATACTCTATGAACTATATAGTTTCGGAGATGTCTCTGATGAAGAAGTAGAGCTAGCAACTAATCATACAGTCGTTAAAATCTTACAAGGCACACGCAAGATGTCTGCTATTAGGATGTATCGTTCTGATAATATATCTTCGGAGCAGATTGATACGTTTAGAAAAATGCTTTTAACAATTATTGAAGATGTTAGGATTGTGCTTGTTAAGATTGTTGATAAGTTATGCACAATTAGACATTTAGTATCATTAAATAGTGATACTCAGCAAATCATAGCTAGAGAAACTTTAGATATATATGCTCCTTTGGCAAACAGGCTTGGTCTGGGAGTTGTGAAGTGGGAGTTGGAAGATAGAGCTTTTTTCTTTTTAGAACAAAGTGAGTATAAAAAAATTGCAAAAAGTTTGGGAGCTACTCGTAAGCAGCGCGAAGATTTTTTAAATAGCGTGATTGAGCAGTTAAAACTAATTTTAAAAAAATATGATTTAGATGCTGGGATTCAGGGTAGAGTTAAGCATATATATAGTATCTACAAGAAATTCAAAAATAAAGGTTATAATGATCTTGATGATTTATATGACATTACAGCAGTTAGAGTTATTACAAATAATGTTGATGAATGTTATAAAGTTCTTGCTGAGATTAATAACTTATATTCTCCAATTCCTGAAGAGTTTAGTGATTATATTGTAAACCCTAAATCTAACGGCTATAAGTCTATACATACTGTTGTTAGTACAGGTCAACATAATATAGAAGTACAGATTAGAACGCATCAAATGCATGAAGAGTCAGAATCAGGCTTTGCTGCACATTGGAGATATAAAGAAGGAGTTAAATTTGATGCTTCGTATGAGGCTAGAGTTGCATGGTTGAGATCACTTCTTGAGTGGGAGAGGGAGATTAATGATGATGATAGTGAAATCACTAAAGAATTAAACAAAAAGCTTTATATATTCACCCCTGCTAATGAGTTAGTAGATTTATCAGAAGGCTCAACCGTTCTTGATTTTGCTTATGCAGTTCATACAATGGTTGGTCATCGTACTAAAGGTGCTAAGGTAAATAATAAAATAGTGCCTTTAACAACTAAGCTTATCACAGGAGATAGAGTTGAGATCCTAACACATAAAGAGCCTAATCCTAGTAAAGATTGGGCATCAGAGAGTTTAGGATATTTGTCTTCTGCACGTAATCGTTCACGTGTCACTAAGTGGTTTAATGAGCAAAATAAAGAAGATAATATTATTCTTGGTAAGGATAGACTTTTTAAAGAGCTCAGAGGTTTTGATCTTAAAGAAGTAGATTTTGTAGAAGTTGCCTCAAAGTTTAATATGAAAAGTAGCGATAGCTTATTTGCTTCTGTAGAGAAAGGCACAGTAAGAGTTAATAGTATTATTAATCATATAATTGATACCTATTCAGCAGAAGAAAATTTAATAAAGAAAAAGTCTCGAGTAGTTCCCAATAATATAGCTAAACCTAAGAATATCAAAGTTTTGGTTTCTGGTTTTGATGGAATGAAATATGAATTAGCAAAATGTTGCCACCCAACTCCATCTGATGAGATACAGGGCTATATGAGTGTTACTAAAGGAGTAGTTATACATACCTCAAAATGTCCCAATTTAGGACATCTTCAGAAAAAACATTCAGAAAAATTCATAGAAGTAAATTGGAATAATAAAGATTAAGAAGAGCTTTTAATTGGGTGGTAGTTACCAGTATTTTTTAATTGTTGTAACCATCCGCTCCTTGCATTAAAAGTTACTATATTAGTTGATTCTATATCATTACCATCAGCAGTTTTTCCCGAGATAGTAAGTTTACTTTCTCCAGGTGTTGGTCTAGCTATAACCCAGGTTTTCTCTGTGTCGCTATATGATGCTGGTATGCTAGAGCCATTTATTATAAAGGTTGGGCTGTCATTTTTTGGAATCGTTGGGTTTGTAATAATAGGCAATTCTTGCTCTTTGGTGAAAATGTTTGCACCAGTGCTGGGACTGATTATTTTTACACTAAATACCATTTCGTTTCCTTCTTTGAGAGCATCTTTATTTTTTTCTGCTAATTGTGAATCTGCTAGCTTTTTAACATCAGATTGACCAATTTCTACAGAATTGTCACTCTCAGCGTCTTGAGGGTTCTTAGTATCTACAACTGTTGGATTTCGTACTTCAATAATTTTATATTCAATATCATCACTAGGTTTTTTTTCAGATAATACAGTACTACCATTTTCTGAGCGCCATGAGTAAACTTGAGTCTCAGCAGCTTCCATAAATGTTACTGTTGAAAATATACAGATTATAGTATTTAATAAGAATTTGTTAAATTTTGACATTATACTTTAACTGTTGTGATGTTGTATATACTCCAGTATATATAATATTAATTATAATCAAAAGGCTAGTTGAGTTGATTTTACCTTTTGAGTATTCATCTTAAAAAATAATGTACCTCTAGTATAGTTAATCCGATAGTTATTTGACAATAATGTTATAATATTTAGAAAAAATGTCATCATATAGCCAAGATTTCAGAGATATCGTAATAACTAAATATAAAGAAGGCCTAACAGACAAAGAGCTAAGTAATTTTTTTAATATAGATATCCGTACTACTAGATCTTGGATAAACTTATACGAGACAACTGGTGATTATAAATCTAAGCAAGGCTTGGGTTGCGGTAGAGTAGCAACCTTTACAGATAAGGAAGCGATAGAAAGCTACTTAAGAACATATCCAGATGCAATGGCTTTAGATATTAGAGAAGCATTAGCTCCTGAAATACCTAGAAGCACATTTTATGATTGTCTTACCAGACTTGGTTTTAGTTTTAAAAAAAGACACCTAAATATAAGCAAAGAAAAGAACAAGATAGGCAAAGTTTTATAGAGGTTGTTGAGACTATTGAACCTAACAAACTTGTATATTTAGATGAAATGGGTATGGATAATAAACAGTCTGTACTAAGAGGATGGTCTCTTGTTGGTAAACCTAGCTATGGTGAAGTTATTGCTTATCAAACTCAGAGAAAAAGTATAGTTGCTGGTTATAACTATTTAGAAAAGAAGATTATAGCACCGCTAGAGTATACTGGATATACAGATACTCAAATTTTTAATCAGTGGTTTGAAAAGCATTTATGTCCTGAGTTAATTCCAAAGACTACTGTTGTTATGGATAATGCTAGTTTTCATAAGTCTCCTAAATTGGCTAAAATAGCAGAGAAGTTTGATATACAGATACTATACCTTCCTGCTTATTCTCCTGATTTAAATCCTATAGAAAAAATTTGGGCCAATTTTAAAAGAATTTTAAGAAAAGTAAATAATTCTTTTGATAATTTATCTGATGCTATTACTCACGTCTTTAGCACAATATTATCAGATTAACTATATCTATCTGCTCAAATGCTGACATCCTTATTAGCTACATTAGTTTGGTTTAGAACTCCTTTTTATACGGGTTTTACAAAAAATAGATGCTTATTTAGCTTAGTATCTTGTTTAGTGATTTTAGCTATATGGATTGGATTAATGTATAAATATATTAACCCTGCTGTTATAGATTACACTATTCTATTTGGATTTGAATATCTATGCTATATGCTGTTTGTAGTAGGAAGTATATTTGTTGTTTTCAGGCTCTATATAGGGTTGATTCCTCTAGCTGTAGTATTTATCAGCTATGCTGTAAATTATGCAAGCTCAGCGATGGCTATGGCGAATTCGCCTCAGTATATTAGAGATTTTATTCCTTACTATTGGATTTCAGCAGTATTTTTATTTATTGCGGGTATTCTTACTGTTATGGCTTATACCAAAGTAAAAAGAAATATTTAGCCTTACTTTATAAACTATAAATGTCAAATCTATTAGTCTTACCCTTTAGTTGAGAAGATGGTTTTTTCTCATGTAATGACTCTGCATTTATAGGTCTTTTAACTATTGCTTTTTTGGTCATTTTTGAGTGGATGATATTTTTAAGTAGATCATTATTTGATTGTTCATTGTTAAAAGCGATTTGATGTAGAACTTGCATTCCTTGTTTAACTTTAGCACTTTTACGTCGAATAGGAAACATTGGGTCTATATACACACAGTCAAAAATTGTATTGTTAGCTTTTATAAAATCATTACTATCAGTATTTAATAGTGTTATTCTATTTGCAATAGCACTTAAGCCTTCTATTCCTTTAGCTCTATTTAATGCATCAGTAAGTAGTAAAAATATGTATGTATCTTTTTCTATAGATATTAATTTATGGCCTTTAGCAGCTAAGGTGAAAGTGTCTCTTCCAAGACCTGCAGTAGTATCAAGTATGTATAGTATATTTTTAGAGCGACCTTCTACTGCTTGGACAACACTGCATTTCTTTGATTTTGGGTTTATTCTATTTAAGATCTCATTACTGTTAAAATCAATAAATAACTCTTTGTTTTGATGAAAAAGTTTTAAGACATTATTTTCATAACTAAGATATTTATCCTCAGTAGATATTTTATATTTTTGATTATTTTTTGTTATACTTTGGAGATGTTTCAGAGTTGACTGATTTGAGATATTTATAATCATTATTTTTTCTTAGCTCTTGGGTGAGCACTGTCAAAAACACTAGCTAATTGTTGAAAATTTAAGTGAGTATAGATTTGTGTACTGGAAATATCTGCATGTCCGAGCAAATCTTTTACCGCTAATAAATCTTTTGATGAATCTAGCATATGACTTGCAAATGAGTGCCTTAACATATGAGGGTGTATATGTTTGGTTGCATATTTTCGGGAGAATATTTCAAGACGTTTTTGGATTGATCTATTTGTTAGATGGTTGCCATCTCGAGAGATAAAGAGATAGTCACACTGAGGGTTGAGGCTATGTCTAATCTTAATCCACTTATTTAGATTATTGAGAGTTTTTTGTCCAAAGTAAGTGATACGCTCTTTATTGCCTTTCCCAATTACACGAATACTATTTTGTGAAAAATTTATATCTTTAATATGGATTGAAGATAGTTCATTAAGTCGAATACCACAACTATATAGAAGATCAAAACTAGCAATATCTCTAGCTTCAATATCGTTACTAGGTTTTATTTCTAATAGATAGGCTAGTTCATCTATATTAATAGCCTTAGGGAGTTTTTTACCACTTTTAGGAGCTTTTATACTTCCTACTGGGTTTTCAGTAATGATTTCACTATTTATCAAAAAGTTAAAAAAGCTCCTAGCAGAACTAAGTTTGCGCTGAAGTGTTTTGGGCGATGAACCCTGAGCATGCAATTTTTTTATCCATCCTAAAATATCTTGATGGCTTAATTTAGTAATTGCTTTATCGTTAATACAATTAGCTAATTGTAACAAATCTCTTTTATAATTATTTATGGTCTCTCTTGAATAATTTTTGAGATAGAGTAGGTTATCTAAAAAATTGTTGATATGTTGATAGTTGGTCATATTTTGAATTAAGCTATAACACACATTATAACTATTAGACCAGAAACAAAAGAAATTAGCCACAAACTTTTGTATGAAGATATTTTGTAGTTAAAATCTTCTCCTAACTTATTCATTTTAAAAGCCATCATTGCAGGCATAATCATTAATAATACGGCGATTGATAAACCTACGCAAGTCATTGCATATATAAATATATTAGGATCAAGTTGATTGATTATTAAAGGTATAGCAAAAGTTAAGAGTGTTGCTATAGAGTATCCAACAATTTTTTTAGTTTTATTGAGTTTATAGGTGTCTAAGTTAAAATGAAATAGCGATAGATTTACACTTAGGAAAGACGTCATAATAGCAACATAAGTGAAAATATGAAGGATGATGTCGGTTGTAGGAGTTCTAATTTTATCACCTAATGTAGTGAGGATATTACCAATATTGGCCTTATCCACAGGGATATGATTAAATATTGAGCCCATAAAGCTTATCGGGCCGTGTAATGGTAAAATACCTAAGATACTGACTATCCATATTATATAAAGGATAAGAGGAATAACACTACCTATTATAACAATTCTCTTCATATCTTTGGTGTTTTTATGAAGATAGTCAGATAAAGCGGGCACTATAATATGTGATGTAAAGGATGTTGTGAAAACAGGTATAGCTATTATTAAAGATATACCTAAGTCAACAGGTGCTACAAAAAGATTTTTGGCTTCAATATATTTATTAAAAACAATGCATAAAATTACCAATACTAATATTTTTGAGATTATAAAAAATCTATTAGCATAATCAACAAATCTAGTCCCTAAAACTACAATACTTCCAAAAACAATTACAAAAAGCAGCGATGAAATTTTTTCACCAAGATTAGGGAATGATGTTGCTAAGGATGAAGCTGCAGCAGAGATGTAGGCAGTACTTATAAAATACATCAGCACAAGAAATGCAATACTAGCAATTATGCCTCCAGCTTTACCTAGATATTTCTCAGCTATAGTTTTAAAACTACTGCCATAAGGCATAGAACAAGAGATATCAGATATGACTATAGCAGTGTAAGTCATAATACTCCATACAAGTAGTATAAGTATAGAGCCAATTACAAACCCAAGTTTTGCAGTGATTATTGGTAAAGCTAATATGCCGCCACCAATCATGGTACCGACAATAATCATTATTGATCCTAAGATCTTGATTAAACTGTTTGGTGTGTTATACATAGATAGGTTTCTTAGTTAGTGAGCTGGTTGCTGAGCTTTTTTTTGCATATATATAGCATCAAAATTAATTGGTGCTAAATTTAGAGGTAAAAAACCACCTTTCATTATAGATGAATCTATAGTTCTTTTTGCATATGGGAAGAGGGTGTTTGCACAATATGTGTTAAGTACCGATTCTATTTGTTGATCGGTCATATCAGTTATTGTAAAAATACCAGATTGAGTTGCTTCAACTATATATACATTTGTTTCATTATTTTGTGTAGTTACTGTAACTGTCAAATCAAGTTCATAATTATTGTCATCAATTTTTTTTGTATTTATATCAATATTGAAATCTGAGTTGGGATTCCACTGGTCTTTAAAACAAGTAGGAGAGTTAATAGTTTCTAAAGAAACATCTTTTGTATAGACTTTTTGAATTAAAAAAGACGGTTGGTTTTCATTATTTTGCATAGCGCGTATCCTAGACTTTTTATCGAATTATATTGGAAAAATTATAGCAAATTGAAGAGGTTTATATAACTAAATTAAAGTTTTTTTAGATCATAAAGAATATTTAGGGCTTCAATTGGTGTGATACTGTCAATATTTAGTTTTTCAATAATATCTTTGTGGATGTTTTTTTGTTCTGTTATTTGTAGATTTAATGAATTTTGCTGTTGATTTTGTACATCAATTATAGATTGCTTATTTTCAAGTTTACATAGGTTTTGTTTTGCAGATTTTAGGACATCTTTAGGTATGCCAGCAAGTTTTGCAACCTGGATTCCATATGATTTTTTTGCAGCCCCATTGATAGCTTTGTGCATAAAATAGATATTATCTTTATATTCTTTTGCCTCAAAGTGGATGTTTTTTATATTAGGATATTTATTTATTAGCTCTGTAAGCTCAAAGTAATGGGTTGCAAAAAGGGTGAAAGCGCCAATTTTGGCAAATTTTTCAGCGCAAGCTTCAGCTAATGATAAGCCATCAAAAGTACTTGTACCTCGACCTATTTCATCCATTATGACTAGAGATTTTTCTGTGGCATTATTTAGTATGTAAGCTGTTTCAGTCATTTCAACCATAAATGTTGATCGACCACTAGAAATATCATCAGAAGCACCAATTCTAGTGTAAATAGTATCTATGTCACAGATTTCTGCTTTAGTTGCTGGAACAAATGATCCCAGGTGAGCCAAGAATATTAATTGTGCCACTTGACGCATATATGTGGACTTGCCACCCATATTTGGCCCTGTAATTATTTCAAGTGAATGTGAATGCTTTGTAAGTGCTGTATCATTAGGGATGAATGGTTCATCAATATTTTGCTCAATAGCAAGGTGTCGAACATTTTTCAAGCTAAGCTCGCTATGCTTGTTAAAACTAGGTTGGCTAAGCCCTAATTTTATAGCTCTTTCAGCAAAATTAGCTAAAACATCAATTTGAGCAATATTTTCTGCACTTTGTTGGATCTTACTATAATATTGTAGCACCTCTTTTAACAGAGCTTCATAAATAAGTTTTTCTCTAGCCAAAGCTTTGTCTTTGGATGAAAGTATCTTATCTTCAAAGCTTTTAAGTTCTTCGGTAATATAACGTTCGCTAGCTTTTAAAGTTTGGCGACGAATATATTCAACTGGTACTTGATTAGAGTATTGTTTGGATAATTCTATATAATATCCATGCACACGGTTATAGCCAACTTTTAATGTATTTATGCCAGTTTTCTGCTTTTGATTTTGCTCAAATTTTATTAAGAAGTCATAAGAGTTGTTTTTGATATTTTTTAATTCATCTAGTTCTTTATCATAACCTTCTTTTATAACTCCTCCATCACGGATGGTTGCTGGAGGGGTATCAATAACAGCCTTTGCTAAAAGCTCTACTAGTTCACTGAGATCATGAATATCTTTATTGATCAATTGTGTTTTATCACAGCTTCTTTCAGATAAGAGACTTTTAAGTTTAGGCAGTTGTTCAAAAGAGTTCTTCAAAGCTACTAAATCTTTAGGTTTTACAGTTCCTAGTGCAACACGTGAAATGATTCTTTCAATATCATTGATGTAACTTAAAACTTCCTGAAGCTTTAAAAAATGATGCTCTTTTTTAAATGTGTTTATAATGGTATGGCGCTGAGATATTTTTGCTAAATCTTTTGTTGGGTTTTTGAAATACCTTCTTAGTAGGCGACTGCCAAGATTTGTTTTACATTTATCAATTATATGAAGTAGGCTGCTTTTAGATTTATTATCTAATTCAAGGTTTGAACGGCTATTAATATCAACGCTAAGAGTCTGCTCATTTTCATATAGATTAATGTCTGTGATGTGCAGAGGGGTATTTTTTAAAGTGTTTGCTAAATAAGTCAAGATAGAACCTACCGCTATAACTTGTTCAGATTTATTGTTTTTTATAAAATTTGTGGCTAGATTTTTATCTAAAGAATTTGAGATTTGTTTTTTAGCCTCAAAGCTACTAAAATACCATTCTTCTAGCACTTTTGTTGGAATTTGTGAGATTTTTTCAGCTAGCTCTAGAGAGTTTGTGATAATTTCTTTAGGAGCTAATTTTAAAGTCTCATTTTTTAATTCATCTAAATTAACTAGTGTTTTTAGTAAAAATATTTTACCTTGGGTATAGCTTGTATAGGCTAGATGGTATTTGTCTTTTTTTGCAAATATACATAGTAAAATACTGTCTTGGTTTGTATCTAAAAATGCCTCTTCAGAAACAGTTGCTGGGGTTATTATCCGTACAACCTCTCTCTCTACAGGCCCTTTTGATAAGCTAGGATCACCAGTTTGTTCACATATGGCTATTGATAGACCTGTTTTGACGAGTTTGGCAATATAATTTTCTGCTGCGTGATATGGTACTCCTGCCATAGGGATTGGATCACCATTAGATTTACCGCGAGCTGTAAGCGTTATGCCTAGTAGATCTGCAGCTTTTTTAGCATCATCAAAAAATAATTCATAAAAATCTCCCATACGATAAAATAATAATATATTTTGATATTGTGATTTGATTTTTAGATATTGCTGGATCATGGGAGTATGGTGAGATATGTCTTGCATTGGTCAGTGTTTTAAGGTTTTATCTTTATTGATGAATTATATTATAAATATATAGTATAACAAACTGTCAAAATCACTGATTGCTATCTTTTTTATTTTACTAAAATACATTAGAATATCATGTAGCTATTTTTATAGATTGATATGTGTTCGCAAGGAGAATATAAATGAATTATTTGGACTTTGAGTTAAAAATAAAGGAGATAGAAGATAAGATCACATCTTTATCTCATGTTTTTGAAGATGAAAAGACAGAAAATGAGATTAAAAAATTAAATAAAAAAAGACTTGAACTTATGGAATCTACTTACGCTAAGCTTACAGATTGGCAAGTAGTCCAATTATCGCGTCATCCAGATAGACCATATTTTAAAGATTTGTTGCCGTTAATATTTACCGATTTTCAAGAGTTACACGGTGATAGAACCTTTGGTGATGATTTGTCTGTAATTGGTGGTTTAGCTAAAATAAATAATAAACCAGTTATGGTTATAGGCCAAGAAAAGGGTAGAGATACAAAGAGTAAGATTAAACATAATTTTGGTATGATGCATCCAGAAGGTTATCGTAAAGCTTTAAGGCTTATGAAGTTGGCTGAGAAGTTTGATATGCCAATTGTAACTTTTATTGATACTCCTGGAGCATATCCAGGTATAAAAGCTGAAGAGCGTGGTCAAAGTGAAGCAATTGCTCGAAATTTGTTAGAAATGAGTGCCTTAAAGGTTCCTGTGGTTTGTATTGTTATTGGAGAAGGATGCTCAGGAGGAGCTTTGGGTATAGGTGTTGGAGATAGATTGTTAATGCTTCAATATAGTTATTTTGCAACTATTTCTCCAGAAGGATGTGCTTCAATACTGCATAAAACAGCAGAAAAAGCTTCTGAAGTAACTCAAATGATGAATATTACATCTGGGCGTTTGAAGGAACTTGAAATTGTAGATGGTGTTATTGCGGAACCACTTGGTGGGGCTCATAGGGATTATGATACTACTGCAAATAATATTAGAACTGCTGTGGCTGCAGAATTAAAAGAATTGACTGAATTATCAGTAGAACAGAGAAATACAAAAAGGTATGATAAATTAATGTCTTTTGGAAAATTTAAAGAATCTTAATTTATAACAAAAGATGTTTTTATGTCCTTTAAAACAGTAAAATTTCAAGGTGGTTTTGGCATAGTGGAATCTATGCTTGCGGCCCTAATTTTACTTTTCGTTTTATCTGCAGGTTTTTTACTGTTAAATAGCGTTCTAATTAATATTACTTTAGAAAATAAAAAAGATGAAATAGCATCACTTCTTGATGAGCGTGTCAATATATATCGTCTGACAGGTGTTTTTGACGATTCCAAAACAAAAGATGGTATTGAGTTTGTTAAAACAGTTGTTTTAGAAAAAAATAATGATGCTAAACCAAAAGAGCAGAAGAAGACTGTGAATAGATTTGAACTTCTAAGTGCTTCTGATGTTAAAAAAATGGCGGAAAAAGCAGATAAAAAAGCTAAGAAGGAAGAAAAAAATAATGTTGATATAGTATATAAAATAATTAATATCGCTGCTTTTGATGATCGTACTGGTATTGCAGATAGAGTAAAAATAATAGAGCGCGAGGTAAAGAAGAATGATAGCCAGGCAGGTTAAAAAAAACAAAGGTTTTACATTGCCAGAGCTAATGATTTCAATGCTTATAGCGGCTATTGTGATGACGATGGCTATTGGGATTTATATTGATATGAAGCATCAATATATAAGACTTAGTGAAAAGCAAAAGATAAATACCAGTAAATTAATGGTCAAGCAAATTTTATATAATGCGATAGGCCATGCAGGTTTTATAACAAAATATGGCGATACATACCAAGACCTTGTGGATAACTCTGGGGACGATCTTGGAGATATCTTTGGGAAAATGGGGATTGTCGCTATTGGTAAAACTCCTATAGAAGGTACCGTTGGTTTGCCAGAAGGTCTAACTTTATCTACTGAAGCTTGTAGAGAGCGTAAAAAAAATGAAATTACTTTAAGAGAAATGAATATTAGTGAAAATATACACTGTGTTCAGCCAGGTAGTGATTTTATCTTAATCCAAAGAGGTAGTTTAGATTCAACTTTAAAAACTAATTCTTCAAATAATATTTTTAAGGTAAACGAATTTCAAAAAGATATATTGCCTGAAAATGATATTACCGCAAATGATTATCTGGTTTTATGCAATGCTATTGAGTGTGATCTTGTTAAGGCGAGTGCTGTAACTTCAGATTTTGTCTCGACTACAAAGCGTGTGGAAAATAAATTTAAAATAGGTGATTATGTTGGTAAGTATGCTCTAGAAGTTTTCTTTATAGCTGCAAATGGTAAGAAAGATAAGTATGGTAAAGAACTATATTCACTGTATGAATATATAAAGCAAAATTCAAGCGATTCTACTATTTACGAGCTTATAGATAATGTTAGCGATATGAAAATCAATTATGTTTTAAACTCAGATATTGAACTAGGGGAAGCAAAAATTAAGTGGCAACCATTAGGTAAAACAATAATTAATGTTAAAGGTGGTACTATAGCAGCACTTAAAATTTCATTTAAAGTTTCTGGTCAGCCTACTAATAAGATTTTTTTGATAAGCGAGGTCTAAATATCAAGATGTACAAACAACTAGGTTCAAAAAAGTCAGGCTCAGCACTTTTGATGGCTTTGATATTTGCGTTTGTAATAATGGTTATGCTGACAGGATTGCTGTACACATTTAAAATGGGTTTACTTACTAGCAAAAGTATTATTAAAAATAGTCATGAAAAGATTTTAGGTGAAACATATATATCTAAAGCAAAAGATGATATAGATTTTACAAAACCTAGTGAATTTAAGATGGGTGATACAAAATTTGAAATAGCTGTTGATGAAGATAATATTTCGTTATTTTTTCCAAAAAATACAAATGCTGAGCTTTTTCATTCACAAGAATATAATAGCTATGATGCTATATATAAAGCTTTTAATTTGGGATCAAAAGTTAATCTTACTGAGAGAATTATTTACAATGCTCTAGGTAGTAATAGTTATCAAAATTTTGATGGTGACTATACTCCTATAAATGTACCGATGATAAGTCCGGATAATATGCAAGACTATCAAGAGAGAAATTATCGTTTAAAGAATGATGGAACTATAGAAGATATACATAAGGGTTTTATAGGTTTTATACAAAAACAAAATAAGCAATTAAACCTTTTTACAGAAAAAGCCAAAATAAGTATACCTATTCCAGATGCTATGGGGACTGATTATAAAATTAAAGTTGGTTGGAATCTTGAAAAAGGTAAGTGGTATCTATATTTACTTTTATATGATACTGATAAGCTTTTTACGTCAGTTTTTCCTTTGGACGATATTTTAAATGAAGATGTTAAAAAATTAGCTAAGGATAATGAAGCCTTAGGAAATGAGATAGGTAAATGGAAAGCTGTAATTGAAGGTAGTGGTAACGGTGGATCTTCAGGGGGACAGTTTATCAAAGCTAATGTCTTAGGGGTTGTTTGGTATTTTGAAAATAATGATGGCCCACCTCAGCTGATGCTTGTACGAAAGGCAGATCAAAAGAAAGGTAAAAGAGATGTCTTGGAAATTTATTATTCTGTGTACTCTTCAATAAATAAAAACTACACTTTTAAGTTAGCTGGAAAGCTAGATTTTAAAACTGAATTAAAAGAAAAGAATATTAAACTTTTAGTCCCAGATCCGGCTAATAATTTTGATGCTAGTATGGTGTTAATTTTCCATCCTAATAATCAAAGTGATACTATTATGGGTATTAGTGATTTTAATTATAATGGCGATCATAGGGTTGGAAAAAGCTTGGATACATATATAGATGGAGATAGTTTTGGTAAGCCTATTATCGCCTCAAGATCTGATAATTCAATGTATGTTATTACTTATGAGCCAAATAAGATTCATAGGTATATATATGAAGAGGGTTATGGTAGTTTTATAAGTACAAACTCAGGATCTAATGGTATAGAAAGAGAATTTAAAGATGAGGATGATAGTGATAATGTAGTTGTTGGTTTGTCGGATTCTAAAGATAAAGATGATGATGAAAATAAAAATGGCATCCAGTTGGTTATACCAAAGTTTGGTTACCTATTTGTTTTTACAGCTAATAAGGTTATGCAACTTAATTATGATTTAGATATACTCCAAGAGTTTGATTTAGAAACTGTATCAGCACCACAGATTTTAGTGGATTTTGATGCGGTTAAGAATACAATTAATAAAATATATATTCAGTCTGATGGTTTAGATATTAAAGCTAAAGAAATTAGAGATGAATTGGATGATGAAGATGAGCCAAAAGATAAAAATGAAATAGATGATAAATCAAAAGAAAAAGCTACACCAAAAGTGAAGACAACAAAAGAGAGAAGGCTAGAAGAGATTGCTAAAAATAATAAAGATGGTGAAGATGAGGAAGAGCCAGCTGAACCTGTTTATTTAGATAGCAAATATTTATATCCATTGGGAGTGGTTAAAAAGGTGGTAATATGAGTATATTAAAAAATATAAATACTGAGAGAAGAAATTCAAAAAGTTTTTGTTTTGATTCTATGCCAATTTCAGAAGCAATAGACTTGATGATAGATGAAGAGTATGGAGTTATAGAAGCTTTAAAAGAACAACACGAAAATATTACTCAGGTAATTCTACAAACTTCTAAAGCACTTAAGAATGGAGGAAGGATTATATATGTTGGAGCTGGCACCAGTGGTAGATTGGGTATATTGGATGCTGTAGAGTGCCCACCAACTTTTAGTGTTGACTATAATACGGTTGTTGGACTTATAGCTGGGGGAGAGAAAGCTTTTATTCAGGCACAAGAAGGAGCTGAAGACGCTCCAGAATTTGGTGAAGCTGACTTAAAACAGATAAACCTGGTCGCTAAAGATATTGTAATTGGTATCGCTGCTAGTGGAAGGACGCCTTATGTTATTGGAGCATTAAAGTATGCTAAGCTTGTGGGCGCTAATACAGTTGCAATTAGTTGTACTAAACAAGCTAAGATATCTCAACATGCTAAATATCAAATAGAGGCAGTGCCTGGGCCAGAGGTTTTAACTGGATCAACTAGGTTAAAAGCAGGAACAACCCAAAAACTTATTTTAAATATGATATCTACTTTATCAATGGTTTCAATAGGCAAGGTGTATCAAAATCTTATGGTCGATGTTAAGCCAACTAATAAAAAATTAGTCGAGCGCTCTAAATTGATAATTTGTGAAGCAACAGGAGTTGATTATACGACGGCCCAAACTTTTTATTTAAAATCTAAGCAGTCAGTAAAAGTAGCAATATTAATGATATTAAATGATTGTGATTATGACCAAGCTTTGGCAATATTAAAGAAGAGTGATAATTTTATTAAGAGTTAATATGAGAATATTAATACTAATATTGGGGTTTGCAATAAGTCTAAATACGTATTCTTTAGTGTATGAAACACATCAAGATGGTGTACCAGGTTTTTCTAATATTAAGTCAAAAGGCGCTAAAGAATTAAATTTACAAGATGATCCAGTATCAGTAGTTAATATAAGTAATATTCCCAAAAAAATAGTTTGGGGTATAAATAAATCACAAGAGAATTATAGTTTAAATAGACAAGATACTATGCAATCATCCTTTCCTGAACAATTTACTGATAATTATTATGATTTTTATGGGCGTAACCACCAATACAAGAGGTTGATGTCATCTACTATTGGCATGAGTATGTATTCTCGGGATGATGCTAATAATATGAGATTACAACAAAACTATTAATACTTTCTTAGTTTCTTATAAAGTTTGAGATGTATATTTAACCTGTTTTTTGCTTTTAAAAAGAGTGATTTACGAGATTGAAATGTCATACTCTAATTTAGAGCTTTTTAAAGAATAAGAAGGGTTGTATGCAAGAGTATGATGTAATAGTTATTGGCTTAGGAGCAATGGGAGCTTCTTGTATATATCAACTTTCTAAAAAAGAAAATATAAAAATTTTAGGTATAGAGCAGTTTGAAATAAATAACCAAAATGGATCTTCACATGGTGAAACGAGGATAATAAGGCGTGCTATAGGTGAGGGTAATGGGTGTTATACAGCTATGGCTCAACGTTCTTATAAAATCATAACAGAGATAGAATCAGAAGCAAATATTGAATTTAAGCGTAAACCAGGTTTATTACTTATGTTTAATGATAAGCATAAGCCTGAAGGCGGAAAGGTAAATTTCTTGTCTAGAACTATACAACAAGCAGAAGAGGCTAATATTAAACATGCAATCTTAAATAAAGAACAATTACAAAAACAATTCCCATTTTTGCTTGATCAGCCAAATTTAGATAATTACTATGAGTTTGATGCAGCATGTATCTCTCCAGAAGAAAGTATAGCTATTCAAATAAAATTAGCAAAAAAAAGAGGGGTGGATGTTAGTGATAATGAAAAAGTAATAGATATAAAAAAGCAGGATAAGAATTCTATATTAATAACTACTAACAAAGACAAATACAAAGCAAAAAAAATTATACTTACAGCAGGCGCTTGGGTTCAAACTTTTATTGAGCATAAATATGCCTCTATATTTAAACCATATATTCAGAAAATATACTGGTTTGAAGTAGATAAAGATCATGAAGATATTTTCGATAGGACAGGGCCTTTCTTAATTGGTGACCTTAAAACATCAAAATTTGTTTATGCAATGCCATCATTTAATAAAGGTGTCATTAAGTTTGGTTTTGAGCAGTTTGATGAGCAGTTCGATTTTGTGAATAAAACTGAAATAACTCAAAAAAATATTGATGATATATATAAGAAATATATTTACCCTAATGTAAAGGGTGTGACAAGTAATTGTATAAAGGCGAGAACATGCATGTATACCGTAACTCCTGATTATGATTTTGTTATATAGTTAATCCGATAGTTATTTGACAATAATGTTATAATATTTAGAAAAAATGTCATCATATAGCCAAGATTTCAGAGATATCGTAATAACTAAATATAAAGAAGGCCTAACAGACAAAGAGCTAAGTAATTTTTTTAATATAGATATCCGTACTACTAGATCTTGGATAAACTTATACGAGACAACTGGTGATTATAAATCTAAGCAAGGCTTGGGTTGCGGTAGAGTAGCAACCTTTACAGATAAGGAAGCGATAGAAAGCTACTTAAGAACATATCCAGATGCAATGGCTTTAGATATTAGAGAAGCATTAGCTCCTGAAATACCTAGAAGCACATTTTATGATTGTCTTACCAGACTTGGTTTTAGTTTTAAAAAAAGACACCTAAATATAAGCAAAGAAAAGAACAAGATAGGCAAAGTTTTATAGTTAATCTGATAATATTCCATACTATGATAATGTTTATATGATCTCAGCATGTTCAGGTCATGGATTTAAACATTCTTTTGCTATTGGGGAAAGTGTAGCAAATATTGTCTTAGGCCAAGATGCCAAAATTGATTTAAGTTCGTTTAAGTTGTCACGCTTTGGTTTATAAAAGTGATTGTTTAGTTATTTATGGCATTAGCAGCCTTTTTGGTAGGTTTGTGTGGATATATCATATTTACTACTATTTTTAGTGTTGAGCCTTGAGCAAGTATTGAAAGTATAACGACTGTATAGGTCATACTAACAATAATATGACCCTCATCAGGAAGGGATAGAGCTAGAGCTAAAGATATACCACCTCTAACTCCAGACCATGCAACTAGGATATTATCTTTAGCAGAAGATCGTGAGAGTTTTTTGTCGATTATAGTGATTGGTATAGATATACTAATTAATCGTGCAAAAGTGACGATAAATATGCCTGCAATACCAACCCAGAAAGCCCCTCGATTAAAAGGTATGCTAGTTAGTTCTAGTCCTATCAATATAAATAAGAAAGAGTTAAGCATGTTATCAATAACCATCCAAAAGCTATCAACTTTTTCAACTTGATTGGGGTGAGTTTTTTTACAATCAGATAAATTATTGCCGATGAATAGCCCCGCAACAACCATGGCGATAGGTCCTGATACATTCAAACTATGAGCCACAACATATCCCATACTAGCAATAGCTAAAGTTACGAAAATAGAAGTTTCTGAATCTCTATTTGTCGTTAAAAAAATCAGTGCTATTTTAGCAAAAAGATAACCAAGGATTATACCACCGCCAGCTTCAATTCCTATTTGTTTTGTGATAACCCAGATGTAATTTACACCATGATTTGTTAGCGTGTGGCCGAACTCACCACCACTACCAAAGAAAACTATATTTGAAAGTACTACAAAAAGTACAATGCCTGTAGCATCATTAAATAGTGATTCGCCTACGACTCGTGTTTTTATATGTTTTGGAATTGATTTGTTACCTGCAAGAGTACTTATAACTGCTATTGGATCTGTGGGTGATATTAAAGCACCAAAAACTAAGCAATAGCCAAAGCTAATTTTAAAATGTACTAGTACGCAAAATCCATATATTAGTATAGCGGTTGTAAAAGCTGAAAGAAGTAGCCCTATGCTTGCTAAACCAAATACGGCTTTGAGTTCTTTTTTTAAATCAATCATATTAAAGTGTAGAGCATTTGCAAATAATAAAAATGAAAGCATTCCATCTAATACTGTAGTTTTAAAGTCAAAACTAGATAAAGCCACTACAAGAAAATTTGTGTCACTTAAAAATGATGCACATAATGCTGAAAAGGTTATTGATAAAATTGTTAAGCCAATTGCTTTAGGTAATTTTAGAAACTTTGTATTAATATAGCTCATCAGTGCTGCGACAACAGTTAACAAACTAAATAAGAAATATTCACTCATAAAAAAATCCTCTATAGACCACAGCTATACTCCCAGCTACAAGCTTTGGATAGCTCCTCTAAAATATTATTTTGTATAAAAAACTCGCTATTTAATTTATTAAATGAGCGTTCGCCAAACATAAAGTTACCTATTTGGTTTTCTAGATGTGTTACTTTTTTTATATCTTGTACCGATATATTATCAAATTCATTACGTGTATAGTGGATGCATGGTTGACATTCTAGACTATGCTCCACAGGTTTGAATGTTATCCCTTCAGTCAGCTTTAATATATCAGCATAGCTTTTTGTTAACAGGGGGTATTCTAATGCTCTATAATCATATTTTTCTTCTTCATCAAGATTTTTTAAAAGTTGTGATACTTTAGATAGCTCTTTTCGGTGGCTTAGCAATATAGTGGCTTCTCCATTGGGGTCGATCTCATCAATTTTGTTTAAAAGGGCTATCCCTTTTAAAAATCCGGCACACCAGCTAAATTTTTGTGATGGAAATTGTTTGCGCGCAAAAACTAGCTCTTCGAAAGTATTCTCTGAATCTAAGTGAAAATATTTGATATCTTCTTTTTTAAGCCAGTTAAAAACGTTTATTAAATAGCTTTCCCAGCTGGAGGCAGCAAAACCTGTATTTACTGATAAAACACAGAAGTTTTGGTTTAGGTTTTGCTTAGCCCAGCATATTAGTCCTAAAGAGTGTATGCTGTAGTTAGCGATAATAATATTATCAAACTTTTGCATTTATTCATTACATCCCTATTATATCTTTTATTGTTCTTAACTTATTTTGTGCATTAGGGCGCAAATTAGCAGCACCATTGTTAAGAATGTCATCAATGATCTGAGGATTATTAATATAGTGTTCATATTTTTCTCGTGCTTCTGTTAAGTAGCTATTTATTTTCTCAAATAATATTTGTTTTGCATCACCCCAACCTAGACCTCCTGCTAAATATTTTGCTTTTAATGAAGATGTTTCAGCTTCATTAGCTATGCTTTTATATATGGCAAAGACTGTACAGTTATTGGGGTCTTTTTTCTCTTCAGGAGTTTGAGAGTTTGTTATGATTTTCATTACTTGTTTTCGTAATTTTTTCTCTGTAGAAAAGATAGGTATAGTGTTATCATAACTTTTTGACATTTTGCGACCATCCAACCCAAGGATAGTTTGGCTATCTATTTGTGTTAATGCTTGAGGTGGCTTAAGTGTGTTTGCTTTATAAATGTGATTAAACCTATTAGCAATATCTCTAGCTATTTCTATATGTTGAATTTGGTCTTTTCCAACAGGGACTAAATCAGCATCAAACATTAAGATATCTGCTGCCATAAGCACAGGATAATTAAATAGTCCCATAGTTATGCCTTTGTCAGGATCGACATTTTCTTCTTGTAAGTTTTGATCTATTAAAGCTTTGTAAGCGTGGGCACGATTTAATAGTCCTTTAGCTGTAGTTGTACTAAGTATCCAATTTAACTCCATTATTTCAGGAATATCTGATTGACGATAGAAAGCTGCTTGTGTTGGGTCAAGTCCCAAGGCTAGCCAAGAACAAGCAATTTCGTAGATGTATTGCTGACGAAGTTTTTTATCCCATAGTTTGATTAGGGAGTGTTGATCAGCAATAAAATACATGCATTTGAAATCTTTATTATGTGACATTTCTATGGCTGGTTTAATTGCACCAATATAGTTGCCTAAATGCGGAGTTCCAGAGGGGGTGACACCAGTTAAAACAATTTTTTGTGACATTTTGAGATTTTAAAACTATATACTAATGAAGTACTATAAATTGTAGCATATCAGAGGTTTTTAAATAAGAATATTTGATTACAAAATTATGGAGCGGGAAACGAGGTTCGAACTCGCGACCCCAACCTTGGCAAGGTTGTGCTCTACCGCTGAGCTATTCCCGCAAATTATGAAATTGAATTATATTAATAAAATTTATAAGTTTCAAGAGTCTTTTTTGATTATCTAATTTCTAATAATATAACTTGTGTTACCTTAGCAGCATAATGTAAAAATTTGTTATAAAGTTATTAGCTTATAACACTTAGTATTAGAGGCTTTTGCAGATTGGATTGTGATAAATGATGGCACACCCAAAGAGTGAAACTAAGTGTTTTAGACTATAAAGTATTTTTCCTAAGTTTCAATAAAGATATTGTAATATCTAGTTTTTAGCATATTTTATTAAAATTGGTTATAAAAAACTGTACAATCTTAAGCAATAAAGTTGTTACCTATTTTGTTACCTATGCCACAAGTTAAATTATCAAATAGTTTTATCAATAGTATAAAGCCTACTGGAAAAACTATAGATTATTCAGATTCAGAAGTCAAAGGATTGGTATTAAGAGTTAAGCCTACGGGCAATATGGTTTGGAGACTAAATTATAGAAATAAAGATAAGATACAAAAAAGGTATACTATAGCTCAGTTTGGAACAATAACACTCACTCAAGCTAGAAAAGAAGCACAACGCTTAAATGGTTTGATTTCACAAGATATAGACATACAGCTACAAGATAAAGAAAATAAATCAAAAAACTATTCTTATATGGAATATTTAGAAGAGTTTTATTTTGATTGGTTTAAAAATCATCACAAGAGTTGGGTTAAAAATAATAAGTGGTTAAAGACTATTGCTACAAGCCTAAATAATAAAAGCTTAGAGTTTGTAAGCAATAAAGGTAATATATCAAAATTTATGCAAAATATGAAAGAATCAAATAAATGGTCTAATTCTACTTATAATAGAATACTTGCGATGATAAAAGGTAGCATTACAAGAGCTGTAGAGTTTGATTATCTACCATTTAATGGTCTATCAGGTATGAAATCTTTAAAAGTCAATTCATCAAAGTTTAGATATCTTAGTGAAGATGAGACAAAAAGGTTTTTTGAAGCATTACCTAATCAAACTAAACTAGCTAAAGATATTATAAGTATAGCTTACTATACTGGAATGAGAAAAAGTGAAATATTAGGTCTTAAATGTGAAAATATAGACTATGAAACTAATCAAATAAAATTAAATGCTTCTGATACTAAAACTAATAAATTCAGGAATATACCGATACATTGTGAGGTTAAAAAAATACTTAATAGTTTTAAAGGTAAAAAAGGGTTAATATTTAAAAATTATGATGGTGGAATGGTTACACAAATTGAAAAGCAGTGGAAAAAATTTAAAAAAGAAGCAGAAATAGAAAACTTCCGCTTTCATGATCTAAGACATAATTTCTGCTCTATGTTAGTGATGAAAGGTATACCAATATATACGGTAGCACAATTGGCAGGGCATGCAGATGTTAAAACTACGCAGATATATGCACATCTTAGCCCTGATGTTAAAAAGAGTGCTGTTGATTTATTATAATAAATGTTTATCATACTTATATAATAATTTACATTTATATTTCTTGTGAGAAAACGTTATTATACTTTCTTAGCGCCATTCTTGATTTTTTCCTTATTCTTTTTATTAAATTATTTACAACCTCTTCGAGCTGATGATTTTGGAAGAGCTAATACGGATGCTCTTAGTAAAGGGTTTGTTATTTATCTTAGAGGTATAGGGTCAAATTATTTTCATTGGACAGGTAGGGTGTCTGCACAGGCATTAGTTTATTTATTTCTAAATAAATTATATATTAATGTATGTATTTTTGTAATTAATGTTTTAAACTCGATTAGTTTTTATTTATTTATTTTATACTCATATAAAATTGTTACTCGTAGAAAATATGTTAATTTAATATCACGAGATTTCTTAATATATTTCTTTTTTTTTATTTTTGTTTTTTACCAAACAGGTTTTATAGCCAATGTAATGTGGAAGACTGCTGCTATACAATACTTCTGGGGTATTACATTATTAACTATTTTTTATTATTACTCAATAATTTTAAAAAAAGAAAGCTTATTATTTAGTGTTTTTACAGGAGTATCAATAGGCTTATATAATGAAATATTTGTTTGCATAAGTATTTTACTGTGTTTAGCGTATTTATTTGAAAGAAAGTTTTATAAGAAATCAATAAATAAGGGAACCTTTAGTTTCTTTATTTCTTGTTCTATAGGAGGAATTATACTATTTGTTGCTCCAGGAAATTATGTTAGATTCAATGATGCATCTCCTGTCCATGTTTCTATTTATGAAAATATTTTTTATTTAATTCATCAGTTAATATTTCAAACACAAGATACACTTATATTGTTGATCCTTATATTAATATATTTATTTTTAATATTTACAAATAAAAGAGTAAAAAGAATAAAAGCGATAACTTATTCTTTAGCTCTCTTAGTATCATTATTTATTTTAACTCCTGTGGCAAAATCATACGGTATAAATCAAAGGATTTTACTTATATACTATGCTATATTTTTTATTGCAGCATTCAGTCAGTTCTATAATCATAGTAGTATCTTTTGCAATAAATTGTCTATATGGTTAAAAAAAATAAGTTGGGTATTTGTTTTATTTTTGATTATTCAATTGTATCTTATAACAAGTATTTATATCTCACTTTATACTTTTGAAAAAAAAAGAGATGATTTGATTAAGTATTATCACAAAAAAAGTATTATAAATATTATCTTACCTTGTATTACAGAATATATTGGATCTACAGTATTTATTGATGATATAACTTCAAATAAAGATGCATATAATAATCAAGTATTTGCACATTTTTATAATTTTGATAGCGTTACTTGTAATTATACTTTAAAATACTAAGAATGATTTTTCTTTTTAATTTATTACAGTTAGTTGAAGACTTCCATTATTTGGAAAAATTAACTGAGGTCTATATATGATTTAAGTATATCAACACCTAGAGTTCTCCACATATAAGTAGGCTTAAAAATATTATCAGTCCCTTTATTACACTCCCTCTCTAATTGATTCATGATCAAATTCTATGATTATATTAACTAATTCATGTTTTATATATTTAGGAAATATAAAATCACAAAGTTTAATTCTTGTTAATACAAGGTCTCTCCATTTATGATTATTATTATTAGATAAATGTCCCAAACATTTATCTAAATTAAATTCTTTATTTAGATATTTAAGTGTATCTGAATTATCATTTTTAATATAATGCCAATAAGGACGATATATTTGCTTTAAACAAAACTCTTCTAGATCTGTTATTTTTTCACTCATAACTAAAGTTTCTCCTTCAATTTATTGTATATTAACGTTTAAACTACAGCTATACTACTTGCTTTTTAATTTTTGAAAGATAACTTAAACTTATTGCTGAACAGATTATTAGATTTTCTATTAATCAAATATGATTTCTTTTCCTAAAAGTATATTTTTCTGCAAAATCTAAAATCTGTTCTATAGTTGCTTCCTTATCTTTATTGTTGCTAACATTTTTAAGTTTTCCTTGTTCAAACCATTGGTTTATGCAAGATGAGCTTCTACCGAAAATATCAGCTATTTGTCCTACTTTTAGTTTAACTTTCAAAAAAGCTTGCTCTCTTTTCTTGGAAGACTCTATTTTACTATTTAGTTCAGTAGTTAAAGGCTGTAATATTGATTCTTGAATTGCATTTTTTAATAGCTCTGTTGATATTAAATCTGTTCTCATTTATTACTCCTCATCATTAAGTAATGCATTTTGCCAATCATTAAAATATCCCTCAAAATCTTCTAGTATATGTTGATAAGTCTGTGGATCTTTACTATTTATCTTGTGGAAATCTGAAAAGCTACGCATATTTTCTTTGCTTGTAATGCCGTAATCTTTCATAGTTTTAATAAGTTTTTGTACTAGTGGTATTTCTTCTTCCTTAACTTCAACAATATTATCTTTATCTTTATCAATTAACTCAGCATAAGCATTTTGGGTAGCTGTATTATTAATTTTTTGGGATTGATTATTAATATTAGATGATTCTATCTCATCATCTGTATATACACCAAGAATTGCACTAGGATAATATTTTCTAGCCCAGTTTTTAATTTGTAAATATCCTATTTGTTGTCTAGGATTTGTTTTCCAAAGGGGTGAGTTTTTAATAGTTACATCGCTTATTTTTAGCCATTCACCATAAATTATTTCATCATCATTATCTTTAGTTTTAGCCCCAACTCTACACTCAAGACTATTACCATCACCTTTATATTCATAATTAAAAGTTCCTTTAATAATTTTAGATGTCTGTAATACTGAGTGAACTAGTTGAGCTTCATAACCCAATATACCACTTATTAAATGAGTTTTTTGAGCAACTGCAAAAGGATTTAATCCCCATTGTGAAGATTGAATAATAACCGCCATGCAATCTGCTGCATTACCTTGTAAATGCTTAGGAACAGTTGCTTTACCTTGCGCCATAAATTCAGCTAATTTAAAAATAGTAGCCATTTTATCGCTATCTAAAACTAGACTAGCTGTACTTACATCATTATTGCTATGCAACATTACTTCTTGACTCTTCATAATCTATATCTCCATTTATATTTTTATTGAATTTTTTAATGCAATAAGCTATATCTAACTTTGTTCTTTCTATGGTTGCTTTAATATCAGTGATTATTTCTTCATCCCTATATATTCTTATTTTGAAAATATCTTGATTAAAATTAGGGTTATATATCACATAGTCGCACCATTGTTTATCGCATACCCACATCTGCATTTGCATTTGATAGAGGTATAGCTTACTTATAGACTTTTCACCATTAACAACTATGTTTAGATAATTCTTATTTCTAGGACATTTGAATTCAGCTAATCCATCATCATTGGCTAAACAGTCAGGGCTAACTCCAACAAAACTATCTAGCTCAACGAAACCTACATCTTTAGTATTTATGTTGTATTTATCTGAATATTTTTTAATTGCTTCGTCTTCAAGGCTAATGCCTCTTTCTATATCAATACTATTAATTTTTATAGGTATATAATTACCTGTTAAAATTTCAGAAGCTTTAGTTCTAATAATGTCATCTCTAGTTTTACTATCTCCTCTTAAAATGAATATATTTGAAGCTGTTATCTTACCCATCCTCAACTTGTACCATTCTTCTGATTTCTGTATAACATCATGTACTTTCATAATTATTTAACCTTTACAAAATACTTTTGATTGTTAATCATGTAAATTTCAAACTCAGTTACTATTTTTCTAGTTTTTAACCTTTGTGTTATTTTTTTAATTATTTTCATATTTTTTCTCCATAATAATATATTGTTGATTTTTTCCTATATTTATTCTTCTTAAATCTTTCATAACCTTACTCATGCTTTCGGCATAAGCTACTGGGTATGTAGATATTAAATGTTGGTTATTATCAACTGCATAAGCTATAAACATGACTATCTCCTAATCTGCTAGATTTACTGTTAGTTAAATACTTAATGAATTGATATACTTATAAATTTATTGATTAGATAAAATTATGGTAATTAAATTTACGATACCTATTCTTGATAAAGTGATATAATATATTTATGATTTTTTGACCTACCAGAAAAAAATTAATGTGTTAATTGATTTTGATCAACAAAGTTTTAGTAAAGATGAAAACTTTATATATTCTAAAATTATTATTGAGAATAATATCTCTTACAATGTTGCTATTGAAGATATATACACTAAAGATCATTCTCTAGTATTTTTAATACAAAATATTGGTGACTCATTAAATTCTATTAATAAATTAAATAAATATAAGAAATTCAAAGACTTTAAATTTAAATGCAAACGATCTTCTAAATACATAAAGAATAAATCTTCAATAAAATATTCATGTTTTAATGTCAGGTTTCATAAAAAAGACAAAATCTATATTAAATATTAAATCAAATATTTTCAGGAGTGACACTAGAGTCTTTTCTACCTATATCTCCCTGTGATATTACCTCACCTATTTCATGCATTTTTTCTTTTTCGTATAATAATTCTTCAATTTCATCTATTTTGTCTTTAACTTTTTGCATCTTTTTATCATCACTGCATACCACTAATTTTTTTATATTTGTATTAATTTTACATAGATCCCATCGCATATTAACCATTAACTGATATTGCATATCTGAACGAGAACCATTTTGAAAAGCTATGATTATCAGTAGTATTAAGCATAAAGTTATTGTTATATCTAAGTACATATTATTATCTCTTAAGCCACTTTTGGCAGTTGTTTATCATTATTTATATATTTAACGTTGAATACTTCTACATATGCACGATCATCATTAGATTTAATTGAATATTCAATCTCTAAGAACATGCCTAAAATATTAATTTCTGTGTAATAATCGCAGCCAACATTGCCATAATCTGGATCACATGAGTAATACCAATCGTGCCATTCTTCATATATATCAGCTATCGTGTCAGCAAAATTAAAATCACAGTCATTACTTACCGCTTCAATAAACATTTTTCCCATATCCATATTTTTTCTCCTTGATTAACCATTAGTTACATTAAGAGATCACTCGATATACAAGTAATCTACTAATATAATTAGTACCTTTATCTTTCACCTACTTAGCAACAATCTCTGCTTATGTTGCTGTGTTCGGCTATCATTTGGTTTTAAGTTTTTAAATATCTTTTTGGTTCTTAACATTATTCGTTAAGTGATGAAATAAATTCTACATCAATAAAAACAAAAATCAACAATAATTCTACAAATTGTAGAAAATAAATTCTACACAATGTAAAATAAAAATATTGAATAATAGAAAAAGTTTTATGAAAAAATGAAAAATAAGGTTTTATGGATATAATTGTATTTAATAATAATCTTGCGGATGCTGATATTAATATAAGTAAAAACCTTGTCGAGAAAGCTGGTAAAAAGATCAAAGATAGAAATGATGTTGATATGTCTCTTGATGAGGCGTTCAATATTATGTCTGAATGCAGATCAAGGCATGACATAGCTTTGATCTGCATATACAATCAAATAAAAAATATTGCTAGTAAATTGATAATAATTCATACTTTGGCGCTAGATTAAAAAGAGAAGAATCAATTACTTAAAAATTACTTTGGTTAATGACTTAATTACTCTACATGATAAATGAAAGTGGCCCTGCTCTTTTTATACGTAAATAAAGGGTTGTAGAGTTTTTTGATTTAAATATCTGTTTAATCTGTCCCAGTCTTCTTGTTTTTTTGTATCTGTCTATTACAACTCCAATGAATCCGCCTATGATTGATATTATTGCTGGAGATGCGAATATTGATCCTATGATAACGTTATCGTTATATATAAGAAATGTTGAAAGAAAACTGAAAATAACTATTGTAACCTGAGTTCGGAGTTTAAACTCTTATAAAACGAAGGCTTTAAATTTATGTGGTCGAAGACAGAACACCATGCGTTTACCCGTGGGTATCTATAATTTATCTTATAAAATTAATGGATTAGATAGAGCCTCTAAAATAGTTATAGAAATATTATTTTAATATTTCGGGTTGTGATATTTTAGGGTCTATCGTACCAGACTTTGTATGGTAAATGATTTATTTTAATTGTGTGAAAAGAACCATAATCATGTATTTTATCTGGTGGTTTATATACTAAAACATTTCCGTTGTTTAATAGGTGTAGTTTTTCACCATATTTAAAATCATACTTTATCAAAGTATAACCTTTATTTCTATGCCTTCTGTTTGGAAGTTTATTTAAATATTCTTCTGGTAAAATAAATGTAGTCAATAACACCTTTTTTGTAAAACTAGAGTACTCATATTGAGTACTGAAAAAGTCATTTGCGATGAAAATAAATATTTGGAATGTTATAATTATAATGCTAATGGTAGTAAAAAAGTATTTGAATTTATTTTTTTTGCAAAAAAACTTCGGGTATGTATAAGATATAACAATATAGTAAATAATAATCCATAGAGTACTTGTAAGAGCCATTAATATATCATTACATAGTAGGATATTGCTTGCGAATGGGAAATTATCAGCTGAATACCCTGTTATACTAAATATCAAATTATTATTTGTCTCGTAAAAAAAACTTCCAGATAACCAAATAAAAATACTGAAGCATATAGATGAAACAACATACAGCTTGGGGTATTTCTTTATCGAGATATTTATATCTAATGCGATAAATATTGATATATATATTATATAAATTGATAGTATTGTGCTAAATGCAATGGATATATTATAATATTTAGGGTAGTAAATAGAAATCACCAATACAAGAAAAAAGGTTAGACCAGCATAATTTAGGTAATTGATTTTTTCCTCTATTTCTTTATTTATCAAGTTGAAATTTATAATATTATATTTACGACTAACAAATCTTATTATTATAAAAAATATAATAAATAATAAGTTAGGAATAGCTATAAATATTCCGACGTAATCAATAGACATAATCTATATTAGATACTATTAATAATTTTGTTAACTGCATTACTTAAAAATTCCTTTGGTTAATAACTTTAATAACCTTGCCAATAATCCTAGCTTCACTAGGTCTTTTAATATTCTCGTTATTCTGTAATCTAGAGTTTAAAGGCATTAAACATATTCCTCGTTCTTCTTCATAAGCAAGTTTAACTGTTGTGCCATGTCCATTATGAGCTACCATTACTTTTCCGATTAGGCAATCAATATTAGTCTGGTTGGTATCAACTAAGACAAATTCATTTTCATTTATAGAAAATTTTGAATATTCCATTTTAAGCCTCTGTGTTGGCGAATAATCGTAAACCATACTATCGCCTTTAACTTTCATTAAAAAAGCATTATGAGGCACTTCTGATGCAGGTAGTGGTATATATTCAAGCTCATCACTGTTTAAGTGTGATAAGTCGCTAAATTCTCCTGCTTGAACGTAGGATAGGATAGGGACATATGCAATTTTTTCAAATTCATCAGAAATTTTACTGGTTATATTATTCTCTATTTCTTCAATATTAAGAGCTTTTTTTATTTTATCCATTGTATTCCTATTTGGATGAGAAACCCCAGTAAACCATTTATTAACTGTACTTCTGCCTTTACCTATCATTCTTGCAAGGTCTGACTGGGTTATTTTTTTGTCGTTCATTATTTTTTCTAATTGTTTTAATGTCATGCTAATTTCCTTGGCATATTTGATTGATATTATGCTTATATGTCGACTTAAATTCAACATTTAGAGCTTGTACATAATACTTAAAGTTCTACAATGTAGAAATATTTGTTGATTATTTTCTACAATTATGTACAATTTATTTCAACACAGTTTAAATATTATATTTTTATGACACCAAGTGAAGCAGCAAGTTTTTTTGGTTCTCAGGCAAATGTAGCTAGATTGCTTAATAAGCATAGATCAACAGTTAACAAATGGTTTACCAGTAAAAATGGAATACCTATTCAACATCAAAGGGTATTGGCAAAAGAAAGTAAAAATAAATTAAAAGTTGGTTAATGATGAAAGATGAAAATTTCTATGTAGTTCATGGATGGATGAAAAATCACTTAAAACTAAAAGGTGTGAAACTTGAATTATTCGCTATTATTTATGGATTTTCTCAAGATGGTAAATCTAAATTAATAGCTGGTAAAAAGTATCTTATGGAATCTGTAAATGCTAGTAAGCCTGCTATCAATAAAGCTCTAAATGATTTGCAAGAGATGAAATTAATATGTATAGATAAGTCTGAAAATAATATTGATTGTAATAGATATTATGTTTTGGGTAGTAAAGAAAGTTTACTAGGTAAATTTGTTTCTCTAGGTAGTAAAGAAACTTTACCAGAGGTAGTAAAGAAAGTTTACGATGGTAGTAAAGAAACTTTACCCAATAATAATATAGATAATATAAATGATAATAATATAGATAATAGTAATAACCCTATAGTCCCTTTAAATGTAAAACCTAAAAATTATTCTCTTAATTACACATTTGAGGATTTTTGGGAATTAGTACCAAAGTATCACAAGAAAGATTCAAGAAAATGTAAATTAATATTTGATCGTGTTAGCAAAGATAAAGAGTTTCCTAAGACATTTGACGGTATTAGAAAAGCATTAATACCATATATCACTAAAGTTCACTTTAAATATCCATACATTAAAAATATGACCACATGGCTTAACAGTGGTAACTACGCAGATGAATGGAGTTGTGAGACTTTAGCAAATGAGATATCTAAACAAGAGACTACCCCAAGAGTAAGGAGAGGACTTGAGGAGTACGTCAAAGAGTTTGTTAATAATTTTGAACAAGGAATAAGGTATGAAAATGAAAAAGTTATCTGATATTAAACCTAGTCAAATCTCTATGAATGACAACTATGACACTAGATGTAAATTTGCTGATCAGTTATTGCCTATTTTGGAGAAGTTTCAAGAGAATTTAACTTTCTTTAGACAAAAGGCTACAACAACTGCTTTGATGATGACGGCTAGAGAATGGGCTACACCATTAATAAAAAGTGGCTATACGATAACAGAATGTGATTCAGCTTATGCATTAATTATTTTACTTGGTCTTAAAGATTTACAGCTAGCAGATTTGATTAGAGTTATAGCTATTCAAAAAAGATATCGCAAGGAAGATATTAACCAAGCTAGAAAAATTATTTTAGAAGATTTTTCTAAAAATCCTATAGCTGAATTATCTGAAATAGTTAAGCCAATAGCACAAAGAAATGCTATTGCTAGAGAAAACAGAATAAGAGTAGAGCATGATAACAGCCTTAAAATTGAAATATCGCCAGAGTCTAAAGTAAAAATAAAAAAAGAGAATGAGCAAAAGACTAAATACACTCTAGAAATGCTTAAGGAAATGTTTGGTACATCAAAGAAAAACGCAATTAATTTTTAGTGGATTCATAATAATGAACAATCAACAATTATATAACAGTATTTTAGGAGATATTAAAAAAATATCATCCCTAAACTATGTTACTTATAACGGTGGCGTTAATGGCGATAAATATTCAGCGGTTATTTATTCAAGTGAGGATAAATTGTCAGCAATTAGGAGGGAAATGAAATCTGAAACTATCAAAGGCTTAAGGCATGAATTAGATTTATTTTTATACGGAGAATATTAGTCATGAATAAAACACAAAAAATTTTTAAATACCTAGAAGATGGGAATACGTTGACACAGCTAGAAGCTTTAAAAATGTTTAGATGTCTTAGATTAGCTGTAATTATCCATAACCTTAGAAGAAGAGGTAATGATATACAAAATATAGCTACTGATACCAAGTATGCAATCTACAAAAAAGTGGGGTGATTTTATGGTTGAAATAGAAATAAAAGCTTACCCACCTAGCACAAATCAACTGTATAAAAGAAATAAAAATGGAAGTTTAAGACTATCTGAGAAACATCAAATGTTTAGAAATATGATGTTTGTTAATTCTAGGTTTAAAGAAAAAATAACTAGGTATCCAGTAGAAATTGAAATATTAGTTTTAGCTCCTGATAACAGAAGGAGGGATTTAGATAATATCGGTAAAGTGATATTAGATAGTTTGGTTAATGCCAATGTGCTTAAAGATGATTCAAATAAGCACGTAAATAGCCTTAGAATAGCCAATATTGGATTTTTATGCGATGGAGTGGGTAAGACAATAGTAAAAATAAAGACTAGTGATAGAGAGGTTTAAAATGATTATTATTTATACTGATCAAGATAATAAAAAATATAAACTTAATAAATTTTGTTACAAAAATAACTATGGTGAAAAAGTTTATAACTTAACTCAATTAGTAGATATTACAGGCTCTACAGAATATAAAATTAAAAACGTTATAAGGTTAGCTAATATGAAATCAACAGAACTAAAAGTAGGAAATAAAATAGTTAACACCTACACACATAATCAACTTAAAGAAATAAAAAAGAAACTTGAATCTATAAAAAAATTTAATGCTAATATAAAAAAAATACCTTATAAATCAACAGCTTTCCATCATATAGCAAGTCGTAGATTAATAAATTTATTTTGATTTTTCACGACACAATTAAATTGATAAAATTTAAAAATAAAAGTTAAATCAATTAACTAATGGCTAAACATCCTACAATATTAACAGAAGATCAAATAATACAAGTAGAGAGCTTGGCTTGTACTTTAACAATAGATCAAATAGCCGAGTATTTTGGTATCTGTAGAACGACCTTTAAAGAGATACGTAAAAGACAGCCTGAAATATACGACCGTTATAAAAAAGGTAAAAATAGAGTTATTTCTGACGTTGGGAACTCTTTAATACAAAAAGCTATAAAAGGTGACAGTACAGCTCAAATGTTTTTTTTAAAGACACAAGGGAGATGGAAAGAATCATCAATAACAATAAAAAAGGCTCAACTAGAAAAATTAGACAATAAAGAAAGATTAGAGCTTATTATACAAAGTATTATGGATTCGCCGGATGGTGAAATTGATACTAAAGTTCTAGCAAGCTTAGATAAGCTTATAAAAACAAAAACAGATCTTGACGAGCTACAAGACATTAAAGAAAGACTGGAGAAACTTGAATCAAATGGCTAGTCTACATCAAAGAGTTAAAAAGTTAGAGTCTACAAGAACAAATAAGGATGTTGTAGAGCTAACTAGATATGACATACTCGTGAATGGTAAATCAATATTACCGTCACCTTTAAGGACTTATCAAAAAAAACTCTTTGATGTATTCGTTCATGGTGATGTTGAAGAGTCTACAGACAAAGCTTTTACGTTATGGAGTCGTAGATCAGGTAAAACTTTTACTTTGTTTTTAATATGGGTATATATTTGCCTTAGAGATAAAAATACTAATGCGTATCAGTTATTCCCTGATCATCAAATGGCATATAAAGCTGTATGGGCAAGTGTTTTTATATCTAAAGGTAAGTCTGTTAAATTTATAAATATACTTCCTACAAGTATATGTACTCTAAATAATTCATCAATGACAATGAACTTCTATAATGGTTCATCACTAAGAATGATGGGTACATCTGACCCTGACAAACTAAGAGGTATTACTTCCAATGCTATAGGTATAAGCGAGTATGCTTTTTGTAAGGATTATGTACTCCCAGTTATAACGCCAATTATCAGTCAGAGCAAAGGTAAATTACTTTTAGAAACTACACCAAATGGACAAAACTTTGCCTATAGACAATTTAATAATTTTAGTAAAGATGTAAAGTGGTTTACACATAAGGGTACTGTAGAGACATTATTAGATGATAACGGTAATAGGTATATATCAGATGAAGTTGTACAAGATGCAGTTTCTAACGGTATGAGTGAGGGATTAATAAGTCAAGAGTTTTATTGTTTACCTGTACTAGATGAAACGTTAATTATTTATGCTAGGGAGCTTAAAGAAATGAAGATTTTAGATAGTGTATACAATCCTATGTTACAAATACATTTTGCTTTTGACTTAGGTGTTAATGACTCTACAGCGGTAATTGGTTTTCAAATAAGAGATGATGGTGGTATAAATGTGGTATTTGCTTATGAAAATAACAACCAACCATACGAACACTTTATAAATCATTGTTTTAGACATTATGGCAATAGACGTATAGGTAAATTTGTTCTTCCTCATGATGGTGCTAAAAGATCAGGTCAAAGCTCATCTTTAGAAACGGTATCACAACACTTTGAGTCTTTTGGTTGTAATGTTGAAAGGCTTAAAAGACCCAAATCAATGAATGGTTTTATATCATTAGTTAAATCTCATATTGCAAGCGTGATAGTTGATAAGTCTTGTGATGGTTTAATAGACGCTCTTAATAATTATTCTTACGACGAGAAGACTAGAAAGCCTATACATGACTCTAACTCACATTATGCAAGTGCTTTTGGCTATGCAATTATGTCTGTATATTATGGGCTATCTGACATTAATTACAATAGTGAGGTAATACGTTATGCAGTATAAAACAGAGTTTGATGTAAGTTTTACAAAACCTCTCAAAGGGATGGGTAATCATTACGATATATTACTTTCATGCGATAAAAATTATATAGGTATTAAAAAAACCGACATTGATAAATTAATAATTGTTGATATTAACGTTGATAAATTAGATATTAAATTTATTAGACAGGCTATGCAAGATTATAAAGGTTATACATTGCTTGCTTCAGTAGAAAAAAATAATACTCGTAGTAGATGGTTGGTTAACTGCCTATTTTTTAAAAAAGTTGATGAAGATGAAGAAATTATAATTTACAGAAAGGAGTTATAGTTATGGGCGTAGGTGGAGCAATAAGTGCTGCAAAATCAAGTAATGAAATGATGAAAAAACAAATTGCAGATCAGCAAGCACAGCTAAAACAAAAAAGAGAGTCATTATTTAGTGATGAGTTGGAAACATTAAAATCATCGGGGCAAGCTCATTTAGATACATCATCAGATACAAACCAAGGAGCTTTTTAATATGTTTACTATTCCTATTAGTTTAGCTATTGCTGGAGTTATAGCAACTGTTGTATCAACTGTTGTATCAATATCATCAGCACAATCTGCAATGGCAGAACAAAATGAAATGATGCAACAACAGACGCTAGAAAATAGTTACAAAAACTTATCTCAAAAGAATCAGACATTAGATAAAATGAGAGAATCTTTAGAAACTAATGAAGCCCATATGGCTGCTACTGGTATGGCGGCTAATTCACCGTCGTTTGTTGCAACAAATGCTGAAACAGTTGAAGAGGGAGACAAAGCTATGCGTAACGCAGATGTGGCACAATCTCTCAATGACTATACTTTGAAAATACAACAACAAGCCCAACAAAGACAGGCTTATGCACAAGAGATAGGTTCTTTAGCTAATATGGGTAGTTCTTTAGCTAGTACTGGGATTAGAGGTTATAGTGATTACAAATATGGAGAAGCTTTCTAATGGATGAACAATTTAATCAACAGCTAGAAATGGCAAAAATACAAGGTTATATGGCTGGTAATAATATTCAGATTAATCAAAACATTATAAGTAGTGCAAAAGCTCATTTATTTTTAACTGATCTAACTAATAAAGGTATAAATAATGGCACAGAATCAAATAATACCAAATAATGATAATGAAGTAGCTAATGCTATGGATAATTTGGCTAAAGCTCATGGAGCAATGGCTAATGCTGATATGCAACAAATGGCAATGTATGGTGAGCTTGATAAAGATGTTTTAAGTACAGAAAACACCTTTTCTAGATTTATGGCTAGAGATAGGCATAACAATGCTATTAATAATGCTCAGAATTATTTATCTACAGCCTCAAATATTGCCAATAAGCATATACAAGAGCTTAACAATCCAGTTGCTTTTGATGAGAAAGGTAATCAGATAGACCATATACATCAATTAAATAAATCCAATGCTTTATATTTTGCTAGGATAAATGGGTTAGTTAAAAATATTAATGATTCTAATATGCCTAACTCTATTAAATTTAGAACTCTTAGGGAAATTGATAAATATAACACAAAAGTAACTAATACTTATAATGCGTCAACTGGTTATCAAGTAGCTTCTAAGGAATTAAATAACCTTAAAGTAGCAACAGCAAGTATTCAAACATTACATCCTGATAATGTACAGTTAGATGATATTAACCACAATTCTATTAATATATTAAACAATCATTATGCTAGTAAAGAGCAAAAGCAAGAGGCATATAATATACATTCTAATATTTTACTTAGAATGGCTCACCCTGAATCTCAATCAATACCATTAAAAGATAATGAACATGTTACAGAGGCTACTAGTAACGCATTAGGTGATCAAGCTACAGATGACTCGATAAAAAATATATTTCTAAATTCTAAGGATTTAAGCCCATCTATTAACTATTCTGCTGACCCTATTAAAAATGAAAAATTGTATCAAAAGTTTGATGAAATAAAGAATACTAAGCAGATGTTAGTTCAATCTCATAATATACCTGCTTATTTAGATGGTATGGCTCAAGATGGCAACCCAATACAACAAAAAACCGCTAAAGTGTTACAGCCATTACTTCAAAAAAATATGGGAGATTATATTTTAAGAGGTATTGACCCACAATTACAAAATTTATACGAAACTTATCAGAAGACACCAAACTATAACACATGGCAAGCATATTCTACTAGACTACATAAACAAGCAGAGCAGACAGGAATACATTTATCAAATGTTGGTGATCTGCCTATGGATGTTAATAATACTCTAACAGAGGTTAATAAAGATTATCAAAATCAAAACTATACTAATGAATTATACGATAGTTTAGCTAAAACAAAGCTGCATATGGGTGATATGCCAGTATATGGTACTAGTGACAATGCAAACATGGTTAGATTATTTAATTATGGCGATGAGTCAAAAAGTGGTTTTAATACATTTGTTGCTAGTGCAAACCCAAACTATGCAAATAATGTTAATACTGTTTATAAACAATTTAGCGTTGATAATGATTTTATTGGCGATTACATGTCTAGTAATGAAAGAAGTTTAAAGACTGTAGCTACTGCTGTACAAATACCACAATCTAAATTTAATAGATATGTTCAAACACACTTAAAAAGTATGATTAATAATGGTATGTCTGAGCGAGAAGCTAAACAACATATGAACGATATCTTACAAGGTTATATAAATACAGGTAATCATGATATAGGAAGCAATTACATAGTTAATAATAAGTTATTTTCTGATATGGGAGTAACAGATAATCATACTAAATATGATATAGCAAATAACGCTATTAATCTCGCCTACAATAAACAAGTTAATGACATAGCTAAACAAAGCTATGCTAGTAATAAAAGTATTTCTTTAGAGGGCTATAAAACTAGGGTTAAGGATAATCTAGGACAACCTAGTGACTATTCTATAGTATCTAGCAATGGACAATTATTTGCTAAAAATAATTTTACAGGTAAAGAAATACCAATGAATGATGCTACTTTAAAAACAGCTCATGATTATGTTATGGACATACTTGAAAATAGACAGAGTAAGCCTAATTTCTTATGGCAAACAGTTTCATTATTACTATAGGGAGTCTATAATGTACCAACCTACTTTACTAGATTACTTAAAACCCAATGCAGAAGAGGGTATTAAACTACAGAGCTCTTTTTTAGATCAGCAAGACCCTCATATAGGTGTCTTAAAATCTGCTTATCGTTCTGCTTGGGGTACAACAAAAGGTCTATTTGACTTTACACTAGGTGCAACACAGCTTGGAGTTTATGGAATATCTAAGTTATTTAATGCACAAGACACTTTCTCACCAGAATACAAGTCTGCAATGAAAAATTTTGCAAATTCAGCTAAAAATAATATTGATACTGAATTTAATACTCAAGATCACCCTATAACTAACTTTATTGCTAGTGCTTTACCTTATGCTGCGATAGATGTGGCTACTTTAGGTTCTGCTACGCCTGAACTTGCTAGTGCCAAGCTTGGTGATGAGGTAGCTGTTAATGCTTTAAATAATCTTACATATCCCAAATCATTTTTAACTAAAGAATATGCAAAAAATATAGGAATAAATGAGGCGATATCATCTCAACAATCACTTACATTAGATCAAAAAGGTAATGTTCATGTTGACCCTAAAACATTTGTTGCTAGTAGTGCTTTAGGTCTTGGTATTGCTTCACTTTCTCAAGCTGCACATATTAGATATTCAAATAAAAACGCTGCAAGAGTTATAGAAAGTAAGAAAGATATTCCTATAGATCAGTCACAACCACACACTATAGATGAATTAAAAAACGAAGATGGAACTATAAAAACAGCTACTAATGAAGATGTTAATAGAATTTTAGATAAATATAGTAATGATTTACTAAAAAATAGCGAAACATCTGATATAGATATTAATCATTTAGATAATATAAATATCAATATTCAAAGATTATTAGATGATGATGATTATTTAACTAAAAGTGGTTTATTTACTTCTGCTAATTCTGTTCAATCAATGCTTGATAATGGAATTAAATATAATGGAGAGATAAGAGACTTTAAAGACCCTATCCTACATGCTTTAGTTAATAATGATTTAAAAGAAAGGCAAGAAATACTTAAAACTAGAGGTGCTGAAAAGGTATCTTTAACACAAGCCTTAAATGATGAACCCAAAACTAAACTAGATAAGTGGGAAGAGCAAATTGCAGAGGGTACTAAAATGGATTACCGCTCATTTGGTGCTATAAGTAATGATACTGGCGAACATTGGCTAGAATTTAGACCAGAGAATATAACCGCTAAGTCTTTAGATAAGATTAAAACAGCTAGTGCTAATGGTGATACTACAGCCAAGAAGCTAGAAGCTTTATATCATATTTCTAATACTCATAATTTAGATTCTGATACTAAAGCATTAAAGGCGTTACAAAGAAATATTGTTTTATGGAAAAGTGGCGTATTAGATATAGCTAAAAACTATACAAAAGATGACGCTAAAACTATAGATGAATTTATAAATAAAACTTTTGCTAATAATGCTGAATATTTTAAGAATCCTATGTCTAGTGGTTTTGTTAAGTTATCTAAGAAATGGGATAGTCAAGAGTTTGAGGATTTAATAATCTGTTTAATTAATAATCAATAGGTTTATTATGAGTTATAAAAATGCATGTGAAAAACATATTACTAATTTAGAGCTTAATGAAGCAGAAATAACTTTATTAAACAAAGAAGTATCTAAAAAGTCAGGAGCAGTAGCTAAGATTAATGAAATACAATCTAAACCTGAATATTCTAAAGGTGATAAAAAGTTATTAGCTGAATATAGAAAGATTTTAAATGATGTTAAAGATACGATTAAGTCAGATTATCAAAGAATGGCTAAAGATTCTGTCACTGATAAGCTATCAACACTTACTAATAGAGTTTTTAAAGATAGATTGGTTAAGAAGCCAACATTATTAAAAGATATGCTTATTAATACTGTAAAATCAACAAAAGAATCTATTTGGGGTAAAAGACACATAGAAGAACAGAACTTTGCTAGCTACGGAAAATCATATAAACATATTGACGAGTTTAATAAACTTACTGACGATGAGTATAACGATATAAATAACCATGTAACTAAAGGCTTTATAGATCATATACGCAACTATATGGATACTAAACATTTGGAAACTATCGGAAAGAGATATTTTAATAGTGAATTAGAGCATGTTGTTAAAATAAACTCTGATAAGATGAGGGCTAATCTAGATGAATTTATAACATCATTAAAAGATAACTCTAATGCAGAAGAAATGCTTTTAAATAACTTTAAAGGTTTTGATGATAGAGTAGATGGTTTTGATTCAAAAGATATTGAAAGTGCGGTAGGTTCATTTAGAGATTCGCAAAGATTGGATTTATTTAAGCATTTAAAACAAGAGTTAGGTTCATTATATGATAGTTCTTTTGATAGTTTAAAATATGAAGACATTTTAAATAAAAATATATTTAGAAGATTATTTTCTAGTAATGACAGCTTTGATTTTATGCTTCAAGCTAGAGATATAGCAATATCAAGAAGCTATGATAAGTTACTTAATGAGTTTAAAGATTCTGTTAAACGTGGCAGAAAACCAAAGTTATCTATACATAAAATTACATTTAAAGATAATGATAATTTCACTGATTTCATTAGCGACTGGTCCGTTAGTAAATCGCCAGTAGAAAATTATATTAAGTCAGCTAAGTCTTTTATTTCTCATAATGTTATACGTGATACTATGGGATATGTTCCTACTATGAGATTTTTGCCTAATGAGGTATTTCAAGATGGATTCACAAGAGAGCATGCTGATTCTTATATTGATTTATTTTTAGGTTCATATTTAACAAGTACAGAGAAACAAATGGCTGTTGTTAGGGGATTAAAAAGATATAAATCATTATTAATAGCTTCTAGGGCTGTAATATTGCCGATGTGGTCAATGGTTGATAGCTTTAGTTCAAAAGCTTTAGAGATAGCTAAAAATAATCAATTAGATTTTTTCAGAGACACTTCTAATACATTTGGTAGGGTGGTTAAAGGTTTTTTAGATTCGACAATAACGAGTGCTAAAATGTCAAAAGAAGCTACAACTTCAATGCTACTAGGTTCCGCAAAAAGACAGATGACTAAAATATCTGAACTTATGGGAGAAATTGCAGACTATGAAAGTTTACATGATACCGTGGAAATGCAAGACAAAGGTATTTGGAGAGGTATTGAAGTTATTAATAGACGTTTCATGTATGAACCTCAAATAAGAATGGATAATGCACACAGATACGCTACTTGGATGTCTAATGTTAAAACCTTGTCTAATTTAGATTTTAATAATCCATGTGGGTTTTTAGAAAGGATGGAGTCTTTAGGTTTATCTCATGATGAACTTAAAGAAATGAAGCAATCCGTTATCGATTCTCAAGGAGTTATTGAGGATGTCAAAGACAAAAAGGTTAGAGATAATTTATATTTATTAAAATATAATTCTGATATGTCAGCAGTACCATTAGATATTACGCCAACACCGCTACTTAAGATACAAGAGCCTATTACTAAAGCATTTCTTAATTTCTTTGTTAATTATCATATCAAGACTACCCAACAACTTTTAAGTGTATTAAAGAATGCTAACACTAAATCTCAAATGGTAAGCACTGCTTTAACTTATTCATTAATGGGATTACCTGCCAATATGAGCTTAAATTATTTAATGAATGTCATTTATACAGGGCAAATATATAATCCATTTGATAGTTTCAAGCATGGAATGGCTTTTATAGGAGAATCTGCTTTAGGACAAGTTAGTCGACCAGGGATGATATTAATGTCTCTTATGACTGGTGATAAATCAGGCTCTAACCCATTAATTAATCCTATGTTTAGCGAAATTAGTAATATATATCATGGACTACATTCTAAATATACTGACTCAATACTTTCTAACTCTTATTACTCAACTAAAGATCAAGATTCAGATATTAATAAAGTAGTTAAAGCTATTGCTGGGGTTACCCCTTTTGGTCAGTTGGGTCAATCATCTTATAAATTTTATCAAAATAATTCAAATTAAATTTGTCACAACACAATTTATTTTATATCTTAAAAGTAAAGGATACCTTTATTACATATTAAAGCCTTATTTTATAAGATACCTTTAATATCAAAAGCCCTCATTCAATATAAGAACGATACCTTGATAAAAGCCGTTTTTATTCTAAAAAAAATCAAATTCAAATAATAAAATAATTGTATCTGTATGTTTTAAATACAGGGTTATATTTAACAATAAAAAAAGAGGTAATAATTATGGCTGTAAATCCAAATATGGTAGACACCACAACAGCGTCACAAATGTTTTTAGATGTCGCAAGGCAAGAATATCAAAATAGACAATACTTAATGGGTATAGGTCAAGATTATGATATGGTCGGTACTTCTCTTGATATTCCTGTAATAGGAACTACTAAAATGATAGATAGAGGTTTTACATCAGGTGATCTTCCATCTACAAATATCGGTACTAGATCAGTTAAAATAACACCTTATGACAGGTCTTTAAAATCATCTGTTGGAGACAGTAACGCTACTTTATTTTCTTATGATAAAGTACAAGGTTTTTTCAGATCACATGTTCATGCAGCAGCTAGAGAAGTAGACTCAATAAAACTATTATCAGTAACAGGTGGCACATATAGTGCTGCTAAAAAGAATTTAATAGCTAAAAATTCAGCTACTGGAACTACTACAGGTTTATCTATAGGGCAGTTAATTGATGGACAAACACAGCTTGAAACTAACGGCTATGATATTCGTTCTAAAATATATTTGGTAGGAAATGCTAAAGCTATTAAAAATATATTTAATGATGATAGATTTACAAATTGGGATTACAGAAGAGCGCAACCATTAAGTTTAAACCCTGACGAGCAATTTGATAGTCTTTTAGGTATGAGTATTAGAAAACTTGGTGGTGAGGGTTCTAATGTTATCAGTATTACTGGTGCTGCAGGGTCTACAGCAGTATATATGATTTCTGAGGACGCAATAGTTAATGGTTATAACAAGCGTTTAAGATCAAATATAGTTAATGACCCAAATAATGATAGAACAAATATTGTAACTACTCTAACTATGGGTTCCGGCATTGTATATCCTACGGGTATTATCAAAATAGAATGCGATCAAATACCACAAACTAACTAATAGTGAGGAATAATGATTATGACTACATTAATAGCATTCCCTACGGTTGTAGGACAGCTAGGCAAAAAAACTAATAATTTATTTGTTTGCGATACTGATATTGCACAAGCAGACATTGTAAATTTAACACAAGAAATTTTAGAGGGTCAAGAAATTAAAGTAGGTGATATTTTAATGCTTACATTTAATGATGGTAGTGATCTATATAAAGTAGATACAGGGTTTACACTTAAACTATACTCTCATGCTACATAAATAAATTTTAAAGGAGTGTTATGTTATGTCTGAATTTATTTTTTCTCCTGCTGTTCAGGGTAATTTACCAATAGGTACAGGTAATTTTTATGTAGTAAAGTATACTGGTACATTTGCTGAACTTTTATCTTCTTCTTATTTATCAGATAATTTTAATGATAAAGATATGTTGCATATTAGTTCCTCTGATGTTGTAGGTGCATACTTATTTAATTCTACAAGTTCTCAATTAGATATAGTTATTTCAGGTAGTATTAATTGGGGTCAGATTTTAGGAACATTGTCAGATCAAACTGACTTAAATGACTCTTTAAATGACAAAATAAATGTATCTGATATAGCTACTGGAAGTGATATAGAAGCACAAACGGTAGGTAAAGTTATAGATGCTACAGCAATAGTAGATGATATAACATTAGCTAGTAATTCTAAGCAAAAGATACCTAGTGAGTTCTCAGTTAAAGGTTATGTTGATGAAAAAGTATCAGGTGTGTATAAGCCTGCCGGTACTTGGGATGCTTCAAGTGGTTCATTTCCTAGTGGAGCTAAAGAGGGTGATACATATTATGTTGATGTTGCAGGTACTGTTGATAGTATAGATTTTACTGTAGGCGATAAGTTATCGGCAAGAATTGATCACCCTAGTAAAAATACATATGCTAATAACTGGACTAAGTTTGATAATAATGATGATGTTACAACAGTTCATGGTCGTACTGGTGTAGTTACTGCTAATAATGGAGACTATAATGCCTCACAAGTTACTAATACTCCTAGCGGAGACATAACATCAACAACAGTACAAAATGCTATTGATGAACTTGATGCTAGATTACCTATTAGCTATGCAATATATAAATTAAGTTCTAACGTATCAACTAATATGAGTAATGGTGATCATTGTCCTTTTAATACAACTAGAATAAATATAGACCCTAATTCTCTACAGACTTTAGGAACATCTGCTTATGCAACGTCAACTGGGGTTAATTGTATAGGAAGAGTTAATTTAAAGGCAGGATATTATTATAAAGTCACTGGATTCATTACTTCCACAGGAACTGCATCTTATTTTGGTTTTTCTATTTGGGATGTTACATCTACGGCTACTCAAATAGGAACATACGGCAATAGCTTTGCTATGCCTAACTCTGATACTAATGTAGATAGTGTCCCAAGTTTTGCTATTGTACAAGCTACTGCAGATACGATTATTGAATTAAGAAAAACTGGCGGAACAATCGTGCAATGGTATGCAGGGAATAATAATTTATCTGAGTGTTTTATGATGGTAGAGGTACTAGGTAAGATATAGATGAGACACGCTAAATATCTAATAATTTGTCTATACTTACTACTATGTTCTTGTGGTACTGTAGGTAAGCTATTACCTAGTTTTGGTTATAGTAAAGGTAATCAAAGTAATTCAAGTCATTCTGCTAATAGTGGTAATGGTGCAGGTAGAGATATTAAAGCAAAGGTTAATTTAATTGCTGGAGCTAATAAAGCAAGGAATTATGACAATTCAAACATTAAATCTAAAGACTTAAATTATGATTCAAAGATAGATCAAGGAACTAGCTCAACTAATTTTGGTGGAACTCATACAGATAATAGTAATAAGTCTATAACATCCACAACTAATAAAGATAATAAAGAAAATAAGTATATAGCACAAGCTCAAAAAGTTTTTAATCGGATACCTATTTCAAACCAATTATTTTTAGTTTTACAAAGTTGGATAGGCATTTTTTTGGGAGTATTTATATCAGTTATATTCTATAAGTTAGGTAAATTACTCGGATATAGAAAACATAAGAAGGAAACTAAACATGAAAAATAAATATATACTTTTATGGTTTATATTCCTATGTTTTTTTTGGATTGGTACTTCGTTATGGGATATTGATAGCTATCCACTTCATATATTTATAATGAATCTAATAACTTCCCCTATAGGTATTGCAATTTGTACATATGCAATTAGAAATAAGCATAACTTCTATAAAGTCAAAAAACTTTTGTTTTGGTATTTTTTAGTTTATGGTTTGGTGTATTTAATCTATGATTTATATTTAATATTAAACTATTATAGTTCATATAAAGACTTTGGATTAATATCTGATGTATCAATAATCTATTGCTCTCTTATAATTAGGTTTAAGAGGCTATGAATAATAGATATATTAAATTTAAAAACAAAAAATATGTTTTTATTGATATTGGTTTATGGATATTAATATTAGCAAAAATATTTAAAATAGTAACTGTGGTAAAAACAATTAAAAATAATAATTTAAGAAATATTTTAATAACAATATGTTCGAGTTTAAGTTCAATGTGGTTTTTGTATTTTGTACAACACCCTAAAGCATATACAATATCTTCAGCACTTGAAGCAATAATAACAGTTATACTCATGGCTGGTGTAGGTATTTACGCCGTATATAGAAACAATATAAGAAAACTACCAAAATTAAATATTATTTATGCTTTTATATTATTATTAGTAGGTATCATTGATATGTCTATGGACATGAGCTTTATAGGAGCTTCTGACTTTAGTAATTTTATTTTAATTTCTTCAATATTTTGTGAAGCATTGTACATATTTTCAGGAGCTTATATACTATTATTTAGCTTATAATATTAAGAAACACCAAAACCTCTAGATTGTGCTACATCACTAAGATTAAATTGTGTAGGCTCTAAAGCTTGAGGCTGATCTGTTGGCGATGATTTTTGTTGTTGTGCCATTTGCTGCATAGTCGCATTCATTTGCTGTTTCTGTTGATCAGAACTATTTAATGACTTAGGTATTAATAGTTTATCTTTAACGTAGTTATCAATAGCATTAGGGTCATTAAACATGACTGCTGCCTGAGGGTCTACTACCTGATTCATGACTTGTCTATATGTAACTAAATTATTTAATTGTTCTTGATAGTCAGATAGTATTAAAGGATTTTTGAAAGAAATATCTTTACCTTTAGGGACAATACCCCATTCTTGTAACATTTGCATACATGTTTTAAATAGTCCGTCTAAATCATACACTAATCTAGATATATCTGTTGTAGATTGTCTTTGATAATTAGACTCTCTAGCGTTTATTTCAGTTGCCGTTTTAGCGGGTGGTTGATTTACATTACCGTAAGGACTAACATTAAAAGCCTCTTGTATTTTCTCCTCCATTGATTGTTCTTGCATTTTGATAGATTGTATATCCATATCCCATTGCATTGGTTGCATAAGTGGTATACCATCTTGAGCTAATGTGCTTGGTAAGATTGCACCACTCATATTGCTAAAATCTAAGCCACCAATTTTAGGATTAGATAGTATTGGAGGATTAGCTTTAAATTTAATTGCTCTTTTCAAATCTTTGCTTAATTGGTTGAGATAGATAATATCATTAAGCATTTTAAGAGCTATACCTCTACCCCTAGATTCACCAGCCCTTATAGTGTCATTAATAACATGTAACTGCTTAAATCTTCTAGATTCTAACTGTAAAGGTTCGTTCCAATTATCATTAACGATAGTTATATATAGCCATTTTTTATTTTCATGTCCTTTTACATTATATATAGGTTTGTTATTCTTATCTCTATTTAAAATAAAACCACAAGTAATATAATTTTTATCATCATCAGGATTTTTACAACCGTATTTTTCAGCTTGTAATTTAGATATAACTCTTCTAAACCAGACATTATCTTGCTTACTGTCATCAGTATATTCAGGCATTATGGCAACACCAGTTATATTTTTAAATACTAAAGGCTCATCTTTTGAGTAGCTATCAATCCATACGCCAGCACATCCAATAGTTAAATCAAGAAACATTGAATGGGCTACGGATGATATATTAGATTTTTGTAGTATTTCATATACTTTATTTGAAGTTTCATCATCATAATTGCCATCATTGTAAATTTCTATCCATTTTGTCCCTGCTGGAAGCAATAAAGAGTGAAATTGTGACGCTCTTTGATCTGCTGCAATTTGAGTACTATTGTTATGTATTTCATAATATTGATATTTACCGTTATCATCGTACTGATATAAGACATTTAAACCATCTGCACTTGGAACTGCATATCTTGTAGCCTCTACTAACTCATCTAAAAAATTAGTAGTATGTTCAAAAGCATTATCAAACCTGTCTTTTAAATCTTTTAGAATATCATCGTTTTTAAGCATACTATTAACCTCTAAGCTTATTTGATATTTCCTTATATCTATTTAAGTGAAATTCAAATCCTACCATGTCACCTATTTTGCGAGCATTTTCAGCATTCATGTAAGCTGTATGCGCATCTTCGTTGGATAATTTACCACTATACCCATTTGAACCAATATCTGTATTTGTAGATATTGATTTTTCCCTATACTGTAAAAGCTTATCAATACTCTCATTATCAAATTTATCTATAACTGATTCATCTAACCCCAACTCTTCATGAATAAATGAAGATAATAGCTCTATTTTTTCTCCATATTTTTCATTTCTTGATTTAGCAGATTCTTTTATTTTATTCTGTTTTTCTAAGTTTGAAGCTAAAAGATTCTCATATTGCGATTGAGTATATCCTCTTTTTTGAGCTTTATCTTTTGATGGCTCAATAATTTTACTATCAATCAAAGAAAAGTTATCAGGTGTTTTATATTCGCTAGGTACAGTAAAAGTATTCTTATTTTGAGAAATATTATCATAACTATTTTTAAGCTCTTTGAATGCATATATTAGATCATCTTGCGACTTATATTTACCCATAATAAGCTCTTGTGGTTGGTTAGTAGTATTATTTTCTGAATTGTTAGCGTTTTGATTTGTTTCATTACTCATGATTATTTTCCTCAATTTTTATGATTTTAATTAAGTCTCTAATTATTTGTCGTTTACCGTCAACAAAAATAAAGTCGTTAGTATTTGCAATATCTCTTGGCGTCTCATGGAATAAAGATTTTTGAAGTTCTTCTAGTAATTTAATTCCATCACTGTTTCCTAAAATTTTATAAACTAATTTATTAATTCTCATAATAAAGTTATATCCAAAGTTTATATTTTATACATGTTAAAAGAGCGATATTATATGGTCTTGTTTCATTACCTACTGAAGTAGTTACATCTGTATCACTATCTTGTGCTTTAATAACTGGCTGACTTCCAGAACCTGCTAAAAACCAATTCTCACCGTATTTAGCTCTATTATATTTATGGTTATGCCTTAGGATATCATCAGCTTGTAAACTACCTAATTGTCTTTTTTTATCTCTTCCAGTTTCACTAGTATTTAATGTCCTAATAAAATTACCTCTTAAATCAGGAAGCCAAAAATCATTAGCATCTTCTTGTACATTATCTAAACCTTTAACAGTATTATAAAGCTCTGCATAAGTAGTTTTGCTCCAATGAGACCCATCTAAAATTAAATAATTATTTGGAACAGATGAGGCATAGAAATAATTCACTTGTCCTATAGGCTCTAAAATTTTTGATAATATATATTTTAATTTTTTTGGGGTAATATAGTCTTGATCATCATTACCATTTTCTACAAATTTAGTAGTAGCTATTTTAGATACTCCTTTTGAAGATTCTGTAGCTAATGATGCATTGCTCATATTCTTATCACATAAAATAGAGTCATTAGTAATAATAGCATTTATACTATCCCTACTCATCATACCACCTTCTCCCTGACCCTCAGATCTAGTAACTATGATAATATCACTAGATATTAGAGAATAAGTTAGTGTTATATAACTAGGGTTTTCTAGTGTTGGTTCACCTATAATAGTTGTTGAATAATCTATATTTTCAGATAATCTTAAACCATTTTTATATACACTAAATCCATTTAAAAAAACATTTTGCCATGGTTCATTATATTCAATTAAGTCTACTTTTTTACCTGTAATATTTGTAACTCTAATTTCTTTAATAATTCCACCTTGAATAGCTGCATATTGTTCTGCTCTAACAGCCCAAAGATATGCACTATAACCTTTATTGCCATATGGATCTGTTATTTCTCCATCAGCAGTTGCCCATTTATTTGACCAATATGCCCCATTATATGAGCTATATCCTTTTCTTCCTGTATGATCTGTATATATTATATTAATATCAGCATTTGCCCAGTTATAAGAATCATTTGTATATCTTATTAAGTCTTTGGCTAACTCATTCTCTAATTCATCTTTTAATTCTTCATAACTAGATGAAATAATAGTATCCCCACTTCTACGCCAAAAACCGCCATCTGTCAAAGGAGTTAGTAGTGTATTATATGAGTTTATTTGATCTTGTTTAACATTAATAGCATATCTGACTGATCTGTCGTCATACAAACTAAAACTATAGTTAATTGGTGTAGTGTGTCTAGCTAATGCTAAGTTAAGGTTATCTGCTGATAGTTCATTTTGAGATGTGAAATCAATATCTGTGTTGCCATTAGATAAAGGCGTAATAGTAATATAATCACCAATAGCAGGGGCTACATTAAAAACTATTTTACCATCTGTAAAATCAGATTCTGTATCAGTATATATTAAATTATAGACTGTATTTGGCAATAAGTCATCAATCTCATTAGGTGTGTTTCCTGAAAGAGTTTTATATACGTTAACTAATGCACCTTTAGGAATCTGAAAAGAAAATGAAAATTCTAATGTAACTCCGTCGCCTATTTCTTGTTTGATAAACATTTTTCACCCCATTATGTAAGAATTAATATTAACCCCATAAGATAGAATTTCTATGTTATAGGGATATTCACTAGTTATCTTTATATGTTTTCTTTGATTGTTTTTGTTAGAAGATCGTATAATTTCTGATTGAGTTTTTAAACTAGCTTGCGTAGATGATAATTCATTTATATCTTTTCTAGCTACAATATTGCCATTAACTTTAAATCTTGAACTGTTATAATAGGCAATGTAATAACTAGATATTTTATTAAAAAAATACTCTCCTTGATTATTACCATACATAGGTACAGACTTAACATAGACATCATTTTTAAAACCAAACTTTGTATATCCAGTAGGTATAGTTGGTGATGTGTTTTTTTCTATAAATAAATAATCGTTAGTAGTTTCATTATATAAATACCCATCACAAGATAGAGGAAAGGTAACACTTTCAGAATAAATAATAGATGTTAAGCCTGATATATTGGATATTAATTCATAGATTCCGCTTTCATTGGCGTTGGTTTCTTGTATGTTAGCAATATAACCATTTTTATTAATAGCGATATTGCCAATAATATATGGTGATATTTTAACTTTAAATAATCCATGATATTGACCAGTACTAATAATAAGATTTAAGAAATAATCATTTTCATAGATGAATGTTAGAGCCTTCTGATTCATAAGACTACTATCTAACACATCTAATTGTTTAATATTATCCTTAATATACATTCCCTCTGTAACGTTAATTATTGTTCCATCAGGAGCAAAAGAAATAATTCTTTTACCTGTTTTATCTACAGTGTATACATTATTATTATATACTTTAGGTTTTACATTTGATGATCCAAAGTCAGATAACTTTGTTGATATAAAGTTTTGTGGTGTAATACCTTCATCTACTGCTTGTAATACTAAATGTTCATGACTATCTGAAAATATAAATAATCCTTTAAGACCTGTTATATGCATTATTTCAGAGCTACTACTTTCTTTGAGAACATAAACTATAGCCTCTGCTGGTAATCCTTTACCTACATTGAAATTATTAATAACATTTATTTTAGATCCACATATTAACATTGGTAAATCTCTAGTATTAGCAAAATATAGTCGTCCACCAAAAAAGCTTACTTTTTTAGGGTATTGAGTATCATTGTAAAAAATTACTTGTTGTAATGATACTCTATTACCATTAGTAGTAACTAAGTCGAAACTATGAATCACGGATAAAATTAAAGTTACGGTATCACCAATAACTGATATACTCTGAATTATTCCATATCCTAAATAATCGCTTGTATTTGTTCCTAATGAATATATAGCTCCGCCAATCCATAAGTTTTGTTTGTTAAATAAAGCACCCGAACCACCACCTGTAACTGTACATTTTACTGATGAATTTTCATCAGTATTATCTAATTTCTCAAAAAAGAAATTGAAATAAGAATAGTTAAATTTGCCAAAATCCATAGTAGGTTGGTGAGAAAATATAAAGTCTGATGCAGATGTTATTCCTGCGCTACTAAAAGAATAATAAGCTGGTTTTTGATTAATATGAGTGAAGATAATCTTATTTTCAAAGACTACATAATCCAATACCTTAGACTTGGTTGCATTAGAATAACCACTTAAAAGTACATAATCACCGTCATTATTCCTCGATAATACTTGTACACTAATACCCGTTTTATTAGTTTTATTATAATAGTCAACTACAAAGAAATAGTTACTTCCCAAATATTCCGCTGAAAATGTAAGATATGATGATAAATCTGTACTATCAGCTCTGCGTGTGCTTAACATCCTTTTAAGTGTTTGTGATTTGGTTAAATACATATTTTCTATAGCTAATGCAGAAGAATAATATAATCTATTATTTGATGCTGATATAAGATCAGGGTTTATCTCTCCACTTATCCAACTATTCTGCTTTATAATTCCCATTTATCTATACCTTTCTATATAGTTAAATTTTCTTAGTTTGCCATTATTAGTAGCATCAATACTAATAGCATTACTAATCTCTATACTAGCTCTTTGTGTATAGTGTTGTAATAAAGTAGGGTTATTCATCAATGAAGCGCTAACTTCTGAAAGAATTTTATAAGCTAAAGCTAATTTAAATGATTGTGGTGTAGTATCTATATTATAATTGCCTATTATATATTCGATAGTTATGTATTCTTTATTACTATATAGAGAATTGCCTTTTATTTGATAATCATTTTCATAAGTATCATAATTATGATATCCAGAGTTAGCATAATAAACTCTAACTATTCTTAGAAAGTTATTTGGTATTTCATAGGCATACTTGTACTTAGGGTTATTATTTGTAGATAATCTATTGAGTGTCCTATATTCGACTGCCCAAGACCAATTATGATCTTCTAATAGATAGCTATACATGCTTGGAACTATAGCATTAATAACTTTAGCCCAATCATCATCTTGGATAGAGTTTACTTTTTCAGCTCCCATTAAAGGCAAGCATAAATTAACTATATTAAGTGACATAACCATATAAGAAAATATATTAATATATATAATTATATAAAATATATTGTGTCGTGAAAAATTAACTAATGATATTAGGCAGAGAGGTTTAGGTATTTAGTTGTAAAATAAGTAAGTATATTACCTATTTGTTACCTATTAAAAATATAAGTTAAATATAAATATCTCTAAAAGTATTGTATTTAAAGGTTTGCAGAGATATTTATTTTATACACTATGGCACACCCAAAGGGATTCGAACCCCTAACCGCTCGGTTCGTAGCCGAGTACTCTATCCAGTTGAGCTATGGGTGCAAAAGATGAGAGGTATTATAAATACTTATTTTTAGTTAGTCAAGTTGGTTATGTCATTAATCACATCAATTAATGAATTTTCTAACTCTTCGTCACTTAGTGTTGTATTATCTATTACAAAATCAGCTATTTTTTCTCTTTCTTTATCGGATATTTGTAAGTTTATAAAAGCTACGGCTTGCTGTCTATCTTTACCATCGCGTTCCATAAGTCTTCTAATTTTAGTTTCTAGATCAGCCTTTAGAACAATTACTTTTTTTAAGTAATCATAATGACGGAAGTTATATGGGCCAAGTAGAGGGATGTCAACTATAGTCATTGCAGTGTCTGACTCTCTAACCTGTTTCTTTATCTCTCTGTTTATAACCGGATGAAGGTAATCTTCAAGCCATTTTTTAGCTTCTTTAGATTCAGTAATAATAGCTCTAAGCATCGCTCTATTTATTTGCTTGTTTATAACTATTTCACTACCAAATTTCTCAGCAATTTTTTTGATAACAGAGGGCTTTTTGGTAATCTCCCTACTAATTGTATCAGCACAAACTATATTAAGATCAAGTTTTTCTTTTAATATTTTTGTTGCTGTAGATTTACCGCTAGCAATGCCACCTGTAATACCTATTGGATATGTGTTTATAACGCTCATTTATTTATAACTAATAATAATCCTTTGAGATAAGATTCTAATGTTTTTTTTTAGTAATGTCATATAATTTTTGCTTAAAATCAGCACTCAGTCTAAAATATGTCTAATTTTTATCATATTAAAGCTCTATATGACTCTAAAAAATATCTTAATAGACAAAATCAAGTCTAATAAAAATGATTTCTCTTTCCGAGAGTTTATGCAAGCTGCATTATATTTTCCAGAGCTTGGTTATTATTCATCTAGTAAAGAAAAAATTTCTTCTAAAGGTGATTTTATAACTACAACATCGCAAACTTCTTTGTTTGCGTGCACTTTTGCAAGACAGTTTATGTTGGTACTTTCTAAGCTTGGATGTGATACAAGTGTTGTTGAATTTGGTGCAGGTAACGGTAAGTTTGCTAGTGATTGTATGGGCGAGCTTGATAGATTAGGAACATTACCAGAAAAGTATATAATCATTGAATTAAGTGCTGATTTAAAACTTAGACAGCAGGAGTATATTAAGAAGAATATCCCTCATTTATATGATAAATTTAACTGGTTGAATTGTCTGCCTAAAGAAAAAATCAAAGCCGTGGTTTTTGCTAATGAAGTGTTGGATGCTATGCCAGTAGATATTTTTAAAGTTAAAAATAATCAACTAATTCAGCAAGGTGTTGATATGGTCGATGGTATATTTAAACTCTCTGATTTATTAAAGAATGATCAACGCTTTAATGATGAGGTAAGCCGGATTATTCAAGATGATATAACTTTTGAGGAAGGTTATACTAGCGAGTTAAATACTTGGGTAGGGCCATGGATTGCAGCCTTAAAAGATTCTTTATCTCAAGGGATGGTTTTTTTGTGTGATTATGGGTATCACCGAGATTTATATTATTCTAAAGATAGAAAAATGGGAACATTAGCATGTTATTATAAGCACGAAGTGAATTTTGATCCATTTATTAATATTGGTGAGCAAGATATTACTGCGCATGTTGATTTTACTGCAGTTGCAGAAGCAATAGTTGCTAATGGCTTTCAGCTAGATGGTTATATAGCGCAAGCAAATTTTTTGAAAAGGGCTAATATATCAGAGGTTTTTTTAGACTTATCAAAGAAGTTAAGCCCTGTGGAGCAGTTAAGGTATAATAATGATATGAAAGATCTTGTCTTAAATGATAAGCTTGCGGAAGTTTTTAAGGTTTTTGGTTTTTCTATAAATCTTGATTTAGTTTTAGATGCTTTTGATAACGCGGATAATATCGATTATTTGTTATAATAAGTATTTATTTGAATGGCATTTTTTAAAAAATAGCTATTTTGCACATCAGAGAGTTTTGTTAGCTCTTTAAAAAAAGTGATTGATTAATATTGGGAGTTAACCAGTCTGTTACTGGTTGATGTTGTTTATATATTAACTTATAATCGCACTAATAAAATTTTGTTTTCATAGATATTCGATTACTTCGGAGGATAAAGGATGTCGGATTTTACTAAAGATATAGATGTTTTAGAGACTCAAGAATGGCTTGAGGCTTTTGAAGATGTCGTAAAAAGAGAGGGTGCTGATAGAGCAAAGTTTTTGTTTGAGCAGCTTTTGACTAAAGGTAGTGAGCTTGGCGTTGAGAGTTCTTATTCTACAGCTAAAGTTAAAAAATATATCAATTCAATTGATGTGAGTAATCAGCCTAGCTATCCAGGTGATATGGATATTGAGAAGAAGATTGAAGCTGTCAATAGATGGAACTCAACTGTGATAGTAGCTTACGCTAATAAAAAAGATGGTTCGATAGGCGGTCATATTGGTACAGGCGCTGGTGCGATGACTTTATATGAAGTAGGTTTTAATCATTTTTGGAAAGCTCCTAATGAAAACCATGCTGGTGATCTGATTTTTTATCAAGGTCATTTATCACCTATTGTATATGCTAGATCATTCCTTGAGGGTCGTATCTCATCACAGCAGTTAGATAATTTTAGGAAGCAAGCATTTAATGGTGAGAATGCTGTTTCATCGTATCCACATCCGTATTTGCAGCCTACTTATTGGCAGTTCCCTACAGTTTCTATGGGTCTTGGACCATTGCAGGCTATTTATCAAGCTAGGTTTATGAAATATCTAGAAGCTAGAGGTTTAGCAGAGACTTCTGATCGTAGAGTATGGGCGTTTTGTGGTGATGGTGAAATGGATGAGCCAGAGTCAATCGGTTCTATTACTAGAGCAGGACGAGAAGGCCTAGATAATCTTATATTTGTCGTTAACTGTAACTTACAGAGACTAGATGGTCTTGTAAATGGTAATGGTAATATTGTAGAAGAACTGGCAGATGTGTTTAAGGGTGCTGGCTGGAATGTTATAAAAGTATTATGGAGTAGCGATTGGGATAGGCTTCTTGCAGATCAGAAAGCTGGTAAGAAACTTGCTGATAGATTAAGTTCATTGAATGATGGCCAATTTCATACTATCAAAGCCCATGGTGCTGAAGAATGCCGTAAAGTTGTATTTAGTGGTGATGAAGATTTAGAAGCTTTAGCTAAAGATATGTCGGATGATGATATTGCGGCATTGCGTCGAGGTGGTCACGATCCTCTTAAAGTATATGCAGCATATAAAAAGGCTACAGAAGAAGCTAATGGTAAGCCAACTCTTATTTTACCAATGACTGTGAAAGGTTATGGTTTAGGTGAGTATGGCGAGTCTAAAAATATTGCTCATAATGTTAAAAAGTTAGATACAGATGCTCTTGAGTATATTAAAGAAAGATTTGATGTGCCTGCAACTAAAGAAGATGTTGATAATTATAAGCTTATAAAGCTTGATGAAGATTCTGAAGAGATGAAGTATCTTCACTCTAAAAGAAAAAGTCTTGGAGGATATATTCCAGCAAGACGTGAAAATAATAAAGCGTTAGATATTCCAAATTATCAAGATTTTGCTGGTAAGTTATTAGAAGATAGTGGTGAGAGAGAGTTTTCAACTACTACAGCATTTGTGAGAATGCTGACTCATTTAGCAAAAGATAAGAAACTTGGTAAGCACTTAGTCCCAATTACAGTTGATGAATCTCGTACTTTTGGTATGGAAGGTTTATTCAGACAGTTAGGTATTTATAATCCTAAGGGTCAGCAATATGTTCCAGAAGATAAAAAACAAGTGATGTTTTATAAAGAAGCTGTGGATGGTCAAATTTTACAAGAAGGTATCAACGAGCAGGGTGGTTTTTGTTCATGGATAGCTGCTGCTACTTCATACAGTGTGCATAATGTACCAATGATTCCATTTATGATTTACTATTCTATGTTTGGTTTCCAAAGATTTGGTGATCTAGCATGGGCTGCTGGTGATTCTATGGCAAAAGGTTTTGTGATTGGTGGTACAGCAGGACGTACGACACTAAATGGTGAAGGATTACAGCATGAAGATGGCCATAGCCATATTCAGGCAGGGCTTATTCCAAATTGTGTGTCTTATGATCCTACTTATGCTTATGAACTAGCTGTAATTTTAGATTCTGGTATGAAGAGAATGTATGTTAATGGTGATAAGGTTTATTATTATATTACAGTGATGAATGAGAATTATACTCATAGAGCTATGCCAAAAGGTAGCGAAGAGGGTATTATTAAGGGTTTATATAAGCTTGAAGATAATAAGCCGGCTGAGAAGCATGTACAACTTATGGGTTCTGGAACAATCCTGAAAGAGGTTGAAGCAGCTGCAGTAATGCTAAAAGATGAGTATGGTATAACTTCTAACATATGGAGCATGACTAGTTCAAATGAACTTTATCGTGAAGCTAAAAATATTGCTAGAGAAAATATGTTACACCCTATAGCTAAGCCTCAAGAAAGCTATGTAACTAAGTGCTTTAAAGGTGAGCAAGGCCCTGTAATAGCCTCTACAGACTATATTAAGCTTTATACTGATCAGCTTAGAGAGTTTATTCCAAATACATTTGTAAATTTAGGTACAGATGGTTTTGGAAGATCTGATACACGTGATGCCTTAAGGAGTTTCTTTGAGGTTGATAGATATCATGTGGTGGTGGCAGCATTATTTGGCCTGGCTAAAGAAGGTAAAATAAAAGAAACTGAAGTTAAAAAAGCTATCGAGAAGTATAATATAGATCCAGAGCGTGTAGCGCCACTATATAGCTAATTGAGGAGATATTGATGTCTATAGAAATAGTTAAAGTACCAGATATTGGTGATTATGATGCTGCTGAAATTATTGAAGTGAATGTTGCAGTTGGTGATATGATTTCAGAAGAAGATGCATTGATTACGTTAGAAACTGATAAGGCTAGTATGGAAGTACCATCACCTATTGCGGGTAAGGTAACAAAAATCATGGTGAAAGTTGGTGATAAAATTGGTGAGGGCGATGCGATAGTAGAAGTGGAGCTTGAGGGTGGTAATATGACCAAAGAAACTAAACCTGTTGAGCAAAAACAAAAAGATTTATCATCTGGATCGGCCAAAATTGTTGAAGTTGCTGTACCAGATATTGGTGATTATGATGCCGCTGAAATTATTGAAATGGCTGTGAAAGTTGGGGATGTGATTTCAGAGGAAGATTCATTAATTACTTTAGAAACTGATAAAGCAAGTATGGACGTTCCATCGCCTGTATCAGGTAAAGTTACAGAAATTCTTGTGAAAATAGGTGATAAGGTTGGCGAAGGTGACCAAATTCTTAAAGTAGAGTCAGGATCAAGTAGTTCAGAGGGTTCTAATGATTCTAATTCAAGTGATGATTTTAAAAATAACTCTACTGAGCAATCATCGGTTGGTAAAGTGGTCGATGTTGAAGTGCCAGATATTGGTGACTATGATGCTGCTGAAATTATTGAAATTGCTGTAAAGATTGGTGATAAAATTAAAGAAGAAGATGCTTTAATTACACTAGAGACTGACAAAGCTAGTATGGACGTGCCATCTCCAGTGACTGGTGAAGTTACTGAAGTTTTGGTGGGCGTTGGTGATAAGGTTGGCGAAGGTAAACTTATTTTAAAGGTGAAAACAGAAGATTCTATGGCTGAGCCAAGTAAATCTGCTAAGCCAGAAGCACCTAAAAAACAGGAGTTACAGTCTGCTCAATCATTAGCTAAAAATAGTGTCAATGAGTATGAGGTTAATAACTCTAATGCTCATGCATCACCGGCAGTTAGAAAGCTTGCTAGAATTTTAAATGTAGATCTAAGCAAAGTAAAAGCTACTGGTCGTAAAGGTAGAGTGTCAAAAGAAGATTGTTATAATTATATTAAAAATGCAGTAACTCAAGTTCAAACTGGTAAAGTTGCAGCAAGTGGTTCAGGTCTTGATTTATTGGCTGATCCCGTTGTTGATTTTTCTAAATTTGGTGAGATTGAAACTAAACCTTTAACTCGCATCAACAAAATTAGTGCAAAAAATCTACATAGAAACTGGGTTAAGATTCCACATGTAACCTTTTATGATGATGCTGATATTTCTGATCTTGAAGAGTTTAGGAAGTCTAAGAAAGCATTTGCAGAGAAGATGGGAGTGAAAATCACACCATTATCATTCTTAGTAAAAGCTGCTGCAGTAGCATTGCAAGAATTCCCTAGAATGAATAGTTCGCTTTCAAATGATGGTGAAAATTTGATTCTTAAAAAATACTATAACATAGGTTTTGCTGCAGATACTCCTGCGGGACTTATGGTCCCTGTTATTAAGGATGCTGATAAAAAAGGTATCATCGAAATATCAAAAGATATTATGGAATTAGCAGGTAAAGCTCGTGATGGTAAGCTTGGTAGCAAAGATATGTCAGGGGCTACATTTACTATTTCAAGTATAGGGGTGTTAGGAACTACAGCATTTACACCAATTATAAATATGCCAGAAGTTGCTATTATGGGTGTCTCAAAAGCTGCTGTTAAGCCAGTTTGGAATGGTAAAGAGTTTGTGCCAAAAACTATGCTTCCATTATCTATGTCAGCAGATCATAGAGTTATTGATGGAGCATTAGCTGCTAAATTCTTAACTAGATATAGTCAGATATTATCTGATTTACGTGAAATCATAATGTAACACGGAGTTTAATAAAAAATGAGTGATATTAAAACACAAGTAGTAGTGCTAGGTAGTGGTCCTGGTGGTTATAGTGCGGCTTTTAGAGCAGCAGATTTAGGGTTAAAAGTAACTTTAGTTGAGAAGTATGCAGAGATTGGTGGCGTATGTTTGAATGTGGGTTGTATCCCATCAAAAGCAATGTTGCATATTGCCAAAGTAATCAATGAAACTCGTCATCTTGAGTCTTTAGGTATCGTAGAAGTTGGCGATATGAAAATCAATAAAGATAAAGTTGTGAAATACAAAGAAGGCGTTGTAGGAAAACTTACAGCAGGTCTTAAAGGTATGGCGAAAGCTCGTAAAGTTGATATTGTGCAAGGTTTTGGTAAGTTTACATCAGATAAGGAAATTGCTGTAGAGACTGCCGATGGTGTTAAAACTATAGCTTTTGATAACTGTATTATTGCGGTTGGTTCGAGTGTGATTAATCTACCATTCGTACCAGAAGATGATCGCATTATCGATTCAACAGGTGCCTTAGAGATGAAAGAGATTCCTGAAACAATGCTTGTTGTTGGTGGTGGTATTATTGGTCTTGAGATGGCTCAGGTTTATAGTGAACTAGGTACTAAAATTACAGTTGTAGAGTTTAGTGATCAGCTTATGAATGGGGTTGATAAAGATATCGTTAAAGCTTATCAAAAAATGAATGCTCGTTACGAAATTCGCCTAAAAACAGGTGTAACTGCGATGGAAGCTAAAAAAGATGGTATTTATGTAACTATGGAGGGTGATCATGGTGCTAAAGATGAACGCTATGATCGCGTACTTATGGCTATTGGACGTAAACCAAACGGTAAGCTGATCGATGCTGAAAAAGCAGGTGTAAAGGTTGATGAAAGAGGTTTTATAGCAACAGATAAGCAAATGCGTACAAATATATCAAATATATTCGCAATTGGAGATGTTGTTGGTCAACCTATGCTTGCTCATAAAGCTGTGCCTGAAGGTAGAATAGCTGCTGAAGTTATCTCTGGCTTGAATCATAGTTTTGATCCACTGGTGATTCCATCTGTTGCATATACAGACCCTGAGGTTGCCTGGGTTGGTGAAACAGAAGCCTCTGCAAAAGCTAAGGGTATCAAGTATGAGAAAGGAGTGTTTCCGTGGGCTGCTAGTGGTAGATCATTAAGTATTGATAGGTCAGAAGGTATGACTAAAGTATTATTTGATGAAAATCATAAAATTATTGGTACGTCAATTGTTGGTACTAATGCAGGTGAACTTATCGCAGAATCTACGCTTGCAATAGAAATGGGTTGTGATGCTGAAGATATAGCTCTTACAGTTCATCCACATCCTACGCTTTCTGAAAGTTTGATGATGGCTACAGAAGTTTTCGAGGGTACTGCGACAGATCTTCCTCCTCAGAGAAAAAGGAAGTAATTTCTATTTAAATAAATGCTATACTTTGGCATCCTAATCTTTATTTTTGTTCTATGAATTGGCCAGATATTATTTTTATAGAAAAACAAAAGGAATATTTTAAGCAATTACTTATTTCTTTAGATGCTGAGCAAGCTAATGGTAAAACTATATTTCCTGCTAAAGCAGATATTTTTAATGCTTTTGATTATACTGATTTTGATGGATTAAAAGTTGTGATATTAGGTCAGGACCCATATCATAATTATAACCAAGCACATGGTTTAGCGTTTTCAGTGCAGAAAGAAGTTCAAATTCCACCATCATTACGAAATATATATAAAGAGCTTAATAATAGTATTGAAGATTTTGAGACCCCAAATCATGGTTGCCTTACTAAGTGGGCAAAACAAGGGGTGTTTCTTTTGAATACTACTCTAACTGTAGAGGCTCATAAGGCGAATTCTCATAAGAATATCGGTTGGGAAGTATTTACGGATACTGTCATTCGCAAGATATCTGATTATAAACAAAACGTTGTCTTTATGCTTTGGGGATCTCATGCACGCAAGAAAAAAACTTTGATTGATAGTTCAAAACATTTAATTTTAGAATCATCACACCCATCACCACTTTCTGCCTACCGTGGTTTTTTAGGGTGTAGACATTTTAAATTATGTAATGATCATTTAAGAATTAATCAACTTGATACTATAGATTGGGGTGGCTTGTAATTATTGATTTATAATTTTCCAAGGTTGTCCTTGATCGTGATTATTTATTGGGTTATCGCCTTTGCTCCACCATTGAGCCTGGTATGTTACGTTGTTTATTGTGACAGTATCACCTACATCATATGCTTTGTTTGGTTCCCATGTTCCTATTTGTTTGGGAGGGTTGAGGTTTTTCCAAGCAGAGTTAGAATATGCTCCTGTAGGACTATAGGTTGGCTGGTTACACCATGCCGCTACTAAACATTGATATTCACTACCTCCTGCTTTAACAACAGTTCCAGTTTGGTAGTGACCAATACCATTGGGGTATGTGAATTGTGGCTTTGGTGCTGGCCCTGGTTGTTTGTCAAATGTTTTACTGAAATCGATATTTTGCTGTTGAGAAAGGTTTGTTATGGCGTTTTCAAGGATGTCGTAAATAATCTGGCGCTGATGGTCTTGAGTGTTTGGATTGTTTGAAAAATCAAGATCATTAGGGATTTTACCATAAGTCTTTGTCGCCTGCTGAATTGCTTGTTCAAATGCTTGGTTTGCAGCACCAGTAGTAATAAATTGTAGCTTACTATTGCTATCTCGGTAAGATAATTTGTGCATAATTAAGGCGAAGGTGTTTTTTAAGTCAGCAATAGCAACAATTACTTGATTATCAACACTAACTCCCGTATTTGCTAATTTACTATCATTATTGTTGATAATTTGATTTATGTAAAATGATACTTGGCGTGGATAACGATAATAAGTTGCTGGCCCAGAGCTTGGGTTATCAACACCTATGGCTTCTTGATAAGCTGTAGTGTCAAGTGTCCAGCTATTGATTTTATCATAGGTTTGTTGATTGGGATTGGAGCAAATATCTAGATATGCTTTTAAAACAGGACTATAGCTGCCAGCATTGTAAACTACATTTATTGCAAATGGGAAGGCAAGGTTTTTGGTTGTGTTTTTAGGGTCTTGAGAGGCGTTTAAGCATTCTTGCCATTGTTGGTGGTAAACATACCAATTTTGCTTAGCATTAATATTCATGCGATTAATATCATTAAAGTGATAGAATGCTGTGATCATAGGCCCTGAATAAATGTTCTCAAGGGCCACAGGCCCTCTTAGCTTTGTTTGGCTACCGTCATCTTGAGCTGTGATGGAATACCCTAATATTTTAGCAATAGCATTGTAGTTTACTAACCCTAATGATCCTTCAGTACCGACATTTGGAAGCCTTTTTGAATAATCATTAATTTGATATGGTCCTCCCTGGCCGGCACTTAGTAGTGTGTTTGAATAGATGGAGTTGTCAATTAATTGCTCAGGATCATTTATCTTGAAGCTATCGTTTATTTGTGAACTCATGTCAGATTCTTGCATTAATTGCCCAATCAAGGAATTGTATAAATAATCTTTATTAAAACTCATTTTTGGATATTTTTGTTTTATTAGCTCTCCATACATTACGCCAGCTATTAGATTTGACATTATTACAGTATTAGCATATTCTGTATCGGTTTTAAAAATATCATGTGATGATGAGTCGGTTAGTGGAAAGGTGTTGTGATAAAGTACTTCACCACTTTTTAATTGAATATTTGTTTGTGCAGATCCAATGGTAGGAAGTGTTGCTATAGCTAGGCATGATAGTAAAAATTTGTGTTTCATTTTTGTGTTCCAATTTTTCTTAATAAGTTTAAAAGTTTAGTTTGTGAATGTTTCATAGTCTAGTCTTATTTACGGCAATTGCCTAAAATTATAGTTAATCTGATAATATTATGCTAAAGACGTGAGTAATAGCATCAGATAAATTATCAAAAGAATTATTTACTTTTCTTAAAATTCTTTTAAAATTGGCCCAAATTTTTTCTATAGGATTTAAATCAGGAGAATAAGCAGGAAGGTATAGTATCTGTATATCAAACTTCTCTGCTATTTTAGCCAATTTAGGAGACTTATGAAAACTAGCATTATCCATAACAACAGTAGTCTTTGGAATTAACTCAGGACATAAATGCTCTTCAAACCACTGATTAAAAATTTGAGTATCTGTATATCCAGTATACTCTAGCGGTGCTATAATCTTCTTTTCTAAATAGTTATAACCAGCAACTATACTTTTTCTCTGAGTTTGATAAGCAATAACTTCACCATAGCTAGGTTTACCAACAAGAGACCATCCTCTTAGTACAGACTGTTTATTATCCATACCCATTTCATCTAAATATACAAGTTTGTTAGGTTCAATAGTCTCAACAACCTCTATAAAACTTTGCCTATCTTGTTCTTTTCTTTGCTTATATTTAGGTGTCTTTTTTTAAAACTAAAACCAAGTCTGTTAAGACAATCATAAAATGTGCTTCTAGGTATTTCAGGAGCTAATGCTTCTCTAATATCTAAAGCCATTGCATCTGGATATGTTCTTAAGTAGCTTTCTATCGCTTCCTTATCTGTAAAGGTTGCTACTCTACCGCAACCCAAGCCTTGCTTAGATTTATAATCACCAGTTGTCTCGTATAAGTTTATCCAAGATCTAGTAGTACGGATATCTATATTAAAAAAATTACTTAGCTCTTTGTCTGTTAGGCCTTCTTTATATTTAGTTATTACGATATCTCTGAAATCTTGGCTATATGATGACATTTTTTCTAAATATTATAACATTATTGTCAAATAACTATCGGATTAACTATAATATGGGACTTGTAGGTTGCTAGATTAGGCTACAAATATTAATATAAGTGATTTGTTAATATATATTTTTTTACTACTCAGTGTGGTAGAATAACGACTATATGTTTTACCCTTATTAAAAGCAGTAAATAATGTCTATAGTCACTAAAGAATCGCCTTCTATTAATATAGAAAAAGAATTGAAACAATCCTATCTTGATTATGCAATGAGTGTGATCGTTGGTAGAGCGCTGCCAGATGTGAGAGATGGACTCAAGCCTGTGCATCGACGCGTACTTTTTGCAATGAATGAACTGTCAAATTATTACAATAGGCCATATAAAAAATCAGCTAGAGTAGTTGGTGATGTGATAGGTAAGTATCATCCGCATGGAGATACCGCTGTTTACGATACAATTGTAAGGTTGGCGCAGCCATTTTCTTTACGCTATACATTAGTTGATGGTCAAGGTAACTTTGGTTCTATTGACGGTGATTCACCTGCTGCGATGCGTTATACTGAGATTAGAATGCAAAAGCTTGCACATGAGCTTTTGATCGACATAGACAAAGAGACAATAGATTTTTCACCTAACTATGACAATACAGAGCTAGTTCCAGATGTGTTGCCAACTAGAGTTCCGAATCTTTTGGTTAATGGCTCATCAGGTATTGCTGTGGGTATGGCAACAAATATACCACCTCACAATATGACAGAGGTTGTTAATGGTACTATTGCGCTTATTAATAACTCAGAGCTTACTATCGAGGATCTTGTTGGATATATACCTGCTCCAGATTTTCCTACAGGATCATACATAAATGGCACAGAGGGTATTTTGGAAGCGTATAAGACTGGCCGTGGCCGTGTTATTATGCGCGCTAAGGCGGATATTCACGAAGATGATGCGTCTGGTAGATCACAAATAATTGTTACAGAAATTCCTTACCAGGTTAATAAAGCAAGACTTGTTGAAAAAATTGCGGAGCTTGTAAAAGATAAAAAAGTGACGGGAATTTCTGAGCTTAGAGATGAATCTGATAAAGATGGTATTCGAGTGGTGATTGATCTTAAGAGAGATGAGTTTCCAGAAGTCGTTTTAAATACATTGTATGCCCAGACTCAGCTTCAGTGTAGTTTTGGTATAAATATGGTTGCTCTTAGTGATAATAGACCTAAGCTTCTAAATTTGAAGGAAATTATAGAACAGTTTATAAAACATAGAAAAGAAGTAGTAACTAGAAGAACAATTTTTGAATTAAGAAAATCTAAAGAGCGAGCTCATATATTAGAAGGATTATTATTATCACTAGCCAATATTGATCAGATGATAGAACTTATTAAAGCATCACCATCTCCAATGGATGCTAAAGAGTCATTGCTTGGTAGGTCTTGGAATGGTTCTTTAGTAAAGAGCATGCTTGAAGGTGTTGATGTTAAAATGTATCGAATCGAGACGCTTGCAACTCATTATGGCATCCAGACTGATGCTTCGTATAACCTTACAGAAGCCCAAACAGATGCAATATTAGCATTAAGATTGCATAGACTAACAGGTCTAGAGCAAGATAAAATTACAAATGAATTCAAAGAGTTGGTTGACAGGATTAAATATTTAATAGGTATTTTGAGTGATGCAGCAGAATTGATTAGAGTTGTTAAAGAAGAGCTTGTTGAGATTAGAGATAATTATGGGGATGAGAGAAAATCAGAAATTATCACATCAAGATTAGATTTGACAAGAGAGGACTTAATAGCTGAAGAAGATATGGTTGTAACTCTTTCGTTTGATGGGTATGTTAAAACTCAGCCTTTGAGTATGTATAATGCTCAAAAACGTGGTGGTGTGGGTAAATCTGCTACAAAAACTAAAGAAGAAGATAGTGTTTTTAAATTGATGTTGGCATCCACGCACGATACTATGCTTTGTTTTTCAAGTCTAGGTAGGGTATATTGGTCAAAAGTTTATGATTTTCCAGTTGCAAGCAGGATTTCTAAAGGTAGGCCAATTAATAATATTTTACCATTAGAAAAGAATGAGAGAATAACAGCTATGATGCCTATTTCACAATTTGAAGAAGGTTGGTATGTATTTATGTCTACTAAGCTTGGTAGAGTTAAGAAAGTCGATTTGTCTGAATTTGCAAAACCGCGCTCAACAGGTAAAATAGCAATTGGTCTAAATGAAGGTGATGAGCTATCATATGTTGCTTTAACAGATGGATCAAAGCAGGTAATGATGTTTTCAGATGCTGGTAAAGCGATAAGGTTTGATGAATCAGATGTTAGAGCTATGGGACGTTCTGCTGCTGGTGTGACAGGGATGCGTTTACAAAATAAACAAAAAATAGTGTCGATGATTGTGACAGATCCGGATAAGGGAATAATCTTAGCAGCAACAGAAAATGGTTATGGTAAGAGGACTGCAGTATCTGAATACAGAAAAACTAAGAGAGCAAGTCAAGGAGTAATAGCTATATCTACATCAGAGCGTAATGGTAAGGTTGTAGTAGCTGTATTGGTTGATGAATCTGAAGATATAGTCTTGATTACTAACAATGGTACTTTAGTGAGAACACATTCGGATCAGGTTAGAGAATGTGGACGTTCTGCTCAGGGTGTTAGACTTATTAATTTAAGAAATAATGAGAAACTTATTAGCTTAAAAGTTGTTAAGCAAGAAGATGAAGAGCTTACTGATATTGATGTCGAAGCAGAGTTAAAAACAATCGATAATTCTACAGAAAATGAATAAATCTCCTGTCGATAAAAGTAAGCTCACTATACTAGGGGCTACTGGTTCTATTGGTGATAGTACCCTTGCTGTGGTTAGAGATAGTGATAAGTTTGAAGTTTTTGCACTAACAGCCTTTAGTAATATTAATAAATTGGCAGCCCTATGTCATGAATTTCAGCCTAAATATGTTGTAGTTGCTGATGAAACTAAGAGGCAACAGTTAGAGTCGATAGTTACGAATGTAAGAGTTCTAGTCGGTGAGGTAGGGCTAGAAAAAGTCTCTTCATTACCAGAGGTTGATATAGTAATGTCAGCAATAGTTGGCGTGGCTGGTTTAAGATCAACATTTGCAGCTGCTAAGGCTGGTAAGAAAATACTTCTTGCCAACAAAGAATCTTTGGTTGCAGCTGGACACTTACTTACTGAAGAGGTTAAAAAAAATAATGCTCAGCTAATTCCTGTAGATAGTGAGCATAATGCTATTTTTCAGTGCTTAGATGATCAGACTAAAAAAGATAGAGATGAAATCGCTGAGATTGTTCTTACAGCTTCAGGTGGACCTTTTAGAAATAAAGAATTAAATGAGTTAGAAGATATTACCCCAGAAGAAGCCTGCGCCCATCCTAATTGGAAAATGGGAAGAAAAATTTCTGTTGATTCATCAACTATGGTAAATAAAGCATTAGAAGTGGTGGAAGCATATTGGCTTTTTGATGTTGTTGTTGATAAAATAAGCGTCTTGATTCATCCTCAGAGTGTTATTCATTCTATGGTGAAGTATATTGATGGAAGTTATCTAGCTCAGTTAGGGGTGCAAGATATGAAAACCCCAATTGCAAATGCTTTATACTATCCTGCTAGAGGCTATACTAATATTGCTACATTGGATTTTACTAAACAAGAGCTTACTTTTAAAAAAGCTTGTTTTGATAGATTTGAAGCATTAAGAATAGTTTTTGATAATTTAAGGAATAAAAATTATGCTGCCAATATAGTATTTAATGCAGCAAATGAACAATTAGTGACAGCGTTTTTGGATAAGAAAATTAAATATTTAGAGATTGTTGAGTTAAATAAGCAAATAATAAAAAAAATGAATTTTGCGAATCCACAGAGTATAGAAGAAGTTTTTGAAATAGATAGAAAAACTCGTGAGTATGTGGATTCTGTTTTGGGGTAGGTTGAGTGTTTTTTTTTAGAAAGAAGTTTGTATTAGCCTCTCTTCTTATAGGTGTTGCATTAAACGGCTGGTCAGATAATAGCAGTTTCATATTAGATAATGTATCTATAGATGGGTTAGAAGGCTTGCAAAGTAATGTAGTTAAAAGCCGTATAGGTTATAAGAAAGGTAGTTATATTACACCAGAAGATACAAATCAAATTATAAATAACCTTTATGGTACAGGATTCTTCAATAGTGTTGATTTGTACCGTAAAGGCAGTAATCTTTTTATTAATGTTAAAGAGAGACCAATTATTTCAGGATTTAAGTTTAGTGGTAATAAAAAGCTTAGTAAAGATGATTTAGAGAAGGTTTTTACAGATGCTGGGATATATGTGGGTAATGTATATAATCCTAATACAATGTTTTTACTTAAACAATCGTTGCTTAATCAATATTCGATGATGGGATTGTATGGCGCAAAAGTTGAGGAAAATATTAGAAAGCTTCCAAATAATAGAATTGATATTAATATAACTTTTGAAGAAGGTAAGCCTGCAACGATTGATGCTATTAATTTTGTTGGCAATAAAACCTTTGATGCTAGTGACTTAGACAGTAGTGTAGCTTTTGAGGTACCATCAATATGGAATTTATGGGGTTTTTTGTCGCAATTTGATAGCTATTCTCCAAATGGAATGGGTCAATCTATCCAGGGGGTAACTAATTATTATTTAGATAGGGGTTATTTAGATTTCAAAGTAACTTCAAAACAAGCATCAATGTCAAAAGATCGTGAGCATTCTTACATTACCTTTGATGTTGCTGAAGGTAAGATTTATAAGGTTGGTAGTATTTCTTTAAGTGGTAAATTTATACTACCAAAATCAGAGCTACAATCTCTAATTCAACTAAAACAAGGTGAAGTATTTTCTAAAAGGAAGTTGGTAGATAGTGTTGAAGCAATAAAAACACTTTTAGGTAGCAAAGGTTATGCATTTGCTACAGTTAATCCAATTCCTAACGTAGATAAAGATAAGCGAATTGTTTCTTTTAAGTTTGTGGTAGATGCGGGCAAGAAAGTTTATGTGAATAGGGTTAATTTTTTTGGCAATAATGTAACAAATGATTATGTGTTTCGTAGGCAGTTGCAATATTATGAACAAAGTCAATATAACAAAGAAGAGATAGATAAATCACAAAGAAGACTGGATCAGCTACCATATGTTAGTTCAGCAGATATGGAGTTGGAACCTGTGGAGGGTTCAGATGATTTAGTTAATGTTAATTATAACATTAAAGAGAAAAATGCTAATTCAGTAAGTGGTAGTTTAGGTTTCTCAGATTTATATGGTTTTATGATAGGCGGCAGGCTAAATATGCCTAATGTTTTTGGCACAGGTAATACATTTAATCTTAATGCTCAGCTTTCAATACCATTTCAACAGTTAGATATAAGTTATATAGATCCTTTTTTTACAACTTCTGGTGTAAGTCAAAGTGTTTCAGCATATGTGAATCGTTCGAATTATGCTAAAACTAATGCTGTTGCTGCATATCAGCTAGATACTTTTGGTGCTAGATTGATGTATGGGTTGCCTATATCAACTTTTAGTAATGTCTCCGCTGGATTAACTTATGCAAATAATAAGGTCAAGCAGTCAAGTGGATATCAATCATCAATTGTACAGTGGTTTTTGCAAGAGCAAGGCCGTAGTGATTTTAATGAGCCAGCTTTTACAGCAGGCTGGAATTATGATAATTCAAATAAATATATGTTTGCGACTGATGGTGGATCGTTCAATTTAAATGGTTCAATTAACATTCCTGGCATTAGTAATATAAATGCTTATAAAATAGAAGTTGGTGGAAAATATAATATAGCAATACCAAATACGGATATGTCAGCTTTATCAATACGTGGAGGAGTTCAGTATGGTGGTGGATATGGTAAGACAAAAGAACTTCCTTTTTATGAAAATTTCTACGGTGGTGGTTGGGGCAGTGTCCGAGGCTTCTTACAGGGGTCATTAGGTCCGCGTGATATTAATTTGATTGATGGCTCGACAGGCAACTCAATTGGTGGTAATCTTAATATTTACAATAACTATGATTTATTATTTCCAGTGCCTTTTATTAAAGATAGTTCTAAAATGAGAATCGGTGCTTTTTTAGATATAGGCAATACCTATACTACCTATGATTTAAGTGGTGTAGTAGCAAACGCTCCTAAGCAGGAGACAACACCATCTTTTTCTAACCTGAAATATTCTGTGGGTATTCAATTTAGATGGGCATCCCCTATGGGGCCTTTGGATGTTTCATTTGCCCAGCCGTTTAATGTTCAAGTGGGTGATGTGACACAAGTGTTTCAGTTTTCACTTGGACAAAATTTTTAAAATTTATAATAAGGAGAATCAAAATGAAGAAAATAATCTTATCACTAATAGTGCTGACAGCTGCTTTTACTGGGGTTTATGCAGAGACTAAGGTTGCAATTGTTAATCCGATGGAAATATTTAATGATTCGGATTTAGGATCTGTAAGTGTTAAAAAACTTGAGAATGATATTAAACCTCAGGCGGCTAAATTGAAGCAGCAGCAAAATGAAATTATGCAGGAAATGAAAGCTTTGCAAGATAATTCTGCTACTATGACAAAAAATGAGCTAACTAAAAAACAACAGCAAATCCAGCAAGAACAGCAGATATTTACTGAAAAAGCAAAAGTATTGCAACAGCAAGAATATACTGCAAAGGATAAGCTATCAAAAAAATTCCAAGCTTCTTTTGATAAAGCAGTGCAGACAGTGGCTAAGCAGAAAGGATATAATGTAGTGCTTACAACACAGGCATTAGCTTATGTAAACGGGGTTAGCGACATCTCTAACGAGGTTGTTGAAATAATGAATAAAGATTCTGAATAATTTAAAGAGGGTCTATTAACTGTGATGTATACTTTAGGTTTTTTGGCATCAAATCTAGATGGTGTTGTTAAAGGTGATAGTAATGTTGAGATAAAGAAAATAGCTACATTATCTCAAGCTTGTGAGGAAGATATATCTTTTTGTACTAATCCTAAGTATCTAAAAGATTTGTCTCAAACGGCAGCAGCAGCTGTACTAATTACTGAAGAGGCTTTGGATTATTGCAATACAAATGCAATTGTATTGTCAAATCCTTATATAGCTTTAGCAAAGGTAATGGAATTGTTTGATAAGTCTCCACAACCAGATGGAAAAATTCATAGCAAAGCAGTTATAGCTTCAAGTGCTATTATTGGAGAAAATGTAACTATTGGAGCTAATACTGTGATTGGTGAAGATGTTATTGTTGGAGATAATGTAACTATTGGAGCGTGTGCTACTATTAGCAATGGTACTAAAATTGGTAGCGATACAGTGATTAAAAGTAATGTATCCATTGCTTATGATGTGCAGATTGGGGCTGGATGTATAGTTCATCAAAATGCAGTGATTGGTTGTGATGGTTTTGGTAATGCACGTGATGAAGATGGTAGCTGGGTAAAAATACCACAGTTGGGTAGAGTTATAATTGAGGACGATGTTGAAATTGGCTCAGGTACTACTGTTGATAGAGGTGCGATTGATGATACAATTATTAAAAAAGGGGCTCGTATTGATAATTTAGTGCAGATAGCTCATAATGTAACCATTGGCAGAAACACTGCATTAGCTGGAGTTACAGCTGTGGCTGGAAGTACTAAGATAGGTGATAATTGTCTTATTGGTGGTCAATCAGCTATAACTGGACATATAAGTATATGTGATAATACTGTAGTTGGTGGTGCATCGAATATTGGTAAATCAATTACTAAACCAGGAATGTATTATGCAGCTTTTGAGGCTAAACCTAGGATTCAGTGGGGTAGGTTTGTCGCAAAGCTTTCTAAGATAGATAAGCTAATAGCAAAAGTAAAAGAACTAGAAGAAAAAATAAAATAAGTAAGGATTGTTTAATGAGCCATTTTGATGAAGATAATAAGCAAATAGATGTTATGGGTATAAGGAAAATTTTGCCTCATAGATATCCTTTTGCTCTTTTGGATAAAATCGTTGATTGGAGTATTGAAGAAAAATCGATCATTGCACATAAGAATGTAACGATAAATGAAGATTTTTTTAATGGTCATTTTCCTGATTTTCCAGTAATGCCGGGTGTATTGATTGTTGAAGCAATGGCGCAAGCAACGGCAATTTTGGGTGAATTAATGGCAGAAACTTTATTCGCTCATGTGGTAAAAAAAGCAGGCGGTGGAAGAAGAACTTTCATGCTAGCAGGTATTGATAAAGTTAGGGTTAAAAAGCCTGTTGTGCCAGGAGATGTTTTAGTAATTGAATCAAGAATGGTTAAACAAAAAAATATAATCTGTACAGCAGAGTCTGTAGCAAAGGTGGATGGTCAGATAGTTTGTTCTGCTCAATTAATGGCAGCATATAAGGATTATTAATAGTGATACATAGTTTGGCGGTAGTACATGAAAGTGCCAAAATAGCAGATAGCGCTATAATAGGGCCATTCTGTGTAGTTGGAGAAAATGTTGTTATTGGTGAAGCTACAGAGCTTAAAAGCCATGTGACTATAGGTGATAATACTATTATTGGTAAAAATAATCGTATTTTTCAATATGCATCAATAGGAGATGATCCTATCGATTATACTTATAAGAGGGGTGATTTTTCACAGGTTATTATAGGTGATAATAATATTATAAGGGAGTGTGCAACTATACATAGTGGAACTTCAAAAGAAGTTGGTATAACTACTGTTGGTAGTAATAATATTATTATGTGTTATGTGCATATTGGCCATGATTGTAAAGTTGGTAGTAATATTAATTTGGTTAATGGTGTTGGGCTAGCTGGTCATGTCCATATAGATGATTATGCTATTCTTAGTTCTAATGTTGGAGTGCATCAATTTTGTAGGGTTGGTGAGCATGCATTTATAGCTCATGCCGCCTTGGTGGGTAAGGATGTACCTCCATATTTGATGGTAACGGCTGTAACAGCTGGAGCTACACCATGTGGTATTAATACTGAAGGACTTAAGCGTAGAGGATATTCTCCTGAAGATATAAAACAAATCAAGGAAGTATATAAGGTTCTTTATCGCAGAGGACTTATGATAAAAGAAGCTTTCGAAGTAATTAAAGATATGGCAAAAAAGTCAGAGGTACTTGAGCCTTTTGTTGATCTTATTAGTAACTCTAGAAGGGGATTGCTAAGATAATGAGAATTGGTATTGTAGCTGGTGAGTTATCTGGAGATCAGCTAGGTGGAACTTTGGTAAAGGCTCTTAAGCAAAAATACCCTAATGCTACAATAGAAGGTATCGGCGGTCCAAAAATGGAAACTGAGGGGTTTGTGAGTTTATACCCAATGGATGCTCTTTCATTAATTGGTTTTTTAGAAATCATTTCGAAAGGTTTAAGTATACTCAAGATACGTAAACAGATTATTAATTATTTTAAACAGAATAAGCCGGATATTTTTATAGGTATAGATGCCCCAGATTTTAATCTTTCTGTTGAGAAAAGTTTGAGATCTTCAGGTATTAAAACAATTCATTATGTAAGCCCTAAAATCTGGGTTTGGCGAGAGTATCGTATTAAAAAAATTAGAAAAGCTACTGAAAAAATATTAGCAATCTTACCATTTGAAGTAGAGTACTATAGAAATAGGCATAATTTTGAAGCTACGTATGTAGGTCATCCTTTAGCTAAAAATATTGCTATAGATATTGATAGATTTAAATATAGAGAAAAGCTAGGATTAAGCAGTGTAGAATTACCTATACTTTCAGTTTTGCCTGGCAGTAGAACAACTGAAGTCACTAGGCTTTTACCTTTGTTTTTAGAAGCTTTGCAAAAGTTGGTTGACGCAGGTTATGAATTTCAAGCAATTATGCCTTTGGCTAAGCCATCATTGAAACAGGTGTTTGACCAATATGAGCAACAAATAGAGAATTTAAATATTAAAGTATTTGAGGGCGATTCTCATAATGTGTTAAAAGCGTCAGATTTTAGTTTATTATCATCAGGAACTGCTACATTAGAGGCAATGCTATGTAAGTTGCCAATGGTGGTTGGGTATAAATTATCTCGGTTGTCAGCTTTCCTTGGGCGATTATTTGTTGGTAGTCATAGTTATTGGGCTTTTCCAAATATTTTACATAAAAGCGAAATAATACAAGAACTTATCCAAGAAAATTGTACATCAGATAACTTATTTATAGAGCTGAAAAGATTATTTGATGATAAGCAAAGAAATGAATATATAATTCAAGAGTTTAAAAAAATTCATAAAGATATGGTGATTGATACAGATCAAAAAATTCTTGAGGTATTAGACACTATGATAGAAAAGTCTTAATTTTTATAATCTTTATATATATAATACACGTGTAGAAAATTTAAATTTAGGTGTTCAGATAGATGATGTTGATATTAGCTTTAATAGTGGTTTTGGTTATTTTAGTAATAATTGATCTATACCGTAAAAGCCTTCGCATAAGGCAAAAAGAAGCATTAGAATATATTGAACAAAAAGACAGTGAAGAGCTTGTAAATAAGGTTAAAAATTTTTCTGATTACACACATGTTGAGGATGTTCAGCGTGAATATCCATTATTAAGAGATGGTTTTTTATTGTTTTATTTTGATGGTATTGGACCAATTAAAGTAAAAGAATTAGCAACTTTTTTGAAGTATTATGGCGTGAAGTTTACAGAAGAGAAGGCTTTTCAAAAGGTAAATTATAAAGATGTGATATTTAGTATCCTACCGGATAGTACAAAGAGAGAGTTTGAAAGCTCAAAAGAAGGTTCTGTTGAAGGTATAATAGTTGTGATGAATTATAGAAAGTTAGCTAATATGGAATATGATGTTAAGACTTGTTATGAGCTTATGATGGATGTGTTGGAAGCTTTAAATAAATCTTTTCATGGGACACTAATGAATGAGCATAAAATTAGGCTTACTAAAAAAGATAAGCAAAACTATCTTGAAGCAATTTTATAATTTTGCTTTAACAATAAAAATCTAAGAAAGCTTTTATTTTGGGTATTTGATAGTTTACTGTTTGGTAAAAGGTGAATATTTCATACTCTTTAAACTCTATTTTAGTAAGTATTTGTATTAAATCTCCATTTTTGAGATCTTCTTTAACTAGCTTGTCACCAGTTAAAAAGAGTCCAATTCCAGCTTTACAGGCTTGATTGAGAGCATCAAAATCATCTATAAATAATATAGGAGATGGGCATTCTATATAGTTTCCATCTTTTAGAGGTAATTTAGTAGCAGGTTTTCTCAAACTATGTGAAATAAATGGATATTTTTTTAAATCTTTGATTGTTTTAGGTATGCCATATTTTTTAATTAAACTAGGTGATGCACATAAAATATTTGTTATCGGTTGCATCCTTTTATATTTATAGCTATCGGTTATTGGAGGGATCTGAGGAAAGCCGACCATTATATCTATGTCAAGTCTTGATAAATCATGATCTTGTTCAGAAAATATTAACTCACATTCAATTAATGGATATTTTTCAATAAAGTTAGCTAGCTGGTCAAGGATAAATTTTTTAGCAAGGATTTTTGATACAAGAATTTTAAGTTGACCCTGTGGCACCTCTTGTCTAGATTCTATAAAAGCCTCAAGTTGGTTAGTCTCTCGTATTATTTTTTGGCATTTATCTAACATTATTGTTCCAAATGATGTTATTTGTACACTTCTAGTGTTACGGATAAATAGCTTTTCATTTAACTGATCCTCTAAGTTTTTGATTTGTTTACTTATAGCTGTTGTTGAGATGAAAAGCTCATCAGCAGCTTGTTTGTAACTCAGATATTCAGCAACTTTTATAAAATATTTTATTTGTAAATAGTTAATCATTTTAGATATTCCTTATGGTAGCTATTTAAATTATAAACCTACGGTTCATAATTAGTGAATATAATTCAATTATGACTATTCATTATTTGGTTTATAATATGGGTATTTAAATAAAAAGTATGGAAAAAGTTATGCAGTATCAATATCACCATGTAGGAATTCCTGTTTGTGAACCTCGAGAGGGGGAACGTTATAGTCCTACTATGGATATGTATACTTCAGGAGGAGAATTGCCAGGAAGGGTGCAATATCATCGCTTTGGGCCTAAAAGCCCTCTTAATGAGTTGATTAAAACAGTACCGCATGTTGCTTATAAAGTTACTGATTTGGATCTTGCTATTAACGGTAAGAATATTTTATTAGAACCTTACTTTCCTATGAGGGGTTTTAAAGTTGCTATAATAGAGGATAACGGCGCTATTATCGAATTTATCCAAACAGAGTTGACTGAAGAAGAAATATGGAATAATTCTAAACATAAAGAGTCTGTTCTTTATCCAGGCTGTTAAAGGTAAGATTATAGCAATGTTCTTAATTTAATTGGCTGTTTACTGGTAAATCTGAGTAGAGTTGTTTTGGAGTGGTGGGCCCAGTAGGACTCGAACCTACGACCTACGGATTATGAGTCCGGCGCTCTAACCAACTGAGCTATAGGCCCAAAACATAACGAGAATTATATTTAAAACGAGGCGGTTAGTCAATAGATATTTTAGCTTAAATAGCTTATTTATATATTTTCGAGGATGTACCAAGAATAAGAGGGTCAGGAGCGGTCGCCACTTCAGAATTCTTGTTATCATAATCTACACTATTTAGGATATATCTTATGGCATTTAGTCGAGCTCTTTTTTTATCATCAGACTTAACTATGACCCAAGGAGCGTAAGGTTTGTCTGTGTATATAAACATTCTTTCTTTAGCTTCTGTGTAATCATCCCATTTATTTAAAGAAGCCTTATCAATAGGACTAAGCTTCCATTGTTTGAGCGGGTGAGATTCTCTAGCAGTAAATCTATCTTTCTGTTCCTGTTGACTTACTGAGAACCAAAATTTAATTATCATAGTGCCACTATTAACTAACATTTTTTCAAGTTGTGGGGCTTGTTCAAGAAATGAGAAATACTCTCGTTCTGTACAAAAACCCATTACTCTTTCAACACCGGCGCGGTTGTACCAAGATCTATCAAACAGAACTATTTCCCCACCAGAAGGTAAGTGTTCAATATATCTTTGAAAGTACCACTGATTTCTTTCTCTCTCAGAAGGTTTCTCTAGAGCTATAACCTTAGCCCCACGAGGGTTTAGGTGCTCCATTACTCTTTTTATTGTTCCACCTTTTCCAGCAGCATCTCTACCTTCAAAAATAATCAAAACTTTTTTATTATTTTCTTTTATCCATCTTTGAAATTTTAATAATTCAATTTGTAAGTTATGTTTTTGGTTTTCATAAACTTTACGTGGAATTTTGTGTTTATAAGGAAATATATTTTCTAAAAAAAGCTTTTGTCGCTCCTCTTGGCTTAAGACTTTCATAAAAAAATAATAAAAAATTAGCGTAGATAATATATTAGCATATGAGGAGAATTAATGGGTAAACAGATTAGCGTTTTGCTGGTTTAAAATTAAGTTTAAGGCTAAATCCTACGTAAAATACTATGAATGCAAGAATTATACCAATAAAAGGAGTTGGGGTTTTTATCGGATAAATAATTACAGCTAAAAATGTTGAGATTGATGCTAGCATCGTGAATGCGAATGTGAAAGTTTTGACTGCTTTGCTTTTACTAATATGTTCTGTTCTAGAAAGGTAGATGTATTTTATTGGTATGAAAGAAAATATTGTCAGGACTATGATAATAATCTCATTAATCCATTGAGGAGATTGAAAACAAATCATAAACATGGCAATTACATTCCAATAGCTAGGAAATCCTACAAAAAAATGATCATCAGTCTTAGCATTCATTTGACAAAATTGGTATGAGGAAGATATTGTAATCATAATAATTATAGGAATTAGCCAGTCTTGGCTAACAATTCCTGAAACATATATCCAAATACATGGAACAATAGAGTATGTTGTAAAATCAATAATATTATCTAGGAGAGCACCATCTAGAGGGGCCAATTTTTTTATATCCACAAGCCTTGCCAGACTTCCATCAATAGAATCAATAAATACAGACATAATAATACTGTATAAAGATAATTTAATATTAAAGTGATAAGAATTTATATCACCAATAGTATTTGCTTTTGCAGCTTCGATTGAGAAAATAATAGCTAATATACCAAATACCGCTCCTAATGAAGTGAATAAATGCACAAGCCAAGCATAGATTTTTTGGATATTTTGCATGTTTTACTTTAATTTTTTGAATAAAATTTAATGAATTGTAGCAAAATTAGTTAATAGTTTCTATTAATAACTAAATCTATAAGTTTTTCAAAACAAGGTGGAAGGATATCGTGGTCTATCAATTTGTTAGTTATAAGGTCAATTTGGCCTTTTTTTGTCATAAGATATAGCTCTGCTTCTTCTAATCCCATTAACGATACATATGTGGATTTATTAGCATCAATATCTTTTGAACTTGTTTTCCCTAGTTCTTTGGTAGATTTTGTTACATCAAGGATGTCATCTTTAATTTGGAAACATAGTCCGATTAGATTTGATAACTCTATAAGTAGGCTCTCTACTTTTGAATTAGGATTTTCTGAAATAATATATGGTATGATTATGCTAGCAGTAAACATTTTTGCTGTTTTATTTACATGTATTTTTTCTAGTTCTGTTAAGTTAAGCTTTTTGTTCTCACCCTCAATGTCAAGCTGTTGCCCACCAATCATACCGCTCATACCGCAACATTGTGAAAGAATTTTATTTATTTTTTTTAGCCTAGAAGTGTCGGAAACATTAATGTCTTGAATTATTTCAAATGCTAAAGCTTGTAAGGCATCACCAGCTAAGATAGCTGTAGCCTCATTGAATTTTATGTGACAAGTAGGTTTGCCTCTGCGAATGGTATCATTATCCATAGCAGGTAGGTCATCATGTATTAATGAGTATGTATGTATAGCTTCTATAGCAAAGGCAATTCTGTTGCAGTCTAGTTTGCAGATGTTTAATGCTTTACCGATAGAGTATATGAACTGAGAACGAATCCTTTTTCCACCACTGAAAAAACTATATTCAATAGCATTGAGTAACGTTTTAGAAGGAGAATTGATATTATCAAATACGCTTGAAGCAAAGTTATTAAAACTTTCTATTTCTTTTTCAAAATTCATAAAAATTTTACTATATTGTTATATTGCTTTTCTAGAACGTCACTGTGGGCTTTGAAAGTTTCTAAAGAGCCAGCAGACATTTGTTCAAAAAGTTCTTTATTTTCAATTAGCTTAGTAATATTTTCAGCTAATTCTTGATGATTTTTGACACGTATTAAGGCTCTGTTTCGAATAAGCTCTTTAGATATTTTACTAAAGTTAAATAGGCTTGTACCACTTATTATTGGCTTAGATAATGCTGCAGGCTCGAGTAGGTTGTGGCCACCGTTTTCTATTAGGCTGCCACCTACAAAAGCTATGTCTGAAATATGATACAAATGGAGTAGTTCTCCCATTGTATCTCCTAAGTATATCTGAGTTTGTTTGAGAATGTCATCTTTGCATGAGCTTCTTTTTTGATAAGTAAATGATTCTCTAATAATGAGATTTTCAATTTTTGCAAATCTTTCTTTGTGCCTAGGTACAAGGATTAGTAAACATTCGGGATATGTTTTTAATATTTCTTTATGAGCCTTTAGGATTATTTCCTCTTCTCCTTGGTGAGTGCTTCCGGCGATCCATACATGCCTGTTTTTGATGCTGTTTTTTAGTTTATGCATATTTGTTTCTAAGTTGTCAGGAGTGATAAGATTATATTTTAAGTTTCCAGTCACCGAAATTCTATTTTTCTCAACACCAAGAGAACAAAATCGCTTTGCATCTTTCTCAGTTTGGGCATTTATAAGAGAGATGTTATTAAACAAGAATTTATTTCCAAATGGTATTTTTATGTAATTTCGCATTGACCTTTTTGAAAGTCTAGCATTTGTTACTATAACAGGGATATTTTCAGCAAAGCATTTATTTAGAATATTAGGCCAAATTTCCGTCTCTATTATTATTAGTATTTTTGGATTTATTTTAGCAAAGAAGCTATTGATAAATGGCATGATATCGTAGGGAATGTACATATGGTTAACATTCTTGTAATTGTTATATAGGCGCTCAACTACATCACTTCCAGTAGGAGTCGTTGTAGTTATTATAAAGTTTTTGTTAGGATATGTTTTTAAGAGTTCTTTAACTAATGGTTCAGCTGATAAAGTTTCACCTACAGATACAGAATGTATCCAAATGGAGTCTTTTAAACGAAGTTTAGTTTGGGCAAATCTTTCTGGCCATCTTCGTCTGTAGCTAACATTCTTAAAACTTTTCTTAAATTTTGTTAGATATATGATTGGTATATAAATAATAAAAAGGCTCGAATATATGTGAGCTAGAAAAATATAGAAGAATTTTTTTATATGTTCCACATTTTGACCCGAAATTAGTTATTGTATCTGATAATTATTAATATATTGTAACATATAAGCTAAAAATTAAATAATCTAGGGATAAAAAATCTAAATAGTATTTGGTATTAGTTTTAAAATTTCATTTAGAGCTTGTGCTCTATGACTAATTTGATTTTTATGTTCAGGTGTGACTTCCGCCAATGTTATTTTGGATTTAGGCAAAATAAATACAGGATCATAGCCAAAACCACCATTACCTTTGCAGCTAGTAGCTATCTCACCTTCTAAAAAACCTTGCGACAGAACTGGTGTTGGATCTAGATGGTGTTTCATATACGCTAGAGAGCATACAAACCGAGCCTTTCTACAGTTACTACTGCTCATATTAGTCAATAATTTTTCAATATTAGCTGTATCGTTGCCATGTTGATTAGAGTATCTTGCTGAATAGATGCCTGGTTGACCATTTAAAGAAAAAACCTCAAGCCCTGAGTCATCAGCAATGGCTGCTAGACCAGTATGTTTAGAACAGTGTCGAGCTTTTAATATAGCATTTTCAATAAAACTAAGTCCAGTTTCAATAGCATCTGGAATATTAAATTCAGTTTGAGGAATGATTTTTATACCTTTATTTTTAAATATTTCGGTAAATTCTTTAATTTTGCCTTTATTACTTGATGCTAAAACTATCTCTTTCATCTATTTAGAAAAGTGTATTTTATTGCTAATAATATATATTAGCAATATTTGTTGTAAATGTTATCATTTTGACATTAAAACTAAGGAGAATGTTTATGAAAATATGTTTTATTGGTGGTGGGAATATGGCAGAAGCTATGGTGGCTGGGATGACTAGTCATGGATATGAGCCAAAAGACATTCTAGTTTTTGATAGGAATGAGGGTAAGTGTAATAATTTAGTTAAAAAATATAACATTGAGATATCTAACAATTTGGATGAGATGGTAAAACAAGCCAATATCCTTATTTTAGCTATTAAGCCTCAAGGTATGGTTGATCTAATTAAAAATATCCGTGGAGTGGTTTCGAGTAATCAAATTATCATTACTGTCGCGGCAGGTATTGAGACTCAGGCATATGAAGAGTTATTTAATAAAAGAATTTCTTTTGTTAGAGCAATTCCTAATACGCCAAGCAGTCTTGGTTTTGGAGCTACTGGGATTTTTTTTAATAAAAATGTGACTGAAGCTAAAAAAAAGTTAATTATAGATATTATGGAGACGATGGGTGAAGTAGCTATTGTTACCAATGAAAAAGAAATTGATGTGATTGCTGCGATAGCTAGCTCTGGTCCAGCATATTACTTCCAATTCATGGAGCATATGATTGATGCTGCTGTTGAGAATGGCTTAGATAGATCTCAAGCAGAAAAAATGGTTGTCCAAACATGTCTTGGTGCTGCTCAAATGGCTTTACATAGTGATAATATTTCTTTTTTAAGAAAAAATATCACTTCTAAAAATGGAATAACACATGAAGCCCTTAGGAGTTTTCAAAAATCAGATCTTAAGAATGTTGTAAGTAAGGCAATTAAAGCTAATATATGTAGAGCTAAGGAGCTGGCTCAAGAATTTACGGATGCTATATAGATATTGACTTTGAAGGCTTTTTTATAATTTAAAATAAACGTTTGTTTTATCTACCTTATACTGTATACTGACCATGAAATATGTATTTTAAATGAAATTAAATTTTAAGAAATAGGTGTAGGTGAAGACATATGAGATTACTATTAGCAGAGGATGATCTTAATTTAGGTGAAGGTTTATTGGAAGTACTTCAGAAAGAAGGTTTTAATGTCAACTTGGTTTCTGATGGTGAGGCCGCACAGACTTTTATTGAATCAGGTCTGTATGATATAATAATATTAGATATTGGTTTGCCAATTAAAACTGGACTCGAAGTACTTAGAAATGTAAGAAATAGAGGAATTAAGATTCCAATACTTCTATTGACAGCTAGAGATGGCCTAGAAGATAGAATCAAAGGTCTTGATCTTGGTGCAGATGATTATTTGACTAAGCCTTTTGAACTTAAAGAGTTAGTTGCTAGAATTAAGGCGATTTCTCGTAGAATAGATACTAGATCTGGTAAGAGTGTTAATGAAGAAATTAGATTTGGTGATTATAGCTTTAATCCAAGCTCAGAAACAGTTACTAAAGAGGGTGTTATTATTCCAGTTTCTAAAAAAGAGCTAGCATTATTGGCAATATTAGTACAAAATGCAGGCAGAGTAGTTCCTAAATCGCAACTTTTGGAAGAAGTATATTCTACAGATAAAGAGATGGATACTAATACTTTAGAAGTGCACATGCATAACTTAAGAAAGAAGATTAACGTGACTAATTTTATTCAAACTATTAGAGGCGTTGGTTATTTTGTACAAAAGGACAAGGTGATTAAGTAATAATTCATGAATGTTGTAAGCTATCTTATGAGTTTAGGTTTTACCTTCTGGCTTTTATTTTTAACTATAGCTAGTGGTGTGATATACATTGTAGACTTTTTGTTTTTTCAAAAAACAAGATTAGAACCATATGCAGAAAGTTTGAAAGGGCTTAATAAGAAACAAAAGCGTCAATTTTATAAGGATAATGGTTTAAAGGCTCCATTGATTGCAGATCAAGCAAGGTCTTTATTTAGCGTTTTCCTTATTGTCTTTTTTTTAAGAACTTTTTTTGTTGGTAATTTTTTAATACCCACTGCATCAATGACTCCGACATTACCTGTTGGAGATTTTATTTTTGTCAATAAAACAGCATATGGAATAAGATCTCCATTTAGTAATCAGACAGTTATAAAAGTTGGTGAGCCTAAGCGTGGTGATATAGTAGTATTTCATTATCCTGTTAACCCTGATGTTGATTTTGTTAAAAGAATTGTTGGATTGCCAGGGGATGTAATAAGTTATAAAAACAAGATGCTATCTATAAATGGTAAACCACTTGAATATACAGATTGCAATAGAGATGCTATGAATTATTATAATCAGGCTTTAGCTAATGGCGGCGGCGATACTGTTTGTACAGAAAATCTAGATGGTGTCAAGCATCAAATAGACTGGATAGAAGCTATACATGGTAATGATTTTGAGAACCTCAAAGTTCCACCAGGGCATTATTTTGTAATGGGTGATAATCGTGATAATAGTGAAGATAGTCGTTATTGGGGTTTTGTTCCAGAAAAAAACTTAGTAGGTAAGGCAAAAATTGTTTGGCTAAGTTGGGATAAGATAGCTATGAGAGTTCGTTGGAGTGAAATAGGGAAGGTTTTTTAGTAAATGATTCCTGAATATTCTAAATTTTATAAAATTATTAATTATAGTTTTAAAGATCAAACATTTTTGCTTAGAGCTTTAACTCATCGTAGTAAAACTAAAAAGAACTACGAAAGATTAGAGTTTTTGGGTGATTCAATACTTGGTTTTGTTATCGCAGAATTGCTATATATTAAGTTTCCAGATCTAGCAGAGGGTAAGCTTTCACAAATTAGATCAAAACTTGTTAAAGGTGCAACTCTGGCTAAATTAGCTCTAAACCTAAAGCTTGATGAATATATAATTCTTGGGGCTAGTGAAAAAGGTGGGGGTCATAAGCGAGAGAAAGTGCTTGAGGATGTTTTTGAGGCTATTATTGGAGCTATTTATTTGGATAGTGATTTTGCAACAGTTAAGAAAGTTATTTTAAGTTGGTATGAGTCAGCAATAGCAAATATCAGTTTAGATAATATAAAAATTAAAGATAATAAATCAAAACTTCAAGAAATTTTATTACAAAATACTTTAAGCTTACCTGAGTATAGTATCGAGAAAGTGTTAGGCAAAGATCATGAGCAAATATTTACGATAGTTGTTGTATCAAGAGATCTTAATTTACAGGTTAGAGCTCAAGGAGCATCACGGAGAAAGGCAGAACAAAAAGCTGCTGGAGAAATGATAGAAATATTATCAACACAAGGGTTACATGAAAAAAAATAGACTGAATTTAAATGGTATAGTAGTCATTAATAAAGTAAAAGGTCTTAGTTCAAACAAAGTTTTACAACAATTAAAATATTTATTTAATGCTCAAAAAGCAGGACACACAGGTACTTTAGATCCTATGGCAACTGGTGTACTTCCTATCTGCTTTGGTAGGGCAACTAAGATAGCTCAATATTTGCTTGATTCTGATAAGGAATATATAGCTACAATTAAGCTAGGGATTGAAACTGATAGTGGTGATGCAGAAGGTAATGTTATATCAGAGAATAACAATATTCCTGTATTATCAAAAATATTAATTGAAAATGTTTTAGCGCAATTTCGTGGTGAGATATCTCAAATTCCACCAATGTATTCGGCACTTAAATATAAAGGTCAACCTTTATATAAACTTGCTCGAGAAGGTAAAACTGTTGAAATAAAATCGCGTAATATCAAAGTATATGAATTAGAGTATTTGGATAATTCAAAAGATACTTTACAAATTAAAGTTAAGTGTTCAAAAGGTACTTATATCCGTAGTTTAGCTATTGATATAGGTAAGGAATTAGAGTGTGGTGCGCACTTGATAGAATTGCAGAGAACACAAAGCGGTCCATTTAAGCTTGAACAAGCTTATAGCTTAGAAGAGTTAAAAGATTTAAGTTTTGAAGAAAAAGTTGCTAGTATAGCTAATATAGAGAGTGTATTTATTGATAAACCAATATACTCTCTTGAAGAAAATGAAAAAGACGATTTATACAAAAGAGGGCTCTTAGCAAATAAACCACATCTAGATAAGACAGTTAGACTTTATGATAATAATGAATTTGTTGCTATAGCAGAGTTTGATAAAGGTAAATTAATTAATAAAAAATTTTTTGATCAGGATATATTGATAAGTGAGTAAATACAACATACAAAACGATCCAAATAAGGATCTAGAAGCACAAAAATATGAAAACCCTATACCTAGCAGGGAAGTAATACTAAAATATATAAAAGATACAAAACTACCTGTAAGTATTGAGAATATTGCAACAGCTTTAGAAATTTTTAAAAAAAGTCTTTTTGAAGGGTTAATTAATCGTTTAGGAGCAATGGTAAGAGATGGGCAGCTAGATAAAGATAAATCATATTTTAGCTTACCTAATATGAATCCCATATATATAACCTCTAAAGTTACTTCAGATAGAGATTCTAGGTTAGAGTTATTTAGTCATACATTAAATATTAAAGTAGGAATTTTACCTTTTCAATCAAGAATGGTTATGATAGGTGATGAAGTTACTGCTAAAGTACTCGGCATAAATAAGAAAGGTCGAATCGAAGCCGAAGTTAAATCTATAGTTTCAAGGGCTCAGAAGATTGTAACAGGATATTATTATAAGAGCTTTGATTGTCATTTTATAAGGCCTATAAGCAAAAATCTGTCAAATGATATTGTATTATTGCCTCCAAAACAAAAGATAGAACATGACTCTTTAGTAGAAGTTGAGCTAGTTATACCTCCAAGTATAAGTAGCTCTGCTGTTGCTAGATTTAAGCAAGAGGTTGAAGCTGTTTCTCCAGTTAAAGAAGCTATGATGATGGCTTCTAAAAAATATGATTTAGTAGAACAGTGGAGTAAGAAAGCTCTTAAATATGTAGAAAATATTTCTGAAGATGTAACTGTTGGTAGTAGGGTTGATTTACGACATATGCCTTTTGTTACTATCGATGGTGAAGATGCAAAAGATTTTGATGATGCCGTATTTGGACAAAAGACTAAAAGCGGTGGTTGGAAACTATATGTTGCAATAGCAGATGTTTCAAATTATGTTGAGAAAGATTCAGCTTTAGATTTAGATGCGAAGCGTCGATCAACTTCAGTTTATTTTCCAGGTTATGTGATACCAATGTTACCAGAGAAGTTATCAAATGGTTTATGTTCACTTAGACCAGAAGAAGATAGATATTCACTTGTCTGTGAGATGAATATTAGTAAAACTGGAAAACTTTCAAGATATAAGTTTTATTCAGCGGTTATTAATTCGAAGGCTAGGCTTACATATACAGAGGTTGCTAAGCTTTTGGAGAAAAAGCAAAATATAATAACAGAAAAAACTCCAGTATTAATACCAAATATCTTTGATTTATATGATCTATATAAGGTATTACATCAAGCCAGATTAGAAAGGGGTGCTATAGATTTTGATACTATTGAAACTCAAATTATTTTGGATGAACATAATCATATCAACTCTATTGTGCCTAGACATCGAAATGATGCCCATAGACTTATAGAAGAATGTATGCTTGTAGCTAATGTCGCGGCAGCTAAGTTCATGATTAAGAATAAAAAAATCTCACCATTTAGAGTTCATAGTGAACCTAAAGAAGATCGAATAGAGACATTGAAAAAATATTTATCAAGACATGGTATACACATATCATATGGTAAAGATGGTAAGGTTACACCGAAAGCTTTAGCTGAAATGCTTCAAAGCATAAAAGATCGTACTGATTATGAAGATGTTCAGATGATGACTCTTCGTAGTATGAATCAAGCAATCTATAGTATAAATAATGATGGCCATTTTGGTTTAGCATATAAAGAATATACGCATTTTACTTCTCCTATTCGTAGGTATCCTGATTTAATAGTTCATAGACTTATAAAATCAATAATAGGGGAATATAAGCATGGAGGGGTAGACTATAAACCATCAGAATTAGCTAATATTTGTGATAATGCTTCAGAACTAGAACGTAATGCCGATGGCGCATCTAAACAGGTTGAGAGCTGGTTGAAATGTTACTTTATGCAAGATTATATTGGTCATGTTTTAGAGGCTCAAATCAAACATGTAAATGGAATAGGACTGTTTGCAGAGCTTAAAGATATGTATATAGAGGGCCTAATCCATGTATCAGCTATACCAGGAGATTATTATATATATGATGAAACTAAAGATATATTGATAGGTAAAAGAACTAATAAAGTATATAAAATAGGTCAAGATATCACAGTTAGGGTAGTTCGAGCTGATATGGATAATATCCATATAGATTTTGAATTATATGACCCAAATAAGCCTTTGAATGAAAATACTCTAGATAAAGAATCAAAAAAACCTAGAAAAAATAAAAAACCTAAAAATAAAAGATTTAGAAATAGAAAAAAAGCTAAAGATAGTTCTAAAGAAATTTAGATGAATAAGTTAGATTTAAATACGCCTAGGCAATTTTACATTTGCTAATGTATTAATTTAGTTTTTTATAATTTATTGAGATTAGTTTATGAAAATGTATCTAAAACCAGTTTATTCTATAATTTGCCCCTTAATGCTTGAAAAATTAACTTAGTAAGGCTTAACTTATACTATATTTTTTATACTTGTATACAAGCTTGAATATAAGGGGATAGTGTGAAGAGAGTTTTATTAATAATGTTAGGTGTAACAATAATTACAAATGTATATGCTGAGAATTTTACAATGTATGTTAAGCCTGATACTAAATCAAATAAACTAGGCCAAGTTGATAATCAAAATCCTCAGTATCAAACAATCTTCCTAAAAGATGATTGGGTAGAAATAGTAAATAGGGAGGATGGTAAGGTTGGTTGGGTTAAACAAAATTCTATAGAAAAAAATAGTTTAGTTATTCAAAAAGGTCCTATTGAACAAGGGATGATTTTTTTTCAAAAAAAACAAAAATTAATTAATACACATTTTGACCAAATGCTATTAAAAATAGATCAAAATGTTGACCAATTACAAACCAAATTAGACCCATCCATAGGTGAAAATCTTATATAGGTGTAGGTTTATCATAGGATTAGATGAGAATGCACAAGTAGAAAAACTGAAATTTATAATCAAGGTGTACATCATAAACTATTTCAAAATGCTTATATTTAGGTTAGTATTTAATTGAATAAACCGATAAACAAAGGGGTAAGTTATGTATGAAGAAGAATTTTTGTCAGAGAAGTTACAGCATTTTTCACTATTAGATATAGCTTTGGTTAAAGTAGTTTATTTTCTAGTAGGGTTATTGATAGCTACTAACTATTTTGTTTTAACCACAGTGAGTTGGATATTTTATTTAGTGATGCTTTTGATAGCAATATTTCCAATAGTTATACATTTGTTTTCATTTGAGGGAACATATACAGAGAAAGCTCGTAAGTATTTAGAAACGAATAAACCCTCTTACCAAGTACTCTTGTTTTTTAGTATGTTCTTTTTTGCATGTATGATTGTAGTATTAATACCGGTGTTTATTTTAGTACCTTGGTATGTTTACGCCATATTAATAGTTATTTTTGCTATTAAGCCAATGCGTTCTAATATGTTTTGGTAGATTTCTAAGTTATCTATTAGTTTCTAGATAAATTTTGCTATTTTTTTTATAAATTGCATTCTAGTATTGTTCTCATAAGACTGAAAAAATCTAATAACATTTTTTGGAGTCTTAACCTCTGTTGCAAAACTTTGCATTGATAATGTCGAGCAAAACAAGGCTGTAGATATTAGTATTTTATTAAATTTCGCATATTATATTACTTATAATAGTAACAAAAAATATACGTGTAGGATTATAAAACATAAAATTATTCATATTTGCTTCAAATATTTTATTTAACTGTAGAATGCTTATCTAATAAATCAAATGCAGAATAATAAGTTAAGCCTGAATGATAACTGAGACCTATCTCACAAGTTCTACTATTAGAAATACCACATATGCAATCTTTAACCTCTTCTTTTAGTCCTGATAATGCTGAAGCATTTAGTTCAGGAAGCGTAAAACCTTTATCTCCAGCAAATCCACAACATGTAACACTTTCTGGGAGTATTACATCATTAGATAATGCCTTAGCTATTGCTAACATATATTCTTGATTTCCAGCTTTTTTATATATAGTTAATCTGATAATATTGTGCTAAAGACGTGAGTAATAGCATCAGATAAATTATCAAAAGAATTATTTACTTTTCTTAAAATTCTTTTAAAATTGGCCCAAATTTTTTCTATAGGATTTAAATCAGGAGAATAAGCAGGAAGGTATAGTATCTGTATATCCAGTATACTCTAGCGGTGCTATAATCTTCTTTTCTAAATAGTTATAACCAGCAACTATACTTTTTCTCTGAGTTTGATAAGCAATAACTTCACCATAGCTAGGTTTACCAACAAGAGACCATCCTCTTAGTACAGACTGTTTATTATCCATACCCATTTCATCTAAATATACAAGTTTGTTAGGTTCAATAGTCTCAACAACCTCTATAAAACTTTGCCTATCTTGTTCTTTTCTTTGCTTATATTTAGGTGTCTTTTTTTAAAACTAAAACCAAGTCTGGTAAGACAATCATAAAATGTGCTTCTAGGTATTTCAGGAGCTAATGCTTCTCTAATATCTAAAGCCATTGCATCTGGATATGTTCTTAAGTAGCTTTCTATCGCTTCCTTATCTGTAAAGGTTGCTACTCTACCGCAACCCAAGCCTTGCTTAGATTTATAATCACCAGTTGTCTCGTATAAGTTTATCCAAGATCTAGTAGTACGGATATCTATATTAAAAAAATTACTTAGCTCTTTGTCTGTTAGGCCTTCTTTATATTTGGTTATTACGATATCTCTGAAATCTTGGCTATATGATGACATTTTTTCTAAATATTATAACATTATTGTCAAATAACTATCGGATTAACTATATATGCAAAACACAGAAATTCATCGATAATTATTTGTTTATTATCTAGTTTTATTCTTAGTTCATCAAGAAAAGTGTTAATATTATAATCCATATCTAAATAATCCCTTTTTATAAAAAAATGCATAAATAGATTAAGTTTTTAAGTTTATTTATTATAAATTTAAATACTTATCAAAAAAAATTTTTATTTCTTTACGTAATTCTCTTCCTTCAGGGATATCAGGGCTAGCTAAATACTGGCAATGAGACATTGCCTCAAAGACATGTAATTGTGCATCAACGCCATTTTGCCTAAGTTTTCTATGTGTTTTTATAGTTGCACTTAAAAGCATATCTCTAGTTCCAGTTGCTAAAATGGTTGGTGGGAAATCTTTTAAAGAACCATAATAAGGTGATATTCCTTTGTCTTTTATATCAATGCCATTTGCATACATTTTGGCAACCTTACCCATATATTCATCATAAGAAACTAAAACATTATCAACCCATTCATTAACATTAACTGAATCTGTATCTCTAGATAAATCAGCAGCAGGACTTCCTAAAAATAAAGCACTTGGCTTGGCTATTTTTTGAGCATTTATTTTTTCAATGAAGGCCATAATCATTCCTGCTCCCGAAGAGCTTCCTGCCATGGCTATATTTTTATGGTTTTTTTGTTTTATAACCTCGTGCCAAACTGTTATTAAATCATTAAGCCCATAAGGATATGGATATTTTGGAAGCTGTTTATAATCAATACATAAAATTTCATAATCAAAAATAGTTGCTAATAATACTGATTCTAGAGTAGATGCTATACCTGTGTAATTTATATAACCTCCACCGTGAACCCCTATAATTAGCTTATCGTTGCTTTTTAAATTTTTGGGTAAAATTTTATAACAATTAACTCCGCCAATGGTTATGTTTTTTATAGTTATATTATTATGTTTTGCAATATTTAAAGACAGTTCCGCCATAGCATCATCATGAGAGGTGATATAGTTAATCCGATAGTTATTTGACAATAATGTTATAATATTTAGAAAAAATGTCATCATATAGCCAAGATTTCAGAGATATCGTAATAACTAAATATAAAGAAGGCCTAACAGACAAAGAGCTAAGTAATTTTTTTAATATAGATATCCGTACTACTAGATCTTGGATAAACTTATACGAGACAACTGGTGATTATAAATCTAAGCAAGGCTTGGGTTGCGGTAGAGTAGCAACCTTTACAGATAAGGAAGCGATAGAAAGCTACTTAAGAACATATCCAGATGCAATGGCTTTAGATATTAGAGAAGCATTAGCTCCTGAAATACCTAGAAGCACATTTTATGATTGTCTTAACAGACTTGGTTTTAGTTTTAAAAAAAGACACCTAAATATAAGCAAAGAAAAGAACAAGATAGGCAAAGTTTTATAGAGGTTGTTGAGACTATTGAACCTAACAAACTTGTATATTTAGATGAAATGGGTATGGATAATAAACAGTCTGTACTAAGAGGATGGTCTCTTGTTGGTAAACCTAGCTATGGTGAAGTTATTGCTTATCAAACTCAGAGAAAAAGTATAGTTGCTGGTTATAACTATTTAGAAAAGAAGATTATAGCACCGCTAGAGTATACTGGATATACAGATACTCAAATTTTTAATCAGTGGTTTGAAGAGCATTTATGTCCTGAGTTAATTCCAAAGACTACTGTTGTTATGGATAATGCTAGTTTTCATAAGTCTCCTAAATTGGCTAAAATAGCAGAGAAGTTTGATATACAGATACTATACCTTCCTGCTTATTCTCCTGATTTAAATCCTATAGAAAAAATTTGGGCCAATTTTAAAAGAATTTTAAGAAAAGTAAATAATTCTTTTGATAATTTATCTGATGCTATTACTCACGTCTTTAGCACAATATTATCAGATTAACTATATTGTTTCTTGGAAGAGCTTCTATTGTTTTTTTAAGCTCTTGACTTATATCGGTTGGCGTTTTTAGAAATTTTTCAGGGATGTGCTTTAACTTAATTTCTTTATCTTTAACTATAGTATCTTCCATATATTTTCCCTTTTTTAAATATAGTTTCATACATAATCATCTTGCATAAAATAAATATATAAATCAATGCTATTTAAACTTTAAGATTGAGGCATTTCCTATCTAATTTTAGTAGTTGTATATACTTTATAATTTTTTATAAAAAATTATAATAAGTAAATTATGGGTGAGTCACCTAAGTAATTTACAACGTATTATCAATAACATTTTTAATTATTTTTGTTATAATCGCTATTATGACTAGTTTTTAAGTTTTTTCATGAAAAAAAGAATTTTATTTGCGACTATATCGGTAGGTGTGTTATTAACCCTTAATTCATGTAGCAAAACAACTGTTGCATATGAGGATGCTAATGGTGTTGATACAACATCTATAAACTTTAGTTCTACAGATTTGCAAGCTATTACTAATAAAATGGCTGATGACATGCTTAATTCACGTGCAGTTAAAAAAATTACAGCGATGGATACACCAACATTATTTTTTAGTAATATTCGTAATGAGACTAGTGAACATATTAATACAACTATGCTTTCAAATACTGTGCAAACTCAAATTATAAAATCTGGATTATTTCAAGTAACAGATATGTCACAGATTAAAAATATTCGTGAGCAACTTGGATATCAAGCAAATAGTGGAATGGTAGATCAAAGTACAGCAACTAAGATTGGTCAGCAGATTGGGGCTAGATATATGGTTTATGGTTCTATTCAAGATATTGATAATACAAATGTAGATAAAGATAAAAGGTCTAAGTTCTTCTTAGCAACATTAAAAATGATGGATTTGAAAACAGGCTTAGTAATATGGCAAGATGATAAGCAAATTCGAAAGTCTCAAACTAAGTCAACTTTTGGTTGGTAGTCTGGCAATTTATATTATAAATATAGGAGATATCTATATGAGAAAGAAAATTTTAACTTCATTAATTGCTTCATCATTTTTGATGAGTTCAGCATTCGCAGTAGTAGAAGATGCAGCAGATAATGTAACCACAAATAAAGAACAATCAAAAATTGACATGGGAACGGATGTTACTAGTTTAAATAATGCGATCTCATCTGAATCTAAAGTAGTTCAACAGACAGCAGCAGATAAAAGGTCAGCAGAAGAGATACTTAATGATGTTATCGAAGGCTATATTAATGAAAATGATCTTAGGGATAAGTATGACTATGTTGGCTCATCAATTGCAACAGCGTCATTTAATCAGACTAATTCAAATTATGTAGATAGTGCTCAGCTTGCTTTTGAGAAAACTTTGATAAAAGCTCAAGCTGAATATATATCGTTTATTTCAGCTAATACTAAAGTTGAAAAGAGCTTAAGTGTTGACAGTACACAAGGCACTAAAGCAAATGAGATTAATACTGATGCTGATAAACCTAAAGAGGGTTCACAAGCGGCTATTGATGCTAAGGAAAAAGCGTTAGAAGAGTCAAAACTTAATGAAAAATTAAAAGATCAAGGCTTAAATCCTAACGACTATGTAACTCCAGAAGAAAAGAAAAAAGCATTATTAAGTCAGCAAATGACTATAAAAAGTTTAACTACTGGTTTTGGTAATTTATCAGGGTTACTCCCTATTAAAACATTTGTGGTTGAAAAAAACGGTAATGCAGCAATTGGGGTTGTGGTAATTTATTCTGATAAGATTAAAGGCATGTTTGAAGATATTAAACATGGTAATGAACCAGTAATTATTGGTAAAGGTGGTAAGTCCACATCTGATTTATATAAAGATAAATCAGGAGAAGATATGATGGGAGATTATGGTATTCGTGTTGGATTTGGGGAGGATAATAAGCCATATATTTTATCTTACGGTCAAGGCTCATATAATGGACCAAATATCCAAGGAGTTTCATCTGGAGATTATGGTTATAAGCAAGCAGCTATTATGGCACGAGCAAACCTTGTTACATTGATTGCAGGTCAAATGTCTACAAAAGAAGCTTTGACAATGTCAGAAAATATTTCAAGTACATTAGCTAAGAATACTAAAACAGAGCAAACTCGAAGGATTGATTCAACAGACATTGAAAAAACATTATCTAATTATTATCAAACAAAGGCTAATCTGGATATAGTCGGGTTGAAGACAGTTAAGAGATGGCGTTATAAGTTACCTAGTACTGAAAATACTGTTTATGGGGTAGTCCTTAAATGGGATCCTAAGCAAGTTGCAACTGCAAACAAAATTAAGAATTTTAATTATGACGAGTACCGTAAGCAACATACTAAAAAACAAGTGGCTGGTGAAAGTTCATTAGATGGAAAAACCATTATCAGACAAAGTAATGATAATGAATATTTAAATCAATTCTAGGGTTTTGTATGCAAAGAACCATAATATTTTTAGTGTTGCTGCTTATGTCTTTAGATATAGTAGTAGCCCAAGAAAATAAATTAGTTAAGTACAATATAAGCTCAGGTAGTAGTACTAAATATAAAAGTGTTGATGAGCGTAATAAACTAGATATGTTTAAAGTAGTAATTTTACCTTTTAATGTGGCAGAAGCTACAGTTGATAAGAATATTGATTCTGTACAATTCCAGCGGGGGTTGAATCAAGGTATAATGGCACAGTTTACTCAATCACGAAAATTCAGAGTTTCTAATCGTGATATTAATGACCAAATAGCTTATGATAAAGAAGTTAAACGAATTATAAACTCAGATAGTGATAATGAAAAAAATAAATTAAATAAGAAAATAGGTGCGGATTTTATCTTAACTGGCGATATTTTGAGCTTAACAATAAATAAAAAGAAAACTTCATATTATGGTGAAAATTTTACTAGTTGGAATGTTTCAGCAAGTGTTGCATATCGGATACTTGAACTAGCAACTATGGAAGTTAAATGGTCTAATGTTGTTACATTTAAAGTACCAACAAATATAGCTAATGAGTATCTTGACTCAGATAACGCCAATTATTTACTAATTATGAATTATCTTGAGCAACAAATAGCTAAAACTGTTTCAAATCAGGTGATTGGGGCAATCTATCCATTACAGGTATTAAAAATTGATGATGGAGATATCTATTTTAATCAAGGGGGAAATAGAGTCTCCATAGGTAGTATTTATGAAGTCCGTAAAAAAGGAGGCATAACAGTTGATGAAACTACAGGTCAGCATCTGGTATTAGACTCTGAAGTTTTAGCAAAGGTTAGGATTACTGATGTTATGCCTAAATATTCTGTGGGAATCGTTATAGATGGTAGTTTGAGTAAGATTCAGAAAAATTCACGCGCCTATCTAACTAAATAAAATAAGTAATATGAAAAATTTTAGAACTATATATATATGTTTAATATGTACTATTATAACTAGCTGTGCAACTTTTAGTGGTAGCCATCCTAGCAAAGTTGATAATGCTAAACAAGCTATCGAAACATCAGATCCCAAACCTGTTGAAGCACAATTTTTGAAAACTTTTGACGAAGATGGTGTTAATTCATCGATAGGATATTTGGAAACGGGACGTTTTGAACAGTTAATAGGTAATACCAAACTATCTTTGCAAAAATATACTAAGGCTACTGACTATGTGTCTAAATCAAAAGCAGAAGCAAAAATTAGGGTCAGAAATATATTAAAAAATACGCAAGCAACTCTTTTAAGTGATAAAGAACGCTATTATTATATATCAGATTATGAAATAACTTTTTTATATGCCTATCAAGCTCTCAATTATTTAAAACTTTGTGATTTGGAAAATGCAGCCGTAAGTATACGTAATCTTTCATATGCACAATATGCGACTTTCCAAGCAAAAGATTTAGCTATTCAAGCCCGTAATAATGAATATGATCAATTAAACCATGTTAATCATAATCAAATAGAATCTACTATAAGTAATTCAAAGCATTATAGGCAGTTAACAACTATAGCGGATAGTGTAAAAAATTCTTATGAAAATGCTTTTGGTTACTATCTTGAAGCAATTATATATCAGTCTTATGATACTGATTTAAATAATGCTAATTTATCTATGAATAACGCTCTAAGAGTTGTACCAAATAATTCTTATGTCAAGCGAGATTATCGACAAATTAAAGATGCCTTTGATAGGGGGGGACATGTTTATGGCCCTGGTCAAGGAAAACTTGTCTTAATCTATGAAAATAGTTGGGTTGAGCCAATTAGTAAATTTGATATTCCAATAGTTATTTTTCTTCAGCAGGCGGGTGTGCAAAAAATTTCATTACCTTATTATAAGCCATATAAATTAGGAAGCAGAGCTGAGGTTAAGGTTTTAAAAGATAAGAAGTTAATTGATAAAGCTAGGACAGCTTTATTGGTAGATACAACCGCAATGGCTGCTAAATCCTTATCAGATCGATACTCAGCAATTGTAACTAGAGAAGTTTTACGTTTAGTCACAAAAACTGCCATTTCAGTGGCTGCAATCCGATCATCTGGAGATTATGCAGCATTAACTGCAATTGGAACTTCAGTTTATAGTTTAATAACTACGCAAGCAGATCAAAGAAGTTGGAATCTTTTACCGCAAAATATTGATTTGTATTCTAAAACTCTCGATCAAGGTCGTTACACATTAAAAATTAATAATCATTTAGAAACTATAAATATTGAGCCACAGCAAGTAACATTAGTTTGGATAACTAAAGAAAAAAGTAATGAAAAAACTTTATTAAACGAAGTATTGTGGTAAACCATGTAATTTAACTTTAAAAATCAGAACATATATTGGAAATATAGCACTCTGATGTATATAGTCTACTATTATTAAAATTTTAAAAATTATCTTTATGAAAAGTAATCATATCATTGCAAATACTGTGGTTATGGTAGAGCCTAAGTATTTTTGCTTCAACCAAGAAACCTCTGTTAATAATGCTTTTCAATATAAATTAGATATCGTAGATACTGAGCTCCAAACAAAAGTTATGAGTGAGTTTAACATAATGGTAAAAAAGCTAAAATCAAATGATATAGGAGTTATAGTTTTAAACTCAAATCCAGATACTCCAGATGCTGTTTTTCCAAACAATTGGTTTTCTACGCATATAATAAATAATCAGCATTATGTTTTTTTGTATCCGATGTACACAAAAAATCGTCGTAAAGAAGTTCAGCTCAATAATTTGATTGAGAATTTACAAAAAATCACTGGAAAGGATTATAAGGTTTTAGATTTTCGTAGAGACTACTCAGAAGCACTCGAAGGAACAGGGGTTTTTATATTTGATCATGAATATAAAATTGCTTATATGTCATTATCACCAAGAGCAAATATGGATTTAGCTAAAGAAGTATGTAATAAGCTAGGATATAAATTAGTAGCTTTTACAGGGTATGATAAAAAAGGACCTATTTATCATACGAATGTAATGTTAAGTATAGGTGAGCATTTAGCAATAATTTGCCTTGAGTCTATAAAATCAGCAGCAGAACGAGAGTTAGTGGTAAATAACTTACAGCAGTCAAATAAAGAAATAGTTGATATATCATTAGAGCAACTATATCAAATGTGTGGCAATGTTTTAGAAGTTAAAAATAAAAATAATAAAAGTTTTTTGATTTTATCAGAGTCAGCCTTTAGAGGTTTTTCTCAAGATCAGTTGCAATTAATTAATAAAAATGTAACGTGTTTACCTTGCGATATTAAGACTATAGAGACAGTTGGAGGTGGTAGCACTAGATGCATGTTAGCAGAAATTTTTTATTAACTAGTTAATAACTACATTAAATTTAGCTATTTAGCTAGAAAGTGTTTTATGGGATTATTTTTCTTATATTTGCAGTGTTTATGATTTATATTTTGTATAATTGCTTGGATAGTATTTACGTTATAAATATTTGGAAGATATTGCACATTTAAACTAAAATAATAAAAACTAATAAAAAAATTTATGGAGGTAAATATGAGAATTTTATCCGTTCAAGATATTGCAAAGATAGTTAAAGAACACAGTTTTGATAGTTTTATTAAAGATCTTGTTGAATATACAAAAGAAGACTTTATTAGATGGAATAAGTTTGATAAGTCACCACGTTATGCGGCACATGTTCCTGGTGGAGTGCTAGAGCTAATGCCAACTGCTGATGATAAGTTTTTTACATATAAGTGTGTAAATGGACATCCAGCTAATCCTTTTGATGGTAAACAAACAGTAGTTGCAACTGGACAGCTAAATGAAATCAAGCATGGTTATCCAATGCTGATTTCTGAGATGACTGTATTAACAGCATTAAGAACAGCTGCAGCAACTGTATTAGCAGGAGATTATTTAGCGCGAAAAAATAGTAAAACTATAGCATTAATTGGAACTGGTGCACAAAGTGAATTTCAAACTTTGGCACATAGATTGATACGACCTATTGAGACAGTTAAATATTTTGATATAGATTCTGCAGCGATGAAAAAGTATGCTAATAATATGAAGGATGTTGATCTTAACTTTATCGCTTGTGAAAGTGCTAAGGATGCATGTAAAGGAGCTGATATTATAATTGTATGTACAGCTTGTAAGCTTCATGCAACCGTTATCGAAAATGACTGGGTAAAAGAAGGTGTTCACATAAGTGGCTTAGGAGGAGATTGCCCTGGTAAGACTGAGCTAGATATGAATATCTTATTTAGAGGTAAGGTGGTTGTTGAGTATAAAGAACAATCTATGATTGAAGGTGAGATTCAAAATCTATCACCACAAGAGGTTGATCAAGTACTCCATGCGGAAGTTTGGGAGATTTTATCAGGTAAGAAAAAGGGTCGTGAGAATGACCAAGAAATTACTATCTATGATTCGGTAGGTTTTGCTATAGAAGATTTTTCTGTGTTACGTTTAACATTAGATCTAGCTGAAAAATATAATATTGGTAATCAAATAGATATGATTCCAGCAATTAAAGATCCTAAAAATTTATTTTCTGCTATTTAAGGTTTTTATATTCCTATTTATAAGTTAGGATATTGAGATTGAATTGTTTTAATAGTTAATTATGAATCTTATAATAAATTTTCTAGGAACTGGTGATGAAGCAATTTTTAATTTAAATGAAGAAAGAGAGTATTGGAGTACTTCTAGTGCAGAGAGGTGTGTGGGCTGTGATAAAGCTGTATGGGTAGGCTCACGGCATCATTGTAGAATTTGTGGAGAAGGACATTTTTGTGATAGTTGTGCTCCGAAAAATCCTGCTTTAGGTGCAAGGGTATGTATAAGTTGTGAAAAAGTAGAGGAAGACAGTTCAGAAGGCTACCTTGATGAAAATAATCTTGCAGCTAACACAATTTTATTAACAATTAACGGTTGCCATAAAAGTGATTCGGGAGGTTACATTGGAGAAATTTCTCCTGATTTAGATTTAGTTTGTAATAAATTGATTCGTTTATTTGGCGGTATTGTTAAAAGACAGTTTTGTACGAATATAAGTAAAATTAGAAAAATTCTTGGTAATGCATATGGTGGATGTATAATAGCTCGACAAGATATAGAAGAGAATGTAGTTGAATCTTATTCTTTTAAAGATATTGACAATATTGTTTTAACTGGATTTAGTCGTGGCGCAGTAAGCTGCTTTGCATTTGCAAAGCAATTATACCTTCATCAGTTTCAATTTCCAGTTTATATATTTGCAAACCAACCAGTTCCTGGTAATTCAATGAGTACATTTCGCTCTGTAGTTAGTCACTATAGTGATTTAGGTAGATTTAGAAATATTAAATATTGCTATATTGCTATAGGAGCTTATGATAAAAAGGCTAATAACTGGTTTCATAACACTTTTTTTAAACAAATGATTCCCAAGTTTCATCATGAAACTGAAGTGGTAATAGAAAAATTTCCTTTTAAAGATCATTTTATAAGTATAAATAATATTAATAGTAAAATTGAGAAATATTTTTATTATCTGCTAATAACAGAATTTAATATAGAGGTAATTAATTATGATATCTCTGAGTATAGAAATGCTCTGACAAGTATCTCTAATTATTTTGGTAAGAAATATTATTTCACGAATCATGAGCTAGATTTATTTATAGCTCCAGGCGCAAGAGATTACGAAATTATTCAGAGGGATGATTTATTGGAGATCGATGGAAGAGATCAGTTTGTAGATATTATGAGAAATCTTAAATATGACAAAAAAGATTGGTTTACTCAGGATGATAGAGAGATATGTGCATCTAATCATTGTTCATATAAGGTTAGTCGAGGACATAGGCATCATTGTAGAGTTTGTGGTGGTGGTTACTTTTGTGATTATTGTGCACCCCAAAGACGTTACTTTAATAATCAGCGAATTTGCCGTGATTGCTATAATTGAGCTTTATAAAAATACTACAGCTTTTAAACAAAAACTCGTTTATAATTTCTCTTATTTGATAAATAATTTTTGATATGCATTCTAATAATTTACTTCTAATGACTGATAGCTATAAGCATTCACATCCTTTTCAATACCCAAATGATACAAGCTATCTTCATTTTTATCTTGAGAGTCGAGGGAGTACAGATATAAACTTAGGAGCATATACTAAATTTTTTGGCTTACAATATTATGTCAAAAAATATCTTTCTCAGCCTATATCACAGCAGATGGTAGATGAAGCTGAAGCTGTACTTAAATCCCATGGATTAACATTTTATCGAAAAGGCTTTGAGAAAATTCTTAAAAAATATGATGGTTATTTGCCTGTTAGGGTAAGAGCAGTAAAAGAAGGTAGTTTAATACCGCTGCATAATGTTTTAATGACAATCGAAAGTACGGATGAGGAATTATTTTGGTTACCTGGATTATTAGAGACTTTACTTCTAAAGGTATGGTACCCAACAACAGTTGCAACTATCAGTTATAATATTAAAAAGGTTATAAAAGAATATCTTGTAGAGACAGCAGATACCCTTGATAAACTTGATTTTATGTTACATGATTTTGGTTATAGAGGGGTTTCTTCTGAGGAAACAGCAGGTATTGGTGGAGCTGCACACTTAACTAATTTTTTAGGGACAGATACGTTAGCTGCCCTTGAAGTTTGTAAGAAATTCTATAATGAAGAAATGGCGGGATTTTCAATACCAGCTAGTGAGCATTCTACTATTACTAGCTGGGGAATAGGGTCACAAAGTGAGCGTGAAGCCTTTGAAAATATGATTGAAACATTTGGGAATAGTAGTGATTTATATGCTTGTGTTTCTGATAGTTGGGATTTTAAAAAAGCTATACAAACGTGGATTGATTTAAAAGATAAGGTCACAGCTAAAAAAGCAAACTTAATAATTAGACCTGATTCTGGAGATGCAGTTGAGAATATAATTTATGCTCTTGAAAAACTTGATAAAGGTTATGGGAGTCGATTAAATTCAAAAGGGTATAAAGTTTTAGATAGGGTTGCTCTAATTCAAGGCGATGGTGTTAGTATAAATCTAGCTAAGAAAGTTTTAATAGCTATGAAAGATAAAGGTTTTTCTGCTGAGAATATTGCTTTTGGTATGGGAGGAGCATTACTACAAGGCAATCATGAATCATCTATTAATAGAGATAGTTTTAAATTTGCTATTAAGTGTTCAGCAATTAAACGTGATGGTGTAATCAAAGGGGTGAAAAAAGAGCCAATTACAGACCTTTCTAAAAAATCAAAGCAAGGCCGTCTTGATTTAGTAAGAGATAAGAATGGAAATTATCAAACAATAACTCTTGATGATAGTTATAATTTAGGAGAATATCATTCAGATAGCCAACTTGAGACATATTATGAAAATGGTAAGGTATTATTTGAACAAAGTTTATCGCAGTTAAGAAAGCATACTAAGTAAGATATCTGCTATTTAGTTAAACTTTGGTTTTAGAAACCAAAGTACCTATATCATAGCTAGCAATATTTTTTTTCTTAGCATGTGATTCTTCTAGAAGTGCAAAATCAGCATCAGCATAAGCACATAGCTCACCATTTTCATTATAGATATCGACTTTTATCCAGACGGTGGTGTGCCCTTTACGAATAATTGTGGTTTTGAAGATGTGAGATATGTTACTATAAGTTGGTTTGAGATATTTAATATTTAAATTTCGAGTCATACAAAATGATTTTGTAGCATTAAGAACATGCTTACCTAGTATATCATCGCATATAAGGGCTATTATTCCACCATGAATTACTTTTTCCCAACCAACATGATTTGGTAAACATTTGAATTTTGTATAGAAATGTTCTTTTATCTCATAAAGTGGTAGTTTAATACCAATTGGATTTTTACTAGCCTCACTGAAGCAAGTATAATCCCATGGAAATTCTATCGGTTTGTAGTTATCTAAATTTATCATTATAAAATTACTCTAAAGTTTAACAGGCTTCAATTATACCAGCAGCGCCCATACCTGAGCCAATGCACATTGTAATCATGGCATATTTTTTGCCAGTGCGGCGTAGCCCATGTAGAGCTTTAACTGTCAGAATAGTTCCAGTTGCACCTAGGGGGTGACCAAGAGCAATAGCTCCTCCACATGGGTTTACTTTGTCTTGATCTAATTTTAGATCATTAATAACTGCTAATGATTGTGCAGCAAAAGCTTCGTTGAGTTCAATCCAGTCAATCTCATTTATATCTAGGTGAGTTTGTTTGAGTACTTTAGGTATAGCTTCTATAGGTCCTATACCCATTATACGTGGATCAACGCCAGCAACCGCAAAACCTAAGAATTTACCTAGAGGCTTTAGATTGTGCTTTTTTAGATAAGATTCACTTACAAGTATTACAGCACCTGCACCATCAGATATTTGCGAGCTATTACCAGCAGTTACGGAACCTTTTGTAGCAAAAGTAGGTTTTAATCTAGATAATGCTTCTAATGAAGTATCTTCTCTTGCTCCTTCATCTTTTGAGATGGTTTCTTTATGATTTATAATTTTATTTAATTTTTCATTGGGAAGATGATGATCGACATCGATAGCTAGTATTTCATTGTTGAAATAACCATTTTTAATGGCAAATACTGCTTTTTGATGACTTTTAAGTGCGAAGGAATCTTGCTCTTCTCTAGAGATATTCCAATCATTTGCAACGTTCTCAGCTGTAATTCCCATGCCATATGCAATAGCAACATTCTCATCTTTAGTAAAAACTTCTTTAGAGAAGGAAATATTGTTGCCGCCCATAGGAATCATACTCATACTCTCAATACCAGCCCCGATAGCAACATTCATATTACCTTGAGAAATTTCATTTGCTGCAATAGCAATAGATTGTAGGCCAGAACTACAGTAACGATTAATAGTAAAAGCAGGAATTTTATTTGGTAAACCAGCAAGTAAAGTTGATATTCTTGCAATATTTAGACCTTGCTCAGCTTCAGGCATAGCACATCCAACGACGATATCATCTATATCCTCTGGTTTAATATTTGATTCGGCAACGGTCTGTTTGAGAACATCTGCAAGCAATTCATCTGGACGTTTTTTTGCAAAACCACCTTTTTTAGCTTTTGTAACAGCAGAGCGTTTTGCAGCTACAATATAAACATTTTCACTCATATTATGCTCCTTATTAATTTCTTAGTGGTTTGCCAGTTTCCAGCATATGTTTCATTCGAGCTTCTGTTTTTTTAGAAGATGCTAGTTCAATAAAATTAGCTAGTTCTTTCTCTAATAACCAGTCTTCAGATACTTTTGTATCTTTTTCAATTTCTCCACCACACATGACATCTGCTAGATTTGTCGCAATTTTATAGTCATGCTCAGATATTTGATTACCGTCACGCATATTTACAAGTAGTGCTTTGATTGTGGCTATACCCGTTTCACCAAACACTTTAATCTTTTGTTTAAGTGGTGGGCGATATTGACAAAATGCAAGCAGTTGAGCTTTCTTAAGAGCCACGGAGAGCACTTCTTTACTATTCATTACAACTATGTCTGTATCTCGTAGAAAGCCCATTTCTTTTGCCTCATAACCACTTTTAGCAACTTGTGCTAAAGCAAGGTTTTTGTAGCGTTTTTCAAGATCTTTCCAACGGTTTTGTGCATTATTTGCACGCTGAGCCATTTCTTTAGAACCTCCCCATCCTGGGATGATTCCAACTCCTGCTTCCACTAAGCCAATATAGCTTTCATGTGCTACAACAGCTCCATCGCAATGTAGTATGGTTTCACATCCACCACCAAAAGCAAAACCTTTAACAGCAGCAATTATAGGTATTCTGCTATAACGTAATTTTTTGGAAATTATGTGATGGCCTTTACGAATAACTTCTTCTATAGCAGTCTTACCATTCATGGTAAATTTGATACCAAACTCCTCAAGGTTTGCTCCTACTGAGAAAATATCCTGTTGTTGCCAAATTACAATTGCTTCAAGGTTTTCTTCAGCATAATCTATAGCATTAGATATACCGTCTAATACATCATCACCTATTGAGCACATCTTGCTCTTAAATGATAAAATACCCACATTTTCGTAGCTAGTGATTAACCATAATTTAACTCCATCATTTTCATAAAGTATTTTAGTCTCTATCCTTGGAGTATGTTCAATCACAGAATCTGGAAATAATTGGCGTTTGTAAACATCTAAATTATTGCGAGCAATAAGCTCATTGTCATTGTAATTAAACTCTTTATTATCTGAATATACGCCCATAGTTAAATTATCAATCCAGCTAGGTAAAGAGGTTCTAGATATGGTTTTACCTGTGGAAATATCTTTTTTTAACCAGTTGGATACTTTTTGCCAACCAGCTAACTGCCAGATTTCAAAAATACCTTGCTTCCAACCAAATCCCCAGCGAATGGCTAAGTCCATATCTTTAGGGTAGTTTGAAATATCTCCAACTAAATTAGCGGCATATATGAACATTTCTCTAAATATGCTCCATAGGAAGTATGCTTGTTGGTTATCACTATTACGTAAAGCCTCTAGTTTCTTTGCCCAGTCCTTCTCGTTTAGTATTTCTAAGACTTCATTATCAGCTTTTTTGTTTGATGGTCGATATTCTTTAGTATCTAAGTCTAAAACCTTAATTCCATCAATTTGTTTTATATAAATCCCTTTTTTGGTTTTTTGACCTAGTGAACCTTCATCGATTAAAAATTGAATCCAATTGGGTGTTTGGTAGAGCTTTTCCCAACCATCTGTAAGGTTATTTTTCATTGTTTCAACAACATGTGACAATATATCAAGGCCAACAAGGTCAGCAGTACGATATGTAGCGCTTTTAGCTCGTCCAAGTTTTTTGCCTGTGAGTTCATCAACAATTTCAAGCGGTATATTCATTTGCTGAGTATAGTAGCAAGTTACCAACATCGAAAATACACCTAAGCGATTAGCGATAAAATTTGGAGTATCCTTTGCTCTAATTATGCTTTTACCAAGTTTTTCAACTAAGAAAGTTTCTAATTTATCTAGATTTTCTTCTTTTGTATTAGAGTGTGGAATTAGTTCGACTAAAGGCATATAACGGGGTGGATTAAAAAAATGTATACCACAGAAATTAATTTTTAGGTCTTCCGGTAAAAAATCAGCTAGTTTAGTAATACTAAGCCCAGATGTGTTAGATGCTAATATAGCATTTGGTTCAATATACCTAGCTATTTTATTATATAAATCTTCCTTAATATCTAGCCGCTCAACCACAGCTTCAATTATCAAATCACAATCTTTTAAATAATCTAAATTATCTTCATAGTTTGCAGCAGTGATATATTCAATAGATTCTTGTGAGCTAAATGGAGCAGGATTCATTTTAGTAAGATTTTCTAATGATTTTTTGATGATACTATTTGGATTGTTTTCATTTGTTTTTAAATCAAATAAGATTACGGGAAATCGAGCGTTAGCAAAATGTGCAGCAATTTGTGCTCCCATTGTTCCTGCGCCTAGTACTGCTATTTTATCAATATTTTGGCGCTGAGATTGACGTTTTATAGGTTCTATGTTTTTGATGATACTTGTGTTGAAAGGTGTATCATCTTCAGGTAGATACTCATCACCAAATACTTTTAAATAACCGCGCATAGCATCTTCTTTTGATATACCTTTAATAGCATCCCATGCTATCCATTTTGCTCGTTCAACCATTTTTATTGCTGATGGCTTCTTAGAGATGTTGTCACCTTCTTTAGCTTGCTTATAAAAAGCATATAGCTTAAGTTTTTGGCTGTTATCTGGTTTAAAATTAATAGTAGCATCACGAACTGCTATAAGCATTTCTTCAAATTTTTGTTCTAGTTTAGACATTTTTCCTCCTAACTAAGATTTTGATTTATCTTGTTGCCATTCTGGATGTGCATTTTTAGGTCCAAGAGCATAGTCATCAAATTCATCTGTTTGTATCACAGCACTCACTTTTTCTGCCATTTCTTCAAGCTTTTTATTTTCAGTAGCTGTGATTATGTTTTTATCTAAAGCTTCTTTGGTTAAAGTTGACCAGTGTGCTTTCGGCAAATCACCATTTTTTATAGCTTGAGAGATTTTGGCTTTAATTGAGCTAGCATCAAGTACTGCTTGGAATGCATTTTCAACTCTACCAATTGGATCATTGTTATTATTTGGGATGTAGCATTTATCTTTCATCCACTGACGAGTTTTGTTATTAGCTATTAATTCTTCGCATAGTCTAGCATCTAGTTTATCTGATGGCTTTCTAAATTTTCTACCATATGGAAAAACAAATAATTTCATTTTTATACCAAATACTCTATTTGGAAAATTTCTAAATAAATTAAGCATAGTTTGTTGTGCTTGATATAAGCAATATTTTAAACTCCACTCAACGAATACTTCATCATCAGCTTTTTCACCAGTATCTTTATAATACTTTAATACTGCGCATGCCATATATAAGTAGCTCATAATATCACCAAGTCTTGCGGAAAGTCTTTCTTTGCGCTTTAATCCAGCACCAAGTAAAGTAAGAGATACATCATTTACATAAGCATATGCTGTACTCATGTGGGAAATATTTTTGTAGTATCTGTTAAATTTACCATTAAAACCTGGGGCTGTGAAGCCACCACTTAACCCATACCAAAGAGTACGTGTACCATTGCTACACATATAAAAAATATGTTTTTTAAGGTTTGTTGTAAATGTTTTTTCATCAGAGTTCATCAGCGCCTCTATTTCATTACGTATATATGGGTGACAACGCATAGCACCTTGACCAAAAATCATTAGGTTTCTTGTCATAATATTTGCACCTTCAACAGTTATTCCAATAGGAGTCGCCATATATGGTATAGCCAAGTAGTTATTTTTGCCCATGATAATCGCACGACCACCGTGTATATCTAAGGAGTTATTTAATGTAATACGTCCCATTTCCGTTAAGTGATATTTTGCGATAGCAGATGATACGGATGGTCTTAGACCAGCATCAACAGCAGCTGCAGTAAATTCACGTGTTGCATTTGAGAGGTATGCTAGTCCCGCTATCTCAGCAAGTTTTTCCTGTACTCCCTCAAATTGTGCTATTGGTACTTTAAATTGTTCACGGATACTACCATAAGCTGAGGTAATTACAGCTGACATAATGGTATTTGCTGTTCCACATGCTGGAAGTGAGACAGCTCTGCCAATAGACAAGCATTCAACTAACATTTTCCATCCCTCTCCAGCCATTTGTTGACCTCCAATGATCCATTCTATAGGAATAAAACAATTTTCAGCTTTTATGTAACCATTCATAAAAGCTTGATTTAATGGAAAGCCACGCTTACCAATTTTTAGGCCTTTATGATCATGAGGTAAAAGTGCGCAAGTTATACCTTGTTCCCCTCTTCCTTTAAGTAAACTATCAGGGTCTTCTAGTTGAAATGCTAATCCAACAAGAGTTGCTATAGGGGCTAAGGTGATATAACGCTTGTTAATATTTGTTAGTTTAATGCCTAAGGTCTTTTTACCATTAAATTCTTTATAACAGACAATACCTTTATCCGGTAAAGATGTTGCATCTGAGCCTGCTGTGGGCCCAGTAAGGGCAAAGCAAGGAATCTCATCACCAGCAGCTAGGCGTGGTAGATAGTGATTTTTTTGTTTATCCGTACCATAATGATGTAAAAGCTCTCCTGGTCCAAGAGAGTTTGGCACCATTACCGAAATTGCTGCTGTGACACTCTTTGTGGCTAATTTCATTACTACTTCAGAGTGAGCTGCAGCTGAGAAACCTTTGCCGCCATATTTTTTGTCAATTACTAAACCAAGAAAACCCTTGTTGCGAATGAAGTTCCAAGCTTCTACTGTTAAATCTTTATCAATATAATTAATTTTCCAATCATCAAGCATTGAACAAAGTTCAGTTGTTTCATTATTAAGAAAATCTCGTTCTTCATTTGAAAGTTCAAATTTTTGCAAGTTATGTAGTTTATTGAAGTTAGGCTTACCTTGAAAAATTTCTCGTTCAAACCAGTCATTACCAGCATTTAAAGCAGTTTGCTCAGTTTTCGAAATTGAAGGCATTGATTTTTTTGCCATCTTATAAATTTTGTTGAACATTTTGACTCCTTAAACAAAAATGCTTAATTATTTATATTTTTCTGCATATTCTTTTTGTAATGCTTTTATATCTATTTTCCCAACAGTATTTTTTGGTAGTTCAGTTACAAAAATAATTTTTCTAGGCAACTTGTAGTGAGCAAGTTTAGATTCACAGTAAGTTAAGAGTTTTTTCTTTGTAAGTTTTTTATCAGTTTTTATGATAACAAATGCTACCGGCATTTCCCCCGTCTCAGCGCAAGGAACACCAATTATAGCAGCATCCTCTACACTAGGATGGTCAATTAGTACAAGTTCTATTTCTTTTGGAAATACATTAAATCCAGATACTATAATCATATGTTTGATTCTGCCAGAAATCACTAAACGACCAAATTTATCTATATAGCCCATATCACCAGTTTTAAGCCAGCCATCATCAGTGAAATGTTCGGTGTTAATTTTAGGTAAATTCCAGAATCCGGCAGTTTTTTGTGGCCCTGTAACCCATATCTCACCAATTTTTCCTTGGTTTAAATTATTATCATGTTTATCGCGGATAGATATTTGAGTATTTGGTAGGGGGTAGCCGACACTCCCGTTGAATGGTTCATCTTCAAGAGAATTAACGGTTACTACTGGGGACATCTCTGATAAACCATATCCTTCTTTTATATTTACTCCTGTAATTTTTTTCCATTCATTAGCTACAGCTTTGGTGGTTGTCATACCGCCACTTATTGAAAGTTTAAAATTAGGGAATTTAGTTTTTCTAAATTTTTTATTATTAAGTAGAGCTATGTATAAAGTATTTACCCCAAAGATGGCTGAAAAACTATATTTATTCATTTCATTAACAAGAGAGTTTATATTTCTAGGGTTAGGTATTAAGATTTGTAGAGCGCCTGAAAAATAGAAAACAAACAGATTAGCAGTCAAACTAAATATATGATAGATAGGTAAAGCGTTTATAATGATTTGTTCATTTGTTTTTATACCAAAACCTTTAGTCCAAGCTTGTATCTGGTATATATTTGCAACTATATTCTGATGCAATAGAATAGTTCCTTTGGGAGTGCCAGTTGTACCGCTTGAATATTGTAAAGCTGCAATGTCATTATTATTTATTGTTATATTTGAATAGTTAGCTTTTATGTTTGTGTTTATGGCATCATAAAAATTATCGAATTTGTCTTTTGAATATTTTTCTTTCATGCCTTTTAGGTATTTAACAATTAATGAGATGATTTGTTTTTTGGGGCTAGAGTATAGGTCGGCTATGTGGGTGACCATTTTATGTTTTAAATCAGGGCATTCATCAGCTATTTGTTCAACATTATGGGCTATGAATGAGAGTACAATAATTCCTGTAGCTTTAGAATCTTGGAGGATAGCTTTAATTTCTTTGCTAGTATATAAGGGGTTTATATTTATAAATACACAACCTAGTTTTATAAGCGCAAAGATGGTTATTGGAAATTGTAATATATTTGGTAGCATAATAGCGATATGCTGACCTTTTATAACTCCCCACTTAGTTTGTAAGTATCCAGCTAGTAAGTCTGAATAGTTATCAACTTGACTATATGTAAGCTTTTGGCCTTGGCAGATTAGGGCTGTTTTGTCAGGAAAGTCTTTTAAGACTGAGTTAAGTAGATCTTTTAATGTGGTCTGGGGAATATCAATATTACGAGCAATTTGATTTGGATAGTTTTGAATATTCTTTAGTTGATCCATAAGTATATTCCTTAATAAGCAGTACTTTTTTAAAAAAAAACTATAGCTAATAATTTCATTATATTGAATCATAAATTCTTTATCCATTAATTTTAGTTAATAAGTAAATAGTTTTGAGGATAAGGTTAATTTTGCTAGTAATTTTTTTGCAATAAAATGCTATACAACTTGTAATATAATTTATAATTAGAGTATTAAATATCGACGTAAATTATATGAGATGAAAATTTATCACAACCCTAAATGCTCAAAATCACGCCAAGCTAAGCAAGCCTTAGAGTTAGCTAATATAGATTATGATATACATTTGTATCTTAGTAATCCATTGAGTGAGAAAAATTTAGAAGATTTGCTACAAAAGCTTAACCTTAATATAAAAAATATTATTAGAGTAAAAGAGGATATGTGGAAAAATGATTTCAAAGGTAATGAATATTCAGATGCTGAGCTTATTAGAATAGTTTCTGAAAACCCTAGGTTATTGGAACGTCCAATTATAGAACATAATGGGTTTGCTGTAATAGCAAGGTCAGAAGACAAAATTAGAGAAATATTAAATACTTACTAGAATTATGGTAGTATTTGAGAGTTGAATTTATCTATCGGGAGAAATGTTTGTATGAATAAAATTATTTACACGATTACAGATGAGGCGCCAGCATTAGCTACAGGCTCATTTTTGCCAATTATTGAGAAAATAACTGGTTCGGCTGATATCGCTATTGAAACAAAAGATATATCTTTAGCTGCGCGAGTCTTAGCAATTTTCAGTGAATATTTAACTGAAGAACAAAGTTGCTCTGATGATTTAGCTGTCCTTGGTGAGTTGGCAAAGACTCCAGAGGCTAATATTATTAAATTACCTAACATCAGTGCTTCAATTCCACAGTTAGTAGCTGCTATAGAAGAGTTGCAGGCTAAAGGTTATAAGATACCGAGTTACCCAGCAGAGCCAAGAAATGACGAAGAAAAGGAGCTCAAAGCGCGTTTTGGTAAGGTGTTAGGTAGTGCAGTAAATCCAGTTTTAAGAGAGGGTAACTCTGATCGTAGAGTTGCTAAAGCTGTAAAAGAATATGCTGAGAAACATCCGCACGCTATGGGTGAATGGTCAAAAGATTCAAATTCTCATGTAGCTAGTATGAGTGATAATGATTTTTATGCCAATGAAAAATCTTACATTACACCTAAAGCAACAACTGTAAAAATAGTTCATATTGATGTTAAAGGTAAAAAAACTATTTTAAAAGAGAATCTAAAGTTAGAAGAAAAAGAGATAATAGATGCTACTAAAATTTCTATAAAAGCACTAAGAGAATTTTATAAATCTGAAATTGCTAAGGCTAAAAAAGAGGGAACTTTACTTTCTCTTCACTTGAAAGCTACAATGATGAAAATTTCAGACCCTATACTGTTTGGTCATGCCGTAGAGATATTCTTTGCTGATGTATTTAAGAAATATGCTAAAGAATTTAAAGAACTTGGTGTAAATTCTCGTAATGGTTGGGGTGATGCTATAGAAAAAATCAAAAAACTTCCAGAAGATATTCAAAATAAGATTAATTCGGATGTTGAGAAAGTATTTGCAAAGCAGCCGGATATTGCAATGGTGAATTCTGATAAAGGAATTACAAACCTTAATGTTCCAAGTGATGTGATTATTGATGCTTCAATGCCGGCGGCAATCCGCTCATCAGGTCAGATGTGGAATAAAGAAGGTAATCTTCAAGATATGAAGGCGATGATTCCTGATAGATGTTATGCTGGCGTATATGCTGCAACTATTGATTTTTGTAAAAAAAATGGCGCGTTTGATGTTGCCACAATGGGTGATGTTTCTAATGTAGGGTTAATGGCAAAGAAAGCTGAAGAATATGGATCGCACGATAAAACTTTTGAGATTCAGGCAGATGGAAAAGTAGATATTATTGATGTGAATGATGAAGTTATTTTGACTCATAATGTCGAAAAAGGAGATGTTTGGAGAGCGTGTCAAACTAAAGATATTGCGATAAGAGACTGGGTTAAATTGGCTGTAAATAGAGCTAGGGTCACTCAGAATCCTGCTGTATTTTGGTTGGATACAAATCGTGCTCATGATAGAAATCTTATATCTAAGGTGCAAGAGTATTTAGCAAAGCATGATACTACCGGTTTGGATATCCAAATTTTGGCACCTATTGAGGCTACAAAATATTCTTTAAAGCGTGTTAAAGAAGGCAAAAACACTATCTCTGTAACAGGTAATGTTTTAAGAGATTACTTAACAGACCTTTTCCCAATTTTAGAACTTGGAACAAGTGCTAAAATGTTGTCAATAGTACCTTTGTTGGCTGGAGGAGGGTTGTTTGAGACAGGTGCTGGAGGTTCTGCCCCTAAACATGTTGAACAGCTTCTTCAAGAAAACCATTTAAGATGGGATTCTTTAGGAGAGTTTTTAGCATTAGGTGCATCTTTGGAGGACTTGGCTATTAAAACTCGTGATGCAAAAGTTAAAGTTTTGGCAGAGACTCTAGATCAAGCAAATAAAGCTTTCCTTGAAAAGGATAAATCTCCTCGCCGTAAGGTAGGCGATCTTGATACACGTGGAAGCCATTTTTACTTAGCATTTTATTGGATTGGGGCATTAGCTAATCAGACTAGTAATACTGAATTAAAAGCAAAATTTGAGCCAATTTATAATGAGTTGATAGTTAATGAAGATAAAATTGTTAAAGAATTGACTAATGTACAAGGTAAGAAAGTTGATATTGGTGGGTATTACTATCCTAACATGTCTAAACTTTATAACATTATGCGACCAAGTAAAACTTTAAATACTATTTTAGCTAAATTATAGCTAGTTTTTGAGTAAATTATTTAATCTCTAGTTATGTTATACTTCTCATTAAGTATAATAATCTATTTATTTAGCTATGAAAGCGAAAACCTTATTCTCACTTATGGAGCTTTTTTGGAATATTTTAAAGGATATTTTTGTTCTATTTATTCTATTATTATTTGTGTTATTTAGTAAGATTTTAATGTTAGTTATGAGGATGATTAATAAAATCTTGAAGATAACTGGTATTAAAAAACGTTTGATGCAATAACTATACGCTATGAATTACAGTAAAAATCTATGTACGCAATATTTAAATCAAATCCCTACTAAACTTCGTGGTAAATATATATCTCTTTTAAAGAATGGTAATGTATCTAATAAAGTTGTATTCAAAGAAATCGAAGCTCTTATAGACCAAGTCAAAGCAAATAATTTGCCTAAAATAGCTTACCCTGATTTACCGGTTGCTGACAAAGTTGCTGATATTAAAGGTCTTATTAGAGAAAATCAAGTGGTCGTTGTTGCCGGTGAAACTGGCTCTGGCAAATCTACACAGTTACCTAAAATATGCCTAGACCTTGGTTTAGGTAGGCGGGGGTTGATTGGTCATACTCAACCACGGCGACTTGCTGCTAGATCTATAGCAAGTAGAGTGGCAAGTGAAATAGGTGACCAGTCGAGAGTCTCTTATAAAATTCGTTTTTCAGATCAAACTAGTGAAAGCACTTTAGTTAAAGTTATGACGGATGGTGTACTACTGTCTGAGATAAAAAATGATAGGTTTTTATCTAAGTATGAAGCAATTATTATTGATGAAGCACATGAGAGAAGTTTAAATATAGATTTTCTTTTAGGTTGTATAAAGAAAATTTTACCATTTAGGCCGGATTTAAAGATTATTATCACATCGGCAACAATTGATCATCAGAAGTTTATTAAATATTTTGATACTGCGAAAGATATTACGGTAAGTGGTAGAACTTATCCTGTAAAGATTAGTTATCAAAATGATGAGGATTTTAGTGATTTTTCTTTGCAAGAAAGGATTTTATATGCGATCGATGATCTAGGTCGAGGAGATATATTAGTTTTTTTACCAACTGAGAGGGATATTCATGAAACTTTGGCTTATTTAAATAAGCAGGATCTTAGGTTCACAGAGGTTTTACCTTTGTTCTCACGTCTATCCAATAAAGATCAAAATAAAATCTTTAATCCAGAGGGTTCAGTACGTAGGATTATTTTAGCAACGAATGTTGCTGAGACATCTTTGACAGTTCCACGAATAAAGTATGTAATAGATTCTGGTTTGGCTAGAGTTAGTAGATATAGTTATCGCACTAAAGTGCAACGCTTACCGATAGAAAAGATTTCTCAAGCTAGTGCAAATCAAAGAGCAGGTAGATGTGGTAGATTATCTGCTGGAGTATGTGTGCGTTTGTATAGTGAAGAAGATTTTTCATCGCGTAAAAAGTTTACGGACCCTGAAATATTACGAACTAATTTGGCATCTGTTATTTTACAAATGCTATTTTTAAAATTAGGCAACATTCAAGATTTTCCTTTTATTGATCCTCCTGATGTGAGGTTTGTTAAAGATGGCTATAAGCTTCTTTTTGAACTACAAGCTATTTCAGAATTAAATTATTCCAAGCCAAATATTACTGCAGATGGTTTGAAAATGGCTATGATGCCATTAGACCCTAAACTCGCAAAGATAGTTATAGAGGGGTATAGGCAAGGATGTTTGAAAGAAGTGGTCTCAATAGTTAGTTTTTTAAGTGTACAAGATCCTCGTGAGCGGCCCTTAAGCTTTCAACAAAAAGCAGATGAAAAGCATTCAGTAGATAAAGATAAAGCTTCTGATTTCATTGCTATATTAAATTTAGCAACTAGGCTTAGTGTTGATTTGAAAAACTTATCAAATCGAGAGAAAAAAGAATATTTTAAGAAAAATTTTATATCAGCCATTAGGTTTAATGAGTGGAATGATGTTTATAGACAAGTTATAGAAGTTGTACATGGGCTTAAATGGAAGCTTTCATCAAGTATAGAACTTAATTACGAGGGCTTACATAAGGCTATAGCGAGTGGTTTTTTAAGCAATATTGGTCAGCTTAATGATAATGCTGAGTATATGGGTGCAAGAGCACTTAAATTTTTCATATTTCCCGGATCATCGCAGTTTAAGAAAAAACCAAAATGGTTATTAGCTTCTGAAATTGTTGAAACGACCAAAACATATGCCCGTAATGTTGCTAAGATAGAACCGGAATGGTTGGAGAATTTAGCTAAACATTTAATTAAAAAGAAGTATGATGAACCTATTTGGAGTAAGAAACGTAGCTCAGTGGTAGCTAATCAAAGAATTACGCTTTATGGTTTAGAGATTGTTGCAAAGAGATCTATACAGTACTCAAATGTTGATATTGAATGCGCACGGGAGATATTTATTCGAGAAGCTCTAGTCAATGGTGAATTTGAAACAGAAGCATATTTTTATAAGCAAAATCTGAAACTTATTGATAAGGTTGAGGAATTAGAGCATAAGTCACGTAGAAGAGATATTTTAGTTGATGAGCAGGTGATGTTTGAGCATTATGATAGTTTTATACCTAGAGATGTTTGTTGTGGAGTGAGTTTTGACAAATGGCTTAGGAAAATTTCAAAAGAAGAGCAGCAAAAGTTTGTTTATGATCCTGATAAGTTGATGCAACATGATGCTAAAAATATCACTCAACAAAAATATCCTGATATTTTATCTGTTGGTAATATGAACTTGCCATTAGAATATCATTTTGACCCTTTGGATGAGAAAGATGGTGCCACAGTTACGTTGCCATTAGCTTTTTTAAATGATATTACTCCAGCTATTATCGAGTGGGGGGTATATGGTTTTCTTCATGATAAAATAGTTGCTTTATTAAGAGCCTTGCCAAAAAATATACGTAAAAACTGTGTTCCAGTGCCAACATATGCTCAAGCAATATTTGAATCTTTGGAATTTGAAAAAGACCGTAATAATCCATTAAAAGTAGTTATTGCCAAGCATATAACCAGATTGATTGGTTTTATTGTTGATGAAACTGTATGGCAAAATATTGAGCTTGAAAATTATTTAATTCTTAATATAAAGGTTATAGATAAGAAAGGAAAAGTATTAGCCGTTAGTAAAGATATTGAAGAATTGAAGCAAAAATTAAATAATCTGATACAGAAGCCATCAAAAGTAGTAGAATCAAAAATTTTTTATGATTGGGATTTTGCTGATATTAAAAGAATAAGTCAAATAAAAGAATATGGAATAAGTGTAAAAGTATATAACTGTATTGAGCTATATAAGGAAGGTGTGAAAATATCATATAAAGCGACACAACAGGAAGCTCAATCGACAATGAAAAGAGCCTTGTTGAGGCTAGTTGAGCTAAGATTGCAAGGTAAGTTAAAGCAAAATTTTAACAAAAATGATTTAGCAAGTCTGTCTACCTCTCTAAAGATGAGCCAGTCAAAAGATATGCTAATAGCTAGAGCTATAGAGCTAAGTTTTTTTAGAGATGTGGAGTTGCCATATACTAAAGATGAGTTTGAAAAGTTTTATAATATAGGTATTACTTCTTTTGAAGCTACTAAGCAAGAGCTTGAATCATTGCTGGTTGATGTATATAAGTATAAAACTCAACTTGAGAATAAGCTTAATATAAAGAAAATACCACTTAATTATATTCAGCTGTTTAGTGATGTTAGGAAAGAGCTAAGCGAACTATTTCCCTCAGACTTTTTAAGTTTTCCTATTGTTTATTTACAAAGGTATAAATATTATATTCAAGCTTTAGAAAATCGGCTTGAAAAAGCAAAAGTAAATATTAATAGAGATAAAGGATATCAAATTGAGGCTGATGAATTGAAGTCGAAATTAGAGAAGAAAATAGCCGCAAATCATCTTGAAAAAAAATCTGAAAATTTTACGGATGTATATTTTTTGATAAAGGAGTTGTGGATATCATGGTATTTACAAAATGTTAAAACTATACAATCTGTTTCACAAAAGAAAATTATGGCTAATATTAATCAAATATAGTTAAGGACATTATATTTTGATATAATTTTGCTATTATTACGACTTTGATTATATCTGATGATATCTTTTTATGATAAGAGAGTGCTTAACTTCTTTATAATTATTTTTTTAACAATTGTTACTGTTAATTGGACTTTCTATATTTTTAAAGAGTCGGTGGATTTATACTTCTTATTTCTAGTTATCTTTTTAAGAAGCTTAAGCTCTTTTCTATTACTTAGAGATTATATGGCAAGTTGGAGGAAATCTACGCAAAAAACCTTTTTAAGAAAGGTATTTATCAATATCCCTATTTTTTTAATTGTCGCACCGTTGTTTTATGGTCGTATAAGATTTCCTCTGATTTTTTCGGAATTTTTATTTTATGTATTTTTGATTAATTTGAGTGTGTATCTCTATTGGTATATTACTAATAGAAGCTTAACAGATAAAACTAAGATGGCTATTATCTATGGGGCAGGAGTAGCTGGTGCTAAGATAGCTCAAGAGCTTCAGGGAACAGGGTATAGAATAAAATGTTTTGTTGATGATGACAGATCTCTTCAAAAAAGAAGTATTGATGGTAAAAAAGTTTTATCTAAACTTGAACTGAAAAAAATGCTTCTATCCTCTAAATTTGATCTTTTAGTAATTGCTTTGCCACGAGCAGCTAATCAGAAGATTAAAAAAATTTATAAAAACCTAGAGAAAGACTTTAAACAAATAAAAATAATGCCTCCTCTTGAAGATGTTTTACAAGATGAGAGTTTTATGTCTCAACTTAAACCAGTTTCTGTTTATGATTTGTTATCTCGTGATTCTAAAAGCCTAGATAAGCAAACTATTTCTGATTTCATTAAGGATAAGATTGTATTAGTAACTGGCGCAGGAGGAAGTATTGGGTCGGAGATTGTAAGGCAATGTATTAAATATGAGGCTAAGCAAATAATTTTGGTTGATCATAGTGAGTTTAATTTGTATAAAATATCAGAAGAGTGTTCTTACTATAATATAAATAGCATTTTATGTTCGGTTTGTGATAGATCCGCTTTTCGAAAAATTTTTGAAAAATATACGCCTAATGTAGTTTTTCATGCAGCAGCATATAAGCATGTACCATTGGTTGAAGAAAATATTTCACGAGCAATTAAAAATAATATTTCAGGGACTAAAAATTCTATTGATTTGGCGATAGCATCTAAAGTTGAGTCGTTTATTTTAGTTTCAACTGATAAAGCTGTACGTCCAACTAATGTAATGGGAGCTACTAAACGCATATGTGAATTATATTTGCAGAATGTTGATTCTAAAGGCACAAAGCTTGCCGCTGTAAGGTTTGGTAATGTCTTGGGTAGTAGTGGTAGTGTTATTCCTAAGTTTGAGGAGCAAGTTAGAAGTGGCGGTCCCTTAACTGTGACTCATCCAGAAATAACAAGGTATTTCATGCTTATCCCTGAGGCTTGTGAGCTTGTACTTCAGGCTGGAGCTATTGCAGAAAATTCTGAGGTTTTTGTTTTAGATATGGGTAAGCCTGTAAAAATTATTGATTTAGCCAAACAGTTTATAAAACTCTCTGGTAGAGAGGATGTTGGTATTGAAATAATTGGGTTAAGGCCTGGTGAAAAGCTTTATGAAGAACTTCAAGTTGATGAAAATGATGTTCGTACTGAATATAAAGATATTGTCATTGGTCGTAAAACTTTTTATGACATAGAATTGTTAAATAATGAATTAAAAGAACTATTTGCTGTAGATGCGGATATTCAGGTTAAAATTTTAAAAAAAATAGTCCCAGAGTTCAATCATAAATTAAATAGGTAAAATAAATGTTTTATAAATTATTTAAGAGGCTGCTAGATATATTTCTTTCACTACTTGGAGTTATTATTTTAAGCCCTATTTTTTTGTTGCTGTTTTTTTTGATAAAAAGAGATTCTAAAGGTCCTGTTTTATTTAAACAAAAAAGATTCGGTCAGAATAAGAAGTTTTTTTATATTTATAAATTTAGAACTATGTATGTTGATACTCCAAAAGATATGCCAACGCATATGTTGCAAGATCCCAGTAAGTGTATTACAAAGGTAGGTGTTTTTTTGCGTAAAACATCCTTGGATGAGTTACCACAGATATTTAATATTTTGAAAGGTGATATGAGTATGGTCGGTCCGCGACCTGCGCTATGGAATCAGGATGATTTGATCTCTAAAAGAGATGAATATGGAGCTAATGCTATACCTGTGGGTCTTACTGGTTGGGCACAGATTAACGGACGGGATGAACTCTCAATAGATGTTAAGGCTAAACTTGACGGTTATTATGCAGAGCATAAGAACCTTTGGTTGGATATTAAATGCATCTTTTTAACTGTGTTTTCTGTTTTTGCAAAGAAAGGTGTCATTGAAGGTGGAACTGGATCAATTGATAAGGGAAAAGAAGATCGGTGAAAAAAATTTTGATAACAGGTCTTAATAGCTATATAGGCAATTCTTTTGCGATAAAATATCAAGCGTGTTTTGATATAAAAACAATATCTTTGAAAGGTGGCCAAGCTTGGAAGAAGTTAGATTTTTCTATCTATGATTGTGTACTACATGTTGCAGGTATTGCACATACATCAAAAAATCCTTCACTTGAAGGTAGCTACTATAAAATAAATACTGATTTAACTTTTGAAGTTGCTCAAAAAGCAAAAAAAGAAGGTGTGGGACAGTTTATATTTATGAGTAGTATTATTATATATGGTGATAGTGCGCCTATTGGTATGAGTAAGGTTCTTGATAAGAATACTGTGCCTAAGCCAGATGATTTTTATGGCAATAGTAAATTGCAAGCAGAAAAAAAGCTTGCTATATTAAGCTCGAATAAGTTTAAAGTAGCTATAATTAGACCTCCAATGATATATGGGGAAAATTCAAAAGGGAATTATCCTAAATTAATTAAGTTAGCAAAATTTGCTATTGTATTCCCAAAGATAGAAAACCAAAGAAGTGTACTGCATATCAATAATTTAATTGATGAAATTAGTAATATAGTGATTAGTGGAACACAAGGTATTTTTATGCCGCAAGATGATGAATATTTCTGTACATCAAAATTTATAAAAGATTATAGAAAAACTCTCGGTAAAAAAACATATTTAATATCTATATTTAATCCATTTATAAAGGCTCTGTCTAAGAAAGTAGGGATTATAAATAAATTGTTTGGTAATTTAACTTACAAAAAATAGATTCAATCATCTGTTATCGTAACTGATAAATCAAGTAGAGAAATCTATAAAAAAGTATTATAATTCTAGGTATGTTTTTTAAAAAAATAGCTAATTCTAACGTGATAAATGTAATTCTATGCGGTGGCAGTGGCACCAGGCTCTGGCCGATTAGTAGAAAGCTCTTGCCTAAGCAGTTTGTAAAAATGTTTGATGGTCAATCTTTATTTCAGCACACAATAGAGCGAAATTCAAATTTATGTAGTTCAAGTCTTGTGGTGTCTAATTCGGAACAATTGTTTTTGGCTAAAGACCAACTTAGTGATCTAAGGATGTCAGAGACTAGTTCTTTTATTGTTGAACCAGTTGGTAGGAATACAGCTCCAGCTGTAGCGCTGGCTTGTATGAGTGTTAATGAGGAAGATATTGTTTTTATCACGCCAGCTGATCATATGATTAATAATGATGATAGCTATAAGCAAGTTTTATTACAGGCTAAAGGTATGGCGGAGAAAGGATTTCTCGTCACATTTGGTATAACTCCAGATCATGCAAATACTGGTTTTGGTTATATAGAAGCAACGCCTGAGGGAGATGTTGAGAATTTCCATGAAAAACCTAGTTTAGAAAAAGCAGAGAAATATCTTAAACAAGGTAATTATTACTGGAATTCAGGAATGTTTATGTTTAAGGCTGGGATTCTTTTAAAAGAGCTTAAAAAATATTCTCCAGAGATTTACGCAGCTTCAAAAACAGCATTGGAAAATGCCAAAAAGAATGGTGGTTGTGTCAATTTAGAAGATATGTCGAAAATTCCTGAAGATTCTATTGATTATGCGGTCATGGAAAGGTCAGATAAAATTAAAATGGTAGCTGCAGATATCTGTTGGAGTGATGTTGGTAGCTTTGATTCTTTGTTTGAGCATATGGAAAAAGATGAACAAGGTAATGCTGTTAATAGTGAGCATATATGTATAGATAGTAAAAATAATCTTATTTATGGGACTGAGAAGAAAATAGCTACGGTAGGAATCGATGATCTTATTATTGTAGATACTGGCGATGCACTTTTGATTTCTAAAAAAGGAAGTTCTCAACGAGTCAAAGAAGTTGTGGCAATGCTTGATGAAAACCTTAAGAATATTCATCTGACTGCACATAGGCCATGGGGTACTTATACTGTACTTGAAGATAGCCCAGGTTATAAAATAAAAAAAATACAAGTCTCTCCAGGTAAGAGATTATCTTTACAGAAACATTATCATAGAAGTGAGCATTGGATAGTTGTTTCTGGAACAGCAATTGTAACTATAGGTGAAAAAGAATCTATTGTTAGACCTAACGAATCTGTCTATATAAAAATGGGTGAAATTCATAGGTTAGAGAATAAAGGTAAATTACCGGTAGTCCTTATAGAGGCTCAAGTAGGAGAGTATACTGGTGAAGATGATATTGTTCGTTTAAAAGATGAATATAATAGAAATTAAATTAAATTAAATAAGAATAAGGGTTAATATGAAAAAAGTAGCGTTAATAACTGGTATTACAGGTCAAGATGGGTCTTACTTAGCAGAGTTTCTTTTAAAAAAAGGGTATGAAGTGCATGGTGTTAAAAGAAGAAGTTCGCTTTTTAATACTGATAGGATAGATCATTTATATCAAGATCCACATGTTGAAAATGCTAATTTTATTTTACACTTTGGTGATATGACAGATTCTATGAATTTGACAAAAATTATTGCAGATACTCAGCCAGATGAGATTTATAATTTAGCAGCTATGAGTCATGTACATGTTAGTTTTGATATTCCTGAGTATGTTTGTAATGCAGATGGTGCAGGTACTTTGAGAATATTGGAGGCAGTTAGACTCTTAGGTTTAGAGAAGAAAACTAGAATATATCAAGCAAGCACATCGGAACTTTATGGTAAAGTGCAAGAAGTTCCTCAAACTGAAACTACTCCATTTTATCCAAGATCACCATATGCTGTAGCTAAAATGTATGCATATTGGATAACTGTTAACTATAGAGAAGCATATGGTATGTATGCTTGTAATGGTATTTTATTTAATCATGAATCGCCTGTTAGAGGTGAGACTTTTGTGACTAGAAAAATTACACGTGCAGCATCTAAGATAGCTCTTAATCTTCAAGAGAAATTATATCTTGGTAATTTAGATGCAAAAAGAGACTGGGGGCATGCTAAAGACTATGTCAGAATGATGTGGATGATACTACAGGCTGAGCAACCAGAAGATTGGGTGATTGCTACTGGTCAAACTACAACTGTTAGAGATTTTGTGAAATTGGCGTTTAGTTATGCTGGGATTGAGCTGAAATTTGATGGAGAGGGTGTTGATGAGATGGGTATAGTTGCATCTGTAGATGTTCAAAGAGCCGCTGAGTTGAATCTAGATCTTTCACATTTACAGGTTGGTCAAACTGTAGTTTTGGTAGATCCTAGATACTTTAGGCCAACAGAAGTTGATCTTTTGATTGGCGATCCAGCAAAAGCTGAAACAAAGCTTGGTTGGAATAGAGAATATAATCTGAAAGATTTGGTTGATGATATGATGCAATCAGATCTAAAAATGATGACTAAAGATTTATATCTACAAAAAGGTGGCTACAAGACTATGAGCTATTTTGAATAGAGGCATTGTGATGAATAAAAATAGTAAAATTTATGTTGCTGGCCATAGAGGTTTGGTTGGCTCAGCTATTATAAAAAACTTACAAGCTAGAGGTTATGATAATCTGGTTTTTAGAACTCATGCTGAGCTTGATCTAGCAGACCAAGCTGCAGTTAGAGATTTTTTTGAGATTGAGAAGCCAGAATATGTTATTTTAGCAGCAGCAAAGGTCGGTGGGATCGTCGCAAATAACACTTATAGAGCTGAGTTTATATATGAAAATATTCAAATCCAGAATAATGTTATACATCAAAGCTATTTGAATGGTGTTAAGAAACTTCTATTTTTAGGTAGTACGTGTATATACCCTAAAGAAGCGCCCCAGCCAATGCCTGAAAATTGTTTATTAACAAGTCCATTAGAATATACAAATGAACCATACGCAATAGCTAAGATCGCAGGAATAAAAATGTGTGAAAGTTATAATCTACAGTATGGTACTAATTTTATTTCGGTCATGCCTACAAATTTATATGGACCAAACGATAATTTCGATCTTGAGAAATCACATGTTTTACCGGCCCTTATTAGGAAAATTCATCTGGCAAAACTTTTGAATGAAGGTCAAAATGATAAAGTTTTGGAAAACTTGTCAATCGACTCTCTTGATGAAGCTAAAAAGTATTTAGCAAATTTTGGAGTATCCAAAGATTCTGTAGAAATATGGGGCACTGGCAAACCTAGGCGAGAATTTCTGTATTCTGAAGATATGGCAGATGCGTGTGTTTTTTTACTTGAAAATAGGAATTTTAAAGATACTTATTCTAAAGGTGGTCAGGAAATTAGAAATACCCATATTAATATTGGTACTGGTATCGATATCTCTATTAAAGAGTTGGCGGAACTTATCAAAGAGGTGGTTGGGTTTGATGGTAAATTGGAGTTTAATTCTAGCAAGCCTGATGGCACTATGGTTAAACTTACTGACCCATCTAAGTTGCATGGTCTTGGTTGGAAGCATAAGATTGAGCTTGAAGATGGTGTGAGGAAAATTTATGAATGGTATTTGAGTTTAGCTAACGGTAGCTTAATTTAGATGAAAGCTTTAGCAAAATCCTTAAGATAATTGATGCTTTAGGGTTTAACATCATTTTTATAATATAAAAACTTAAACGGTAATATTTAGTCGATATTTGAGATCTTATAACAAATTTATTATAAGGTTATTGTTACCTTTAGTATAAATAGGTTTCATATGTGGAAAGAGAAAGAATTTAAAAGTTTGTATGTTTATTATTGTTTTCATCATATAATATATTAGGCTACATTTTCTCACTTGATACTTTTCACAATATTTATATTAATTTTTTTCAGTTGTTATTTTCTTTAACTATAGTTTGTGGACTTATATTATTATCTTTTCTTAGATATTTAAGATTCTTCAGTTTTATTTTTTATAAGGTTTCATTACATGCAAAGTATAGCTATAGTCTTTATTTAATACATTTTCCTTTTTTAGTTATTATCGCAGTTATAGTTAATCTGATAATATTGTGCTAAAGACGTGAGTAATAGCATCAGATAAATTATCAAAAGAATTATTTACTTTTCTTAAAATTCTTTTAAAATTGGCCCAAATTTTTTCTATAGGATTTAAATCAGGAGAATAAGCAGGAAGGTATAGTATCTGTATATCAAACTTCTCTGCTATTTTAGCCAATTTAGGAGACTTATGAAAACTAGCATTATCCATAACAACAGTAGTCTTTGGAATTAACTCAGGACATAAATGCTCTTCAAACCACTGATTAAAAATTTGAGTATCTGTATATCCAGTATACTCTAGCGGTGCTATAATCTTCTTTTCTAAATAGTTATAACCAGCAACTATACTTTTTCTCTGAGTTTGATAAGCAATAACTTCACCATAGCTAGGTTTACCAACAAGAGACCATCCTCTTAGTACAGACTGTTTATTATCCATACCCATTTCATCTAAATATACAAGTTTGTTAGGTTCAATAGTCTCAACAACCTCTATAAAACTTTGCCTATCTTGTTCTTTTCTTTGCTTATATTTAGGTGTCTTTTTTTAAAACTAAAACCAAGTCTGTTAAGACAATCATAAAATGTGCTTCTAGGTATTTCAGGAGCTAATGCTTCTCTAATATTTAAAGCCATTGCATCTGGATATGTTCTTAAGTAGCTTTCTATCGCTTCCTTATCTGTAAAGGTTGCTACTCTACCGCAACCCAAGCCTTGCTTAGATTTATAATCACCAGTTGTCTCGTATAAGTTTATCCAAGATCTAGTAGTACGGATATCTATATTAAAAAAATTACTTAGCTCTTTGTCTGTTAGGCCTTCTTTATATTTAGTTATTACGATACCTCTGAAATCTTGGCTATATGATGACATTTTTTCTAAATATTATAACATTATTGTCAAATAACTATCGGATTAACTATATTTTTGACAAATTTAGTTGGCTTGATAATACTAAGCGAGCTTAAGTGATGATCCCAATAATAATGCTTATTTGTGGGGTTGCTTATATTTTCTCTTTGTTTTTTGAGAAAAAACGATATTTTTATAGTTTATTTTTTAAGAATTCTTCCTAGCTTTGCTTTTTTGTTTATAAATCGTATTGTATTGAGAATGCACATGGATTGCCTACTATAGGAGAATGTGGTAGCATTTGTGATTTAAGTAATTTAAAGCAAGAGGCTTGTCTTTATGAAAGAAATATTGGAACTAATAGGAAGAGTAAAGCCTTTATTTTCTGAAGATATGAAAATAAATGAAATTCCATTATATGAAAAAGTTTCCGAATCTTCCTTTTTAGTGCTTGGAGGAGCTGGATCTATTGGTCAGGCTGTTGTAAAAGAAATTTTTAAAAGGAACCCTAGGAAATTACATGTTGTAGATATCTCGGAAAATAACATGGTTGAGTTGGTTAGGGATATTAGGAGCTCTTTTGGCTATATTGATGGGGATTTTAAAACTTTTGCTTTAGATATAGGCTCTATTGAATATGATGCCTTTATCAGGGCTGATGGAGAATATGATTATGTTTTAAACCTATCTGCACTTAAGCATGTGAGAAGTGAGAAAGACCCATTTACTTTGATGCGTATGATAGAAACTAATATTTTTAATACAAAGAAAACATTACAACAATCTATTGATGGTGGAGTTAAGAAATATTTTTGTGTTAGTACTGATAAAGCTGCTAACCCAGTGAATATGATGGGTGCTAGTAAAAGGATTATGGAAATGTTTGTGCATAGGAAGTCAGGTGAAATTGATATATCTATGGCAAGATTTGCTAACGTTGCATTTAGTGATGGTTCTTTACTTCATGGTTTTAATCAACGTGTTCAAAAGGAACAGCCTATAGTTGCCCCAAATGATATAAAAAGATATTTTGTAACTCCTCAGGAGAGTGGAGAGTTATGTTTGATGAGCTGTATGTTTGGTAACAACAGAGATATATTTTTTCCAAAATTGAGTGAAAATTTACATCTTATTTCTTTTTCAGAAATAGCAGTGAAATATTTGAAAGACATTGGTTATGAGACATATTTATGCGAAAGTGAGAACGAAGCCAGAAGTTTAATAGGAACTTTGCTAGAAGATGGTCAGTGGCCATGTTTATTCACTTCTAGTGATACGACTGGAGAAAAAGATTTTGAAGAATTCTTTACAGATAAAGAAGTTTTGGATATGAGCAGGTTTAAAAATCTTGGTGTTATTAAAAATGAAGTGTTATATGAAGATAGTAAACTTAATCAGTTTGAGAATGCAATTAAAGCTCTCAAATTAAAATTATCATGGACAAAAGATGATATTGTTAAAGAATTTCATCGTATTATAACTGATTTTGGCCATAAAGAAACTGGTAAATATTTAGATGGAAAAATGTAGCATGCAAGATGTAGTTAGGTTTATAAAACAAGTTTTTGATACTGAGGATTTTATACCTTTGCATGAACCAAGATTTGCAGGTAATGAAAAAAAATATTTAAATGATTGTGTAGATTCAACCTTTGTCTCTAGTGTTGGTAAATATGTTGATAGATTTGAGCATAATTTTGCAAAAAGCGTTGGTAGCAAATTTGCTATAGCTACGGTAAATGGTACTGCGGCATTACATGTGGCACTTATTTTAGCAGGAGTACAGAATGATGATGAAGTGATTACCCAAGCATTAACTTTCGTAGCTACATGCAATGCGATATCTTATATTAGAGCTAAGCCAATATTTGTAGATGTGGATTTAGATACGATGGGACTATCTCCACGCTCGTTAGAGAATTTTTTAGAGGTGAATTGTGAATTTGTAAGTAATAAGTGTATAAATAAAGTAACAGGGAAAACAATAAAAGCATGTGTACCTATGCATACATTTGGGCATCCATGTAGAATAGATGAGATAAGAGAAATATGTGATAAGTGGGGGATTGTGCTTGTTGAAGATGCAGCAGAGTCTTTAGGTAGTTACTATAAAGGTAAGCATACAGGCACTTTTGGTAGGCTTGGGGCTTTTAGTTTTAATGGTAATAAACTTATTACGTCTGGTGGGGGTGGAGTTGTTGTTACAGATGATAAGTATTTAGCTAAAAGAGCCAAACATATAACTACTACAGCTAAAATTTCTCATACATATGAGTATGTACATGACCAAGTTGCTTATAATTATCGTTTACCCAACATAAATGCAGCCTTATTGGTTGCTCAGTTAGAGCAATTAGATAAATTCTTAGAATCAAAAAGAATTTTGACTAGAAGATATAAAGAGTTTTTTACTAATAGTGATATAAAATTTATATCAGAGCCTATGAATTCTAAATCTAACTACTGGCTGCAAGCCATTTTACTTGATAGTATTAATGATAGAGATGATTTTCTAGATTATACAAATAGAAATGGTGTTATGACTAGACCAGTATGGAAATTAATGAGTGAATTATCAATGTTTAAAGATTGTCAAAAAACAAGTTTAGAAAACTCTGAATATTTAGAGAAGCATTTAGTTAATTTGCCAAGTAGTGTGATTTTACGATGAGAGAAAATATAATTCTTGTTGGTGGAGGTGGGCATTGCCATAGTGTTATAGATGTTGTTGAGCAAGAAAATAAATATACTATAGTTGGAATAATTGATAACGTTGAATTTGTTGGACTAGAGGTTTTAGGTTATCCAGTAATTGGTTGTGATGCTGATTTGCAAAGAATATTCTCTAAGTGTAAAAATGCTATAATTACAGTTGGGCATGTTCAATCAAATTCAATAAGATTGGGTCTTTATAATAAACTTAAAAAAATAGGTTATTTTCTGCCTATTATTGTTTCTCCTATTGCTTATATATCAAAACATTCTTTGGTAGGGGAAGGAACTGTAATTATGCATCATGCGATTATTAATGCTAATGCAAAAATTGGTAAGAATTGTATTATCAATACGAAATCATTGATTGAACATGACGCAGTAATTTATGATAATTGTCATATATCAACTGGAAGTATTGTAAATGGAAAAGTTTTAGTTCGAGAAAATACATTTTATGGAAGCAATGCTACTTCTAAACAAGGAATAGAATGTCAAGGATTCATTAAAGCAGGGAGTGTTGTTAAATGAGTAAAGTGTTTATAATAGCAGAAGCTGGAGTTAATCATAATGGCTCTGTTGAACTTGCAAAAAAATTAATTGATGTAGCAGCAAAATCAGGAGCTGATGCTGTAAAGTTCCAAACTTTTAAGGCAGAAAAATTAGTAGCTAAAAATACTCTTAAGGCTGAATATCAAAAACTAAATATGGTTGGGAAAGATAATTCTCAGTTTAATATGCTCAAGAAGTTGGAACTTGATCTTGATGTTCATAAGGAACTGATAGCCTATTGTAAATTGAAAAATATAATGTTTTTATCGACACCTTTTGATCATGATAGTATTGATCTACTCAATGAATTAAACCTTAATTTATTTAAGATACCTAGTGGTGAGATTACAAATCTGCCATATCTTAGACATATAGGAGGTTTAAATAAGAAAGTAATACTTTCTACTGGTATGGCAAATATTGGAGAGATAGAGGCTGCTTTAGATATCTTGATAGAGTCTGGGACTAAAAAGGAAAATATAACTGTTTTACATGCAAATACAGAATATCCAACTCCAATGAGAGATGTTAATTTGCGAGCCATGGTTACTATAGGTAAGACTTTTGATGTGGATTATGGATATAGCGATCATACCTTAGGTATTGAGGTAGATATTGCAGCAGTAGCAATGGGGGCTGTATGCATAGAAAAACACTTTACTTTAGATAAAGCAATGCCAGGCCCTGATCATAAAGCTTCACTTGAGCCTAAAGAGCTGAAATCCATGATAGAAGCTATACGAAATATAGAGGTTGCTCTTGGAAGTTGTACAAAAAAACCATCATGTAGTGAATTAAAAAATAGGCCTGTAGTTAGGAAAAGTATTGTTGCAAAAAAAAACATAAAAAAAGGTGATCTTTTAACAGAAAAAAATATAACGATAAAAAGGCCTGGCGATGGTATTTCTCCTATGAAATGGGATGAAATGCTTGGTGGCTTTGCATTAAAAGACTATAAAGAAGATGAATTAATATGAAAAAAATATGTGTAGTAACAGGTACTAGAGCTGAATATGGATTATTATGTTGGCTTATGAAAGAAATAGATTCAGATAATAAGTTAGAACTTCAAATTATAGTTACAGGTATGCACCTAAGCCCTGAGTTTGGGCTTACATATAAAGAGATAGAGAAAAATTTCAAAATAGATAAGAAAATAGAAATGCTCCTATCTTCTGATACAGCAGTAGGTATTTCAAAATCCATGGGCTTAGCTCAAATATCTTTTGCAGAAGCTTATGAAGATTTAAAACCAGATATATTGATTGTACTTGGTGATAGATATGAAATATTTTCTGCTGTTAGCGCAGCAATGATTGCACAAATTCCAATTGCTCATTTACATGGTGGAGAAGCTACTGAAGGATTAATAGATGAACCTATAAGGCACTCTATAACAAAAATGAGTCATCTTCATTTTACTGCAACAGATGAGTATGAAAATAGAGTTATTCAATTAGGTGAGCACCCAAGTAGAGTTTTTAATGTTGGTGGTATGGGGGTTGAAAATATTAAAAGGTTAAAACTTTTTAGTAAAGAAGAGTTTGAAGAATCTATTGATTTTAAACTAAATAAAAAAAATATATTAGTTACTTTTCATCCTGTGACCTTAGAAAACAGCACTGCAAAAGATCAATTTCAAGAACTTCTAAATGCCATAGATGAATTACAAGAAACTAATATAATTTTTACCAAAGCAAATAGTGATACAGATGGAAGGGTTATAAATCAGATGATAGATGAGTATGTAGCAAAGAATGCTCATAAATCTACTGGCTTTACTTCTTTAGGGCAACTACGATATTTAAGTGCTTTACTGTTTGTAGATGCAATGGTGGGGAATAGTTCAAGTGGACTTGCTGAAACTCCCAGCTTTAAAATAGGTACTGTAAATATAGGTGATAGACAAAGGGGGAGAATAAAGGCTGGTAGTGTAATAGATTGTATGCCAACTAAAGTAAGTATAATGGAAGCATTTAAGAGACTTTATTCAGATGAGTTCCAAAAAAGGTTAAAAAATGTACAAAATCCATATGGTGATGGATGCGCAAGTAAAAAGATAGTAAAGGTTTTGAAAACTTTTGAACTTGGCAATATATTGAAAAAATCTTTTTTTGATGTGAGATTTAAGTTATGAGAATAGTTTTTATTGGAACTGTAGAGTTTTCTAAAAAAGTTTTACAAAAGCTTATAGACATAGATGCCCAAGTAGTTGGAGTATGTACCAAAGAGAAGTCAACTTTTAATAGTGACTATGCTGACTTAACCTCGATATGCAATGAAAATAGTATACCTTATAAGTTTGTAACAGATATAAATTCAGACGAGAGTGTTAAATGGATTCAGTCATTAAGGCCTGAAATTATATTTTGTTTTGGTTGGTCAAATTTAATTAAAAAAGAATTATTATATTTAACACCGATGGGTGTAATAGGATATCATCCTGCAAAACTGCCTCAAAATAGAGGTAGACATCCACTCATTTGGGCACTAGCATTGGGTCTAAAAAAGAGTGCATCTACTTTTTTCTTTATGCAAGAAGGTACTGATGATGGAGATATATTGTCTCAGAAAGATTTTAATATATTATATTCAGATGACGCTCAAACTCTTTATAATAAGTTAATTGATATAGCACTCTTACAAATAGAAGAATTTATCCCGCAGCTTGAAAATAAAACTTTTAAAAAAATAGAGCAAAATCATGATGAGGCTAATATTTGGAGAAAACGAGGAAAGAATGATGGAAAGATTGATTTTCGTATGAATAGTGAAGCTATTTACAATCTTGTAAGAGCATTAACTAAACCCTATGTTGGATCTCATGTAGAATATAAAGGTAAAAATATAAGTATTTGGAAAGTAAAGGTAATTCAAAATACCCAATCTAACTTAGAAAGTGGAAAAGTTATAGATTCTAAAGATGAATCTATTTTAGTGAAAACATATGATGGGGCTATAGAAATTGTAGAGCATGAGTTTGAAGAACTTCCATCCATTGGAGAATATTTGTGAAAAATAAAGCTTTAATAGTAGCCGTTCACCCAGATGATGAGACCCTAGGATGTGGTGGCACACTTTTGAAACACAAAGAAAATGGCGATGAAATACATTGGCTTAATTGCACAGCTATTGATAAGAGCCATAGTTACTACGCAACTAGAGAAAAAGAGATAAAAAAGGTGTCTAGTATGTATAATTTTGATAGTGTTAATAATTTAAAACTCAAAAGTATGGAAGTAGATGAGTATAGTATGAGTGAATTGATTAGCAAAATATCTAAAGTTATAAATGATGTTAGCCCAAATATTATTTACCTTCCTTTCAAAGGTGATGTTCATAGTGATCATAGGAAAATATTTGAAGCTGCTTATAGTTGTACAAAATCATTTAGATATCCGTTCATTAAAAAAATATATATGATAGAAACTCTCAGTGAAACAGAATTCGCTCCAAGTACTAAGGAAGATAGCTTTATACCAAATGTATTCGTAGATATAAGCGAATTTATGGATAAGAAAATTGAAATAATGAAAGTATTTGAGAGTGAAATTGAAGAACATCCTTTTCCAAGAAGTGAAAGAAATATGAGAGCGTTAGGGACTTTGAGGGGAGCTACTTCTGGATGTGAATATGCTGAGAGTTTTGTGCTTTTGAAGGAAATATTATGAAGAGCATACAAAATATCAAGTTACATATAGACTCAACCATAAAACAAGCTCTTAATATTATTGATAATGGAGCTATGCAAATAGCATTAGTTGTAGATGAAAATAATGTTCTTTTAGGAACTTTAACTGATGGTGATATAAGGCGAGGGCTGCTTAAAGGTTTTGATTTAGATAGCTCTATAGAGACTATAGTTTTTAAAACTCCGACAGTTGCAAAAATTAGTGATACTAAAGAAGATATCTTAAAAATAGCATTATCTAAGAAAATACATCAAATACCAATAATAGATGATACTGATAAGATTTTAGGTATTCAAGAAATTGATGAACTTATAAAACCGAAAAAAAAGACAAATAAAATTATTTTAATGGTTGGTGGGCGAGGTAAAAGGCTTAGACCTTTGACGGATAATACACCCAAACCAATGCTAAAAGTTGGTAATAAACCAATACTTCAAATTATAGTAGAGAAGTTTGTAGAATATGGATATACCAATATAGTTATGTGCGTTAATTATAAATCACACATAATACAAGACTATTTTGGCGATGGTAAGGAATTCGGAGTAAATATAGAGTATATTTTAGAAGAACAAAGAATGGGCACCGCTGGGGCCTTAAGTCTTTTAAAAGAAAACCCAAAAGAACCATTTTTTGTAATGAATGGCGATCTTTTGACAAATGTAAATTTTGAGTATTTACATGATTACCATATATCAAGTAATTCATTAGGAACTATGTGTGTTAGAGAGTATGATTTCCAAGTTCCTTATGGAGTAGTAAATATGAGTTGCAATGAAATATTGTCAATAGAAGAAAAACCTGTGCATAAGTTTTTTGTCAGTGCTGGTATTTATATGCTATCACCAAACATATTGAAATATATACCAGAAGATGAGTTTTATGATATGCCAACTCTTTTTGAGAAATTAATTGAGAAACAAGAAAAAGTCGTTTCTTTTCCATTACGAGAGTATTGGTTAGATATTGGCAAGGTTGAAGAGTATAATAGAGCAAATAAAGAGTATGGTGAGGAGTTTTGATGTATAAGAATAAAACATTTTTGGCTATTATCCCTGCTCGCGGTGGCAGTAAGCGATTGCCTCGCAAAAATGTGCTTGATTTATATGGTAAACCATTAATAGCTTGGACAATAGAGGCCGCTTTAAAAAGTAGCTATATTGATAGAGTTATTGTTAGTAGTGATAATAAAGAAATACTAGAGATATCAGAGAGGTATGGAGCAGAAACTATAGAAAGGCCTGATAACTTAGCTAGTGATACAGCCACTACCTTTGATACAGTAAATCACGTTATAAAGTATAATACTAAAAAATATGATTATATAGTTTTATTACAACCTACAAGTCCACTTAGGATGGCTGAGCATATTGATGAAGCTATAGTGAGTCTAGAACATAAAAATGCTGATGCAATAATAAGTGTATGTGAAATGGATCATAGTCCTCTATGGTCTAATACTTTGCCTAAGAATTTAAGTATGAATAGCTTTTTAAGAGATGATGTTATTAATAAAAGAAGTCAAGATCTTGAGAAATATTATAGAATAAATGGAGCTATCTATGTATGTGATACTAGTAAGCTTAAAAAGAATCAGGGCTTCTTTTTAAAAGATAATATTTATGCTTATGAAATGGATAAAGAGAGCTCTATAGACATTGATGAGTATTTGGATTTCTGTTTAGCAGAACAAATTCTCATTAAAAAATAATACTGAAGTACTTTTCAAGATTATATTACATATTTAATATTAATGTGACAAATGATTCTTATTTATAGTAGTTTTTAAGCTTTTTCAAAGAACTTATAATTAGATCACAAAAGTCATAAAATATAATTGGTTACTTTTTAGTATGAAGCGTAAGGGTTGTTATGATAATGCAGCTTGTGAGAGCTTTTTTGGAACTTTAAAAGTAGAGTTAGTTCATTATGAAGAGTATCAAACTAGAGATGAAGCTAAATCTTCAATATTTGAATATATTGAGGCGTATTATAATACAAAAAGGAAACATTCTACTATTAATTACATGACACCAATTCATTATGAAGATAGAATGAAGTGCAAAACTGTCTCAAATTGACTGGGTAGATCAAGTGTCATATTGATAATCTATATATTGGTGAATATACTATAAGGTATTGGCTGTTGTTGCTTATTAAAAATGGAAAAAGTAAATATTTTAATAGACTGTAAGTGGATTGGTGTCAATCTAAAGGATTTTATAGGTCAGGTTCGTTTAAATAAAAATATTGGCAAAATATATTTAGTATCTACCCAAGAAAATAATGTTTTACAATATCAAGATGAGTTTGATGATTGTGAATTAATTGTCTATCAAATACCGTTTGTGCTTGAAAATCTAGGTATAGGCGGTTTAACGACATTAAAAAATAATATACATGGTATTAAGACGACTATAAAAAATATTGATTATAAATATCAGTTTGATTTTAAAATGTTAGATAATATGGATACAGGTATAGCATTTTCTTCAAATAATAGATTTACTCGTAGGTTTAACTATAGTTTATACTCTGTTGAATATGGTATGGATGTTTATAGCTTTTTTATAAATCTTTTTAGAGATAAGAATATAACCTTTGTTTATAGCATAACACAAAGTCATTATTCTTCTGATTATATGTTAAATAAAGCAGCTATGGACTCTCAAATTGTAAAAAATGTTGTGCATAAAAGATGTATGGGATTTGCTAATGAAGGGATGCATAGATTTTGTTTGATAGATACAAAGAGCAAAGAAATTTATAAAGTGCTACCTGATTTTCATAATGGTTCTGTTAAAGAAAGTCGAATGTATAAGGATGCTGGTTTTGAAGATCGAGAAAAAACTAAGTTAAAATATGTTAGTAGTCTACTGTTTGATACTACTCGAGTATTTAATAAATTAACTTTTACACAGTCACTTAGAGTGTTAAGAAAGAAAATCTACGATAACCTTTATTTTTATCCATTTTATTTATCTAAACTAGCTGAGTACTATGAATCTGTGTGTATTTCTCCAGATTTTGATGAGAAGTATATTTTAGTTTCTTTACATTTTGAGCCTGAAAGTACTATATCACCTACAGATGGGATAAACTCACTGCAACTGTATAATTTAAAGATTCTAAGGTCAATATTGCCCTCAGGATGGAAAATATATGTTAAAGAGCATCCAACACAGTTTAAAAAAGTGGCATATCAGGCATTAGACTCTTTCATAAGATCTCTTCCTCAATATAAAAATAAAAGGTTTTATGAATATATAAGTCAGATACCAGATGTAAAAGTTATTAGTATAAAAGAGAATCAAAAGAAGTTGATTGAGTCAGCACAAATTGTTGTATCTAATGCAGGCAGTGTTTTTGTTGAAGCATCTTCAAATGATAAGCCATGTTTGTGTTTTGGTAACCTAGCTTTTGCAGCTATGTTTAATAATGTTTGGCATGTCTCAGATATCGAAAATTGTAGACTAGCTTTAAAAGAAATACTTAACAAGAAGCAAATAAAGTCAGATTATAAAGAAGTTTTAGAAAATTACTCGATGCAGATGAAAGTTAATGAGAGTTGGCTTTCTCCTACAGTATCTTTATTAAACCAGCTCTATCCATATTAAATATGGTTGTATCAAATTAACCAATATACAAAGTATTGATTGGCAAGTTGGTTTACGAAGATTTCTTAAATATTATATGGTAAATTCTTCTTGTTAAGGCGTAGGTTCCTGTTATTTTAGTGAGAAAAATTATGAGCTTTATAATAAAACCAATAATTTTAGGTATAATAATGTTCTTGAATGTTTTATAAGTTGATATCAATAATAAAATCAGGATGTCTTTAATAATATCTATTAAAGATAGCGTTAATAAGACAGTTGTTTTAAGCTTCACTTTTTGATGTATAAATTAACCTATATGTATTATATTGGAAGTATACCATATAATAAGTGTATAACTATGTTATTAAGTTTTTTAAGTTAAAGATTTACCAATATTGTTTATCAAATTTGACAAATTTATAATTCTCTAAATATTACTGAAAAAGATGATTTAATAAGATAAATAATTAATAATACTTGCTTAATTTGAGCAAAGAGATATTATTTTTTAAATAAGTGAATATTATAAGGATCATAAAAGGGTGCATTTAAGTAGTAAAGAGATTACTGTAATTATAGTTGCTGATAATGACCAAAGTAATATTAATAGTACTTTACAAAGCATAGCTAATCAATCTGTTTTTAATAAAATAGAATCCATTGTTGTAGCTCTTAGTTCGACAGATCAAAATCTTAGGATATTAGATAAGTATAAGGTGGATGTATTAATCGAAAATAACTATATTTCTAATAAATATAAAGCTATTAATGAAGCAATAAAACGTGCTAGTGGTCAGTGGCTAACTTTTTTATTACCTGGAAATGTTTATAAAGATCATAAAGTGGTTGAAAAGGTTTTAGACAAAATAGATGAGACTAAAGATATTTTTTATGGATCAGTTTTGCCTAAAAGAGAATTATTAAATGAAGAAAATCGCCTAGCTATAGATACTGAAATTTATAATTGTAAACCTTTTGAAATGCAGACAGCTTTTTTTAAAAAAAAGTTATTTGAAAAATATTCTTTTGATTGCTCTTATTTGCTTGAGGCAGACTATGATTTAATTGTTAGGTGTTATAAAGCAGGACTCAAATTTGAATATTTAGATATAGATATTTTGACAGTGAAAAAGGAAAAAACATTTAGGTCGTATATAGAGCAATTACACATTTTATCAAAGCACTTTGGAGAAATTGTGGCATATAATAGTAAGATCTTTAAACCTATATACAATGATGGAGTTGTTACACAAAATATAACTATAAAGTCTCAACAAGAATTATTATTTAGCAGAGATCAGGAGCTTCAAGATATTTATATAACAAATGTATATAGATTAGGACGTATATTTAAATATATATCTAGTTTTTTTATAAGGGCTTAGGAAATTCAATGCAAAAAGATATAAGTATAATAACAGTTGTATATAATGCAGAAAATTTTATAGAAAGAACTATTAAGAGTGTGATCAAACAGTCATATTCTAGCATTGAATATTTGGTAATTGACGGTGGGTCATCAGATAAGACTCTTGAGATAATTAATCAATATAAAGATAAGATCGATGTAATTATATCTGAAGCGGATAATGGCATATATGATGCAATGAATAAGGGAGTCTCTCAGGCCTCAGGAAGGTGGATTAATTTTATGAATGCGGGTGATACTTTTATTGATAATAATACAGTTGATTTGATTATGAAGAGTATTAATCAAGAGGATGATATTTTTTATGGTTCTCGTTATATTGTTGATGAAGAGACAAGTGAGACTAAGCTTGAGATTGCTGAAAGTGTTGAATATATTTCAAAAAAAATGCCATTTGGTCATCAAGCAGCTTTTGCTAAAACTGAATTGCTGAAGAAATATAAATTTAATATGGCATATCGTCTATCTGCAGATTATGATTTTTTTTTAAAATGTTATCTAAATAACCATACTTTTAAAAACATAGATATACCTGTATGTTACTTCTATGAAGGTGGTTTATCAATGCTTAAACCTATATCATCTTTTGTTGAAACATTGAAGGTATTATTTGATTATTTTGATGAGAGTACCGTAAAACAGAATATTGCATATATTGATTTATTAAGGTTGGGTAATATTAAAAATCGAAATACAATAAAAAATCAGCAGTATTTAATACACTGCAAAGATAAGCAAATAACATCTTTTTATAATGATTTTTCATATAAATTAGCTAGATTTATAACGTATCCGATAAATAAGCTCAAACTAATGAAATCGAAAAGACAGCTTTAGCTCTTTTAACTAGTGTTTATTTTTCCATTTTGCTAAAATAAGCATGTGCTTAATAATTATAAATGGACGTGCCGTAAACTATGAGATATTTTAAAGAGTTTTATAGGTTTATAAAACATTTAATAAACAATCGTAAGTTGATATTTGTTTTAGCATATAATCAGTTTAGAGAAGAGTACTTAGGTTCTTATTTTGGTGTTGTTTGGGCAGTTATAAGACCAATGGTTTTTATTTTTGTTATTTGGCTAGTTTTTACAGTTGGAATTCGTCCACAATCTGGAGACAGTTCATCTTTAGTTTTATTTCTTTTAACAGGAATGATTCCATGGTTCTTTTTTGCCGAATCTTTAACCAAATCTACAATGTCAGTGGTATCTAATGAGTTTTTAGTTAAGAAGGTGTCTTTTAGTGTTAATATATTACCTTTAGTGAGCATACTATCGTGTATTATTATTCATTTGGTTCTGTTAAGTTTTTTAGTGCTAATTTTTATTCTAAACGGTATTTATCCCAATATTTACTGGTTACAAATTCCATATTATATATTGTGCAATATTATTCTTTTACTAGGCCTAGGATGGTTTGCTGCGGCAACTAGGGTCTTCGTTAAGGATGTCTCAGAGGTTATAGGTCTTATAGTACAGTTTGGTTTTTGGTTTACTCCTGTATTTTGGTCACCAAATAATGTTCCAGAAAGGTATAGGTTTATACTAGATTTTAATCCGATGAGTTATATTATTCAGGGTTACCGTGATATCTTTATAAATAAGATATGGTTTTGGCAGCAGCCTATGGCAACAGTTATATTTTTGATTATGGTTTCGTTTATTTTATTATTTGGGGCAGTAGTATTTAAAAGATTAACACCGCATTTTGGAGATGTTGTTTAATGAAAAAAAATATTGCGATAAAAGTTGAAAATGTCTCAAAGTATTACAAAATTTATAATAGAGCTAGAGATCGTGTAAAAGAAGCTTTTAGTTTAACTAGAAAGAAATATTACAAAAAATTTTGTGCTATTGAAAATGTTAACTTAGAGATTAAAAAGGGAGAAGTTTTAGGGATATTTGGGCTTAATGGCGCTGGTAAATCAACTTTGTTAAAGATGATTGCAGGGGTTGTAACACCATCTAAAGGTAGAATACACGTCAATGGTCATATTAATGCGATGTTAGAATTAACTGGTAGTTTGAACCCTGAACTAACAGGGAGACAGAATATTAAATTTAGCCTTGAACTTAATAATATAGCAGATGAAGATAAAGAAAAAATAACGAAAGAGATTATTGATTTTGCAGAAATTGGTCCACATATTGATCAGCCGGTTAAAAACTATAGTAGTGGAATGGGAGCAAGGTTGGGTTTTGGTATGGCAACAGCTATAAAACCTGAGATCTTGATCGTTGATGAGGTTTTAGCTGTAGGAGATTCTATTTTTCAAAATAAATGTTTTATAAGAATTAGAGAATTACTTAAAGGTGGTACAACTGTAATATTTGTTTCACATAATATTGCTTTAATGATTGAGTTTTGTAGTCGCGCTATATTATTATATGACAGAAATATAATTCTAGACGGTCCAGTAAGAGAAATAGCTCATTTTTATCAAAGGTTATTATTTAGTGATAATAAATCTAATGTGATTTCACAAGCTAGTAAAATCAACTCTAATAATGACTCAGATAAAAATATTGAAGATACAGATAATTCTAATGATATTGTGCGATGGGATAATGAGAATATAAAGTTAATTGATTTAACTATATATGATCAACAAGGGCATGAAACAAGCTTTTTAGAAACAGGTTGTGATTATATATTAGAGTTTAAAATCTTATTTAAGAATGCTTTTGATAAGATTGAGCTTGTTTTCGATGCCTCAAATATAACAGGTAAAAAAATTACCTTATTAGATTCTTCTTCAGAAAAAAATATTATAGAGGGTATAACAAAAAACGAGACTTATCATATAAAAAATATATTTAAATGTACTGTATATGATGGCCAGTATTATATTAAAATGGGTGTAAATGATATTAGTGACAAACGCTATACTAGTGCTCTAGAAAGTTCTAATATTGAAATTAAATTTGAAGCAGGTGTAATTCGTAAAGAAAATATTTTATCAATTACTAAAGCTTAATCGATGAGTTTAAATAGTATTTATAATTTAAATATTTAAAGGTAAGAAAGCAAAGTGAAATTTTCTATAGTTACAGTATCGTATAATTCTGAAAAATATATTGAAGAAACGATTCTTAGTGTGATTACTCAAAGGGGTGATTTTGACATTGAGTATATACTTGTCGATGGTCAATCAAAAGATCGTACATGTGAAATTATACAAAAATATGTTGATAGGTATAATAAATGTGAGCTTGATATTTATTGTAATAATCTAGATATTAAATTTATATCTGAACCTGATGACGGTATGTATGATGCCCTAGCAAAAGGCTTATCTATAGTTACAGGTCAGATAGTTGCTTATATTAACTCCGATGATTTTTATCTACCTAATGCTTTTAAAGCAATTGCTGCAGAGATGAAAAAGTATGGCGATAAAGCTCAGTGGATAAACGCTAAAAATACTTGGTATAATAAGGAAGGAATTATAGAAAATTCGATGTTGCCACTAATTCCTTCGAGGAAAAGAATCCTAAAAGGTATTTATGGGACTAGTTTGCCATCGATACAGCAAGAATCGACTTTTTGGACGAAAGCGTTGCAAGATAAAATGGATATGCAAAAGTTTGCTCAATATAAGCTTGCTGGAGATTTCTTTATGTGGCATCAGTTTGCAAAGCATGCTGATTTACATATATGTAATAGTAATATTGCTGGTTTTAGGCATCATGAGAATAACAAAAGCCATGATCTAAGTGGCTATATGAATGAGTTTTATGATATTATTGGAGGTAAGCTAAAGAAAAACATCTTTGATCTAATGCATATTTTTATGTATAAATTTTATGTTAAATATACTTCTGATAATATGATAAGAAGACGTAATGAGTATGTAAAAATTTTTAGATATATTGGTACTAAATTAAAAGCAAAATTTACTAAGAAGTAAAAAGTTTTACATTATTCAAGTTCAGGAGTGTATATTTTGTTTGATTCAGATTCTGCATATCAGAAAAAATCTAAAAGTAGTCATCCTCTAATAACAATAATTACAGTTGTTTATAATGCCCAAAAAAATATTGAAGACACAATTTTAAGCGTAATTAATCAAAGTTATAAAAACTATGAATATATTATAGTTGATGGTGGCTCTAATGATGGTACGCTTGATATTATTAAAAAATATGAAAGATATATAGATAAGTGGGTTAGTGAGGCAGATTGTGGTATATATGATGCGATGAATAAAGGCTTAGATCTAGCAAAGGGTGGATGGTTGAATTTCATGAATGCTGGCGATAGCTTTTACTCTAATGATGTTCTAGAAAGCATATTTACAAAAAAAATTAATGATAATGTTGATATTATTTATGGTAATACAGATATTGGTCATAAAATTTTAAAATATAAACAAAAATTAAATCTAAAGGCCATGGCACAAGGTATGATGCTTTGCCACCAGTCAACTTTTTATAGGTTAGACAAGTTAATTAGGTATAATTTAGAGTATAAAATTTGTGGTGATCAGGATTTTACGATGCAATATTTTGCTAAAAATAAAAAATCTCAATATATGGATATAACTATTTCCAAGTATGATCTTGATGGTATTTCATCGCAAAATTTAAATAAAATAATGACAGAGAAATTTCTGATAAATAAGTCTTATAGTTTATCTTATATTCCTGTAATAAAGAGTTATATTGTTTCTATTTTGGTAAAAATCCGTAAATTTCTTAGAGGGTATTAGATGATTGTGTGGTTATTTAAATTCAAAGGAATATAGAATGGTATGTACGATTATATAATAGTTACTCATATACCAGCTTTCTATAAAATTAATTTATATAATGAATTAGCAAAAAAAATAAATATTTTTGTAGTGTTTATAGCATCAAATACTAGCGAGAGAAGGGCTGATGATTTTGTTGCTATAGAACGTGCTCAATTTAACTATAAGGTGTTGTATAGTGGCAGCTTTCAAGATAGGAAAGTTTTTACTAATCTTAAAAGTTTGAGGAAGGTTTTAAAAAATCTTTGTTATAAGAAACTATTGCTCTGTGGTTGGGATTTACCAGAATTTTGGTATTTGGTTTTTACTAATAGTAAATATAAGAACTGTTTGGCGTTGGAATCAACAATTAATGAAAGTAAAGCGACAGGTAGGCAAGCTCTTATCAAAAAAATATTTTTATCACGAATAAGTAAAGTCTTTGTATCTGGTAGTTTACATGAGGAGTTATTAGTAAAGCTAGGTTATAAAGGTGAGTTAATAATAACTAAGGGTGTTGGTATAATCAATAAACCTAATTTTAGCAATAACCATAAAAAATATACTAAAAAATTTTTATATGTAGGTAGACTATCAGCAATAAAAAATTTGGAATCATTGATTATGATTTTTAATAGTTTATCTGATTATAGTTTAACTATAATTGGTGAGGGAGACCAAAAGCAATATTTAAAAGGTTTAGCTAAAAAAAACATTATCTTTAAAGATTCCATAAAAAATACAAAATTAAAAGAAGAGTTTATGGCACATGATATTTTTATCTTGCCAAGTAATGTAGAACCATGGGGACTAGTTGCAGAAGAAGCATTGTACTTCGGTCTTCCTGTGGTTATTAGTAAAAATTGTGGCGCTAGAGATATTATAAGCAATGGCTTAAATGGTTATTGGGTAAACTCTGAAAATCATGATGAAATTAAAAGGGTAATATTAGATATTGATGCTGAGAAATATACTCAGTTAATTAAGGGTGTTAAGGAATTTTCTATAGATTCTAAAGATAAACAACAGGTTGATGCTTATATATGAAACTTTTGATTGTCCATAATCGCTATCAATCAAATAACGTTGGTGGTGAAGATATTGTATATGAAAATGAGTTTAAATCTTTGCAAAGTAAACTTGGTGCTGATAATGTTTTATCATATGATGTTTCAAATGATGATATAAGTAGATTTAAGTTATTATTTGGAATATGGTTTTCTAGAAAACATTATAAAAATATTCAGAAGATTGTGCGGGAGCATAGTATTGATATTGTCCATGTACATAATTTTTTTCCTCTATTAACTCCTAGTGTATTTAAAGCGGCAAAAAGAGCTGGTGCAAAAACAATCCATACTTTACATAATTATAGGCTATGGTGTATATCTGGTATACTTTATCGTGATAACTATGGTATCTGCGAATTGTGTGTGAAAAGTAAAATACCATTCTTCGGAATTAAGAATAAATGCTATAGGAAATCAGCTCTGCAGAGTGTGGTTGCACAATTAGCATTTGGATTTTATAAATTTTTAAAGATGTTTAAGCATATTGATTATTTTTTTGTACTGACTAACTTTCAAAAAGAAAAAGTAAAGACTCTGGGTATACCTGAAGCTAAAATTATACTTAAACCAAATAGTATTAGTAATAATTCTCAATTTATTCCAGCTTCTTTAGCTGAGAAAAAAGGTTATATTTACGTAGGAAGGTTAGAGGAGTCAAAAGGAATATATGAACTTTTGAAAGCTTGGAAGTCCTTAGATAAAGAATATATATTAACGATAGTTGGTGATGGAGAAATTACAGCTGATTTGATTAAAGAATATGCCGTAGATAATATTATTTTTAAAGGTAAATGCTCTAGAAATGAAACATTAGGGCTTATATCATCTTCTAAATATTTAATTCAACCTTCGATTTTATATGAAACATTTGGGTTGACTATAATTGAGGCTATGAGTTTTGGAGTTCCTGTTATAGGGTTTGATATCGGTACACGAAAAGATCTTATTCAAGATCAAATTAATGGTTTTTTGGCAAATAAAGATGATTTACTTCAAACGTTAAAATTATCATATAATTATGGTTCTTATCAACAAATGAGCCAAAATGCGCAGAATACAGCTAGATTCTATCAAAATGAATATATAATAGATAAGCAGTTAGGATTATATAAAAGGTTTTTAGAAGGTTAAAGAGTGAAAGTATCAATAATTACAGTAAGCTATAATTCAGCACAAACGATAGAGAGTACAATCAAATCCGTATTATCACAAGATTATACTAATATTGAGTACATAGTGGTTGATGGCGGAAGTAATGATGGCACTAAAGAAATACTTAGTAATTATTCTTCTAAGTTAGCAAAAGTAGTTAGCGAACCAGATAAAGGCATATATGATGCTATGAATAAAGGTATTGCATTGGCAACGGGCGATATCATTGGTATTTTGAATAGTGATGATTGCTATATTGATGTCGATGTTATCACTAAAATTGTTGAGAATATGAAAAAGAATAATACTGCTATGATTTTCGCAGACCTACTTTTTGTTAACAGATCCAATAAAATTATGCGATATTATTCTGCTAAAAGGTTTACACCACAAAAATTGAAATTTGGCATAATGCCACCACACCCAACTCTTTTTGTTAAAAAATCGATATATCAAAAATACGGAAACTATCGTCTTGATTTTCAAATTGCTGCGGATTATGAGATATTTGTAAGATTTTTATTAGTCCATAAGCTTACTTATTCCTATATGAATGAATGCATAATAAAGATGCTTGAAGGTGGTGTAAGTACAGATAGCTTTAAGAGTAAAAGAATTATCAATCAAGAAACTATGAAAGCTTTTAAAGTTAATGGAATAAAAGCTAATTATTTATGTATCTTGACTAAGTATCCAGTCAAGGTTTTTGAAATATGTAAAGGACGTTTTCTCAACCTTAGAAATAGAAATTTTTAATTCAGGAGATTTAAATGGAAGAAGTTATAATCAAAGATGTAATTAAATCTAGTGGAGTTAAGTTTGGTACTAGCGGAGTCAGAGGACTTGTAAGTGCTATGACAGATAAGATATGCTGGTTATATACCAAAGCTTTTATTCAGTTTTTGGAAGATAAATATAACCTTACAAGAGGTGTAAAAGTTGCTGTAGCTTATGATCTACGTGATAGTAGTCCAAGGATAGCTAAAGCTGTGATGAAGGCGATTGATGATAGTGGCTATGAAGTTATAAATTGTGGTGAAATACCTTCCCCAGCAGTTGTACTGTATGGGATGTCGCAACAGATTCCATCAGTTATGGTTACAGGTAGCCATATTCCAGAAGATAGAAATGGTATTAAATTTAATACACCATATGGTGAAGTTCTTAAAGCTGATGAGCAGATGATTATTAACCAAATAGTTGCTGTCAAAGAAGAAATTTTTGATCAAAACGCGATGTTATCATGTCAGTATGAAGTACCAAAAAGCTGTGACATAGCACATTCTCAATATGTAAATAGGTATGTAGATTTTTTACCAAAAAACTGTTTGCATGGCAAAACGATAGGGCTTTATGAACACTCATCTGTTGGAAGAGTGATCTTAAAAGAAATTTTAGAGAAACTAGGCGCAGTAGTTATATTATTAGGATATTCTGAAAGGTTTGTCTCAGTTGATACCGAAGCTATACGTGCAGAAGATATAAAACTTGCTAAGCAGTGGGCTAATGAAAATAAGTTAGACTGTATAGTGTCGACTGATGGTGATGCTGATAGGCCATTAGTTAGTGATGAATATGGTAATTGGCTGAAAGGTGATGTACTAGGTGTTTTAACAGCTAGGTATTTACAGGCTGACTCAATAGCAACTCCTGTAAGTAGCAACACTATAGTTGAGAAAGCAGGTTATTTTAAAAATATTATTAGAACTAAAATAGGTTCACCATATGTGATTTCAGCAATGAATTCACTGCTATCACAACAACAAACAGGGGTGGTTGGCTATGAGGCTAATGGAGGGTTTCTATTAGCTGGAGATATTTTTATGGGAGCTAGGGTGTTAAAAGCTTTGCCTACTAGAGATGCAGTAATACCAATGCTTGCAGTACTTATGCTCTCTATTGAAGCAGATAAGACTATATCTGAGATTTTATTTGATTTACCGTCAAGATATACAGCTAGCAGTAAGATTGATGATTTTGCAACAGAAAAAAGCCAAGAAATATTAGATGCTATCCTAAAAGGAAAATCAGATCTTTTAGAAAAGATTGTATTAGAGTATTTTGAGGGAAATAATGCTATTAAGAATATAGATACTACTGACGGTGTTCGTGTTACTTTTGAAAATGCGGATATAGTTCATCTTAGGCCGTCAGGTAATGCTCCAGAATTAAGGTGTTATACTGAGGCTTCTACAGAAAAAGATTCTAAAAAACTAAATGATTGCTGTATTACTTTGATAGAATCATTTTGATTTTGATGATATTTTGTTTATTAAGATTAATTATTTGATTTGCTAATTGTGTAAATAGCGGGAAAGTATGCTAGATGTTATAGAATGTTTTTGTGAACAAAACTTTTCTAGACTTGGTAGAGATGAGTTTGTAGAGACTCTAGCTATTAAATTAAGAAAAATATTGCACTTAGCAACGGTGGATGAAAAAAATTACACACGTACACCTATTTTTAAAAATGATCAGTTTGAGGTTTTGCTTTTAAGGTGGCCTGTAGGATCTTTTTCTAAAATCCATGATCATAACAATCAAACCTGTAGTGTTTATTTACTTAAAGGAGAATTGAGCAGTTTTTCTTATCACTTTAATCAAGCAGAGTTTATTCGATCTGAAAGACAAGAAATTTCTGGTGGCAAGGTTTATACTGCGGTAGAGCAGAATATCCATAGTATTCATAATTTCTCGGAAAGGGTTGCATATACACTACATGTATATAGTAATCCAATTAAAAGCTGTAGAGTTTTTGATAGTAATGGTAATTTTAGAAAAAAAGATTTAGCATCATAATAAGATGGTTTTTGAAACGGGTGTTAAATAGCGCCTCTTTTCATAGTTTCAAAAAATTGTTCATTTGTTAGAGATCCTTTCATTTTTTCAGTTAAGAACTCCATTGCTTGAACATCTTCCATACCACCTAGAATCTTACGAAGTACCCAAAGCTTTTGTAATTCTTCAGGACTGGTAAGAAGCTCTTCTCTACGAGTACCAGATCTATCAAAGCTAATAGCTGGGAATACACGGCGTTCAGCAATCTTACGATCAAGATGGAGCTCCATATTACCAGTACCTTTAAACTCTTCAAAGATAACTTCATCCATTTTTGAACCTGTCTCAACTAGAGCAGTTGCAATGATAGTCAAGCTACCGCCTTCAGCTGTATTACGTGCTGCACCAAAGAATCTTTTAGGTTTTTGTAGGGCATTTGCTTCAACACCACCTGATAGTACTCTACCTGAAGCTGGAGAGACTGTATTATATGCACGAGCAAGTCTTGTAATTGAGTCTAATAAGATTACAACATCCTGCTTATGTTCCACTAGTCTTTTAGCTTTTTCTATTACAATTTCAGCTAGTTGGACATGACGAGCAGCAGGCTCATCGAATGTACTAGCAACAACCTCTCCACGTACTGAGCGTTGCATTTCAGTAACTTCCTCAGGACGTTCATCAATTAGAAGCATAATTAGATTGCACTCTGGATGGTTCTTAGCAATTGAAGTTGCAATATTTTGCATCATAATTGTTTTACCAGTTTTTGGTGGTGCTACTATCAAACCACGTTGACCTTTACCAAATGGAGCAGCTAAATCAATAACTCTTGCTGTAATGTCTTCATTAGAGCCATTACCAATTTCCATAGTTAACCTTTCTTTTGCATATTCAGGAGTTAAGTTTTCAAAGAGAATTTTTTTTCTAGCAAGTTCGGGAGAATCAAAGTTGACACTATCAATATGCTTAACAGCAAAATATTTTTCGCTATCACGAGGAGGACGAATTTTACCAACAATGCTATCGCCAGTACGTAGGTTTAGCTTTCTAATAAATGCTGGAGATACGTAGATATCGTCAGGGGAGGCAAAATATGAGCTATCTGATGATCTTAGGAAGCCGTAACCATCTTGCAAAACTTCTAAAATACCTTCACCATAAATATCTTCGCCTTTATCAGCATGAAATTTTAGAATTGAAAAAATAAGTTCTTGTTTTCTTGCGCGAAGTGATTCAAGATCTAGGCTCTGAGCCATATCCATTAGCTCATTAACAGATTTATATTTTAGTTCATTTAAATTCATTTGATTCTCTATTTGTAAAAGATGTGGTCTTATAGCTAAATTATAGGTATTTATCTATGATTGAGATTAGTTGACTTTTTTGTACTACACCAACTTTAGTTTCTTTGTTTTCACCATCTTTGAAAACCATAAGTGTGGGCACGCCGCGAACACCAAATTTTTGCGCTGTCTCTTCATTATCATCGATATTGATTTTGCAGATTTTAATTTTGTCACCATAATGGTCTGCAATTTGTTCAAGTATCGGAGAAATCATTTTGCAAGGACCACACCAAGGTGCCCAAAAATCTAATAATACAGGGTTGTCGCTATTAACAACTTCACTTTCAAATTGACTATCTGATATATCGATACATTTTGACATGCTTTGATTTTCCTTTATTTTTTTTTGATTTTAAACTGATTGGGCAGACTAACTGCTATGTGTATGATAATTTCATAAGAAGTTAAACTAATTGTTAATTATTATAAACAAAAAAACTTCTTAGACAAATTTTTTTAGCTATTTTACATATATTTTTTTATAATGAGAGATATATGGAAATATAAATTTTTATATTATATGTCAAAGATAGTCGCCACAGTAGATTTAGGTTCAAATAGTTTTCATATGCTTATTAGTGAAATTAAGCCTAATGGAGAGGTTATTATATTATCTAAACAAAAGCGGAAAGTTCAATTAAGGGCGGGGCTTAATAATAATTTGACTATTAATAAAGATATTCAAGAAAAAGCGGTTGAGTGCTTAGAATTATTTGCAAAAGAAATTAAACTTTATAATGTTGAGCATATTCGTGCGGTTGGGACCTACACTCTCAGAAAGGCTAAAAATAATATAAAAGGTTTTAAAAAAAGGCTGGACAAGGCCCTTGGAACTAAAATTAAGATAATTTCTGGACCTGAGGAGGCTAGGCTTGTTTATATTGGTGCTAGAGATAATTATGATATTAAGCAAAAAACTCTAGTGGTAGATATTGGTGGAGGTTCGACTGAATTAGTTATTGGTAGGGGAAATAAAATACTTATAGCACGTAGTTTAGATCTGGGTTGTGTTGGTATACAGAAAGATTATTTTTCTAATGAAAAGTTGGATTTTTCAAATTTTTATGCAGCGGCAATGCGTGCAAAACAAGCGCTAGAACCTATCTTAACTAAATATAAAAAAGTTGGTTGGAATAATGTTTTAGGATCTTCAGGGACAATAATAGCAGTGACTAATATGTGTAAGAAGTTTACAAATAGCTCAATCGTTACAAAAGATTTTTTAAATAAACTTATAACTATGATGATCGATAAAAGAGAAGTTGAAAATATACATTTTGATGGCCTAAGAGAAGATCGAGAGAGCATATTAGCAGGGGGTGTTATTATTTTATACGTAATATTTGATTGTTTAGGGATTTCACAAATGGAATTATCAAATGGTGCGGTCCGTGAAGGTGTATTATATGAACTTGTGAAAAACAAATATAGAATAACGATTCAATGAAATATATCCCACTAGCAGCTAGATTAAGGCCTCAAAAAGTCAATGATGTAATAGGTCAGGAGCATTTATTATCAGATAATGGAATGCTAAAGAAAATGCTTATTGGAAATGGTATTTGTTCTTTGATCTTATCTGGTACGCCTGGGGTAGGTAAGACAACATTAGCTAGAATTATAGCTAGATCTAAAAAGTTGGAGTTTTTTGAGTTATCAGCAGTTGATTCTGGTGTCAAAGAAGTAAGGAAAATAATTACAGATAATCAACATTTAGACAGTTTTGTATTATTTTTAGATGAAATCCATCGTTTTAATAAGTCTCAGCAAGACTTGCTTTTACCATATGTTGAATCAGGAAAAATTATATTAATTGGAGCAACTACCGAAAATCCAACCTATTACCTGAATGATGCATTGGTCTCTAGGCTTTTTGTTTTACGTCTTAAGAGACTGGAATTATTGGGGGTGAAAAAATTAGTTCAAAGAGCATTATCGCAAGATGAAATTTTATCAAAATATTGTTTTGATGTGGAAGAGTGTATATATGAAGCTATATATAATTATAGTGCAGGAGATTGTCGTAAAGTTTTAAATCTTGTTGAGAGGATGTTTCTTATTAGTGATCAAGAAGATAATATTTTTTTAAATAAAAAAATATTTGACCAGGCTGTAGGTGAAGCATCACGAGATTTTCATAGAGAAGGTAAGGAATTTTATGAACAATTATCTGCTTTTCATAAGTCAATTAGAGGTACAGACCCAGATGCAGCAGTTTTTTGGTTAAGCATTATGATTGATAATGGTGTTGATCCCTTAGTTATTGCTAGAAGAATGCTTTGTATAGCATCTGAAGATATAGGTAATGCGGACCCTCAAGCTTTGAGAATGGCTATAGATGCATGGAATGCTTATGAGAAGCTTGGTTTGCCAGAAGGTAGGTTAGCACTATCGCAAGTAGCTATATATCTGGCGATTGCTCCAAAGAGTAATGCTTGCTATAAAGCTTATAATGATGCTCTTAGCGTATCAAAATCATTCAGGAATATAAACGTGCCCCAACATCTCAAAAATCATAAAGATAGCGGGTACTTGTATCCACATGATTATCCAAATTCATATGTTAATCAACAATATTTACCCCAAAATATGGGACAGAACTTTTATAAACCTTCAGGAATTGGGTTTGAAAGTAAGATTAAAATCAAGCTTGATAGTATTGCTAAGATAAGAAGTAAGAATTAATCTATTAAAATTTAGGATTTATATGTTATAATCTTTGGAATTAAATTATATCTAATAAAATATACTAGGTTTTGAAATAGCTATGGCACTAGAAAATTTACTACATCCTACTAATATAAAAATTGATGACTATGCTAAAAATGCTACGAAGTTTTCTTTTGAGGCGTTAGAAAGAGGTGTTGGCTATACTCTCGGATTTGCATTGAAGCAGACTATGCTTTATTCTGTGAATGGATCATGTGTTACTAGTATAAAAATTAATGATGGTAAGATATCTTCTCTAGAAGATGCTATCCCATGTGAAGAAACTGTTGCTGATATTATCTTGAATGTTAAAGCTCTTCCGGTATCTCTGGCAGATGGTATTGATTCAGGAACTATTACTTTTGAAATCTCAGGAGAAGAGGAAGAGATTTTTTCTGAAGAAGCTAAGCTTACTGAAGGTTTAGAAATAACTGAGGAAACTTTTATTTGTAGCTATAATGGCGGCAAAAAACTTAAAATAGAAGCTAAAGTTGAAAAAGGTGTTGGTTATAGATATACAGATGAGAATTTCAAAGATGGAGAATTTTTGCTAGATGCTACTTTTTCACCTGTGATTTTTTGTGAATTTGAAATAAAAGATGCTCGTGTAGGCAGACGTACAGACCTTGATAAACTTGAGCTTAATATTAAAACTAACGGAAACTTAACGTGTGAAGAAGCGTTAAGAGTCGCTGCAACAAAAATTCAGAATCAGCTTAAAAATATTGTTGATGTAGAAGAGATAAACAAAGGGATTTTTGTAGAAGATCCTACTAAAGATATTGATCCTGTTTTGTTGAAACATGTAGAAGAACTTAATTTAACAGCAAGATCATCAAATTGTTTAAAAGCAGTAAATATTAGATTTATCGGTGAATTAGTTCAAAAAACTGAAAATGAGCTTTTAAAAGCACCAAATTTTGGTAAAAAATCATTAACAGAAATTAAAGATAAATTATCTGAGCTTGGATTATCATTAGGAACTATGATTGATAATTGGCCAGAAGATCTTTAAACACTCTTTGCCGGAGTGGTGAAATTGGTAGACGCGCCGGATTCAAAATCCGGTTTTGGAAACAAAGTGCCGGTTCGAGTCCGGCCTCCGGCACCATTTAACTTTTTTCAAGTATTCCCATACACCCATAAACCCTTTTTAAATCAATACTTTTATATACTTTTCTTATCCCAGCTAGTGCTATTAAAAACCATTGCAACCCTTGTTAAAGTGTATCCTGAACTATAAAAATGCTAAATTTGAAAATATGAGGATACACTTAAATGGCTGAAAAGCTTACAGTTACTAAGATACAGGGCTTAAAATCTACAGGAAAAGACCACCGCATAGCAGATGGTAATGGTTTATACATTAAATCTTAAAATAGATAAAAATGATAATAAATATTTTTTCTAGCTATATGCTTTGAATGGCAAAAGAACTACTATAGGTATTGGCATTATCCTACTACAAGTTTAAAGCAAGCCAGAGATAAAGTTTTTGAGTATAACCAGATGTTGGCTTGTGGTAAAGATCTTAAATTAGAAAAAGAAAAAGCTAAACATAAAGATGATGGTATATTTACTAATGTTGCTACAGAGGCTTTAGATATAGTTAATCCGATAGTTATTTGACAATAATGTTATAATATTTAGAAAAAATGTCATCATATAGCCAAGATTTCAGAGATATCGTAATAACTAAATATAAAGAAGGCCTAACAGACAAAGAGCTAAGTAATTTTTTTAATATAGATATCCGTACTACTAGATCTTGGATAAACTTATACGAGACAACTGGTGATTATAAATCTAAGCAAGGCTTGGGTTGCGGTAGAGTAGCAACCTTTACAGATAAGGAAGCGATAGAAAGCTACTTAAGAACATATCCAGATGCAATGGCTTTAGATATTAGAGAAGCATTAGCTCCTGAAATACCTAGAAGCACATTTTATGATTGTCTTACCAGACTTGGTTTTAGTTTTAAAAAAAGACACCTAAATATAAGCAAAGAAAAGAACAAGATAGGCAAAGTTTTATAGAGGTTGTTGAGACTATTGAACCTAACAAACTTGTATATTTAGATGAAATGGGTATGGATAATAAACAGTCTGTACTAAGAGGATGGTCTCTTGTTGGTAAACCTAGCTATGGTGAAGTTATTGCTTATCAAACTCAGAGAAAAAGTATAGTTGCTGGTTATAACTATTTAGAAAAGAAGATTATAGCACCGCTAGAGTATACTGGATATACAGATACTCAAATTTTTAATCAGTGGTTTGAAGAGCATTTATATCCTGAGTTAATTCCAAAGACTACTGTTGTTATGGATAATGCTAGTTTTCATAAGTCTCCTAAATTGGCTAAAATAGCAGAGAAGTTTGATATACAGATACTATACCTTCCTGCTTATTCTCCTGATTTAAATCCTATAGAAAAAATTTGGGCCAATTTTAAAAGAATTTTAAGAAAAGTAAATAATTCTTTTGATAATTTATCTGATGCTATTACTCACGTCTTTAGCACAATATTATCAGATTAACTATAAATGGCTAAATCATATAACAAACCAAATCCAAGATGAGATAAACAGGGTAACAACGAGCCTAGCAAATAGAATCAAAACCCTAGAAGAGCGATATAGCGAGCCACTAAAAACTATCGAAGCTGATGTAACTAAACTAAGTAACAGCGTAGAAGAACATCTAAAAACTATGGGGTTATCATGGTAAAAGCTGGTTATAAACAAACTGATATAGGTATGATCCCTGAAGATTGGAAAGTCGAACAATTTAAAGATATATCTTTGATAAATCAAGGTCTTCAAATTCCAATTAGTCAAAGATTAAAGTTTCCAACAATAGATTCAAAATTTTATATAACGATACAAGCTTTAAATAATGGTAAAGATGCAGAGTATATCGAAAACTATACTAATAATGTTGTTTGTGATTTAAATGATATTCTTATGACGAGAACTGGTAATACAGGTGTTGTAGTTACAAATATTGAAGGAGTTTTTCATAATAATTTTTTCAAGATAAACTTCAATAGGAAGATACTTGATAAAAAGTTTTTAGTCTATTTTTTATCATCGAAACAAACTCAAAGACTAATACTTGAAAAAGCTGGAACGAGTACTATTCCAGATTTAAATCATAATGATTTTTATTCTATATATTTGCCAATCCCACCAAAACAAGAACAACAAGCCATAGCAAAAGCTCTAAGCGACACAGATGAACTTATAATCTCATTTGAAAAACTAATAGCAAAAAAACAAGCCATCAAACAAGGCACTATGCAACAGCTTCTCACAGGTAAAAAGCGATTAAGTAGTTTTTGTGGCGAGTGGGAAGAGAAAAAGTTAGGGGATGTTTCAAGCATCTCAAGAGGAGCATCTCCTAGACCCATTGAAGATCCTAAATGGTTTGACAATAATTCAGAAATTGGTTGGGTTAGAATTTCAGATATTTCAAAAACTACAAAGTTTTTAAATCAAACGGTCCAAAAGTTATCACTAGATGGAGTGTCTCAAAGTAGGTTTGTAAAAAAAGGCAGTTTGATAATGAGTATATGTGCAACGCTTGGAAAACCTATTTTGACAAATTTAGATAGCTGTATACATGATGGGTTTGTAGTTTTTAATAATCTTCAAATAGATATAGAGTTTTTATATTATTTTTTATTTTTTATAGAAAATGGTTGGTCTAAAAGTGGGCAAACTGGTTCACAGATGAACCTAAATACAGAATTGATTAATTCGACGACTATTTTATTACCACCAACAACACAAGAACAGCAAGCAATAGCCAAAATCCTATCAGATATGGACAACGAAATAGAATCTTTAAAAGCAAAACTTTCAAAAACAAAAGCTATCAAAGATGGCATGATGAGTGAACTGCTCACTGGAAAAACTAGATTAGAGGTAAAAGATGAGTAATGTAGGTGACATAGAGAGAATCACACAAAACAGAGTCATAAAACTTTTTGATAAAAATACACAAGGCTTTAATCTAGGCTATACCTATCTCGGTAACTTTGAAAAAAGAGATGATAATACAAACATCATTGAACCAATTTTAAAAAAATGGTTACAAAACAAAGGTGTCAGTAACACACTTATTGCTAAAACATTTCGTGAGATAGACCAAGCAATCGCTATCGGTGGCGGCAGAAAGCTCTATGAAGCTAACAAAGCTTTTTATCATCTTCTTCGCTACGGTGTAAAAGTAAAAGAAGATGTTGGAAGTCTTACAGAGACTGTTTGGCTAATTGATTGGAACGATATAGATGAAAATGAGTTTTATATAGCTGAAGAAGTAAGTGTAAAGGGTGAGCATAAAAAACGCCCAGATATAGTGCTGTATATCAACGGTATAGCTATAGCAGTATTAGAGCTAAAGCGTTCTAGTGTGAGTGTATCTGAAGGTATCCAGCAAAATATCGCTAACCAAGAAAAGGAATTTATCAGAGACTTTTTTACCACTATACAACTAGTGCTAGCTGGTAACGATACTCAAGGATTACGCTATGGTACTACAGGTACTAGTGAAAAATACTACCTAGAGTGGAAAGAGGAAAATCTAAGCTTTAACCCAAAGACAGATTCAAAAGAGAAAAAGTTTTTATCAAATACTATTTGTAATGGTGGCACTAGCCGACTTGATTGTGACATTATACGCCTTTTAAACAAACAAAGAATTTTTGAGTTACTTCATGATTTTATACTTTTTGATAGTGGTATCAAAAAAGCTTGTAGACAAAACCAATATTTCGGTGTTAAAGCAGCACAAAAGCACATTGCTAGGCGTGAGGGTGGTATTATTTGGCATACCCAAGGAAGTGGTAAATCTCTAACTATGGTATGGCTAGCTAAGTGGATAAGAGAAAATATCACAAATTCACGAGTATTAGTCATCACAGATAGAACAGAGCTTGATGAGCAAATTGAGAAAGTTTTTAACGGTGTAGAAGAACAAATCTATAGAACAAAAAACGGTAAAGATCTTATAGCAGAGCTTAACAAAGATACAGAATGGCTACTTTGCTCACTAGTGCATAAGTTTGGTAGCCATGAGAAAAAAGCAAAAGTCGGAACTGATGAGTTTATCAGAGAACTACAGAACTCTTTACCAAGAGACTTTAAAGCTAAAGGTGAGTTGTTTGTATTTGTCGATGAGTGCCATAGAACCCAGTCAGGTGATTTGCATGAAGCTATGAAAAAGATATTACCAAATGCTATGTTTATAGGTTTTACAGGGACACCACTATTAAAATCAGACAAACAAAAGAGTATAGAGGTATTTGGATCATATATTCATACCTATAAATTTGATGAAGCCATAGAAGATGGTGTAGTACTAGATTTACAATATGAACCAAGAGATATAGAGCAAAATATCGGCAATCAAAAAAAGATAGATGAATGGTTTGAGCTTAAAACCAAAAATCTAACAGATATTGGCAAAACTCAACTCAAACAAAGATGGGGAACTCTCCAAAAAGTACTCTCTTCAAAGTCAAGGCTAGAGATGATTGCTCAAGATATTATGATTGATATGGATAAAAAAGAAAGACTTGTCAATGGCAGAGGTAATGCTATGCTTGTGTGTGCATCTGTATACGAAGCTTGTAAGACTTACGAGATATTTTCAAGAACCTATTTAAAAGATAAAGTCGCGATAGTTACTAGCTATATGCCTTCAATTGTAGATATAAAAAGTGCTTATACTGGCGAGGGGCAAAACGAAGAGCTTCTAAAATACGATGTGTATAAAAAGATGCTTTCAAACTATTTTGAAGAGGATGAGAAAGATGCTATCAAAAAAGTAGAAGAGTTTGAAACTCAAGTAAAGAAAAAATTTGTCAAAGAACCAGGGCAGATGAAACTTTTAATAGTAGTTGATAAGCTTTTAACAGGATTTGATGCTCCAAGTGCTACTTATCTTTATATTGATAAAAAACTAAGAGATCATGGGCTATTTCAAGCTATTTGTAGAGTAAATAGACTTGATGGTGAAGATAAAGAGTATGGTTATATTATCGATTACCAGGATCTTTTTAATAATATGGAAGGTGCAGTTGATGACTATACAAGTGGAGCTTTCGATGGCTTTGATAGCGAAGATGTGCAAGGGCTTTTGACAAATAGACTAGAAAAATCAAAGAAAAGACTCGATGATGCTCTTGAAACTTTAAAAGCACTCTGTGAGCCTGTAGAAGAGACAAAAACTCAAATTGATTATATCCATTACTTTTGTGCAAAAAATACAAGCGACAAAGATGCACTAAAAGAAAATGAACCAAAAAGGTTAGCACTTTACAAGGCTGTTGTAGCACTTATCAGAAGTTATGCAAATATAGCTCCTGAGTATGACCAAGCAGGGTATAGCGTAGCTGAAATCACAGCTATAAAAAAAGAGGTTGAACACTACGAGAAGCTAAGACAAGAGATAAAACTTGCTAGTGGAGATTATGTCGATATGAAGCTTTTTGACCCAGCTATGAGACAGCTTATAGATATGTATATCAAAGCAGAAGATAGTGAGCGTCTAACAGATTTTGATAATATGAGTTTGGTTGATTTGATTATAAATAATGACAGTGATAACTTTGTAGAGTCGATGCCTAAATCTATGCAAAATAATGAATCTATGAGTGAAGCAATAGAGAATAATCTTAGAAAACTTATAATCGATGAAAATCCAGTCAATCCAAAATACTATGACAAAATGTCTGAACTCCTTGATGAGATCATCCAGCTAAGAAAAGAGGAAATGATAGACTACAAAGATTATCTTAAAAAGATAAAAGACCTAGCCATAAAAGTAAAAGACCCAAGTGGTAAAAAAGAACCAAACTCAACTACACCCAAGAGTATCAATACAAGTGGTAAAAAAGCACTTTTTGATAATTTAGAGCAAAATGAAGAGCTAGTGACAAGAGTCGATACTGCTATAAGATACACCAAAAAAGATAACTGGATTGGTAATCTTATGAAAGAAAGAAAAGTTAAAAGGGCTGTGGAAGCTGAACTTAGTGGCGAAGTTTACAACATAGATGAGATTATGGATATCATAAAAAGACAATATGAATATAAGTAGTCAAAATATTATCACGGTAAGCGAACTATCTATTTTCATAGAAAGAAAGGATATAAAAAACCTCCATATAGGAGTGTATCCTCCAAATGGTAAGATAAGAGTTGCTGCTCCTTTGCATATAGATAACGAAGCTGTAAGACTTGCTGTTATATCAAAACTATCTTGGATAAAAAAGCAAAAAGAAGCTTTTGAAAATCAGCCAAGACAAACAAAAAGAGAAATGGTATCTGGTGAGAGCCATTATTTCTTAGGGAAGAGATATTTGTTGAGTGTTGTACATACAGCAGGAAAACATCAAATTATAAAAAATCATTTAAAACTAGAATTATATGTAAATCGAAATACAACGGTAGAAAATCGCCAAAAAGTACTTGATGAATTTTATCGCCAGCATTTGAAAGTTAAGATAAATAAGCTTATAGATAAGTGGCAAAATATCATAGGTGTAAATATTCGCTCTTGGAAAATACAAAGGATGAAAACAAAATGGGGTAGCTGTAATATCGAGGATAAACGATTATTGTTTAACCTTGAGCTTGCAAAAAAGCCTATAGAAACTATAGAGTCTGTAGTTGTTCACGAAATGGTTCATTTATTAGAAAGGCACCACAATGAAAACTTTAAAATCCTAATGGATAGGTTTATTCCAAAATGGAGAGAGTTAAGAAGAAGACTTAATGAGGATGTTTTAAGTAATATTGATACATTAGTGAGAATTTAACAAAAATTCTATAGCTTAAAACAAGCTCAAACAAATTTATCTATTGTACTTAATTATTTGCATTTATATTGATTTGCTAGTTTGAAAATATTTTTATAAATATTTAGATATAGTAATATTAAGCAATAATAGACGTTTGTATGTCAAAAATTTTACCAATAGCCTAATAGTAGTATATCAAATAATCTAGTAACTGAAATTATTTTAGGCTGACTACCTAAAACACTATTAACCTCTAAATAAAAAGTATCAATAACTACCTTAATTATTCCAAAAGCTTGTCTATTTATCTTTATATAACTAAAATGTTTTAAATACTATTTAGATATGTTTTTTATGAAAAAAATAAGTTTTGATTTAGTGATAATAGCCATAATTATAATCATGGCTATAGTTAATCCGATAGTTATTTGACAATAATGTTATAATATTTAGAAAAAATGTCATCATATAGCCAAGATTTCAGAGATATCGTAATAACTAAATATAAAGAAGGCCTAACAGACAAAGAGCTAAGTAATTTTTTTAATATAGATATCCGTACTACTAGATCTTGGATAAACTTATACGAGACAACTGGTGATTATAAATCTAAGCAAGGCTTGGGTTGCGGTAGAGTAGCAACCTTTACAGATAAGGAAGCGATAGAAAGCTACTTAAGAACATATCCAGATGCAATGGCTTTAGATATTAGAGAAGCATTAGCTCCTGAAATACCTAGAAGCACATTTTATGATTGTCTTACCAGACTTGGTTTTAGTTTTAAAAAAAGACACCTAAATATAAGCAAAGAAAAGAACAAGATAGGCAAAGTTTTATAGAGGTTGTTGAGACTATTGAACCTAACAAACTTGTATATTTAGATGAAATGGGTATGGATAATAAACAGTCTGTACTAAGAGGATGGTCTCTTGTTGGTAAACCTAGCTATGGTGAAGTTATTGCTTATCAAACTCAGAGAAAAAGTATAGTTGCTGGTTATAACTATTTAGAAAAGAAGATTATAGCACCGCTAGAGTATACTGGATATACAGATACTCAAATTCTTAATCAGTGGTTTGAAGAGCATTTATGTCCTGAGTTAATTCCAAAGACTACTGTTGTTATGGATAATGCTAGTTTTCATAAGTCTCCTAAATTGGCTAAAATAGCAGAGAAGTTTGATATACAGATACTATACCTTCCTGCTTATTCTCCTGATTTAAATCCTATAGAAAAAATTTGGGCCAATTTTAAAAGAATTTTAAGAAAAGTAAATAATTCTTTTGATAATTTATCTGATGCTATTACTCACGTCTTTAGCACAATATTATCAGATTAACTATATATCGATAGTTTTTGATATTTATTATAGCTATTTTACATTTTGTGTTATGGCTATGCTTTATGGTTTTGTTTTGGGAATGTACCAAACTTCAACAAATGCAGTTATGTTTTCGGTGATAGATTCAGCAAAGCTTGATAGTGTTAATACAATCAAAAATGCTGGAAATTTAATATCTTCATCATTTGCATTGACTTTATTTACGTTAACTTATGATTTTTACTATTTGTATGCTACGGACCATCATTGGAGAAAGATATTTGAACAAGCATATTTCGGTGTGGTAGTTACAACTGCAGTTATCCAAATTATTATGATTTTATGGATCTCATTTAAGATGCGTAGTATTAAAGAAGGTTTGTAGGTTTTTTATAAAATTTAATTGATAAAAATAGCGATTATCGTTGGTAGTTTTGTTTGTTATAATTTTAGTATAATAAATCTTTTGTTAGAAAATATGATTATAGATTCGCATTGCCACCTTAATTATTTAAAGCTTGAAGATATAAATCTAGAGCAAGTGATCAAAAATTCAAAAAATGCTGGTGTAGATAAAATTGTATCTATTGCTGTAGCTTGGGATGAGGTTGAGGAGATTCAAAAAATTGCTGAGCAATTTGAAGATGTATATTTTTCTGTGGGAGTACATCCAAGCGAGCTTGATACTTATCAACCAAGTGTGGATGAACTAATAACTAGATCTAAACATAGTAAATGTGTTGCTATTGGTGAAACTGGGTTAGATTATTATTATAATGCTAAAGAGAGTAAAAAAGCTCAGACAAATAAGTTTATAAATCACATGCAAGCAGCAGTTGAGGTGAATAAGCCAGTTATTATCCATACACGAGCAGCTAAGCAAGATACTTTAGATATTCTAAAATCAGAAAAAGTTGATAGCTGTGGTGGTATTTTGCATTGTTTTACAGAAGATTATGATATGGCTAAGCAAGCTATTGATATGGGCATGTATATATCTTTTTCTGGAATCCTAACATTTAAAAATGCTAAAGATATTCAACAAACAGCCAAAAAACTACCATTAGAGAGGATATTAATTGAAACTGATGCCCCATATTTAACACCTATGCCTTTGCGAGGTAAACCAAATTACCCTGAGTATGTGAAGTATACAGCAGAGTTTTTAGCCCAGTTGCGAGGAGAAAGTTTAGAGAAGGTTGCTAAGCAGACATATAAAAATACATGTGATGTTTTTAGATTATGAAATTAAGACAACAAATATCATTTCAGAAAATCTGAAAATGGTGATTTATTAGTCTGGGATGTAAAAAACTACTCTATAAGACCCAAAAGATAGTCCTTATGAAATTAATCTAAAGATCAGATTTAAATTTTCCTATTATTATCTGCTATAAAAGCTGTCTAATGGATGATGTGTATAGCGTGTGTAAAGTAAGTCTGTTGAGGATTAAAGAAATTTTAGCTTTTAAGTTTACAGATTATATAAAGCTAGGTTTTATTAATATTAGTTATCAGAATTTGACTTATAATTGAGATAAATACTTAAACCAGGCTATTAAAATATACATGAAAAGTTGATTTCAGACTCGAGAGTGTTAACTAATAGAAGTATTTTGTGCTAGTATTTTTATAGGCATATAATTTTTATTGATATGAGATATGTTCAAAAAAACAGATTATTTATACTTTAATGCACTCAGGAAAGTTTTATTAACTGTTGTACTATTGTTTTTTACCTTAGGATTATCTTATTCATATATTTCCGAAGATTCAAAGCAACTAGGAAATGAGATAAATCAAATAGATAGTTTCTTAACTTTTGTAGATAAAGAAAAATCAGATAATGAAAAGTTATTAGAATATGAGAGAAAAAAGTTACTTGAGTATAAAGATTATGTTGATGAACAAATGGCTGAGCATAAAAGTAAACTCAAACATATTGATACAGTACTAGAATTTATTGATAAGAAATATAAAACTGACAAATTTTCGACTTTTGTAAATAAGCGTGTCGAGGATAATAAGGCTTTTAATGTTAAGTTAAAAGAATATACGAGGTTAAGGTCAATTATATTAAATGATCTGGTGATACTGAAAGAGGCTGAGATCAATATTCGTGATACTCTAAATCATGTGTCTAATCAGAGAATCTATATAAGGAATGAATTTAGATTTGAGCAGAGCAATGTATTATGGCAAGTAAAAAGTTGGAAGCATTTATTTAATGATATTACTTTTAATGAAACACTTATTTTTAAAGAAATAGCTTATTTTTTTGGTACACTTTTATTTTATTTTTTGCTAAAAAAACCTTTTACAAATAGAAGTTTTATAGATACCAATAGATTAAAAAATAAAGCTATTGTAGGTAGAGCAGTTTATAAATTAAATGGTTTTTGTGAACTTATTTTTAGTACTATTTTGTATCCTATAATTGCTCTTTTTATAGTTTGTATTTTGTATGTTTATGGTGTTGTTGTTGAGAGTTATATCTATACGGTATCTGTATGTTTGCAAGTAATAGTTATATATTCATTTTTGATTTATATATTAGAGTATTTAGCTGAGGTGGTTTTATCAAAAGTTACAAAATTAATGTTTATATTTAATTATTGTTTGTTTGGTTTAACAATTCATTTATTTGGATCTAATCTATATGAAATTACTTCAACTATTAAAGCAGTTTTTATGCCGTTGTCAGATTCGATAGTGTTGGGTTTTATAACAATGCTATTAATGCTAGTTCCTGCTATATGTTTATTTATAAATCTTAAGAAATATCTGGGTTATGCAAAAACTGGTACTAAAAAAATTATCCAAGTTGCTAGATATTTTACAGTTTTTTCATTGATGATAAGTATATTTATGATGACCTTAGGAGGGTATCCTAATTTAGGTATGTCATCTTCATTTGATTTATATCAATCTTTCTTCTGGGGAGTGTATATTTATATAGGATATAAACTTGTATGTTTACTTATAGGAATAATTTTAAGTAAAAAAACTAAACTTATTCTGATTAGAAATTTTGCTGAAACTATTATAGGTGGAGTGAAAAGAAGTGGAATTAAATACTGGTTAAAGAGCTTAGCTATTATAATAGCTTATATTGTGTTTTTTATTTTTTTACTTTTATCATTTAATATTCAGTCCGAAAGGATTGAAGATATGTGGGATTCTTTCTTTTATGAAGGAGTGAATATATTTGGTATAAACCTAATTCCATTATCAGATTTTCTAGAATCATTATCAATTTTGGTAGTTATATATTTTGTAGCTAAATTTATTCTTTTATTTGTTAGTAAAAGAATATTTCCATATACAAAGTTAGATATGGGGACCAAAGAAGCTATATCTTCAATAATAAAATATATATTTATTATCATTGCTGTTGTTTTATTTATAAAATCATTAGGAATAAGTAATACTGCGATCACATTTATAGCATCAGGTTTATCAGTTGGACTTGGTTTTGCGATGCAAGATTTGGTCAAAAACTTTTTTGCAGGACTTGTAATGCTAATTGAGAGACCAGTTAAAATAGGTGATTGGGTTAATATCGAGAATCAAATAGGTGTGGTAAAGAGGATTAGCATTAGGGCAACTGAAGTATTAACCTTTGACAATAATTCATTGATAGTGCCCAATCATCTTATGATCACAAATATAGTCTCTAATGAGACCTTGGACCCAACTTCTAGGCTTGTTTTACCAATAAGAGTATCTTATGATGAGGATTTTGAGAAGGTATTATCTATATGTAAAAATGCAATAGAATCAGATTGTAGAATTTTTTCATCACCAGAACCTGAGTATCTCCTAAATGACTATGGTGAATCTTCATTTATATTATCAGTAAGGGCATATTGTCCAAGATTAGTAAAAATATATATTTTAAGTGATTTGAGGATAAAGATATTACAAGAATTAAAAGCAAATAATATTGATATACCATTTTCAAAAATGGATATATATGTTAACAATCTTGATGATAAAGGTCGATTAATTGAAGAAAAGTATTAAACTGTAAGATAGCACAAAACTTTACTGTTAGCCTTATTTATAAATGGTCACTATAATATAATATGGATACTACTGAGAATATTTATACTATAAGTCCAGAATCATCTCAAGATGAGATTTTCATGGATTTATTAAAGAGAGATAATATTCACATAGAAAAGATTATTTCTTACGGTCAGACGACACCTTTAGATAACCCTTATGTTCAAAATTATAATGAGTGGGTTTTGGTGCTAATTGGTACTGCTAAAATAAAGTTAGCGAATAAAGAGTATATGCTAAATCAAGGCGAGTATTTATTTCTTCCTAAGAATATCGAACACTGGGTCACTTATACATCTGATCCTACAGTATGGCTAGCAATATATTTTAAGGAATAATTATGTATAGTTAATCTGATAATATTGTGCTAAAGACGTGAGTAATAGCATCAGATAAATTATCAAAAGAATTATTTACTTTTCTTAAAATTCTTTTAAAATTGGCCCAAATTTTTTCTATAGGATTTAAATCAGGAGAATAAGCAGGAAGGTATAGTATCTGTATATCAAACTTCTCTGCTATTTTAGCCAATTTAGGAGACTTATGAAAACTAGCATTATCCATAACAACAGTAGTCTTTGGAATTAACTCAGGACATAAATGCTCTTCAAACCACTGATTAAAAATTTGAGTATCTGTATATCCAGTATACTCTAGCGGTGCTATAATCTTCTTTTCTAAATAGTTATAACCAGCAACTATACTTTTTCTCTGAGTTTGATAAGCAATAACTTCACCATAGCTAGGTTTACCAACAAGAGACCATCCTCTTAGTACAGACTGTTTATTATCCATACCCATTTCATCTAAATATACAAGTTTGTTAGGTTCAATAGTCTCAACAACCTCTATAAAACTTTGCCTATCTTGTTCTTTTCTTTGCTTATATTTAGGTGTCTTTTTTTAAAACTAAAACCAAGTCTGGTAAGACAATCATAAAATGTGCTTCTAGGTATTTCAGGAGCTAATGCTTCTCTAATATCTAAAGCCATTGCATCTGGATATGTTCTTAAGTAGCTTTCTATCGCTTCCTTATCTGTAAAGGTTGCTACTCTACCGCAACCCAAGCCTTGCTTAGATTTATAATCACCAGTTGTCTCGTATAAGTTTATCCAAGATCTAGTAGTACGGATATCTATATTAAAAAAATTACTTAGCTCTTTGTCTGTTAGGCCTTCTTTATATTTAGTTATTACGATATCTCTGAAATCTTGGCTATATGATGACATTTTTTCTAAATATTATAACATTATTGTCAAATAACTATCGGATTAACTATATTATTTTTTTGCCCAGCATTTTTTTGTTTTGTGTGGTTTTATTATTTTGATGGGTTTTTTAGCAAGCTTTATCGACGCTATAGCTGGCGGTGGCGGATTAATCAGTATACCAGCTCTTAGTATGACAGGTTTACCTATAGTTATCGTACTAGGTACAAATAAATTTCAAGCTAGTATTGGTACAGCTATGGCAGTTTTAAAATATTATAAGAATGGTCTAATAAATTTTAAAACTGTTGTACGTGGACTAGCTGCTGGGTTTGTGGGTGCTTCTGTTGGTACTCTATTAGCGATAACTATTCATAATGATTTTATGAGATATATAGTTCCAGTGTTGCTGGTAATAGTATTTATTTTTAGTCTTGTGAATAAAAACCTTGGTGTAAATGAGGGTAAAAAAAGATTATCAGAAGCAGTGTTTTTTATGATATTTGGTTTTTTACTTGGTGCATATGATGGTTTTTTTGGTCCTGGAACAGGTAATTTTTGGATCATTGCTATAGTCTATTTCCTTGGTTATACATTTTTGCAAGCATCAGGCTATGCCAAGGTACTCAATTTAAAAAGTAATCTTTTTTCATTGGTGATATTTGCCTTGTCGGGGCATGTGAATATTTTTTATGGATTAATGATGGCTATCGGGAGCTTTTTTGGTGGTATAGTAGGTTCAAAAATGGTTATTTTAAAGGGATCAAAACTAGTGAGGCCAATATTTATTATTGTAGTGGGAGTAACTATTTTTTCTTTTATACTCTCATTATTAATTTCATGATTTTTGTAGTTTAGTAAATAGGTATGCACCTTTGGTGATTTTCCCAAGTTTATCATCTTTGTTATATAAGGGGCATACTTCTAGAGATAAACAACCACAACCTATACAGCTAGAGAGATTGTCTCGAAGAGTGGTTAAGTAATTTATTTTTTCATTAAGTTCATCTTTCCAAATATTTGATAATTGCTGCCAGTCCTGAGCATTAGGTGTTCTATTGTTAGGTAAACTCAATAGAGCTTTTTTAATATCATTTAAACTAATACCAATTTTTTGAGCCGCTTTAATAATAGATATTCTACGTAAGACATCTTTACTGTATCTTCTTTGATTGGCTGTATTACGTTGGCTATGGATTAATCCTTTTTCTTCATAAAAATGGATAGTAGATATTTTAATACCACATCTATCAGCGACTTGTCCGACACTTAATATTTTATTATTCATATAATTTTTTCCTTTTTATTAAAAAAACTCTTGACCTCAAGTTAACTTGAGGTATTAAAATGATAACTGAATTGATTATGTATAACAATAAAGGAGAAGTTAATATGATTAGATTAGAACATCCAAACTTAGTAGTAAAAGAAATTAAACCAATGCTAAAGTTTTATCAGGCGGCATTCCCTCACTGGTATATCAGAGCGCAAGGGATATCTAATTGGTATGGTGTAGAGAGGAACTGGCTTCATTTTGGAGATGATTTTCAATATTTAACATTTAATGATAATGGTAAAGAGCAAAATCGTGAACTAAAAGATCATCAAGTTGGAATGTCTCATTTTGCTTATACAGTATGTAATCTTAAGGCATTAATAGCTAGATTAGCTAAGGTAGGGTTTAAATCAAAATCAGATACGGAGAGTAAGTATAGAAAAAATATTTATTTTATAGATCCTAGTGGTTATGAGGTTGAGTTTGTTGAATATTTCTCTGATTTACCTACAGAAAGAAATTGTGATGAATAGCCCTAATATTATCAGGATGTCAATATTATTATGTAATAAAAATGTTATAATCCTATCAAAATTTAATAATTTGGTTTATTTATATGACTAAAAAAGCACTAGAGCTAGTAAATGTAGACAAAATCTATAAAAGCGGTCTAAAGGCGGTTGATGATATTAGCTTTGTTGTAAATAAAGGTGACTTTTTTGCACTTTTAGGACCTAATGGAGCAGGTAAATCAACTACTTTAGGAATGATTTCTTCACTTGTAAATAAAACATCAGGTCAAATAAAAATATTTGGTTATGATATTGATAAAGATTTTAATCAAGCACGCAGATATCTTGGTGTAATGCCTCAAGAGATAAATCTAAATATTTTTGAAACTCCAATGAGTATTCTAATAACTCAAGCAGGTTTTTTTGGTATAACTAAAAAAGAAGTTGAATCATATGCTGAAGAGTTGCTTAAGAAAGTCGATTTATTTGATAAAAAAAATACTCAAGTAAGATTTTTATCTGGGGGGATGAAAAGAAGGTTGATGGTTATAAGAGCTTTAATCCATAAACCTAAACTTCTCATCCTTGATGAGCCAACAGCTGGAGTAGATGTTGAGCTTAGAAATTCAATGTGGGACATGATCTCACAATTCCATAAAGATGGTTTGACAGTTATTTTGACTACACACTATTTAGAAGAAGCTGAATCAATGTGTAATCGCATTGCATTGATTCACAAAGGTAAAGTACATGTAAATACTGACATGAAATCTTTTTTGAAGTCAGCTGATAAACAAACTTATGTTTTTGACTTAAAAGATGATTGTACAAATCAAGTAATTCTTGAGACTGGTAGGGCTACATTAGTAGATGCCCATACACTTGAAGTAGAGGTTGATAAAGGGGTTGTACTTAATGATATATTTGCAGAATTAAGTTCCAAATATAATCTGCAGGTATTAGATGTAAGATCAAAAGCTGCTAAATTAGAAAAGCTATTTATAGATATAGCTAAAAATAAATAGGTGATAGTATGAGTTTGCGTGATAATTGGATAATGTTTATAACGATTTTTAATCGTGAAAGTAAAAGAATTTTTAGGATTTGGCCACAGACACTTTTACCGTCTGTAATAACGATAGTTTTATATTTTTTAATATTTGGTAAAGTAGTTGGGTCGCGTATTGGCAATATTCATGAGGGAATTAGCTATATGCAATATATAACACCTGGTTTGATAATCATGGCTGTTATCCAAAATTCATATGGAAATGTTGTAAGCTCATTCTTTGGAATAAGATTTAGTAAAGCCATAGAAGAACTTTTAGTTTCACCTGTAAATAATCATATTATAGTTTTAGGTTATATTTCTGGTGGTATATTTAGAGGTTTTATCGTTGGAATATTTGTTAGTATTGCAGCATTTATATTAGGTGGTTTTACAACAGTTCATAGTGTATTTTTAGTTTTATCAGGATTTATATTTTGTGGAGCATTATTTTCACTTGGTGGGTTGATAAATGCAATATTTTCACAGAAGTTTGATGATACAACGATATTCCCAACCTTTGTACTTACACCACTTATATACCTTGGTGGGGTATTTTATAATATTGATAACTTATCTGGAGTTTGGCATTTTATCTCAGCATGTAATCCATTATTTTATATAGTTGATTTTGTTCGATATGGTTTTATCGGTATTTCGACTGTAGATCCTTATATTGCTTTTGGTGCAATAGTAATATTTACGTTTGTACTATATTATTTTGCTTGGTACTTATTAAGCAGAGGAATTCGTCTAAAACCTTAGAAGAAAGTTATTTATTAGATTTATGAATATTTCTTACAATATATAATGGACGTTGTTTAGTCTCAATAAAAATTCTACCAATATAGCTACCTAACATACCTATTCCAATCATTTGTAAGCCACTAAAAAATAGAATAAAAGTTACTAATGATGGGTAACCAGGGACATCGACTCCAAAGACTAGAGATTTTAGTATTATAACAGAACCATAAACAAAGCTAATTAAAGCAATAAAAACGCCTATATATGACCAAATTTCTAAGGGAGCGCGACTAAAGCTTGTTATTCCATCTATTGAGAATCTAAATAACTTCCAATAATTCCATTTTGTTTGCCCAGCTACTCTTTCTTCTCTAGCATGATAGACAACTTTTTCCTTGAAACCTATCCAGGTTAAGAGTCCTTTATTAAAGCGAACTTTTTCTTTAAGCTCTAAAAAAGCATTTATTGCAGCTCTATTTAGTAGTCTATAATCACCTGCATTAGGCGTTAATTTAGTCTCGCTAATACTGTTCATTACTTTATAAAAAAGGCCGGCAGAATGTTTCTTTGTAGAAGTATCTGTATCACGATTTTCTCTTACAGCTGTAACAACTTCATAACCGTTTAGCCAGTGATTAACCATCTCTAGAATAAGTTCAGGAGGATCTTGTAAATCAGCATCTATTGATATTGCAGCATCACCATTGCAATTATCAAATCCAGCAAAAAGAGCTGATTCTTTACCAAAATTACGTGATAAATCTACAATAGCAATTTCAGGAATCTCTTTTTGTTTTTCTAAAAGTAGATCTAGAGTATTATCACCACTACCATCATTAACAAAAACTAACTCATATTTAGTCGGAAGCTTACCTAAAATTGGCATTAGTCTATCAAATAGGTGATTTAATCCTTCTGCTTCATCTTTTACAGGAATTATTATACTTGTCAGTTTATTTTGATTGTTCATGTTAAAAGCATTCATATGATTTTAGTATTTATTCTAAAGGTATTAGTAGTTCTCAGCAACTTTATTTTTTAAAAATTTAATACAATTATTTTGTTTGAATATTACCAATAAATATAAATTTCTTTTGTTATACTATTTTTTAGTAATATAAAGTTGATTAGAAATTATAGGAATGTTTGTATATAAAAAAATAGCTATTGTAGGTAAGCATTATAATCAAGAAGTAGCTGAAGGCGTTACTCAAGTATATAAGCTAGTGTCAAAATATAATGCAGAAGTTTTTGTCGAAGTGGAATCTGCTGAAGATTTAGCTATTAAAAATATTAAAACTAAGTCGTTGCAAGAAATAGCACAAGATTGCGATATTGCGATAATAATAGGTGGAGATGGTAATTTTCTTAAAGCGGCTAGACTTTTGGCGCTTTATAGTGATATTCATATTATAGGGGTTAATAAAGGTAAGCTTGGATTTTTGACTACAATAAAACCTGATAAAAGAACTTTAAAAAAGTCTCTTTTTGAGATTCTTCAAGGCAAGAATAGATTGTCAAATATGTCGATGCTTAAGTGCAAAATTGATGATAAGACCCGCTACCCTCTAGAAACTTCTATAGCTCTTAATGAGATAGCAATTACATCATCGCGTGGTTTGATGTTTGGTCTAAAGGTTTTTATTGATGGGCGTTATGCGTTTGATCAACGTGGAGATGGCCTTATAGTATCAACTCCTACAGGCTCTACGGCTCATGCTATGTCTGCAGGAGGTCCAATCTTATGCCATAATCAAAATAGTATTGTGCTAGTAGCTATATGTTCTCATTCTTTAAACAGTCGCCCTTTAGTGATTTCTGATAATAGTGTCATTGATATTTATATTACAGAATATAATGATCCAGAACCAGTATTAAGTATTGATGGGCGCCATGATACTATCCTAAGACCACAACAAAAAATCAATATTCAAAAAGCGAAAAAAAATGTAAAAGTTCTCCATCTTGAAGACTATAATTATTATGATACTTTGAGAGAGAAGTTGGGCTGGAGTAAAGTTTTATTTTAAAAAAGTTCGACCAATATCACTAATATAAAAATAGTGATAAATACAGCAGATACAAATTCAATTTTTTTAATATTTCTAAAAAATAGTTGTCTTAGTTTATTATTGCCAAAAAAGATAGCAACAATACAGAACCAAAGTAAGGTTGTTAAGGCTATGCATAACCATACTGCGAATTTACCAAAGCTGGATAACTGTTCAACTAAGCTTAGCATTGAGCTAAAAAATACAAGAACTTTTGCATTAGCAAGGTTAGTAAAAGCACCATTTAAAAATAATTTTAAGTTTGATGGTCTAACGAAAGTATCTAAATTTTTGATATGTTGATTCGCATTTTGATTTAGAGGCTCTTTTACAAAGACGCTTTTATATAAATTAAAAGCCATATATGCTAAATATATAGCCCCAAACATAATTAAGGCTTTAAATAAAACCGGTTCTTTATATAAAAGAAATGATCCAAACCAGTATACAATAAAAGTGTTAAGTAGTATTCCTGAAGCAACACCAGTGGCAGTATAAATACCATGTTTTTGTCCAAATTTTATAGAATTACTTATGGTTATAAAAAAATCAGGGCCCGGTAATATTAGGCAACTAATTTGTAAAGCGAGGATTGTTAGAAAGATTAACACAGATATACTCTTATTTTTGTTTTAGTTGATATAAAATAGTATTAATAAAATTGAAATAAATCCATAAAAATGTGTGATAAACCTAAAGAAAATTTACGTCAAGTCAAAAGTTATGTACAAAGAGCAGGTAGAGTAACTAAAAAACAGCATCAAGCTCTTGAAAGTTATGCTCAGAAATATGTCATAAATTATGATAAAAATAGACAGGTAGATTTTGTTGAAGTGTTTGGTAATGATAATCCAGTAATTTTAGAGATAGGTTTTGGGATGGGAGGATCACTAGTTCAAATGGCATTAGAAAATCCTAAACAGAACTATCTAGGCATAGAAGTTCATAAAGCAGGAGTTGGAAATATCTTGTATGAAATAGAACAGCGTAAGATTTCTAATCTTCTTATAATGAGTCATGATGCTGTGGAAATACTTGAGAATATGCTAGTTGATGAGTCTTTGTCTGGAGTACAAGTATACTTTCCTGATCCATGGCATAAGAAAAAACATAATAAACGTAGGTTAGTTAATCAATCTAATATAAGTCTTTTTGCGAAGAAACTTAAAGTAGCTGGAACTTTGCATTTTGCTAGTGACTGGTTACCTTATGCAGAAGATGTATTAGGGCTTTTAGAAAAAAGTAATAATTATCAAAATTTATACTCTGGTTTTGCACCTCGGCCTAAATGGAGGCCTTTGACTAAATTTGAAAAAAGAGGACAAAACCTTGATCATAAAATATCAGATATTCTTTTTAAAAAATTGAGGAAATATAGTGAAAATAGCTAGATATAAAAAAGGATTTATAAAATCTACAGAATATAATAGTAAGCTACATCTTGGGAATATATATTGTCCAGACTGTGGCAAAGCTAAACTAAAATTAATTCGAAAAGCTAACCAAGAGTCTTATTTTGAATTTATAAAAGATGGTAACGAGCATGACGAGCTTTGCCCAAGGGTAGCAAAACCAATTAGTAATGATAAATTGAAAGAATTAATTATAAGCGATTCAAAAAAAGATATGAGTAAGCTTAACTTTTTGGTTAATAAAAATTTAGAAAAATGCATAAATATTTTAACTAGGTTTGAGAATGATGGACAACTTAGGCAAAGTGATGAGCTTGAATTAATGCCTCGAAAGAAGCAGCAATTAGTAGAAGGACGCATTAGAGAATATTCAAAGCAAGATATTTATACAATAAATGCTCTAGAGCTAACGGATTTAAATATAAATGAAGTGAATGGTAAGTATTGTATTGTGTACGGTGTGGCAGGTATTACTATATCAGATATAGATAATAGTAAAAAATTACTTTTTAAGGCAGACCAAGATTCAAGGTTTTCAATATTCATTGTACCAAATCAAGTTAAATATCTTGATTTTGATAAAAGTAAACGAGCAAAGTTTGCAGCATTTGGTAGGTTTAAAAAAGCTGGCAAGTTCTTAAATATGGAGATTCGTTCGACAAGAGACCTTGTTATAGGGGATTAAATTATGAGTGTAAATATTCGCCACGAGAGATTACAGGATCAAGAATCAGTATATAAGGTGATTTCAGAGTCATTTCCGACAGGTGATGAAGAAAAATTGGTTAGATTATTGCATACAGATCACCAAAGTTTAATATCACTAATTGCACAAGATAGTCAAAAGATCGTTGGTCAGATTATTTTATCTAAAATGACCACTGAAATTAATAGCAAGCTGAATATATATGGTCTAGCACCTATGTGTGTTACTCCAAAATATCAAAACAAAAAAATAGGAACAGAACTTGTTAACGCTATAATCGTAGAAGCCAAAAAGAATAATGTTGATGCTATTTTTGTTTTAGGTCATCCTAATTATTATCCTCGATTTGGTTTTAAACCAGCTAAAGAGTATGATATAAAGAGTGAGTATGATGTGCCAGCTGAAATGTTTATGGTTTTAGATTTAACAGAGAAATTAGGCTTATTAAAAGAGCAGACAGTTTATTATGCTGAAGAGTTTAGAAAAGTTTTTTAAAAGTTTAGACTCTTTATAATCTGTTTTATCAACTTGATGAAGTAAGTGTTAGTAAGAGGTGACTATGAAAGTAATATATCGTGCGAGTGTTTTTACTTTTAATAAAAGTGCTACTCTTCAGTCAATATCTGAGTATAAGGTTGATAGTCTATTTGTTAATTCCAATGATTTTTTATTTCTCAGAGATGGTGCTATTGTTGTTGAAAATGGCATTATACTTGATGTCGATGATTTCTATAAAATAGAAGCTAATATTACTCAAGATGATAGGTTAGTTGACTATTCAGGTAAAATAATAATGCCAGGTTTTATAGATACTCATATACATACGACTCAGACAAAAGCAGTTGGGGCCTATGGTGAAAAGCTCTTAGGTTGGCTAGATAATTATATTTTTCCAAGTGAGGCTAGTTTTAATAGCAGCACTTTAGCTTATAAAGAGCTTAACTTTTTATTTAAAGAGCTATTTAAGAATGGAACTACCACTATTTGTGGTTATGCTCCAAGTGCATATGATGGTGCTGATATAGTGTTTGAATTAGCAAATAAGTATAAGATGAGAGTTATACTTGGCAATACTATTATGACAAAAGGTAATAAAGATATAATTACAGATCCTGAGACAAATATGAAAATTTCAGAGAAACTTTATGATAAATGGGATAAGAAAGAGCGCTTAAATTATGCTTTAACTCCAAGATTTGCTTTAAGTTGTGATGATAAAACACTCAATTTATGTAAAGAATTTTTGCAGTCGCATGCTGATGTATATGTGCAGACTCATTTAAGTGAAAACCTAAAAGAGACTAAAGCTACCTTATTAGCATATCCTATGGCTAAAGATTATCTGAATGTATATGAGAAATATTCATTGGTAACTGACAAGACTATATTTGGCCACTGTATTTATTTATCCAATAATGAGTGGGATCGGATAAAAGCATATAAAGCTATAGTAGCTAATTGTCCAACCAGTAATAACTATCTTGGAAGTGGATCTTTTGATTATAAAAAAGCTATCTCAAAAGATATTAAGCTTACATTGGCTAGTGATTGGGCTGCAGGAAATACTTTAAGCCTTTTACGGATAATGGATGATGCTTATAAAACTGCTTTAATAAGATCATACAAGTTTGAAACTCTGACTCGACTTTTTTGTAGTACATTAGGAAGTGCTAAATCCCTAGGTTTAGAAGATAAAATAGGTAGTCTTGAGAAAAATAAAGAAGCTGATTTTATTGTTGTAAATCCAAGTAGAAGTTCTATATTAAAATATAAATTGGAATATACGCAAAATCTTCAAGATTATTTGTTTGCTATTATTTCACTAGGAGATGATCGTTTAATTGATGCCGTTTATATCTATGGAAACCAGGTTTATGAACAGGTTTAGATAATCTTTGTTAATGAGATTTAATTATTTTTGATTAACAATTATTTGCTTTGACTGTAATAAAATTATAGTACTTCGCAAAAGCCTGATTATTTGGGTTTTTTGTATCACATGAAATGCCCTCAAATGTTATTCCATAAGGCTCACTTTCGCCATTATAGTTAAAGGTTGGTATAGAAATATTTTTTATATTTTGACTATGATACTTACTTAATAGTAACTGTCTATTAGCATTGAATTTATCTAAAGAATAATATGCTGATGCAATCATAAACATTATAATTACTAACCCTATCCCAAATAGTAAATATAGTCTTTTAAAAGTGCTATATATTTTTTTTAGAATAATACTTTCATTATCATAGAACTGTTGGATAGCTGCAATAAAAAAAATTATATAATAAATCAACATAAGTCTAATAAGTAAGCCATAACTATAAACAACAGGTGTCATGACTAGTAGACTTATTAGTAGGCAAATGGTATACATAAAAATACTTTTTTTAGAATTTTTGAAGTTGGTTATCCCTAAAATAAAAAATAACAAAAGTAGCCATATAACAATATTGGTTTTGGGCCATACGCTATATTTGAAAGTATAATATAGATGGACTAATTGGTCTAGAATAGAATGGTTCTGGCCATTTGACATTTCAGCCATCCTAATATAGTTACCAGGAGCTGCAAATAAAATGGCCCCGCCGATAGAGCACCCAATGGTAAAAAGAATAATACCTTTATTTATAGTTCGATTATTTAGATAAGATTCTATAAAGTATGTGAAACTTAAGAGTAATAAAACAGCAACAAATTGTTCATTGTATAGCCCAATGAAAAGCCCTATTAAAAAACTAGTCTTTAATAGTTTTTTATTTTTAATTATAAGGTAATAATATAGCACTAGAGTTAGAACAAACCCCCAAAAATATTGTATAGCTACGGTTTTCCATATTAAATGAGTTATAAATCCAGTCCAAGTAAACATAATTGCAAAAAAGAAGCAATAAATTAAAAAATCTTTAGAGCATATTTTATATTTACCTCGAGTAACTATCTTAAAGCTAAAGATTGTAAATAGATAGAAAGCAAAAGAATTTATGATATTTATAACTACTAAGGATTCAAAAATATATTTTTTTGAGAAAAAAATGTAAATAAGGGCTTGTGCCGAAAGTCTACCTGTCCAGGTTAAATAATCATGTTTTAGATTGCTCCAAAATGTATGATTTATCAATGTATCTGCCATGATTCTCCAAAAATCATCCATAGTTATGGGTTCGCAGTAATTTAAAAATAAAAAGTAAAAAATAATAGTAGAACTTATAAATATTGAATAGATAGTTTTTTTGTCCATAGCAATGATTAATATTGTAGTGATATATCTGAAATATGATTATACAGATATAAATTCTGAATAGAAAATATTGTATAGTTAATCCGATAGTTATTTGACAATAATGTTATAATATTTAGAAAAAATGTCATCATATAGCCAAGATTTCAGAGATATCGTAATAACTAAATATAAAGAAGGCCTAACAGACAAAGAGCTAAGTAATTTTTTTAATATAGATATCCGTACTACTAGATCTTGGATAAACTTATACGAGACAACTGGTGATTATAAATCTAAGCAAGGCTTGGGTTGCGGTAGAGTAGCAACCTTTACAGATAAGGAAGCGATAGAAAGCTACTTAAGAACATATCCAGATGCAATGGCTTTAGATATTAGAGAAGCATTAGCTCCTGAAATACCTAGAAGCACATTTTATGATTGTCTTAACAGACTTGGTTTTAGTTTTAAAAAAAGACACCTAAATATAAGCAAAGAAAAGAACAAGATAGGCAAAGTTTTATAGAGGTTGTTGAGACTATTGAACCTAACAAACTTGTATATTTAGATGAAATGGGTATGGATAATAAACAGTCTGTACTAATAGGATGGTCTCTTGTTGGTAAACCTAGCTATGGTGAAGTTATTGCTTATCAAACTCAGAGAAAAAGTATAGTTGCTGGTTATAACTATTTAGAAAAGAAGATTATAGCACCGCTAGAGTATACTGGATATACAGATACTCAAATTTTTAATCAGTGGTTTGAAGAGCATTTATGTCCTGAGTTAATTCCAAAGACTACTGTTGTTATGGATAATGCTAGTTTTCATAAGTCTCCTAAATTGGCTAAAATAGCAGAGAAGTTTGATATACAGATACTATACCTTCCTGCTTATTCTCCTGATTTAAATCCTATAGAAAAAATTTGGGCCAATTTTAAAAGAATTTTAAGAAAAGTAAATAATTCTTTTGATAATTTATCTGATGCTATTACTCACGTCTTTAGCATAATATTATCAGATTAACTATAAGTCATATATATTATTGAAATCTAATTTAGATTTTGCTAATATATAACTTATCGGAGTCAAATAGGAGTATTGATATGGACTTGATGCAAATCAAAAATAATGCAACTAAAGCCTCAGCTTTACTTAAAGCAATATCTCATGAATCTAGATTGTTAATACTTTGTTTGCTGTTAAGAAAAGAAATGACTGTTGGTGAACTTGCTCAGTACTCTAATCTTAGTCAATCAGCATTTTCTCAGCATTTAGCAGTGTTGAAAAAAAATGGATTGATTAAGTTTAGAAAAGAGTCTTTAAATGTTTTTTACAGTATTAAAGACCCAGCAGTAAAAAAGATACTAGAAGCTTTATATAATATATATTGTGATGAGAATGAATAAAAAATTTAAGCACTATATTAGTAAAATCTAAATTAGAAAATATAAATACAAGGGAGCAAAGATGAAGAATATACAAAAAATTTCAGTGAAACAATTTCTTGATTTACAACAGAAGGAAAAAGTTAGATTGATTGATATTAGAACGCCTCATGAGCATAGGAGAGAGTTTATTGATTGTGCTGAAAATATTATAGTAGAAGATATTTATGATGCAGAGATTAAACCTGAAGAAGTAGTAGTATTTCATTGTCAATCTGGGAATAGGACAAATCAAGCGATAGATAAAGTTATAGGGTTAAATGTTAAAAAAATTTATTTATTAGATGGAGGCATTAATGCTTGGAAAAGGCATAAACAACCAACTAAAAAAAATATAAAAGAACCTTTACCAATAATGCGTCAAGTACAAATTATTGTAGGTTTTATAGTGTTGCTAGGAGCTATTCTTTCATATATAGTCTCGCAGTATTTTATTATCCTCAGTGGTTTTTTTGGAGCAGGCTTATTATTTGCTGGATTATCTGGTACTTGTGGTTTAGCAAAAGTGTTAGAATTTTTACCGTATAATAGAAAAAATTATAAATAATAAAAACATACTTGGAGATTGGTAATGATTTTTAGACAATTATTTGATAGGGAAAGCTATACGTATACCTATATATTAGGCTGTGAACAGACAAGAGAAGCTATAATAATTGATTCTGTAAGGTTTAATGCAGAGCAATATGTAAAACTCCTTAAAGAATTGGATCTAAATCTAATCTATGCTATAGATACTCATGTGCATGCCGATCATGTAACAGCTGCGGGTATTTTGAGTAATAAAATGGGTTGCTACATTGGTATAGGTGTTGAGAGTGAAGCAGATTGTGCAACAAAGAAGTTCTCTGATGGTGAAATTATTAAGTTTGGTAATTATGAAATTAAGGCTATATACACTCCTGGACATACATCAGATTCTTATTGTTTTATTATGGGCGATAGGGTTTTTACTGGCGATACTTTATTAATAAGAGGATCAGGAAGAACAGATTTTCAAAATGGTGACTCATATGCTGCATACGATAGTATTATGAATAAACTTATGAAACTGCCAAGCGCAACCTTAGTTTATCCAGGTCATGATTATAATGGTTTAACGTGTAGCACAATAGCAGAAGAGAGACAAAACAATCCTAGGTTGCAAGTTCAAACAGCTGAAGAATATGCTAAGCTAATGAGTGATTTAAGGCTTCCTCCACCAAATTATATGAATATTGCAGTTCCAGCTAATTTGAAGTGTGGTTTAGTAAAATAGCATGATTTTAATTATTTTTGGTTTTATTTGTGGAATTGCATTAGGACTTACTGGTGGAGGAGGTTCTGTATTAGCTGTTCCTTTGCTGACTTATGGAGTTGGATTAGATTTCCATGGTGCGGTTACTATATCTTTACTTGTCGTTGGGGCAACAGCAGGTTTTGGTCTAATTATGAATTATAAAAGCCTTGATATTGATTACATTGCAGCAGCTGTAATGGTATTTACGGGTGTTATTTTTGCACCAGTAGGCAGCTATATTTCCCAAATATTATCAGATGAAACTTTAATGTTAAGTTTTTCCGTGCTTATGATTATAATAGGTCTTTGGAGCTTAGTAAAAGCTAGAGTAATATCAGATTTAAATAACTCAATCTGTAATAGTATTAGGCTGAAATGTATTGTAGTTTTGCTTATAAGTGGTGCAGTTGTTGGCACTTTAACAGGTTTTTTTGGCGTTGGCGGAGGTTTTTTAATAGTTCCAGCATTAGTGTTTATAACGGCTATGCCAATAACAAGAGCAATTAACACATCTTTGTTAGTAATATTTGTAGTATCAATTTCAGGATTTTTCTCTCATTTTAATATGACTAGTATGAATTGGTATGTGGCGAGTATGTTTATAGTTGGCGGAGCAATAGGTATGTTATTGGCCAATAAGCTGAAGAAAAAACTTAATAAAAAAGTTTTACAAATTATATTTGCTATGATGCTTATTACCTTGGGTGTAGCAATCTATTTTCTTAGTTAAAGTTTAGTATAAATATTACAATATTTATTGGGTTAGAGCTAGTTAGTTGATCTATAGGTTCTATACAGATAGGGCCTCATTTTTAGCTTTTAGCTTAACACCTAACCCTGGGGCATCTATGAAATGCCACTTTCCTTTTTCTAAAAAACCACCTTGAGCTGGATTATCAATGATCAAGTTGCTACCATCTATATCAGCAAAATCTATAATAGGCAATAGTTGGGCAGCAGCAGAGATTCCAACAGTAGTTTCTCCAGCCATACAACCTAACATTACTAACATACTATGCTTTCGAGCTTTTTGTATCATTTCTAATGCTGGAGTAATACCACCACATTTCATTAATTTTATGTTAATTCCAGCGAATTGACCAGTACAATCATCAAGATCATCTTTAGTCATACAGCTTTCATCCGCAAGTATTGGTATATTAGAATTCTTCTGAATAAGAGAAGTTTCTTTGTTAAAACCTCTCCTTAAAGGTTGTTCTATTAAACAAACATTTAGTTTTTCTAATATTGGAATTAGTTTGGTTGTATAATTAACTGTCCATCCACAATTTGCATCAATAATGAATTTTGCTTGAGGTTCTTTAAGCCGAAGTTGTTCTAAAATCATTATGTTATCAGTTTCTTGGGATAATTTTATTTTATAAATTGGCCAACTAGGCTCTTCAATAATTTTTTCAAGCATTTTTTGAGGTGTATCTATTCCAATAGTAAATGATGATAGACAAGCTTGCGTAGTGTCAAATTTGAGTAGTTGGTGAATAGGCATAGACCTAGATTTTGCCCATAAATCCCATAATGCAATATCTATAGCACATAATAAAAACATGTCATGCTCAAGTCGTTTATATAAATATGACCAAACATCAGGTGGGTAAGGTATTGAACTAAATGTTTCAAGATAACATTGTATTTCTGCTAAAGCTAGAATATGAGATTCTACACTAAACCTCCAGTAATCACTTTCAATACTCTCACCAAAACCTTCTAAGCCATTTAAAGTTAGTTTTAAAATCATGGTTTTTTTCATATTTTTAGCAGCTGAATGACTAATTGAAAAAGTATTTTTAAAATGTAAAGTATGGACACTATAAGATATTTGCATTATGAACCCCTAAGTTTTAATCTTTAGTATAAAATACTATAGGATATTTTCTAGATTACTTTTTTATTCTTAATATTTAAACTATTTTTTAATTCTAATATTTTTTCTATCAGAATATCTTTACCATTAGGATCCGCAATTATATCTACTACAACTAATCCTGTCTCATTCATTACTTTTTGCTTTTCTTTGGATGCTTGCTCTGGAGTTAAGTTATAACCATTCATAGCTATTGCAATAACTTTACAAGGGTGATTGATGGAGGCCATTTTCTCATAAAGCTCTATGTATTGCTTTAGAGATGGTAGTGGTATATCTAAATGACGATAATGAGTTCTATCTGCTTGGTAGCATAGTATTAGCCCATCTGGAACTGACCCATGTAGTAAGCCTAAGGTAACAGATGAATACATTGGGTTTGTGATACTTCCTTGTCCTTCAATAATAACTATATCATGATTTTGGTTTTCTCTAATTAAATGTTCAGCAGCACCATTAATAAAATCTGCTTTTATAGAATCAATAGGTAATCCTTTACCAGAAAGTAACACGCCTGTTTGACCTGTTGCAATAAATTCAGCATCTATATTTTTTTGCTTTAGAGCTTGTGCTAATTCATAACTAACTAACATTTTTCCAACGTTACAGTCATGACCTACAGTATGAATACGTAAACAGTCATTTGAAATATTTTTACGTGTAGCTACTTGATTAAAGTTTGTATCTCTTATGTCATAGAGCTGAATATTGACTTTTGTAGAAGCATTAAGAAATTCTTCATCTTGATTTAGAAGCTCATGTAAGCCAGAAACAATATGCCAACCTCTAGCTATCGCAGTTAAAATATATTCTCTCCATGTCTTAGGAATAGCACCACCAGCTGGAGATATTCCTAATATCATTTGGTCTGCTTGTTCAACTTCAGAAATATCAGTGTAAAAAATTAATTTTTCATCACCTACTCCTAAGATATCTTTAACAAGTGTTCCTGTTTTATATCTTGAGTCAATTAGCCCAACGATTTGCTTAGGGTTATAGCGTATCAGGTTGATGGCAGTTTTAGCAGAATTCATTCCTTCAAAACCATCAACTAAGATTACATTTCTAGTATTTTTTGACCATGAGTGTTGTGTTTTCATAGCATATTATTTTTAATACTGTTTCTCTTAGTATAGATATAATTTTGCTATAAATTAAATATTTTAATATTCATTTTTAATAAAATGTTTATGATATTGATTTGAATTATGTTGGTTGTCAGAGGCTTAATTTAGTTGTCTAATTTTATTATAAAATCTTCTAGATAGTCATTTTCACCTAGTTCATATTCTGAGATAGCAAAATGCTTTGCTGATTTTTTTTGTTGGTGCATTTTTTCTATAGAACCATTATTGTTTAAATGGTGCCAGTCCGGAAGTTCTTTTCCTTCAAGTAAAAGTTTATAGCCACAAGTACTTGGTAGCCATTTATGGGCATGGTTCTTTAATTGTATATATGTGAGATTTATACACTCGGGAACAATTTGCTTTCTTTTTTCATACATACTACATTGACATTTGCCTGTGTCTAGAAGTTTACAACTAATTTTTGTATAGTATATTTTGTCAGTCTCTTCATCTTGTAGTTTGTTGAGACAACAAAGTCCACATCTATCGCAGATAGATTCCCATTGTTGAATGGTCATATCTTTTAGGTTAGTTTCCTGCCACCATTTAGTCATTAGAAAAAATTAGAATTTTATTTATAAAGAGAATGGTAAACTAAATTTATAAGGAAAAACAGCTATATTTTAAGAGCTTAGGAAACTTCTTGGATTGGTTGGCTTTGTACAGGAGATATTCCCGTATTAACAAAAATTTGTTGTTGATTTTTTGCAAAAGCATTTTCATATGCTTAAGGATTTAATATTGGTGAAGATGTGTTTATTGGTGATAAATTTTGGCTTGGAATAAACTTATGTACAACAAAATTTATTCGTATACTAGAATTTTTCCGTGATTATTCCAGTATCAAAGTTAGCTATATAGCCAAGGCTTTGCATGACTGTGATAGTTGAGTTAAAAGCTATATGTTTATCAATATTAAAAACTTTCGTTTGCATTAACTGAATGGTAAGGCCTGGTTTTGAATTTGTAATACAGTCAGATAAATTAATTATTACTATGAAAATAATAGGTATAAATATTTTTTAACATTTTCATTTCTTTTATTCGAAATTAGTTGATAATGACTTAAAATCAGAAATCATATAACCATTAAAGGTTATTATAATTGCCATAGTTTTTTGTGATTCCATAAAGCCACCACTTTGAGCAGATTCTCCTGTAAGAATAAGATTTAAAGAAACGTTTTCTGAGGTATGTGGTGTCTTTGGAAATTCTTATGAACCTGTATTGCAAACTGTCAAAAAAAGATAGAAAAGCTATAGTAAATACTTGTATAAACTTTTTCATTTTATTGCAAGTTTAAAATATTTAGTAAAAATATTCTATTATGTATAAGTAATAATCATGGTATCTAAAATTTAGATGCTATAAATTAATATCTATATATATGATTGTTAATAAGTTATAATTACTGCTTATCAAAATAGTCATAAAATAATAATTTTAAAAATTATGAAAACAACTTCTAGAGCTAGAAATAATGCAAGGCTTTATACTGTGCAAGCCTTATATCAAAAAAAGGTTGCAGCTAATACCTTTGCTGAGCTTAAAATACAATATTATGCTGATAATGCTGAAAGACATCAAACAGATTGGGCACTTTTTTATAGGTTGATAGATGCTGTTGAGTCAAACCAAGATTCTATAGATAAATATATATCAGAAAACTCAGTTGATGGAATTAAATCTATTAATTTTGTTGACTATGCTGTTCTCCAGACTGCTATAGCTGAGCTTATAGAATGTTTAGAAAATCCATATCAAGTGATAATTAAAGAGTATGTTGAAATAGGTTATAGTATGGGAACTGAAGAAGGTTATAAGTTTGTTAATGCAATGCTACAAAAGTTAGCAAAACCAATTAGAGGTGAAGAGTAAAATTATCTTGAGATGCTAAGAAGTTAAATTTTTCACGATATGTTTTTTGTTTATCTTTGCATAATATTGCAGTTAAAATAGCTTCTTTATATTCTTCATGGGCTATAACATTTCCATTATAATCTATCAATAAACTATCCCCAGCATAGTTGCAATTAGGATCATTACCTACTCGATTACAAGCTACAACGTATACTTGATTTTCGATAGCTCTAGCTTTTAGTAAAGTTTGCCAGTGTTGGCGTCGAGGTTCTGGCCAGCAAGCAACATTTATTAGGATGTCGTATTCACGATTATTACAGTTAAATACTGGGAACCTCAAATCAAAACAGATGGTTAATAAAATATTAAATCCTTTATATTCAATGATTTTACGTTTGTTGCCACCAATATATTTTTTATTTTCACCAGCATATATGAATAAGTGATTTTTATCATATGTGAAAACTTTTTTATCTGGGGTGACAAAATATAGTCTATTTGTTATTTTGTCACCTGTGAAAGTTGCAGCACTACCAGTAATAGCATAATTCTTATTTTTGACTTGATTATGCATCCATTCTACAATTTCTTCTTGGTGGCTAGCTTGGTTACTTGGACTCATTATAAATCCTGAATTAAACATTTCCGGTAATACAATAAGGTCAGTATCCGAATCTATTTGTAAAATTTTATTTTCAATATTTTTATAATTCTGTAATTTATTTTCCCAAATGATATCTAGTTGAATTATGCTGACTTTGAGTTTTGACATATAGTGCTCCTTAAAAAACTATATTTTTGTTATTTGAGAAATTTTAGCAATATTTTTGTGAATATCTAATAAAAAAATTCAATATGCATTTAATATTGTAGATTGACTAATTATCTTAATAGTAAGATGATTAGTTTATTATTATTTTAATTTTATATTTTTATGAAGACTGTGCAAGGTAGAGTATTCTTAATATTTTTGGTGTCAATGCTTGCTTTGATAGCTGGCAATGCTGTGTTTGAGGCATATAGCAATAGTAATTCAGCTGATTATGTTTTCATTGATATTAATAAGATTTCTGAGAAGAAGACAGAATTGTTAGTTAAATATGGTAAAAAAGGAAATTCAATTATATAGTTAATCTGATAATATTGTGCTAAAGACGTGAGTAATAGCATCAGATAAATTATCAAAAGAATTATTTACTTTTCTTAAAATTCTTTTAAAATTGGCCCAAATTTTTTCTATAGGATTTAAATCAGGAGAATAAGCAGGAAGGTATAGTATCTGTATATCAAACTTCTCTGCTATTTTAGCCAATTTAGGAGACTTATGAAAACTAGCATTATCCATAACAACAGTAGTCTTTGGAATTAACTCAGGACATAAATGCTCTTCAAACCACTGATTAAGAATTTGAGTATCTGTATATCCAGTATACTCTAGCGGTGCTATAATCTTCTTTTCTTTGCTTATATTTAGGTGTCTTTTTTTAAAACTAAAACCAAGTCTGTTAAGACAATCATAAAATGTGCTTCTAGGTATTTCAGGAGCTAATGCTTCTCTAATATCTAAAGCCATTGCATCTGGATATGTTCTTAAGTAGCTTTCTATCGCTTCCTTATCTGTAAAGGTTGCTACTCTACCGCAACCCAAGCCTTGCTTAGATTTATAATCACCAGTTGTCTCGTATAAGTTTATCCAAGATCTAGTAGTACGGATATCTATATTAAAAAAATTACTTAGCTCTTTGTCTGTTAGGCCTTCTTTATATTTAGTTATTACGATATCTCTGAAATCTTGGCTATATGATGACATTTTTTCTAAATATTATAACATTATTGTCAAATAACTATCGGATTAACTATATTTATAATTATTATTTTTTTATTTAAAAAAATAGCTAAACAACAGCCAAAGAGTAGTTCAAACGCTCTATGAATAGGGAAATAATACCATCTTTGAGAACTGATTATGTGAATATTAAGTTTGCCAGATAAAAAAATAAAGCGGAGATAATAAGGAAACTTAAAGAAATAAAAAATAATTTTTTCTTAGTTGAAAAGTCTAGTTTAAATAGAGCAACTAGTATTAAAGGCCAAATTAGATAAAACTGTTCTTCTACACCTAAAGACCATGTATGTAATAAAGGAATTATATGTGAGTTCTGACCAAAATAACCAAAATCAAGCTTTATAAAAAAAAATAAGTTAGATACTGATATTATCGTAGCAATTAATGATTCAGCATAGTTTTCTAGATTTTGAGGTAAAAGAATAACCCAGGCTAGTAAAGTCGAGAAAATTAAAACAACAATTAGGGCAGGGAGAATCCTTTTAATTCTTCTAAGATAAAAATTTCTTATAGAAAAACTATTGTTTTGTAGGTCTTTAATTATTATAGAGGTAATAAGAAATCCCGAGATAACAAAAAAAATATCTACACCTAGGAATCCAGATTTAACCCAGCGAATATCTAAGTGAAATAAGACTACAGATAATACAGCAAAAGCTCGGAGTCCATCAATATCTTTTCTGTACTTTATACTACTCATTATAGTGGAGATATTTTGTAGAAATTATAGAAAGTTATAATACAGTTTTGTGCTTTTAATGAAACTTTATTTCTTTGTCCAGATATTATACACTAAGGAATCAATTTATTATTTTATAAAGCTTTTTAATGAAGAAAAAATATTTTTATATTTTATTGATATCTGTTTTAATCATGGGGTTTGTGTTATTACTAAACTACCTTCAACCTCTAAGAGGTGATGATTTAGGTCGGGCGAATACTGATGTGTTAGCAAATGGCTTAATCTATATGTTTCATTCTATAGAAATCGATTATATGAGTTGGACAGGTAGAGTTTCAGCTCAAGCTTTGATTTATGTGTTAATGAGTAAAAAGTATATAACTTTGTCTTTATTTATAGTTAACAGTTTAAATACAATAGCTTTTTACATATTTATATTGTGTTCTTTCAAGATAGCAACTTCAGATCGAGGAAAAATTTTATCAAAAGATTTCTTATTATTTATATTCTTTTTTACATTTGTTTTTTATCAAACTGGATTTATTGCTAATGTATTATGGAAGACCGGAGCTATACAGTATTTTTGGGGTATAGCTTTATTAACATTCTTTTATTACAATACGGTAATAAAGAAAAAAAATAGCATAGCTCTAGGGTTATTGGTTGGCTTAATAATAGGGCTATATAATGAAATATATGTATGTATAAGTATACTCTTATGCTTAGCATATTTTCTTGAAAAGAAAATATATAAAGAAGATATTAATATAGCTATTTTAGCTTATTTTGTTTCTTGTTTGATTGGTGGAGCTATTTTAATATTGGCGCCGGGAAATTATGCTCGATTAGAGTATTTGTCATCTGGGGTTCATACCACTATTTTGGATAATATAACTAATTTAATTTATCAAATAATATTTACTCCAGAGTATACATTTATATTATTGGTAATGATAATTGGTTTTTTAGGTTTAATATTTACAAACTCGGAAGTTAAAAAAACAAAAGCTATTATTTACTCTATGGCACTTATAGTGTCGGTATTTGTTCTTGTTCCTGTGGCTAGAGCTTATAGTTTAAATCAAAGAGTGTTGCTCGTGTATTACGCAATATTTTTTATCTTATTTGTGCAGCAGATTTATCAGCATAAAAGTAGAATAATTAAAGATTTATATCTACAGTTTAAAAAAGTAAGTTGGATATTTGTAATATTATTGTTGATTCAACTTTATTTAATGTTATCTATGTATATGTCTTTATATGAATTTGAGCAGGATAGAGGGTATTTAATTGCTTATAATCACGCTATAGATGAAACTAACCCTAGTTTGCCATGTTTATCACGATATATTGGTCCAACAGTTTTTGTGGACGATATTACTTTAGATAAGAATGCATATAACAACAAAGTTTTTGCAGAGTTCTATGGTTTTGATAGCATTTATTGTAAGTAAAATATAGATATTTAGTGAAAAAATAAAAGTGATAGCGAGAAAGAATAATTTTGGGAAATATAATAATATGAAAAATTTTTTTTTGATTAAGATAGTGCTGTGGGTTGTTTATATAATATCTTTTTCTGTTCTTATATTAGGATATACTTATGTATTTGCTAAAATTCAGCATAGTGCTTTCTTTCTTGGTTTTTTGGCCAAAATTAATATGCAGCCTTTATTTGTAATATTATCCCTTATGTGGCTTATTTCATTGCCTATTTTATTTTATATATATTATATTTTATTTTTTAAAGTGATTTTTAAAAGAGTTTGTTAATCATATTCGTTTTTAAAGAAAATAATGAGTTTTAGATGAAAGTTTGTTTAGTGCTTATCTTACTAATTTTTTTAATTGGTCAATAGTAACTTCTAGTTTTTCTTGTGTACTACGATTTTTATATTCAACCAACCCTTGATCTAGAAGCCTATCTCCAATGATAATATGATGAGAGTAGCCTATAAGATCAGCATCTGCAAACATTACACCAGGTCTTGCACCACGATCATCTAAGATTACATCAATGCTTTCAGAAATTAACTGTTGATAAAGTTTATCTGCAGCTGTTTTGACATTCTGAGATTTATTGTAGTTAATAGGCAAGATAGCTACCTGATAGGGAGCAATAGTTTTTGGCCAAACTATACCATTGTCATCGTGAGATTGTTCTATTGCCGCAGCTAAAATACGAGATACTCCAAAACCATAGCAACCCATTAGCATTGGCTTAGCTCTGCCATCTTGACCAATCACATTTGCATTCATTGGTTTTGAGTAGACATCTTCAAGTTCAAATATATGTCCAACTTCAATACCATTTATGAGTTTCAAAGTTCCTTTGCCATCAGGAGAAGTGTCGTTAGTTACTACATTTCTAATATCGTGAACACTATAGTTAATAATATCTCTATCCCAGTTTACATTTGTTAAATGATAGTCATCTTGATTAGCACCACAAACTAAATCAGTGATTTCTACAGCACTATAATCAGCAATAATAGGGATTGGACAGTTATTTATGCCAAGTGAACCAGGATTGGCATTAAAAATTGAGAATATTTCTTCCTTAGTAGCTAGGGTATATGGAGCGGTTATTTGTTTTAATTTGTTAATTTTAGTTTCATTTAGTTCATGATCACCTCTAATTACTAGTGCAAAAAAATTACCCTCAAGATCTTTGATAATCATAGTTTTGATAGTTTTTTTGATATCTAGCTCTAATCCTTTACAAAGTTTTTCAATGGTTTTGATATCTGGAGTGTAAATTTTTTCTATAGAATTTACAGAAGTTTCTTTTTTTGAAAGTTCAGGTTTTGCATAGGTTGCTAATTCAATATTTGCAGCATAGTCACTATTATCACTATAGCATATTATGTCTTCACCAGCATTTGCTAATACTTGGAATTCATGGCTATTGTCACCACCGATAGAACCTGTGTCAGCTTTAACTGGGCGGTATTTTAAACCTATTCTATCTAGTATGCTACAGTATGTTTCAAACATTTTATGATAAGTGCTATGCAGGCAGTCAATATTCTCATGAAAAGAGTATGCATCTTTCATTATAAATTCACGTGCGCGCATGACACCAAATCGAGGTCTTATTTCATCTCTAAACTTAGTTTGTATTTGGTATAAATTTAGAGGTAACTGTTTATAGCTTTTGATGCTATCTCTAGCCATATCAACAATAGGCTCTTCATGAGTGGGCCCATAGCAGAAATCTCTACCATGTCTATCTTTTAGTTTTAGAAGTTCTGGACCAAACTTATCCCAACGGTGTGTTTCTTGTAAGAGCTCAGATGGAAGTATACTTGGTAAGAGTAATTCACTAGCTCCAGCTTTGTTCATTTCTTCACGTACAATGCTTTGAATTTTTTGTAAAGCTTTTAGCCCCATTGGCATCCATGTATATATTCCCGAAGCTAATTTTTTGATAAGGCCGGCTTTTAACATATATTGATGGCTGATAAGTACAGCTTCTTTTGGGAGTTCTTTTGTAGTTGCAATAAGAGTTTGTGATGCTTTCATAAGAGTATAAGTTTATAAATAAAAATTATGAGCTAAATTATAACAAAAAAATAATTATAAAATATAAAAATTGAATCCAGATGGAAGGAAGTTAAGGAGATATGAAAAACTAAGTAAGTACCATCTGGAGTCAATTTCTATAGGATAAACAAAATCTTTAGGTTTATAAAAGCATAAAGTTTTTGTTTTAAGATTTAGAATTATATGCTGAATAATTTATATGTCAACATTTTTATAATGGTAGATAGCTATATTATGATTATTGGCTAGTATTTTATATAAGTATGAAAATTATAAACTTTTAAAAAAAATGTTATGGCTTTATGTTTGTTATTAAAATAAGTGTGTTTTAAGACTATTTAGAGTTTATTAAATTCAGAGATTAGAAAGGAGGAGAAAATAAATCACTAAATAGTCATAAGCAAAACTATATGGCTTTGCTAACTTGTTTGAATTGATTGGCTCCCCGAGACGGACTTGAACCGCCGACCAATTGATTAACAGTCAACTGCTCTACCAACTGAGCTATCGGGGAAGAACAAGGGGTATTATAGGTTGGTTTTATTGACCTGTCAACAGGTTTTGCATTTTTTTTCAATTTTTTATAAAGTTTATATACTACGGTGTTTGTGATACTATATTTCAAATCTAAATAGCGCTAATTAATGATAATACAAATATGGAAAATCAAGTAATTCAAAGACAACAAGATTTGGTTGAAGAGTTAGCTTTTTTTGATGATTGGGAAGATAAATACGATTATGTTATTTCATTAGGGAAACAACTTCCAAAATTTCCAGAAGATAAAAAAAATGATAAAAACATTGTTAAAGGATGTCAATCTCAGGTTTGGTTTGATAGTTTTTTGGATGGTGGTAAACTTATGTTTTTAGCAACAAGCGACGCATTGATTGTTTCAGGCCTTATAGGATTGTTGTTGAAAGTTTATAATAATTCTAGCCCTAGGGACATTCTTGCTTCAAACACTGATTTTATTAAAGAAATAGGGTTTGGTAATAATCTTAGTTCAACTCGAGTTTCAGGCCTTACAGCAATGCTTGATTATATTTATTCAACTGCAAAGTTAAGTCAGTAAATGAGAATACTAGTTTGTAGACCTCAAAAAGATTCAGCTAGTTTGGCAACAAAATTAAAGCAAAAAGGCTATTATGTAGCTAGTATACCGACTATTAATATTTTGTATAAAAAAATTTCAATAACTTTTGAAGATTATACTTCTTTAGTGTTTACCAGTAAATATGCTGTAAAAAGTTTATTTAAACAGTATTCTCCTAATCTATTTAAAAATAAAAAGATCTATTGTGTGGGTGAAACTACAGCTAACTATTTAATGAATTATGGTTTTTGTGTTTCTTATCCATCAGTACATGGTTCTAAAGAGCTATTAAAAATTATTACTCAAGAAAATATAGCCAAAGATAAGTTTGCTATTATCTCTGGGGTTGCGGGCAATGACCTGTTATTTCAGGAGCTCTCAAAAATCACAGTTTGTGATAAAGTTGAGTCATATGTGCGTGATTTTGAAGACGTTGATACTATTTATCAAAGTTATCAGTATTTTTTTACTGATAAGCAACCTAATATTATTGTGACGAGTAGTATCGATGTCTTTAGATCATTAAATAGGATTTTTGAAAAAACTACTAAGCCTAGTAATGCAATTGTTACCATAACAAGCGCAAAAATGCTAGAATTTGTAAATGAACATGGTTTTAATAATGTTTTAAAACTAGAGAAATTAGATAATAATTATATTTATAAGAAAATATTAGAATTTACAGAGGCAAAAAATGTCGGAAGAAAAAAAAATTCCCCAGAATGATCTTAGTACTAAAAATAAATCTACTCAACAAACTAAATCGGCAAAAATTAAGTCAGGTGTTATTACAAAACTTAGCCTATTAGCATCTTTAGTTGCTGTAGGGTTAGCTGGGTATACTATTATAGATTCTGAAAGTAATGTTAGAAATAATCAAAGCTTTAGTATACTAGAGAAGCAAGTTGAAAAGCTTAAGTTGAATCAAGATAAGCAAGAAAATATGCTTGTAGATATGAGCTCAAAAAACAGCTCTCAAATCAATAATATTAAGGCTCTTCAGTCTCAAGTAAATATGCTAAATAGTCAAGTGGCAGTACCCACAAAAGACTTATATATACAGATGAGCGTGGCTAATATTCAATCTGCTATTGACTATTTAGTGTTAGCTAAAGATATAGTGATTTTTAATGGAGATATACAAAGGGCAAATGATTTAGTGGATACTGCTTTTGATAAGGCTAGTGCGAGTAATGTCGCAACTATAAGTGCTAGTGATCGACAAGACATAAAAACTGCTTTTAAAAAATATATTTCTAAGAATACTATAGCTAAAGATTTTATCAATATACAGCAACAAGTTGGTGAACTTGAATATATAACTCCACAGAGTCTATATTCTGAAAAGCTTAGTAAATCAAAGAATAAATATACAGAATTTTTAAGTTTAATTGTAGATATTCAAAATATTCCAAAAGATCAGACTCTTGTTCCGACAAAATTAGCAAAGCAATTTGTATCTGATGGATTATATAGATCTTTGATTATGTTACAAAGTGCTATGTATACAAATGATAAAGATTCTATTAGTAAAGCTAAAGCAAATATTTTAGTAATTGTGAAAAAATATTTTGTTCAAAATCAAAATGCTAAAACTTTGGAAACAACTATACAAAATATTAAAGCTCAGCAGTTTGATGAAATAAATAATAACCTTAATAAGCTTATTCAGCAGCTATCTAAGCAGCAGAATGAATTATTAGGTAGTAAACTAAGTTTGGCTAAAAATAATTTCAGCAAAATAGGGGGTGAAAAATGATAAAAATTTTTAAGCTCATAATAGCTGTACTTTTAGCTACTATTGTCGGTGTTTGGGCTTCGAGCTATCATGGTTATATTATGTTGGTTTTAGCTGATAAAACCATCAAAATGAATTTCGTAGCATTTATATTTATAATAATTGCCTTGTTTTTTCTATTAGTATTTTGTATTAAATTTATTAAGCTAGTTTTATATTTTCCATATAGGGCTTTTAGTTGGTTAATTAGGATATTCACTGTTGATAAGCAAGAGAGGTTTACTGATCTTATAGCTGATATATCTTTAGATAATAATCGATTTATAAAAAAACTTAGTATTTCAAATATACTCAAACTAACGCCTAATTATTTAAAGGATTATCTGATTTTTAGAAAGTTAAGTGTCATTGTGGCAGATAAGGATATTAAAGAGCTTGATAAAACTTTAAAACAAATTGATAACAAAAGTATTTCATATAGTTTTTTTGAGGCTTATAAACTATTTCTTGTTCAAAAATTTACAGAAGCTCAAACAAAAATAGCTATTTTATTGGAAAAAAATAATATTAGGTTTATGCCTAACATAGTGAATTTAGCTGCTAAGATTGCTCTTGCTGATGATGATGATGATTTTGCTCTTAAGATTTTAGAGAAATATGATGTTTATTTAAATGAGAATTTAGAAGAAAGGTTAATAATTTTCTCTCTAAGAAAAGCTGGCGATAGTGTTAAGTTAAATGATATTTATAATAAATCAGATGCGACAGAGCGATTAACTAGAGTGTATTTAGAACAATTAGTAGAGTTGGGTGAATTAGCTATGGCTACCAAGATAGCTAAAAAACAGTTAGTTGATGATAATATTTCAGTAGAAATGTTGGAGCTGTACGTTAATGCTTTTAGTATGCCTATTAGTAAGTTATATGACAAAGTTTTAAATAGAGGAAATCATGATTACGATAGTATTTTGGCACTTTTGAATTTGGCAATGCTTAAGTCAGATAATAATAGCTTTAAAATGATTTATGATTATATTGAAAGAAATATCAAGGAGTTTTTATCTTCCACTGAATTGAAAAAATATTCACATATTTTATGTAAGTTTTTTATAAAAAACGGTGATGTAGCAGGTTTGGATTTATCAGAAGCAAGATTGGTCTATAGAGATAATTAATTAGAGGTTTATATGCAGATTAAAAGATGGTTTTTGAATAATAGTTTAAGAAATTATCAATATTTATTATATGATAATGATAAGGCTATAGTAATTGATCCATTAAAGGCTAATATTTTTGATGATTTTATCAGAGAGAATGATTTGGAACTTGAGGCTATACTTATTACGCACAAACATGGTGATCATATTGCAGGGGTTAAGAAATTACGTGAGCTATATCCAAATGTAAAAATATATGCTTATACTGATAATGAATTATTTAAACCGGATATTTATGTGAAAGATGGTAGCTATATAGATCTAGGGTTTACTAATTTTAGAGTAATGTATACCCCCGGGCATATAGCAGATCATATTAGTTTTTTATTTGAAAATGAGAGAGCATTATTTTGTGGAGATACTTTGTTTAATGCTGGCGTGGGTGGTGTGCATGCTGAAACGGCAGATGTTAAACAATTATACGATTCATTAAAAAAAATTAGTAAACTGGATGGTGACATTAGACCATATCCAGCACATGACTACTGGCAGGGAAATCTTGATTTTGCTTTAAGTATTCTTCCTGAAGATAATTATTTTAATTATTATAGAAATAGAGTTGCAGAGTTGCCTGCTGAAGAGAAGCCTATTGTAGACTTACTCGAAGAGAGTAAATTTAATATTTTTATTAGGTCTATCGATGACGAAGCCCTTTCTGAAAAGCTACCTGAGCATTCGTTAGGTAGAGAAATGTTTATAAAGCTACGTGAGTTAAAAAACAAGTTTTAGTTTACGCACCTTCTTGTTTATCGTTAGATTGTGGCTGATTTTTTGAATTTACATCATCTTTTTTTGGTTCAATTTTGGTTCGACTAACTTCTCTAGGAAAACCGCCATTTAGACCTATTTTTTGCAGTTTTATTATATCTGGAGCCATTGCTCTTTTACTATCATATGGACCTATATACATTCTAATCCAGTCACCAACGCGTTTGAATTCTGGTTTGAGTCCGACTTTTTCTAATTTTTGATTGTAGTAAGTAGTTTCATTCATATTTCTAAATGAAGCTACCTGATATATATATGTGTATTTATATTGAGCTCTCTGAGCTTGTGGTTCTACATTTACCACTACACTTTCTTGTTTGAGATTATCATAAAATGTAAAAACCATTTTATTATTAGGTGTTTTACTTGAAAACTCAGGTTTTTGATCACTATCTTTGTGCGTGGTATCAGCATTTTTTGCTTGCAATTCTATGTTTGATTTTTCCGTTTCAGTTTTTACTTTTTTAAGATGTTTGTTTATAAGTTTAGATGTTATAGCAATACCCAATAAGCATATGATTGCCATAATTAACAACTTCTTTTTTTTGCTAGGGTTGCCTTTTTTTGACTCCTGCTGAATATTTGCTTTTGTCTTTTTTGGAGCATTAAATTTGGAGAGATCTTTCATAATTATTGTTTTATAATAGCTTTTTTAAACTAACTAAGAGTTTAATCTATTAATTTTATACTAAAAAAGATTATAATTAATAGTTGTATAAATATATAGGGTTTTGTTATGAGTTATAAGAAAAATGACAAATTTATTGTTAAAGGTTTTCATGAGAGTTGTCCAGTAGCTTTTAAAGATAAAATAATTGCTATGGGTGTTATCGAAGGTCAGCAAATGACAGTTACAAATAAGTCAATTTTAGGTGGCCCTGTAGCATTTGAGACTAATTGTGGTGCTTTTTCTTTACGTAAGAAGGATTTAGAATACCTAAGATTAGAAAAAATAAATTAAAAAAGGGTGGTAAAATGCGTTTGCAAAAAATATTTCTACTGACTTCAATCTGTACTGCTACTTTAGTAACTACAAATTTATATGCCGCAGAAACTATTCCAATACATAGTCTAAGTAATCAAGAGTCATATGGTGTTAAAAGTATTATTATAAGTAATCTTGATTCATTATTTCCTTTCCAAACACAAATAACGATTGGAAAAGTTAATAGAGATAGTCAAGGTAATATAGTTGCTTCAGATATTTTGATAATAAGTGAAGGATTGCAAAACCCTAATATATCAATAAATAAACTAACTTTGGTTGGCTTGAATATTAATAGTCAAGTCAATAAAGATTTTGTCATAAAAGTGGCTGGTTTAAGTATTGCCAATTTAGCTCCATCAATTGCTAATAGTAATATTATTAGTTCAAAAACTAGTGCGAAGAAATTATCTAGTAATAATGATTTGTTTAGTATTATTCTGAACACTCTAGGTCAAGGGATTTATAACTTTCAGTTTAAGTATAATCATAGTGATAATGTTGTGACTTTCAAATTAGACTCAACAGTAGAGAAAAAGGAATTCTTTAAAGAAAATATTGAATTTAAAGATGTTGATTTTGCTGGTATTAATGTGGATATGGATTTCTTGGCTAGCTTACAAGAATGCTTGATGAATTCGGAAATAAAGCAATTAGATTTTGACGCTAATTTTTCAGAAATTATAAAAAAGGTTATCGCAGAGTATCTTGGTAAAGAATATAAGAAAACACTATATCTAGATGTTAATGGTAACTTGGGTAAAGTACCAGGACAGCTAGATATAAATGTTAATGGTAAGCTTGGTTCAGAAAGTTATCTTAAATACAGTAGTATCACTGAAGGGGTTGATTTTGAGGGTACAAAGATAAAAGAAATATCTAATGGTTCTAATAAAGTTTTAAAAAGTGCCTATATTAAATCAAGTTCAATAGATTCAAAATTAATGCTAAATTTTAATATAAATTCTTTTCCTGAAGGTTCGCCAATTAGGCAGGTTTTCTCTATTCTTAATAAGAAAAACATTAATATAGCAGTTGCTTCGGATCATAGTTATAAAGGTTCAGATTATACTACTGATTTAGATATTGAAATGGATAATTTAGCAAGTCTAACTTCAAGTACTAAAGCAAAGGTTGATGGTAAGTTAGATTTATTACCTTATATGGGGGTTGGAGCAGAAGATCAGCAAAATTTATATAATTGCACTAATCAGCTATGTCTGACAGATATTAATATTGGTTTTGTAAACCATGGCTTACTTGAGAAAATTGCTAGATATATAAATAAAGACCCAAATACTACTTCACAACAAATACTTGGATCATATGGAGCTTTATTACAACTTTTTGCAGTACAACAGCAAGATAAGTTTTTACAACAGTTATTATCGTCGTTTGCAATGTTTCTCCAAAATCCTAAAAATATAAGCATTAATATAAGAGCGTATAAGCCTGTTAATGAGGTGTCCCTATTAAATATGATATTTAATGATGTTAAGATTCTTAAAAGGCATAGTCCGATTAAAAACAATGGGAATGTTGATTTAAGTAAAGAAGTTAATATTAAACTAATAAATGATATTCAAAATATTTTTAAAATTAGTTTTGTGGTAAATAAATAGTAAAAAAAATCTAAATTTCTTAAAAAATGTAATTCTTGTAAATTAAAGCGCATATCCCTATTGACAACCTTATAAAATAGGGTAATATATGTCTCTATAAAGCGGGAATAGCTCAGCGGTAGAGCACAACCTTGCCAAGGTTGGGGTCGCGAGTTCGAACCTCGTTTCCCGCTCCATACTCTTGCATTAGTGGCTGAGTAGCAAAATGGTTATGCAGAGGCCTGCAAAGCCTTAGACGCCGGTTCGATTCCGGCCTCAGCCTCCATACTGCCCGGGTGGTGAAATTGGTAGACACAAGGGACTTAAAATCCCTCGAGACTTAACTCTCGTGCCGGTTCGAGTCCGGCCCCGGGCACCATTATTAAATCTCAAATAAGCATCATATATTCCAGAACTGCCTACAAATTATTTAAATATAAGGCTTCAAGAATTTACTACTAGTCTAGTGTTGTCTCATGTTATATTTACAGCTCATAGGGGTTAAGAAACAAAGTTGCTTTTAATAGTATTTTAGACATTAATATTTCAAACTATCTATAGTATCTATAGTATCTATAGTATCTATAGTATCTATAGTTTTTTTCATAAATTTAAGATTGTTATTTGTTACTGTAAAATTTCTTGTTTTATAATTAATTATTAATTAGTATTTATAATTTAGATTCTATTTATATGTGGTAAGTAAAATATTTATTTTAGATGTTTTATTAAAATTAAAAAGGTTAGCAAATGAATAATAAAATAAAACTTTTAGGAAGTGCATTGAGTATCTGCTTAATTAGTTCAAATGCCTGGGCTGTAGATAAAGGACAATGGCAGTTAAACGGTTCATATAGCAAAAGTGATACTGTTACTAATTTAGGTGCTAGTTATGAGTGTTTAGTAGCTGGTTGGTGCTCAGGTGGTAATAAGTTATATGAGCCAGGAGTTAAAGGGAATAAATGGGCTTGGCAAACTGCTTGGAAAGAGGCAGGACCTAGTCCAAGTCCTACCCCTCAAGAAAAAGTTACCGTTACTATATCTGTTGCTAATGATATTCCTGAAGGTACTATGATAAATTTTAAAGGTAGTAATGGTTATACTGTCTCAGGTAAGAATAACTCTCAAATAACTCTTGAATACGATAAGGATGGCTCTACAACGTATAAGGTTTCTATAGATCCTAAAGTTGGCAATATAACTCCTGAAAGTATTACCGTAGATCAAAATACGTCTTCAATACCTTTAAAATATACTAAACCTACGCCTCCTCCAACCCCAGGAAAGTGTGATCCAGAACCATCAACTATTGAAGATTTTGTTCCAAATGGTCCAGGACATTGGGGTGGCTATAGTAAGGGAGCTTTTGTAAAATATGAAGGTAATATTTATGAGTTATTAGATTCATATTGGACAGCAGATGCTCCAGGAATACCAAATACATGGGTTAAATGCGGAAGTATAATATCAGCAACTGTTAATGTAACTACAGCTGGTTTACCTTCAGATGTAAAATCTTATCCATTAAAAATAGATCAACAACAACATATAATTAATGTATTCTCTCCCAAAGCTCTATCGTTAGCAAAAGGGCAGCATAGTTTTAGTGTTGATCCAGTTATATCTTCTAGCGATGTACAAAATTACTATATTGGAACTCCAAATCCAAAAAATATTGATGTAATAAAAACAAGCACTATTAATTTAAATGTGACTTTTACTAAGAAGCCAGTTCAGCAATCTGATATTTCTTTTAATGTTTCATTTTCTGCTGGAGCTAAACCATCTTCTATATTAAATGCGACTCTATTTAACGATAGTGGATCATATAGCCAGCAAGTAATTATTAATTCTGGTAGTAATACTATACAAGTACCTTCAATAGGTGAATTTACACTTAAATCAGATTCATACGATGTTGATGGTATAAAATATGTAGCTCCATCGTTAACAATTAAAAATGGTAAAATTATAGGTGACGATCAATTACAATATGCTAAAGATGATTTAGTCTTAGCAGCATATATGCCGGTAAGCTGGAATGATTCCCCAACAATATCAGTAGCTGCTCAGAAGGGTTATAATATTATATTACCATCATTTGTTGAGATTAAAGGTAATAGTGATATTAAATTTACTAGTGATGTATTCCTTCCTTATACTACATGGAATAATAAAGCATCAGACCCAACTTATATTGAAAAAATTAAGAATGATGTAGCTTTAGCTAAGAGTAAGCATCATTTGAAATATGTATTAGCATCTGTTGGAGGACAGAACAATACTTATGATCCTGGTGCAAATGCTGATTATGATGCTTTAGCACAAAAAACTGTAGCATTCTTAGATAAGTATGGTTTTGATGGTATTGATTTTGACTTAGAAGGCGTCCCAGCTGATGTTACTCAAGACTCATTGGAAACTTTTATTAAAGCTTTGAAAAAGCAAAAGTCAGATATTATTATATCAGGTGCACCACAAGTAGTTAACGTCGGTGGTAAGCTAGATTACGTAAATACTGGTAGTCAGCAAGTATATAAAAAAGCTATTGATGAAGGACTATTTAATTATTTATTTGTTCAAGAGTATAACACTGGTGGAAATTATGTAGATTCACAAGGTAATATATGCTCGCAAGGATCTGACTGTTATGATGAAACTAGTGCAGGATTTATCAAAAATAGCTATTATGCACTAGAAAAAGTAACTCCTAAAGTAACTAAGATAGTTGCTGGAGAGCCTGCAACTGGCCCAGCTGCAGGAAGTGCAACAGTGTTTAATGGACCCGATGCAAAAACTCCGTATAAATCTATGTGCGTAAATTACCAAGCATTAAGCGGTCAGTCACAATATGGTGGAGCTATGACTTGGGAAATATCATATGATAAAGGTAATGATTATAAATTTGTTAATATGGTTACAAGCGCTTTTAATAATGCATGCGATCAGATGATATAACTCTTATAAATCAACTATAATTTCTATATTTTAAAGGCGTTGTTTCTTATAACACCTATGAGCTGTAAATTAGTAGCCTGAATAACTTTTGATATTTAGATTACTTAGAGGTAAAACAAATTAAAATTATAATGCCCCATAAATATATGCTAAATCAAAAAGCTGGCATGTACTTAAACAGAAGCATAAAGTAATTAATTGGAGTGAATATAATTAATCCCTAAATAGATAGATATTTGGTTAAATGATGATGCTATAAATAACTGGTATGAAGATGATCAACAGAGTATAGGTAAAGGAAGAGTCCAGCAATATACAGATTTTGCTGTGACATTAACTTATAGTTAATCCGATAGTTATTTGACAATAATGTTATAATATTTAGAAAAAATGTCATCATATAGCCAAGATTTCAGAGATATCGTAATAACTAAATATAAAGAAGGCCTAACAGACAAAGAGCTAAGTAATTTTTTTAATATAGATATCCGTACTACTAGATCTTGGATAAACTTATACGAGACAACTGGTGATTATAAATCTAAGCAAGGCTTGGGTTGCGGTAGAGTAGCAACCTTTACAGATAAGGAAGCGATAGAAAGCTACTTAAGAACATATCCAGATGCAATGGCTTTAGATATTAGAGAAGCATTAGCTCCTGAAATACCTAGAAGCACATTTTATGATTGTCTTACCAGACTTGGTTTTAGTTTTAAAAAAAGACACCTAAATATAAGCAAAGAAAAGAACAAGATAGGCAAAGTTTTATAGAGGTTGTTGAGACTATTGAACCTAACAAACTTGTATATTTAGATGAAATGGGTATGGATAATAAACAGTCTGTACTAAGAGGATGGTCTCTTGTTGGTAAACCTAGCTATGGTGAAGTTATTGCTTATCAAACTCAGAGAAAAAGTATAGTTGCTGGTTATAACTATTTAGAAAAGAAGATTATAGCACCGCTAGAGTATACTGGATATACAGATACTCAAATTTTTAATCAGTGGTTTGAAGAGCATTTATGTCCTGAGTTAATTCCAAAGACTACTGTTGTTATGGATAATGCTAGTTTTCATAAGTCTCCTAAATTGGCTAAAATAGCAGAGAAGTTTGATATACAGATACTATACCTTCCTGCTTATTCTCCTGATTTAAATCCTATAGAAAAAATTTGGGCCAATTTTAAAAGAATTTTAAGAAAAGTAAATAATTCTTTTGATAATTTATCTGATGCTATTACTCACGTCTTTAGCACAATATTATCAGATTAACTATACATTGTCAAACTGGATGTTTAATTTGATTATAGGTGATTATACGCTAAGTGTAATTACTATAGTATGGATGTCAGGAACTATTTTTATATTTGCTATATTTTGTGTTATATCTTTGTTAGTGGTTAAGCTATATGTGCCTGAAACAAAAGGAGTTCAATTAGAAACAATAGAGATTAATGCCCGTCAAAAAACCTCTTTAAGAGATCTAGGAACTTGGAGGTATCTTATAAGAGAAGGATTAATATTTAACTGAAAAAACTGATAATAGATTATTAAACTATTAGTTGGAGTAATATTTAATGCCTCTTTTTATTTTTTCTTTACCATTTTCTACTCTCCATTTATTGGTGTCTCTAAGGCTATAGGCACAACCACAATACTCTTGTTGGTAAAATTCTTCATTTTTAGATATTTCTAACATTCTGTAAGAACCACCTTTTTTTCTCCAGTTAAAGTCCCAATATTTAACTCCCTTGAAGAGTGAGGCAGCTTTTTTACCAGATGTATTTATTTGTTCCATATTTTTCCATTTAGAAATTCCTAATGTACTAGATATAAGAGAAAATCCATGTTTATCAGCATATTCAGCTGTCTTTACAAACCTCATATCAAAGCACATAGTGCATCGAATTCCTCTTTCAGGTTCATCCTCCATACCTTTAGCAAGATTAAACCAATTATCTTTATCATAGTCAGCATCAATAAAAGCCATGCCTAGTTTATCAGCATATCTTTTATTTTCTTCTTTTCTAATCATATACTCTTCAGTAGGGTGGATGTTTGGATTATAAAAGAAAATTGTAACCTCTAAATCAGAAGCAGCTAATGCATCCATTACCTCACCAGCACATGGTGCGCAACAGGAGTGTAACAATACTTTTCCACTGCCATCAGGTGTATCTAACTTGGGTCTTTCATAGTTATCTAACAAGTAGTTATCATTCATCATAGTTTTATTCCTTGTAATTTTATATATATTTATGAAAATAAATTTTATGCTACAATTCTATCTAAATTATAGTTTATTTTCTATATGGCTTTTATCAAGCGCTACTTGATTATTGTTTTTTCTTGATGAAAATTGTACTAGAGCTATAGGTATTTAAAAGAATATTTATGTTTTAGATGATTGAAAATGTAATTATATTATTTTTTTATAATTAAAACTTTTTTGCCTAAATATACTGATATTATTATAAGAAACATGCCAATAAACTGCTGTATAGAGAATGTTTCTCTAAATAATATATAACCATAAAATAGAGCAAAAATAGGACCTACTAGTAATACAAGCGAGCTCATAGTTAATGAAATATTTTTTATTTTACTAATATAAAGTATATTGCCTAGAAGATGCCCAAACAATGCTATAGATACTAGGATAATAAAGCCTTGAAGGGTTGTTGGAAGTATTTGCTCTTTAAAAATTATTGCAAGCGTAAAAAGGATTATAGAACCACTTAGCGATGCTATAAACATTATTCTAAATGTTGAGCAGGAATTTCTTAACTGTTTAGATAGGATTATAAATAAGGAATAAAATACTGCTGAGATAATAGCTAGCCAGTTTCCTAAAAGATGTTTGACGCTGATACCAGTTTGACTCATTAATAATAGCAATCCACAAAAAGCAATTAAGAGAATGATATAATACTTTAATGGTACTTTTTCCTTAAAGAATATAATAGCTATAAAAGTTGTGATAAAAGGACAGAGGTTTGTTAGAAGAGTTGCTTCTGCAATTGAAGTGTAAATAAGAGATATGCTAAAAAATGTTAAATCTAGTGCTAAGAAACAACCGATAAGAGCAGCAATATTTAATGCTTTTTTTGATAGTTTTTTCTCATCTTTATCTTTAGAGAAACCGAGAAACGAATAAAGAAAAACACAAGGTAATAATAGTCTATAGCCAAAGCTTGCTATTGGGCCTACTTCAGAGTACCTAATTAATACAGATGCAATGACTAGATTTGAAAGAGAAAAAATTATTATAAAAAACTCTCTATTCATAATAAACCCCAATAGTAGTGAATATTGAAAGATAATAGCATAAAGTTAACTAAGATAAACCTTAGGAACAAGAAAATCTTTGAATTTTTAAAGGTTATATTTTAAAAAAACAGAGTGTACAAAAATTATTTAATAATAATATCTATATAGTAAGAAAACTAGCTATATTCTGGGATTAAAGAGGAGAAATATGACCAATTACGCCATCATAATTCCTTAAAGTCATATTCTCCATTCATTGCTGCTAAATTATGAACAAAAAACCTCCAGTTTTTATCTGTATATATTCCTGTAATATTTAATTGAGATATATCGCTATTATAGTTTAATTCAGATTGAACAAGAATATATCTCCGGATATTTATATTTAATGATTTTACTACTTGTATGGCTTCTCTTTCTAAAGCTAAATTTTTTCTTTTATTTCAGCAAAAGGGTCTAGTTCATATTTCCAAGATCTATGTTTCCAATATTTTTGGTAATGGCTAAGCTCTAAGTCTTCGGGTCTTAAATGAATCATGCCATAGCTACCATCATTGTATTCTACAATAAACAATGTACATCCGCTTAAATCATTAATATATGCAAAAAATTTTTTGCGTAAGTTTTTCTGCTCCAGTATGCCTTATGTGATTGAGTGCAAGGGTATATGTATTTAGAGTTTCATATGGAGATATTTTTAAGTCATGTATTATTTTTCTAATATTCATTTAATACTTACTATTTATTTTTGAGTCCAAGGTTTTATAAGTGGGCTCATTTACGAATGAATGCTTTATATAGTTAATCTGATAATATTGTGCTAAAGACGTGAGTAATAGCATCAGATAAATTATCAAAAGAATTATTTACTTTTCTTAAAATTCTTTTAAAATTGGCCCAAATTTTTTCTATAGGATTTAAATCAGGAGAATAAGCAGGAAGGTATAGTATCTGTATATCAAACTTCTCTGCTATTTTAGCCAATTTAGGAGACTTATGAAAACTAGCATTATCCATAACAACAGTAGTCTTTGGAATTAACTCAGGACATAAATGCTCTTCAAACCACTGATTAAGAATTTGAGTATCTGTATATCCAGTATACTCTAGCGGTGCTATAATCTTCTTTTCTAAATAGTTATAACCAGCAACTATACTTTTTCTCTGAGTTTGATAAGCAATAACTTCACCATAGCTAGGTTTACCAACAAGAGACCATCCTCTTAGTACAGACTGTTTATTATCCATACCCATTTCATCTAAATATACAAGTTTGTTAGGTTCAATAGTCTCAACAACCTCTATAAAACTTTGCCTATCTTGTTCTTTTCTTTGCTTATATTTAGGTGTCTTTTTTTAAAACTAAAACCAAGTCTGGTAAGACAATCATAAAATGTGCTTCTAGGTATTTCAGGAGCTAATGCTTCTCTAATATCTAAAGCCATTGCATCTGGATATGTTCTTAAGTAGCTTTCTATCGCTTCCTTATCTGTAAAGGTTGCTACTCTACCGCAACCCAAGCCTTGCTTAGATTTATAATCACCAGTTGTCTCGTATAAGTTTGTCCAAGATCTAGTAGTACGGATATCTATATTAAAAAAATTACTTAGCTCTTTGTCTGTTAGGCCTTCTTTATATTTAGTTATTACGATATCTCTGAAATCTTGGCTATATGATGACATTTTTTCTAAATATTATAACATTATTGTCAAATAACTATCGGATTAACTATATAACCAGTTGATGCTCTTTCTAGCTCTCAACAGAGGTCGATTAGTTAGAGTAAAACTAATATATAAATATCTGACTATATTAGTTATACTGATCTAGTTGCAGTTTTACGAAGTATGTTTTAGTATGAATAATAAGATAATATCTTTTCTAAAGATATCTTATGGAAATATTTTAGAATGGTATGATTTTTCATTATATATATATTTTGCTACATTTATAGCTTTGAATTTTTTCCCTTCAAAAAATCATCAGTTATCTTTGGTATTAACTTTTTCAGTATTTTTTATAGGTACATTTATCAGACCTCTTGGTGCTCTGATTTTAGGCTATCTTGCAGATATTTTTTCTTATGCTTATGTAGTTAATATTTGTACAATTTCAATGGGTATATCAACAGTATTGATAGGTTTTATTCCTACTTATTCTAGTATTGGTATATTAGCTCCTATTTTATTAATCCTTTTGCGAATTATACAAGGTTTATCTGTTGGCGGACAGTTTCCAACACTTATAACTTTAGGGGTTAGTGATTCAAAAACTAGACCTGGCTTATCTGTTGGAATTATTTTTTCAATTTCATCAGTTGGATTTCTTTTAGCATCATTAGTAGGTACGTTTTCACAGCTAATTTTTGAAAATCATAATCAGTTAATTTGGCGAGTACCTTTTATTTTAAGTGGTGTACTTTTTGTAATTTATTTATATCTAAATAGAAATGAAAATTATTCTCACCAGCCACCAAAACAAAAACCTCAATCTAGATTATTAAAAGCAATAATTAGACAGTATAAGCAGATAATTATTGTATCTCTTATAACCTGTATGTGTGCTTCTCTTTACTATATGGTTTTTACATATCTTGTGAACTACCAAGTTGAGTATCAAAATGTTAGTGAGATAAAGGCTTTATTCTTAAATAGTATTATATTATTCTTTGCATGTATCTTATACCCTACATTTGGGTACATTGCTGATAAATACGGTCATATAAAAGTTTTATACATATCTTTAATAGCTTTAGTTATATTATTTTATCCATTAATAATTCTGATAAAAATTAATAGTTTTTTTATAAGTTTTTTAGCTATTTTCTTTTTTTCTGTGATAATGGCTGCTATTCAAGGATCAGTTTCACCATTTTTTTCATTAGTTTTTGATAAAGAGTGGAGAGCAACGGGGTGTGCTATTAGTTATAGTATTGGTAATGGTATTAGTGGAGCAGCACCTTTATTTGCAAGTATGTTTGTCGCCAGGCACGGTATTACAGGTTTGGCATTTTATACTTTGATATTGGTGATACTTGGAGTAATAGGTACTTTGGGAATATATCAAACTATGAAAAATAACTCTTTTAATTAACTATTTCTATAATAATATTATGAATAGATATATTATTTTATATAATGTTAATAATAGCTCATAATTATATAAAATAAGTTTTATGAATAAAACTCAACAGCAAATTTTAAGTTTTTTAAATGATCAAAACTATGTTAGTGGACAAGATATAGGTGAAGCATTAGGAATATCAAGAGCTGCGGTATCAAAAAATATAAAAAATCTGAAAGATAATTATCAAATAACTATATTCTCCAATCCTAAAGTGGGTTATTTACTTGATGAGAAGTTAGATTTTATAGATGTTACAAAGTTAGAAAAAGTTTTTGAAAATATAAATTATTTTTATTCGGTAGATTCAACCTCTAAATATGCTATAAAAAACTATAAAAATTATTATAATAATGCAATTTTTATATCAGAAAGCCAAACTGATGGTTTTGGAAGGTTTCATAGAAAATGGATTTCACCATTTGGCAAAAATATCTACTGTACTTTGATTGAAACAATTGAATTAGACATATCTAAATTAAATGGATTATCTTTAGTCATAGCTATAAGTATTACAAAAGTTTTAAATAGATTAGGTTTAATTGCTAAACTAAAATGGCCAAATGATATTTTTATTAAAGATAAAAAAATAGCAGGGGTATTAGTTAATATTTCAGCAGAAATTAATGATAAAGCTAAGCTATTTATAGGATTTGGTTTGAATGTAAATATGCAAAATAATGATAGTATCACAAAAAAATGGACTTCAATTAAATTAGAATCTCAAAGACATGCAAATAGAACCAATTTACTTATAGAATTAATAAAGCAAATAAGAGAAGATTTAGCTATATTTGTTAGCCAAGGATTTTCTTTCTTTAAAAAAGATTATGAAGAATTTAATTATCTTATAGATAAGGAGTTTTCATTAGCCTTAGCAGATAAAGAATTTAATAATTGTAAATATAAAGGTTTATCTGAAATAGGAGAGATAATTATTGAAAATCATCAAGGTACTTATTATTTTTCTTCTGGAGATATAGTTAATCCGATAGTTATTTGACAATAATGTTATAATATTTAGAAAAAATGTCATCATATAGCCAAGATTTCAGAGATATCGTAATAACTAAATATAAAGAAGGCCTAACAGACAAAGAGCTAAGTAATTTTTTTAATATAGATATCCGTACTACTAGATCTTGGATAAACTTATACGAGACAACTGGTGATTATAAATCTAAGCAAGGCTTGGGTTGCGGTAGAGTAGCAACCTTTACAGATAAGGAAGCGATAGAAAGCTACTTAAGAACATATCCAGATGCAATGGCTTTAGATATTAGAGAAGCATTAGCTCCTGAAATACCTAGAAGCACATTTTATGATTGTCTTACCAGACTTGGTTTTAGTTTTAAAAAAAGACACCTAAATATAAGCAAAGAAAAGAACAAGATAGGCAAAGTTTTATAGAGGTTGTTGAGACTATTGAACCTAACAAACTTGTATATTTAGATGAAATGGGTATGGATAATAAACAGTCTGTACTAAGAGGATGGTCTCTTGTTGGTAAACCTAGCTATGGTGAAGTTATTGCTTATCAAACTCAGAGAAAAAGTATAGTTGCTGGTTATAACTATTTAGAAAAGAAGATTATAGCACCGCTAGAGTATACTGGATATACAGATACTATACCTTCCTGCTTATTCTCCTGATTTAAATCCTATAGAAAAAATTTGGGCCAATTTTAAAAGAATTTTAAGAAAAGTAAATAATTCTTTTGATAATTTATCTGATGCTATTACTCACGTCTTTAGCACAATATTATCAGATTAACTATATTATAAATATTTGTTAATAACATTAATATTTAATATTAAAAAAATACATGCTAGAGTATATTCGAATCTTACTAAAAACAAAGGAAATTTAGTATGCATATTGGGGAACGTCGTAAATGGTATATTGGCTTAGCTATTTTTATAATAATGGTTCTATTTTCACTTGCTTTGTTTAAAGCATCAATCTGGATTAGTGTAGCGTTTATCACAGCTTTATTTATATTAGCTATTTATGATGTTAGGCAAAAAAAACACTCAATTTTAAGAAATTTTCCTATAGTTGGGCATATGCGTTTTATTTTAGAGTTTTTGCGTCCAGAGATTCAACAGTATTTTATAGCTGATGATGAGAGTGAAAAACCCTTTTGTAGGGAACAGCGTTCTACTATTTATCGTCGTGCAAAAGGTGTAAATGATACAGTTGCTTTTGGTACGGAGAAGGATATTAATCAGGTAGGCTATGAGTGGGTAACTCACTCGTTAATTCCTAAGCATATTGATGAAGTTGAGAGCCGTATTGTATTTGGAGGACCCGACTGTAAAAAGCCATACATAGCATCACATTTAAATATCTCAGCAATGAGTTTTGGAGCATTATCAGCTAATGCTGTTATGGCTTTAAATAAAGGGGCAAAATTAGGAGGTTTTTATCAAAATACAGGTGAGGGTGGTTTAACTGAGCATCATTTACAAGGTGGTGATATTGTATTTCAGATTGGGACAGGATATTTTGGGTGTCGTACAGAAGATGGTAATTTCTCAAGAGATAAATTTATTAAAAAAGCTAATTTAGAAAGCGTAAAAATGATAGAGATTAAACTATCTCAAGGCGCTAAACCAGCACATGGTGGGGTTTTACCAGCTGCTAAAATTACACCAGAAATTGCAAAAATTAGAGATGTGCCTATGGGACAGGATGTTTTATCACCTCCAGCACATAGTGCTTTTTCAACACCTGAAGAATTTTGTTATTTTATAAAAGAGTTGAGAGATCTATCAGCGGGTAAGCCAATTGGTTTTAAATTATGTATCGGTAGTCATGTTGAGTTTCTTTCAATTTGCAAAGCTATGCTAAAAACTGGAATAAAAGCTGATTTTATAACTGTAGATGGAGCAGATGGTGGCACAGGAGCAGCACCATTGGAGTTCTCAAACTATATAGGCATGCCTTTGGAGGATAGTTTGATTTTTGTTAATAATGCTTTAGTTGGGTGTGGCCTAAGAAAAGATATTCGCATAATTGCTAGTAGTAAAGTTGCTACTGGATTTGATATGGTTAGATTGTTTGCTATGGGAGCTGATACTTGTAATTCTGCAAGAGCTATGATGCTTGCTGTTGGCTGTATCCAATCTCGCCAATGTAATAATAATACTTGTCCTGTAGGAGTTGCTACGCAAAATGATAGATTAGCTAAGGCATTGGTAGTTGAAGAGAAAATGCATCGGGTATATAAGTTCCATAAGGCAACTATAAAATCTTGTACAGAAATAATTGGGGCTATGGGTTTAACCTCTGCTAAGAGTGTTAGTCCTGATAATCTAAAGAAGCGTATATCAGTTAATGAAATAAAGTCATATCTTGATCTATATGATTTTATTCCAGAGAATTCTTTGATAAGAGGTGATATTCCTAAAAGTTTTGAAAGGTCTTGGCAAAAAGCACAAGCAGAGTCATTTTGAATTTAAATAATAATTTTAGTATTTGATACTTATAGTTAACTCTTATAGATCTACTTTGTTAAAATATTGAGTATAACTGTTTTAGTTAATTAAGTATGGCATTATATACCTATCCTTCAAATAAATTAGAGTACTTAGTTGAAGTATTGTCTAAGCTTTTAGATGTTGAACAAAAAGATATATTTAAACCAACCCAACTTATAGTTGGAAGTCGCGGTATGCAGCATTGGTTAAGTATGCAGCTAGCTGAAAGCCGTAGTATAGCTATGAATCTAAAGTATGATATGGTAAATAGTTATATCCTTGATATATGCTATGAAATAACAGCCAAGCAAGAGTATAAAAAAGCATATACGAGAGATACGCTTACATGGAGGATTTTTAAAATATTATCAAATAGTGATTTAGAAAATTCTAAACTTAAAGAATATTATATAGATAGTGATATAAAAAAATATCAATTATCAGCTAAAATCGCTGAAGTTTTTTCGAAATATATATCATATCGAAGTGATTGGTTAGAAATATGGGAGAGTGGAGAATATATAAACATAAAGGCTGAAGAAGATGAAGATTGGCAGAGGTATATATGGCAAAAGTTAGTTTTAGAAATCCCTTATACTCCACACTCTATACAAAAACAAGCAATAACCAAATTTAGTATTCAAACTTTACAAAAAATAAATGTGCCTAGTAATATATATCTATTTGGGATAAACACTGTTTCACCAAGAAATTTGAATTTTCTATTTGAATTAGCTAAGTATATTGACCTAAATATCTTATATATTAACCCTTGTAGTGAATATTGGGGTGATTTGAAAAATAAAAATATATCTGCTTGGCTTGGTAATGATGATTATGAAGCCCAACCACTTTTAGCAAATCTAGGTCAACAAGGTAAGGAATTTATCAATACTTTAATCGATACTCCAGCTAAGCAAGAATTTGAAGTTTTTGAAAATGCTAAAAAGCTGGAAAATATAAAGCAATCTCAACTTGTAAGCTTGCAAAGGAATTTATTAGAACTTGATTGTTATAATCATAGTAAACAAAAAGATAATACGATTAGTATTAATTCTTGTCATAGCCCGCTTAGAGAGGTTCAGATACTTCATGATAAGCTATTAGATATTATAAAAATTGATGAGAGTATTAAAGCTCGTGATATCCTTGTAATGTGTCCAAATATTGAAGATTACTCTCCATATATTGATAGTGTTTTTTCAAGGTATAGTAATGATAAGAAATTAGCTTGTTCTATAGCTGATAGAACTCTTTTAGATTCTGAGCCTTTGGCTGCAAGTTTTATGGATTTATTACAGCTGCCAGAAAGTAATTTTGAAGTAAATAAAATATTAGATTATTTAACCGTCCCAGCAATTCAACAAAAATTTAATATATCTAATAACCAGTTAGAAACTATACACTATTGGCTTAAGCAGACATGTATTCATCATAGTAATGATGGAGGTGTTTTTTCTTGGGCGTGGGGTTTAAGAAGATTAATCTTGGGATTTAGTTATAGTGATAGTGAATATATTGTAAATAATAGTCTTTTAACTGTACCAATTATCGAAGGTAGTGAAATAATTGAGTTAGGTGGGCTATATGAACTTTTAGAACGGTTAGCTGAATATTCAAATCAACTTTTAGAGACTAGAAGTTTTGCAAAATGGCAGGATTATCTTTTAAAAATGTTTGATGATGTTTTTAATGTAGCTAAAGATGATGAATATATTGCAAAAAAGATAAAGGATATTATCGTAACAACAACTAATCAGGCGAAAGGTATTATCGGTGATGAAAAAGTTGATTTATATACGATTAGATATTGTTTAAATTTGCAATTATCTGAGCCAATTATAAATAACCATTTCCTAAATGGTAAAGTAACATTTTGCTCAATGACACCTATGAGGAACATACCATTTAAAGTAGTTGCTATGCTTGGATTAAACAATGGTAAGTTTCCACGCCAAGAAACCGCAATTAGTTTTGATTTAATCGCTAGGCTTGGTAGAAGATCTGGAGATAGGACAAAGAGAAATGATGATAGGTATTTATTTTTAGAAACAATATTATCTGCACGTTCAAATTCATATTTTAGTTATATAGGTAAAAGTGTTAAGACAAATTCAGAACAGCAGTCAAGTTTAGTATTGAAAGAATTTATTAATTATTTACAAAAAAATTATGCCTGGAATGATAGTGATATAAAAGAATTCCCACTGCATGCTTTTAGTCCTAAATGTTATTCAGATAAATATAGAAGTTATGATCATGCTTGGTTAAAATTGTTAAAGGCTGATATACAAGATTTTTATAATATAAAAGCTTCTAATGATAATAAAAGTAAGTTATTAGAAAGTTTAACTGTTCCAAAATTTGTAAATATTTTTGATAATCCTTTAAAAGCGTATGCAAATTATAGTTTAGACTTATATTTGGGAGATAATTTTGAGGAGCTTGAAGATAGTGAACCATTCGATATTAAACCACTTGATAGATATCAATTAAAGCAAAATTTATTTAGTGATTTTAGTAATAACATAAATATTGAACAAACACTCAAAAAAAATAAATTAAGTGGTAGATTTCCAGATTCAGTATTGACTGATGATGAGTTAAATTTAGAAGTCATGAGTATAGGTAAATTAGTAACAGAATCAAAGATTAGTGAGTTTAAATATGAATATTTAGTGATTGGTGTTTTGGGCTATGAGCTTAGCACATCTTGCTATATTAAAAATGATCAATTAATGCTATGTAATCCATCAAAGCTTAGAATAAAACATAAGTTTGAATTATATTTAACTGCTTTAATCGTAGCATATAAGGAACAAAAAAATATCTCAGCTATTTATTACTATCTAGAAAAAAATGAAGTTAAAGAATTTGTGATTAGAAATATTAGCTATATGATGGCTATATCGATATTAGAATCCTATATAAGAGAAGCACAATGCTTAATTAAGAAACCTAAATTAGCCCACTTAGCATTAGCTGAAGCTTTATTTACTAGTGAACACAATACAGATAAAAAGCAACAGGAAGTATGGAATAGAGTTATTTCAGATGAAAATAACTATAAAGCACTAGATAAAGATGAGTATTTCAGGATTTTTTATAGTGAGAATCCTTCTATCAATGATTTTGAGGGTACAGGTATTTTCCAAGATTTTTTTGAGGTAATAAATGAAGATTAGAAATAAAGATTATAATATGCGATCACTTTATAAAAACATATACATAAGCTTTGAAATTGCTATTGCTGCATGTTTATGTTTTTTGTTTGGTTTTTATGTATCAGAGTTGTTGCATCGTGGGCAATCTATTATAGGTGGTTTTTGGTGCTTAATTACAGTTTCAACCATATTACAATTAAGCGTTAAAGACTCATATTCAGCAGCTTTTCAAATATTTGTGGGTTCGGTTATTGGCGGTATTACAGCATTTATTTTTACTTCTATTATTGGCTATTATTATTATGTTATGATTTTGACTGTAGCAATAAGTGTTTTTATTACTGCTAGTCTCCATCTTGATAATGCTATAAAGATGAGTAGTGCTAATGCTGGAGTGATAGTTGCCTTAGGTTTATATCAGCCTGATTATTCGCCTTTTTTAAATGCTAGTTTACGTTTGATAGAAACTTTTAGTGGTACTGCAATAGCTTTATTTTTTATATTTATTAGCAGAATATTTAAGATAAGAGTCGATTAGTAATAAGTGTGTTTTACTAAATTTAGTAAAAGTTGAAAAAAAGATGAAAAATTTAGATATAAAAACAATTCCTCTAACCGGCCGTCATATAATAGAAGCAAGTGCAGGTACTGGTAAAACTTATAATATTACAGAACTATATATTAGGCTTTTATTAGAGAAGAGGTTGCTTCCCAGTCAAATACTTGTGATGACATTTACTAAAGATGCTACTCAAGAAATTATTGGTAGGGTAGAATCAAAATTAAGAGAGAAATTAGCTAGCTATACACCTGAGCAGAAAGAGGAGCAAAAGAGTGATTATTTACACTTAAAAAGAGCTTCCTTAGAAATAGATGAAGCCGCTATTTTTACTATTCATGGGTTTTGTAAAAAAATACTTAGCGAACAAGCTTTTGCTAGTGGTATGGAGATGGATATCTCGATGGAGGTAGACACTTCTGATATCTTACAAAAAATAGTTGAAGATTTTTTTAGAAAAAATATAAATAATAATAAAACTAATTATGAGTATTTAAAACTGTATAGCTTACATACCCCAGAGAGGTTCTTAGATAGAGATGGTTTAGCTAGTGTTATTAAATCAAATTATCAAATAATTGCAGATCAAACTATAAGTTTTGATGAATTTATACTCCAGAAAAAGTATCAATTAGAGATTTTAACAAAGAATCAAAGTATTGTTGATGAATTTTTATCTAAAGTGGGTAAGGGAGAGCCGCAAGGTAAACGTGTTGATGAGTATAGTAAAGTTTTGAAATGGTTAGAATTGCCTAGTGATGTCCCATTTCCTGATTGTATATCTATAATTACAAACGGTAATAAGATAAAAGGAGCTAAAATAAAACCGCTTTTTAAAGGTATTAAAGAGCTAAAAGAATTGCTGTTAGAGATTAAGCAAAGAGAAGCAGCTCAATTTATCCAAGAAGTATGCTTACAAATCCGTAAAAATTTCATCATAACAAAACAAGATAAAGCAGTTTTAGATTTTGATGATTTAATCGCCAAACTTTGTAATAGTGTTAAAAGCTCGACTGATTTAATTAGAACATTACAAACTCAGTATCCAGTAGCGCTAATAGATGAGTTTCAAGATACAGATGCTCAACAATATGAAATACTAGATATGATTTATCCAGTAATTAACACAAATTTATTATTTATCATGATTGGTGACCCTAAGCAGGCAATTTATGGCTTTAGAGGAGGAGATATTTTTATATATTTAAGGGCTAAGCAGAGTTGTTCTTATGAGAACCAATGGAGTATGGATACAAATTGGCGTTCAACTTATGAAATGATAAAGGCATATAATCGTCTATTTTATAAAAGTAATTATAAATATGAAGGAGAGATTGCAAAAAATATTTTTGGTGAAGGTATTGACTATCAGACAGTTAAAGCATCAGCATATACCGAAGCAAAACAGAGAGAGTTTAAGGATAATCTCAAACCAATAAATTATTTTTATTATGAAGCTTCAAAAGATGATAAAAAAGGAGATATTGATAAAAAACTTTCCTATTGGGTTGCCAATGAAACAGTCAGGGTTTTGAATTCAAAATCTATAGTAGAAGATGAAATAGCAATACTTGTTGAAAATTCTAAACAAGCTAATATAATTCAGCAAGCGTTAAGTACAAAAGGATTAAGCTCTGTTTATTTAAGTCAAAGAGATAATGTTTTTCAAAGTCAGGAGGCTATAGAAATACTAAATCTAATGGAAGGTGTAAATGAACTTGAAAATAAAGCTTTATTAAAAAAAGCTTTAGCTACTAGTCTTTTGGGATCTACAGCAAAAGATTTTGTTGAGTTTTTGGATGAGGATGATGTTAGTGCTTGGGATGATAAGATAGAGCAAGTAAAAGTGTTACGCGCTCAATGGCAAAATTATGGCTTTATGATGATGATGATGCAGGTGATTCATCAGAATTTTAATTTAAGAGCTAATAATAAAGAAAGAGTTATTACTAATATTTTACACTTAGTAGAGCTTATCAAAGTAGCAGAGAGCAAATATAAGCACCCTAATCAACTTATTAAATGGTATCGTCAGCAAATAGTTAATAATTCTAATGCTGAGGGTGAATTGAGGCTAGAAAGCGATGATAGTCTAATAAAAATAATAACTATTCATGGTTCAAAAGGATTAGAGTTTCCAGTAATTTTTGTACCATTTGCAAGCTATGTTAGTACATCTAAATTTAATTTAAATAAAGTTAATAAATATTATGATAGTTTAAAAAAGCAAGCAGTTTACAAAATAGGTAGATGTGATACTACAAAGCAAATAATTGAACAAGAAACTATGCAAGAGTTGATGCGTTTATTTTATGTTGCAATAACTAGAGCTGAGCATAGATGTTATATCGGGGTTGCTAAGTATTCTAATAGTGAAAAATCGCCATTGGCTCAGTTTTTGAATTATCAAAAAACAGATAACTGGTTAGATAAAATAGAAATGATTACAAATGATCAAGTTAATCAAAGTCAAATAATTAAAATAAATGATTTTCAAAGTATTTCTCTAGCTATAAAAATTAATGAAGAGATCAGTCGGCAAGATTTATTGGCTAATGATATAAGAGATTTGAAAAATGATAATTGGGAAATGTTATCTTTTTCAAAAATTTCTAAATCAAAGTTTCAGAATACTGCTTTAGATAAAGAAAATGATGAAACAGATGATATTACCAGTAATCAAAAGTTAAATAGCAAATTGGAGTTCAGGTTCACAGCTCCAAGAGGAGCTGATACAGGTAATATTTTACATAATGTTTTAGAGCATACGGATTTTAGTACTGGAGAAATAGATGATGTTCTTTTAAGAGAACAAGTTAATAGATACAAGGTTGTAGCAGCAGAAGATTTTGATAAATTAAAAGAATGGTTAGTTGAATGTTTAAGTTCTGATATATTTGAAATTAATACTAACAATAGATTTTGTTTAAAAGATTTATTGAACTCAAAGACCCTCAAAGAGGCAGAATTTTATTTTCCAATAATGAATGAGAAGCTTTATAAAGCTGCGATTCTTAAGGTTCTTAATGAGTATCGAGGTATTTTTTCTCAGTTAGGTTTAGCATCTGAGTTACTAGATTATACGAGATTTGATAATTATAAAATTTTGGGAATGTTGCATGGATTTATAGATTTGATTTTTGAATATAATGGTAAATTTTATGTTGCTGATTATAAATCAAATTATCTCGGAGAGAAGGTTGGTAATTATAATCAACAGACAATGAGGATTAAAAATCAAAATAGCTTATATGATTTACAGTATCTGATATATAGTGTTGCTTTAAATAAATATTTAAAACAGAATATCCCAGACTATAATTTTGATACTCATTTTGGAGGGGTATATTATTTTTATTTACGAGGTATGAAAAGTGGTTATGGAGTCTATCAGGCCAAACCTCCTTATAGGATTATTAAAAAATTAAGTATGTTGTTTGACGGAGCTGATAATGATATATAAAAGTTTTCGTGAATGTTCTAAGTATTTAGCAAATATTAAATCTATTGATTTTTTCTTTGCACAAGAGGTTATGAATATCCTTTTAAAGAAAAATAATTTAAGAGGTTTAGCTAAAGAAAATAGTAAAAATCAAAATGATATTATAGTTGAGGATGTGGTGTTTCATTTGCTTCTAGCACTTATGTCAGCATATCATAAAGGCCATAGTTGTATAAGAATAAATAAGTTAGCTGATAAGGTTATATTTAATAATGATGGAGATTTAGAAGAGAGAAAGGGAGGTTTTTTTCTACCTAGTTATACGGATATTTTAAATATATTAAACTCTTTAGATTATACAGATTTACCAATTTATTTTGCTAATAAATTTGATTCATTATATATAAAAAAACTATGGTTATTTGAGAATGAAATAGCTAGTTTTATTCAATCAAAAAGCTATCCTAACCTTAGTGATTATCATAATAATATGGTTGAAAATATTAGCTTAAAATTATTTCAGGCCTCTAATGATTCTGACTTACAACGTATAGCAGTAAAAAAAAGTTTAAGCTATGGTTTTAGTATAGTGTCTGGAGGTCCTGGCACAGGTAAAACAACCACAGTTGCAAAAATGCTGGTGGCAATGCAAATGTTATCTAATCAAATGCAAAAAATCGCAATTTTAGCTCCTACAGGAAAGGCAGCACAAAGAATCACAGAATCTCTATATAATACTTTAAAAAACATAGATACTAGCAGCTTAAATAAAGAAGTGATGGAATATCTTGGAAATATTGAAGGTCAGACTATTCATCGTTTTTTAGGCTTGCGATTAGACTCAAATCAGACAAAATATAATACTCAAATAAAGGCACCCTACGATGTGATTATAGTTGATGAAGCATCGATGTTAGATATTAATATTTTTATCAAGTTAATAAGATCTATCGGAGAGAATACCCAGTTAGTTTTAATTGGTGATGTTAATCAGCTTCCATCTGTTGAGGCCGGAAGCCTTTTAGCAAATCTTATAAATTATCAAGATGGGAGTTTAGCCGAATATGCTACCAAGTTAATAAAAAATTATCGTTCACAGTACTATATTAATAATCTAGCTAATGATGTGTTAGTTGGAGATGTTGATATTCAAAAATATAAAAACCAAAATATTTCTTTCTATGATCTAAATAAACTAGCTAACTGTTTAAAAATATATGCTAATAAATATAAGGCTTTAGAAAGCTGTAACAATCACAAAGATGCCTTGAGAGAGTTAAGAAAATTTAGAATACTTGTCGCTAATAAAAATATTGAAATTGGTACAGATCAGTTAAATCAAAAGATTGAGAGCTTATTAAATAAGGAAATTAATTCTAACTATAAGGCTAGACCAATTATGATAACTCAAAATAACTATTCATTAGGGTTATTTAATGGAGATGTTGGTATTATTTGGCCAGATCAAACGGGTAGGTTAAGGGCATATTTTGATGCTAAAGAAGAGAAAACCTTTAGTTTAAATACGTTACCTCAGTATGAGAGTGTATATGTAATGACTATTCATAAAACTCAGGGTTCGGAATTTGATGAGGTTGCAATAATATTACCAAGCTTAGATAATAATGCTTTAAATAAGCAACTTTTTTATACAGCTATTACAAGAGCTAAATTTAAATTAGATATTATATGCGAACAAAGAATATTAGATATTGTTATAAGTAAAAATTCCCAAAGAAATTCAAATATAAATAAATTAGGTTCTGTCGCAAACTTATCGGGTTCTGTTGCAAAGATTGACAGTTTGTTAGATTGAACTTACACTTTTCACAAGTTTTTTCTATTTTAGTTATTTCATGAACGAATTCAAATATAGTTAATCTGATAATATTGTGCTAAAGACGTGAGTAATAGCATCAGATAAATTATCAAAAGAATTATTTACTTTTCTTAAAATTCTTTTAAAATTGGCCCAAATTTTTTCTATAGGATTTAAATCAGGAGAATAAGCAGGAAGGTATAGTATCTGTATATCAAACTTCTCTGCTATTTTAGCCAATTTAGGAGACTTATGAAAACTAGCATTATCCATAACAACAGTAGTCTTTGGAATTAACTCAGGACATAAATGCTCTTCAAACCACTGATTAAGAATTTGAGTATCTGTATATCCAGTATACTCTAGCGGTGCTATAATCTTCTTTTCTAAATAGTTATAACCAGCAACTATACTTTTTCTCTGAGTTTGATAAGCAATAACTTCACCATAGCTAGGTTTACCAACAAGAGACCATCCTCTTAGTACAGACTGTTTATTATCCATACCCATTTCATCTAAATATACAAGTTTGTTAGGTTCAATAGTCTCAACAACCTCTATAAAACTTTGCCTATCTTGTTCTTTTCTTTGCTTATATTTAGGTGTCTTTTTTTAAAACTAAAACCAAGTCTGGTAAGACAATCATAAAATGTGCTTCTAGGTATTTCAGGAGCTAATGCTTCTCTAATATCTAAAGCCATTGCATCTGGATATGTTCTTAAGTAGCTTTCTATCGCTTCCTTATCTGTAAAGGTTGCTACTCTACCGCAACCCAAGCCTTGCTTAGATTTATAATCACCAGTTGTCTCGTATAAGTTTATCCAAGATCTAGTAGTACGGATATCTATATTAAAAAAATTACTTAGCTCTTTGTCTGTTAGGCCTTCTTTATATTTAGTTATTACGATATCTCTGAAATCTTGGCTATATGATGACATTTTTTCTAAATATTATAACATTATTGTCAAATAACTATCGGATTAACTATAACTCTGGTTCAGATTATTTAGCCGATTCAGATAATTCAAGTTTAGGCGGTCAAGATGACCTAGTAAGTGATATAACTACAGGTATTAATGCAATATTTATAGCTATTGATTTAGCAAATATTGGTATAGCATATGTTGAATCTGAAGACCAAGGAATTACTGAGTTAAGTAATATAATAAGGGGTATTAGTGCTATTTGTGTAGTAGTTAAGGGAGGGCTTAAGTTTAATAATTTTGATTCTAAAGATGAGATCCAAAAGTTTAATACTATTTTATTAATTGGTTACTACGTTTCTAATATAGTTGCAATGCTGATGGTCTTTAGTTCAGATAAGAGTATGAAAGCTATTTATGCCTTTTATAGGACTGCTATGTCTATAACGTTGACAATTGTAATACCAATGAATTCTAGTCTTTTTAATAAAGGAAAGGTAGATGAAGCTAGTGTATTACTTTCAATACAAACCGGTTTAGGCGTAATTAGTCGTGCTATGGGAGCTTACAATGCTGAGCGTGAAGAAAATAATAAAGAAGGAGTTGCTGGTTTAGGTATAGCTCAGGCAGCAATCTCTTTTGTTATTGATTGTATCAATTTCATACCCGCTAATTCTGTAGTTGAAGCCATAGATGCTAGTATACCTCTTTCTTTACAATCAAGCAGTGTTGAAAATTTCGATGCCTAAAGGTTTCTAATTTTTTCTAAAAATCCATCAATTATTCTTAATATCTAATTTTTTACGATTTGATATTCTTTTTGACTTCTGTTTTTTAGAATATAAAAAATGTATATGTCGCGATGGATTATTACATTAACCGGTTCTGTTATTAACAGTTTAGCCATGTATTATTTCTTTTAAAGCATTTGTTGTTTAAGATATTGTAACAAGTACTAATTTTAAGAGGCATGTGATATTAGTTATGGTACTGTTGCAACTATTGACGGTACTGTCGCAAACTGACAATCGTATAATATTATCAGATTAACTATATTTAGTTATTACGATATCTCTGAAATCTTGGCTATATGATGACATTTTTTTTAAATATTATAACATTATTGTCAAATAACTATCGGATTAACTATAACTAAATTACAATATTTATATGTTAGATTTTACAGATAGACACTTTACAAAAATTCTAATTCTCCAAGCTCTTCGTTGGTATTTATCATATCCATTAAGCTACAGGCATATAGAAGAGTTAATGAAAGAGCGTGGGATTAGTGTAGATCATAGTAGCATCAATCGTTGGGTTATCAAATATGCTAAAGAGTTAGAAGTTACTTTCAGTAAAAGTTTAGGAAATATGGTGCTTATGTAAGTTGGAAGATGGATGAAACTTACGTAAAGCATAAAGGTGAATGGGTATATTTATATAGAGCATTAGACAGGGATGGAGATTCTTTAGAGTTTATGCTATCTACTAAAAAAGATGAAAAGGCAGCTCGTAAATTCTTCAAGAAAACCATTGGAAAACATGGCTTACCAGAGAAAGTTAAGGTAGGTAAGTCTGATGCTAATGAAGCTGCTTTGCTGAGTATTAATATCTTTATGTTTTTGCTTGAGATATGGTTAACTTATGGCATAGAGATAAGGTAAAATAAGTATCTCAATAATTTGATAGAGCAGGATCATAGAAATATAAAGATATTGATTCGACCCATACTAGGGTTTAAATCATAGGATTCTATGGAATCTACTATAGCAGGTTACGAGTTGGTTAACATGATTAAAAAAGGTCAGCACATTAATGCTACTAAGATGACTGTTTGGGATCAGTTTTATGCTATAGCTGCATAAGTGTATCTAGAAATAGCTGATTGCGGAAATATTGTATGCATTAGATAAGTTTGCGACAGAACCCTTTGGACAGCTACACATCATAATATTCCTTTGCTATTATCAAGGCAACTATTAGATAATATAATTTCATATGAATTTTCTTTTATGAAAATTTTACTAAATTAGTATAAAATATCACTCATGAAATGACTTATCCACTTATTCTTTTTAATGAATCCAAAAGATTTTTTTTCTCTAGATATTAATAATTTAGATAAAGTACAATTAAAAACTAATATAGATCAATTAACCAATTATTTAAATCATCAAAGCTATCTTTATCATACCTTAGATAAGCCTATTATTACTGATTCTGATTATGATCAACTCTTTAAACTACTCGAAGATTTAACCAGTAGTAATCCAGAATTCAAACCTAAAAATTCAGTTTTAGATAGGGTTGGTGGTGAAATTTTAGAAGGTTTTGAAACAGTAAAACATAAGAAAAAAATGACTTCTTTAGCTAATGTTTTTAACCTTGATGAACTAAGAGATTTCTATGAAAAGATTGAATATGATATCGATCTTGAATGTGAGCCAAAAATGGATGGTTTAGCTATTAGTATTTTTTATAAAAATGGTGAATTTGATTATGCTGTAACCAGAGGTGATGGTGTTCAGGGAGAAAAGGTCTCAAAGAATGTTAAGACTATTAGAAATATACCTTTAAAATTAAATACGAAAAATCCTCCAGATGAGCTTGAGGTTCGCGGTGAGATTATACTTGATAAGAAGAGTTTCTTAGCACTTAATGAATACATGCAAGAAAATGGTAAGAAAACTTTTGCAAATCCTCGTAATGCTGCTGCTGGTAGCATTAGAATGTTAGATTCAAAAGTTGTAGCGAAAAGGCCTTTAAAATTATATTCATATGGTATTGGTTATTATTCCCAAGATTTTATAAACCCCAAGTCTCAATTTGAATTAATGAGTTCCCTTAAAGAATTTGGCTTTACTATTAGTGATAATATGTTCTTAGCTAAAAGCTTTGAAGATGTGGAGAAATATCACAATAAAATGAGTCATCAACGTGCTGATTTATCTTATGATATTGACGGTTTAGTTTTTAAGGTTAATAACATTAAGCTGCAGGAAACTATAGGATATACAGCTAGAGGACCTAAATGGGCTATAGCATATAAATTTCCAGCTGAAGAAGTTGAGTCAGAAGTCTTAAATATAGAATTTCAAGTAGGTAGAACTGGAGCCATCACTCCTGTTGCTAGGCTTAAACCAGTAGCGGTAGGAGGTGTTATAGTATCAAATGCAACTCTGCATAATATTAATGAAATTACACGCAAAGATATTCGTGGCGGTGATAGGGTGATAATTAGAAGGGCAGGCGATGTGATTCCAGAAGTTGTCAAAAGCTTACCTAAATATCGTAAAAATGATGCCAAACCTGTTCAGATGCCATTAAATTGTCCAGTATGTGATTCAGCTATTGAAAATATTAATAGTCAAGCCATACATCGTTGTATAGGAGGTTGGCATTGCCAAGCACAGACTACAGAGAGGCTTAAGCATTATGTTTCACGTAAAGCTATGGATATTGACAAGTTAGGCGCAAAGTTAATTGAACAATTAGTTGAAGCAAAATTAATTAAGTATCCAGCAGATATTTATAGGTTAAGTTTTGAACAATTAATCAGCCTTGAGAGAATGGGTGAAAAATCTTCACAAAATGTTTTAGATTCAATTATCAAAAGCAAAAAACCTACACTAGCAAAGTTTATATTTTCAATAGGTATACGTGATATTGGAGAAGTATCATCAGAATCGTTAGCTAATTATTTTGGTAGCTTAGATAGCTTTCGTCAAGCTAGTTTTGAAGAGCTTGTCAAGATTAATGATATTGGTGAAGTTATGGCAAACAATATTATCTTATTTTGGCAAGATCAATTAAATATTAAAATAGTGGAAGATATATTAAATATTGGTGTTGATATAAGTAATCCTGAAAAAGTAGAGCATATTTTTAATTCTAATTTTGCTAATAAAACCTTAGTTATTACAGGTACATTTGAAAATTATAATCGTACAGAACTTTCTCAGCTTTTAAAGTTGATGGGGGCAAAAATTACGGCGAGTGTTTCCAAGAAAACAGATATGGTTATTTGTGGTGATAATGCCGGTAGCAAATTAATCAAAGCACAAGCATTTGGAATTAAAATTATTCAAGAAGCAGATTTAAAACTTTTATTATGAAGATTCTAACAGCTAGAGAAGAAGATTTTGATGAACTGATAGATGTTTGGGAAGATTCTGTCAGGGCGACTCATGGTTTTTTGGCAGAAAGTGATATTTATGAGCTTAGGAAATTAATTAGACAAGAGTATTTTTACTTAGAAGATCTTTATATAGAGGTTGTTAAAGATAAGAAGGATAAAGTATTAGGGTTTTTAGGCACATCTAGAGGCAATATAGAAATGCTTTTTATACAGTCTAAAAGCTTTGGTAAAAAAATTGGGACAAAGCTCTTAGAACATGCAATATTATATAGAAAATGTACAAAGGTTGAGGTTAATGAACAGAATTCTGGTGCTTTAAAATTTTATCAAAAGCATGGCTTTAGAGTAGTTGGGTATTCAGAGCTAGATCATCAAGGTAATGCTTTTCCAATTTTATATTTGGAGCTAAGAAGTGCTTAAAGAAGGAGATGTAATTTTTATATCTGATAAGGTTGAAAAAAACATTTCAGGTTTATCTATGGGGTTCGGTGGTTTTAGCTATTATCATTGTGCTTTATATATTGGCTTTGGTCAAATTATAGAAGCCGTAACGGTAGCAGGAGTTATACAAAGCTCTTTAAGCAAATATCATGACAAAAAAATACTTATTGGTAGGGCTAAGGAATCTTCTATTTTTTTAGCCAAGGTAGTAAGTAAAGCAAAAGAGTTTATTGGTTTTAGCTACAATAATCTTTTTTTGCCAGATATTAAAAATAAACTATATTGTTCTGAATTAATTCATGAGGCTTTTAAAAAAGTATCAGGAAGAGATTTTTTTAGGCAGCATAAGTTAAATTATATATCGCCATATGATTTATCAGTTTCTCAGTATTGGATTAATTTTTATGAAAGCTATGGGTTAAAAGTTCCTCAAGGACAAATTGGATCTCATCCAAATAATTTATCTTTAGATGATAGATTTGAAGAGAGATTTTTTTTAAATAAAAGTTGAAAAAGGTGTATAAATACTATATTTTAACGTATGATATTAAATATGAATTTGTTTGAAAGTAGGGGTGGTAATGGATATAAGAAAAGCAATACATCAGGATCATAGAGCCATGTTATCTATATGGTCGGAGTATATATCTAAGACCTGTTTTTTCCTTACAACAGCTGAGATAAAAAGATTAGAAAAAGTATTTAAAGATAAATATCTAGTTGATCCTGAAATTGAATGTTTTGTTCAGTTTGCTGATGCTGAAATCCTTAGTTTTGCGTGTATAAAAGGTAAAGAGCTTTTCTTTTCTCCACTTGATCCAAGATTGTTTGGTAAGGGTTTTGATGAGAGAATGCTAGAGTATTTATTTAGGGAACAAGGAATTAACACAACTTATGTATATTGTTCTGATATGCATTCATTAGCTTTTTATAGTGGATTGGGTTTTGTTATTGAAGATAAGCTTGAAGATATTTTTTTTGATAACCCTTACAAGATCAATAAATTAAAATTATCAATGGAGCCAAAAGAGGCTGCAGATATACTCGCTACTAAAAATCAAGGCGCTTAACTTTCTTAAGTAAGCAATAATAAAATCCATCACCTTTATCTTCAGATGGTAATATTTGGTATCCATAATTTATTTTATATTGATCTAGGATTTTAATATCAGTAAGTTCAGCATTTTTATTAATATTTAAAAAAGATTCTATTTGTGTCTGATTTTCCTGTTCCAAAATTGAGCATGTTACATATAGGAGATAACCACCTTCTTCAAGATTATTATCCCATAATTGTTGTAATATTTGAGATTGTGTTATTTTTATTGATTTTATATTTTCTAGAGTTCTAACAACTTTTATATCAGGATTCTTTTTTATAGTCCCTATAGCAGAGCAAGGAGCATCTAATATTATTTTATTAAAAGTCCCATTAAGTGGTTTTGTTAGGTCATGCTTAATAATATTAACTTTATTTTTTGGAGCTACTCTAATTATACTTTCTTTAAGTAAATTTATGCGCTTATCCAAAATATCTACGGCATGGATATCTATGCTAGGGTTGATTTCAACTAAGTGTGTAGTTTTACCACCAGGAGCTGCACATGCATCTAATATTTTATCATTAGTTTGAGGGTTTATAATCCAGCCAGTGTATTGAGCAGAGATATCTTGAACACTAAAATAGCCATCTTTGAATAATGTATCATTTTTTATATCAATTGGTTGGTGAAGTTTTATACAGTTAGATAGTTCAGTTAATGAATATTGAACTTGTTTTTCCTTAAGGTGGTTAATTACTTTGTCAGGATCTTTAGCCTGATTAAGGCGGATAAACATATCTGTCTTATGATTCATAGCTTTAATAACTTCTAAAAAGTTATTTGGGTATTGTTTTTTTAATTCACTAATAAGCCATTCAGGCATTTCAAATTCTTTATATTTAGTATATTGCTTATTAATAGATTCTATATTTCTAAGAATTTTCCTTAAAACACCATTTACAAATTTAGTTGCCCAAGTTATTTTTAAGCTTTTACAAGCTGATACAGTCTCATTTATACAGGCATAATTAGGCTGATTTATCTCAAGTATTTGTAAAATACCTAACATGATTAATATTTTAGCCTCTAATTTTGTCGTGTTTGAGATATGTAAGGTAGTTATTTTTTCTAAAGAAAAAAAGTTTCTAAAAAATTCGTAACACAAAAGTTTAACAAAAGATTTATCAGGACCAGATAAATTCTGGTTAGAAATTTTATTTTCTAAAGTTAATAGTGAATATTTTTTTCTAAGAATATCTAAAATTGCTTTGGCTGCTATAGCTCTTGTATTCATTATTTAAGATGTTTTGCTAAAAGTTTAGTAAGTTTTGGTTGTATCTTTTTATTGCCTGCAATAATTAGTCCGGTTTCGAGATTATTAGTGCCATGAGCATCAGTAACGATTGCACCAGCCTCTTTCATTATGATGTATCCGGCTGCTAAATCCCATATTTTGACTTCGCCACAAGCCCATAAACCATCTATGTATCCAGCAGCCAAGTAAGCCATATCCATTGCTATGCTACCAGAATATCTATACCCAGATATAGTTTGCAATAGCTTTATGGTTTCAGCAACATAACTATCATTAAATATTTTACGTGAGTACTTTAATGATGATGCAGAAATTAGTGTGTCATTTAAGTTTTGACTCTGAGCGACTCTTATTTTTTTACCATTAAGAAGAGCGCCTTCACCTTTATAGGCACAAAACATTAAATCTAAGAATGGGTTGTAGATTACTCCTAAAACAATAGCATCATCTTTTTTTACCGCAATAGAAATACAGCAATGAGGTAATCCGTGTACAAAATTATTTGTTCCATCTATTGGGTCAATAATCCAAGTAAATCTACTATTTTTATCGCCGAATTCACCGCTTTCTTCAGTTATGAAATAATCATTAAATCCAGATTTTTTGATATTATCTACAATAAAATTTTCAACAGCAACATCTATATTTGAGACAGTAGAATTATCAGCTTTTTTAGAAATTATGATTGAAGAGGTGTCATTTTGAGCTTGCAGTATTATTTTGCCTGCTTTTCTTGCAATAGTAGTAACAACATTTAGAATAGGTTTCATAGTGAGATTTTATTTAGTAATTATATTTTTAGATATGATACATTATTTAGCATTAAAATAGGATAGTTTTGAGTGAATAAGCTCTTAGATTATGTTAGTTATTGTATAAGTGATAGTTATCCCACCGAAGAATAGCCATGCAAAAAGAATTAGAGCTAATACTAAAGGTTTAATTCCTGCTTGAACAAATTTGGAGATATGAGTTTCAAGCCCAAGAGCTGTCATTGCCATAACTAAAAGAAATTGATCAGCTATTCTAATGTGGTTAACAGTAGTGATTGGTAAGAGATCTAATGAGTTAAAGCCAGCTACAATAATAAACCCAATAGCAAACCAAGGGATAATTCTTTTAATTGAACCTACTCCAGCTATAGTAGACTTAGCTAACCAAATACCAATAATTATAAGCATTGGAGCTAACATCATTACACGAATCATTTTAACTGTTACAGCAACCTCTTCAGCATGAGCACTTACACCACTACCAGCAGCGACTACTTGAGCAACTTCGTGTATAGAGCCTCCAGCAAAGATGCCGTATTGTGTATCATTTAGATGTCCTAAGAGACCTGCTTTCATTAAAACGGGATATAAAAACATGGCAGTAGTGCCAAATAATACCACAGTACCAACAGCCATAGCAGCTTTATATGGTTCTGATTTTAGTGTTCCTTCAGTTGCTAAAACAGCAGCAGCACCACATACAGCACTCCCAGCTGCAACCAGTATAGCGCTATCTCTATCTAGCCCAAAAAATCTTGTCCCTATAAAAATACCAATAACTAATGTTGAAACTAACATTATTATAGATACAAATAGGCCTGCTAAGCCTACAGATGCTATAAGCTGGAAGGTTAAATTAAAACCATAAAAAATAATTGCAAATCGTAGTATTTTTTTTGCACTAAATATAACACCTTCTTTACACTTGCTTATGATTTTTTTTGCTGGCGTATGTGTTAGCGCCATTCCTAAAACTATTCCTATTATAAGAGGACTAATTCCTAGGTTTTCTATAATAGGAATCTTAGCAATGAAATATGATGCTATTGCAAGTATAGCTACTAAGAGAACTCCAAAGACTATACTTTGATTAAAATAATTTTTCATATAATGATCTAATATTTAGTTGATAGTTTTGGGTAAATATACATTAATACTATTTTGGTTTATAGCAAAAAGAATTTATATGCCTTATTAGAAAAACTAATATAATAAAAATTAAATATCTTCTTTTTTCTCTCTTGAAAAAATAACAGCAAGAAGGACAAGAATAAAAGAGATGATATAAAATATTACAACAGAGTGAATCACACTTATTAAGCCAAAATACTTGTTAATAAATGCACCAGTAGTAGTTGATAAAGCAGTACCAGTTGTTCCAAACAGAAGTATTGTAGTAATAAGGGTTGGTGGAGCAGGTTCTATTTGGAAAGTCCCATAAGCTAGTAATCCTGCATAGATGTAGCAGTTGAATAAACCAAATACAATAGCTGCTTTTAACACAATGTTTATATCAGGTACATAGGCTATGCAAGAAAGAGCTGCTAGGCTGACTAACATAAAAGTGGGTAAAATATATTTTAATGGGATTACTCTTGTTATGAGGGGGCTAATGAATAAACCAACACATTGAGCCATCCAGAAAAAAGATAATACTTTATTTGCATCAATAATATTCCAACCTAATATTTCTTGAAAATATGTTTGAGCATAACTTGTCATCGTTAGTTGAGCTAGTAGAAATAAGAAAGCTCCAAAGGCTATACAAAAGAGACTTAAATTCCAACCTTTAAAAACTGATTTAGTTTTATTGATTGTTGAATTAACGGTTTTATTTTTTCCTACACCAGAAAAGTTTGTGAATATTGTAAGAATAAGAATAATAGCTGCTGTGATTTGTAAGAGTGTATAGATAGTATACCATTGGTAATGCTGAGTTAATAAATAAGCTGCAAATATTGGTATTAATGCACCGCCAAAGCTAAAGAAAAAATCAGTAAAGATAAAGTTCATAGCTCTAATTTTATGGTGATTATAGATGTTTATAATAAGGTAACTAGCTAGAGCCATGAAGAGACCACCTGTAATGCCTACACAAGTTAACAATATTTTTAAAGTTAGCATTGATGGGTGGTAATTGGCTATTAATGCTGAAATTATTCCTATAATAACTGCAGATATTAATAATAGTTTTATGGAGAATTTGCTCATTAAAAAACCAATAATAAATATAGCAAACCACATTGCGACATTAATAAAAGTAAAGGCAAAACCTATGTTTTTATCACCAAAATATTCTGCTAGGTTACTCATCACTGCCCCTGTAACTAGGACGACATTCGCGGTATAAAAATAGCAGAGATAGCAAATTAAAGTTATTAATAGTTTATTTTTTAGCGATATTGTATTATGTAGTGTACTTTCCATTATTATTCCGTACAAAGGGTGATATCAAGTCAGTATTTTTGCATAAGCTGCTGTTTTTAGCAAGGACGTTGTTTGTTATTTTATTAAAGAGATTAGTTTGGAAGTTTATTTAAGTTTATGGAGTTTTCAAAAATTATTTGGAAAGATGCTACACCTAAATCAGAAGTTTTTGGCGATTTTTATTTTTCTAGTGATGCTGCGATTGATGAGAGTGCTTATAATTTTTTGGATCACAATTTACTACCAGATAGGTTTGCAACTATACTGAGAGATCAGAAATTTTATATTTGTGAAACTGGTTTTGGTAGTGGTCTTAATTTTATTTTGGCTATGAATTTATGGAACTTTTATGCCAGAGAAGGTGCGGTCTTAGAGTTCATATCTTTTGAAAAATATCCTTTGAGTAGAGATGATTTGAGGATTGTATTGCATAGTATTACAGGGTTAGTAGGGTATGAAGATTTATTAGATATATATAGTCCTATAAAAGGGGTTAATAATTATCAATTTGGAAATATAACACTCAAGCTCATTGTTGATGATATTTGTAATATAGTTAATCCGATAGTTATTTGACAATAATGTTATAATATTTAGAAAAAATGTCATCATATAGCCAAGATTTCAGAGATATCGTAATAACTAAATATAAAGAAGGCCTAACAGACAAAGAGCTAAGTAATTTTTTTAATATAGATATCCGTACTACTAGATCTTGGATAAACTTATACGAGACAACTGGTGATTATAAATCTAAGCAAGGCTTGGGTTGCGGTAGAGTAGCAACCTTTACAGATAAGGAAGCGATAGAAAGCTACTTAAGAACATATCCAGATGCAATGGCTTTAGATATTAGAGAAGCATTAGCTCCTGAAATACCTAGAAGCACATTTTATGATTGTCTTACCAGACTTGGTTTTAGTTTTTAAAAAAGACACCTAAATATAAGCAAAGAAAAGAACAAGATAGGCAAAGTTTTATAGAGGTTGTTGAGACTATTGAACCTAACAAACTTGTATATTTAGATGAAATGGGTATGGATAATAAACAGTCTGTACTAAGAGGATGGTCTCTTGTTGGTAAACCTAGCTATGGTGAAGTTATTGCTTATCAAACTCAGAGAAAAAGTATAGTTGCTGGTTATAACTATTTAGAAAAGAAGATTATAGCACCGCTAGAGTATACTGGATATACAGATACTCAAATTTTTAATCAGTGGTTTGAAAAGCATTTATGTCCTGAGTTAATTCCAAAGACTACTGTTGTTATGGATAATGCTAGTTTTCATAAGTCTCCTAAATTGGCTAAAATAGCAGAGAAGTTTGATATACAGATACTATACCTTCCTGCTTATTCTCCTGATTTAAATCCTATAGAAAAAATTTGGGCCAATTTTAAAAGAATTTTAAGAAAAGTAAATAATTCTTTTGATAATTTATCTGATGCTATTACTCACGTCTTTAGCACAATATTATCAGATTAACTATATTAAAGCTTATTCTTTGCCAAAAATAGATGCTTGGTTTTTTGATGGCTTTGCACCAACAAAAAATAGTTCAATGTGGTCTAATAATCTATTTAATCAAATATCACAGTTTTCTGGAGTGGGTACGACTTTCGCAACCTTTACAGCAAGTTCTAAAGTTAGAAAGAATTTACAAAATAATGGGTTTGTAGTTAAAAAAGACGTAGGATTTGGTAAAAAAAGAGAAATGATGTTTGGATTTTTTAAAGGTTAGCTAGCTCTGGAATGTGTTTTACAGCATTAAAAGTACTGAATTCATATTTAGCTATATTATTTAAATAATAAGGATCATTTTTTATGAATTCTTTGATTTTTTTTATGTCTCCAACAGCTAGTATTACCCCACCAGCATTTGTGGATTTTGGACCAGAAGCTAAAAATATGCTTTTAGCATAGCCTTTATCTAAAAATTCTCTATGGCAAGGTCTAATCTTGTCAACATCACTTGCTTCAACTATATAGTGTAAATTAATGATATGAATTTGCATAGTTTTGCTCCTAATATTTAGAAACCTTTTAAGAGAGTATTCAAAAGGCTTTAGATTTATTCTTAAGTAAAAAACTAGATTTTTTTGAAAATAACAGATCCGTTTGTGCCACCAAAACCAAAAGAGTTGTTTAGAACATAGTCAATTTTCATTTTCTTAGCAGCATTGGCAGCGTAATCTAGATTGCAACCTTCATCTAAGTTTTCTAAATTGATAGTTGGTGGGGCTATTTGATCTTGGATAGCTAAGACACTAAAAATTGATTCAATAGCGCCTGCAGCACCTAATAGATGACCAGTCATTGATTTGGTTGAGCTCATTACTAGATCTTTTCTATACTGACCAATTACCTTCTCAATAACTTGTGACTCTTGGACATCTCCTAAAGGTGTTGAAGTTCCGTGAGCATTAACATAATCGATAGCATCTGGGTTATTCTTAAGTCCTGCATCATCCAAAGCATTCATAACACATCTTTCTTGACCAGGGGCATATGGCATAGTCATATGATACCCGTCTGCAGACATACCAAAACCGACAACTTCAGCATAGATCTTGGCCCCACGTGATTTAGCTTTTTCATATTCTTCTAGAACAATAACACCAGAGCCATCACCTAGTACAAAGCCATCTCTATCTTTATCCCAAGGTCGCGATGCTCCTTGTGGATTATCATTACGTGTAGATAGCGCTCTAGCAGCAGCAAAACCACCCATACCAATCGCATTACTAGCTTTTTCTGAGCCACCAGCAAGCATTACATCAGCATCACCACTAGCAATTAACCTAGCAGCCATGCCAATATTATGGGTACCCGTAGTACAAGCAGTAACTATTGGTACATTTGGACCACGTAAACCATGATTTATAGAGATGATGCCAGAAAGCATGTTGACAATTGAAGATGGAATACAAAAGGGTGATATTTTGGACGGTCCTTTCTTGTCTATTATAGCTTTAGTTGTTTCCAAAGTTTCAATTCCACCAATACCTGAGCTAACAGCTACTCCAAACTTATAGGATTCTTCTTCGGATACTTTATCTATACCTGCATCTTTAAGAGCCTCGTTAGCAGCTGCCATACCATAGTAGCAAAAAGGATCAACTCTTTTAGCATCTTTTCTGCCTACAAGCGTATTTACATCAAAATTTTTGATTCTAGCTGCAAACCTAACTTTAAACTCGCTAATATCAGGTGCAGGAGTATCAAAACCATCAATTGTAGACACACCACTTTTACCTGCTAAGATATTAGCCCAGGTCGTAGGGACATCGTTTCCTAAAGGTGTTACCATGCCAAGTCCAGTAACAACTACTCTACGATTAGATTTCATAATTTAAATTAACCTGTTGTATATTTCTTTAGAAAAAGTATAGGTAATATTTGACCTATACTGACTTGAGATTAATTTGGATTAGTTTACTTTAGAATCGATATAGTCGTAAACATCTTTAACAGTTCTGATTTTCTCAGCATCTTCATCTGGGATTTCAGTATCAAATTCTTCTTCTAGAGCCATAACTAATTCAACTGTATCTAATGAGTCAGCTCCTAGATCATCAATAAATGAAGCTTCTGGGTTAAGATCTTCTTCTTTAACACCTAATTGCTCAACAATAATAGAGTTTACTTTAGCGTATACTTCGTTTGCACTCATTTTTTTTCCTTCTTATTTTTGTTTTGAAAAATTAAAAATTTTTATTCATGTCCAATAATATTATTTTTTATTCTTTTTTGCAATAATTTTGCAAAATTTAAGCCATATACATGCCACCATTGACATGTAATGTCTGGCCGGTGATATATCTAGCCTCTTCTGAGGCTAAAAAAGCAACTGTTGCAGCGATATCTTTTGGCTGCCCCATTTGACCGGATGGTATTTTAGCAGAGATGAATGATTTTTGTTCATCAGTTAGCTTATCAGTCATGTCAGTTGCAATAAAACCTGGAGCTACTACATTTACTGTTATATTACGGCTGGCTACTTCATAAGCCAAGGATTTAGAAAAACCAATTACACCCGCTTTAGCAGCACAATAGTTAGATTGGCCAGGGTTTCCTGCAGAAGCAACTACTGATCCTATTGAAATTATTCTTCCCCATCTTTTCTTCATCATTCCACGTATACATTCTTTTGTCATTCTGAAAATGGAACTAAGATTTGTATTAATTACAGCTTCCCACTCCTCTTCTGACATTCTCATCATTAAATTATCGCGAGTAATGCCTGCATTATTAATCAAAATATCAATAGTTAGTTTTTCTACTTTTATAGTCGCAAAAAAATCTTTAATACTTTTGGTATCTGAGATGTTTAATACCATTCCTTTGGCTTTTAAGCCTTTTTCAGCCATAGCATTTTCAAACTTATTCGCTGAATTTTGGGTTGTTGCAGTGCCTATTATTATAGCTCCTTGGCTTGCTAGTGTATGAGCAATCTCAAAACCAATACCTCGACTAGCTCCTGTTACTAAAACAATTTTTTCATTTAAAGACATTCTATATTCTCCTTTTAGATATTTTCTAAGCTATCTATTGTATTTGTGTCTTTGATAGTTAACGATTTATCGATTCTCTTTATTAGTCCACAAAGTACTTTGCTTGGGCCACATTCTATGATTTCTTGAACATCTTTGCTGGCTAGCTCTTGTACTGACTGAGTCCAAAGTACTGGCTTATATAATTGTTTGATAATCGCTGATTTAATGTCGCTTGGGTTATTATGGGATTTTGCATCAAAATTTTGTACTACTGCAGTTGTTGGGTTTTTGAACTCTATTTTATTTAATTCAGATTCAAACTTATCTGCAGCACTTTTCATTAGGGAGCAATGTGATGGTACACTAACAGCTAAAATCTGGGCCCTTTTAGCGCCTTTCTCTTTAGCAATAATATTTGCTTTTTCTACCGCATGCTTTTCACCTGAAATAACAACCTGTCCCGTTGAATTAAAGTTTGCTGCTTCAACAATTCCTGCTTCAGATGCTTCTTTACAGCAAGTGATGACATCTTCATTTGATAGACCTAAAATAGCGCTCATCGCACAGTCTTTATCAGTCACGGCATTTTGCATTAGTTTACCTCTTGTGGTAACAAGCTGTAAAGCGTCTTTATAAGAGATACATTCGGCTGCTAAAAGAGCTGTATACTCACCTAAGCTATGACCAGCAAAATAGCTTATACTCAACTCAGGTTTTTGTTCTTTTAAGACTTTAAAAATAGCAAAACTTGTGGCTAATAAGACAGGTTGCGTATACTCTGTTTTGTTTAGTGTGTCTGGGTCATTTTGGATTATATTCCATAAGTCATAGCCAAGATACTCTTTTGCTTCATCCATTGTATTTCTAAAAGTTTCAAAGCTTTCATAATAGTCCTGAAGCATTCCTTGTTTTTGAGATCCCTGCCCAGGGAAAACTATAGCTATTTTTGGCATAACTACTCTCCTATTTTAGTATTTTTATAAGTTATTTTTAATAATTACATTTTTGCAATAAATCCACCCCAAACAAATCCAGCACCAAAAGCTTCAGATATGATTGTGTCTCCAGGTTTGATCATTTTACTTTTAACAGCGTGATCAAGAGCAAGGGGAATGGATGCTGCAGATGTGTTGCCATGTTCTTTAAGGGTTGTAACCACTTTTGACATTGGCATTTTTATTTTATTAGCAGTAGAGTTTAGGATTCTATAATTCGCTTGATGCGGAACTAGCCAATCGATTTCTTCTGCTGTTATTTTGGCATCATTAATTAGATCTTTGGCTAAGGATGCTAGCCTTGACACTGCGAATTTAAATACTTTATTGCCTTCCATAATTAAGTATGGGTCTATGTCAATAATTTGTCCGCGAGAGCTGGGTAAATTATTTGGGACATTAAGAACGTCTAAGCATGATCCATCAGTATAAAGCAATGATGATAAGATTTTTTTCTCTTTGCTTCTTGATAATACAACAGCACCAGCGCCATCTCCGAAAAGAACGCAGGTTGACCTATCATTCCAATCAAGTACACGTGTCATTTTCTCAGCGCCAATTACTAGGATGTTTTCACATAATCCAGTTTCAATATATTGCTTGGCAATATCCAAAGCATATACAAAACCGCTACAAGCAGCCGATATATCAAAACATCTAACACCAAAGTTTTCAATTTTCAGATTGGTTTGAACAGTCGATGCTGTAGATGGCATGATATAGTCTGCTGTGCTAGTAGCAACTATTATTGCATCAATAGATTGTGTATCTATGTTAGCTGCTTTGATAGCATCTTTAGCTGCTTCTGTAGCCATGTAGCTAGTAGTTTCAGTTTCATTAGCGCAATGACGTTTCTCAATTCCGACTCTTTGTCTGATCCATTCATCAGAAGTGTCTACAAATTTGCTTATATCTTCATTTGTTAAGATTTTTTCAGGTAAATAGCTTCCTGTGCCTAGTATTTGTGCAAACATTATATAGTTATACCTATTTTATTTAGATTAACAACAATAAGACTCATAAGGCTCATGTAATGAGCTTAAGGCTTGAAATTATTGTATCATGAATGAAAAAGATTAAAGAACTTTTTCTAGGGATTCTTGAATTGTTTTTGGGATATTGTATTTAATTTCTTTTATAGCTTCATAAATAGCAGTTTCAAAGGCGTTGGCGCTAGCTCCACCATGGCTTTTGACTACAATACCAGTTAGACCTAAGAGTGATGCTCCATTGAAGCTATCAAGATTCATACCTTTCTTCATGCGTCTAAATATTGGTAGCGCCATGATGGTTGGTAATTTCATTAGCCATGAGCCTTCTTTTACTGATTTTTTAATGAGGGACTCGATAAGTCTAAGTGTACCTTCCATTGTTTTTAAAGATACATTACCAACAAAGCCATCACACACAATTACATCGGTGCTATCATCAAAAAGATATTTTCCTTCAATATAACCATTGTAATTAATAAATTCGCAGCCTTGCAATAGCTTGGCTGCATTTTTAATATTATCTAGCCCTTTCATTTCTTCTTCACCAATATTGAGCAAAGAAACTCTAGGTTCTGCAACACCTTTTGAACTAGATGCTAAAATTGATCCCATTATTGCAAATTGGAAGAGCTGTTCTGATGAGCATACTACGTTTGCACCTAAGTCTAACATGTATGTTTTACTAAGCTGTTTAGTATCTCTATTAAAGGCTGGTAAAGCATAGACTATAGCTGGACGATCTACACCGTTAACAGTTTTAAGAACAAACTTTGATGTAGCCATTAATGCACCAGTGTTGCCAGCACTTACGCAGGCATCAACAAAATTATCTTTAACAAGATTTATAGCTACTCGCATAGAAGAATCTTTTTTCTTTCTAACAGCATTAGAAGGAGATTCGTCCATTGCTACAGTTTCGCTAGCATGGTGGATGGCTATTCTTTGTAATGTTGGTAATTTTATTTTTTTTACTTTTGAATATCTGTCTAAAGCTCTTTTGACTTTATGATGATCTCCAACTAACACAATTTGCAAGTTGGGGTCTTTCTTTACTGCTTCAAGAGATGCAGGGATGGTGGTATTTAAACCATGGTCTCCGCCCATTGCATCTATAGATATTTTGTAACCCATAATAGATAAAATTTCCTGTATTGCTAATTATCTTTTGCCTACCAATAAATGCTTACTAATAAACTAATTTAAAAGTGTTATAAATGATATTAGTCTTCGGATTTAGTTTCTACTACTTTTTTACCTTTATAAAAACCATTTGGTGATACGTGATGTCTCAGATGTAATTCACCAGTTGATTTATCAGTTGATAGTGTAGGAGCTGTTAAAGAATCGTGAGATCTTCTCATATCTCTTTTTGATCTGCTTTTTTTAACCTGTTGTACAGCCATTTTAAATAACCTCTTATATATTTCGTTTTTATTTGTAAATTTATGCTATTTGAGAGTTTTAAGAATCTCAAAAGGATTCTTTTTTTCTTCTGTAACATTTTCATGCTCGCTATAGTATGAATCTTTTTTTGTTTTTTTACAAGTCTTAGTGTCTTTTTTTGGTACTAAAGGTAGGTCTAGTAGTATTTCTTCCTTTATGATGTCAACTAAATCAATGATAGCATCGTGGCAGATAAATGGTTCAAATTGAGAGTTTCCAGCTAAGCGATCATCTTCCACTAAAATAATAGTATTAGTAACATTGAATACATGCTCAAAAATTTCTAGAGAATTTTGGCAAATAAGTTTTAGTTTTGCGGTTATAGTATACTTAATGCATGTATGATTTTTTTCTTCAAAGAATGAAAAATCACAAATAAATTCATGCTTTTCATTGCTAATTACTTCGCAAAAGCTTTGTGGTTTTTCAATAGTTACCACATATGAGACCAATTCTCTTTTTTGTTTAGCATAATTATTGTGGTTTATTAAGCTATTATTCTTCATTTTCTAGATAATTTTTGTAAGGCTTTTAAAAGGTATTGTATATCGATTTCTTGTTTTATCAAAGTCACTAATGTATTATTGCTCTAAATTATGTTTACTAATGTTAAATGTCTGTATTTAAAGGATCAAATATAATGTCTTTACCGATTTCTCAAGAATTTTCCAATGCGATAAGATTTCTATCTATTGATGCAACACTAAAAGCTAAATCTGGCCACCCTGGAATGCCTATGGGTATGGCAGATATTGCGACTGTACTCTGGACGAAATTTTTAAAACACAATCCCGAGAATCCTAACTGGATAAATCGTGATCGATTTGTAGTATCAAACGGCCATGGTTCTATGCTTTTATATTCTTTGCTTCATCTAAGCGGTTACGACTTATCGATTGAGGATATTAAAAATTTTAGGCAGCTTCATTCAAAAACTCCTGGCCATCCTGAATATGGTTATACGCCAGGTGTTGAAACTACAACTGGCCCGCTGGGTCAAGGTTTGGCTAATGCTGTAGGTATGGCTCTTGGTGAAAAGCTTTTATCAAGTAAATACAATATTGAAGGATCTAAGATTATTGATCATCACACCTATACGTTTTTGGGAGATGGTTGTCTTATGGAAGGTATCTCGCATGAGGCTTGTTCATTGGCAGGCACACTTGGACTAGGAAAGTTAGTTGCTTTTTGGGATGATAATAGTATTTCAATTGATGGTGATACAAAAGGGTGGTTTACTGATAATACAGTTGAACGCTTCAAGTCATATGGGTGGCATGTGATAGAAAATGTCGATGGCCATGATGCTTATGCTATTGAGCAGGCTATATTGCAAGCTCAAGATGAGAAATTAAAACCGACGTTAATATGTTGTAAAACAGTGATTGGTTTTGGCTCTCCTGAAAAAGCAGGGACAGCATCTGTGCATGGCTCACCACTATCTAATGAAGAGAGAGAATCTGCAGCAAAACAACTAAACTGGGATTATGACGCTTTTGAAATTCCTGATGATATTTATAAGTTTTGGGATGCGCGTGAAAAAGGTAAAGCATTAGAGTCAAATTGGCAGAAGCTATGGAGTGACTCTAAAAAATCACCAAAACATAGTGAGCTAGCAAGGGTGTTAGCAAAAGAATTACCAGAGACTCTAAATTCTGAAATAAAAAAATATATTGATGAACAGCTTAAGAACCCGTCTAAAGTAGCTACACGTAAAGCATCACAAATGGCTCTTGAGGTCATTTGTAGCCATGTACCAGAAATGTTTGGTGGATCAGCAGATCTAACAGGTTCAAATAATACGAACTGGTCTGGTTCTGTTTGGTTGAATAATACTCAGTCTCAAGCAAATTATTTATCATATGGTGTACGTGAGTTTGGTATGGCAGCTATTATGAATGGATTAAGCTTGTACGGAGGAGTTAAGCCTTATGGAGGTACATTCTTGGTGTTTAGTGATTATTCACGTAATGCTATTAGAATGTCTGCACTTATGAAGCAACCGGTTGTTCATGTAATGAGTCATGATTCTATTGGATTAGGTGAAGATGGTCCTACCCACCAACCAGTAGAGCATATTCCGAGTCTAAGATTAATTCCAAATCTTAACGTATGGCGTCCAGCTGATACTATTGAGACGATGGTAGCATGGCAACATGCTATTGAATCTAAAGAAACTCCTGCTGTGATGGTTTTAACACGCCAAGGGTTAGAACCATGTGTTGATAGTACTGAAAAAGCAAATAATATTATTAAAGGTGGTTACCTAGTTGTTGAGCATAAAAATGCTAGCTTTACTATAGTAGCAACAGGCTCAGAAGTTGAGCTTGCTATAAAAACAGCTAACGAGTTTGCTAAAAAAGGTATTAAAATAAATGTAGCATCAATACCATGTGTAGAGATTTTTGATGTACAGTCTAAAGAGTATAAAGAGTCTGTAATTAGAAGTGATATTCCAGCATTGTTTGTGGAATTAGCTCAACCTGATATGTGGTATAAATATATGCCCAAAGCAGGTGGAGAAGTTAAAGGAATGGTTACATTTGGTGAGTCAGCACCGATTGCTGATTTGATGAAACACTTTGGTTTTACAGTAGAAGAATTAACTAATATCGTAAATAAATATACAAGTGAAAATCTTAAACAAATAGGAGAATAAAATGAAAGTAGCAATTAATGGGTTTGGTAGAATTGGTCGTCTTGCATTTCGTCAAATGTTCGGCAAAGATGGTATCGAAGTTGTTGCAATTAATGACTTGACTAATCCTAAAATGTTGGCACATTTATTGAAATATGATTCTGCTCAAGGTAGATATTCTAAAGCAAATACTGTTAAAGCTAGTGATAATACAATCACGGTAGATGGTAAAGAAATAAAAATTTATGCTAAAGCTAATGCCGCTGAGTTACCTTGGGGTGATTTGGGTGTGGATGTTGTAGTTGAATGTACAGGTTTTTATGTATCAAAGGCTAAGTCACAAGCACATATTGATGCAGGAGCAAGAAAAGTAGTTATATCAGCTCCAGCTGGAGATGATCTACCGACAGTTGTATATAATGTTAATCACGATATTATTAAATCTGATGATAAAATTATCTCAGGTGCTTCATGTACTACAAACTGTCTTGCACCAATGGCTAAGGTATTGCATGAGCTTGCGACTATTGAAAAAGGTTTCATGACTACAATTCATGCTTATACAGGTGATCAGAATACTCTTGACGCTCCTCATGCAAAAGGAGATTTACGCCGTGCACGTGCTGCAGCTGTAAATATTATTCCTAATTCAACAGGTGCTGCTAAAGCTATTGGTTTAGTGATCCCTGATTTAGCAGGTAAATTAGACGGGGCTGCTCAACGTGTGCCTGTAGCAACTGGATCATTAACTGAGCTTGTAGCTGTTGTAAATAAAAAAGTATCAGTAAATGATGTGAATATAGCAATGAAAGCAGCTACTAATGAGTCTTTTGGATACACTGAGGAAGAACTTGTTTCTAGTGATATTATTGGTATTGATGAAGGATCTTTGTTTGATGCGACTCAAACTAAAGTTACAGAACTTGGAGATAAATCGTTAGTTAAAGTAGTATCTTGGTATGATAATGAGATGTCATATACTAATCAGCTTGTAAGAGTAGTAGAGCATATGGCTAAGCTGTAAGCGAGGCTTATATGATGAATTTACAAACTATAAAAGATGTCGACCTAAAAGGTAAAAAAGTTCTTGTTAGGGTCGATTTTAATGTACCTATTAAAGATGGTAAGGTTACAAGTTTAGTAAGAATAAATGCTGCCTTACCAACTATTAACTACATATTAGAGCAAGGTGGGGCAGTTATATTAGTGTCTCATTTGGGTCGTCCAACTGAAGGTGAGTATGATGCTCAATTTTCTTTAGAACCTGTAGCTAAAGCCTTAGAAAGTATTATCCATAAACCAGTTAAGTTTGAAAAAAATTGGTTAAGAGGGGTTGATGTGCAGGCAGGTGAAATTGTTATGTGTGATAACGTTCGTTTTAATAAAGGCGAAAAAAAATCTGATGATAAGTTATCTGAAAAAATAGCAAGTCTTGGCGATGTGTTTGTGATGGATGCCTTTGCAACAGCTCATCGAGCTCAAGCTTCAATCTATGGGGTAGCAAAATATATACCTGTAGCTTGCGCTGGTTTTTTAGTCGCAGGTGAAATCAAAGCTTTAGAAAAAGCTCTTAAAGCCCCCAAGAAACCTATGGCAGCTATTGTTGGAGGTTCAAAAGTTTCTACTAAACTTTCTGTATTGCATAATTTACTTGATAAGGTTGAAATTTTAGTAGTAGGTGGTGGTATAGCTAATACATTTATTAAAGCACAAGGCTATAATGTTGGCAAATCTCTATATGAGGAAGATTTAGTAGCTGACGCTCAAAACATATTAAAGAAGGCTAATGAAAAAGGAATACAAATACCTATTCCTGTCGATGTAAGAGTAGCTAAAGAATTTAGCGAAACAGCAATAGCAGTTATTAAAGATGTAGCAAATGTAGCTGATGATGAGATGATAATGGATATTGGGCCTAAATCTGAAGAGAATTTAGCTAGGATATTAAAATCTTCAAAGACTATATTATGGAATGGTCCATTAGGTGTGTTTGAGTTTGATAATTTTGGTAATGGTACAAAAGCTTTATCTTTGGCTATCGCAGAATCACAAGGATTCTCTGTGGCAGGTGGTGGGGACACTATAGCAGCTATTGAAAAATATAACATTAAAGATAAAGTGTCTTATATATCTACAGCTGGCGGTGCATTCTTAGAATTTTTGGAAGGTAAGAAACTACCAGCTATCGAGATACTAAAAGCAAAAGTGAAGTAACAATAGGCAAAATAATATTTTGTTAAGGTGAAACAATGAGAAGAACTAAGATTTTAGCAACTCTTGGACCAGTAAGCGAATCGAGGGATGCTCTGACAGCTATGATAAAAGCAGGAGTGAATGCTGTGAGATGTAATTTCTCTCATGGTACAGCTGAGGATCATCGCAAGCGTGTAGACCTAATTCGTAATATTGCAAAAGAGCAAGATACTTATGTGGGTATTTTAGCAGATTTACAAGGCCCAAAAATTAGACTTTCAAAATTTAAAAATGGTTCCGAAACACTTAAGAAAGGCCAGAAATTTATTCTTGATGCTGATCTGGGTGTTGATGATGGTGATGATAAAACTGTGGGTATTGACTATAAGGAACTCATCAAAGACGTTAAAAAGAGTGATATTCTCTTAGTTGATGATGGCAAAATTGTTTTAGAAGTTGATTCTGTAAAAGGTAATAGAGCTACTACAAATGTTATTGTGGGTGGTAAAGTTTCTAATAATAAAGGTATTAATAAAAAAGGTGGTGGATTAACTGCTCCTGCTTTGACTGATAAAGATAAAGAAGATATTAAAATAGCAGCAATGCTACAAGTTGATTTTTTAGCCGTATCTTTTGTTAGAGATGGCAAAGATATTGAATATGCTCGTCAACTTGTAAATGAAGCAGGTTGGAAGCCAGCTATGGTAGCAAAAATTGAACGAGCAGAGGCTGTTATTCATGATAATCTAAAAGCAATTATAGATGCTTCTGATCTTGTGATGGTTGCTCGTGGAGATTTGGCAGTTGAAATTGGTGATGAAAACGTACCAGCTGCTCAGAAACTGATTATTAGTGCTGCTCGTCAGAATGAAAAAGGCTCAATTACTGCTACACAAATGATGGAATCTATGATTGAGAATTCTTCTCCAACACGAGCAGAAGCTTCAGATGTTGCAAATGCTGTATTTGATGGTACGGATGCGGTGATGCTTTCTGCTGAAACTGCAGTAGGCAGTTACCCTGTTGAAACGATAGAAGCAATGTCACGAATATGTGACTCAGCTGAAAAGAGTAAATATAATCATATGATTAAAAAGCAAAAAATTGCTGATTGCTCTAGAATAGATCACGCAGTATCAATCGCAGCAGTTAAAATTGCTAATGAAATTGGTGCGAAAGGTCTTATAGTGTTAACCGAGGGTGGTAATACTTCTCGTTGGATGTCACGTATAAGTACATCTTTACCTATTTACGCACTATCACGCAACCGTACAACTCTTGGAGCTATGACATTATTTAGAGGTGTTGTGCCAATACACTTTGACTCTACCAGAATGTCTAAACTATATGTGAATAGATCTGCTTGTATGGAATTGGAAACTAGAAAATTTGCCAAAGATGGAGATATTTTAGTTTTAACAAGTGGAGATAGTATGGGTGTTCATGGTAGTACAAATAAGATTAAAGTAATAATCGCAGGTCAAGTAAGATAAGGAGAAAATATAATGGCTTTAGTTTCATTGCGTCAATTATTAGATCATGCAGCAGAGCATGGCTATGGAATACCAGCTTTTAATGTAAATAACCTTGAGCAGGTTAGAGCAGTCATGGAAGCAGCAGATAAAGTTAATTCACCAGTAATTTTACAAGGTTCAGCAGGAGCAAGAAAATATGCAGGAGCACCGTTTATAAGACACCTTGTTTTAGCTGCTATTGAAGAATATCCACATATTCCGGTTTGTATGCATCAGGATCATGGTACATCACCATCTGTATGCCAAAGATCTATACAGTTAGGTTTTTCATCAGTGATGATGGATGGATCTCTTATGTCTGATGGTAAGACTCCAGCTAGCTATGAGTATAACGTTGATGTAACAAAAAAAGTTACAGATATGGCTCATGCTTGTGGTGTTTCGGTTGAGGGTGAGCTAGGCTGTCTTGGTTCGTTAGAAACAGGTCAGGCTGGTGAAGAAGATGGAGTTGGTGCTGAAGGTACACTATCTATGGATCAAATGCTTACAGATCCAGAAGAAGCTGCTGATTTTGTTAAAAAAACTAAGGTGGATGCATTAGCAATCGCTATTGGTACTAGTCATGGTGCTTATAAATTTACTAAGCCACCTACAGGTGATATTTTATCTATAAAAAGAGTAAAAGAAATTCACGCTAGAATACCGAACACTCATTTAGTAATGCATGGTTCATCTTCTGTGCCTCAAGATTGGTTAAAAGTGATTAATGAGTATGGCGGTGCTATGGGAGAGACTTATGGTGTACCAGTTGAAGAAATTGTTGAAGCAATTAAGTATGGTGTGCGTAAAGTAAATATTGACACTGACTTACGTATGGCATCTACTGGTGCAGTGAGAAGGTTTATGGCTGAAAATCCGGCAGAATTTGATCCACGTAAATATAATGCTGTAGCAAAGGCTGCAATGTCTGAGATTTGTGCAGCGCGTTATGAAGCCTTTGGTAGTGCTGGTATGGCAAGTAAAATTAAGCCAATTTCATTAGAAACTATGTTTCAAAAGTATGAAGCCGGTAAATTAGACCCGGTAGTTAGATAAATATAATCTATAATATTATTTCTTAGAATTTCTAAAATTTTATATTACTCATCCATCATCAATTGAAGTTAATAATTAGTAATAAAATATAACTTAGGTATTTAAATTTTTATTTAATTGCTATTAATTATAGAGTTGCTAGTCTGTATAAATAAGATCTCTGTATATTACTTTTACTATTTTAAACTAATAGAACCTTCCTGTACTAATCTGGGAAAGTTACTTTAAGTTGGATATAATATAGTTAATCCGATAGTTATTTGACAATAATGTTATAATATTTAGAAAAAATGTCATCATATAGCCAAGATTTCAGAGATATCGTAATAACTAAATATAAAGAAGGCCTAACAGACAAAGAGCTAAGTAATTTTTTTAATATAGATATCCGTACTACTAGATCTTGGATAAACTTATACGAGACAACTGGTGATTATAAATCTAAGCAAGGCTTGGGTTGCGGTAGAGTAGCAACCTTTACAGATAAGGAAGCGATAGAAAGCTACTTAAGAACATATCCAGATGCAATGGCTTTAGATATTAGAGAAGCATTAGCTCCTGAAATACCTAGAAGCACATTTTATGATTGTCTTACCAGACTTGGTTTTAGTTTTAAAAAAAGACACCTAAATATAAGCAAAGAAAAGAACAAGATAGGCAAAGTTTTATAGAGGTTGTTGAGACTATTGAACCTAACAAACTTGTATATTTAGATGAAATGGGTATGGATAATAAACAGTCTGTACTAAGAGGATGGTCTCTTGTTGGTAAACCTAGCTATGGTGAAGTTATTGCTTATCAAACTCAGAGAAAAAGTATAGTTGCTGGTTATAACTATTTAGAAAAGAAGATTATAGCACCGCTAGAGTATACTGGATATACAGATACTCAAATTTTTAATCAGTGGTTTGAAGAGCATTTATGTCCTGAGTTAATTCCAAAGACTACTGTTGTTATGGATAATGCTAGTTTTCATAAGTCTCCTAAATTGGCTAAAATAGCAGAGAAGTTTGATATACAGATACTATACCTTCCTGCTTATTCTCCTGATTTAAATCCTATAGAAAAAATTTGGGCCAATTTTAAAAGAATTTTAAGAAAAGTAAATAATTCTTTTGATAATTTATCTGATGCTATTACTCACGTCTTTAGCACAATATTATCAGATTAACTATACATAAAACATGCATAACCTCAGTTTAAATATTGAGTTTATAATTATTTTAGTATGTAATTTATCTTATTGGGGTGTAGGTATTATATTTTGTTGGTTTATGAGTGAGTATAAATATTGTATAGGTATTATGTCTGGAACATCTTTGGATGGTGTTGATGTGGCATTGTGTAAGATTAAGGGGTATGGTTTAGATACAGATATTAAGTTGATTAATTTTAAGACTTATCCATATTCAGATAACATTTTAGCAGAAATCAAAGATGCTTTAGACTTAAGTAATAGCAATTCACAGCTATTATGTAGTTTGAATTTTAAACTTGGTAAAGAATATGCAGAGGCTGTAAAAAAACTAATTTTTGACTCTTGCATTGAGCTATATGATGTAGCGTTTATAGCAAATCATGGCCAAACTATTTATCATCAAGCAACTAAAGATAATAATTTTATTAAGTCATCTTTGCAGTTAGGAGATGCGGCTACAATTGCTTATGAATGTCAAACAGTAGTAGTTTCGAACTTTCGTGCTGGAGATATAGCTGCAGGAGGAGATGGTGCACCACTTGTCCCTTATGTCGATTATATTCTATATAGGGATAAAAAAATGTCTCGGGCTTTGCATAATATCGGGGGTATAGCAAATACAACAATAATTCCTAAAGACTCATCTATAGAAAGCATTTATGCTTTTGATACTGGGCCTGGTAATATGATGATTAATAGAGCAGTAGAAGTTTTATATGGGTTAGACTATGATGAAAATGGTAATATTGCAGCTCATGGGACTATTATCAAAGCAATGCTAAATGAACTTTTAGCAAATCCCTATTTGAGACAGACCCCACCAAAATCAACAGGGAGGGAACTATTTGGAGAAAAATATACAGATAGTATTATTGCTAAATATAGTAATGAAAACCCTGATGATATAATACATACATTTACAATTTTTACAGCGAAAAGTATTGCTAGAGCATATTTTGATTTTGTATTTGATAAATGTTTATTAGATCAGATAATATTCACAGGTGGCGGTGCGTATAATAATTTTCTAATTAAAAATATTAGGAAGCTTTTAGATGTGGAAATTTTAACACTTGAGGATATTAATGAAAATAGTGATGCTAAAGAAGCAATTGCTTTTGCGATATTAGGTAATGAAACTTTAAATAGAAATTATAACAATGCGCCATCAGCAACTGGAGCAAAGGATAGAGTTATATTGGGGCAGATAAATTATTATTAAAAAAATATAGGAAATAAGATTAAATGAAAGTGGTAGAGATTAAGCATCCAATGGTACAGCATAAGCTAGGGCTTATGCGAATTAAAAATATTAGTACACAAGAATTTCGCAGATTAATAAAGGAAATTACAATTCTATTAACATACGAGGTGACGGCAAGTTTTGAGTTGGAAAAAACCCAAGTCTTGGGCTGGCGGGGAATTAATCTTGAAGTTGATCAGATAAAAGGTAAAAAATTAACAGTAGTGCCTATCCTTAGGGCTGGCTTAGGCATGATGGATGGAGTATTTGAGCATGTACCAGCAGCAAAAGTTAGTATGATAGGAATGTACCGTGATGAAAGAAGTGCAAAGCCTATTCCATATTTTGCTAAGCTTTGCGATAAACTTGACGAAAGAGTAGCTTTGGTTGTTGATCCTATGTTAGCTACTGGAGGTTCAATGGTCGAAACTGTTTCTTTGCTTAAAAAATCTGGTTCTAAGAGTATTAAAATAATAACTCTAGTTTCAGCCCCTGAAGGTATTAAAGCACTTGAGGAAGCTCATCCGGATGTTGAATTGTTTACAGCATCAATCGAAAGTCATTTGAATGAGGATAAATATATTATCCCAGGGCTTGGAGATGCTGGAGATAAAATATTCGGTACTAAATAATTAAGGATACTTGGTGAAGAGCTTTGTTTCTTTACCCTATGGTTAAATGATTGTGAAAGTCTCACCTAGAAGGCCCAACACTAAGGAACGGCTCTAAATTGGCAATCTGATAAGCTGTGAGATTCACAGATATGATTTCAACTTTCTCATAGCTAGTTCAACAACATAAACAGGTTTCTCTATATGCTCTTTTATAGAGTCGTATAAATCATTAATTTCATCCCATAAAAAGTAGTGTCACATAGCTATGAATTTGAGTATAAACCCATCTCTTAGTTTTGCCATATTCAACAGCTAAGTCTGCGTAAGTTTGATACTTAAAAACATACTTATAAAATATTGATTTATATAACCTATTTCTCCGTTTGAACTGTTGGAAAACCTTATTATAATTTAGACATTTGTATCTTTGTTTACCTTCTTGTTTTCCATATTTTTGAGTATTATTAGAGACATTGTTTGGACAGGTTTTAGGTTTTTTTTACAGCCGTCTGTAAATAATCCTTTTAAAAGTCTTATTACATAAGCTTTTGGAATCGATTTTATAGTTAATCTGATAATATTGTGCTAAAGACGTGAGTAATAGCATCAGATAAATTATCAAAAGAATTATTTACTTTTCTTAAAATTCTTTTAAAATTGGCCCAAATTTTTTCTATAGGATTTAAATCAGGAGAATAAGCAGGAAGGTATAGTATCTGTATATCAAACTTCTCTGCTATTTTAGCCAATTTAGGAGACTTATGAAAACTAGCATTATCCATAACAACAGTAGTCTTTGGAATTAACTCAGGACATAAATGCTCTTCAAACCACTGATTAAAAATTTGAGTATCTGTATATCCAGTATACTCTAGCGGTGCTATAATCTTCTTTTCTAAATAGTTATAACCAGCAACTATACTTTTTCTCTGAGTTTGATAAGCAATAACTTCACCATAGCTAGGTTTACCAACAAGAGACCATCCTCTTAGTACAGACTGTTTATTATCCATACCCATTTCATCTAAATATACAAGTTTGTTAGGTTCAATAGTCTCAACAACCTCTATAAAACTTTGCCTATCTTGTTCTTTTCTTTGCTTATATTTAGGTGTCTTTTTTTAAAACTAAAACCAAGTCTGGTAAGACAATCATAAAATGTGCTTCTAGGTATTTCAGGAGCTAATGCTTCTCTAATATCTAAAGCCATTGCATCTGGATATGTTCTTAAGTAGCTTTCTATCGCTTCCTTATCTGTAAAGGTTGCTACTCTACCGCAACCCAAGCCTTGCTTAGATTTATAATCACCAGTTGTCTCGTATAAGTTTATCCAAGATCTAGTAGTACGGATATCTATATTAAAAAAATTACTTAGCTCTTTGTCTGTTAGGCCTTCTTTATATTTAGTTATTACGATATCTCTGAAATCTTGGCTATATGATGACATTTTTTCTAAATATTATAACATTATTGTCAAATAACTATCGGATTAACTATATAATAAATATTTTATATAAATGTAATTATTTGATGCCTCAAATTATCTTAGAAATATCTCAAAAATTTAATCTTAAACTAGCTAATAAAATCATCGATGGGACTCAAAAATTTTTAGTTGAAAAACTACCAACTAAATTAACCACATTTAAAAGTAGAGTATATAGATATGAGAGTTGTAGCGTTGGTGGTGATCTAACAAAACAGATTATTCACATGCAAATAAAGGTTTTGAAAGGGCGTGAGCAAGACCATCTAAATAGTTTGGTTATAAATTTGAGAAATCAAATTATAAGTATACTTAAGGATGATATTGATATAAATCAGTATAGTTTAACTATAGAAATAATTGAATTAGCCCCAGCCTATGTAAATTAATATTTGATTATGTATTTTATTTGACTAATATATATAAAAAATCTACACCCCTAAAAATAATGAAAAAATATAATAAAATATTATTTTCAACTTTGGGAGCTGCATTTGAATATTATGATTTAGCAATATACTATGTTTTTGCAGTTTCTATTGGAAGAAAATTTTTTAATGAAAGTAGTACTATTAGTAATACACTATTAGTTTTTTTAGTTTATGTTGTTGGTTATGTCATTAGACCGCTTGGAGCCTGGGGCTTTGGCTATATTGCTGATAAGAAGGGTCGAGCATTTATTTTACGTTTGAATATGATATTATTGTTTTTTTCTACAATTATATTAACTTTTTTACCTACGATAGAAAGTATTGGCATATTGGCAACTATACTTTTTGTGGTTTTACGTTGTATACAGTCTTTAGCAGTTGGGGCAGAGATTCCTGTATCTGTAGTATATATAGTTGAAAATTATCCTAAAAGACAAGGCTTGGTAACAAGTATGGTATTCTGCTGCTTAAGTATTGGGATTATGATGACTTCTTTAATATTGTTCTTGTTAGATCATTTTTCCTCAAACACTTTTATAGAAAATTATGGTTGGCGAATAGGTTTTTTTGTAGGTGCTTGCTTTACATTTATACTATTCTTCTTAAGAAAAAATATTGTAGATGTTCCACATACTAGAGAAAAAATAGAAGAATCAAGTTTACATGGGTATATGTTAATTATAAAAATAATGATAGGAATAGCCTTGGTAGCTTGTATTGCTATGTTAACAACCCAACTATATATGTTTTTACCATCTTTTCATAAACTATATGTTGTTTCAAAATTTGACCTATCAAATTTACTACTTTCTGGATCAATTATTATGGCTATTAGCTGTTTAGCTGGTGGTTTTATTAGCGACTATGTATCTAAGTCTAAAATGATGGTGCTTTTAATATTAATGTCGATGGCTATCACACCTATTTTTTATAAAAATATGCTAGCTGGAACGAATGTTTTCGGTTGTTTTATTTTGTTATCAATAATTATGGGATTTTTTGCTTCAACATATAATGTAATCATCACAAACTTCTTTGGTATAGAATATAGGTGTAGAGGGTATGGAATAGCTTATAATCTAGGCTATTTGGTATTTTCAGCAGGAGTACCTGCTTTGACGATTTTTCTTATTTCAGCGACAGGAAGTTTATTAGTGCCAGTGTATTTAGTTGTATTTGCAGGAATTGTTTCCTTAATTGGTATTGTAGCATCTGGATTGTTTATGAAAAAGGCTTAAAAATCATTGAAGATGGGTCAGATTTAAATTGGTTATAAAGCTCAATTATATATCGATCTGTCATTGATGATATATAATCACTGATTATTCTAGCCTGACCTTGGGTACTATGTGTACTGTAAAAAATAGTTCCAATATCATCAGGCAGTAAGCTCTCATCAGATCTAGAGCTAATTAAAATATCAAAGATCTCTGAGATTATTTCTCTACCACGATATCTTAGAACATTTAGTTTTGGAGATTTTATTATTTTAAATAATATATATTTTTTTAGAACTTCAACTTGTTTTTTAATTTCGCTACTTAAGTAGACCTTTGAAATAATAGGAATATCTTTGTTCAGGTCTATTTTAATATTTTGAATACAATTATTAACTAGTTTGGAAGTTAATTTTGTGCGTAGTAAGCTATTGTTAGCAATGTTTTTAGATATTTTATAAATATCTCGACTATCTGCATCAAAATCTATGTAGTCAGAAAAAATATTTTTAAGTATCTCTTTAATTTCACTTTTTGTAATATTTAATTCATCAGGCATTGCACCATGAATTTTAGCCAAAAGTTTAGAGTCTATACTAGCCATAGAAAGCGGATCAATAAATCCACCTTTGAGAGCATCTTCAACATCATATGTCGAATAGGCTATATCATCAGCAACATCCATAATATAGCATTCAATCGTTTTAAACTTATACTCTTCATCTATATATTGCTTATAAGGTTCTAAAATTTTCTTTTTTATATCATTCAATAAATTTAACTCTTCTCTATAGTAGCCTTTTGTTACTTTTCCTAGGTCACAAATTTTAGGGATGAGATTATCATATTTGATTGTAGCTGCAAGCGTTCTATAGGTTAAATTTAGACCAAAAGTTTGTTTTTGATCAATGTTTTTTTTTGCAGTATGCGATATTAGGCGTAGAGTTTGAGCATTGCTTTCAAATCCTCCAAACTCGTGCATTTTTTTATTAAGAGCAATTTCACCATTATGCCCAAAAGGTGGGTGACCAATATCATGGCATAAGGCTGCAGTTTCTATTAGGTCATAATCTATATTTAAGTTATTTTCTATATTTAGTTTAATAGCTATAGATTTTGCTATTTGAGCTACTTCAAGAGAGTGTGTGAGTCTATTTCTAAAAAAATCATTTTCAAAACTTGGGAATATTTGTGTCTTAGCCTGGAGTCGACGAAATGAAGATGAATGGATTACTCTTGCATAATCCCTTCTAAATGGTGAGAAATTTTCTTTTTTAGAAATATCATTATTCTGTCTTAAATAGTCATTCTTATGATATAGGTTTATGGTCATATTAGATCTAAAATATAAAGGCTTATATAAAGATATTAAATCAAAAGATTTAATATGCAATAGGTTTATGAGGAATAGTTTATTAGAAATTATTTTTGAATATCAAACCTACCAAGCATCATGACTTTGTGCCAAGTTTTGGCAAAGTCATCAACAAATTTTTGTTCATTACCGTTTTCAGCGTATACTTGGGCTACAGCTTTAAGCTCTGAGTTTGATCCAAAAATTAAATCAACAGAAGATGCTGTCCATTTTTGTTTACCTGTTTTTCTATCTATCCCAACATACTCTTCATTGTTATTAACAGATTTTTTCCACTGGGTAGACATATCTAATAAGTTTACAAAGAAGCTATTATTAAGCTTACCTGGTGTGTTGGTTAGAATACCTTCTTGAGAATTATTATAGTTTACATTTAAAGCACGTAGACCTCCGATTAGTACAGTCATTTCTGGAGGGTTAAGCTTAAGCATGCTAGCTTTCTCAACCAACGCCTGAGGTAATTTATCTGAACTTACACTGTCATCTGTATAGTTTATAAAACCATCAGCTTTAGTTTTTAAGTAGTTGAAAGATTCTATATCGGTTTGTTTTTGAGTAGCATCGGTTCTACCAGGTACGAATGGAATCTCTATATTATAGCCAGCTTCTTTAGCAGCTTGCTCAACAGCCACATTACCACCAAGTACAATTAGATCGGCTAAAGATATTTTAGTATTATTAGCTTTACTATTATTAAAGTTGGTTTGAATTTGTTTAAGCTTATTTATAACTTTTTCAAGCTTAGCAGGCTCATTCATTTCCCAGTCTTTTTCTGGTGCTAATGCAATTCTTGCTCCATTTGTTCCACCACGATAATCAGTTTTGCGGAAGGTAGAGGCTGAGTCCCAAGCTGTTTTTATAAGTTGCTGGTTAGTTAGGCCAGAGTTAATAATATTTTGTTTAAGTTGAGTAATATCTTGTATAGATACTTGCTTATAGTTAGCTGTAGGTACAGGATCTTGCCAAATAAAGTTTTGCTGCGGAATCCATGGTCCCATATATCTGGACTTAGGCCCCATATCTCTATGAGTAAGTTTAAACCAAGCTTTTGCAAATTCATATTTGAATTCTTCAGGATTTTTATAGAATTCTTCAGCATACTTATTGAACCCTGGATCTTCTTTTATTGCTAAATCAGTAGTAAACATAATTGGTTTATGCTTAACACCTGGTTTATGTGCATCAGGAACCATATTTTCTTCTTTAGCATTTGTTGGAGTCCATTGATGTGCTCCAGCTGGACTAAGAGTTTTTTTCCAGTCTAAGTTATATAAATTGTTTAAAAAATCATGACTCCAGTAGGTTGGAGTAGTAGTCCAAGAGCCCTCTAGGCCACTACCCATAGTATTGTCACCTGTACCGCTACCATAGCTATTGTGCCAACCTAAACCTTGTTGTTCAATTGGAGCCTTATCAGGAGCAGGACCTATATCTTTTTTTAGATCTTTGGCTGGTACAGCACCATGTGTTTTACCAAAAGTATGACCTCCAGCTATTAGCGCTACAGTTTCTTTATCAGTCATACCCATACCACTAAATGCTTGACGAATAGCATCACCAGCTTTTTTCTTATCTGGTATACCATTAGGACCTTCTGGGTTTACATATATTAAACCCATCTCAGTAGCTGAGAAAGGTTTGACAAGTTTACCATCTTTTATATTGCTAGATAATTCTTCAGGAGATAATCCCCAGTTAGTATTATCACCTTGCCAATCATCAACTCTACCAAAGGCAAATCCTATTGGTTCCATGCCCATAGACTCAAGAGATACGGTCCCAGCTAGTACGATTAAATCTGACCAAGATACAGTATTCCCATATTTTTGCTTGATTGGCCATAGCAATTGTCTAGCTTTATCAAGGTTGACATTGTCAGGCCAACTATTTAGAGGAGAGAATCTTTGTTGTCCGCGATTAGCCCCACCACGCCCATCAAATATTCTATAAGTACCAGCATCATGCCAAGAAAGTCTGATAAAAAATGGCCCATAATTGCCAAAGTCAGCAGGCCACCAATCTTGTGATTGTGTTAGAAGCTCTTTCATATCTTTTTTTAATTGTTCGACATCTAGCTTCTTAAAAGCATCACGATAGTTATAACTGCTGCTCATTGGGCTATCTAAAGTATTTAGATTACGTAAAGGAGACAAGTCAACACTCTGTGGTGAAGCTGTACCATCATTTTTATCATCAGCCATAGCACTATTAGAAGCAAGTAGCATCCCAGACATTCCTAAAGCTGTAACAATTTTCTTTAGCATTATAATTTCCTCTATATAAAGTTGATCAAATTTATATGAATACCTAGGTAAAAGGTAAATCTTACTTTATTACACCAAAAGTTAACCCTAAATTTAAAATAAATTTAAGACATAACTTGATTCTATTTAAACCTCTAATTTTAGTCAAATAGTAATTAGTTATTTAGTTGATAAATATTTCTTATGAGAATTGTCGAAATATATTAAGGATATTAACTTAATATGCTAATATCTGAGACATACTTTCTAATATGTGATTATTATGCTTTTTGAGGAAATACTAGCAAAACCAAAGGCCGAACTTCATCTTCATTTAGAAGGAACATTAGAGCCAGAGATGATGTTTGAACTTTCTAAAAGAAATAATATTAAACTAAAATATAAGTCTATAAATGAAATTAGGAAAGCATATAGCTTTAACAATTTACAAGCTTTTTTAGACTTGTATTATCAAGGGATGTCGGTACTGTTAACAGATCAAGATTTTTATGATTTAACATACTCTTATTTAATGAAAGCATATCAGGATAATGTAACACATACAGAAATATTTGTAGATCCTCAAGCACATTTAGAAAGAGGAATATCTTTGTTAGAAGTTTTTACTGGAATAAATCTCGCTATAAAGCAAGCAAGGATAGACTTTGGTATTAGAGCTAATATAATAATTTGTTTTTTACGCCATCTATCAGAGAATGATGCTTTAAGAGCTTTTGATAAAATAATGGATTTTCGAGAAAGTTTTATTGGAGTTGGTTTAGATAGTAGTGAGTTAGGAAATCCACCTTCAAAGTTTAAAAGAGCATTTGATATAGCTAAAAAAGAAGGTTTATATTTGGTTGCACATGCTGGAGAAGAAGGTCCGGTTGAATATGTTTGGGAAGCTGTTGATATGTTGGGGGTTGATAGAGTAGATCATGGTAATACAATTTTGGAAGATGATTCATTAATACAAAGAATTATAAAAGATGATATAGCTTTAACTATGTGTCCACTATCTAATAAATGCTTAAATGTTAATAGTGATTTATCAACTCATCCTGCACGTATTCTTTTAGAGAAAGGTGTTAAAGTAACTATTAATTCAGATGATCCAGCATATTTTGGTGGGTATGTTAATGATAATTATAGAAAAATAATTACAGCTTTAGATTTATCTGAGACCCAAGTTTTAAAGCTAATTGATAATAGTTTAAAGGCTAAGTTTATTTAACTTACTTTTTTCTTCCATAAAGAATTACTTTTTTATATTTCATATTTAAAGCAGAGGTATCATTCCAAAGACTTTTGATTAAATCATCTATAAAATTATCTATAGGAAATGAATTATCAAACATTAAAGGTAGCCACCCTTTGATATAATTTATATATTCTTTGGAACTTTTATAATAAACGTTTTCTATACTTACATCACAAAAGCTTAGTTTAAGCCCACTATTTTTAGTTAAATTGCAATATTCCTCTGTTGTAAGCCAATGCTTAGTGATCGACAAGCTTTTCCAAGTTTTCCATTTATCTTCGTTGAGAAGGTTAATGATTGGTATCCAATATGGAGATTCTTTAGGGTATGTTACAATTAAAAACTTGCCATCAGCATTTAGCAAAGTCGCAATTTTTTTAAATATTTCATTTAGGTTACCGCACCAATATATAGAATTAAAAGCAGTTATTAAAGAGAATTTCTTTCTTTCTTTAAGTTCTAAAAAAGGGGTGTTTATATATTCAGTATTTGGAGTTGAGTTATATTTTAATGCAAAATCGATCATATTTTTACAAGAGTCGATACCTGTGGTTTGTCCATATGCTGATAGTGATTTAGTTACTTCGCCATCTCCACAACCTATGTCTAATATTTTTTCTTTTTGAATGAACAGATGATAATTAAAAACATTTAAGGCTATTTTTTTTTGTAATTCAGAATTTTGATTATAATGATTAGCATTTATTTTTTTTTTGCATATTAGTTTTTCACATAATGATTTTTTTTTAATTTTAAACATAATATAACACGATTATTTCTAAATAATAATTATCGAGGGTGTTGAGTATTTTATTTTTAGTTATGAGTAATTGAGCTCTTTAGATTCCAGCATATAGCTAATAGTATCGTTGCGATAATACATGAACTAATTAGAAAATAAAATACGGCATCCCAACCAAAATATGTTGCGATAATTCCAATAACTGCTTGGGCTCCTACTGTACCGAGGAAATAGCCAAATAATCCTGTAAAACCAGCTGCAGTACCACCAGCTTTTTTTGGCACTAAATCTAAAGCTAGTATACCTATTAATGCTACTGGCCCGTATATTAAGACTCCCATGGCAGATAGTGATAATAATAAAACCAATGCGGTGTTGCTATTAAAGTAAACCGTTAAAGCAACAATAAATAATATCATGCATATTACACTCATAGGAGCTCTTTTACTACCAAAATATTTATCAGTTAACCAGCCTATAACTATGGTACCTGGTATTGCAGGGAGCTCAAATAGCGCAAAGCCTAAAAGTCCAGTAGTTGCAGACATATGTTTAACTTGCACTAAGTAATATGTTGACCAGCTAAGCATCCCGTATCTAGCGCAGTATACAAAAGCATTTGCTATTGCTATTAACCAAATCCATTTGTTATTTAATACATATTTAAAAAGTATTTCTTTAGCAGAAAATTCTTTTTCTTGCTTGATCTGATCATCTGTGTACCCTTTATAAATTTCTATAGCAGGTAATCCAACAGATTGTGGTGTGTCTGCGCCATATATTAGCACTAGAGTAGCAACAATAAGGCATAATGACCCGGCAATATAAAATAGACCATGCCAGTTACCATTAAATAAAAATAGTCCCATAGGAACAACAGCTATAGCTAAAAAACCAGCTCCAACATTATGAGCTGTATTCCATATCCCCATTTTTGTACCACGTTCATTTGCACAAAACCAATGAGTCATAATACGAGCACAAGCTGGCCAACCCATACCTTGCACCCAACCATTTATGAGCATAACTATAAACATAACCAGTACACCAAGCGACAATAAGCTAGGTAAAAGTAGATTTATGAAACCAGTGATAAATAGTCCAATTGCTAAAAATACTCGGGCATTACTTCTATCAGAGAGGTTACCCATGATAAATTTACTAAAACCATAAGCAACTCCAAGGCCAGCGCCAATTAACCCAAGTTCTTCAGGGGTTAGAGTGGTTATATATTGTTTTGAAACATCAAAACTACTTCGTCCAAAGTAATATGTGAAATAACCTATATAAGCTACTAAAAACATTCTTAGGCGCCAGTGAGGGTATTTTTGTGTAATTTTATCCTGAGGCAGTTGAGTAATTGCCTTTGCAGGTTTAAGAATATTCATTCTTCTGATGGTAATTAATTGAAATTATAGATAGTCTATTTTAAGTTACTATATCGGTCAATAGAATTTATCTATCAGATATATTTTATTGTTAAGATATTACATTTTTGTTGGAAAAGGAATGTTTGGATATGCAGGAGGTAGGTCTAACCCTTTTGCAGTTTCAACTCCTCTTAATATATCAGGTCTATCGGTTATTATTCCATCAACCTTCCAATCAATTAGCTTATTTATAACAGCATAATTAAAATCAGTACCTTCATTCTCAGTCCATCCCCATGTAACAACTTTTACACCTAGTTTATGAGCTTTATTAAGGTCTGCTTTTATTAAATCTTTTTCATAAGGTTCCCAAAATGTCCCACCTAATTTATGTACCATTAGAGGGTAATTATAATTAAAATCACTAGGGTTTAAGGGAGCTGTCCATTTATCGTAATTGGTCATATTTTTAGCTTGCTCTTTACTCATAGGCTCACTACTATGGTCTGTTAAATATGCTGTTTTAACTTTAGGGTTTAGTTTTTGTAAATCGACTAAAGCTTGCCATTCGAAAGATTGTACTTCAACATTATTTACCATTTGTGTTTTTATTAATACTTTGTTTAAAGCTTCAGCCATTTCTTTTGCTGACCAGCTAGCTTTTGGATCATAAGGGTCTGTTTTTATCTCAATTTGTAGTCTAACTCTAGTTCCTACGTTTGTTTTAATATAGTTAATAACCTCCTCTAGTGTTGGTATATGAATATTAGCCATACCAATATGATTAGGATACATCTTTGCAGTAGCAGAGTTAGGTTTAATATATCCAATAGTGTATTTTTTTAATTCTGCTAAGGTGAGATTTTTTATAGGGGTTGCTTGTTTTATCCAATTACCATTTTTATCTTTTGTTAGATCAGGGTTTAGAGTTAAATTATGGGTTACAACAAGAACTTTATCTCTGGTCATGTTGATATCCATATCAATCACATCAACGCCAATACGTAATGCTTGTGTGTACGCAGCAAGAGTGTTCTCAGGGCTAAGTGGTCTTAGCCCTCTATGAGCGTAGATGTTAATCACATCAGCAAAGCAAATATTGAAAATGCAAACTAGAGTAAGAGTTAAAAAAGATTTTTTGATCATTTTTATATTATTTTTTGAGGTTGTATATTTTAATAATTTATTGTACTAAGAATTAGGTATGAATTTAAACATTAATTAAACTAAATAATAAAATATGTTAGAATTTAACCTTTAAAGAAGCTAAAAAATTGGTAGTAAATAGTTGAATTATAAAGATAATTTCATAGGAAAAAATATTAAATCAGATGTATTATCTGGTTTTGTAGTGGCTGTTGCACTTATTCCTGAGGCTATAGGTTTTTCTGTTATTGCAGGAGTTTCTCCTACTGTAGGTTTGTATACAGCTTTTATTCTTGGTTTAATTACAGCTTTAATTGGTGGTAAACCAGGTATGATTTCAGGAGCAACAGGAGCTGTAGCTGTTGTATTAGTTGGTTTAGGTATCCAAATTAAGCAATCTTTATCTCCTGAGTTGTTACATACATTAACAGCCTCTGACCAGCTTAGCAGTTATATTTTGCAGTATATTTTACTGTGTGCGATTATGGCAGGGGTTATTCAAGTTTGTATTGGGCTTTTACGCTTAGGAAAACTGATTCGTTTAGTTCCACAGCCTGCAATGTATGGGTTTGTTAATGGTTTAGCGATTGTTATTGCTTTAGCTCAGATTCCGTTATTTCGTGGTGAAGGTATAACTATGTACATGCTGGTTGCTTTTACTATGTTAATTGTGTATTTCTTGCCAAAATTAACGGATAAAATACCCTCTGGTTTAGTTGCTATTATTACAATTACAGCAATTGTTATAATATTTAAACTTGATACAAAGAATGTTGGAGATTTAGCAGATATCTCAGGAGCATTTCCTAGTTTTTCAATCCCTAATATTCACCTTACAATGCAATCATTTTTAGTAGTTTTGCCTTACGCAATTATTGTAGCATTAGTAGGGTTGATTGAGTCACTTTTAACTTTGTCTGTCTTAGATGAGATGGATAATAAGCGTGGTAGCGGTAACCAGGAGTGTATTGCTCAGGGTACTGGTAATATTGTGTGTGGGTTTTTTGGTGGTATGGCAGGTTGTACAATGATTGGGCAATCTATTATTAACTTTACAAACGGTGGTAGAGGGCGGTTGTCATCACTTACAGCGGCTCTGTTACTTATATCTTTTGTAGTAGTTTTGTCCGGTTATATTTCGTATATTCCCGTAGCTGTGCTTGCTGGAATTATGTTTATGGTATGTATAAATACTTTTGAGTGGGAAAGTGTGAATCGTATACGCTATATGCCAAATCCAGATAAAGTTGTATTAGTAGCTGTAACAGCAATTACAGTGTATTCTGATCTTGCAATAGCTGTAATATCTGGGGTTATAATTTCAGCGCTGGTTTTTGCTTGGAAGAGCTCCCAAGTTCATGCACGAACTCATAGGGAAAATAAGAATACAAAAATGTATGAATTTTTTGGCCCATTATTTTTTGGCTCAACTAACTCTTTTAAAAGTTTATTTGACAGTGAATTTGACCCTGAAAATATAATTTTAGATTTTGCAAACTCTAGAGTAATGGATATTTCTGGAGCGGAGGCAATTGATGATATTACTAAAAAATATTTAGATTTAGGTAAAAAAGTTACACTTAAACATTTGAGTGAAGATTGTCGTAAAGTTTTAAAAAATGCTGGTCCATACTGTGTATTTGAAGAAATGGATCCAACTTATAAAATAGCGAGGGATATTTAATGGAAAAAATAAAAATTAATACAACTAATGCACCGCAAGCAGTAGGTTCATATGAGCAGGCAATAAAGATAGGTGATTTTGTATATACCTCTGGGCAAATAGGTTTGAGAGCCGATGGTACTCTCTCTGGAGAGTGTATCAAAGAGCAAACAATCCAAGTTATGCAAAATTTAAAAGCTGTGCTTGAAGCTGCGGGGTCAAGCTTGAATAAGGTTATTAAAGCTACTATTTTTATTAAAGATATGACAGAGTTTAAAGTTATAGATGATGTTTATAATTCTTTCTTTGATAATGACTATCCTGCAAGATCGTGTGTTGAGGTTTCAAGATTACCTAAAGATGTTAGGATTGAGATTGAAGCAGTAGCAATAGCTAACTAAAAAATTATTTTTATATTTTATCTATAGGTGCTCTTTGTTTGCTATGGTTATAACATATAGGCTAAAGTTATTATAATCATTATTACTGATGGATAAAATGTCAATGTAAAACCTAGGGCTCTAGCGCTTGCACCTTTGTTATAGTTTATAAAAAATAATATTCTACCAGTTCCAAAAGTAATTGCTGCAAATACTATAGTAGTCATGCTACTTAGAGGCATTATAGTTGCCCATGCAGTATATGCAATAAGAGCTATGCAAAATTGTTCTAAGGTATTTTGAATTAAGGCTTGTAATATTTTAGCTTGTTGAGATCCGCTTGTAAGACCACTACCATTTATGTCTTCAATATTGAAAAAGCGATGTTTAGCGAGTCTTGCTATAGCTATTACTAAAAATACTCCCGGAATAATTAAAGCTTTAAAAGCTATGGTAAGCTTGTTGTTAATTTCTTTAAGATGAAAAGGATCATAAATTGTTCCAATCAAAATGATTGTAATAGATAGAACTAGACCAGTAAATAATCCACAAAGAACTCCTTTTTGTTCATTTGACATTTTATTTCCTAATTATGAGCACACATGTTTTATTATGTTTTTATTTTTTAAAGGATGCAAATTTTTTAGTAAACAGAGAGTTAAATGTTAATATTAGGCATCTCTAAAAGATTGCTTTTATTCATAAAAAATAGTATTTTAATTTACATATAGCAGATAAATACATATATTTTAAGAATTATTTATTTAATTTTTTTAGATCAAATGAAAATATTTCGTCATTTATACGCTCAAGTTTTATTAGGAATATTTATAGGTATTCTGTTAGGTGTATTTGCACCAAATGTAGCTATAACATTAAAACCTTTTGCAGATGTTTTTGTTAAGCTTGTCAAACTTATGATAGCCCCAATTATATTTCTAACATTAGTCTCTGGTATTGCTGCAATGAGAGATTTAAAAAAGGTTGGAAAAATAGGAGGTTCAGCATTATTATATTTTTTTGCGATGACTATTGTTGCACTTATTATTGGCATGATTATAGCTAATTTCTTAAAACCTGGTGTAGGTATGAACATTGACCCTAACTCTTTAAATGCAAGTGCGGCCAAGGCTTATATGGGTAATATAGAGCATATTGATGATATTAAAGGATTCTTTATGAATATTATTCCAAATACATTTGCAGGAGCTTTTACACAAGGAGATATTTTACAAGTTTTATTTATATCAATTTTATTTGCAGTTGGTTTGGTTATGTATGGTGAAAAAGGAGAATCTATACTTTTAGGTATCCAAAATTTATCCCAAGTATTTTTTAAAATAATTCATGTTATTATGCATTATTCGCCAATCGCAGCTTGTGCTGCTATGGGCTATACTATTGGAATGTATGGGGCAGGAACTCTTTTAAGCTTACTAGGGTTATTGTTATGTTTCTACATTACATGTTTTATATTTATTATGGTTTTTTTAGGCTTTATATTAAAGCTCTATTGTCAGGTAAGTATTTTTAGATTATTAGGTTATATAAAAACAGAAATATTTATTGTATTAGGAACATCATCTTCAGAAACAGTCTTACCTAACCTTATGGAAAAATTAGAAAAAATTGGTTGTGATAAATCAGTAGTTGGCTTGGTAATACCAACAGGGTATTCTTTTAATCTTGATGGTACTGCTATTTATTTATCACTAGCAGCAATATTTATCGCACAAGCACTAGGTATAGAGCTTACATTGAGTCAACAGGTATTTATGTTATTAATTATGATAATTAGTTCAAAAGGAGCAGCCGGAGTAACAGGCAGTGGTTTTATCATTTTAGCTAGTACACTTGGCGCTTTAGGAGTTGTGCCTGTTGCTGGTATTGTTATAATTTTGGGTATAGACAGGTTTATGTCAGAAGGACGTGCTATAACAAATATGATAGGCAATACTATAGGAACTATAATTATATCTAAGTGGCAAGGCCAATTAGATATGTCAATATTAAAAAAAGAGTTAAGATATTAGTTTAGAACCTTATAGTTTTAGCACTATCAAAATATTGATAAACTTTATTATGTATATATAAAGATTTTATTGATAATACTGTTTTATATTTTGATTTATTTGGGATGATTATTTTTCCATCAGGACTCTCGGCACTTTGTAAACTTATCCCATCAACTGTTGTTGTTGAGATTTGATAAGGTTTTATTTTGTAGTTAATCTTTTGTCCCTTTAAAGCTTCAAATAAGACTCTACCATCTGTATTACCTAAGTCTACTCCTAATATATGAGCTATTGTAGGAGCTAAATCAACATTTCCAGTAGGGTATTGGTCAGTAAAATGTTTTTTAAAACTTGGGCCATATGCAATTAAAGTATTATGAACATCAATTGGGCTAAATGAACCATGCATACCTCTATCACTACCACTACTATTAAATTCTGTACCAGAGTAGCCTTGAATTCTTGCTGTATCGTTAAAGTTACTGCCAACAATTATATCAGGATTTCGTTTTGAACCATTTTCTAGTTTTACAGTCTTAAGTGCCAATGTACCTGGGATTTCTCCATAACGTGAGCTATCAACAAAGATTACCCCAAACTCTTGTCTAGCTTGTAGAAATTTCACTATTTTCTCTACTAAAGTTTTATTGTGGCTAGGTATGTATAGGTATGTACTACCACCATTAGCTGCAACTATAATACTGTCTTTAGGTAAATCTTTAGGCACCATGTATGCAGGAGTGGTATATTTTCTACCAAGGTTAGTTTCTCTATGACCGTTTTGATCTACAACTTTAACTTCACCACCACATATTTTATCAGTTGTATCATATTTTGTTGGGTATACAGGTTCTCCATCTTTTTTTATCCCTGTTAGAACTGGGTCGTATTCACACCCAGAACCATCAAAAGCTTTAAACCCAGCTCTTGATAGTAAATCTGCAGGTCTAAAATCCCCAGATACTGAGAAACCACTTATATTATCAACTTTACTGATATCATGAGTTTTTTCATCAATATTTCTTAATGGAAATTCATCTAATGATCCAGATACGTTACTATGAGCATGATCAGAAACAATGACTAGATTTGTTTTATCCCATTCCCCATTCTTTTTGAGTTTATTAATTAGTAAACCTAGTAGTAAATCTTGATTTTTAAGTGCATCATAATATGCTTTTGATCCAACACCATAATTATGTTCAGTAGTATCAGGGTTTCTAAGCCATACTACACTAAGTTGAGGGTTAAATTTAGGCATGACTTCATTTAGATAGCTTTTCATAAGATACGTATTATTTTTATTATAAGGAGACTTATCACTAGCAATAGGATCTGTTGTAACCCCATCTTTAAGCGTTGCGATGCTTCCATAGCTTGTTGGGTTTTCTTTAGAATTTATTTTAAAGTTTTTATAACTATATTTTGTATCAACTGGAAGAGGGTAGTCTTTGTCATTTAGATACTTAGCAAAGCTCTCGGGATAGACATGTTTTTCATCAAAAATAATTCCTTTAGATCCATAATCTTGCATAAATGCTGCACCAGATTTACCTACAGCAGCTGTTATAAATCCAGCATCCTGAGCTTTTTCAAAAAGAGTTGTAACTTCAATAAGAGGTGCTTCTGGGACATTATCTAAATCTTCTAGTATTTTATAATCTTCAGTAAAGACAGGTTGTTGGAAATCTATCTTCTTATTTTCTGAATCGACACCTTTAGCTTTATTTTGCCATAAAGTATTACCATAGAAGCCAGTTTTACCAGCAAAATCACCAGTAGCAAAACTTGATGCATTCATCATTGTGAAAGTAGGATAGCTTGAATGATTATCTTTAAACCATACTCCTTGATTAGCTAAGTTGTAAAGATTGGGGGTAGTGGTTTGTGATACTGAATCTGGTCTTAAGCCATCCCATACAAATATTATTGTATTAGGATTTTTTAGATTGTTTTGTGTTGAGTTAATAGGTGTAGCATTTGCTAATGCTACGATAGATAGAGCTAGGCCTACAAAAATTTTACGTTTTATCATATTTGTTGTTTATCTCCTTAATTTGTATTAAACATAGATAATTCTATAGCTTTGAGGTAATTATATAAGCTAGAAATATAATAAAAAAAGATTTATAGATATATGATTAATACTATGATAAAGTATTGGCCCTTAATTTTTTAATTTTCTATATTTTGAATGATGGGGTTTAAAAATATCTCATATTTTCTTCTAGAACAAAAGTTTTTTATAGCACAGTCTCAATTTTAAATATAATTTCAGTATGGTAAAGCATTTACTTGATGAAAATGCTGCTTAGTATTATGCTTGGATAAGAGAAGAGTTTTGATGTAGATTAGTTGAAGTTTTAAAGAAAGTGTTTAAGGTCAAGTATGTGTGAAAATCCATTAAAATTAGATTTCCCCATAATTCAAGCTCCTATGGCTGGAGATATAGTTAATCTGATAATATTGTGCTAAAGACGTGAGTAATAGCATCAGATAAATTATCAAAAGAATTATTTACTTTTCTTAAAATTCTTTTAAAATTGGCCCAAATTTTTTCTATAGGATTTAAATCAGGAGAATAAGCAGGAAGGTATAGTATCTGTATATCAAACTTCTCTGCTATTTTAGCCAATTTAGGAGACTTATGAAAACTAGCATTATCCATAACAACAGTAGTCTTTGGAATTAACTCAGGACATAAATGCTCTTCAAACCACTGATTAAAAATTTGAGTATCTGTATATCCAGTATACTCTAGCGGTGCTATAATCTTCTTTTCTAAATAGTTATAACCAGCAACTATACTTTTTCTCTGAGTTTGATAAGCAATAACTTCACCATAGCTAGGTTTACCAACAAGAGACCATCCTCTTAGTACAGACTGTTTATTATCCATACCCATTTCATCTAAATATACAAGTTTGTTAGGTTCAATAGTCTCAACAACCTCTATAAAACTTTGCCTATCTTGTTCTTTTCTTTGCTTATATTTAGGTGTCTTTTTTTAAAACTAAAACCAAGTCTGGTAAGACAATCATAAAATGTGCTTCTAGGTATTTCAGGAGCTAATGCTTCTCTAATATCTAAAGCCATTGCATCTGGATATGTTCTTAAGTAGCTTTCTATCGCTTCCTTATCTGTAAAGGTTGCTACTCTACCGCAACCCAAGCCTTGCTTAGATTTATAATCACCAGTTGTCTCGTATAAGTTTATCCAAGATCTAGTAGTACGGATATCTATATTAAAAAAATTACTTAGCTCTTTGTCTGTTAGGCCTTCTTTATATTTAGTTATTACGATATCTCTGAAATCTTGGCTATATGATGACATTTTTTCTAAATATTATAACATTATTGTCAAATAACTATCGGATTAACTATATTAGTCATTCAAGGCTTTGAAGCTGGGGGCCATCAGGCAAGCTTTTTGGAAGAAAAGCCAAATCAAAATACTACCGTTGATTTACTGGTATCAATAAAACAGCTTTTTCCACGAATATGTATTATTGCAGCTGGCGGTATTAGTTTAAATAATATGGATATTTTTTTTAAATTAGGAGCAGTCTACGTTCAGTTAGGTAGTGCTTTTATGATGACAAGTCAAAGTAATTTACCAACCTTTTCTAAGCAGTTTATTCAAAATAACTTTAAAACAGTTGTTTCTAAAAACATTACTGGAAAATATGCAAGAGGTATTTTAAATGAACTTATAGATGGAAATTCAGTACTTGAATATGAATTTCCTTTGCAGCATTATCATACTTCTAATTTGCGTAAATTAGCAAAATCAACTGGTAATTATCAGCTACAATCTCTATGGATAGGCTCTAATAGTGATAATATCAAATTATTTGATTTAGATGAGTTAATAAGAAAATTAAAACTTAAATATATTGAGCTTAAAATTTGATGATGTTATCAAAACTTTTTAAAAGTTTGGCATTATGAGTAATGAAAATCACAGTTTTATCAGTCATTAGCTCAGTTAGATTTCTAAAGACTAGTCGCTCAGTTTCCTTGTCAAGACCTTCTGTAGGTTCATCCAATATCAAGATAGGCTTTGTTTGTAAAAATGCTCTAGCTAGCGCGAGACGTTTTTGTTGCCCACCTGATAAATGTCTACCAAGTTCACCAGTCCAAGTATCTAAGCCTTTGGGTAGAGACTGGATATGTTTTTTTAATTCTACTTTATCTAGTGCTGACAAAAGTTCATCATCAGTAGCATTATTTTTTGCTAACAGAAGGTTTTCTCTGATTGTTGTGTTAAATATATGCGGAGATTGATTTATTATAGTCATCAGGTTTCTTAACTGATTTTCGCTACATTTTTTGATATTTGTATTACCGATAAAGATTTCACCAGAGTTAACATCCCAAAATCTAGCTAAAAGGTTTATAACTGTTGATTTGCCTCTACCAGTTGGTGCAAATAGAGCAATTTTTTGCTTTTCTTTTATTTTTAAAGAAAAGTTATCAAGAACAGTTTGATCAAGGTTATAACCAAAGCTTACTTTATTAAATTCGATTGAGTAGTCATTAATTTCTATTTGTTGTTGTGGATATTCAATATTTGATTTTGTATTTGTAATATTTAAAATTCTTTTAGCAGCAGAGAGGGTTTTACCTAAGTATTGATATGCTAAAGGTAAAGGCATAATTGCCTCGAACATCGCCATAATAGCAAGAAATATTAATGCAATAAAAGCGCCGTTAATTACACCGTTTTGGGTTAGTTTAACCGCAAAAGCTGTAACCATAGTTATAGTCAATCCAAGTGCTAAAGTCATAAGTGCACTATTTAATCCACTTATGATACTGATTTTTTCTTCTTGTTTGAGTAAATCAGAATTATACTGTTTTATTTTTTCAAAGTGTTTGTTTTCTATATCAAAAAGCTTAAGTTCAGTAAGTGAGTTTACATGCTCAGAGATATTTGTTTTTAGTTTAGCACTAATGTGATTGAGAGTTTGTGTTTTTTTCATAGCTAAAACACTGCCAAATAAAGGTATTACAAAACCTATAAAAAGTAGAGATAAGAAAGACAGTAATGCTAGAGTAAGGCTAAAAAAGCAAAACAATACAGAGATAGTAATACTAGATAAAATAAATACAATAGTTGGTGATAGTATACGGATATATAAATTATCTAAAGCGCCAATATCGTTGACTAATCTTGTAAGTAAATCACCACTTTTATATCTATATAGATGAGATGGTGCAAGAGGCTCTAGTTTTGTGTAGAACCAAACGCGAATATCCGTTAGGATCCTAAAAGTTGCTTGGTGAGTTAGGACGCGCTCACCATATCTGCTTACAATTCTACCTAGAGAAAAAGAGCGTACTCCAGCAGCAGGGTAGAAATAGTTAAAAGAAGCAGCTATTATAGCATATGAGGTTGTCGCTAGATAGCCTGTATATGCTATAAACCATCCAGATAATGACATAAGGCCAATGCTCATAAGTATAGCAGACCATGCAAGTAGAGTTCCTAAAAGCATCCATTGTGTTTGATTTTTGAATAGTTTTATAAATGGTACTAAAGTCTTCACACTGTTACCTCATTTTTATAAAAGCGATAGAATTCACTATTTTGGTTGTCAATTAACTCTTTGAAAGTTCCAGTCTCTACAATTTCTCCATCAGATAAAACTATTATATTATCAACACATTCTAAAAAGCTGAGCTTATGAGTTAACATGATAACTGTAGTATCTTTCCAATTTGTTTTTAATGATTGGATAATTTTTTTTTCACTAGTTTTATCTAGACTTGCTGTAGGCTCATCTAGGATTAAAGTATCATGAGGTTTTAAATATGCTCTAGCAAGGGCTAATCGTTGAGCCTGACCTCCAGATATTCCTAAATTTTGCTCGCCAATTTCAGTTTTTAATCCATTAGGGAGTGAGTTTATAAAATCATTAAGATCAGCATCAGAGATTGCTCTATTAAGCTGTTCACGATTAGCATAATTATTTGCTAATCGTAAATTATCTTCAATTGAACCTTTAAATAAAGAGGAGTTTTGACCTAGCCATGAGATATTTTTTAACCAAGATTTTTCTTCTAAATCCTTAAGTTCGGTATTTTGATTGATAATTATGTTTCCCTGATAATTTATAAAACCTAGTAGTGTATTGATAAAAGTGGTTTTGCCAGCTCCACTTGCACCAACGATAGCTACTTTTTGTTTAGCTTTTATCTTTAGAGAGATATTATTGATGGCTATTTTTTTATCATATTTAACAGTCAGGTTTTGTATTTTAATATCATTGATCTTGTCACTAAATACAGTGTTTCTAACTTTATGTGATGGTTGCATCTCAAAGATTTTAGATATTTCTAAGGCAGCACCTACTGCTTCAGCTTTTGCATGATAATGAGTACTTAATTCTCGTAAAGGCATGAAAAATTCTGGGGCTAATAAAAGAATAAATAAACCACCTTGAAGAGTTATATTATGAAAAGACCACCAAATATTATTGTCAGCGCCTGTGTTGATAAAACCCATACCAAGGTATATAGCTACCATTGCGATAGAAGCCGCAGCAAATAGTTCAAGTACAGCAGATGATAAAAAAGCAATCTTAAGTACTTTTATAGTGTTAATTCGATAGCTATCAGAAGCTTTATAAATTTGTTCACTTTGAGACTTACTTTTATTAAATAGTTTAAGTGTAGTAAGACCTTTTAGAGTATCTAAAAAAGTTGTACTCATTCGTGTGAGTGTTTTAAAATGCTTTTGACTTTCAGATTCTGCTCCTAACCCAACGATAATCATAAAAAGAGGAATTAAAGGAGCACATATTAATAATAATACTCCACAAACTATACTTTGGGGAAATATAAAAACTAATATAGCTAAAGGCATAAGTCCAGATAAGGTTATTTGGGGCAAAAATTTTGTTAAGAATCCCGTTAGAGCTTCAACTTGATCCATAGTGCTAGTTATAATATTCGCATTTGATGTTTTGTTTAATTCTACGGGCCCAAGCTTACTTATGTGTAATAATATATCTTCACGAATTTGTTTTTTAACTATAGTTGCTGACTTGTAGCTAATAATTTCTCTAGCCCAATTTAGGCCAGCACGTATTATTACAATTAAAACTATTAGTATAAAATATAGACTCAATTGTTTCAATGTGGAATGCTCTATATAGGCATTATAAGAAATATGTGCTAATAGATATAGTTGAGCTATAAGTAATAAACCACTTATAAAGGCGATAAAAACTGTAAGTTTAATTGATTTGTTAGCAGGTAAGGCTATTGTATTTAACCATTTTCTTGCAGTTTTTTTATCTTCTTTTGAAGTATCTGTAATCATACAATGCTTTTTTAAGCTTTGATTGTGAGCAAATTATAATTAAACATTTTATAAAACTCCATAAACTAGTTTTAATATATAGTAAAACTTTTAGTTTTGTGATAATTTTTAGATTGTAGAGCTTTTTTGTAGGAGAAAAAAAATGAAGAAATTTTTTCTAGGTATGTTGTTAGCTATAAGTTTTCCTCTATTGTTAATAGCAGCATCAGAGAGTGCATCTATGGATGTTCCTGCTGAAGTAGTCAGCCCTGATTCAGGTTCTAGTACAAATCAACCTGAAGATATAGAGACAACAGAGGATTTTGAGTCTGAATGTAATAAGGCTCAAAATAATAGTGCAGATAATTCTGAGAATGATCAGCAAGAAATTGATGGTGTTAATGAGGCTGAAAATAGCCTAGTTAGTAGCTGATAGTAGTTATTGTTACATCTAATCCATTCATTAAGAAATGTTGTGAAATTGCTGATCCCATTGTACCAGCCCCAACAACTTCAATGCTTTTAATTAACTTCATTATAAACCCCTTACTTTAAAAGAATATTTGATTTATTAAATTTTAAACCACTGATTATAGCTATAACTAGTCCTAACGTCGTCAATATACCCCCAACACAATTGGGAGAAACATCTCCGAACCCAGCACCAAGTGCTAATCCTGATAAATATACCCCTAATGAAATACCAATGCCAAATCCTGTTATATTTGCCGTCGCAGCAAGTGTTTCTGCACCTTTAGCTTTAGCTTTAGTTATAGTGTATTGCATTAGTGGTGATATTAAAGAAAAGCCAATTAATCCTAAAAAGAATAAAGTTATTATCGATAAGATTTGATAGTGCGCTGTAAATGTAAATAAAAACAATATGGATGCAAGTAATGTCAGTAAAACATACACCATAGTGTCCACACCAAACTTATCAGAAGCTTTACCTCCTAGAATATTGCCCAATACAGCACCAAGCCCATATATAGCTGTAATCCAAGGTATAAAAGATTGCGAAAACCCTGTAACATTTACTATCAATTCTGATACATAAGTATAGGAAGCAAGCATTCCACTGTAGCCTAGTGACACAGTACAAAAAGCCAACCAGAACCGGACTTCTTTAAAAAGTTTCAACTCATCTAAAACATTTACACTTGATATAACTGATTTTTTAGGAATGAAAATAGCAATGCCTACACAGCCAATTAGTGAACATATGGATAAAATCCAAAAAACAGATCTCCATCCAATATTTTGACCTAGCTCAGTACCTATAGGCACCCCTATAAGGTTTGATAGGGTCAACCCTGTAAACATAAAAGCAATAGCACTAGCTTTTTTATTTGACGGTACCATATTACTAACTACCACAGCCCCAATACCAAAGAAAGATCCATGTGCAAGTGATGAAATAAATCTACCTACTAATAAAATATTATAGGTTGTAGATAGCGCTGAGATAATAACTGCTAAAATGAGCATTACCATAAGGAAGTAAAGAACATATTTACGTGTCATTTTAAATGTTATAATAGCTATTATTGGAGCGCTAATTCCTGCACCTAATGTAAAAATTGACGTTAACCATCCCGCCATTGATGGAGTCAGAGAAAAACTATGAGATATATTTGGTAACAACCCTATAGTAATAAATTCATTTGTTCCAAGAAAAAATGCACAGATAGCCATCGCTGTAAGTCCTAAAAATACTTGTAAAGAATGGTTTTTATGTTTTTTTAATTTAATTAGTGTCATTTTATTGCCTTATGTAGGTAAATCTTATTTCTATAAGAATATTATCTTGATTTTTATGTTGTGTTAATGGTTTAAATATAGAAACATTGATCTAAAAAAAGATCAGTAAAATAAGAGTTTTACATTATTTTAAATTTTAAAAGTTTTTTAAAGATTATATAGTTAATCCGATAGTTATTTGACAATAATGTTATAATATTTAGAAAAAATGTCATCATATAGCCAAGATTTCAGAGATATCGTAATAACTAAATATAAAGAAGGCCTAACAGACAAAGAGCTAAGTAATTTTTTTAATATAGATATCCGTACTACTAGATCTTGGATAAACTTATACGAGACAACTGGTGATTATAAATCTAAGCAAGGCTTGGGTTGCGGTAGAGTAGCAACCTTTACAGATAAGGAAGCGATAGAAAGCTACTTAAGAACATATCCAGATGCAATGGCTTTAGATATTAGAGAAGCATTAGCTCCTGAAATACCTAGAAGCACATTTTATGATTGTCTTACCAGACTTGGTTTTAGTTTTAAAAAAAGACACCTAAATATAAGCAAAGAAAAGAACAAGATAGGCAAAGTTTTATAGAGGTTGTTGAGACTATTGAACCTAACAAACTTGTATATTTAGATGAAATGGGTATGGATAATAAACAGTCTGTACTAAGAGGATGGTCTCTTGTTGGTAAACCTAGCTATGGTGAAGTTATTGCTTATCAAACTCAGAGAAAAAGTATAGTTGCTGGTTATAACTATTTAGAAAAGAAGATTATAGCACCGCTAGAGTATACTGGATATACAGATACTCAAATTTTTAATCAGTGGTTTGAAGAGCATTTATGTCCTGAGTTAATTCCAAAGACTACTGTTGTTATGGATAATGCTAGTTTTCATAAGTCTCCTAAATTGGCTAAAATAGCAGAGAAGTTTGATATACAGATACTATACCTTCCTGCTTATTCTCCTGATTTAAATCCTATAGAAAAAATTTGGGCCAATTTTAAAAGAATTTTAAGAAAAGTAAATAATTCTTTTGATAATTTATCTGATGCTATTACTCACGTCTTTAGCACAATATTATCAGATTAACTATATTTGAGATTTGAGTACTTATTATAAATAGAACATATTTAATATTTATGTTAATTTTATTAATAAGAAGTAAATTATATAGGTGAGGGTATGATAAAAAATAGTTTTTAATTAAAAAGTAGGAGAAATGTTATGAAAAAATCATGGATAAGTTTGGTAATTTTAATTATGTGTGCGTCACCATTATTGGCAGTAGATCTTTCCTCAGCTGGTGGTCACGATGAGTCATATCAAGCTGGCCAACAGTTAGCGCAGGCAGTTGATACTACTCAAGATAAATTTGATCAGGCACAGGATGCCATGAAAGAGATGGCTTCTAATACACAGAATAATACTTCTGTTGCTGTAGAAACTATTAAAGATAAATCCAAGGTTGCTCAAAATGTTATGGATAATAAAGCAGTTCAAGTTAAAAATAAAACATCTAATGCAATTGATAACTTTAAACAAGGTTATTATGATGAAAGCAACCAATAATTGAAATTTAGATATGGTATTTTAATGAAAAAAATAAAAAAGATTATAAGGAGAATAAATACTCCATTGATTGTTTTTTTGCTACTTGTTGGAGGTTTGCTTATAGTTGCTAATATTAAGAGTGAACCTATAAAAAAAGCTAAAGAAACAGTAAATTCTACAGTAAATAAAATATCTATAAAACTTAATGAAGCAGCTCAGAGTGATCAACAAGATGTGTAATGAATGAGATTAGGCCTACCTAATAAATATTGTTGGATTAATTTTTATTCTTTTAATTACTTTATATAGTAGGTGAATGTTCCAATATATCATTGATATACTTGATGCTGTTGCAAGCCCGTAGACACCCCAATATTTAGTAAATACAATGCCCAGTCCTATATTTATTAGTAAGGCTATATAAAAAGCAAAACAGGTGGTTTTTTCATAACCTGCCATATTAAGTATTGTAGCAACACATCCTGAAAGAATATTGACTATTTGTCCTACCATAAGGATACAAAATATAAAATATGAAGCTGTATACTGATCACCGTATAGTAATGTAATAGGGTATCCACAAATAATAAGCCCTAAAATAGCAAAGATAGATAAAATAAATATGATTCTAGTATATGAAGTTATCTTTTTTTGAAATTCTTTTAGTGAACAGTTTTTATAATCATCTGCTATCTGGGATAAGACATTTGAATTAACAGCATTTAAAACAAAGCTAACTAGAGCTCCTAATTGTAAAGCAACACCATAAAGAGCTACATTTGCAGGAATCGATAAGCCTTTTAGAATTATGATATCAATTTGTGATAAAAGCAGTAATCCCCATTGCATCAATGCAAAGGAAAGATTACTACCTACAGATTTTTTACTTTTGAATGTATATTTAGAGGTTTGAGCAAGCCATATAACAGTTGTGTATAGGATCATAAGTATAACCATTGATCCTATAAGCATGGTAGTGCCATGAATATAAAAACATATAAAGATAATAGTCATGGTAAGCATGATTATTCTTAAGCCAAGTTGAATGAAATTTGCTAATATAACGACTCTTTTGGCAACAAAAAATGATTGAAAAATATTTGCCATAAAAAAAGGAATAGCAAAAAGTAGGGTGAAGTTTTCTATAGTGTTATCGGTATATTTAGCATGATTATAAAAAATAATTAGGCTAATCATTAAAATAACAAATATAAATCCCCTTTTAAAATACCAGTTATGTACGAGAAAAGTTTCTTTATTTCTATCAAATATATTATTATGTATGTTTGATTTACCCCAAGTTCTGGCTAAAATTCCTCCAGCCCCCATAGTTGCAATAACGGCTAATATTGATGCAATTGTTACACCGAATATGTAAAAGCCATAGTCATTTATGCTTAGGTGTCTTGCTAATAAAATTGCTGTAATAAAGGCAGACCCTTGACCTAATGCTTGAACAATCATTGTGAGAATAGATTTTGATAAGATTTGGTTTGAGCGTATTTTCTTTATCAAGGCTTTTATTAGTTTAGTTAAACTAAGCAAGATTTTAACAGTAATAGTAATAGAATATAAGTTAAAATTGAAGGTCTCTATAAAGCTTGATTTTTTCTATAAGTCTCTAGTGCTAGTGCTAGAGAGCCTTTAACACCTGTGTTATCACTAAATGAAGCCGGTACTACAAAGTTAGAAATATTTTTTAGGGCAGGATACTCAAGGTAATTATTTAAATATTTAGTTAGCTTATTTCTAATTTTATTAAATAAGAATTTTTTATGCATAACTCCTCCACCTAAGATTATTTTTTCAGGTGAAAATGAGAAAGTATAATTTACCAAGGCTTTTGCTAAATATTCAGATTCAAACTCCCATGCAATATGATTGTCAGGAAGTTTTTCAGCTGAGCTGACATTCCATCTTTTATTTATAGCAGTCCCTGAGGCAAGACCTTCGATACAGTTGTTATGAAAAGGGCAACAGCCTTTGAAAGTATCATTGGGATTCTGGGGTACAAATAAATGACCAATTTCTGGATGCATAGCTCCTTGGATAAGCTGATTGTTACATATTACTCCACCACCTATACCTGTTCCAACAGTTAAGTAAAGTATATTTTTAAAATCTCTTCCAGCCCCCCAAAGATGTTCGCAAATTGCTGCAGCATTGACATCAGTGTTAAAACCTATAGGACCGTCATAGATTGATTTTATAGCAGCTAAAATATTAAATTGTTGCCAGGCTGTTTTTGGGGTATTAGTTATATAACCATATGTCGTTGATGCTTGGTTAATATCAATAGGGCCAAAACAAGCTAAGCCAATAGCAGCTAATTCATATTTTTGTTGATAATTCTGCAAAATCATTAAAACTTTGGTTATTGTTTCTTCTGGTGTAGTTGTATCTGTACGGTGACGTTCTAGGACATTGCCTTGCATATCACCAACGGTTGTGAAAAACTTGGTTCCTCCAGCTTCAATACCAGCTAAATACATTTTGTTTTCTTTTATTTTGAATGTGAAAATAATTATTAAATATTAGCACTGATTATATGTTTATAGAATTGTTTTTTTGCTTAATAGTTCTATAAATTTTGTTAAAGATTTTTTTTCAAAACTATATTTTAATTCTACTTCAGCTTGTTCTAGACAATCATCCATGTAGCTTGTTATGAATTTTATATATTCTTCATTTTTTAGCTGCTTAGATATGTGTATTAAGCTTTTTTGAATTCGTTTAGCTATTAGTAAATTATTACTGCCGTAAATCCTAATATATTCAAAGCCACTTAGGATAAACCTATCAATAGAGATATCGTCAATATGGAGATTATTATATATGACTCTAGGATTTAAATCATCAAACTCAAATAGGCACTTAAGACAACGATTAATAGCATCAATCACATTAATAGCTGTTCCAGGGTCATTTATGGCAGGGCTTAAAGCTTTAGCTGCAATTTCACTAAGAGTTTCTATGCCATATACAGGGTCTTCTATGAAGTTTTTCTCATCAGATATTACAAAATTATTTGATATTTCAATTAATTTTTCTTTAGACAAATATTTTGGAGATTTAATATAGGCAATAACCTCTGAGCTTGCTAGGTGTTCGCCCTTATATTTAACAATATATAGTTAATCCGATAGTTATTTGACAATAATGTTATAATATTTAGAAAAAATGTCATCATATAGCCAAGATTTCAGAGATATCGTAATAACTAAATATAAAGAAGGCCTAACAGACAAAGAGCTAAGTAATTTTTTTAATATAGATATCCGTACTACTAGATCTTGGATAAACTTATACGAGACAACTGGTGATTATAAATCTAAGCAAGGCTTGGGTTGCGGTAGAGTAGCAACCTTTACAGATAAGGAAGCGATAGAAAGCTACTTAAGAACATATCCAGATGCAATGGCTTTAGATATTAGAGAAGCATTAGCTCCTGAAATACCTAGAAGCACATTTTATGATTGTCTTACCAGACTTGGTTTTAGTTTTAAAAAAAGACACCTAAATATAAGCAAAGAAAAGAACAAGATAGGCAAAGTTTTATAGAGGTTGTTGAGACTATTGAACCTAACAAACTTGTATATTTAGATGAAATGGGTATGGATAATAAACAGTCTGTACTAAGAGGATGGTCTCTTGTTGGTAAACCTAGCTATGGTGAAGTTATTGCTTATCAAACTCAGAGAAAAAGTATAGTTGCTGGTTATAACTATTTAGAAAAGAAGATTATAGCACCGCTAGAGTATACTGGATATACAGATACTCAAATTCTTAATCAGTGGTTTGAAGAGCATTTATGTCCTGAGTTAATTCCAAAGACTACTGTTGTTATGGATAATGCTAGTTTTCATAAGTCTCCTAAATTGGCTAAAATAGCAGAGAAGTTTGATATACAGATACTATACCTTCCTGCTTATTCTCCTGATTTAAATCCTATAGAAAAAATTTGGGCCAATTTTAAAAGAATTTTAAGAAAAGTAAATAATTCTTTTGATAATTTATCTGATGCTATTACTCACGTCTTTAGCACAATATTATCAGATTAACTATATAATTGAGCATTTATATTTTTACAATAGTCGTCAAGGCTCTCCAAATGAATTTCATTAAGAAAGCCATAGCTTTGCGAGTATACTGGTATTACGTTTTTGGGAATTTTATTGCTTTCAAATTTATTACAGTTTATGTATGGATTCTTAGCATATTTTTTAACAGCTAAAAGAGCCTGGTTTTCAGTTTTTTGGAGAATAGTTTTTACTTGCCCTAATTTAGCAATATTATCAATCCATATGATAAAAGTAAAAATTACCCATATAAACACTAAAATAGTCATTAGAAATATTAAGAAAACACCAGTTTCATTAAATATGCCTGATTTAATACCAATAGTAGCAACAACTCCGTAAATAAATGCTCCTATAAAAGCCGAAGTAGCCTTGTGAGATGTACTATCACGTAATAGTAAAGACAAAACTCTCGGTGTCCCTGATTGGCTTGCTGAAGAGTAAGCTGTAACTATTGCACCTACAGCAAATACCATAGCTGCTATCATACTAGTTGTAATTATAGAAAGTAGAGAATCTACTGTATCTTGGCTGATCTTAGTAGAATAAATACCAATTAGTTTCTGCAAACAGTAACAAATGTAAAGACTTAAAGTTGCTAAAATACAATATGCTAAAGGCTTATACCAAAGTTTACTTTTTAAGTTATATAGCTGATGTTTAATTAAGTTAAATAATTTAGACATAAATCAACTAATTCTCATATAGGTGTGCCTTGGTGAAACATTAATAACCAACTATTATTAGAAAACTTCCATAATGAACTTCGATTAGCCCTTAGCTTATCAACAAATGCTTCACTAATATAGGTTACTAAGCATACATTATCAGATATTCTATGTATTTTGAATTTTTCAAGTGGTAGTTTTGCATTAATTTCTTGAGCTGGGTGAGATAAGGTTTGTTTTTTACTATAAGTTCTGCCTGAGCGTCCAAATTCTAAAAAATTTTGATCTAAGATTTTATTCATATAATTGTTATCAAATCTGGTTTTTTCTAACCATAGAGATTCTTCTAGCATTTCTAATTGGTTTATATCTATATCATTCACTAGTATTAATCCTTTTATTTAATAACTGAAATACCACCCATATAATTTATTAGTGCATCAGGAATCATGATAGAACCATCTTCTTGTTGATAGTTTTCTATAATTGCTAAAAGAGTCCTGCCAACAGCTAAGCCAGAACCATTTAGAGTATGGACTAGTTTGGGTTTTTTCATTGAGGCGTCTTTGTGTCTTGCTTTCATACGACGAGCTTGGAAGTCTCCACACCAACTGCATGATGAAATCTCTCTATAGGTGTTTTGAGATGGCAACCAAACTTCCAAGTCATAAGTTTTTTTAGCATGAGAGCCCATATCTCCAGTACAGAGTTTCATAACTCTATAAGGAAGGTTTAGCTTTTGGAGAATTTTCTCAGCATGAGATGTTAATAATTCAAGCGACTCTTCACCTTTATTTGCAGTGGTGATATGGACGAGTTCAACTTTCTCAAACTGATGTTGGCGTATCATCCCTTTTGTATCACGACCATAAGAACCTGCTTCACTTCTAAAGCAAGGTGTGTGAGCAGTATAGAGTCTTGGAAGTGATTCTGTATCAAGTATTTCATCTCTAACCATATTTGTAAGAGGTACTTCACCTGTAGGGATTAGGCTATAATTAAAATCACCCTCTAGATTAAATAAATCTTCGCCAAATTTTGGAAGTTGACCTGTACCGTATAGACTATCTTGGTTAACCATAAATGGGACATATAATTCTTCATAACCATGTTTTTCAGTATGAATATCAAGCATGAATTGACTTAATGCTCGATGTAGCTTAGCAATTTTACTTTTAAGTACGACAAATCTGCTACCAGTAATTTTAGCAGCTACCTGAAAATCGATCATCCCAAGAGCTTCACCTAAATCAGCATGGTCTTTCGCATGAGCTTCAGCATGAAATTCACGAGGAATTCCCCATTTTCTAATCTCAATATTTTCGTTTTCATCCTTGCCTGTTGGCACATCGTCTGCAGGGATATTAGGCATAGATAATAAGGACTGGTTTATTGATTCTAGAAGTTCTTTCAAATCTTTTTCAATAGTTTTAAGTTCTTCATTAATAATATTAACTTTTGTGAAAATGTCACTTGCATCTTCACCTTGAGCTTTTCTTTTACCTATTTCTTTTGAGATGATATTACGCTGCGATTGTAATTCTTGAGTTTTTTCTTGCAGTTGTTTTCTTCTTGCTTCTTGGGTTTCAAATTCAGTTATATCAAACTGATAACCTCTAGTTGCAAGCTTTGCTGCAACTTCTTGTAAATTATCCTTAATATATTTAGTATCAAGCATTGTTTGTGAAGTCCTTATTTTTCAAATTTAAAAATGGTTTTGCCTGTCATTTCTTTAGGTTGAGGTATATTCATTACATTAAGTATAGTTGGTGCAATATCAGAGAGCTTGCCTTCATTTATGGCTACTTGAGCTTCTTTATGACCTACATAAACAAAAGGTACCAAGTTTGTTGTGTGGGCTGTATGGGGCTTTTGAGTTTTTGGATTAAGCATCATATCGGCATTACCATGATCAGCTGTGATAAACATATTACCATCATTTTCTAAAATTACGTCTTTAAGTCTAGCTATACATTTATCTAGATATTCTATTGCTTGTACTGCTGCTTCATAATTTCCAGTATGGCCTACCATATCTGAGTTTGCATAATTACAAACAATACAGTCATACTTACCACTATTAATAGCGTTAACTAATTTATCTGTAACTTCAGGAGCAGACATTTCAGGTTGTAAATCATAGGTGGCAACCTTGGGAGAGGGAATTAAAATTCTATCTTCACCTTCAAATTGATCTTCCTTACCGCCATTAAAGAAGAATGTTACATGTGGGTATTTCTCAGTCTCAGAGATACGTAACTGAGTTTTATGATTTTTCATAAGAATCTCACCTAGTGTATTAATAGGTTGATCTGGAGGGAAGGCTACTGCGCACTCTAATTTTGAGTCATATTCTGTAAGAGTTGTAAAATTGATATTTAGGTGATTAGGCCTTAAAAAGTGATCGAACTTTTTATCAGTAAAAGCGTGACTAATTTCCCTAGCTCTATCTGCTCGAAAGTTCATGAAAATTACGCTATCTTTATTTTCTATCTTTATGAGTTTATTGTTTTTCTTAATACAGGTAGGTACAACAAACTCATCTGATTGATTACGGGCATATGATTGTTCTAATGCTTCTAATGCGGAATTGTTTATATATTCGGCCTCAGCATTGACTATTGCATTATAGGCTTTTTCGACTCTGTCCCAGCGATTATCTCTATCCATCGCATAATATCTACCAGAAACACTAGCAATATATCCAAGCTTAGAATCTTGGAGTAACTTGTCAGCTTTTTTTATAGATTCTTCAGCTGAGCGTGGGGGGGTATCTCTACCATCTAAGAAAGCATGTAAATAAACTTTTTTTACACCTTTCTGTTTGGCAATTTTTATCATTTCAAAAATATGCTCTTCGTGGGAGTGAACTCCACCAGGTGAAAGCAGCCCCATTAGATGTAAACTAGAATTGTTTTCTATAGCGTTATTTAGTGCTTTACATATGTTTAGGTTTTTTGATAGAGTTTTATCTTCAATAGCTTTATCAATTTTTGTGAGCTCTTGATATACTACTCTACCACAGCCTATATTTACATGACCTACTTCTGAGTTTCCCATTTGTCCTCTTGGGAGTCCAACTTCTGTACTTGAAGCATTGATAAGAGTTTTTGGAAAATCTTGCCAAATACTATCCCAGGCAGGCGTACTAGCATTTTTGATTGCATTAAAATAGTCACTTTCACTATAACCCCAACCATCTAGAATTACTAAAAGAGTAGTCTGTTTCATAATTTGCCTCAAAGATTTAATTTTGAAATAGCTTTTTCATATTTTGGTAATTATAGCTTTATATTTGAAGTTTGTCTGCTTAGATATATAAGTTTTAAGATTTTTATCTTTTTTAATATAAAAAATAGTGATTTATTTAGGTTGCATTTTCCAAGCTGTTTACTCTTCTAATTTCAACTTGCTGGTTAGGGATGATGATGGCTATAATTAGGCCAATGATGGCTACTATCACAAGCAGCAAACATAATCCCATGGTTGGAGATAACCAGCCCATAATAATAGTCGCTATCATAGGTGCAAACCCTGATAATGAAGCACCAAAACCAAATCCTATAGAACAGCCTGTAGCTCTGACTCTTGGTGGAAATATCTCTGTATAATATGGAGTAGAAACTCCTTGTATTATTGAAGTTAGTATGGCCATAGCAATAACCATGCTTGTAATTAATGCGATATTGTTAACTTGCATTAACATTACCATAGGCACACATAAGAATAATAGAATTAAATATCCAGCAATATGTGTTTTTTTACGACCCAATATATCTGATAAGTACCCAGATAGCGGCATAACAATGCACATAATAGCTACACTGATTGTATTAATGGCTAAAGCAGAGGAGAGACTAAGACCAAGCTCCGTTTCCATATAGGTTACCATATAGGTTACATCAAGATAGTAAAGAATCATTGCTGTAGTCGATAATAAAATAACTAAAGTTAAGCGCCATGGGTAATATTTAAGTAACTGGCTAACAGGCTCAACTTTAAAGTTATTTTCGGTATTTTCTATTTTTGAATCCTCTTTGATAAAGAAATGAATTAACAGTAAAAAGAACCCTAATGCAAAAGGCACACGCCAAGCATAATATTGTAAAGATTCAGGTAAGAAATTTAATGTTAAATAACTTATACCAGATGCGAGTAAGAAGCCAACTACAGCTGTAGAATATGCCACCGCAAGGTTAAAACCTGTGTATGTTTGCTGTTCAGCCGTTAATGTCATTAAATTCCCAAATTGACCACCTGCAGAAAGGCCTTGGAAAACCCGAACTAAAATTAATAATACAGGTGCCCAAATGCCTATGCTATTATAATTTGGTAAAAATGCCATCACTACGGTTGGTATAGCCATAAATATAATTGCTATATTCATAGCATAATGACGCCCTAATTTGTCTCCAATTCTGCCAAAAATTATTGATCCTATCGGGCGAGCTATAAACCCAGCTGCAAAAGCACCAAAAGTTGCTATAAGTGCTACCCATGCATCTGTTTTTGGAAAAAATTGGACTGCAATTACTGTTGCAAAATAACCATATAGTGAAAAGTCATACCATTCGATAATATTGCCAAAAGAGTTTTTTAGTGTACGAAATATTCGTTCAATCATAACAAAGGTTTTTATATTCCTTATTTTGTTGTTTATCAGATTTGTTATCGTTTTATGGTAACGAATATTGACTAAATAAGCAATTAAGCTATTTGGTTTGACATAATAGACGAGTTAGTTATTTATGTGGTGTAAGTTTTCTTATATAATTTTAGTAGTTTTGATATCTTTTAATATTTTTTTATGAAAAAAAATAAATTACCTGTGCTTAATAAAGCAAAATCATTGAATACCTTGATTGAGGCCTATACTGAAGAGCTTAAAAATAAAGGTTTTAAAGGAGATGTTCATTTAGATTATGCTTCAAGAATATCTTCATCAATGGATAATAGTGTATATATTGTTGTTCCTGCACTAGTTGTTTTTCCTTATGATAAGGATGATGTAGGTAGAATTTTTGCTTTGGCAAGTAAAAAAGAGTATCGTGAAATTAAATTTTCTCCACGAGGTGGCGGCACTGGTACAGCAGGTCATTCATTATGTGCTGGAGTGATAATTGATAGTAGCCGTTATATGAACAATATTTTAGAAATAGATCTAGAAAAAAAGTTTGTTAAAGTTCAGCCTGGGGTTGTTTTGGATCAATTAAATGATTCATTAGCTGATTCTGAGTATTTTTTTGCTCCTAATCTCTCACCTAGTAATAGGGCTACGCTTGGAGGAATGGTTAACACAGATGCTTGCGGCAAAGGATCAAGGATTTATGGACGTACTAGTGCTCATATTTTAGAATTAGAATGTGTTTTAGTCAATGGCCAAAAACTGTTGACTAAAAAAGTTAATATCAGCGATTTACAATTATCTAGTTTGATTGAGGTTGAAAAAAATATTTATACTACGCTTATGGAGCAAGTTGTTGATAAATATTCAATAATAGAAAATAAATTACCAAAGTTAAGTAGATTTTTAACAGGTTATAATCTATCTCATACATATAACAAACAAGATAATGTAATAGATTTGAGCTATTTGATTTCAGGCTCAGAAGGAACACTTGCTTTTGTCACGGAATTAACACTTAAATTGACCAAAAAACCTAAATATAAAGCTTTGTTTGCAATCTCATACTCTAATTTTGATGAAGCATTGAAGTCAGCTAGAGAATTATTATCTTCCAACCCATCAGCTATTGAAACTATTGATAGTAATATTGTTAATATCGCGAAAAAAGATGAGATATATCATAAAGTAAAAGACATGTTAGAAAAAAATGGCTCAATAAATTTTGCGGCTATAAATTTTGTAGAGTTCATTGCAGATAGTCAATCTCAATTAGATACTAAAACTATAGGGCTAGAGAAACTATTGCTTGGTAAACACTCTGATTTTCATTTTACAGATAATCAGGTAGATATGGATAGCTTATGGGAACTTCGTAAAAAAGCAGTAGGTTTGCTTGGAGCTATGAAGGGAAATCGTAAACCTATTCCTTTTATTGAAGATACTGTTGTAGCTCCTGAAAAATTAGCAAATTATATAAAAGAATTAACTTTATTGTTAGATTCATATGGGATTAGATATGGTATGTTTGGACATGTAGATGTTGGCTGTCTTCATGTTAGGCCAGCTTTAGATATGAGTTCACCAGAAGATTCGCAAATGTTAAAGCAGATAATTAAAAAAGTTAATCAGTTGGTTATAAAATATGGAGGAATTCTTTGTGGTGAGCATGGCCATGGATTTAGAAGCGAATATTTAAAAGATTATTTTGGAGAGGAACTTTATGAATCATTAGGACATATTAAGAAAGCATTTGACCCTTATAATCAGCTTAATCCAGGTAAAATTACTACTCCTGCCGGTAGCTCTGATTCATTAGTTAAAGTTGATGGACCTTTTAGAGGATATTCCGACCATGAAGTTCCTATAGAAATGCGTCAACAGTTTTCAGGAGCTTTTAACTGTAATGGTAATTCTCAGTGTTTAAATTATAACCTTGATACAGTAATTTGTCCTTCTGCAAAAGCTAGTAGAAACTGGTTATACTCTCCAAAAGGAAGATCTGCTATCTTACGTGAGTGGCTTAAGCAATTATCAGCTGCAGGATATTCAACTGTTAGCAAAATAAAGGCTAGCGGATTTGATAAACAAGAAGATTTTTTAGATGATTTTTCACATCAAGTTTATGATTCATTAGACAAGTGTCTAGGTTGTAAAGCTTGTTTAACAGGCTGTCCAATCAAGGTTGACATACCAACTATGAAATCTCAATTTTTGGAAAATTACCATACTAAATATAAAAGACCAGGCATAGATTATTTTGTTAAATATAGTGAAGCAATACTTAGTTTCAATCTAAATATGCCAAAAATTTTTAACGATATGTTTAATACTCAGTTTATTAGATCTGGTTTAACTAATATAGTTGGTTTTACAGATGCCCCTCTTATAAGTGCATTAAACTTAAAATCAGAATTAAGACAGAGAAATGCCCCAGAATTCAATATTCAAGAAATTGAGGGGTTAAGTCTTGAGAAAAAGAAAAAAACTATTTGTATAGTTCAGGATATATTTACTTCCTTATATGATACTCATATAGTTTTGACGACATATGATTTTTTAACAGCTCTAGGTTTTAGAGTTTATTTTGTACCTTTTAAAATAAATGGTAAACCTGCGCATGTGAAGGGATTTCTTAAGTATTTTAAAAAAAAGGCTCTTAAGGCTACCTTACTATATAATAAAATAGCTGAAGCAAAGGTTGAGATGATAGGTATTGATCCTGCAATGACATTAGTTTATAGAGATGAATACTTAAGCGTCTGCAGAGATCAAGTTAGATTCAAAGTTAGGCTTTTACAAGAGTGGCTTGTAAGAAAGTTAGATATTTTACCCCCTATGCATAATATGATTAAGAGGGAATTTAATCTTTTTGGTCATTGTACAGAGAAATCTTTGTCGGCACTATCGGCATCACATTGGAGTAAAATACTTAATCATTTTGGTGTGAAAGCAAAAGCTATTGATGTTGGGTGTTGTGGTATGTCTGGAAGTTTTGGGCATGAATTTAAACATATTGATACATCAAAGCATATATATAATTTGAGTTGGAAAGCTAAAATACAAGCAGGTGGAATAAGAGGTTCTTTAGCAACAGGATTTTCTTGCAGATGTCAAGTAAAACGTATGGAAGGCCACACAATTAAGCATCCGATAGAAATTTTGGAATTAAATAGAAAAAAACAGCAAAAAGTGTTGACACAAAAGATAGGATCAGTATAATAGTCAACATTCCTCGGGTTGTTAGCTCAGTCGGTAGAGCAGTTGGCTTTTAACCAATTGGTCACAGGTTCGAATCCTGTACAACCCACCACTCATTCACTCTATTTTATAAAGCCAAAAATCACATGAGAATGTTAATTTTTAGCTATACATCAATATTGGTTATAATTTTTCAAAAACTTTTTATAAATAGATATCAAATAAATATAGTGATTAAAATTATTTAGTAATGCTTAAGAATTTTAGTTGTATTTCTTCTAGAGAGAAAAAGTATAAGGAAGTAATTTTCTTGTAGTGGTATTTAATTTATTAGTTTCATTTATATTAGTTAGAAGTATTGGGCAGTCTAGGTTTAAATGTTCAGACATGATTTGTCGACAAGACCCACATGGTGATACAGCTTTTTCTGTATCAGCTACTACAGCTATCATTAAAATATCATCCTTACGATACCCTTGGCTATAAGCATAGGATATTGCAGTTCTTTCTGCACATATAGTTAAACCAAGAGTACAGTTCTCTACATTAGCACCGCTTATTATCTCACCATCTTTTAGTAATAGAGCGGCCCCTACTTTAAATTTAGAGTAGGGCGCATAAGCATTATTAAATGCTTTTTTTGCATACTCTATTAATTGTTGTTGATGTTTTTCTGTCATATATATCCTTTTGTTATTCTTAAAAAAGAAACGGGGATAAATTTTACACTATATTTTTAAATACTACTATTTCAAATTAGCAAATAAGTTGTTGATAGAGTTTGTTTATTTATATATTCCTTTATAATACTACAAACTTAAATTTGATGATTAAATTATAGAATGATAAAACATCACTATGCCAACTTTGCGACAATAGAAAATTTTTTGCTATGTAAAACGCCAGATCAATGGGTTAATAAAGCTTTAAGTAATATTGATTTGATGCTTTTAGATCATGCGCATTGTGAAATGAAAGCAGCCTCTTCAGCAATGACTTATATATATAGGCATCCAGATAAGTATGACCTAATTACTAAAATGTCTAAGATTGCCAGAGAAGAGCTTGTTCACTTTGAACAAGTTATGAGGATCCTTAAGCAAAGAAATATTAAGTATAAGGCAATATCTGCATCAAGGTATGCAAACCAGTTAATAAAAACTGCAAGAACAGGTAAAGAGGGGCGTTTTGTTGATGCTTTGATAATAGGAGCTTATATTGAAGCTCGTTCTTGTGAGCGCTTTGCAAAGATAGCACCATTTTTAGATGAAAAGCTCCAAAAATTTTATAATGGGTTGCTAGAGTCAGAAAAAAGACATTTTACAATATATCTTAGTTTTGCTGAGAAGTATGCCTCAGATGACATTGGTTATCATATACAGAGAATTGGTGAAGCTGAGCAAGAGCTTATTTTAACGCCGGATAGTGAGTTTCGTTTTCATAGTGGTGTGTGAATTCTAATTAGACTATATATTAAAAATATAGCAATATAAGGATTTACAAGATGATAACACTAAGAAAAATGGTAATAACATAGGCAGTAGCAGATGTACTATCAAAAAGTGAGCTAAATTTATCAACTATGTTTGACAAAAAATGATTTGTTGAAAAAACTGATTTTATCAAAATTTTAGCCAAAATTAGACGTCTAAATGTGCTCCATCATCGCACTTAATTTAACATTGCTCAGAATTCTAAATAAATCTTTTTATAGTTAAATCATTAGTATCAATTAAAAATTTTTGCTCTAGATAAGATTTAATTTTATGATTTTTTATAATTGAATAAAGCTTATGTATATCAATATACATTTCTCTATCTTCAGTCATTTTTGTTATATGTTTCCGTAAAATAGTATGACTTAAGTCTGGTTCTATATCGGAATTATCTTCTTTTATGAAATCAAATGCCTATGCGGCAGTTAACCACTCTATTGAAAGTATAAAAGTTAAATTTTCAATTATTTTAAGTGTTTTTTGTGCAGCATGTGTTCCCATACTAATATGATCTTCTTGTCCAGCAGAGGTTGGTATAGAATCAACTGATGCTGGATGTGATAATACTTTATTTTTTGCAACTAGATCAGCACTAACATATTGTGCAATCATAAATCCAGTATTATGGCCGGAGGACTCAATTAAAAAAGGAGGAAGGTCGCTTAGGTATAGTTAATCCGATAGTTATTTGACAATAATGTTATAATATTTAGAAAAAATGTCATCATATAGCCAAGATTTCAGAGATATCGTAATAACTAAATATAAAGAAGGCCTAACAGACAAAGAGCTAAGTAATTTTTTTAATATAGATATCCGTACTACTAGATCTTGGATAAACTTATACGAGACAACTGGTGATTATAAATCTAAGCAAGGCTTGGGTTGCGGTAGAGTAGCAACCTTTACAGATAAGGAAGCGATAGAAAGCTACTTAAGAACATATCCAGATGCAATGGCTTTAGATATTAGAGAAGCATTAGCTCCTGAAATACCTAGAAGCACATTTTATGATTGTCTTACCAGACTTGGTTTTAGTTTTTAAAAAAGACACCTAAATATAAGCAAAGAAAAGAACAAGATAGGCAAAGTTTTATAGAGGTTGTTGAGACTATTGAACCTAACAAACTTGTATATTTAGATGAAATGGGTATGGATAATAAACAGTCTGTACTAAGAGGATGGTCTCTTGTTGGTAAACCTAGCTATGGTGAAGTTATTGCTTATCAAACTCAGAGAAAAAGTATAGTTGCTGGTTATAACTATTTAGAAAAGAAGATTATAGCACCGCTAGAGTATACTGGATATACAGATACTCAAATTTTTAATCAGTGGTTTGAAGAGCATTTATGTCCTGAGTTAATTCCAAAGACTACTGTTGTTATGGATAATGCTAGTTTTCATAAGTCTCCTAAATTGGCTAAAATAGCAGAGAAGTTTGATATACAGATACTATACCTTCCTGCTTATTCTCCTGATTTAAATCCTATAGAAAAAATTTGGGCCAATTTTAAAAGAATTTTAAGAAAAGTAAATAATTCTTTTGATAATTTATCTGATGCTATTACTCACGTCTTTAGCACAATATTATCAGATTAACTATATATTAAACTTTGGGGGCCATAACAATCATAAACCTGCATACTAATCATAGGAAAAAAACCAGAAAGTCCAGCACCTATGCTCCATGATATCGCGCTTCCAGTCATTCTCCATTTTGGAAAAAAACTTCTGCTGATACAGAGGATATTCCGCTAATAATAAGTGTATGACAAATAACCAATAGAGAACTTAAAACTATGATGAATAATATAGAATGTGTTTGTATGAATAAAAACACAATAAAGGCAGTAGCAATTGTTCCTAATATAGAAGTTTTTTGCTTGCCAAAATAATCTGCAATCACCCCTGCAACAGGGTAAAGAACACACCCTAAGATCATTTGAATTATACTAATAATATAAGCAGTGTTAGGCGAAAGTTTTAATACGAATGTTAAATAAGTATATAAAAAGGTATATGAAAAAAAATACATACATCCTGAATACCAAGAAAGAATGATAATTCCAGCGATTGCTCTATATTGTGTTAAAAATAGCTCTTTAAGTTTAAAGTGTATTACTTCTTCTTTATTGTTTTGATTTGATATTTTATAATCTTTTTCTATACAAAAAAAATGAAATACTAAGCCAAAAACACCACTTAATATAAAAGCAATTCTCCATATATAGCTTTTATATTCTGTAGGAATAACTTGAGTTAAAATAATAGCAATAATGATAGCTAACAATAAACCAGTTGTTGAGACGGTATAGGCTATATTTGCAAAAAATGAACGTTTCTTTAATGTTATATTAGTAACAATTGACATAAGACCTGAAAATTGAGCTCCTGCACAAAAACCCTGGCCTAGTCTTAACATAATTAATAAAAATAAAGAATAACCTCCTAGGATCGAATAATCTGGAATAAAAGCAATTAGAAAAGAGCAAGCTGACATTCCGTATACTGAAAAATTTACAGCAAAATAATGTCCATACTTATCACCTATTTTTCCTAGAATAAACCCGCCTATAGGTCTTGCTAAAAAACCAATTCCAAAAATAAAAAATAATTCTATAATTGATTTCATCTCACTACCATTAGGAAATAATGCCGTACTAATAGCTAATGAATAATAAGCAAATAAGCTGAAATCGTACCATTCTATAATATTACCAATGGATGCTTTTAAAAATCTTTTAGTACCACTCATATCTATATAGTTCTAACTTTTTTAAGTAGTTAATTATTTAACCTAACATATTCCTATTAGGTCAAATAAACATTTTATAGCAAGTTGAATTAATTTTATTGAATTATAAACATCTTTAAAATCACTATATTTAAGATATTTCAAAGTTAGTTCAAGCTTTTTTATTATTGATTTTATTTTTTGTTTTATTTCGTCGGGTATAATAAACAGCTCTTTTTTATATGCTATTTCCATTTATGCTAAATAGTCTTACATTTTTTAGGGTTATTCTCTAAATATATCAATTTTAAGTTTGCACTTAACTTCTTTATATATTCTATGGTTAGCAGTTTTTTGATATTTACTAATTCAATCTTTTATTGCTTCATAATAAATATCTAAAGTATCTAAAATTTAGTTGTGATTGTATCTAGATTTAAATAATTGGTAGTTTCCATTTATATATTATAGCCATGACCCTTATGGTTAAGCCAATACTTATTATGATTGCTGCGCTGACATATAAATTTATATTTAAATATATGAAAATAATATTCATTCCACCAACGATTCCAGCTACTGATGCATAGAGTTCAGATTTAAAAGCCACAGGAATGTCATTACAAATCATATCCCGCATTATGCCTCCAGATACTCCATTTAGTATGGCAATAACTATACTAACGGTTAATACCCCAAAAAAGTGCATTTGAAAAATATCTGTGCAAATCTGATAAGCAATACTACTGCCTATATATGCAAATGCAATTAATCCTATAGAATCGAGGATTAGAAAAACTTTGTAAAATTTATTTATGTATTTTTGTGTAAAAATTGCAACTATAGAAAAGAATAAGCAAATAACGATGTAGCGAGGGTGAAGTATAATAGTTACAGGTAGGTTGCCTAGCATAACATCTCGAACTACCCCTCCGCCAAGAGCTGTTGTTAAAGCAATAGCTACAACTCCGAATGCATCCATGTTTCTTCGTGATGAAGATATAACACCAGTCATACTCTCAGCGATTATCCCCAATAAAAACATTATTGTAAATATTAAAGGTGCTGTAATGCCAATATGATACATAATGAGTCCTAATGATATATTTTATTGTTATTTTAGAGATTATTTTTATAAATTAAATCATTTTTTACTTATTAATTTTACTGAAATGTTTGATGTGGTTTTTTCTTTTAAGATACTGAAACCTTCTAAACTATAACCAGCTTGTTTTTCAGTCTCTATATATATTAGAGTTTCTGAATGGATTTGATCATTGTTTAGGATTGATTTTAAAGCCTTTGGAAGGATATTTTTGTTAAAAGGCGGATCTAGGAAAATTATAAGTTTGGAGCTTGCTATATTTAAGCAATCAAGAGCTTTTATACTATCGGTTTTATAGAGTTCGAAATTTTTGATACTAAGGGTTTCTAGATTGTTTTTTATTTGCTGTAATGCTTTAAAGCTTAATTCATAGAATATAGCTTTAGATGCTCCTCGAGAGATACTTTCTATCCCTAGGCTACCACTACCAGCAAAAGCATCAATACAAACACAGTCATGTATATACGGAGTAAGCCAATTGAAGATAGTTTCTTTTAGTTGGTCAGAAGTAGGACGTAAACCACTAATGCTAGGAAACTTAAGTCTACGATTTTTGTATTTACCAGCAATTACACGTATAGAGTTTGTTTTCACTTGTTACACATCTCCAACCATGACTGTTATAGGTTGATTATGTTGGATTGCTAAAAAAGCTTCTTGGATTTGTACAGAAGTTACATTATTGATATTTTTAACGTATGTACTAAAAAAGTCTAAAGATAGATCCTTGTTTGCTATTGAGGATAACATACTAAGCTTAGAACTGTTTTTAACAGAACCTAGTAGGTGTGTTCCTTCAATATGTTTTTTAGAATTTTGTAAACTTTCTTCATCAATAAGCTTATTGATGAAGTTACTGTAAACATTATTTATAGTTTCTAAAGCAAGAGAAGGGTTGCTTGTTTGAGCAGATATTATAAAACTACCATAATCAGGGTTAAGATTTATACTACTACCAATATTATAAACTAGACCAAGTTCTTCACGAACTTTGTTAAATAATAGTGAATTAAGTCCACCACCACCTAATATTTCATTACCAAGTTTTAATGGGAAGTATAAAGGGTCTTGAATATCTAGTAGTAACTGATGACCAAATAAAATAGATGTTTGTTTGCTATCAAATCTTTCTTTAAGAATTAGAGAATCATTTTTTTGTTGTTGAAATGTTTGAATGTTTTTTTTACCAATTGGTAAATAGCTAATTATTTCACTAGAAATATCCTCAGCTTGAGATTGGCTTATAGCACCGACAATACATATATCAGCATTGCTAGCACAGATAAATTTATCAAAAAAGCTATTAATATCAGTAGTTGTAATGTTTTTAACACTTTCACTATAACCTATGGTTGGACAACTATACGGATTGTTTGCAAAAATATTTTTTGAAAACTCTAAAGATGCTAAATAGTTGGCTTGAAGGCTTAAGTAGTTTATGTGTGTTAGGGTTTGGATTTTTTCCCTTTCTAAAATGTTAGCATCAAACATCGGAGTTCTAAAGATCTCTCCTAAGATTTTAAGAGTGTTTTCAATAATATTAGATTCGTTAAGTAAACGTATTTTTATATTAAAGAATTCTTTGTTTGTTTCTGCATGTATTGATATACCATTATCAGTGATTGTATTTATAAGATCTTGTTCATTAGAGTTTAGAGTTCTTGTGGCAAACATGCTAACTGCTAAGTCAGCAAGGCCATTTAATCTTGCATCAAAAGCAGATCCAGCTCTAAATTTGAGTTGGATATCAAGCATGGGTAGATCTTGGGAGCCTTGGAAATATACAGAAGTATTGTTAATATCAAATTTGTGTATCATGTTTTAATCTCTTAATAGGTGCAAGCAAGTAAGGTTTTGTTTATCAAAATATCTATCTAATACTCGATTAACATCATTTGTTGTAATATTGTGTAGTTTTTCTAAATAGTTATAATAATCAGTATCAAGGTTAATACTAGCTAATGAACCAATAAGATTTGCCTGGGTTTCTAGGGAGTCCATAGCAAATACATTATCAGCTTTAATTGTAACTTTGGCCCTGTTCAATTGCTCCTGAGTAACTCCTTTAATTTTTAGGTTATTTATAGTAGTCTCAATTTTAGTTTGAATATTCTCTAAATTTTGATCATCATTCGCAATAGCAGTAATTATAAATATATCCTCACCTTTGGTAAAAGGAGAATATTCACTATCAATATGGCAGCATAGGTTTTCTTCTCGGACAAGTTCTTGTTGGAGTATGGACGCATCCGCGCTCCCTAGTATATTGTTTAGAATCATAAGAGCAAAGGGGTCATTATTCTCATATTTAGTAGTTAAAGAGGGTGTGATATACCCTAATATCATCGCAGCGGTGTCATTAGGAGATTTTTTTACTTCTAAATATCTGTAGCCAGTATTTATTAGGCTATTTTCTTTTTTTATATCAAGTATCTGTGATTTTGGAATATCTCCAAAATAATCTTGTACCATAGCAATGGCTGAAGAGCTATCTATATCACCAACTAAAACAATACTGGAATTGTTTGGAGCATAGTTTTGTTGATACCAATCTTTAAGATTTGTAAGAGTGTAATTTTCAATATCTTCCCGCCAGCCTATAATTGGGGTGTGCCTAGAGTTCTGTTTATAAGCAAGCTGCATAAATTGTTCAAAAGCATAACTAAAAGCTTTATCATCAACGCGTAGATTTCTTTCTTCTAAAACAACCTTTTTTTCTGGAGCAAATTCTTTTTCATCAAATAATAAATTTGACATACGTGAAGATTCTATTGAAAGGCTTAGCTCTAGGTTTTTTTTGTGCCAAAATTGATAATACGCTGTATAGTCAAAGCTAGTAAAAGCATTTTGAATACCACCATTATTTTCTACGAGATTATTAAGGTCATCCTTTGAATATTTGTTAGTTCCTTTAAACATCATGTGTTCAAGCATATGAGATATACCTGTGAGTTTTTGTGGCTCATAAGTTGAACCAACTTTGTACCAAATTTGTGACAAAACTACAGGAGCGCGTGTATCTTTTTTGATGTATATATCAAGATTGTTATTTAGAGAGTGTTTATGTATATCCATATCTTTATGTTTCTTTTGATTTTATAAATAGGTAAATTAGCAATACTAGGGCCAAGACAGTTGGTCCAGCGGCTCCAAAAATAGGAGGTATATGTAAAATAAGAGCAATAGGTCCAAAAATCTGGTTTATAATAAAGAATGAGAAGCCAAAAAATGCTCCTAAAAGTAATTTAATAATTAGTGTTGATGATCTTGTTGATCCGATGCTCAAAGGTACTGATAGTAATATTAATACCATTAGGGATATTGGCTGAAATACCTCTTGCCAGAATTTGAGTGAAATAGAGTCTTTGGCTTGACTATTTGAAAGCATATAGCTGCTTAATTGTGTAAAATTTAGATAGTCATTGTCATTTATAGTTATTACTTTTGCTACTGATATAGGTATTGGATTTGACCATGTTGTTTCTTTTTGGTTTTTGACAATTGTTATGTGCTTTTGCTCACTCTTTGTAGGAAATATTATTTTACTTATGTCATATACATTAGCTGATGCATCTTGAGTGTACCTTGCACTTTCTGCATAACGAATTTCTTTGACCATATTGTTTTGTATAATAAATTTTCTAATACCATAAGCTTTTTTATTAATAGGATCAATATTTGCAATATTCATAAAACCAGTATCTGTTTTTAACCATAGATTATGAGTGTTGTAAGCAACGATATTTGCATCGGCTAATTTTTGAAGTACTGGGGCTATATATCCACCAAATATTACCGTAGCAAAAGATCCAATTAAACCAACTAAAATCACTCCTTTTGCAATTTGCACAGTTGAGCGCCCCGAAGATCTAAGAACAATAATTTCAGAATTATTGGCCAATAAGCTTAAACCCATTAATGCTCCTACCATAGCGCAAGCTGGTAGCAGAGTATACAGGATTCCAGGTAATTGATATAAGGTTACTACTATAAGTTCTATATTACTAAGTTTGGCATCGTTGTTACTAACTTGAGCAAGATATGTGAAAATAAAAAATAAAATACAAAAAATTATTGAAACTATAAGAAAGCTTCCAAATACAGTTTTAAAAATATAACGATCTATACGGTTTAATAGCATTATTTATCCTTTTTTAGAAGATCCGTTTTGTTTTCTAATTGCTCTAATAGAAAATACAACAAAAAATACATGAGGTAGCCAAAAGCCTATCCAAACGGGTATGCTACCATTAGCCATACATGTGTTAATAAACATATTTGAGCATAAGTATATTGCTAAAACTATTACTGATGGTAATAATTTAGCGTATTTATTTTGTCTTGGTCTTAGCCTACATAGGGCAAGTGCTAATATGGCAGCAACTATTACAGATATTGAATTATTGATGCGAGAAAAAAACTCAGCCTGATACAGTCTACCATTATTTTTATTTAAAAAATGCGTTATTAAATAATTCATATATAAACGATCTACTTTTTGGTGATCATAATCTCGATCAGAATTATCATATATTCTATAAATTGCTTGTTTAGCTTTGTCATAACTTGATTCGAAGTTTTTTTGATTTCGCGTATAGATATTTACATTATGAAATTCAATATATGCAGACTCACCATCTGAATTAACTTCAGCTGTAGGAGCAGTTATAACTTTATATTCGTCATCATTTTCTGTTTGCTGATATAAGAATACATTATTTAAAATATTTCCAGATTTGTTTTTTATATATATGATTTTGCCATCTGGAGTGTTTATTATTTTGTCATCAGTAATTGATGAGAGTAAAGCTTTTGCTGATAATGAAGATTGATATATATCTAAAGTTTGTTTAGATAGTGGGGTTATGTACATGGTTGTTATAATAGTTAACACTGTCAAAGCTAAAGCTGGCTTTAGAGTGTTTTTTACTATTTCCATCCATGTAACACCTCCAGCAAGGGTTACAAACATTTCATTATTTGAAAAGTATTTACCAAAGCAGATGATTATTGCTAAAAACATAGCTATTGGTGCAATCAGGCTTACATTTTCTGGAACAGTTAATATTACAAACTTTAAAATCGAATCAATTCCTAAGCCTTGAGAGTACGCTTTTTGGAATAGTCTAATTAAAAGGTTTGCTGATACAATAGATATTATAAATAAAGTTATAGATGTAAAGGTATTGACTATGTCTTTATTGTAATATTTTTCTAGGATCAAAACTGGCTACTATATTCTGTAAAATCACGCTAGTAGCAATTCTATATTTTTTATAACCAAAAGTCAGTAGCTAACATTGGCTTAGGCTTAAAATTGATGTTTTGATAGCTATTTTTTGTTATTATGTTTAGAAAATTATTTTTATAAAAAGAAAATGGAGCTTAAATGAAAATAGTAGTAAACAGTGAGTCCACATTACCTGCTGAAATATTAATAGTAGCCCAAGAGAATATTCATAAGCTTGAGAAAGAAACAAAGTGTTATAATTTAAAAGCTCTATTAGAGAGAAAGGTTTTTAAGGCGAAATCAGGTGAGGTGCTGCCATTATTGCATGGTGATAAAACGGTTATCCTTTTAGGATTGGGTTTAAAACAAGATTTTATAGCCTCTGAGTATGACAATATTATTGCAAAAGCTGCTGAACAGCTTAAAAGAATTAATATAAAAGAAGTGTCTGTAAGCATAGACTATGCTTTTGATGGTAATGCTAAACAATTTATGGCAGATACTGTTAGGGCTTTGATTTCTGAGGTTTATATTTTTGATCAGCTAAAATCAAAGAAAGAGAACTATTCTTTAGAGCAGCTTGAATTAGTTTATTCTGGTGATCAAGATATTGAAGAAGCTACTAAAATAGGTTCTGCTATAGCATGCGGTCAAAACTACGCAAAAGATTTACAAAACCTCCCTGCAAATATATGCAATACCGACTATATGTTAAATGAGGCAAGAGAATTAACATCAAAGTATGATACTTTTAGTTTAAACTATTTAGATGAGAATGCTATGGCTGAGTTAGGTATGGGTTGTGCTCTAGCTGTGGGTAAAGGTTCTGATATGTCAAACTATACAGTGTGTATGGAATACAATGGTGGAGAGGGAGGCGATGCTCCAATAGTTTTGGTTGGTAAAGGATTGGTCTTTGATAATGGTGGTATTTCTATCAAGCCTGCTGCAGGTATGGATTCTATGAAGATGGATATGGGTGGTGCTGCAACTGTTATGGGTACAATGAAAACTTTAGCAATGCTTAATCTTCCTATTAATGTCGTTGGTGTCATGGGATTGGCTGAAAATGCAGTGGATGCAAGATCGTATAGACCCGGTGATGTGCTTAAGAGTATGAAAGGATTGACCGTTGAGGTTAGTAATACAGATGCTGAAGGTCGATTAGTTTTGTGTGATACACTTACCTATATTGGTAAATATAAGCCAAAGACGGTAATAGATATGGCAACCCTAACTGGTGCTATGATTGTCTCATTAGGGGATGCTTTTTCTGGACTGTTTGCAAACAGTGATAAGCTAGCAAATAGCCTTCAACAGGCAGCTAATGCTTCTAACGACTTGGTATGGAGGTTACCTTTACATAAACCATATATGAAGAAATTAGATAGTAAAGTTGCTGATATGGATAATTGTGGTAGAGATAGGTCTGCAGGGTCTATAGTTGCAGGCTTATTCTTGTCAAAATTCACAGAAGATTACGAGTGGGCTCATCTTGACATCGCAGGCTCTGCAATGGGAGACTTTGCTAACTGTAAAGCAAGCGGCCGACCAGTACCTTTACTTACTCATTATTTATTATCTCAAGCAAAATAATATTTATTTTTATATAATAAAAATCTCTAAAGCCTCTGGTATATTTCTTGTTATATGATATAATACTTTTGTAATTAAATTTAGATCATCAGATTTTAATTACGGAGATTACAAAATGTTAAGAATTACTCAACAAGCTATTACATTTGATGATGTATTGCTTTCACCAAGATACTCAAATGTTTTACCTCATCAAGTAGATTTGAAGTCAAATGTTACAAAAGATATTCAGTTAAATATACCTTTGATATCTGCTGCGATGGATACTGTCACAGAGTCGCGACTTGCTATTTCTATAGCTCAAGAGGGTGGTATTGGTGTCATTCATAAGAATATGTCTATACAAGCTCAAGCTCAAGAAGTTAAGAAAGTAAAACGGTTTGAGAACGGTATGGTTATTGATCCAATTACAATCAATCCAGAAAGTTCTATTAGAGATGTTATGCAACTAGCTAAAGAGCATAATTTTTCAGGTTTTCCAGTTATTGATGATAGCAAGCAGACTGTAGGCATTGTTACTAAGCGTGATTTTAGGTTTGCTAAAGATTTGGATGAACCTGTAAGTTCTATAATGACACCTAAAGAAAAGTTGATAACTGTCGCAGAGGATACTTCACAAGGGTCTATAAAAAAGAAATTGCATGAGCATAAAATTGAAAAATTACTAGTAGTAAATGATCAAGGTGAACTGGTTGGTCTTATAACTACAAAGGATATTGAGAGATCTCAAAATAAACCTCATGCCTGTAAAGACTTATTAGGACGATTACGAGTAGCTGCTGCTGTAGGAACTGCAGCAGATACTAAAGAGCGTGTAACAGCCTTGGCTCATGAGAGTGTTGATATTATTGTTGTGGATACTGCACATGGTCATTCTCAAGGTGTACTTGATATGGTTAAATGGGTAAAGGATAACTATCCTAAAATTCAAGTTGTAGGTGGTAATATTGCCACTGCTGAAGCAGCTAAAGATCTTGTTAAGTTTGGAGCTGATGCAGTTAAGGTTGGTATTGGACCGGGTTCAATTTGTACTACTAGAATTGTTGCTGGTGTTGGAGTACCTCAGATCTCAGCTATATCTGATGTTGCCAAAGCTTTAGAGGGTACGGGAGTTCCGGTAATAGCTGATGGAGGGATTAGATTTTCTGGTGATATAGCAAAAGCTATAGTTGCAGGTGCGTCGGTAGTTATGATTGGTGGCCTATTTGGTGGAACAGAAGAGTCTCCAGGAGAGGTCGAACTTTTTCAGGGACGTTCATATAAATCATATCGTGGTATGGGGTCTCTTGGTGCTATGGAACAAGGATCTTCTGATAGGTATTTTCAAGGTAATGTAGAAGCCAAAAAATTTGTTCCAGAAGGGGTTGAGGGTCGAGTTCCTTATAAAGGTTTGCTTGCCGCAGTGATTCATCAACTTATGGGTGGGTTGAAGTCTAGTATGGGATACACAGGTTCAAAAGATATTCAGACTATGCGTACAGAGCCAACTTTTGTTCAGATTACAGCGGCTGGTTTTAGTGAATCTCATGTTCATAATATAACCATTACGAAAGAACCACCAAATTATCAATCTTAAGTTTTCTTAATTATCATTAAATAAGCTATAATTTATAAAATTTTCTAAACTATTTTAAATTAATGTCTAAAGCAATACTTTTTCTCAATGGAAAAATAGATCTGTCTTTTTGTGAGCAATATATATCTGATGAATTTATTAATTTACCAATGTTTTGTGCAGATGGTGCATATAAAAAAATAAATAAATCAAGGCAATTGAGTTCAGAAATTAAAAAAGTTATTGGTGATTTTGACTCGTTTACTGCTACAGATAGTAGTTTGTTCTTAGTTGATCATGATCAGTATTCTACTGATTTTGAAAAATCACTTAATTATATAATCTCTCAACAAATATCAAAAGTATATGTATTTGGGGCTTCAGAAGGTGAGATGGATCATTTTTTATGTAATATAAGTATTGCTAAAAATTATCTTTCTAAAATAGATATTGAATTTATAGATATTTATTCTAAATATTTTTTTATTCCAAAAAAATATTCGGTAACAGGGGTTGAGGGTAAAATGTTTTCTGTGATGCCTTTTGGATATGCTGAAAATATATACTATAATGGTTTAAAATACCCGCTGAATGGGCAAGATTTGAGTATAGATACAAGCACAGGTGCAAGAAATTATGCTACGGGAGATAAGGTTGAAATATCTTATTCATCTGGAGATATTTTGTTGTTTATATCGCACGATAAATATGAGGATAGATTAAATGATATTTTGTAATGATTTAATAAAGCAGTTTAAAAAGCATAATATTAATTTGAAAGATGAATTTAATAAAGATGATCAGCGGGTTGAGAAATTTTCTTTGCAATATGAAAATATATATTATGATTATTCAAAAAATCTTATCAATACAGTTATTATAAAAAATCTATTAGAGTATGCAGAAAAAATCAATCTTAAAGATAAGATTAATCAGATGTTTGTTGGTGAAAAAATAAATTCTACTGAAAATAGGCCGGTATTACATACAGCATTACGTGATTTTTCGGGCTCACCATTGATCGTTGATGGTTTAGATATACGCCAAGAAGTAAAGCAAGAGAAGCAACGAGTAAAAGAACTAGTAAAAAAAGTAACTACTGGAGAGTGGCTGGGTTTCTCTGGTAAGAAGATTAAAGATGTTGTAAACATTGGTATAGGTGGTTCTGATCTAGGCCCTAAAATGGTTGTTAGAGCTTTACAACCTTATCATTGCACAGGAGTTAAGGTACATTTTGTATCAAATGTTGATGCTGATTCTTTATTGCAAGCATTGCATGATATTAATCCTGAAACGACTTTGTTTATAGTAGCTTCAAAATCTTTTTCTACAGCAGAAACGCTTTTAAATTCTATGTCAGCTAGAGAGTGGTTGCTAGATCATTATGAAGAGCCAAAGGCTATAGCAAATCATTTTGTGGCGATATCTAGTAGACTTGATAAGGTTGAAGAGTTTGGTATATCGCTTGAGCATTGTTATAAAATGTGGGACTGGGTTGGTGGGCGTTACTCACTATGGTCATCTATAGGGATGTCTATTGCTTTTGCTATTGGGTATGATAATTTTGAGAAGCTTTTAGCTGGAGCTCATTCAATAGATAAACATATTAGATATACAGATTTAGATGAAAATATTCCTGTAGTAATGGCGCTATTATCTAATTATTATTCATGTGTGTATAATAATCAATCTCAAGCATTATTGCCTTACGATGAGAGATTAGGTTATTTTGTCGATTATCTTCAACAAGCAGATATGGAAAGTAATGGTAAATTAGTAAATTTATCTGGAGAGACGGTTAATTATCAGACAGGGTCGGTCCTTTGGGGTGGGGTTGGTACAAATGGCCAGCATGCTTTTCATCAGCTTTTGCATCAGGGTAATATTTTTATACCGGTAGATTTTATCGCTATTGCAGATAGTCATCATAGCTATCAGAATCACCAAGATGCTTTGTTAGCAAATTGTTTTGCTCAATCACAAGCGCTAATGTTTGGACAATCGTATGATATGGTTTATAATGATCTGTTAAAATCAGGCTTAAGTGATTCACAAGCTAAAGAGCTCGCGCCGCATAAGGTCATACCAGGAAATAGGCCTAGTAGCATGCTTTTGCTTGATGAACTAAGTCCGTATAGTCTTGGTGCATTGATTGCTTTATATGAGCATAAGATATTTGTACAAGGTGTTTTATGGAATATTAATAGTTATGATCAATGGGGTGTCGAGCTTGGTAAAAAATTAGGTGAAAATATTTTAAAAGCTATGCATAATAGTTCATCTAGTCAATATGTAGACTTGGATGAATCAACAAGACAATTAATAGCTAGGATAAAGAAATAAAGTAATGATTGAAAATAAAAAGAAAGGTTTTTCTTTAATTGAGGTTATGGTTGTTATTACTATCATGTCTATACTCATGATGGCAGCTATTAGTTCTTTTACTTTTTATTATAAAACATTTGCTGAGACACGTTTGACTAATCTACAAAAACTTATTGAATTTGGCGTGATAAAAGCTCGTACTGATGGTAAAACTGTAATTGTATGTGCGGCTACTCCAGATAGTTTCGATGGGACAGGAAAGTTAGACGAAAATAGTTTTAGCTGTGCAAATTCAACTTCATGGGGCGATAATCCTATAGTTTCTTTTGAAAGTGCTAATGGTACGGCTATTTATGATGGGGCTAATGATGGAATAATTGCTAATTTATCACAAGGTCATGGCGGACATCTTTATATAAATTTATCCGGTAGTCCAAGTTATGTGAAAATTAGTCCTAACGGATTTATGGCAACGGGGAATGGCAATATCACATACTGTGATAAATCTAATAAGTATCAAGCAGCATTAGTTACGAATTTAGTGGGGAGAGTAATATATGCCGATAGCCCAACCAAAGATGGTGGAGGCTTATATATTTGTGAATAATTTTTTTATATTTTAATTATCAAAGGAGAACCAAAAAATGGCAACTGATAGAATACCTATGACTCCAGCTGGAGAGTATGCTCTAAGAATAGAATTAGAAAAACTTAAAAAAATTGAACGACCTGCTATAATCGAAGCTATAGCTGAGGCTCGTGAACATGGCGATTTAAAAGAAAATGCTGAGTATCACGCTGCTAGAGAAAAGCAGGGTATTATTGAAGGTAGAATAAAAGATATAGAATCTAAATTATCAAATGCACAAATTATTGATGTAACAAAGATTCAAGCGAATGGTATGGTGATATTTGGTGCTACAGTTACAATTATGAATATCGGTAATGAAGAAGAGATGACGTATCAGATTGTTGGTGAAGATGAAGCAGATATCGATAATAAAAAGATATCAGTAGCTGCACCTTTGGCACGTGTTCTGATTAAAAAAGAAGAAGGTGATGAAGTTATTTTAGATACTCCTAAAGGTAGAGTAGCTTATGAAATTGTAGAAGTAGAATACAATTAACCTAAAAAAATCTAACGGATATTTCTTTATATAAGTTCTTTATGAAAAAAATAATTATCAAGGGTGCAAAAACCCATAATCTTAAAAGTATTGATGTGGAAATACCTAGAGATAAACTAACTGTTATTACAGGGTTGAGTGGATCGGGTAAGTCATCATTAGCATTCGATACTCTATATGCGGAAGGTCAAAGAAGATATGTTGAATCACTATCATCTTATGCAAGGCAATTTTTGTCTATGATGGATAAGCCTGAGGTTGAACATATAGAGGGACTTTCACCCGCTATTTCAATAGATCAGAAGACTACATCTCATAATCCTAGATCCACAGTAGGGACTGTTACGGAGATTTATGATTATTTAAGAGTGTTTTTTGCACGTGTTGGCACACCAAAATGTCCAATTCATAAGATAGAATTAAAGGCACAGACTGTAAGTCAAATGGTTGATAAGGTTCTGGAATTTGATGAAAATACTAGATTAATGATATTGGCACCGATCGTATCAGAAAAAAAAGGAACGCATCATACTTTATTGGATAAAATATTAGCTCAGGGTTATATCCGTGTCCGTATTAATGACGAGTTTTATAACCTTGATGAGGATTATCCTGAATTAGATCGTTATAAAAAGCATAATATAGATGTTGTGGTTGATAGGTTTAAACCAAAAAAAGATAATGAGCAACGTGTTGCAGAATCTATAGAGACAGCATTGGATCTTGGTAATGGTATTATTAGGTTAGTAAATATAAATGATGAAACAGCAAAAGATATATTATTTTCATCAAAACATGCTTGTCCATTATGTAGTTTTGCGTTAAAAGAACTTTCGCCTAGGATTTTTTCTTTTAATAGTCCATTGGGTGCATGTGGCAGTTGTGATGGTTTAGGTGTTAAAGAATTTTTTGATGAGAAAAAAGTTGTTGTAGACCCTGCTATGACATTAAAACGGGGGGCTATAATTAAGTGGAACAAAGCAAATCAATATTATTTTTCTCAGTTAGAATCATTGTCTAAGCACTATGGTATTTCATTGGATGAACCATTCGAAAAATTACCAAAAACCATACAAGATATAATTTTGTATGGTTCAGGTGAGGAAGTTATTGAAATGACGGTTGATTCAATTAGAGGTGGTAGACAGATTAGAAATAAAACCTTTGAAGGAGTTATACCACACTTTGAGCGTAGATATTATGAATCTGACTCAGATATGGTTAAAAAAGATCTATCTGAATTAATGAGCAATCTTAAGTGTAAGACTTGCCATGGAGCAAGAGTCAATGAATTTGCAAGAAATATATTTATAGTAGATAAAAATATTGCAGATATTTGCGGATTATCTATTGAAGAGTTATTAATTTGGTTAGGAGATTTAGAATTTGTTGGCCAGCAGCAGGTTATAGCAGAAAACTTACTTAAAGAAATTAAGTTAAGAGTCAAGTTTTTAGTAAATGTAGGGCTAGAGTATTTAAGTCTTGCTAGGCAAGCTGATACACTCTCAGGAGGTGAGGCTCAGCGTATTAGGCTAGCAAGTCAAATAGGTGCTGGCTTAGTAGGGGTTATGTATATACTGGATGAGCCATCAATTGGACTTCACCAAAGAGATAATCAACGTTTGCTTGATGCACTCCATAATCTTAAAAATCTTGGTAATACAGTAATAGTTGTTGAGCATGATGAGGATGCTATGCGTCAAGCAGATTATATAATTGATATGGGTCCATTAGCAGGTGTTCATGGTGGGGAAATTGTAGCTTCAGGTAAATATGAAGACATAGTTAAAAATAAGAAGTCATTAACAGCAGATTATTTAAGTGGTCGTAAGAAGATAGAAATTCCTGAACAAAGGTTTAAGGCTGTTAAAAATAGATATTTAGAAATAGAAGGTGCTATAGGTAACAATCTTCAAGGGAATAATTTAAAGATCCCTCTGGGAGTCTTAAGTTGTATTACAGGTGTTTCAGGATCTGGTAAGTCAACTCTTATAAACAGAACATTATATCCATTAGCCTCAAGGCTTTTAAATAGAAGTAATTTGGTGCCTATGGAATATAAATCTCATAAGGGTTTTAATTATTTAGATAAGGTGATTGATATAGATCAATCACCTATAGGTAGGACTCCACGATCAAATCCAGCTACATACACAGGTGTTTTTACACCTATTAGAGAACTTTTTGCTGCAACTACTGAATCTAGAGCTAGAGGTTATAGTGCTGGAAGGTTTAGTTTTAATGTTCGCGGAGGCCGGTGTGAAGCGTGTCAGGGAGATGGTGTTATTAAGGTAGAAATGCACTTCCTTGCTGATGTATATGTTGCGTGCGATGTTTGTAATGGTAAGCGCTATAATCGTGAGACTTTATCGGTACAATATAAGGGTAAAAATATTCATGAAGTTCTTGATATGACAGTTGAAGAAGCTCTTGAGTTTTATGATGCAGTTCCAAGCCTTAAATCTAAGCTTGATGCTTTGATGAGTGTTGGCTTATCCTATATTAAACTAGGTCAAAGTGCCACTACTCTTTCAGGAGGTGAGGCTCAGCGAGTTAAATTAGCAAAAGAGCTTGCAAAACGTTCGACTGGTAAAACTTTATATATATTAGATGAGCCAACAACAGGACTCCATTTTTATGATATACACCAACTTTTAAAGGTAATATTAGACTTACGTGATAAAGGTAATACTGTAATAATAATAGAGCATAATTTAGATGTAATTAAGATGGCTGACTGGATAATAGATTTAGGTCCTGAAGGTGGTAATAAAGGTGGTAAAATCATATTTGAAGGAACTCCAGAGAGCTTGGTTGAATGTAATAAATCTTATACGGGTAAATATTTAAAAGATTTATTATAAATTTAAGCTCGTATAAGAAGAGATAATTAGATTTTGTTATAAAACAACTAGCTTATAAAGGAATTTTTTACTATAGTATACTAGTTAAATTTAAAATTTAAATTTCATAAAGAAGAAAGGGTTAAATAATTATATGGCACAAAATAATGATAGTAAAAATAATATGTTGAAGAATATTATTTTTTGGATTTTAATCATTGGTGGGATGCTGCTGCTTTTCAATGGTATAAATGATACAAATAGATCGTCAAAAAGTATAAATTACTCAGCATTTGTTTCTAAATTAAAAGATAATCAAATAAGTTCTGTAGATGTTGATGGTAGAACAATTACAGGTAAGACTAGTGAAGGCGATAGTTTTGTTACTTATGCCCCTTTACTTGATTCTGGTTTGGTCAGTAAACTTGAAGATAGTAAGACAATTATAAAGGCTAAAGCACCTGAGAAACCTAGCCTATTTTTGGCATTCTTGCTTAACTGGTTACCAATGCTACTGATATTCGGTTTCTTCATATATATGATGATGAAAGCTGGTGGTGGAAGTAAAGGTGGACCATTCTCTGTAGGGAAAAGCAAGGCAAAATTGTTAGGTGAAGATGAAATTAAAGTAACTTTAGATGATGTTGCTGGCGTTGATGAAGCAAAAGAAGAAGTTGCTGAAATTGTAGATTTTTTACGTGAGCCTAAGAAATATGAAAAAATTGGTGGTAAAATTCCCAAAGGCGTACTGATGGTAGGACCTCCAGGTACTGGTAAGACACTACTTGCTAGAGCCATAGCTGGAGAGGCAAAAGTACCTTTTTTCTCGATTTCAGGTTCTGATTTTGTTGAAATGTTTGTGGGAGTTGGGGCATCACGCGTACGTGATATGTTTGAGCAAGCAAAAAAGAAAGCTCCATGTTTAGTGTTTATAGATGAGATAGATGCTGTTGGACGACACCGTGGCTCTGGTATGGGTGGTGGTAATGATGAGCGTGAGCAAACATTAAACCAAATGTTAGTAGAGATGGATGGTTTTGCAGATAATGAAGGTGTGATCGTAATTGCTGCAACAAATAGGCCAGATGTGTTGGATAAAGCATTATTAAGACCTGGAAGATTCGATAGACAAGTTAATGTTAGCCTGCCAACTGTAAAAGGTCGTGAATCAATATTAAAAGTTCATATGAAAAAAGTGGCTTTAGGTGAAGATATTAGAGCAGATTGGATTGCTCGTGGTACACCTGGTTTTTCAGGTGCAGAGCTCGCTAACCTTGTGAATGAGGCTGCATTATTTGCAGCAAGAGAATCCAAGAATGAAGTTTCCATGTCAGATTTTGAAAAAGCTAAAGATAAAATTCTGATGGGTTCTGAAAGAAGATCTATGGCAATGACAGAAAAAGAGAAAAAACTTACGGCTTATCATGAAGCTGGTCATGCTATTATCGGTAGATTGATGCCAGAGCATGACCCTGTTTATAAAGTTAGTATTATTCCAAGAGGCAGAGCCCTTGGAGTAACTATGTATATGCCTGAAGGAGATACTGTTAGCCAAAGTAGACTTGTTCTTCATGGGCGTCTATGTAGTATCTTTGGTGGGAGACTGGCGGAAGAGCTTATCTTTGGATATGATTATGTAACTACTGGCGCATCTAATGATATCCAGGTTGCTACAGATATAGCTCGCAACTATGTTGCTCGTTGGGGATTATCTGATTCTATGGGTACTGTTTTGTATGAGGTTGAAGATGATGGTCCATTTGGCGGTAATGGTGGTAAATCTGTTAAAATTTCAGATTACACAATTCGTGAAGTTGATGCTGAAGTACGTAAGTTGATTGATAAGAGTTATGCAAAAGCTAAAAAATTATTAGAAGATAATGTTGATATTTTACATACTATGGCAGATGCTCTTATGAAATATGAAACTATAGATGCTATGCAAGTAGAGGATTTAATGGCTCGCCGTGAAGTACGTGAACCAGGCGATTATGGAGATAGTTACAAGCCTAAACAAGATGGGAAAATTATCGCTCCGATAGATGTTAAAGAAAAAGAAAATCACCTTTCTGATGAAAAGTCTCATCAAGATGATGGAACTAAATAGTCTAGTAATAGGATTAAGAAATAGTTTAAAGCAGTATAAAAGTAAGATTTCTATTTTAACTATGTTAATATAATTGGATAAAAATTAAGTATATAAAAGGAAAAGAAATGACTCTGCCTACTCCTCATATTGAAACAGAAAGTAAAGATCAGTTTGCTAAGACAGTAATTATGCCTGGCGATCCTTTAAGAGCTAAGTTCATTGCTGAAAATTATTTAGAAAATATAGAGAAAGTAAACTCTGTTAGAAATATGTTTGCTTATACTGGTACATATAAAGGTAAAAAAGTAAGTGTGATGGGCTCTGGTATGGGTATGCCAAGTATGGGTATTTATGCTTACGAGCTTTTTAAATATTATGATATTGATAATATTATAAGAATTGGTTCAGCTGGATCATATAGTGCAGATTTGGAAGTTTATGATGTTGTCTTAATAGAAGAGTCATATTGTGAATCTGATTTTGCTGTAATTGTTACAGGAAATGATTCTCGTTGCGTAAGTTCTTCTTCTGAATTGAATCATGAACTTATAAAATCAGCTAAAAAACAGGATATAGAGCTTAAAAAAGCAAAAGCTCATTGTACAGATGTTTTTTATAGAAAAAAATTTGATGATTATAAGCAAATAGTTAAAGAGCATGGTTGTGATCTTGTCGAAATGGAAACAGCGGCATTATTTGCTACTGCAAATGAGCTTGGTAAAAAAGCTTCTGCTGTTGTAACTATTTCAGATAGTTTTATCACAGGTGAGTCAACAACATCTCAACAAAGAGAACAATCTTTTACTAATATGATGGAAGTTGCTTTAGGAACTGTTAAAGAAAGTTAAGAGTATACTTATATTATTTATTATTTATTTTTTATTAAATTCTTCTCTTATTCTTTTCAAAGAATCCTTTGCTAATTTGTTGTTAAATATTTTAAGCTTTGTTTTTAGGTTATGTGGGGCTTTATAGTCTATTATTATTTCAATCTTTTTAAGTTGAGAAAAAAACTTATTTTGTCTTAATTTTTGAATAAACTGATCATGCAGTTCCTTGATTTTTGATTTTAAAATTTCTTTATCACTTTGTAGAATCAATTTTTCAGGAGAGTAAAAAGCAACTTGAGTGTCATTTAGATAAGGAAGGTTAAGTTTTTTGAGCTCTTTATTAGCAACTTCAACAGTAGTTTTTAAATGCGAAGCTTTACTAATAAGTTCTTTACTCGCATATGTTGTATTTGTTATTTTTTTTCTAGTTTTGTGATTATTTATATTAGAAACTTTCTCAGGGATAATTTTTATGCTCATTTTTTAATAAATACTCTCTGCATTATTTAGTTGAGAATAAAATATTTCGACAGCATTGTCTATAGCTATTGTCCGTCCTTGTTCAGAACATGTTTTTATTATATATGTTTTCGGAAGTAGCTGATTTGATGTATTATCAGATGCTTGAAGCTCAACTTGAGTATTTATGCAGTATTTTTTATTTGTAAAAAAATTGTGGTAATGTATGAGTTTTAAATAAATATATATGTTAGCTTCATCTTTTTGCATCGAAATATCATAATTATAGATTCGAAGGTGTTTTTTTAGTGAATCATAGAAAAAACCACTATTTTGTTTATCAATATATATTTTAATTGTTCTTTTTAGATTTAAAAGTTGGTTATTTATACTATTTAGAGTATCCATTTGAGAGTTGATATCAGAGTTAGGAGCTAGTATTACTAGTGTTCTTAAGCTATCAGTTATGTTTTCAACTAAGTTATCAACTTTTTGAGCAACATTTAGTCTATATATGGAACTTTTATTATCTGTAGTATTAAGTAGTTGTAAAGCTTGGTGAATGCTATCAGATATAATGTTTTTTAAATTATCTATGCTGTTCTCTTTATTGATCTGTAATTCTATATAGAATATTTCACCAGCTTTTTCTTGGTTTATTATAGTGTATTTAGGTATATTTATTTTAGCACTTTGGGTTGTAACCTGCTGAACTAGTTTTTGAGAGATGTTATTGTTATTTGTGATTTTTTCAAAATTTGTTAAAGCTGATACAGTCACTTGTAGCCTTTGTGTCATATCTGCTAAGGCATTTTTAGTAGCATTATCAAGAGTTTTTCCAGAACCAAATCCATATAAATAGTTATCTGTATTAGTTTGAAAAGTAGAAAACCAAGATGGGGTAGTGGTAGCTGGTGTCTTATAGGTTTGGTTTTTTGAGGTGTTTAAGTTTTTTTCTTTAGTGAAGGGAGCCACTGATAAATGAGGACTGTTTGTAGAGCAGCCTGATAGCAATAAACTTAAAGTTATTAAACTAAATGCATTAATGTGTAAATATCTCATTATTAAATATTTATTTATAATTCTTATAATTAATACAACTATCTTAATTTAAATTTCTTATAAACTCTATATAATGTATCTTCAGAGTATTGTGTTTATATATATATTATAAAAAAAGTCGGTCAGTCAAAGATGTTAAGTTTAGTACAAAAAATTATTGGTAGTCGCAACGAGAGATTTATAAAAAAAATTTCTAAGACTGTTCAAAAAATCAATTCATTAGAGTCTAGGTTTGAAGGCTTATCTGATGGACAGTTAAAAGCAAAAACTATTGAGTTTAAAGAAAGGTTGGTAAAAGGTGAAACATTAGAAGATCTTTTACCTGAAGCATTTGCAACAGTTAGAGAAGCTGCAAGACGTGCGAAAAATATGCGCCATTATGATGTTCAGCTTATAGGTGGTATTGTTCTTCATCAAGGTAAAGTAGCAGAAATGAGAACTGGTGAAGGTAAAACACTAGTTGCAACATTGCCAGCATATCTTAATGCATTGACTGATGAAGGTGTGCATGTGATTACGGTGAATGATTATCTTGCAAAACGTGATGCTGAATTGATGAGTGAAATTTATGAGTTTTTAGGAATGAGTGTGGGGGTGATAGTGGCAGACTTAAACCCTGAGCAACGTAAAGAAGCATATGCTTGTGATATAACCTATGGTACAAATAATGAGTTTGGATTTGATTATCTTAGAGACAATATGGCTTATGAAAAAGAGCATCAGGTTCAGAGAAGTCGTAATTATGTAATTATCGATGAGGTTGATTCAATTTTAATAGATGAGGCTAGGACACCACTTATTATCTCGGGAGCATCTGATGATAGCTCGGAAATGTACAATATTTTTAATAGGTTAGTCCCTTTTTTGGAAAAACAGGATAAAGAAGAGCTCGAAGATGATCAGGATCAAAAAGATTTTTATGTGGATGAGAAGTCTAAAAATGCATATCTAACAGAAAAGGGTTATGCAAAGATTGAAAATATGCTTAAGAAAGAAGGTGTATTGGAAGAAAATGATAATTTGTATAGTCCTCTAAATATCACAAAAATGCATTATTTAAGTGCTTGTTTAAGAGCTAACTCACTGTATCAATTAAATGTTGATTATATCGTGCGTGATCAAGAGGTTGTGATTATTGATGAGAGTACTGGTAGAGCGATGCCTGGACGTAGATGGTCGGATGGATTGCATCAAGCAATCGAGGCAAAAGAAGGTGTTAAAATAAATGCCGAAAACCAAACTATGGCGTCTATTACTTTTCAGAATTTCTTTAAGCTCTATAATAAAATTGCTGGTATGACAGGTACTGCTGATACTGAGGCTTTTGAGCTTCACTCAATATATGGTTTAGAAGTTATTATTATACCGACTAATAAACCGATGGTTAGAAAGGATCATCATGATGAAATATACGGTAGTGTTAGAGAAAAATTTGATGCAATAGTTGTTGATATAAAGGATAGAGTATCAAAGAAACAACCTATTTTGGTTGGTACGGCATCTATTGAAGCTTCTGAGATTTTATCAACATTGCTGAAAAAGAAAAAAATTAAGCATAATGTTTTAAATGCTAAGCAGCATGAGAAAGAGGCTGGTATTATTGCAATGGCTGGTTATCCTGGCAATGTAACAATCGCTACAAATATGGCTGGTCGTGGTACAGATATTATCTTAGGTGGTAACTGGGAGGTTGAACTTGCTGAACATCAAGATCTTACAGCAGAAGATATTGCTAAAATTAAAGATGATTGGCAACAGCGTAACGAAGCTGTTAAAAATGCAGGTGGTTTATGCATAATTGGTTCAGAACGACATGATTCACGTAGGATTGATAATCAATTAAGAGGTCGTGCTGCACGTCAAGGTGATCCAGGTGAAAGTAAATTTTATCTATCAATGGATGATAATCTATTAAGAATTTTTGCTTCTCAAGGTATGGCAGAGAGAGTTAAAAAAGGATTGAAAGGAGGTGAATCTCTAGCCTTTGGATTTATGTCAAAAGTTATTTCTAAAGCTCAAGGCAAAGTAGAAAGCTATCATTTTGATATTCGTAAAAATCTTTTAGAATATGATAATGTTGTAAATACTCAGCGTAAAGTTATCTATGAACAAAGACAAAATTTTTTAGATGCAGAAGATGTAAGTGAAACTCTAGCAGACATACGAATAGATGTTGCTGAGAAGCTGTTTTATGATTATGTGCCAGCAGGTTCTATGCATGAGCTGTGGGATCTTGAAGGTTTAGAAAAAGCATTAAAAGCTGATTTTATGATTGAGGTTGATTTGCAGAAGCTTTATGAAGATGATGATAGTCTTGGTGAAGAGGATCTTAAAAGATTAGTAAGAGAAGCAATTGAAATAGAATTTGCAGAGAAAACTAAAGATTTAGAGAATATAGCAGTTAGACAATTTGAAAAATTCTCATTGCTTCAAACATTAGATAATCATTGGCGTGAGCATTTAAGCTCTATTGATCATCTACGTAATAGTATTAATTTACGTGGCTATGCGCAAAAAGATCCTAAAAATGAATATAAGAAAGAAGCATTTGAGCTTTTCTCAGGTATGCTTGATAATTTTAAATACGAAGTTATATCCTCTCTTGCTAAGATAAGGATAGCAACTGAAGAGGAAACTCATAGGGCTCAAGAAGAGTGGAAAGAATCTATGAGTGATATCAAAGCTGAGCATGAGAGTGTGATTGATAATAATGGTAGTGCTAATGATGAGAACGATCAAGAAGAAGCTCCAAAAGTACAACAAGTTAAAAGAGAAGGCCCTAAGGTTAAGCGAAATGACCCTTGTCCATGTGGTTCTGGTAAAAAATTCAAGCAGTGTCATGGTAAGGTTGAATAAGATATAGTAAGTTCAAAATATGATTAAGTTAGAGCCACATCGTAAAGACTGGATTAATATCTTTAAACTAGAGTCACAAAAATTAAAAAATATTTTTGGCTCAAATTACCTAAAAATACATCATATAGGATCTACTAGTATTCCAGAGTTATATGCCAAACCAATTATTGATATTATTGTGGTAGTCAAAGATCTAAAACAAGTTGATAATTATAATGAGTCTATGGCTGGTTTAGGTTATAAGGCTAAAGGCGAGTATGGATTTTTTATGCGGCGATTTTTTGTCAAAGAAAATGCTTTCCATGTTCATGTTTTTGAAAAAGATAATTCTGAAATTGATAGACATTTAAAGTTTAGAGATTGGCTACTATTCATCCAGAAGATAGAGATAGTTATCAACAGCTTAAGAAAAACCTAGCTCTTAAGTATAAAAATGATCGTAGTGCGTACTCAATTGTTAAAACAGTTTTTGTTAATGACATTGAAGCTAAAGCTGGATATGATGGAGTTAGGATTTGTAAGGCTTATACTCAGAATGAATGGGCTGAAATAACTAGATACCATCAAAAATATAGTACTAGTGATAAAAAAATATATAAATTGGCAAATAATGAGAGTAACACTCATTTTATACTATTGAATAAAACAACTATAATTGGCTATGCCCATCTGTTACATTCGCAAAATAAAGACTTTACAATTAATATGTTTGAAGTTGATAAAAAATATAAAGGTTCAAAAGAAGAGGATTATTTTAGCTCTTCTCTTAAAAGATGGGTTTATTTAAATATGTATAAAATTCTATAAAGGAAAAATATTTTTTTGGATAATAGAAAACGTTGCTTTGGTAATAAGCCTGGTCAAGAAATATATGCTGATTATCATGATAATGAGTGGGGTGTTCCTAAATATGAAGATAGAGAGCTTTTTGAGCTTTTGATATTAGAAGGAGCTCAAACAGGTTTAAGTTGGGAAACAATTCTAAAAAAACGCCAAGGCTATCGTAAGGCTTTTTATAATTTTGATCCACAAAAAGTTGCAAATATGGAGGATCGTGAACTTGAGAATTTAAGATCTAATCCAAATATTGTTCGAAATAGATTAAAAATCTTTTCAGCTAGGAATAATGCTGTTGTTTTTATAGCTATACAAAAGGAATTCGGTAGTTTTAGTGATTATCTTTGGGCATTTGTAAGCTATGAGCCTATCAACAATAGCTGGAAGTCACAACAGGATGTGCCCGTGGCTACAATTACTAGTGAAAAAATCTCAAAAGATTTAAAAAAAAGAGGTATGAACTTTGTTGGCCCAACAATTATTTATGCTTATATGCAATCAGCGGGCTTGGTTAATGATCACTTGCTTGATTGTTGGTGTTATAAATATTAGTTAACAGATTTATTAACCTATCTCTAACTAATAGAAAATTTGTTTATGAACCTATATAGTCGGTGATTGATTTTTTAGATTCTTGCCATTTTTCTACTTTTTTACTATCCATCCATACATCAATTTTCTCAAAACTTTGATTTTGTTCAAAAAATGTTTTTATCTTATCTAAATCTTTTCTCATATAGTTAATCTGATAATATTGTGCTAAAGACGTGAGTAATAGCATCAGATAAATTATCAAAAGAATTATTTACTTTTCTTAAAATTCTTTTAAAATTGGCCCAAATTTTTTCTATAGGATTTAAATCAGGAGAATAAGCAGGAAGGTATAGTATCTGTATATCCAGTATACTCTAGCGGTGCTATAATCTTCTTTTCTAAATAGTTATAACCAGCAACTATACTTTTTCTCTGAGTTTGATAAGCAATAACTTCACCATAGCTAGGTTTACTAACAAGAGACCATCCTATTAGTACAGACTGTTTATTATCCATACCCATTTCATCTAAATATACAAGTTTGTTAGGTTCAATAGTCTCAACAACCTCTATAAAACTTTGCCTATCTTGTTCTTTTCTTTGCTTATATTTAGGTGTCTTTTTTTAAAACTAAAACCAAGTCTGGTAAGACAATCATAAAATGTGCTTCTAGGTATTTCAGGAGCTAATGCTTCTCTAATATCTAAAGCCATTGCATCTGGATATGTTCTTAAGTAGCTTTCTATCGCTTCCTTATCTGTAAAGGTTGCTACTCTACCGCAACCCAAGCCTTGCTTAGATTTATAATCACCAGTTGTCTCGTATAAGTTTATCCAAGATCTAGTAGTACGGATATCTATATTAAAAAAATTACTTAGCTCTTTGTCTGTTAGGCCTTCTTTATATTTAGTTATTACGATATCTCTGAAATCTTGGCTATATGATGACATTTTTTCTAAATATTATAACATTATTGTCAAATAACTATCGGATTAACTATATTTGGAAGAGTTTATAGCCTCATCTACTATTTTTCGTGTATCGACAACTTGAGATGTTTTACGGTTATAAGTATCGCTATATATGGATAATCCTTTTAAAAGTGCTCCTACAAATGAAATAGATACTTTTGTTAAAGCAAATGTTTTTTTCATTTCATCATTAATAAGTCTTTGATCTTTTTCAACATTGTACTCATCTGCCTCTTGCTGACCATATTTTTTTATATCATCAGCTAATTTTTGATACCTTTCTATTGATTTGTTTGGTAAAAAGTTTTTAGCTCCGATTACATCTTTTTTACATATATATGCCCATAATCTATCTGTTTCGGAGACGGAGTCTAAGTTTAACTGGTTCTCTTTGTTCAGTTTTATTATCTTTCGATCATTGAAAGATTTAGTTTTATCAATATCTTTATCAGCTTTTTCGGTTGGAATAGATTTTAGCGCAGTACTAACTTTGCTATAAAGTTTAGTCAGCGTAGTTTCATTTGTAGTATTTGGGGTTAAATACATCGTAAGTATTTTTTCTGCAGTAGCATTGTATTCATCAATATCATCAATTAGAGCGTAATGATATATATGTAGGGTGATAAATGAATAATAACTAGTTAGATAATGCTTACTATAGCTAAAATATTTATATGTATTGATCGTATCTAATTTTGTTGCAAATTCATTCTTAAGGTATTTAATTAACATTTCTTCATTAGCATTCGCAATTATATTTTTCCATTTCATAGCGCCTTCTAATTCACTATTCATTATAGATTTGATTTCGATCTTTTCCCAATGAGAGATTGAAAGAGCTATATTTCCTAATCCTTGGCTTATAATATTCTTATTATTTTGTATATTGTACAACTCTGTAAATGTAGCTATACCACTTAAAAAAGCTTCTCTGATAGCTTTTATCGAGATTATTTGAATAGGTGTTATAGCATTAGCGTTATTATTCAATAATCTGTTTGAATTATTATTTTGGCTACTATTTGACATTTTTGTATCCTTAATATTTTAAAGCTAATCTAAAATCAAAGTCAGCGTAGAGCAGAATAGTTAATAAATCTCATTTTTATAGCAAAACTTAACTAAATAAGTTTTGGTCTATATTTATATAGCAGAATGTGAGGTGTTTAAAAGTTTAAGGTTACTAAAGACAAAGTTTATAAACATAATAAAATTTCTATTTTGAAAATAATTATCTAGCATGTATAGTCATCATCTATTACAAAAAATATCAAACAAGGAGTAAGAGTATCGTATTTTTACTAAAATATACTTAATATTTATATGTGGTCTAATATAGAAATAAGCTTTTTGGTCAAGCTTGGTTGTTAGGTTAAAATTAATTAAATATAGATATTAGAAAGCATTATCATATGTTTTATAATCAAATATATAAAGTAAATTTATTAAACTGAGCTAATTGATTGAGATAATAATATTATTTGATATAATATGGTGTCTAGTTTTATGGCTAGAAAATTTGAATAATAACAAAAAGTCAGAAATCTATTATAAAAAAATAGATAGTTCTGAGAATTTAAATCTAATAAATGGAGTAATAAATGTACGCGATAATTAAGAATGGCGGTAAGCAGTACAAGGTGAAAGAAGGTGAAGTGATTCAGCTTGAGAAGATTGATCTTGGTATTGGTGAGAAGATTGAGTTTGATACAGTTCTAATGGGGCAAACTGCAGATGGAGACGTTAAAATAGGAGCTCCAGTTGTAGAAGGTGCTAAAGTTGCTGGTGAAGTTGTAGAGCAAGGGCGTCATAAAAAGGTTAAAATTATAAAATTCCGTCGTCGTAAGCACAGCATGAAGCAACAAGGTCACCGTCAGTATTTTACAGCGGTAAAAGTTTCATCTATTAGTTTGTAATTTAAAAATTTATTAAGGAGTATACAAATGGCTCATAAGAAAGCTGGTGGTAGTACTAGAAACGGAAGAGATTCTAACCCTAAATATTTAGGCGTTAAAAGATATGGTGGTGAATTTGTAAAAGCAGGTACAATTATTCTGCGTCAAAGAGGAACTAAGACTCATCCAGGTGTTAATGTTGGTTGCGGAAAAGATCATACTTTATTTGCTCTTAAAGATGGCAATGTTAAGTTTCATTCTGGTGGAGCTTTAAATCGTAAATTTGTTTCAGTTGACGAATAATTCTTTATTTAAGTTAAATTAAATATTTTTCTCTAGTTTCTTTATAATATAAATTATACAATGTTTAGTATGGCTACTAAATATTAGTATTTATACAATGGAAACTAAATCTATTGATTATTTTAAAGCACTTGAAGCAGCTATTCATTCTATTGTTATTATAGATGCCAAAGGTTTAGTTCTAATGGCTAATAAGGCAACTTGTCAGCTATTTGGCTATAGTTCAGAAGAAATAGTTGGTCAAAATGTAAAAAAATTAATGCCACCTGAAATCTCTAGTAAGCATGATTCTTACCTTAGTGATTATAGAGAAACTAAAAAAGCTTCTATTATTGGTACTGGTAGAGAAGTAGAGGCTATGAAAAGTGATGGCCAAAAATTTAAAGTACTTCTTTCTGTTAGTGAAGTTGAAAATGAAATAATGTTTCTAGGGATTATGCAAGACCTATCATCTCAATATGCACTAGAAAGTAAAATGCGAATAGCATTACAAGCATTAGAGTTTGGTATGTGGGAGCTTAACATATCATCGTTTGATGAAGTTAAGTGGGATGCTGGAATGTTATCTTTATATGAGCTTGATTCTAAAAGCTTTAATAATAGTTATGATTTTTGGTTACAAAAAATCCATCCAGAAGATAGAGTTAAGTTTAAAAAAAATATTAACTCAGCAATTAAACAAAAAAAATCGTTTGAAACTATTTTCAGAATTAATACACCAAATAAAACTAAATTTATTCAATTATTTGCCAATTATTTATACAATGAAAATAATCAGCTTTCAAAATTAGTTGGGATTAGTTGGGATGTTACCGAAAAAGTAAAGCTTGAAAACTATATATTAAAAATTTCTGAGATTCAGAATAAATATTTAAAAGAAAAGAAAATAGAAGAAGCATTTCAAGAAGCTTTAAAACATACGTTGGATTTTTCAAATAGTCAATTTGGGTTTATAATTATCCTTAATAAATATTCGAAGCTAGTTAAAACATTCTTCTTAGATTCAAAAGATAAGAATGTTCATGCTATAGATTTAGATTCCAATATAATTTCTGAACCTTTAAAAAGAGTCCTATTTAAGGGAGAAGTAAAGGGAAGTGATGAAAAGATTAATAAATCTCTAGCAGAGATTTTTGCTAAAGACTTAAATATTAGCAACTATATTACTATTCCAATATTTGATAATGATAAAAATATTGCTGGATGCTTGGGCATAATTAATAGCAATAACTTTCATATGAAACAAATAGTAGAGTTATTACAACCAATAATAAGTTCAATAGGGGCGATTGTTTCCTCAAATCAACAATATAACGAAATAGCAAGACTAGCTAATAAAGATAGCTTAACAGGCCTCTATAGTAGACATTTTTTTGAAAAACAGTTAGATGAAGAGTTTTGGAATTATTTAAAGGTCAAAAAAAATTGCTGTATTAATTATAGATATTGATAATTTTAAACAAATAAATGATATATATGGCCACAAAGTAGGTGATGCTATTTTAAGAGAATTTTCTGATAGAGTATATAAAAATGCTAGAATAAGAGAAAAAGATATTTTGGCAAGGTTAGGTGGTGATGAGTTTGTTTTGCTATGTAAAGATGTTTCTATTCAAAGTATCGAAAAAATAGCTAATAGAATAATAAAAGTCTGCGAAGAACCATACATAATAAATAATATGAATCTAGATTGTATAGCCTGTATAGGAGCTGCAATGTATGATATAAAAGCTACACATCATAGTTTAATGAATTATGCTGATTTTGCTCTTTATGAAGCTAAAAGAAATAAGCCTTCGATTTGTATTTTTAATGAGGAAGTTAGAAAAAAATATATTAGAAGTAATAATTTAAATATTTTAACTAATAAGATCTTAAAAGAAGAAGATTTTATTATTGTTTATCAGCCTATCGTAGATATGAAAAATAATAATCGTTGTACTAAAATTGAAGCCTTAATAAGGCCTCGTGGACATTTTAGTGATTTAAGTGTTGATCAAATAGTTCAGCAGGTAGAAAAAAATGGCTATGCAGAGAGATTAAATACTATAGTTTTAAATAAGGTTTTTGAAGACTTAAAGCAAGTAAAAAATCCAAAAGACAACCTTATAGTTTCTATTAATATATCTCCAGCAGTTAAAGATTTTCCTCGTTGTATATCTAGACTTTGTGACCTCATACAGAGTAAGAGAAAAACTATTTCTAGTAAGATTAACTTTGAACTAGAAATAACAGAGTCAGCTTTTATGAAATTTTCTGATAAAGAGTTAGAAGGAGCGATAAAGAAGTTACATAATGATAATCTACGGTTGGCAGTTGATGATTTTGGAGTAAAGTATTCTTCTTTAAATAGAGTGGTTGCTTATAATTTCGATACTTTGAAAATAGATAAGTCTTTAACTGATGGACTAATAAAAAATAAAAATATTGCTGTGACTAGTGTATTTGAAGCATTATTTTATGTCGCAAAACAGGTTGGCTTAGATGTTGTCGTTGAGGGAGTTGAAACTAAACAGCAATTAGATATGATAGATAGTTTTGGAGGTGCTTTTATTCAAGGCTTCTATTTCTCAAAGCCAATATCACTTGAGGAAATAATTGCTAAATTTTTAAATTGATAAAGTGACTATCTTTAGGCTTGTTATCAAACAGATGATATAGCTCTTATAAATTAAAGTCAGTAGTGAAATTAAATATAATCCTATATGATTATTATTGTAATCGTATACCATGGTCAAAAAAATATGGTTTTTAAATATATAAACTATAGAATATATAAGAATTATAATCTTCTAGTTAAAAGACTAATATGAGTTTTTATTTACCATTGATTTTGTTTTGTACTTCATCAACAATTACACCAGGTCCAAATAATCTGATGTTGTTATTATCATCAATTAATTTTGGTATTAAAGAAACATTACCACATTATTTAGGTGTATGTATTGGATTTCCATTAATGGTATTTATTATTGGGCTTGGTTTAGAATCAATTTTTGCGACTTATCCAGAATTACATCTTTTTATAAAAGTGATTGGTGCAGTATATATGCTTTGGTTAGCCTATAAAATAATCACCTCATCTGCGAGTGAAGATAAGAAAATAAGTAACAAACCATTAAATTTTATACAAGCAGTATTATTTCAATGGGTTAACCCTAAAGCTTGGGTAATGGCAATAGGAACTATTTCTACTTATACAACTATTGATGGCAACATAAGCCTGATGTTTCAAGTTATTATAATATCAATTATCTATATATTTATTTCGCTTATTTGCACAGGATTTTGGTTATTTGGAGGCACTCCAGTTAAAAAAATATTAGGTAATCCTAGATCTATGAGGATCTTTAATTTAGTTTTAGGTTTATTGCTTGTAGTTTCAATTATTATTATGGTTTTTGAATGATAAAGGTTTCGGGGTGAGAGTAATAAAATCTGTGGGAAAATTAAGTTAAGGTTAAAAATTATCAATATAAAAAAAATATTTTTTATCAATAGTTATGTTTTTGTTAGGATTAGATGCGTACATTATCACAGGAATCTTGCCAAATATTGGAGTAAGCTTTAATACTAGTATTACTGTAACTACACAATCTATAATAATATTTACTCTTTGCTATCAGGGTGAATCTATAAAAAATATTAACCATAGCAAATATTATAAGTACCCTAAGCCCTAATATTAGTATATTTTTTATTAGTAGGGCTTTGCTGGTATTTTATTATTTTTTTCAAATATAGTAGTTTCCGGCCTCTTTATTAAATAGTCTTTCTCATGGTATAAAAATAATATTAGCTTAAATTTAACATCAAAACATGGAGCACAATAGCAGTAGCTTTAAATAGCTCGAGTAATTGTTTAGGAAGTACTGTTGGTACGGTAGGGACGAGTATACTTATCACATTTGGCGTTAGTATCGCTACCTTACTATGCTTGTGCCATAATCTTAATCGCTCTATGTTTGCAAGTAATTATGGGGTAAGGACAAAATACAAAATTGAATTCTGTAGTAAATTGAGGGTTAATCTCTGCAATAGTGCCCTAATACTAATGAAATGATCAGTAAATTATGAGATATTATTTCATTTAAATAATATATAACAGAAGTTTAACTTTTCTTTTTAAATTTCATCGATACAAGTGTACCAGCTAAAACTCCTATTATAATGATTCCTATCATAATAGTTGCTAAAGCATTTATCTCAGGGGTTGGTCCATTTTTAACTGTAGAATAAATATACATTGGTAAAGTGGGATTATCACTACCAGCTACAAATTCTGTAACTACTAGGTCATCAATAGATAGTGTGAATGTCAATAATGCGGATGTTATAAGAGCGGGGATTAATTGTGGCAAAGTGATAGTAAAAAAAGTTTTTATAGGACCAGCACCCAGATCTAGAGAGGCTTCTTCAAGAGAGATATCAACACTAGCTATTCTTGATTGCATAACTATAGTTACATAGGCTGTACACATTGTTACATGGGCTATAACTACAGTGGTAGTACCCCTTTCATGTGGCCAACCTATAAGATGCTGCAAAGTCGAAAACATAAGTAGTAATGCCACACCCAAAATAATATCTGGTAAAACTAATGGTGTAGCAACAAGCCCGTATAAAAAATTTCTAGTTCTAAAAAAGTTAAACCTAGTCATAGCATATGCAACTATAGTTCCTAATATTGTTGCTATAATTGAAGTAATTAAAGCTATTCTAAAACTAGTTAAGGTAGCGCTAATAATATCCTCATCATGTATAACTTCATGATACCAGTCAAATGTAAAGCCACCCCATAAATTGATAATAGCTGAATCACTAAATGAAAATAAAATAAGAATTATTAGGGGGATATATAAAAATATTAAGCCTAATATAAGCATAATTTGACTAAATGAAAATTTTCTCATATTATTCTCCCTTTAAACAAATGTTCGTTTGGTTTGAATACGTTGCATCCAGAGGATAGGAAGCACGAGTATTATAATTAAGACTACAGATATTGTTGCAGCCATTCCCCAATTATTAGAAGTAAAAAATTCTTCCCATATAATATTACCTATCATAAGGGAATTCATACCTCCCATAATTTGAGGGACAACAACCTCGCCAACTGCTGGGATAAAGATAAGTAAGCTACCAGCAATAAGTCCAGGCATTGATAAAGGGAGGGTTATCTTAAAAAACGAATTAGTAGGTCTAGAACCGAGATCTTCAGCAGCAGCATATATACTTGGATCAATCTTTATAAGAGTGCTATATAGAGGCAGTACTAAAAAAGGTAAATAACAATATACCATTCCTAAATACATAGAAAAATTATTATATAGTAAAGCCATACTAGGTAAGCCTAAGTTTGTTAAAACATTATTTAAAGTATGGTTACCTAATAGCGTTACCCATGCGTATGTTCTAAGTAGAAAAGAAGTCCAATATGGTATAATTATTAGAATTAAAAAGAAAATTTGTGTATTTTTTTTAGCTCTTGAAAGTGATAGAGCCATGGGGTAACCAATTAAAATACATAAAATAGTAGTTATTAATGCTACTTTTAATGAGTTGAATAAAGCAATAAAAATCAAATTATAATGAATTAATTCAATATAGTTCTGTAAGTAAATAGTGAAATGTATAGTTTCTTGCTTGTATATTGCTAATGATGAGACAGGGGGGGTGCCATCTGCTGGTAAAGTAAAACTCATACCAATGACAAATAAAAATGGTACAAGCAGAAATATTACAAACCAGGCAAAGGGTATTAGATAAACTAAAGTATGTCTATAGTTTTTTTCTAAATTTTGCATTATGAATATAACACCATTATGTTTTGCGACTCCCAGGTAAGATATACTTCATCATCCCAGGAAGGGTGATCGGCATTTCTTTCTATATTAAAGTCTGTTGATTTTACGATACGGCCATTTTTTGTTCTTACATGATAAGTAGATAATCCACCCATATAGGCGATATCTTCGACTATCCCTTTAATACAGTTTATAGGGTTTTGAGGATCATATTCTTCAGGCTTTTCTTTGCTGATAACAATTTTTTCAGGTCGTATGCCAATCCAAATCTCTTGATCCTCTATGGCTTCTATATTCCTTTGTAAGACAAATGATGTGCCAGCCTGATTTGAAGTTACTATACTACGAGTTCTACTAACTTCTTCCACTCGAGCTTCAAAAATGGTACTTTTACCAATAAATCCAGCAACAAATTTGCTTTTAGGAAATTCATAAATTTCAGATGGGGTGCTTACTTGCTCGAGCCAACCATCAGTCATAATACCAATCCTTGTTGACATTGTCATAGCTTCTTCTTGATCGTGGGTTACCATTATAAAGGTACTACCAGTTTGCTCTTGAATATCAACAAGTTCAAATTGCATCTGATCACGTAAGTTTTTATCTAAAGCAGATAGAGGTTCATCAAGCAATATTAATTTTGGTCTTTTTGCTAGACATCTTGCTAAAGCTACACGTTGACGTTGTCCACCAGATAGTTGATGAGGTTTTCTTTTAGCAAGATGCTCCATTTTAATTATCTTGAGAGCCCTATCAGTAGCTTTTTCAATATCTTCTTTTTTTAGGGATTTCTCTTGCTTTAAACCAAACATAATATTTTGTTTTACACTCATATGTGGGAATAGCGCATAAGATTGAAACATCATGTTTATAGGTCTTTTATATGGCGGTGTGTTTGACATATCAATACCATCAATGATTATTTTACCATCACTTGGTTTTTCAAATCCTGCAAGCATTCTTAATAGAGTACTTTTACCACTTCCAGATTCCCCTAACAGTGAAAAAAACTCTTTAGGATAGACATCTAGATTAATGGAGTCAACAGCTACATGACCATCATCAAACTGTTTAGATAGGTTTTTTATAGAAACCAAAGGTTTTCTAGAAGATTTTTGCATCTTGGTTCTATAGTTGATTAGAATGCTTAATAATAAGCAATTTTTTGATAGAAAAAAAGTAAATTCGAAGATGATTGGTAATTAATTATTTTTGATGGTGAATATTATCAAAAACTTTATTAATTTTTTTGGAAATTAGAAAAAATAAGACAGTTAGAATTGCAGCAATAATAGCTAGGCAAATAAATATATTTGAATACATCTGATTTGTACCTAGCGCTGTGATATTTTCAGCTTTTATCTTATTGCCTATTGCATAGTTTGACACAGGTCCAGATATTACTATTCCTACAGCAATATTTACAAACATGTATCCAGTAAACATACCTTGGTGTACAGGTTTAATTAGGTCACCTACTAGAGCATAGCTTGTTGCATTAACATGAATTTCGCCAGCAGCTACTATTATTAATAATAAAATGGGAAAGACTACACTAACTGTTCCATTGTCTTTGTTGGCAAGTATAATTCCTAAAGGAATCATTAGAAAAGCGACTATATATAAGCCAATACCACGAGTAATTAAGCTTCCTGGAGCTAATGTTGTACCATTTTCTAATCTTCTTTTTGCAAAAAATGCTAATAGGAAGCCAAAGATAATAACCCCAAGAGTTTCAAATGTATTTACTGTAGCAGGCTGCATTGTTATGCCAAATAAAGATTTATTTGTGTTAAATTCGACAAAGTTCTCTAATGCTGAGCTTTGCATGCCTTGGACAAATGCAAATATCATACAAGCTGAGCTTAAAATCATAAATGCAAAAATTCTTTCACGATATTCAGGTTTTTGTTGTAATGCAGTGTATATAAGATATCCAAGAACTAATACAAAGACACATATTACTAAAGTGCCACCAAACTCTGTATGTTTAATTAGAAATATAGAGAAGATAAAGCATACAATGATTATAGCAGGGGCAACAATATATCTTGCTACAGATTTAGAAAATTCATTATGAAAATATGTATCCTTATCTTCAACATTTTTGAAATTTAAAATATGTAATACTACAGCTATAGCTAAGCAGGCAGCAGCAGTATAGAAGGCTATAGTATAAGCACCGTAGCTTTGGATAATTCCAGAAAGTAAAAAACTTCCAGCAAAACCTATGTTCATGCAACTATAGTTTATAGAGAAAGCAACTCTTCTATTTCGGTCTTCAGTTTTAAAAAGTTGAGTTAACATCATGTTTAAGCAGCTTACATTCAAACCAGCACCAGTAATAAATAGTGCCATTCCATAAACTATGGTTGTTTGATCGTGTTCTGCTATCATAAACATACTAACGACCTGAAGAGTAACGCTAACTAAAAACAAACCTCTAAAGCTAAAATATTTACCACCTAATGCTCCACCTAAAAAATGAAGTAAAAAATTAAGAGCAAAGAAACTTGCTGTAAGAGTGTTTGCTTCAGTTTTAGTGAAGCCACCATGATCAGTTAGGTAAAAATTTAATAGTCCCATTAATACAGCGTACCCAACAGTTGAAAATATTTGGATAATATTTATTTGTAAAGTACCTTTAGGCATTTCTTTATAGTTAATCATTTTTTCCTTGTTTAATATTTAAAATAAGATGTGAGAAATAGTATAATTAAATTGCTGCAGTAAACCTATAAAAATTTTATTTAAATATTGGTGTTTTAGGGTTAGTATATCAAGTATATTTACTAACTGAAATATTACCAGAGGGGTGTATTTAAGATAGATATGAAAAATATAATTTTTGATTTTGACTCAACTTTAATAAAAAAAGAATCATTAGAACTGATCCTTGAGCCTATCCTTAAAGGGTTCCCGAATAAGCCTGCTGAAATAGAAAAAATTACAAAATTAGGTATGCAAGGCGATATAGGTTTTAGAGAATCCTTAGAAAAAAGATTGGCTATAGCAAGTCCTACTAGATGGAGTATACAGGTTTTTGCGGATCAATATTGCCCAAGTTTATTAACTACTGGTATAAAAGAATTGATTATGATTCTTAAAAAACAAGGCTATGAGATATGGATATTTAGTGGTGGATTGACAGAAAGTATTGCACCCTTTGCAGACTATTTAGGTATTGCTAGAGAAAATATATTTGCAATTGATGTGCATTGGAATCTTGATGGTAGCTTTAATTCGCTTGATAATTTTAATGGTGCTTGTGATTCTAAGTTAAAATCTTTTGAAAAAGCTAAAGAACTAATCAATGGAGAGATTGTGGTTGTTGGCGACGGTTATACTGATTATCAATTGTTTGAAGTAGGTTTTGTAAATAAGTTTATAGCTTATACAGAGCATGTTGAAAGAGAAAAAGTAGTAGCATTGGCTGCAAATATAGCAAATAATTGTGGCGAATTACGTAGTTTATTAATTTTCTAATTTTTTATGTTTTATTATTGAATGGATAAAAGCAAGGGTAAGTATTGATATACCAATAGAACCACTAAACCATTCTGGGATATGTATAAATATTTTTAATAATAATACAACGGCTAAGAATCCTATAGCATAATGCGCGCCATGTTCTAGGTATATATATTTTGCTAAAGTTTTCTTTTCTACAAAAAGTATTGTTAGAGATCTAACAAACATTGCACCAATACCAAGACCAATCATTATAATCACAATATTTGTCGAGATTGTGAATGCTCCAATTACACCATCAAAACTAAATGAAGCATCTATTATTTCTAAATAAATAAAACCCATAACCCCATTTCTAATCACATCAGTCGTATTGACTTCAGAGGAGTCAAATAGTGAATTAAGTAAGCCAATACTTTCATGAGTTATTATGCCCAAGAAAAAAGCTATAGCAAGTTTACCCTGGTAGGTAGAATTTGTATTATAAATTACGATAAGACCAATGATAATAGCAAGTAAAATATATCCGCCATTATAGCTACGTATTTTACGAATAAAGATGTTGTTCTCTAGGAATGGAATCCAGTGATGTCCTTCATTTTCACTTAGAAAGAAATTTAAGAATACCATAAGTAAAAAACTTCCACCAAAACTACAGATATAAGGCATTGAATGCTCTAATATTGATTGATATTGCTCTGGATTATGTAATGCAAGAATTATTACGTTAGAGAAGTTTATACCGCTAGAAATACTTACTAATAAGATTGGAAATACTAAGCGCATGCCAAAAACAGCAATAGGTAAGCCGATAAATATAAATATCTTTTGCCATTTTTGTGGCATTTGTCCGAGGATTTTTGCATTTATAACAGCATTATCAAAGCTAAGTGATATTTCAAGCACAGCTAGTATTGAAATTGAATATATTATTGCCACAGGATTAGATGGATAAAAAAATACACCAATAATTATTCCAAAAGCAGTTATACAGAATGATCCATAAAAATATTTTAAAGTTTTCAAAGCGAATAAGATTTTATAGTTTTGTAACCAGTAGATTTTACCATATAATGGATTGTTAATTGATATTTTAAGGTAATAATATGTCGGTAGCTTTATATACAATCATTTTTTTAGGTGTGTGTTTATTTTTGTGGCGTAATTTTATGAAAAATAAAGAATATGCTATAGGAATAGCAGAACGCTCAGCAGAAAAATATAATCTAAGCTTGCTAGATGACACTGTTTGTTTACGTAAAGTAAGCTTTAAGTTTGAAAAAAAGAGGCTGCTTTTTTATCGAGTTTATTCGTTTGATTATAATACAATAAGTTCTGATGATAGATATAGAGGTTATATAGTTATTAGAAATGGGCGCTTAGATGATATCGTCATATCAGAATTTGAGAAAGCAGATATAGTTAAAGAAAATCTTGCTTCTGAGCAGAGTAAACAATCATCAGTTTCTGCAAATAATGTTATTAATTTTGATGAATAGGAGAGTTATGATTCATTTACATCAATTGCCTAAATTAAAGGATAGAAACTATAGTTGTAGTCCTTTTTGCTTAAAGTTGGAGCTTTATTTAAAAGCTATGGATTTGAGCTACCAAAATTATTTTAGTTTAGAATTTAGTAAATCTCCAACAGCTAAAATGCCTTATATAGAAACTATGGGCAAGAAATATGCTGACAGCAACCTAATTATTGAAATGCTTGAAAAAGAGAATGATTTTAGTCTGGATAGGCATTTAAACTTAGAACAAAAAGCAATATCTACTGCTTTTATAAGGCTATGTGAAGATAGTTTATATTGGCTTGAGGTGTATGCTCGTTGGGCGGATAAGGATAATAATACTTGGAAAAAAGGTTTTATTGATGCTACAAAGTTACCAAAGGCAATGGCAAATATTATATACCCTGTAGCTAAGAAAAATGTTTTACGTCAATTAAAATCTAATGGTTTAATCAAGCTTACAAGCAGAGAAATTTATTCTAGAGTTAGGCAGGATTTACAAGCAATATCTAATTTTTTAGGACAAAGGAAATATTTTTTTAATGGTCAAGTTTCCTTACTTGATTTGGTGGTATTCAGTTTTATAAAAAATATAAGTGATGGGAGTTGTGGTATAAGAATGCAAAATATTTATCAGGAATTAGGTTTTGATGAGTTTTCTAACAATATCCAGGATAGGTTTTTGAATCAATAAGTGAGGAGGCCATATTTTGATTATAGATGAAAAAAAGAGAACAAAGTATTTTATTTATTTGTTTTTTTTACAATTATTTGAGAGATTCAGTTTTTTTGGATTTTTTTATATTCTGATATTTTTTTGCATAAATAAATTGAATTTAACTGAGTCTCAAGCTGCAGTTTTTGCTGGTTCATTCACCGCATTGTGTTATGTACTTAGCTCTTTTGGTGGTTATGTCGCTGATAAGCTTTTGGGAGTAAGGAGAGCTTTGTTGGTAGGTGGATTATGTCTTTTGTTTGGCTATGGTATCTTGGCAATAGGTGACATGCTTACAAATACCGCGATTTACTTTGGTATGGCAATGATAATATCTGGAGCATGTTTGTTTGTACCAATGACTTTAAATAGTGTATCTAGGTTATATGCTGGAGATCCCAAGAAGTTAGATGCAATATATGCTTATTTTAATATGGCAAATAATATAGGAGCATTATCAGGAGCTCTTTTAATTCCTTATTTGAGTAGCTCAGATTCTTATGGTATTGAAAACACACACTACGGTTTAGCGTTAGGAGTATGTGCTTTTGGAATTGTTTTGGCATTATTAAATATAATTATGAATAAAAAGTTGTTTATGGCTATAGCATCACCTGTAGGTAAAAAAAGCTTAGGGTTTAAAAATATTATATTTGTAATATGTGGTGTAGTATTTTTTGTTATCTTGATGGCAGGTTTATTGTATATAGGTTGGCTTATTAGTTTGGTTTTAGCTGTTGCAGTAGTTGTGATTATTGGTTATTTTATTTTTATGACTTTTCAGCAAGATAAAAAGTATCGTTATAAAATGTTCTTGTTATTAGTTTTTATATTTTATGCAATAATATTTTTTATGGTTTACGCTCAGAAAACCACATCTTTTTTTCTATTTAATGTACATCATGTGAATCTAGATGTACTTGGGTTTAAGCTAAATTCTCAGACAGTTCCAGGTTTGTTAAATACTTCAGGGATTCTAGTTTTTTCACCTATATTGGCGATGTATTTTAATAAACTAGGAGATCGATTAGGTTCAACAAGTAAATTTGCACTTTGTTTGATGTTTTGTGGCCTTTGTTACGGATTTCTTTTTTTAGTTTGTTTGCTACAAGATCCATCTCAAAAAGTTTCATTTTGGTGGGAGGTTTTTGCTGTTGGAGTATTTTTTTCTTGGGCGGAAATTATGGCAACAGCTGTAGGATTGTCTTTGATTGCACAGCTTGTTCCAACCAAAGTTAGAGGCTTTTGTATGGGAATGTGGTTTCTTACATGGGCTATAGGTATCAAGATGGGAGCATATATAGCTTCAAATTTTGCAAGTATTGATTTAGGTAGCTCTCAAAGTTCAAATCTTATGGGACAAGCCTTAACTAATAGTTATTATGGCTATAGAGAATTATTTATGTGGATAATGATAACTACATTATTGGCAGCATTTTCATTATTTATTATGAAAAGATGGATTAATAGAATTATTTATAATTAGAGAGGTGTTTGGATAATGAATATTTTGCACATAAGTAAAGATACATTGATAAATAATATCAAAATAATAAGACAAATTGCTAATGGAGCTAAATTGTGCCTTCCTGTTAAGGCTAATGCCTATGGGCACGGTATTGAACCTATTGTATCTATTACATCAGATTGGGTGGACTATTATGCAGCAGCAAATATCGAAGAAGCTATACGAGTTAGAAATATATCAACTAAGCCAGTATTGGTATTTGGGGTTGTGGATTATCAATATATACAAGAAATATTTGATAATAATCTTAGTGTTACTCTTCAAGAGTTTGAAGATATAATCAAATTAGAATCACAAGCAAAATCTTATAATAAAAAGCTGAAAGTACATATTAATGTAAATACTGGTATGAATCGTATGGGTATTGATTATATTGATGCAAAAAAGACAATTTCTAAAGCTTTAAGTTCAGAATTTATTGAATTAGAAGGAGTTTATAGCCATCTTGCTTGTGCTGATAATAAGGATCATCCAGGTAATAAAAAGCAGATAGAAAGATTTAAAGAATTAGTAGATTATATTAGGTTAAAAAACAAAGATATTATTTGTCATTTAGCAAATTCATATGGATTATTAGGCCAAGAGGGTATTAGCTATGATATGGTAAGAACAGGTATTTTAACCTATGGGTATTTACCTCATTTCTATGTTGAAAGGATCGCTAGAGATATTAAACCTATAGCAAGACTCACATCTAAAGTAGTGAAAATTATTAGGTTGGATAAAAATGAAGGAGTAGGTTATTCGCTATTATATCGTGGTTATCACAATGAAATAATAGCTACACTGCCACTTGGATATGGCGATGGTTACCCTAGAGAGCTCGGAGGACGAGGGAGTGTCAATATAGATGGTAAAATATATCCAATAGTGGGTCAAATTAGTATGGATGCACTAGCAATTTCTCTAGGAAGAAACCAGTTTAATGTAAAAATTGGCGATGATGTGGAGATTTTTTCAGATATTCCAAGAGAGAGGAATAGCGTCTTTTCAGTAGCTCAACTTACTAATACTATAGAGTATGATATAGTAACCACATTAACTCAAAGAGTAGTTAGGAAAAAAAATTATGATATATTATCTTTACTTTTTGGAGCTTAGAACATAGACTCAAGACCTAGTATGAAAATTATTTTAATTATTTATGATAAAAAGTAAGTTAACTATTAGTAGTCTTATAGCTATTGGTGTTGGTACCATTATGGGTTCTGGCTGGATGTTTTCAGCTCAATATACTTCTGAATATGCAGGTCCCGCATCTATATTTTCATGGATAATAGGTGCAGTGTTGATGATTTTTATAGCTCTGACATTTGCTGAGAGTTCCGCTATAGTTCCAGTTCAGGGTTCTTCATCTAGAATACCTCATATTACTCATGGGACATTAATAAGTTATATTTTTGCTTGGATTACTTGGATATCTTATTTAGTGTTAGCACCTATTGAAGTTCAAGCTGTTTTACAATATATGGCAGTTTTTTATCCAAATTTGATTGAGCCAAGTACAGGAGCACTATCAGGTGATGGTATACCAATAGCTGTTATTTTATTATTGATCTTTTCTATTTTTAATTTTTATTCTCTTAGATGGCTGGTAAAGGCAAATAATATAATTACGTTATTTAAAATTTTAGTACCTACAATAATAGCGATAACATTTATTGTTTTTTGTTATACACTTCCAGAATTAAAATCTAAGGTTCATGAGACTGATTTAAATTATATGCCTTTTGGAGTTAATGGGATGCTTGCGGCTGTTTCTTTAGGTGGAATTGGTTATGCATTTGTTGGCTTTAAAACAATTGTTGAATTAGCAGGTAATACGAAGAATCCAGCAAAGGCCATTCCTATAGCTACTATTAGTACAATCCTTATTTGTTTAGGTATTTTTTTGATCCTACAAGTTGCATATATAATGGTTATATCAAAATATGTGCATAATAATGTTTGGGATTTAAGTATTATAATAAAAGGTAAAAGCTCTAATTTTGGAGCTTTTGCGTTGATGGCACAGCATTTTGGCCAAACATGGATGATGTATTTACTATATTTTGGAGCAATACTTTTTCCATTGGTGGCGGGCCTTTTATATTTTTGTGTGGCTTTGAATTCTCTAAGTGCAATGGTTTCAAATGGATATATGCCAAAGATATTAAATAAAATAAACCCTGTAGTTAATAAACCTGTTTATGCGGTAGGATTAAATTTTCTGATTGCAATGATAATGTTTGCACCTTTTCCTGGTTGGAAAGCAATGGCAGCATTTTTGACTTCTCTTATTTCCTTGACTTATTTAACTGGAGCTACTTCAACTATTGCTATGAGACATAAGCTTCCAAATATTGATAGGCCTTTTAGGTTGAAGTCTGTCTACCTTATTTCGGTAATTGGTGTGTTTGCTTCAAGTATGATTTTTTTATGGAGTGGTTGGGGTATAGTTTCAAAGTCAGGTTTTGCTATATGCGTAGCTGTTTTTATGCTTTTAATATACAGACAATTTGGTGCAGACAAGTCAGAAAAAATTTCTTGGGATTTTAAGCAGTCCATATGGTTTTGGTTTTATATAGTTGCTGTTTCAATCGTTTCATATTTTAGTACGTTTGGTGGTACTGGAGTTTTAAACATATATTATATAACGATAATTTTATTAATTATTAGTTATATAACTTTAATTCTTGCTAAAAACTATTGTTTATCCTCCCAAGACATGCAGGATGGGATAGATAAAGCTCTTCATATACAAAGAAATAGTTGATTTAGTATTTTGTGAGATAAGTTCCTATTTTATTACATTTTAAAAAACTGTATTATTGTTCTAAACTTTAAAATTAAATTATTTCTTATGATTAAAATTTCTTTTCAAGGTGAGCATGGAGCTTATTCTGAGCAAGCTATTACTAGCTTTTTAAATAAGCAAGATATAAAAGAATTTCAGACATTCCCATGCTTATCTTTTTCAGATGCCATTGAGCATACGATCACAGGTGAATCAGATTTTGTAATGATACCTGTTGAGAATTCAATTGCTGGATCAGTTGTGCCGGCTTATGACGAGCTTATTAAAAGCAATTTAAAAGTCAAGGCAGAAGTTGTTTTGAGAGTTAAGCATTGTTTGATGGGATTGCCAAATACTGATATTTCAAAGGTTCAAAGCGTTATATCTCATCCTCAGGCTTTATCTCAATGCGCCAGAAGTTTAAAAAAAATGAAGCTTACTCCAGAAGCTTTTGTTGATACCGCTGGAGCAGCCAAATATATATATGAAAAAAATAGCATGAATCATTTGGCAATTGCTGGAGAGCTTGCAGCTAAAACATATAAATTAAATATTTTTCAAAGTGAATTTGAAGATGAACATTTTAATTATACTCGCTTTTTATTAATGGGTTATGATGATATTGGCATTAGTCCTGAAGAGAATGATTATAAAACAACAATAATATTTTCTATAGAAGATAAATCAAACGCCTTAGTTAATACATTAAATATTTTTGGAAAATATAATATTAATCTGACAAAAATAGAATCAAGACCATCGAGAAATAGGGCATGGAACTATCTGTTTTTTATTGATTTTAAAGGTTCTGAAGATGATGATAATGTACAGCAAGCGCTTTTGGAAGTGCTTAAAAAAAGTACATTTCTCAAGGTTTTAGGGTCATATAAAAGTTATCAATTTGATTAATAATGGAGTGATGTAGTGAAAAAATATATTAGTTTAATTATAGTTTTTGTTAGTTTTATAGCTTGTTATGCAAAAGATGATATAACAGTATTATCTTTAAATGATTTTCATGGCCAGATCGAGCCTCATAATGATATGGTTGGGGCGGCTAAAATAGCAAGTTTTATCAAACAATATCGCAAGGATCATCCAAATTTGGTTGTTGTAGCTGCAGGTGATAATTACCAGGGTACTCCTATTTCGAATATCTCTCATGGAGATGTTGTTAATGAATTTTTTGATTATATTGGGGTTAAGTACTCAGCTATAGGTAATCATGATTTTGATTATGGCCAGATATGGTTTAAACATTGGTATAAGTGTAGTGAGCTTAGATATTTGGCTGCAAATATAGAATATAGAGATAATTCTATATTTGAATATATTTCTAGGTTTTTTTCTAATAAGGATTTATTTGAGTATATACAGCCGTTTGGTTATCAAACTTTAGCTAATGGTAGAACTATCTATTTTATAGGTTTATCAACTCTTGAGACACCTGAGACAACAGCAGAAAAAAATATATTGAATCTTAAATTTAATAGTCCAGTAACTAGTGCAAATAAATGGGTAAAATATATAAATAATTATAAAACACATGGTATCCCAAAACCTGATACTATAGTGTTATTAACACATATTCCAACTGATCAAAATAGTTCAAAAATTTTTTATAAGAAGAAAAAAGAGCTTAAAAATACATCAGAAATATATGCTGTGGTCAATAACGTTAAAGATATATCAGCTGTTTTGACTGGGCATAGTCATCAATTTGTTAATGGTTTTAAAAATAAAATTGCAGTTGAACAGGGTGAGAGTCAAGGTAAAGATATTAGTGTTTTACATTATGATTGTCACACAACCAAAAAATGTAAAGTAACGCCAGAAGTAATAAATTTAGCTAAAGCTACAAGAAATTTAAAGGCTGATCAGGGCGTAGAGAAGATTATAGATAAATATAACTATTCTATAAAAGATAAATTACAAAAAATAATAACTCAGGCTCCAGAAGCCTTGTCAAATGAAGCACAAAATGGGTATTATAATATTCCTCTAACCTATACATTAGCTGGGATCGTTAGATATTCCACAAATAGTGATATAGTTTTGCTTAATTCTCATGGTATTCGTAGGTCTTTACCTAAAGGTAATATTACTTATAGTATGATTTATGAAACAATGCCATTTGATAATATGGTAGTTACTCTAAATATAAAAGGTAATAAATTATATAAACTTATAAAGCATAGTGTTGAGCTACTTGGTAATGAGCAAGTAGGTGTTTTTTATGGAATAAATGTTAGCCTTGATAAATTAGGTAAGATAAAAAAAGTTTATATTGATGGTAAATTGTTAGATAAAAACAAAAGTTATAAGCTTGCTACTTTAGATTTTTTAATTACCGGTGGAGATGGGTTTATCTTTAATAATATAAAAAACTATAAAGATACTAACACTACAATTAGAGATATGGTTGTTAGCTATTGGTCTAATCACTCAGCAGATATAGCTAAAGGATGGCAAAATATAACGATAGAAAATTAATATGCCTTATAAAATAAACATAGTTTATAAAGATATTAAAAGTATAAGAATTTCTTTAGGTGAAGATGGATTGGTTACTGTGAAGTCACCACTAGGAGTGACTAAAAAAGAAATTCTTAGGCTTTTGGAATCAAAAAAAACATGGTTAGATAAGCATAGTAAGCAATTATTGTCTAATCGAAAATATGATTATCACCATTATGCTTTAAGTAATGGTGATAAGGTTTATTTTTTGGGTCGTGAGTATACTATCAAACTTATAAAATCAAATTCTAATTTAATAAATGAGGATGAGGGGAATTTGGAATTTTTTCTTAATTCAAGTGTAATAAATAATAAAGAGTTTAAACTACAGCTTTTAGAGGAGTTTTATAAAGATAGAGCAGATATTATCTTGAATAATTTGGTTGCTAAATATTTAAAAATAACTAATCAGGAAATACAACGAGTTATTATAAAGAAAGCAAAAACTCGATGGGGATCATGTAACTACATTAAAAAAATTATAAACCTTAATTTTAATCTTGTATTAAGAGATATCGAAGCGATTGAATATGTGGTTCTTCATGAAATTGCTCACCTAACACATCCAAATCATTCAAAAGACTTTTATGCATATATAAATTTATATATGCCTGATTGGAAAAAAAGAGAAAAGATGCTTAAGTAATACTCACACATTATAATTAAAATTAAAAAAACTCTAAAACTAGTATGTTAAATGTTTTGTTTCATTATAAAAGTATTATAAAATGATTCGAGTATACTTTTTTCTTGGAGTTAAAAATGGAAAGTACTTTTGAGCTTTTTTCAATCGGAGTAGGGCCATCATCATCTCATACGATTGGGCCAATGCGAGCTGGTTGTGATTTTATAAACTTATATAAGGATAAATTATCACAAACTACACGAGTACAGATAGATTTGTATGGATCTCTTGCTCTGACGGGCAAAGGCCATAAAACAGATTATGCAGTAGTACTTGGTGTGATGGGTTTTTTACCAGAATCAGTAGATATAGAATTAGCTAAAAAACTTTACAGTAGTTGTTTAAGCGATGAGAAAATTGAGCTAAACCAAAAGTTTGAGATTGAGTTTATATATGGTCGCGATCTGATTTTTCATTATGATGAATTTTTACCCGAGCATGCTAACGGTATGAGATTTTCTTTATTTAATGGCGATGAATTATTATGTGAAAAAGAATACTTTTCAATTGGCGGTGGTTTTATAGTAGATAAAAAACAGGTTAAAAAAGATGAAGTACCAACTGAAAACCCATGTAATAAGCCATATAAATTCTCAAGTATGGTGGAGTTAAGGAAGTTATGTGAAGATGAGCAGAAATCTATTGATGCAATAATGTTTGAAAATGAGATAGCCGCTTATGGTGAGATAGAATCATTAAGAAAGCTATCAGCAATCTGGGAAGTTATGGAGACGTCTATTGAGAAAGGGTTGACATGTCCCGAAACAATCCTTCCCGGAGGGTTAAAGGTAAGAAAAAGAGCGCCAAGTATGATAAGAAAGCTCAAATCTCAAAATATAAGCACAACGGATTTTAATTATTTAAATGCTTTTGCTATAGCTGTAAATGAACAAAATGCATGTGGTGAAAGAGTTGTTACAGCACCTACTAATGGAGCTGCTGGAGTTATTCCTACTGTATTAAAATATTATTTACAAACCCATGAAGTTGTAAATAAGGAAGAATTACAGCAAGTTATCAATAAATATTTATTAGTTTGTGCTGCTATTGGTGTTTTGTATAAATCAGGTGCATCAATATCTGCAGCTGAGGTTGGCTGTCAAGGTGAAGTCGGTGTGGCTTGCTCTATGGCAGCAGCAGGTTATTGTGCCTTACTTGGAGGAGATATTGATTCTATAGAGTCAGCTGCTGAGATTGGTATGGAACACAATCTTGGCCTTACTTGTGACCCTATAGGCGGATTAGTACAAATACCTTGTATTGAACGCAATGCTATGGGTGCAGTTCAGGCAATAAATGCTGCTAAATTGGCTTATTTGGATACAGGTGAGAAACGATTTGTTGGTTTAGATTATGTTATCAAAGTTATGTATCAAACAGGTCTGGACATGAGCAGTAAATATAAAGAAACGTCATTAGGTGGCTTGGCAGCTAATGTGCCTGTATGTTAGTTAGATATCTTTTGGAAATTTTTAAAATATAACTTACTTAGAAGCTACTCTAGCTAAAATTATACTAATTTAGTATAATCTCACCGTTAAGCTTAATAAATATATTCTGAGTTATGTACGATATAAAAAAAATTAGAAAGGATTTTCCCTTCCTTAATCAAACTATAAACGATAAGCCAATTGTATTTTTTGATACTGGGGCCTCTGCTCAAAAGCCACAATGTGTTATTGATACAGTAACTAATGCGTATGCATTTAATTATGCAAATGTTCATCGAGGAGTTTATTCACTTAGTCAAGAAGCTAGTGAGAAATATGAAAATGTTAGAGTTAAAGTTCAGAAGTTTATAAATGCTAATTCACCAAAAGAAATTGTTATAACTAAAGGAACTACTGAAGCAATAAATCTCTTAGCAGAAACTATAGGTCAGTCTATCTTATTTGAGGGAGATGAGGTAGTTGTTACAGAGATGGAGCACCATGCAAATTTTGTACCTTGGCAAATGTTATCTCATAAGAAAAATCTAGTATTTAAAGTAGCAAAAATTAAAGATAATGGCGAATTAGATATTGATGATTTATTAACTTTAATAACCAATAAAACAAAAGTTTTAGCAATAACTTTATGTTCAAATGTTTTAGGAACAATTAATCCAATCAAGCAAATAATTGAAAAAGTTAAGGCTATTAATTCAAGTGTTTTGGTGATCGTAGACGGGGCTCAAGCAGTAATACACCAAAAAGTTGATGTACAGAATTTAGCTTGTGATTTCTTTGTTTTTTCAAGTCACAAATTATATGGTCCAACAGGAGTGGGTATTTTATATGGTAAATATAGTCTATTAGAACAGCTACCACCATATAATTTTGGAGGAGATATGGTTGAGGATGTAACTATATCAAAAACTACTTTTGCTTTACCACCATATAAGTTTGAGGCAGGTACTCCAGATATTGTTGGTACTATAGGTTTTGGTAGAGCTATAGATTATGTGAATTCTGTAGGTATGGAAAATATTGCTGAATATGAGAAAAAACTTTTAAAGTATGCTACTAAAGAGCTTAAACTAATCGATGGTATACAAATCATTGGTGAAGCCAAACATAAAGCTGGAGTTATAACATTCAATATTGATGGCTGTAATGCAGGAGATGTCGGTGAGCTTTTAGCAATTAAAGGAATGTGTGTGCGTACTGGAAAACATTGTGCTCATCCATTACTATACAGAATGGGAGTAACAGCTACTGTACGGATGTCGTTTGGTATGTATAATACTTATGAGGAAATAGACCTTTTCATAAAAGCATTAAAGAAGGTTATATCTCAATTAAAATAATTTGTAGTAAGAGGAATTTATGGTAGAAGTATTTGATCCTGTAAATAATATTTTAGATGTCACAACAGCTGCGGCAAAGCATTTTAAAAAACATTTAGATAAACACACAGGGTGTGTAGGAATTTATGTAGGTACAAAAGTTATGGGCTGCTCAGGTTTGGCATATGATATTGACTTTGTTAATGAGCAACCGCAAGAAACAGTAAGATTTGAGCAACATGATTTAATCTTTTTTATTGCTAAAAAATCTATGGATTTTTTAAATGGATTAAAAATTGATTATGTTAAGCATGAGTTTGGTTTATATAAATTAGAATATACAAATCCTAATGAGTCAGCACGTTGTGGTTGTGGTGAAAGTTTTACAGTATAGGAATGGCAATGAAAGTAACAGACGTAACAATAGTTAGAAGGCAAGTGACGGCGATAGCAGTACCTTTTGGTAATGAAATAGAGTTGATGCCTGGTCAAGAAGTTTTAGTAACCCAAGATAAAGGTGGTAGCTTTACATTAAATGTGAGTGGAAATTTATTGCACCTTGATGGTAAAGATGCTGATGCGATAGGAAAGCAAGTAGTTAAATACCCTGTTGATGGGTATGATATTAAGCCTGGAGACCCTATTAATATGGATGCTATTTGGGATCAAATGAGAACTGTATATGATCCAGAAATACCAGTAAATATTGTAGATCTTGGCTTGATTTATAATGTTATTACACGGAAGTTGGAAAATGGGAATTTTCATGTTATTGTTGATATGACCCTCACAGCCCCTGGTTGTGGTATGGGACCGGTGTTGATGACTGATGTGGAAAAGAGAGTAGCAATGCTTCCAAATGTTGATAAGGTCGATGTTGTTATGGTTTTTGATCCACCTTGGAATTCAGAGTTAATGACGGAAGAAGCAAAATTGGAACTAGGGTTATTCTAGATTAATAATATGAGTAAAATAGCAATTTATCCAGGGACGTTTGATCCTATTACAAATGGGCATGTTGATTTAGTTGCTCGAGCATTAAATATATTTGATGAAATAGTAGTTGCTGTATCTACAGCATATGGTAAAAAAACTCTTTTTGACTTGATTACGAGAGAAAAAATGATAAAAGAGGTCTTTAAAAATAACTCTAAAGTTAAGGTAGTTTGTTTTGAAGGTTTACTTGTTGATACGGCAGTTAAACATAGCGCATGTTCTATTGTTAGGGGGTTAAGAGCTGTTTCAGATTTTGATTATGAATTTCAGATGTCTAGTATGAATGGTAAACTAAATAGTGAAATTCAGACAATTTTTTTAACACCAAGTGAAAAATTTTCATGTATATCATCAACCTTAGTAAGAGCTGTTGCAGTACATAATTATAAGCGGGTAGGTGAGTTTGTGCCTGAGTGTGTATATTGTGAGCTTGAGTCAAAGTATAAAGGTTAATAATAAAATGGCATTATTAATAACTGATAGTTGTATAAATTGTGATATCTGTGAACAAGAGTGTCCAAATGAGGCAATCTCACAAGGTGAAGAATATTATGAAATTAACCCAAACCGGTGTACAGAATGTGTTGGGCATTTCGAAAAACCACAGTGTCTCCAAGTCTGTCCAATAGATTGTATAATTATAGATTCTGAAAATATTGAAACACAAAACGAATTATATAAAAAGTATTATAAACTTGTTTCTTAATTAGCTTTAAAAAGATTGAAAAAAATATATAAATAAGATATTGTGACATAGTTATTGCTTAATAATTCAAACTATAAGAAATTTTTAAAAAGGAGTTTTTGATGAAACTAAAAAATACCGTACTTGCTATATCTGTATTAATAGGTACAACTGCCGTATCTTTTGCTGCAACCGGTGATAATATGGATACTTCAGTAGATACAACTGCATCGACCACATCAGAGTCTAGTTCTAATACTTTCATTCAACCTTTTGCTAATACTTATAGCTCTATAACAAATGAAGATAATACATGGGGACCACAAGATAGAACTGGTCAATGGTACCTAGGTGTACAAGCTAATGGTTTTGTAAATGATTTTAATAATAAGAATGGCGCAAGTGGCGGTTGGAATGGAATAGTTGGTTATAACATAAATAGATATTTTGCTGTTCAATATAATCAATTCGCAACTTATGGTGGTATGTTTGGTGGTTTAGGTGAAGGTGTTGTTAATCTTAGTAATAGCACGATGCTAACTCCATATGCTGCTGGTGGTGCTGGTTGGGCAAACTTAGCTGGTCAGGCTACAGGTGCTTGGGATGTTGGTGGAGGTCTTAAGTTTGAGCTTTCTAGAGATGTCCAGTTAAGTGCTGATTATAGATATATTCAAACTATGGCTCCTAATGGCACAGGAGCTAAAGCTAGAGCTGGTACAAATATGATTGGTGGTGGTATTACTTGGTTCTTTGGTGGTGATGATGCTAGTAATAATACTGCAAATATCCAAGATAATGGTGCAACAACAGCTGCGGAAACTACAGTAATACCAACAGTTGATGAAACTAAGTATGTTTTGCCTAAAGGAATTAAACAGTGTGCTAAGAACTTTAATTTAACTAAAGATGGTGTTGCATGCTACACAGTTAATGGTGATGATGTAACAGTTTATTTAGATACTAAGTTTGCATATGATAGTGAGGTTTTAAATGCAAAAGGTAAAGAAGCTATTTCTTCTTTTGTTGATTTTATAAAAGATAGTGATATTGCATCAGTAACTGTTAAAGGTTATGCTTCTCAAGGTCGAACTGGTCAAGAATTTGAGATTTATAATCAAAAACTTTCTGAAAAAAGAGCAGAGTCTGTTGCTAATTATATGGAAGGTCTGGGTCTAGATAGTGAGAAGATTATAACTAAAGGTTTTGGTTATAATGATACTCTAGAAGGTGTCAGTGAGTCAGACGCACGTAATCAGCGTGTGCAAGCAAGTGTTTCTGCTCCTTTAAAGCAAGAAAAATAATTATTTTTAAATTTTTATCTTTTTCAAAATATTTTATTTCATAAAAAATATACCTAATTAATGATAAAAGAGTTCTTTATTATATATTTTTTTGTTAGTCTATATTTTATCGGCACAGGGGAGTACATAAGTACTGAGAAACTTTTTTAAGTTGACCCTTTGAACCTGATCTAGTTAATACTAGCGTAGGGAGTGCAAGGATATCATTATAATAGAGACTTTAATACAGTTTAGAATTTATGTATCTTTGTATTTTCCTATAGATTTTTTATAAAAATATAGGAGTATGATCATGGATCAACAATCAAAATCTGCAGAAATTAATAGTTTAAGTGAAGCTTTACTTAAATCATATACTAATTCAAAAAAAATATACCTTCATAATGATAATAATGAAATAAAGGTTCCATTTAGAAGTATATCTCAATCTGAGACCATTTTAGATGATAAACATAGTCCAAACCCAGTAATACTTGTTTATGATAGTTCTGGAGAATATACGGATGATAATGAGAGGATAAATATTGAAGAAGGTTTGTCCAAGCATAGATTAAATTGGATAAAGAAAAATGAAGATTTAGAGAAGTTAACTTATTTAAATTCTACGTATACTAATGATCAAGCTGATAATAGCTCAAATTTTCCAAACAGGTTTATTCCATATAGATCTAAGCAAGATAAAAATGTATCACAAATGCATTATGCAAAAAAAGGAATTATAACTCCAGAAATGGAATATGTTGCTATTAGAGAAAATATAAAAAAAGCTAATATTCATCTTGATAAAGCTTCAATAAGTCAGCATCAAGGTACTTCTTTTGGAGCAAATATTCAGGAAGAAATAACTTCAGAATTCGTGCGTAATGAAATTGCAAATGGTAGAGCTATTATACCTGCTAATGTTAACCATCCTGAGTTAGAGCCTATGATTATTGGCAGAAACTTTCAAGTCAAGGTAAATGCCAATATTGGTACATCTGCTGTAACTTCATCAATCGCGGAAGAGGTTGAGAAGATGGTTACAGCTATTAGGTGGGGAGCTGATACTGTGATGGATCTGTCAACGGGGAAGCATATACATCAAACAAGAGAGTGGATCATTAGAAATAGTCCTGTTCCTATAGGAACTGTCCCAATTTATCAGGCATTAGAAAAAGTTGATGGTATTGCTGAAGATTTAACTTGGGAAGTATATAGAGATACGTTAATTGAGCAAGCAGAACAAGGAGTGAGTTACTTTACTATTCATGCTGGCGTACGTAAAGCATTTATTTCATTAGCAGCAACTAGAATAACAGGTATAGTTTCTAGAGGTGGAGCAATAATGGCTAAATGGTGTATGCATCATAATCAAGAGAATTTTTTATTTACTCATTTTGAAGAGATTTGTCAAATAATGAAAGCTTATGATATAAGTTTTTCTTTAGGAGACGGCTTAAGGCCTGGGTGTATAAATGATGCAAACGATAGTGCACAACTTTCAGAATTAAGAACACTAGGTCAGTTGACAAAAATTGCTTGGAAGCATGACATACAAACTATGATAGAAGGTCCAGGCCATGTACCAATGCATCTGATTAAAGAAAATATGGAATATGAGTTACAAGATTGTTTTGAGGCGCCATTTTATACTTTAGGCCCTTTAGTGACAGATATTGCACCAGGATATGATCATATAACTTCAGCTATAGGAGCTGCTCAAATAGGTTGGTATGGTACATCGATGTTATGTTATGTCACTCCAAAGGAGCATCTAGGCTTACCGAATAAAGAAGATGTACGAGAAGGAATAGTTACATATAAGTTAGCTGCACATGCTGCTAATCTTGCTAAAGGATTTCCAGGAACTCAAATTAGAGACAATGCTCTTTCTAAAGCAAGGTTTGAGTTTAGGTGGGATGATCAATTTAATCTGAGTTTAGATCCTGAAAAAGCTAGAGAATATCATGATGAGACTTTACCTAAGGAAGGTCATAAAGCAGCACACTTTTGTTCAATGTGTGGACCAAAATTTTGTTCTATGAAATTATCTCAAGATATTAAAAGAACAGCTAGTTAGGTTATTTTTATATGCGAAAAATAGCTATTGTTGGAGCTGGAGTTATAGGTCGAGTATTGGCATTAGAACTTTTAAAAGAACTGCCTGGTATTCAAGTAGAAATTTTTGATAAAGATTTGGATGGCCATAAAAGTTGCAGTTATAATGCCGGAGGTATGATAGCTCCAATATCTGAATTAATTAATTGCCAATCACATGTTTATGAATCTGGTTACAATAGTCTTAAACTTTGGCAAGAGCTTGTAGAACCAAAAAATAATATTATAGAAAAGTTTAATACGCTCTTACTTGCTCATAAGTATGATGGTATAGAATTAGATCTTGCACATAGGTCAATAGCTTTTCGTGTTAAAGAATATAATCGTGTTATGAAAGATATAGAAGCTATTGGTTACCAAGATTTAATACAGTTAGAGCCTATCATTTTAAATAGTAGTATATGCGATAGAGCTTATATTATAAAGAATGAAGGTGCTGTTAATGTGGCTAAGTTTTTTGATTTTACAAATAAAAGATTCTATCAATCTGATTCTGTAAATTTTAGGCAACAAAATATTAAACAAATACGAGATAAGCATATTTATATTGATAAAAGTACTAAGTACGAATATGATCAAGTATTTGATTGTAGGGGGTTTAGTTCGAAACAATCTTTGGAGCTATATGGTGTTAGAGGTGAAGCAGTAGTTATACAACATCAAGGTATTAAGTTAAATAGTGTTATACGTTTAGCTCATCCAAGACACCCTTTATATATAGTCCCTCGAGGAAAAGGGGTGTTTTATTTAGGAGCTACAAGTATAGCTAGTGATGAAAATTCACCAATTTCTGTACAAAGTTTGATGGAGCTATTATCAATGGCTATGGTAATTGATAAAAAGTTTGCTGAAGCGCGAATTTTGAAAACTTTAACAGCAGTTAGACCAACTAGTATTGATGATAGACCTATTATTAAATATACACAAGATTGTATATACATAAATGGTCTTTCCCGACATGGTTTTTTATTTGCGCCTAAAATAGCAAAAGATCTGGTTGGTAAGTTAAGGGAGGGTATTTAAGTGCAATTTTTATTCAATAATAAAAGTATTATAGTTAAAAATTTTTGTATTAGTATAGCTGATTTCATAAGAGAGAAAGGTTATGTTGAAGGTTGCTTTGCTGTAATGATGAATGGTAATTTTATTCCAAAATCAGAATACAGTGGAAAGTTTATATATGAAAATGACGAGGTAAATATAATCTTGCCGATGCAAGGAGGGTAATATATATGTTAAAGTTGTTTGATTTAATATTAGAGTCAAGATTTATATTGGGAACATCTTTATATCCATCATTAGACTGTATGCTTGAAGCAATTAAAGCAAGTCAAACTGAGATGATTACAGTATCTTTAAAGAGGTCATTGGCAAATGGAGATGTAAAAAATAACACCTTTTGGGAAAAAATAGAAAAAACTAATTGTCATATACTACCTAACACAGCAGGTTGTAGGTCAGCTTATGAAGCTATTCAAATGGCTGAGATATCACGAGAGATATTTGAGACTAATTTAATTAAAGTTGAAGTTATTGGAGATGACTATAATCTTCAACCAGATCCAATAGAGTTGGTTAAGGCATGCAAAGAACTTGTAAAAAAAGGCTTTAATGTGATGCCTTATACTATAGATGATTTATCAATTGCTAAACACTTGGTTGATGTGGGGTGTGAGGTACTGATGCCTTGGGCTGCACCAATTGGTAGTGGTAAAGGATTGATTAACCCTTATGCATTAAAAACTCTTAGGGCTAGGTTTCCTGATATCAAACTAATAGTTGATGCAGGTTTAGGAGTACCATCAGAGGCGTGCCAAGTTATGGAAATGGGTTATGATGGAGTTTTACTTAATAGTGCGGTAGCTCTGGCTGGAGACCCTGTTAGAATGGCGGCGGCCTTTGCTAAAGCTATCACTGCTGGTAGACAAGGGCATGAGTCACAGCGTATGCCTAATAGAGAGTTTGCTGCAGCATCAACAAATATTTTTGAAACACCATTTTGGCATAGTTAATTCTTATATTAAGTGTATATTTTAAATTAAAAGGTAAATAATATTTATGCAAGAAGTATTTTTAACTATAGCTGGGTCAGATAGTTGTAGTGGAGCTGGTATTCAAGCAGATACAAAAGTATGTCAGGATTTAGGAGTACATGCTTTAAATATTGTTACTGCTATCACTGCTCAGAATCCAGAAAAGATTTTAAGTCTGGAAAGTATCTCAGATAAAATATTTGATAGTCAACTAGAAGCTTTAAAAAATAGTTTTAATATAAAAGTTGTTAAGACTGGTGTGTTAGCGACAGAGTATCAAATAAATCAAGTTTCTAATTATCTTAATTCAGATAAAAATATAATATATATATGTGATCCAGTAATGGTTGCAACTTCTGGTGATAAGTTGATGGATGAAAAAGTAAAGAATGCTTTTAAGAACATACTTTTGCCAAGAGCTAATATTTTAACTCCAAATTTATTTGAAGCTCAACAGTTATTAGAAACTGAAGAATTATTTAGTAGTGAGCCAGATAGACTTGAAGAGGTTGCAAGACAATTATGTGAAAAATATCAGGTCGAGAGTGTGTTATTAAAAGGAGGTCATGCTAAAACCAATACTGCAGATGATTATTTTTATAGTTTGGATGCTAGTTATTGGTTAAGTACAAATTGGGTAGGGTCTGAAAAGTCAGTTCATGGAACAGGATGCACAATATCTTCAGCCATAGGAGCATTCTTAATTAGAGGGTATGATATTAACAATAGTTTAGTATTGGCTAAATCATATATAGCGCAATCTATTAATTATGCTCAAAAACTGACTCAACAAGGTTCTCTATTATTAAAAAATATGGGCTGGCCAAGCTCAAGTGATTTTTTTACAAAAATATATCCCTATAAAAGATTAGTAGAATTAGAGTTTAAAAAATTACCTAAAATCGGTTTTTATCCTGTGGTTGATTCTAGTGATTGGATTTTGTATTTAGCTCAGCAAGGTATAAAAACTATTCAACTTAGAATTAAAGATAAGTCATTAGTTGAAATTGAAGCAGAAATAAAAAAATCTATTGAGTACCAAAATGAGTATGGCTTACAGCTATTTATTAATGATTATTATGAACTTGGATTGAAGTACAAAGCTTTTGGTATACATCTTGGTCATGAAGATTTCCTCCAAATAGCTAATGATAACCCAAATGTTTTACAAAGTTTAGCTGCTAATGATTTAGCTTTGGGTTTAAGTACACATGATTATTATGAACTTTCTGTAGCAGTAAGCATCTCACCTAGCTATATTGCTTTAGGCCCTATATTTCCAACAACGACAAAAGCTATGAAGTTTACAGCACAAGGCATAGATAGAATTAAGGAATGGCAGAGTTTAACAGATATACCTTTAGTAGCAATAGGAGGCATTAAAGAGGCACATATAAAAGAGCTTGCCTCTACAGGTATTAGTGGTGTTGCAGCAATTACATTAATTACTCTAGCAAAAAATCCTAAAAAACTACTTGTTAATATAAAATCTCAGCTAAGCAAGGTAGAAGAGCTACATGTGTGAAGAAAAAACTCTATCAGCAATAGAAATCGAACGCTATAATAGGCATCTTATTTTAGAAGGTTTTGGTGATAAAACTCAACTAAAACTTAAAAATACTTCTGTTTTAATAATAGGAATGGGAGGAGTCGGTTCTCCATTAGCGCTTTTCTTAACAACCATGGGGTTTGGTAAATTAGGTATAGTAGATGATGATAGTGTTGAGCTATCTAATTTGCCCAGACAGGTATTGTTTCAGGCAGCTGATATTGGCCAGCCTAAAGTATTAGCTGCAAGAGATACTTTAAGTCAACATAATGAAAATGTAGAAATTTTAACATTTAATAAGAGGCTTACTCTGGATAATGAAAGTTGTTTTGATATTAGTAATTATGATTACATTATAGATGGCAGTGATAACTTTGAAACTAAACTTTTATTAAATAAATTATCTCTAAAATATAAAATTCCATTGATAAGCATTAGTGTGTTGGAATATTCTTACCAGGTGGGTTTATTTAACCTAACAGAAAATTCACCTTGTTTAGTATGCCTTTATCCCAATATTAGAGCAGCTGACTTATTTTCATGTTCTAATACAGGAGTTTTAGGTTTTCTACCTTCGCAGTCTGCTTTAACATCAGCTAATTTGTTAATGAATAATATCTTGGGTAAACATTGTGAGCAAAGTTTTTCTGAACTATTTTGTTATGATTGTCATGATATGCAGCTAAATAAATATAAGCTTGTTAAAGATGTATACTGTAAGAGTTGTTCTTCTGAAAATATAATTTGAATTGTTATAAAAGCTAGCATCAAAGGCATTATTATTGCGCCAACTTGAGATAGCTTATACATGTTTTCAAGGTGAATAGTATCTAGAGGAGTTTCTCGAGTAACCAAAACTAGTTTGCGTCTTTCTTTTAATACAACATCTGCTGATCTGCTAATTAAATCATCACCATACCCTAATCGCAGCTAAGGTTTTCATACTGCAAGGAATAATAATCATACCTTAAGTAAGAAATGATCCCGAAGAAATTGCAGCAGATTGATCTTGGCTATTGTATATTATATCTCCTAAATCTAATATTTCTTTAATTTCATAAGAAGTTTCTAACTCTATAGTTACCTTCGCCCATTTAGATAAGATGAGATGAGTTTATATATGTGGTATTGATTTAAATATTTGTAATAAACGTATTGCTAGTGGAGCTCTGTAGCGCCTGTAATTCCTATGATTAATTTCATTATATTTACCTATATAAGTTATTGAATGAATCTATAAAAGATTCTTATTCATTTTTTCTATAATTTTTTTAATTGTAAAAGTTCGTTGGAATTTATACCTTTTAGTAAATTTCGCTCATGTTTTTCTATATGTTGGGTGATTCCTATAGCTTAGGAAATACATTTTTGAGTTGGAATAATATCGAATTTACGTCTATCAATAGCATTAGGTTTTTTATGTAATAATTGGAGATTTTCTAATTTATCTATAGATCTTTTTTCGTAAGTGGAATGGATAAAAAATTGAACCTTAAGGTTATTTTCCATTCAGTTTTACTTAAATTATAAAAGGATATTAGATTATCTATAATTGTTTCATTAAGTTTGACTAGATTAAAAAGTTTATGGGAAATTAATTCATCGGATTTCATCGTTAATAACTGGTTTGATTAATTAAATTTATGATAAATTAAAGCTATAAAATAAAATGAAGATTAGGGTATTAAAATAGAGATAAATAAAATATAGTTTTAAGTACTAAAAGAGGATAGATTAAAATATGTAATTTTGTAATCTATATCGCATCACCCATCTGAAACATAGGCATATACATACTTACAACTAAGAAACCCACTACACCACCTAAAACGATCATAATTATAGGTTCAAGCATAGAACTTAAGCTATCTACAAGAGTGTCAACTTCTTCTTGGTATACCCTATTTAGGTTTCCTAGCATAGTTTCAAGAGCACCAGATTCTTCACCTACAGAAATCATTTGTTCGACCAAAAATGGGAAACATCCTGTTTCAACTATAGCTTCTTTAAATGATGCACCTTCATTAATACTTTTTTTAATATCTACAGCAGCCTGATCATATTTTGCATTACCAGTAGCAAGAGCTACCATATCAAGAGCTCTAGTTAAGCTCATACCTGATTGTACGGTAATTTCTAAAGTACTAGAAAATCTTGCTAAAGCAGATTTAAATAAAACTTCTCCAATAATAGGAATTTTTAGCATTAGATGGTCTTGAGCTATTTGAATTTTGGGATATTTGAATTTTAAAGATTTAAAGACAGAGATTAATATAAATACGCTTATAATTATCTTCCACCAAGCATCTTGCATAAAATTAGAAGCATTTACCGTTATTTGAGTAATAGCGGGTAGGGGCTTGCCTGAATTGATAAACATTGCAGAAAATGCAGGTACTGCGAACGTTAGCAAAATACTTGTTACACCAGCTGCGATTAAACAAACAACAATAGGGTACGAAAGAGCTTTCTTTACTTTCTTTTTTATGCTTTGTAAAGCTTCGCGTTGGTCAGCTATTTTTGTAAGCATTAAATCTAGATTACCAGATTCCTCACCAGCAGTTATAAGGCCAATATATAATCTATCAAAAATTTTTGGGAAGTGAGAAAGAGCTTTTGAAAAAGATTCACCACCTTCGATAGCTTGTTTTAATTCTATAGCTAATATTTTAAGTTTTGGATGTCTTCTAACACCCATTATAAAAACTTCAAAAGATTTAATAATGGGAATACCAGCTTTTGTCATAGTAGCAAGCTGTCTTGTCATTTCTGTTACATCTTGATAGGAAGTTTTCTTAGGAAATAAGTCTCTAGGCTGTTTTTTTACTTTAATATCAGAATAACCTTTCTGCCTAAGCTGAATTTCAGCTTTTTCCTTGGTGTCAGCATCAAGACTACCTCGAGTTTTTTTACCATTTTTTAGCTTAGCTTTATAATTCCATGCTGTAATAGTAATTTTATTTTTATCTTTTTTGCCAAATAGCATACAGTGTTCCTTTTAACTTACGCGATACGCTTCTTCCATTGATGTCAGCCCTTCAGATACTCTTACTAGAGCTGACTGCCTAACAGTAGCGACCCCTTCCTTTTGGGATTGTTGAGAAATATCCATAGTATTTTTATCTTCTAAAATCATTTTGGATATTTCTCTTGAAACAGGCATTACTTCATATAGACCAAGTCGTCCTTTATAGCCTTTAAAACATCTAGGACAACCTTTGGGGTTTGGTTTATAAATTTTTGCTTTTTTTATTTTGTCTAGTGTAGTATCGAATGTTTTAGATAATATATCGTCATTAAGCCCACTATCATCAACAAGCATCGTGAACTCAGTATCAGTATCTTCAAGTTTACATTTTGGGCATAGCTTACGTGTAAGTCTTTGTGCGATGATTAAGGTAACTGATGTTGCAATATTATATCTAGGCAAGCCCATATCGACAAGTCTATTAAGAGTTTCTGGAGCACTATTGGTATGTAGTGTTGACATAACTAAGTGACCAGTTTGTGATGCTTTTATTGCAATCGAGCCTGTTTCGATATCCCTAATCTCACCAACCATAATAATATCAGGATCTTGACGAAGGAACGATTTAAGGGCAGCGGCAAAAGTAAGGCCTTGTTTATTATTTACATTAACCTGGTTTATACCTTTAACAACTAATTCAACTGGATCTTCAGCAGTGGAAATATTTTTTTCTGGTTTGTTTAAAATATTAATCCCAGTATAAAGGGTTACTGTTTTACCTGAACCTGTCGGACCTGTTACTAAGACCATTCCTTGTGGTTGTTGTATATGATTTAAATATATTATTTTTTGATTTTCTGCAAAACCCAATTGTTCAACAGGGATTTGTGTAGAGCTTGAGTCGATTATACGTAGTACAACTTTTTCACCAAAACTAATAGGACAAGTACTAACACGAAAATCTATAGCTTTTACACGAGATAAAGAAATCTTAAATTTACCGTCTTGAGGGATTCTTTTTTCTGCAATATCTAGGCTAGACATAATCTTAAGTCTAGATATAACCTTAGGACCTAAGTTTTTTTTGGTATTGAAAGTTTCAATTAAAAGGCCATCGATTCTATAGCGTATTCTAAAATTCTTTTCATATGGCTCAAAGTGTATATCTGATGCTCCTTTTTGGATAGCATCAACAATTGTATTGTTAATAAAGCGAATAATTGGGGCTTCATCATCGTCCCCACTTCCAATTATTGAGTCGCCTTCTCTTTCTCCCTCTTCAACAAAATCAATATCAAGCTCAGTATTTTCCATATGCTCACTAAGCTTAGTATCATCCTCTTTTTGTCCTTCATCTGTTAAATATTGTTCATATTCCTCTATTTTTTCTTTGAGGTGGTTTAATTCACCGATAATAGCTATAAAAGGACAATCATATTTATTACGTAGGTTTTTAAGTATTTGTTGGCTTTCTATAGGGTTTGCAATAGCTACATAGATAGTTTTTTTTCTACTAAATAATGGTAAACAATGATTTTTTCTACAAAAGGTGATATCAAAGAAATTTTGAGGTAAGAATTTTACATTTATAACTGTTAAATCAATATATTGAAGGCGTAGTAGTGAAGCCGCTTCAATCATAAAAGATTTACTATCAACAATTCTATGATCAATCACATAGTCAAGAAAACCTTCTTTAGCTAATATAGGTTCGTGACTGACTTCTTCAAGCTGCTCTTTTGTAATAAGTTTACGGTGAAGCATTAAAGAAGCTAGTTTTTTGCAAATATGTGGATTGTTAATCATTTATATAAAACTTAGCCATAAAGATTAATCAAATTATATCATGATTGTAATAATTATTAAAAAAGATAATTTTTGACAGAAAAGTTTTATTTGAAATATTATCTTTCGTGTATACTAAATTTTGTAGTGTAACAAGCTTAGTGTATATGAAAGTAGACAAATTTATTTCTCATAGGGGGGCTAATACTGATTTTGTTGAAAATACAATTCATGCATTTCAGATAGCTAGAGATTATGGTTTTAGTTGGATTGAGATTGATGTTCAAATGAGCTGCGATGGAGAGTTATTTCTTTTTCATGATAAGACAGCTAAAAGATTAGCATTAATAGATCAAAATGTTACAGATATGTCTTTAGCGAATTTAAAAAAACTTAAACTTATACATCCAACATTTAAAACCATAGGTGATATTCCGACATTAAAAGAATATTTTGATTGGGCAACTCAAGCTGGCGCTTATACTAATATAGAATTTAAAATCACAAGTAATGATGAAAACTATCAGATTGAGTTAGTGCAAAAAACATTAGATTTATTAGATCAATATCCTGAGTTAGGAAAAAAAATATTGTTTTCAAGCTTTTCTGAAGTTGTGATGAAAAATTTAAAAAAGTATAAAAAATATTCTAAAGGCAAACTATTCTATACAACTAACTGGTCAAAAGATTTTAAATATATTGATCAGAAGTTATATAGACACTATAAAAAAAATCATTATGTAGCAATCATAATCAACTATGGATGTTTAAATAAAAAAAGAGCTTTATATCTTAAGCAAAAATTTAAAAAAGTCTTTGTTTATTCTGTTTATACGGATTATGAAGTTAAGCAGCTACTCTCATGGGGAGTTGATGCTATGTTTGTCGATAAAAAAGAGCAAATAAATATATTTTTATAGGTGTTTATGTAATAAATTTTCGACTTTACTGATGATGTCGTAACTATATGGACATTCTTCAGGGTAGAAATATTTTAATTCTACAAAACCTTCATCAATTCTATATTTAAAAGTTACAAAAGAATATTCTGTTTTTATTATTTCTAGTTTTTCAGCTAAAAAACTTTCTCCTATATTATGAATATTCCATTTTTTACGAATTATTTTCTTTTGCTGATGATTATTAGGTAAATCTAAGCTCTTTAGCATTGGGATACATTCTTTAGGAGGGCCAGGGAAGGCATAGAGATATCTATTCTTTGTGAATTCAAGCCTAAAACCATTAGCAGAGCCAATATTATTTAACAATATATCTGCTGTCTCTGGAAACATTGCTTGTTTTTTTGTGCCTAAAATTATTTTTCCATATTTTTTTAAGGCTCTTCGCTCTAGTTTTTGCCATGATTGCTGGTTTAATTTTAATTTATAATTGAAGTGGTCAGCAATGGTTTTAGTAGTTAAATCATCCTCAGTAGGCCCAAGACCGCCAATTGTTATTATGTTTTTATGAGAATCTTTTAGGAAATCTAAACTTTTGACAATATCTGTATATGAATCTTTACAGCTTATATGAAATCCGGTATTAAAATTTTTATTTGTTAGCAATTTTGCAAACTCATATGAATTAGTGTTCACAATGTCTCCATCAGTTATTTCATCACCAATAGCTATAAATCCGAAGTCATATATCATTTTATTTCCTTAATTTAAAAGTTTTGGAGTAATCAAACTATTTTTGACTATACTTTTTATGTATTATGCTTAACCACATAGTATATATGACATATATATGAGATTGAACTTTTAAAGGAGACCTAAATGAAGATACTAGCAACCAATGTCTACATTGGCCCAAATATTTATGCTAAATTCCCTGTTATAAGACATGAGATTGATCTAGGTATACTAGAGCAGTGGCCATCAGCTAAAATAGGAGAGATTTTTATAAATAAACTTATAGAAAGTTTGCCTGGGTTAGAAGAACATGGTTGCTCATATCGCGAACAAGGAGGGTTTATCCGTAGGCTCAAAGAAGATGAAGGTACTTGGATGGGACATATCTGGGAACATGTGATTCTAGAGTTACAAAGTGTTGCAGGAAGTGATGTAAGTTTTGGCCGTACAAGATCAACAGACCAAGAAGGCCACTATAATATGGTTTATGAATATAAGCAAAGAGATGTTGGTTTAAGAGCTATGGAATTGGCTCGAGATCTACTGCTTGCTATATTACCAGAGCACCTTAAAAAAGAAATTAATTATAAAAATGATGAATTTGATTTTGAGCATGAAAAAATTAGATTTATTAAATTCGCTCAAAGTAAAGAATTTGGGCCAAGTACAGCTTCTTTAGTAGAAGCAGCTAAAAAAAGAGATATTCCTTATATTCGTTTAAATAATCATTCACTTGTTCAGTTTGGTTATGGTAAGCATCAACAAAGAATTAGAGCAACAATCACGGGTAAAACAACTAGTATAGCTGTAGATTTGTCATGTGACAAAGAACAAACAAACTCTATTTTAAGTGGGTTAGGGCTTCCGATGCCAAAGCAGAGAATGGTTACCACAGAAGAAGGTGCTTTATATGCAGCTAAAACTTTAGGTTTTCCTTTGGTTGTTAAACCTCTAGATGGCAATCATGGCAGAGGTATTTCGATTAATCTAAATACAAAGGATGAAATTAAAGCAGCTTTTATTGAAGCTAATAAGATTTCTCGATATGTCTTATTAGAACAATTTGTAACTGGGTTTGACCACAGAATGCTTGTTGTTGATGGAAAATTAGTCGCAGTAGCAAAAAGAGTCCCTGGTCATGTTGTAGGGGATGGTGAACATACTATTGCAGAATTGGTTGATGTTGTTAATGAAGATCCTCGTAGAGGTGTCGGTCATGAAAAAGTTTTAACTAAGCTTGAATTAGACTATCAGGCAAAAGTATTACTCAAAGTTGCCGGATATGATGAAAATACTATTATTGAGGCTGGAGAGATTTTTTATTTAAGATCTACAGCAAATCTTTCAACTGGTGGAACAGCAATAGATGTGACTGATATAGTCCATCCTGATAATAGAGATATGGCTGAGAGAGCTATTAAAGCAATAGGGCTTGATGTGGGAGGAGTTGATTTTTTAATTGATGATATCTCCCAATCATATCATGATATTGGAGGAGCTATTTGTGAGTGTAATGCAGCTCCAGGTTTTAGAATGCATGTGTCACCAAGTGAAGGCCAGTCAAGAGATGTTGCTGGAGCTGTGATTGATATGCTTATTTCTAGAGAATTTGGCAATGCTAGGATTCCAATAGCTGCAATTACAGGTACAAATGGTAAAACAACAACTTCTCGTATGGTAGCACATATGTGGAAAAATGCTGGTAAAATCGTTGGTCTTACAACTACAGATGGTGTTTATATAAATGGTAAGCTTACTGTAGCTGGGGATACTACAGGACCAGCATCCGCACAAATGGTTTTGAAAGATCCTTCTGTAGAAATGGCTATATTAGAAACAGCACGAGGTGGCCTTTTAAGAAGTGGTATGGGCTATGACTATTGCAATGTTGGAGCATGTTTAAATATATCTTCTGATCATTTGGGCCTAAAAGGTGTTAATACATTGGATGATTTAGCTAAAGTAAAAAGTGTAGTGGTTGAGGCTGCTAAAGATGTGGCTGTTTTAAATGCTGATGACCCATATGTTTTGAAGATGTCAGCTAAAGTTACGGCAAAAAATATTTTTTATGTAACAATGAACCCAGAGCATGCGCTAGTTAAACAACATATTCGTGCTGGTGGTAAAGCTTGTATTATTGAGAAAGGTGTTAATGGAGATATGATTACAATTTTTGATAATAATATTCATATTCCAGTCTTAGGCACATATTTGATTCCAGCTACGATGGAAGGTAAAGCAGTTCATAATGTTCAGAATGCAATGTTCTCGATAGCTATATCATACAGTATGGGCATGGGTTTAGATGATATTAGAGATGGATTAAGAACATTTGTAACATCCTTTTATCAAGCGCCAGGTAGAATGAACTGGTTTGAAGAACATCCATTTAAAGTTTTGATGGATTATGGTCATAATCCGGCAGCGATTAAATTTGTAAGTCAAATGATTAGTAATATGGATTTTAACGGTAAAAAAATATGTGTTTTATCTTCTCCAGGTGATAGAAGAGATGAGGATGTTTGTGCTATTGCCTCTACTGCTGCACCATATTATGATTATTTTGTTTGTAAAAGTGATGATAATCTGAGAAAGAGAAGTCCTAATGAAATTCCAGAAATGCTAAAGAAACAGTTGATTAAGTCAGGAGTTTTAGCAAATAATATAGAAACAATACAAAGTGAACAAGAAGCTGTAGATAAGGCTTTAGCTATAGCAAAAAAAGGAGATTTAGTCGTTATATTTGCTGATAAGCTAAAAAGAACCTGGAAACAGATTGTATATTTAAATAAAGAGCAAGAAGTAAACATAGAATCTAAATCTGAGGAAAAAGAGATGTTTTCAGCCTCTGTGATAGCTCAAGATCCTAGTTTATCACAAGAAATATCAGAGGTAATAAAATCAGGCATTATTGCAGATGAAAGTGGTATTAGGATTGTTTATCAGAATGATGATAATGATTAATCGTCTTTAAAAGCGAGGTTGGTATATGATTGCAGAAGGTTACTCGCGTAGGCTTGTTGGACCAAATCTATTCTTTAGAGAAACAGGAACTGTACTTGATATTCCTTTAGTAGAGAATAGAAATGAGTTAACAAAAATATTTTATCAGGAAGTTAATAAAATATTGCCAGCTCTTGGGTGGGAAGAAATTAAAATCACTCATAAGTTTTTTAATAATGGAATTAGGTTTGCATTTATAGCGCCTGTAGATATAACAATGCCAGCCTGTGATGTTATTGATTTTATTTGGTTCTCTACCTGTCAGGGGTTTGAGACGGGTGATTTTAAATCAATAAATGAGGCTAAAGCTAAACTTATGCCTATAATAGAGGTAGATAAGAATCTTGTTTATCGTAAGTTATATCAACTAGCCAAATCAAAAGGTTTTAATGTTTTTAGGGATAATGATAAAGCTTTTATAGGTTCTGGTACAGGGTGTTATGAGTTTGACTTAGCAGAAGGTTGTATAGCTGATATTGATTGGAGTGTTATTTATGATATTCCAGCAGTTATTGTTACTGGTACAAATGGCAAAACAACTACTGTTAGGCTTACAGACTATATATGTCGTATAGCTGGTAAATATACTGGCTATACCTCCACAGATTGTATTAAGATCGGCAATGAGTTAATTGATGAGGGAGATTATTCTGGCCCAACAGGTCATCAGCTTGTACTTACAAATAAAAAAGTTGAAATAGCTCTACTAGAGTCTGCTAGAGGAGGTCTATTAAAAAGAGGGCTTATAGAAACTTTTGTAGATGCTGCAGCTGTGACAAATGTTTCAGTAGATCATTTAGGTGAAGATGGAATAGAAACTGTGGAAGAGCTTGCTGAGGCTAAATCTATAGTTTTTCGTACCATGGGTGAAGGATCACATGCTATTATTAATCTTGATAATTCATATATGAAAGAGAGATTTGACTTACTAGATTGTGCAAAAATAGTAGTGACCCAGGATCCTACTAAGCATGAGATGGATTATTATTTGGCAAAATCAGACTATGCATGTATTGTTGAAAATGGTAGCTTTGTTTGGCTTGATAAATATAAAAAACAACAAATATTACCAGTCAACGATGCCCCAGTAACTGTTAAAGGCTTTGCTAAACATAATATAGAGAATGCTTTGATTGCAATATCTTTATCGTTTAAATTGGGTATAGGTTTTGCTGATATTGCCAAGGCACTTAAAAGTTATTCAAATAATACTAAAATCAATAAAGGTAGAGGCAATGTTTTTGAGTGGGGTAATAATAAAGTTGCAGTCTTAGATTATGCTCATAATGAGGCTGGCATGGATGCTTTATTGAATATGATTCAAGCCTATGATAGAGGAGGTAAGAAATACTTAATGGTAGGAACTACTGGAGATCGTAAATATTTAATTTCTGATATTAATAATGTCATACTTAAGCATAATATTGATTTTATTGTCTTAAAAGAAGTTGAAAATTATTTAAGGGGAGCTGAGCCTTTAGAATTACCATTAATGATACGCAAAGATCTTGTAGACAAAGGTTTTGATGAGTCAAAAACATATATCTGTTATACCGAACTTGAGGGAGTTAAATATATCTTAAATAAGCTTGATGATAATGATATTGCGATATTGTGTTGCCAGGCTGAGCTTGAGAATGTAGCTAAGTTTCTTGAAGAGCATACAAAATAATTATTTATGTAACAAGCAAACTACATGTGTTGCAATTCCTTCCTTTCTACCTACAAAACCTAATTTTTCAGTAGTGGTTGCTTTTATGTTTATTTGATTTATTTTTATATTAAGGATATTGGTTAAGCAAGATTTCATGTTTTCAATATGAGGAAGCATTTTTGGAGCTTGTGCAATGATAGTGCAGTCGATATTGCTAATATTATAATTTTTATCATCAAGCATTTTTTTTATCTCTGTTAAAAAAAATTTACTATCAGTATTTTTATATTGACTATCAGTATCAGGAAAATGCTTGCCAATATCACCAAGTCCAAGAGCACCAAGTATTGCATCACATAATGCATGGATAAGAACATCACCATCAGAGTGAGCTTCAAGACCCATATGATATGGGATTTCAACTCCTCCAATTATTATATTTTTCTTTTGATTTGTAAATCTATGGACATCATATCCATGACCTATACGTAATGACATTAATATATCCTTATTCATGAGTTATGGCATAATTATTTGCTAGCCAGCCTTCTTTAATTCCACCAGCCATAGAATAAATATTTACATACCCCATCTTTTGTAAATTAACTCCGGCAAGTAATGAACGATAACCAGATCCACAATATAAATAAATTTTTTGGTCTTTGTTTGGTATTAAATTTTCTATTTTTACTTCTATTTGGCCTTTGCTAAGATGAGTAGCTCCTGGAATATGAAATCTATTAAATTCAGAATCTTCTCGTACATCTATAATTACACCATCGAGATTGTTACCATCAAACATATTATGGATTTCCGTAGCTGTTACTTCAGGAATTTTTTCTCTAGCATTATTTATTAGATGTATGTAACCTTTTGGCATAAATTCTTCCGGTTTTGCTATAGGATAGCTTTTCATATTCCAGCTACGCCAACCACCATCGATAGATATTGTATTTTTGTACCCCATACTCTGAAGCAAATCAGCAACCAAAGCAGAACGAAAGCCACCACCACAATAAAAATACATTTTTTGATTCTTATTGGGAATAAGCTGCTCTATTTGACACTCAATTAATCCTTTACTAATATGTATCGCATTAGGGATGTATCCATTAGCAAATTCTGATTCTTCACGAGTATCTATAAGCAGCCCATCCAGAGTTTCTGTTTCATTCATTTTTTGGATGTCATCAACTGTACACTCTTTTATTCTTGTTTTTGCATCTTTGACTAATTTTAGAAATTCTGATGAATGTTGCATATTCTTTCCTTTATATTTGATTGATTATATTAATTATATTTTATCTATTTTTAGATATAAAAAGAATGCTTAAAGTATATAGTTTGAAAAATAATAATAATAATAGCAATTGTTAGTGCTAAAGCATTGAGTTTACCATTTCTCATAGATTTATATATTATTTTATACTTATTTTTACGCAAAATTCTAACCATATTTAAAGGGCAAGATACTAGCATTATAAGTGAGAATAGTCCGACTACAGATAGTGCAATTAAAAAGAGTTTTTTGAAGTAATAATTTAAAACAATAGGGAGTATAAAAAGTAAAAAAACTTAATAATAAGTTTTTGTATATTTTTGGTATATTATCCATCTTATATTTATCTAATATTAAATCTTTTAAAGCTAGTGAAAGGGTGATAAAAGCAGTGGTTACAGAGATTGATATAAATGTATATATCAAAGTTATTATTTGTGAAGATTTTATATTTGCTTTAAGTATATATATAAGTTGAGAGACACTATCCTCTGAGTTTAATGACTTTAGTATCGTTATAAAACTATTTTTATCACCATAAATAGCAATATTGCCAAATATAGCAACAATCCAGCACACATAAATAAAAAGTATAATAAGCGAAGCAGTTATTATAATCCGCCTTATATCCTTTGGGTGTGGTCCGATATAGTTTACTACAGTAGGGATTATTATATGTGCTGAGAATGTTGTAGCTAATATAGGAAGAGCAATTATTAAATGTTTAAGACTGCTAAAACTATGCTTATCTAAATTTACTAAATTTATTGATTTAAATAATAATGCTATCGTAAATAGTATTGTTATAAGTTTGAGACTCAAAAAAACCCTATTTAGCCATTCAGCATAATTAGTGCCTTTTAGAATAAATCCACCAAAAATTATTACAAAGCCAATTTCAATAAATATATAGTTTATATGTAATAAACTTTCAAAAGATGCTCCAATAGCAGATATATATGCTGCTAACATCCCATAAAGTATACCAAAAGCACATATGTATACTAAAATTATTCCAGGTTTTTTAAATAATTTATGAGCTAAGCCTAAATAGCTAATACCTCTTTCAAAATGAAGGCATGCTTCTGCAACAGCGAGAGTTGAGTAGGTCATCAATAACCACATTAAAAACATTACTATACAACCAATCATTGCTCCAAAATGTGAGAGAATCATTGGTATAGCAAGAATGCCTCCGCCAAGAGAAGTTCCAATAATTAGAAAAATACAACCAATTTGTTTATTAATACTTGCCACAATTTAGTAAAAATGTTTTATGAGTTTGAATAAATTAAAACATATAATAATAAGATTATAAAATAATAATTAGAAAGTTATTACCATTCAGCTATAGCTGCACCATTTGGATAATATTTACTAGCTTCTTCTAAGATTTGATCATTATTGAGAGCTTTAACGTATTCTTTAAGCTTTGAATTATCTTTTTGAGAATCCTGCACAGCAATAACATTAGCAAAAGGAGAATCTTTTGGTTCAACAAAAATAGCATCTTTCAAGCTTAATCCAGCTTTAGATATATAATCATTATTAACGATTCCAAAATCAACATCACCTAAGTTGTTAGGAATCTGATCAGCTTGAAGAGCAATGATTTTTAGATTTTTAGGATTACTAACTATACTATCTATAGTAGCTTTCCAGGTGATATTATCTTTTAGCTTAATTAATCCAACATCTTGTAAAATCATCAAAGCTCTTCCTTGATTGGTAGGGTCATTAGGGATTGCCACTGTAGCACCATTTGGAATTTGTTTAATATGTTTAAATTTTTTAGAAAACATACCCATAGGATATAAGAAGGTTTTACCAATATAGGTTATTTTATAGCCAAATTGTTTAATTTGGTTTTCTAAAAATGGAATGTGTTGAAAGACATTTGCTTGTAGTTCTCCATCATTAAGGGCTCTATTTGGTAAATTGTAATCACCAAAAGTGACCAGCTTAACATCTAGGTTATATTTTTCTTTGGCTATTTTTTTGCTAAGTTGCATAATCTTGTCTTGAGGGGGGCTTGTGATATATCCGACGGTTATTTCATTAGCATCAATTTTTGCAGTTGTATTTAGATATATTTGCGTACCACAGGCTAATATTAAAATAGCTGATACTAACCATAGTGAAGTTAGTCGTCGAGCTGTGATCAGGTAGTTACCAAAAGATTGAGTTATTTGTACAAATATAACCAACATTATTACACCACCTAAGAGTAAAGTGTAATTGCCATAGTTATAACCCTTAAAATAAGTCAGATCTCCTAAACCACCACCACCAACAATTCCAGCCATAGCTGAGAATCCAATTAATGAAATACAAGTTAAAGTTGCTGCATCAATTAGCAAATTTTTAGATTCTGGAAGTAAGACTTTAAATATTATTTGGTATTTTGATGCACCCATAGCTTTTGCTGCTTCGATAAGGCCATTATCTACTTCGCGTAATGCTGATTCTGTTAAGCGAGCATAAAATGGCAAAGCCGCTATAGCAAGGGGGACTATCGAAGCAGTCGTACCAATAGTTGTACCTACTATAATCCTTGTTAGGGGGTATAGCAAAATAAGAAGTATAATGTAGGGGATACTTCTTGTGATATTTATTATCATGCTAAATGTTTTGTTAAAACTTTTAACAAATACATTTTTACTATCTTGTGTTATATATAATAAAATACCTAATAAAATACCACCAATAACGGCTACCAAAGTAGCAATGAAAACCATAAATATAGTTTCCCAGCTTGATTGAGCTATTAGGCTAAGCTCATGTAAACTAAATATTGTCTGCTGTTGCATAACCTAGCACCTTTAAATTAACATCTTGGTTTGAAAGAAATTTTAGAGCATTTTCCCAATCTTGGCGCTCACCCGTGATATGACAAATTGCGATACCTACAATTTGTTCTTGAATAGTCTCAATATTTGCTTGAATAATACTTGCTGTAGCATTAAATTGACGAGAAATTTCGGCAATAATAGGCATTTTACCTTTATCACCATAGAAAGTTAGTTGTACTACAGGAAAAGTATTATCATAGCTATATGGATTATCTTGGAGTTTTTTAGCTATAAAATCGGGTAATTTCGTATGGATGCTGGTTTCGACAAAAGATTTTGTTACTGGCATTTGAGGATCAAGAAAAATATCTAGAGTTTTACCAACTTCAGGGATACGGCCTTTGTCAATGATAGCAACCCGATCACAAATTTTTCTAACGACATCCATCTCGTGGGTAATCAAGACTATTGTTAGACCTAACTCTTTATTTAATCTTTTTAATAAAGCTAAAATTTGTTTGGTAGATGTAGGATCTAGTGCAGATGTTGCTTCATCTGATAAAAGTACTAATGGGTTGAGGGCTAGTGCTCTTGCAATTGCAACTTTTTGTTTTTGACCACCACTAAGTTCTTGTGGATATGCTGTTGCTTTATTTGGAAGCTCAACTAATTCTAAAAGTTCAAAAACTCTTTTTTTTATTTCAGCTTTTGCAACTCCTTGTATTTCAAGAGGTAAAGCAATATTCTCAAAAACATTACGAGATGAAAGTAGATTAAAATGTTGAAAAATCATTGCAACTTTTTTACGAAATGCTCTTAGTTGCTTAGGACTCTTTTTTGTTATATTTTCATCAGCTATAAAAATTGAGCCATCAGTTGGTTGTTCGAGTAGATTTAAGCATCTTAAAAGTGAACTTTTGCCCGCACCGCTATGACCAATTATACCAAATATCTCACCTTGTTTAACTTCAAGGTTAATATTGTCAAGAACAAGATTACTAACATCATTTGTTTTATATTCTTTTTTTAAGTTTCTAATTTTTATCATTTTTTGCCTTTGCTTTATCACCAATTTTACTTTCTTGACCACTTATTAATCTTTGAATATTTCCCTTATGCTTTATTAATATAATTATTGCTATTATTAGGAATGGTATTGCTGTTTGCAGGTCTGATGTGAATATTACAGAAAAACTTGCTAGAACAGTTGCTATCAGAGCAGCTAACGATGAGTAACGTGTGATTATTGCGACACATAACCAAGTGATTACAAATACTAGTCCTAATATCCATCCGAATCCAAAGAGAGTGCCTATAAGAGTTGCAACGCCTTTACCACCTTTAAATCCAAAAAAAATTGGAAATACATGTCCTAGGATGGCGTAGAGGGCTGTACAAGCTGTTATAAATTCATTATCTGTTAATATTTTAGCAATAATTACTGGTATTAAGCCTTTTAAGATATCAAATATTAAAGTGATAATAGCAGGTAGTTTACCTCCTATTCTAAGCACATTTGTCGTACCGGGATTCCCAGATCCAACACTTCTTGGGGATGGCAACCTAAAAATATAACAAACGATTATAGCGCTATTTATTGAACCTAATAAATAGGCAAATATTAACACGCTAAAATTTAAAAAACTCATATAGCTCCCTCAATGATTTTATATATTATTTATATGATTATAAAGAATAATACTATCTAGAGAGTAACTTGACTAGCTATTTTTATAACTTTGTTATAGGATTAGACCTTAAAAAAGTTATTCAATAATTTTTGTTCTAGAAGGTTAGGTTTTATGACTGTAATGAAATTCGATTTACTTAAAAAAGAAGGTAAGGCTAGAAGAGGAAAAATAAGTTTTCCTAGAGGAGAGATTCAAACCCCCGCATTTATGCCAGTAGGTACTTATGGTGCGGTTAAATCACTATCTCCAGTTGAATTAAAAGAAATGGGGGCAGATATTATTCTGGGTAATACTTTTCATCTTTGGTTGCGTCCTGGCACAGATATTATAAAAAAACATGGGTCACTACATGGTTTTAATGGTTGGGATAAACCTATTTTGACAGATTCTGGAGGTTTTCAAGTTTTTAGTTTAGGTAAAATGCGTAAGCTTACAGAGGATGGTGTAACTTTTAAATCTCCAATAAATGGTTCAAAAGTTTTTTTATCACCAGAAATATCGATGCAAGTACAGAGAGATTTAGGTTCTGATATTGTAATGTGTTTTGATGAATGTACACCATATCCTGCCACCGAAAAAGAAGCAAAAGATTCGATGGAATTATCAATGCGTTGGGCACAAAGATCTAAAGATGCACATGGAAATAATCCTTCGGCATTATTTGGGATAATTCAAGGTGGGATGTATGAGCATTTACGAGATGAATCTTTAGCAAAATTAAAAGAAATTGATTTTGATGGTTTTGCAATTGGTGGGTTATCAGTAGGTGAACCAAAAGATGATATGGTTAGGATTTTGGATCATACTGCTCATCAGATGCCAGAGGATAAGCCGAGATACTTGATGGGAGTTGGTACGCCTAAAGATTTGGTTGAATCTGTATATCGAGGAATTGATATGTTTGATTGTGTTATGCCTTCGCGTAATGCTAGAAACGGGCATATTTTTACTTCTGAAGGAGTCATTAAAATTAGGAATGCTAAGCATAAAGAGGATATCTCTCCGTTAGATCCTAATTGTGATTGCTATACTTGTAAAAACTTTAGTAAGAGTTATTTGCATCATCTTGATAAAACTAAAGAAATTCTTGGCTCTAGGTTAAATACTATTCATAATTTAACTTATTATCAAAATTTGATGAAAAATATTCGTAAGGCTTTAGATAAAGGGGAGTTTGAAAAATTTTTTAGAAAATTTTAAATAAATATATTTATTTTTTAAAAAAAGATTCTAGTAGCCTACTTGTTTTCTTAAATGATTCTGATGTGCTTTTTTTAGAAAGTAAATAGTATGACTTACCAGTTAAATAGCTTTTTTGGTCTGGAACATATAGGTAGTTGTTTTTGATATGCTCTTCAATGAGTAGTTTGTCTGTAATAAAAAAACCTATTCCTGCGAAACATGCTTTAATTGCTTGAAGTGAGTTTTTAAAGACTATTTCTTTATTATGCTTACTTATTATTTTATTATGTTGACACCATTGGTGATAATCATTGATTCTGATCTTATCATCTACATAGATAAGTTTTTGATCAGCAATAATTTCTGAGCATGTTTTTCCCTTATGCTTTGAATTGGTTATTAGTATTAATTCTCCTTCTGTCAGTTTAGACTTATCAATTTCATTAAACTCATTTTCATACCCATATTCTATGCTTAAATCTATATCATCATAATTAAAATCAACTTTTCTTCCTATTGTTATAAGTTGAATATCTATTTTTAGGTGTTCTATAAGCTCGTCAAGCCTGGGAATTAACCAGTTAGCACATAGTGTAGTCATACAGTTGATAGTTATTTTTTTAGATTTAGTTTCTTTGATAATATCCGTTGAAAGTCGTATCTCAGCAATTAAAGGTTCTATTTTTGTATAATAATTTCGAGCTAAATCAGTAATTACAAGAGTTTTTTTATCGGTTAAGAAAAGTTTTTTACCAAGATGTAATTCTAGTTTTTTGATTGATTGACTAACTGCTGAGTGAGTTATAAAAAGCTGTTCAGCTGCTCTTGTGTAGCTTTTGGTTTTAATAACAGCTACGAATATTGGTAGGGAATTTAGTGGTGGAAGATCATTCTTTTTTATCATATGTTTGTAAGTAAAGCTTACTCATGATGTAAGGATAAATCGTTTTACATAGCTATGCAATAGCTATATTATCTTGCTATAAATTTAAAATTTAACTATGACATAATGATTTCTATAAATAACCTTATAAGTCTAACTTTAATAATATTATCAGCATCTTTAATAGCTTTGGGGTCTTTTGCAAGAAAATATTTGGTTGAAATAGATGGTGTTTACTTGACGATGTTTGTTTGCTTTGTCGGTGGAACTATTATTATGTGGTGGGTTGTAAGTATTTCTTCATTTAAAAAAATTACACCCTCAGGTTGGAAATCAATACTTATTAGGGTTATGTTAGGCTTGTTGGCCCAGGTATTATTTTTTGTTAGTTTAAGTAAGGGATCTTTATTGATTACAATTTTATTATTTAATACTAGTCCATTATTTATTCCTTTTATACGTTTTCTTTTTTTTAAAAAGAATATTAGTTATTTTAATGTTAGTTGTATATTGGTTAGTTTTGTAGGGATATATTTGGTTTTAGGATCTGGCAATACTGGTGTTAATATATATGCTATAAGTGCTTTGTTTTCAGGGATTTTAAATGCCTCATCTCAGGTGGTGCTACATAATGCCAGCAAAAAAGAAGATGTGTTTATTATAAATTTATGGATATATACACTTATTGGTTTGTTATTGATTTTAATATTACCTTTTAATGTAGGTTCTATGGTCGATCTAAGGCATCTGTTTATACAGCCTTCATTAATATGGTTGTGTATGGCAATAATAATATTTAGCATTAGTTCTCAGATATTTAGAGTAAAAGCTTTTAAATATACGGATGATCCTGCTTTAGTTGCACCAGGGATGTATTTTTCAGTAGTAGTTGCAGCTATTTTAGATATTGTTTTTTATAATACTTCGATAGGGTATTTAGAAATGTGTGGAATCTTGATGATATGTTTATCTAGCGTATTATCAGTTATTAAAAAAACTTAAAAGGAGAATTAAATGCAAAAAACATTTGTTTTAGTTGCGGATTTTATAAATGAGATAGTTGATGAAAATGGTGCTTTTGGTGCTCATAATGCTCAGCGTGTAAAAGAGTGTAGGACTATGGATAATGCAAATAAACTTATAGCTTGGGCAAGACGGAGTAATGTTTCTATAGGCCATGTTAAGGTGGGCTTTAGTGAAAATTATAATGAATGTTCTAAGGTTTCACCAATGTTTAAATTGGCGCCAAAAAATAATGTTTTAAAACTTAATACATGGGCAACAGAATTTCATAAAAATATGGATGTCCAAGATAGTGATGTGGTAATAACAAAACATAGAGTTAGTGTATTGTATGGCACAGATTTAGAGGTGATTTTACGAGCGAATAATATTGAACATGTTGTTATATGCGGTGTTTCAACAAGTTATGTTGTTGAATCGACAGTTAGAGAATTACATGATCGTGATTATAGGGTTACTGTAATTGCAGACGCGTGCAACGCTGCTACTAAAGAGTCACATGAAGCTAGTTTAAATAACATGGCTAGAATTGCTAATATAATAAAACTTAATGATTTTGTTGCTAGTTAGATTAAATTATGGTACTTATTTTATTTGCTATATATAAATTAAAATTATAAATATATTTTGTTATAATTTTTGGTTACCAAAAAAAGTATTAGGTATTTATGTATTTTAAGAAAATGGAGCTGAAAAAAAACTGGGTACAAAGACGAGTTGTAAACTCTAGGGATAATTTAAAAAACGTATATAATTTGTCTAATAATATCTATTCTAGCTATTCAGATGAAGCTATAAAATTAAATCAAGGAGAAGATTATTTATATTTTTCTTCCTGCTCATATTTGGGTTTGCATAGTGATACTAGAATCATAAGGGAAATACAATCAAACAAAGACTTAGTCGATATGAAATTATTGTTTTCCTCGGCTAGGACAAGAAACTTTTCACGGTTAGAGGCTGTAGTTGATAAAAAATTAGAGCAAATATTCTCTCCATTTTCTGTAGTTCAATTTCAAAATGTACACTGTGTTCATTTAGGTGTTTTACCACTGCTTCTATCTAGAGAGTTCCCTATGGTTGAATTTAAGGAAGGTGGATGTCACTGCATAATCGATAAATATTCACATCAATCAATCAAGAGTATGATCGCTATAATAGCTCAGTTTTGTGAAGTTACTATTTTAGATATATCTAATCATGATGAATTATTAGCAATCAATCAAAAGATTAAGGCTAAAAATAAAACATTATTTATTATTAGCGACAGCTTAGGCTCAATGGGGGGAGTACATGATATTAGGAAAATAGTAAAATTTGTAGAAAAAAACAAGGGATATGTTTACTTTGATGATGCTCATAGTACGTCGATTTTAGGTGCAAATGGTTGTGGTTTTGTCATTGACCAGATAGAGGAGCAATCAAAAGCTAGAGTATTTATTTCTACTGGCCTTACAAAAGCTTTTGGGTCACATGGAGCAGTTATGTTGACCCCATTTGAAGAGCAACAAGAGTTTATAAGACAATATGCAACTACATATGCATTTTCAGGTCCTATTTCTAATCCAAATCTTGTGGCTACAAATGTCTGCTGTGATATACACTTATCTGATGAGATAGGTATTCTGCAAAAAAAGCTTTATTCAAATGTTGAATTTTTTGATAATAATTTTAATTATGAAGATATAAATCCTTATTTAGGTTCAGTATTGCCATTTAGAATAGTAAGATTACCTAGTGAGGAAAAATTACAAGAATGTTTGTCTTTTCTCAAACAGAAGAAAATAATAGTTTTAGGTGCAACTTACCCAACAGTTGAGAAAGGGAAGCCAATTCTTAGGATTTCTTTTTCATCGTCACAATCAAAGGATCAGATTTTATATTTAATAAATCAACTAAAAAAAAATGTGGGAGTTTGAATATATGGATCTAGAATTGGATAGGTTTTTGAAAGACAATTTTTTTATTCAAGCTTTGAAAAGATTGAGTATTGATAATCAATTTTTTTATATTAAAAATTTGGATTTGCAATATATTTTAGCATCTGAGAATCTATTCTCGATTACTGGGATAAAAGAAGAAGATTTTTTGTATAAAAAAGATGAGGAATTTATTTGGGGGAAACAGCATGCAAAATTATTTAATGCTGATGATACGTTCGCAATTATAACAAAAAATGAGCATATATCTCATTACTCTATTGATTTGCCAAAGGGAGGTGTGAGGATTAAAACCTATAAAACTCCTATAGTGAATAGTGAGGGACAAAGTATAGGATTGTTTGGAATAGCAGTTAAATATTAATCATTCTATATAAGAGCATTATGTCTCAATGCTTGTATAACCCATATAAATATAATCTAGCTAACACTCATGATGTGACGCGATAAATTTAAATTCTTTATTTAAATTTGCTATGAGTGGTTATATTTGAAATGTACCGTAATATAATACAGTGTATCATTATTTAGTTAAAGGTCGTCGTATGTGGAAATTATATTTTTTAAAGATGCTTATATAGTTAATCTGATAATATTGTGCTAAAGACGTGAGTAATAGCATCAGATAAATTATCAAAAGAATTATTTACTTTTCTTAAAATTCTTTTAAAATTGGCCCAAATTTTTTCTATAGGATTTAAATCAGGAGAATAAGCAGGAAGGTATAGTATCTGTATATCAAACTTCTCTGCTATTTTAGCCAATTTAGGAGACTTATGAAAACTAGCATTATCCATAACAACAGTAGTCTTTGGAATTAACTCAGGACATAAATGCTCTTCAAACCACTGATTAAAAATTTGAGTATCTGTATATCCAGTATACTCTAGCGGTGCTATAATCTTCTTTTCTAAATAGTTATAACCAGCAACTATACTTTTTCTCTGAGTTTGATAAGCAATAACTTCACCATAGCTAGGTTTACCAACAAGAGACCATCCTCTTAGTACAGACTGTTTATTATCCATACCCATTTCATCTAAATATACAAGTTTGTTAGGTTCAATAGTCTCAACAACCTCTATAAAACTTTGCCTATCTTGTTCTTTTCTTTGCTTATATTTAGGTGTCTTTTTTAAAAACTAAAACCAAGTCTGGTAAGACAATCATAAAATGTGCTTCTAGGTATTTCAGGAGCTAATGCTTCTCTAATATCTAAAGCCATTGCATCTGGATATGTTCTTAAGTAGCTTTCTATCGCTTCCTTATCTGTAAAGGTTGCTACTCTACCGCAACCCAAGCCTTGCTTAGATTTATAATCACCAGTTGTCTCGTATAAGTTTATCCAAGATCTAGTAGTACGGATATCTATATTAAAAAAATTACTTAGCTCTTTGTCTGTTAGGCCTTCTTTATATTTAGTTATTACGATATCTCTGAAATCTTGGCTATATGATGACATTTTTTCTAAATATTATAACATTATTGTCAAATAACTATCGGATTAACTATATTATTGTTATTAGCTAATTATTGTTGTTCTATGAATAATACTCAGAATCTTCTTTATTTACAGGCATATTTTAATCATAAAAGCACTAATAAAATTTTAAACTATCAGGGTCAAATAATAAGTTATTCAGCATCCCTAAAAGCCCCAAGATACTAATAATAATTTCTTCATATAACTACTATATAAATGCATTGATAATAATATTTTACTAAGGTAAAATTCTTAGGTTCAAAACTTTAATTACTCTTTAGGAGATGAAATGAAAAAAATATTATTAGCATTAGCAGCGGTTGCATTATTTACGTCTAATTCTTTTGCCGCAGGCGGTGCTGAGGCAGCAGGTAGTCCGATAAGTTCTATTTTGATGTTAGTTGTATTTTTTGCTATATTCTGGTTCTTACTTATTAGACCTCAGCAAAAGAAGAATAAGAGCTTACGCAAGATGCTTGCAGAACTAGCAAAAGGTGACGAAGTTGTTACTAGTGGTGGTATGATAGGTAAAATTGCTAAGATTGATGAGACATTTGTGGATTTGGAAATAGCAGAAAATATTATTGTAAAAATTCAAAGAAGCGCTGTAGCAAATATTTTACCTAAGGGTGCTACTAAAGCTTAATTAACCATTCTAGAAAATTTAATCTTTTTTCTTTTTAATAAAGGAATTTTTCGATGAGTAATAATAAAGGTTTACCTATAAACCAGTTTCCATTATGGAAAAATATTTTAATAGTTCTTATATTGGCTTTAGCTATTTTTTATGCATTACCAAATGTTTTCGGTAAAAGTCCTGCTTTACAAATATCCCAAAAAGATAGTGATGTAGATATGCAGCTATTAATAAAGCTTGAAAAAGCTTTGGATAAAGAAAAAGTAGAGTATTTAAGAGCTAATCTGTCTGATAATAAAAGTAATATAGCTATAACCTTTAAAGATGTGGAAGAGCAACTTAGGGCTAAGAAAGTACTAAAAGAAAGTCTGGGTCATAATTATATTATTGCAATGAATATGCTATCTAATTCTCCTCTGTGGTTATCAGCAGTTGGTGCTAACTCTATGAATTTGGGTTTAGATTTGCGTGGTGGAATGTATCTGATGCTAGAGGCTGATACTAGAGCAGCAATAGATGCTCAACTTGATAATTCTCTAGGGATTATACTGAATGCGGCTAAAGATGATGATATAAGTATTTCAAGCTCAACTAAATCAGAAGAAAAACTAGCTATCAAGGCCCCACAAGAATATATTGATAATGGTTTTGTATCTGTGACTTTAGCAGATACTGCCGAGGTTAGTAAACTTGTACATTACTTAAATTCTGATTTTAAAAAGAATCAAGATCCAAATATTTCTTATACTACTAAAGGCTATACCGTATTTATTACCTACAATAGTGCTAAAATTCTTCAGCTAAGACAAGGAGCTATTTCTCAAGTTGTAACTGTAATGAGGAATCGTATTAATGCTTTAGGTGTTGCTGAGGCATCTGTTGCTCAAGCAGGTGATAGTCGTGTTGTTATTGAGATTCCTGGGATGCAAGATGCTACCCAAGCTAAGCAAATTTTAGGAGGAACTTCTACAGCTAGCTTTTATTTAGTAAATCCAGTAACAAATAGGTTGGCTATAGAAGAGCAAGGCTATAAGGTTTATTCATTAGATAATGGTAGGGGCTACCAAAGTTACTATAGTTTGAAAGGAAATGCTGTTGCTGGTGGAGCTGATATTATAGGAGCAAATCCTTCTGTTGATCGTCAAACAGGCACCCCGATCGTTATGGTTGAGTTGAGTAGGAGTGCGGCTAGTAGTTTTAGAAAAATAACAGCTAAAAATATTGGTAACCCAATGGGTGTTATGCTTGTAAACACTACTTATGATAAAGTGAAAGATAAAAATGGTAATGAAAAAAATATAGTTAACAAAACAGAGAAGTTAATTAATGTAGCCACAATACAATCAGCTCTTGGTTCACATTTTCAAATAACAGGTTTGAATCAAAAAGAAGCAAATAATCTCGCATTGATGATTAAGGCTGGATCATTACAAGTTCCAGTGCATATTGTTCAAGAACAACAGATAGGTCCAAGTTTAGGCAAAGATAATATTGAAAAGGGGATGCTATCAATAGTGATATCTCTTATCGCGGTTATTGTCTTTATATTAGCCTATTATAGGGTTTTTGGTATTATTGCAAATATAGCTTTGATAATGAATTTAGTGTTGATTGTTGCTGTGATGTCAATTATTCCAGGGGCTACTTTGACTTTGCCAGGTATCGCTGGTATTGTACTTAATCTCGGTATGTCAATTGATGGTAATGTACTGATATTTGAACGAATTAGAGAAGAGATTCGCGCAGGTATGCCACGTCAAAGCGCTATACATGTTGGTTATGAGAAAGCATTTACAACAATTGTTGACTCTAATATTACGACATTAATCGTTGCTGTAATTTTATTCTTTATTGGTAGTGGTCCAGTTAAAGGCTTTGCTATCACTTTGATGATTGGTATTATTACATCTATGTTTACAGCAGTTACTGTGTCTAGAGCCATGACAAATTTTGTTTATGGTAAGAAGAAAAAGTTAGACAAAATTTCTATAGGAATATAATTTTAGGTTGGATTTATAATGGAATTTTTTAAGCAAAAAACACAAATTGATTTTTTAGGAATTAAAAAATATACTACGGCTTTTTCTGTGATAATGATTATTGTGTCATTATTTTTTATATTTACAAAAGGTTTGAATTTGGGTTTAGACTTTACCGGGGGTTATCAGGTTCATATTCAAGCTTCTGGACTAGTAACCTCTGAAGACATGACCCAGAAATTGAGAAAAATAGGTTTTGAAAATACAAGTATTACAACCTTTGGTGATAACAATAGTTATCTGATTAAATTTGCTCCTGATGAAGTTAATTCAAAATCACAAGATTTAGAAAATGCGCAACAGCATCTAAAACAAGAGGTTGAGAATGCTCTTAGTGTTAAAGTTGAGGGAGTTGATTATATTGGTCCTCAAGTTGGTAAAGAGCTAGCAAGTAATGGGGTTTTAGCTATTATTGTAGCATTAGTATGTATATTAATTTACATTAGTGCTAGGTTTGAGATGAAGTTTGGAATAAGTGCATGTATAGCCTTATTACATGATCCAATTGTTATTTTGGGAGTGTTTGCTGCTTTTCAATTAGAGTTTAATTTAACTGTATTGGCAGCAGTATTAGCTGTTATAGGTTACTCATTAAATGATACTGTCGTGATTTATGATAGAGTTCGGGAGAACTTCAGAAAAATGCGTAATGCAAGTGTTGTTGAAGCTGTAAATAGAAGTATTAATGATACTTTGTCTAGGACTATACTAACTTCTGGATTAACTATGCTTGTTGTGGTTGTATTATTCTTATTTGGTGGCGCTTCTGTTCATAATTTCTCATTAGCTCTTATTTTGGGAATTATTGTTGGGACTTATTCATCAATTTATGTTGCAGGAGTTATTGCTGTAGCATTAGGCTTAAATAGAGAATCCCTGCTTCCAAAGCAAATTAGTAAAGAAGAGACTCCGATACTTTAATTAATTATTTTAATAATTTTGTTAGTTAAACAGTGTATAATTATTATGTAGGGATTAACAAAAGGAGAATGTATGAGAAAAGTAGTTTTAGGTCTTTCTATTGCAGTTGTTGGGGTAAGTTCTTGCTTAGCAATGTCAACAAATAATAAAGTTGAGGAATCAACAATTAGTAAGCAAGGTGAAAGTAATGATTATCAAAAACTTGTAGATATATACTTAACGGATGATGAAAAGTCTGCAGTCTCTGGAACAATAACCTTAAATAATCAAGATAATTATAATGTTTTTTACTGTAAACAAAATAATTGGTGTGAAGTGGTCGAAATAAATAATGGTAAAGTAGGTTGGGTAAGTTTAGATAAGCTAAAACAAGCCCAAGAGAAGTATGCTAAACAAATGTATAAAAAAAATACAATAGATCAAGTGGTGGCTTATACTAAACAGCAAGATCAAAAAATAATTCAGCTACAAACAGCTATGATGCAAATGCAAAAAGAATTTTCTCAGGTATTGCAACAGCAGCAATCACAAATCAATCAATTAAAACAAGTATATTATTATCAATAATAGGAGCCATAATGGCTAAAAAAAAATTATTACCAGCTACAAAAACAAAAAGCTTACCAGTCGTATCTGATAATAATCTCAACTCTTATCTGAATTTTGTAAATACATTACCAATATTATCCTTGGAAGAGGAACAGGATTTAGCAAGACGGTATAAGTATAAAAAAGACTTAGATGCTGCGCAACAACTTGTATTGTCACATTTACGATTTGTAACTAAAATAGCAAGAAATTTTTCTGGGTATGGTTTGTCTATTGCGGATCTTATTCAAGAGGGTAATATTGGTCTCATGAAAGCAGTAAGTAAGTTTGATCCTGAGCAAGGGGTAAGATTAGTATCTTTTGCAGTACATTGGGTTAAGGCTGAAATGCATGATTATGTTCTCAAAAACTGGAAAATAGTAAAGGTTGCAACTACAAAGGCTCAACGCAAGTTATTTTTTAACCTTAGGAGTAGTAAGAATAAGATTGGTTGGTTAAGTTCTGAAGACATTAAACAATTGGCTGAGGAGCTTAATGTTAAAGAAGAAACTGTTATTGAAATGGAAAAAAGAATGTGTCAAGGGGACGCAAGTCTTGATCTTCCTTATAATGATGATAATGGCGATCAAACTAATCAACAAAGTTTATATTTAGAAGATAAATCCTCTAATATTGAGCACCAAATTGTTGAGCAGGACTATTATGATAATTTTAAGAGCATTGTTAAAGATGTGTTGAGTGAATTTGACACTCGTATGAAAGATATTGTTATGTCACGATATTTGCTTGATAAAAAGGCTACATTACAAGATTTGGCGGCTAAATATAAAATTTCGGCAGAAAGAGTTCGTCAAATAGAAGAAGAAGCTTTAGCTAAGCTTAAAAAGGCTGTAAAAAACAGATCTTAATCTTTTTATCTTATATAATTTATTCAGTAAAACCTAATGATTATGTTAATATTAATCCTAATATAATTACTTTAACTATAGAGAAATGAAAGATTTTATAGCTAAAATAAAATCAAGCATTAATGGGCAGGTTTATCTTGATGGTTCGAAAAGTATTTCGAATAGAGCTTTGATAATAGCAGCTATGGCTGGTGGTCAAACTAATTTTGAAAATCTACCAAATAGTGCTGATATATTAGCTTGTGTTCAAGCGTTAAAAGAATTGGGATGTAAACTTAATCATAGGCAAGAAAATAAATCTTTAGTAATAACTGGTTGTAATGGTCAGTTTATTAATTCTAATGCAAAAATATTTTGTAATGAATCTGGAACTTTAACTAGGTTTATAATTCCTATGTGTGCTGTACAAAAAAATGGTAAATATTATATATATGCTAAACAGCGAATGATGGATCGTCCTTTAGCGGATCAGCTAAAACCATTGGAATTGCTTGGTATGGATGTGATCTATCATGAGAATAAATATTCGATGCCTTTAACTATGAGTGCAAATGGTTTAGTGGGAAAAAATATAGATGTGGATGGTGAGAAAAGCTCTCAGTTTGCTTCTGGCTTACTTATGGCTGCGCCTTTTATGCAATATGGTTTGGTTTTAAACTCTATTAGTGATCATAAGCAACCGTATCTAGATATGACTACAAAAGTTATGGCAGAATTTGGAGTTAATGTCGAGATTGAAAATAATATATATAAAGTTGAGAGGGGAAGCTATATTTCACCTAAGACTTATGTGGTTGAACCTGATGTTTCTACCGCGTCATATTTTTGGGCATTTGCGGCTATTACGGGGTCTTGTATCAAAGTTATGAATATAACTCAAAGATCCAAACAGGGTGATATTAGGTTTTTAGAAGTATTAAAAGAAATTGGCTGTAAAGTAGATTGTTTTGAAGATGGTGTGCAAGTGACAGGTCCAGGACAGTTAAAGGGTGTTAAGGTTAATATGCGGAATTTCTCTGATACTTTTATGACCTTAGCAGCTATAGCTTGTTTTGCAAATTCAGATACTCATATCATAGGCTTAACTCATACAAGAGGTCAGGAGTCTGATAGAGTTGCTGCTATGACTGAGGGGCTAACTAAGCTTGGGATATATGTTGAAACTACTTTAGATAGCATATTAATTTCACCATCTAGAAGTAAGTTTAGACCTGCAGAAGTTGATAGTTATAACGATCATAGAATTGCTATGTCTTTAGCTCTCTTAGGTTTGAAATATGAGGGTGTTATAGTTTCAAATGCAGAAGCTGTGAATAAGACTTGCCCTGATTATTTTACTAGAATGAGAGCTTTGGTGACTTAGTTATGAAAAAAAAAGAGCGAATTATCGTTAGGTATCTTAATCAAAGATGGTATAAGAAAGCTCTTGTAATTACAGGGTCAGAGCAAGAGTCTTTTAATAAAATTAATGCTTTGAAGTTAGTGGTTTGTTCTGGTTACTTAAAAATAAAGAATCCGGCAGGATGTATTTTTGATATTGGAGTATGGCCATTTGAGCATAAATTTTTTGATCTTATAATATTTGATGAAAGTTTTGTAAGTGGTTCAAAGCGGATGAAAATTTTATTAAATCAATTACATTTTTGTTTGGCTGATGATGGTGAGGTGGTCGTAGCTTCTTTAGAGAAAGTTAGGTTGTATGAGCTGGTATCAAAATTTTTGGCAAATGGATTCATTAGTAAGAAATTATATCTAATGAATGTTACTAACAATTTTATTATTAATATGTTTAAAAAAGTTGCCAGTAAAAATTTTGTTGTAGTATTTAAAAAAGATGTTTTTTTTACTGCAGATGCTTTGAAAGTGGAAGATTTTGTGAAAGAGCCTGTCAAAGGGAAGGTTTGTAGTAGTAGTGTTAGGGAAATATATGGTAATTCTCAAAAGAAAAAATAATGTAATAGCATATACCGATGGAGCATGTAAAGGTAACCCTGGTGTTGGTGGCTGGGGTGCTGTACTTAGTTATAATGGTATAGATAAAGAAATATATGGTAGTGAAAAAGATACTACTAATAATCGAATGGAGCTTTTGGCGGCTATTAAGACTCTTGAAATGCTAAAGCGAAGATGTGATATAACTATTTTTACGGATTCTAAGTATTTGCAAAATGGTATTAATCAATGGCTAGATAATTGGAAAGCAAATGGTTGGAAAACGGCTGCTAAGAAAGAGGTTAAAAATAAGGATTTATGGCAACAGTTAGATAGTTTAGCGCAAAAACATAACGTTACTTGGAGTTGGGTGAAAGGACATAGTGGAGATCCTGGTAATGAGAAGGCTGATGAGCTTGCAAATAAAGCAGTTGCAGAGCTGGTAGGGAGTTGTTAGTATGCGCAACCTTAGTCATAAAAAAGTTTTAGTTTTATATACTGGTGGTACAATTGGGATGCTTAGCACTAAGCATGGGTATGATGTTGAACCAGGATATTTAACTAAAGCTATAGAGAGTGTTAGAGATTTTTATGAATATAATATGCCAAAGTTTGAGATCAAAGAATATGATAACCTTATAGATTCATCAAGCATAGACCCAAAAAGATGGAAACTGTTAGCATTAGATATTATAAAAAATTACCAAGATTATGATGGTTTTGTACTTTTGCATGGAACGGATACTCTGGCTTATACAGCATCTGTATTATCCTTTATGCTGGGTGAAATTCAAAAGCCTGTAATTGTTACAGGCTCTCAAATCCCAATATCTAAAATTAGATCTGATGCAATATCAAATATTATAAACAGTCTAATCTTTGCATGTGATGATAAAGTAAAAGAGGTGTGTGTTTACTTTAATCAAAAACTACGTCGTGGGAATAGAACAACTAAGGTTTCGGCAACTGATTTTGATGCGTTTATATCTCCAAACTATTCAAGCTTGGCTTATGTGGGAATAGAGGTTGATCTTAAAGAGCAAAGATTATGGCAAAGAAAATCTCCTATCAGCAATTTACCATCTCTTGATTTTGGTATAGTTCCTGAAATTGCCATCCTCAGCATATTTCCAGGTATAAGTGCTAGAATGCTAGAGAGTGTTTTAAAATTGCCGTTACAAGGCTTAATTCTGAAGTCTTATGGTGCAGGAAATATTCCTAATGATCAAAAGATTTTAGATAATTTAAAGAAGGCTAATGATCAAGGGATAGCAATAGTTAATTGCACACAATGCTTATATGGAGCGGTAGATATGAGCACTTATAAGGCTGCTCATGATTTGAAGCAAATTGGTGTTTTATCTGGAGGAGATATGACTGATGAAGCAACTTTTGGAAAACTTTTTTATCTATTATCTCAGCCGAATATAACTCATCAACAAATCAAAGAAGCTTTTAAAATATCTCTACAAGGCGAGGTAACAATTTCTGAATAAATTTTTGTATAAAAGCTTGTTCATTAACTTATATTAATATAATATATGAATTGTAATATATGAAAAATAATTCACATAATTAAGGGAAATTAAATGAGTAATATTGCTGAATTAATAGAAGGTAATAGAAAATGGGCTGAAGAAATTAAAAAGACAACGCCTGATTTTTTTGAAACATTATCAAAAGGTCAGTCCCCTGATTATCTTTGGATTGGCTGTTCTGACAGCAGAGTTCCTGCAAACCAGGTTTGTGGCTTGGTACCTGGTGAGGTTTTTGTTCATCGAAATGTTGCAAATGTAGTATCTCTTACGGATTTAAATTGTTTATCAGTATTGCAATTTGCTATAGAAGTTTTGAAAGTTAAGAAAATTATTGTTTGTGGGCATTATGCTTGCGGTGGTATAGAGACAGTTGTTAAGGATAAGAGCTATGGTTTAATTGATAACTGGTTGACATCTATTCGTGAGGTGAAAGAGCAAAATAAAGAGTTTATTGAAGAGACGCTTGCTTATCTAAAAGATGATGAAGAAACTTATATGAAGAAAAAAATTGATATGATGTGTGAGATTAATGCATTACATCAAGCTTTAAATCTTTGTAAAACTACCGTTGTAAAAGCAGCCTGGGCAAAGGGTTTGAAATTTACTATTCATGCAGCTATTTATGGCGTTGGGGATGGTAAACTTTATGAAATCGGCGGAGGTGTTGGCTCTAGGGAGGAAATGGATATAGTATATGGACAAGCTATTAAGGCTATTAAATCCAGATATTGCCTTTAATTATTTATTTAAAATTCTATATAGTAAATAAGCAACTAATGCAGCTACTATATTGGTAACAAATATAGCTGCCATATATGGACTATAAATATAGCTATTAAATAAAGTGAGAGAGTTTAAAATAGTATAAATGCTAAAATATATCAAACAAGCAGCTTTAAATTGATTATTTTTAAATAATGCTAAAACTGAAAATATAAATAGTCCTAGCTGAAAGATTCCTATTTGAAAAATTGCAGGTGTAAAAATCCATCCTTGAAATTTACTGATACTATCCCCATTTACTAAATAGGCATAACTGTTAATAAAAGAAAAGAAACTTATATTGCTAATAATGAAATAGTTTGCATAAATATTAGCATGTTGTTTTGTGTAAATGATGCTTGAGTGTAAAAATGCTATTATAAAAGGTGTTATTAATAAACAAATACTTATAATAATAGTTAACATGAGTCTTTGTATTTAATAGAAAATAGCTAGATTCTACAATAAATATATTAGCTTGTCATATATTTATAATAAAGATATAGACAATCTAACAGATGATAGTTAAAATTTGCTACTAGAAAATCGTTAAATAAAATAAAAGGAAAACTTTAAAATGAATGTAATTGTAGAGAAAAAAGAAGGAATTAATTGTTCACTATTGATAGAAGTATCTGCTAATGAAATTGATACAGAAGTATCAAAAAGAATTAATGAAACAGCTAAAACTATAAAATTAGATGGTTTTAGACCTGGTAAAGTTCCTGCTAGCATGGTTAAGAAAAAGTATGGTGAGCAAATTCGTATGGAAATCATCTCTGATCTTATACCTAAAAAATATTCAAAAGCGATACAAGATGAAAAATTAGCAGTTGCTGGCATTGAAGTTGATCTTAAAGAGAACAAAGAAGGAGAACCTCTTAAGTTCGTTGCAAATCTTGAACTTTTCCCTGAGTTTGAAGTAACAGGATATGACAAAATTGAAGTGCAAAAACCTATTGTTGAACTTACTGATAAAGAAGTTAAACAAATGATAGAGAATCTTAGAAAGCAGTTAGCTACATATTCAGGTGTTGATAGAGCTGTAGAAAAAGAAGATAAAGTAAAAATTGATTTTGTTGGTAAAAAAGATGGTGAAACTTTTGAAGGTGGAACTGCTAATGACCAAGAGCTTGTAATCGGTTCTGGTCAAATGATACCGGGCTTTGAAGATGGAATCATTGGAATGAAAAAAGATGAAGAAAAAACTATTACTGTAACTTTCCCTGCAGAGTATCAAAATAAAGACCTTGCAGGCGCTGAGGCTACATTTGATATTACTGTTAAAGATATTCAACAAGCTGAATTGCCGGAAATTGACGAAGAATTTGTTAAAAAATTTGGTGTAAAAGGTGGTGTTGATACTTTTGAAGATGAGATTAGAGAAAATATGCAGCGTGAACTTAAGTTTATCTTACAAAGAAAAGTTAAAGATCAAGTTTTCAAAGGTTTAAGAGAGATTGCAGAATTTGAGACTCCTAAAGCTTTAATTCAAAGAGAAATTGAAGCAGCTAAACAAAATTTAGTTAAGCAAATGGGAGGCGATCAGAAATTTGATGTAAATCAGTTACCTGATAACTTATTTGAAGCTAATGCTAAACAAAAAGTTGAGACTAGTCTAGTACTTGATAATGTAATGAGATCTCAAAAATTTGAAGCTACAGAAGATGATGTTGATAGTTTGTTAAACGAGATGGTTCAAGCTTATGAAGAGCCAGAAAAAACAAAAAAAGAAATCAAGAAAAATGAAAAAGAGATCTCTAATTTAAAGGCATTAGTTATTGAAAATAAATTAGCTGATTGGGTTTTAGATCAGGCTAAAGTTACAGAAAAAGAAGAAGATTTCTTTGAAATTATTAAAGAAAATATGCAAGCGCAACAAGCTGGATTTTAATTTATCTAGTTTATTAAATGAGGTTATAAATGATAACTAATAATTTAGTTCCTACTGTTGTAGAAAAAAGCTCTAATGGTGAAAGAGCTTACGATATTTATTCGAGACTTTTAAAAGAACGTATAGTTTTTTTAAATGGTGAAGTAAATGATCAGTCAGCTAATTTAGTGATTGCGCAACTTTTGTTTTTAGAATCTGAAGATCCTGAAAAAGATATCTATTTTTACATAAATTCTCCAGGTGGTATGGTTACTGCGGGTATGGGTGTTTATGATACTATGCAGTTTATTAAGCCAGATGTGAATACAATTTGTATTGGTTTAGCTGCTAGCATGGGCTCACTTTTATTAGCTGGTGGAGCTAGTGGTAAAAGGTATAGTTTGCCAAGTTCACAAATTATGATTCATCAGCCTCTAGGTGGCTTTAAGGGTCAAGCGTCGGATATTGAAATTCATGCTAAAAATATTTTACGTATTAAAGAAAGGTTGAACAAGGTTTTAGCGCATCATACAAATCAGGATATGGAAACTATCGTTAGAGATACTGATAGAGATAATTTTATGATGGCAGATGAAGCAAAAGAATATGGTTTAATTGACCATGTGATTGAGTCTCGTGAGGCAATAATTAAATAAAATAAGGAAGGCTTGATTTTAAAATGGCTAAAATTCTATATTGTTCTTTTTGTGGTAAGTCACAGCAAGAAGTTAAAAATATCATCTCGGGTAGGGATGGTAATATCTGTAATGAATGTGTGGCTAAATGTGCGAGTAGAATTCATAGTGGTGATAGTACTATGGCTGCTGAAGATATTTCTTTTGACAAACTTCCTAAACCTGTTGAGATAAAAAAATATCTTGATGATTATATTGTTGGTCAAAACAATGCTAAAAAAGTATTGTCAGTAGCTGTATATAATCATTATAAAAGAATTACTTCAGCAGTCACAGATGATGATACAGAGCTTAAAAAAAGTAACGTTTTGCTAATCGGCCCAACAGGTTCGGGTAAAACATTATTTGCACAAACTTTATCCAAGCTTCTTAATGTTCCTTTTGCAATCGCAGATGCTACGACTCTTACAGAAGCTGGTTATGTAGGTGATGATGTTGAAAATATCATAGTTCGTCTATTACAAAATGCCGAGTTTGATGTTGCTAAAGCTCAAAAAGGTATTATATATATTGATGAGATTGATAAAATAGCACGTAAATCAGAAAGCTCGTCTATTACTCGAGATGTTTCAGGAGAAGGTGTTCAACAGGCATTATTGAAACTTATCGAAGGTACAGTGTCTTCAGTCCCTCCTAAAGGTGGAAGAAAACATCCTAACCAAGATATGATTGAAGTTGATACTTCAAATATTCTTTTTATATGTGGGGGAGCTTTTGCAGGTATTGAGAAAGTTGTTAAGCATAGAATGGATAAGGTTAGTATTGGATTTAATGCTGATGTTATTCAGCAGAAAAATAACTTAGATACCCAAAGGTTAATGCAAAAAGTTGAAAGTGAAGACTTAACAAGGTTTGGATTGATTCCAGAGCTAATAGGTCGTTTACCTGTGGTTACTGTGTTAAATGAGCTAACTGAAGATGATTTGGTTAAGATCTTAACAGAGCCTAAAAATGCTCTTATTAAGCAGTATATAAAATTATTTAAATTTGATAGTGTGGATGTTGAATTCACTGATGAAGCTCTTGTTGAAATAGCTAAAAAAGCAATTATGAAAAAAACTGGTGCTAGAGGGCTTAGGACTATCTTAGAGAATGTTCTTCTCGAGGTAATGTTTCATGTACCATCTTCACAAGAGATTGAAAAGATTATTATTAATGATAAGGTTGCGCTTGATCAACAAGAACCTATTTTAGTAACTAAAACAAAAGAACAAAAACAATTAAAAGATATAATTTAAATATTTACAGGAGTATGTGAGTCTATGTCAGAAACGTTAAGTGTTGTTCCTGTTATCCCTTTGAGGGATGTGGTTATATATCCATCGATGACTATTCCGTTAAACGTTGGGCGTAAGAAATCAATAGAAGCTGTTAAACAGGCATCAAATAATTATAATAATTATGTTTTATTAGCTACTCAAAAGAATGGTTCAAGTACTGGTGATGTCGTTGATAATATTTACGATATAGCAACACTTGCTAAGATCATACAGGTCATGAAGCTTCCTGATGGTACTTTGAAAATTATAGTCGAAGGTGTAGCTAAACGATTAGTTGAAAAATATCATAATGATGATGGTTGTATTTATGCAAATCTTGATAGCTTGCATATTGATGATAGTCATGATCCTAGTCAGATAGATAAAGAATTAAAAGCTATATTATTATCAATATCTGATTCACTTAAAAAATTTGTTGACCTTAGTGGAAAAGTATCAAAAGAAACATTAGTAAGTCTGATTGATATAGAAGAGCCAAATAAGTTTATTTATGAAATATCTACGGTTCTTAACTCTGAGATTGCTAAGAAACAAAAGATATTAGAATCTAGCGATATTAGAAATAAAGCTTTATTGCTTTTGACATGCCTTTATGAAGAATTAGAAATATTAGAGCTGGAAGTTAAAATAAAAGATAGAGTAAAATCTCAAGTTGATAAAAATCAACGTGAATATTATCTTAATGAACAAGTTAAAGCTATTTATAAAGAGCTTGGTGAAGCTGATGAAGAATCAGAAGTTTCAGCAATAAAGAAGCGAATTGAGACTACAAAGATGTCTGAGGAAGCTAAAGAAAAATGTTTAAAAGAGCTTAAAAAGCTAAAAGCTATGCCACCTTCTTCTTCAGAATCAGCAGTTTCAAGAAACTATATTGAAACTATACTTTCTTTGCCTTGGGGTAAGAGAGCTAAAGTTAAAAAAGACATCAATCTTGCAGAAAAAATTTTAGAAAAAGATCATTATGGTATTAAAAAAGTAAAAGAAAGAATACTTGAACATTTGGCTGTTCAGATTAAAAGAGATAGTAATACAAAAGCACCTATCCTATGTTTAGTAGGTCCTCCAGGTGTTGGTAAAACATCTATCGGTCAGTCTATTGCTAGAGCGACAGGGCGTCAATATGTACGTATGGCACTAGGTGGAGTCCGTGATGAATCTGAGATTAGGGGACATCGTCGTACTTATATCGGCTCTATGCCTGGGCAGATAATCCAAAAAATCACTAAATCAAAAACAGAAAATCCTTTATTTTTATTAGATGAAATAGACAAGGTATCATCTGATTTTAGGGGAGACCCATCGGCGGCTTTACTCGAAGTTCTAGATCCAGAGCAAAATAGCACTTTTAATGATCACTATCTTGAAATAGATTATGATTTATCAAAAGTAATGTTTGTTGCTACTGCAAATTCTTTAGATATAGATCCAGCCTTGCGTGATAGATTAGAAATTATTAATTTATCTGGTTACACAGAAATTGAGAAACAAGCAATTGCAAAGCAGTATCTTTTACCAAAAGCTTTAGAAAATAATGGACTTTCTAAAAAAGAAATCAATTTTACTCCTAAAGCTATTTTGGATATTGTTAGGTATTATACTAGAGAAGCTGGTGTGAGAAATCTGCAGCAAAAAATTGATGGGGTATGCCGTAAAGCAGTGAAGAATCTCTTAAAGGATTCAGAAGTAGGTAAAGTTTCTATTACACAAAAAAATTTAGAGAATTATTTAGGTGTCCAGCAATTTGACTATGGTATCAAAAATTCTACAGCTAAAGTTGGTCAAGTTACTGGTCTAGCATGGACTTCTGTAGGTGGGGAGCTTCTTACAATTGAAGCTCTAGCTATGCCAGGTAAAGGAAAAGTTAAATACACTGGTAGCTTGGGCGATGTTATGAAAGAGTCTATTGATGCTGCATTTAGTGTTATGCGTTCCATTTCTAAAGAATATGAGTTAGCAGATGATTTTTATGAAAAGAAAGATGTCCATATTCATGTCCCTGAAGGAGCTACACCAAAAGATGGTCCAAGTGCTGGTATCGCTATGACAACAGCTCTTGTTTCAGTGTATACTGATAAACCTGTTAGAAATGATATAGCAATGACTGGTGAGGTAACTTTACGTGGAGATGTTTTGCCAATTGGAGGTTTGAAAGAGAAACTTTTAGCAGCTTTAAGAGGAGGCATTTCAGAGGTTTTAATACCTAAGCAAAATGTTAAAAATCTTGCGGATGTCGATAAAGAAATCACAGAAAAGCTTCAAATAACACCTGTAAATAGTATAAAAGAAGTTTTAGAGAAGGTTTTTTGATATTTTTGTATTGAAACACTATGTTTTTAGTGTTATAAAATTAATTGACATATGTCAGTTTATAAAACAAAAGGAGTTATAATATGAATAAGAGTGAATTAGTAAGTGCTATAGCAAAAGAAGCAGATGTTACTAAAGAAGTTGCCGGCAACACTCTAGATGCTACTATTGCTGCTGTAACTAAAGCGTTGAAAAATGGCGATAGTGTAACTTTGGTAGGTTTTGGAACTTTTCAAGTTAAGGATAGAAGTGCTAGAGAAGGTAGAAATCCAAAGACTGGTGAAACTATTAAAATTGCAGCTTCAAAAGTCCCAAGTTTTAAAGCTGGCAAAGGCCTTAAAGATGCAGTAAAATAATAAAATATGTACAAAAAGTGATTTTTTTAAAGGCATACTTAACAGTATGCTTTTTTTTATCTATAATATCTAAAAAGTTAATAAAATTGTGATTAATTAAGGTTAGTAAAATGTTACAGTCTTTTAATGATAGGCTAAAAGGTCCTTTTACATGGATAGTGGTTATTTCTATAAGTTTTATATTTGTGATTTCAGGTATGAGTTTGTTTTTTACAAGTATGGGGGGAAGCCGGTCTTATATTGCAAAAGTTGGAGATAATGAAATAAGCTTGCAACAGTTTCAGCAATATGCTCAACAAGCGACTACAAAGCAGCAAAAACGTCAAGTTTTAGATCAAATGATAAATCAGTACTTAATTTTATCAGATGCTCAGCAGCATAACATAGTTGTATCTAAATTAACCTTACAATCAGCAATATTTACTAACCCAATGTTTTTTGATAAAGATGGTAAATTTTCTAGTGAAAAACTAAAGCAAGTAGCACAATACTTGGGAGGTATGTCTAAATTAGAGCAAATAATTTCACAAAATATTGAAACGAGTTTAATTCCAAAAACTATCACTGATACATCGTTTATCACTACTTATGAAAATCAGACATTAGCGAGTATTTATTCTGTAGATAAAAATATAAATTATATAAAAATTTCTCCTGATGAATTAAAAGTAAGTATCAAACCAACACAAGTAGATTTAGAACAATACTATAATCAACACAGATCTAAATATGTAAATCCAGCACAAAAAAGTATAGGGTATTATTTAGTTTCAAAAGATAGTTTTTTTGTTAAAAATAGTGTCAATAAAGAGCAGATAAAAGAGTACTATGATACACATAATGATCTATTTAATAGTTTTGATGATAAAACAAAAGAGACTATTAAAAAAATTATTCAAAATAGACAGGCTTTAGAACAGTTTAATTTGTTCACACAAGGAGTTGATAGTGTTAAATTTAACAAGTTGGAAAGTAAATTAGGTAAAGATAAAATAGTATCTATTTTAGATAATACAGACAAAACGGTTGAAAATATTAAAAATAGTTTATTTTTTGTAAACTCAAATAGATATGCTAGTATTCCAATATCTGATAATAAAGTTCTAGTATATCAAGTATCTAGTTCAAAAAAAGCTACACCACAAAAATTTGATGAAGTTAAAGCTATAGTAAAAGAATCTTTCGTTGAACAAAAATCAAAAGAACTTGCAATAAAAAAATCACAAAAACTTTTGAAGCAATTAAGAAATAAAAAAGTTAATCAAGATTTTAGTAAGGCTATCATCTCTAATGATTCAACAAATTTTAGTAAGAAATTCAATAAATATGTGATGTTTAATAGTAATGATGAATATCATAGTTACCAAACTCAAAGTGGAGATATTTATATTTATAAAGTCATAAAAGTTGAACCAAAAACTGATAGTGAAAATCAAATTCCTAGCCAGGCGCTTAATGCTTATAAAGAAGCTGAATTGGATTTTTATTTGCAGGTACTTAAACGTAATATTACTATCACAGTTAACTATAAAAATATCTAAATGAATAAAAAAATATATGCAATTGCTGGACCAACAGCTTCTGGGAAAACTTCTCTTTCAATATCTATAGCTAAAAAAATCAATGCTGAAATTATTAGTGTCGATTCTTCGCTTGTATATAAAGGTATGGATATAGGAACAGCTAAGCCAAGTACACAAGAGCAAGATGGTATTATACATCATCTTATAGGTATCATTGAGCCAGTAGAGAGCTTTTCAGTAGCAGAGTTTATATCTAGTGTAACTAAGCTAAAACGAGAGATTTGGTCTAGAGGTAAAGAAATATTGCTAGTAGGTGGAACTATGCTCTACTTTAAGGGGTTGATAGAAGGGTTGTCAAATTTGCCAGAATCTCGAGCTGAAATTAGAGAAATACTAGAATTAGAGAGAGAGTCTAAAGGCTTACAGTATCTTCATCAACATCTAGCAAAAATGGATCTAGAGTCTGCACAGAAAATCAATCCTAATGATCAGCAAAGAATCTTTAGAGCCTTAGAAGTGATAATGATAAGTGGTGAGACATATTCTAAACTTATCAAAACTTCAAAGCTTGGGGGGTTGGAAGAAGAATTGAAGCTATGTGCAATAGTTCCAAATGATAGATCAATATTACATAAAAATATTGAGCTAAGATTTAAGCAGATGTTGGAGCAAGGATTCTTAGATGAAGTTAAAGAGCTACGAAAAAACCCTAATCTAACCAAGTATACAACAGCGATAAGAAGTGTTGGTTATCGACAGGCTTGGGAGTATTTAGATGGTGATATTAGCTATGATGAGTTCATAAATAAAGGTATTGTAGCAACACGTCAGCTTGCTAAACGTCAACTTACTTGGATTAGAAATTGGCAAGGTGATCTTAAGAGCATTTTTATGGAAGATCCAGATAAAGAGAGTAAGGTTTTAGCTTTTTTTAGTATGTGATAATGTAATTAAGTCATATAGTGATTATCAAAATATCCTGTTTCAGAAGATTATTTTTTCTTTAAAATCAATTTTTTTCTAGCTAAAAATTTTTATGTTTTTACCGTATAATTAATTGAATGCGCTAAAGGTATCGACTAGATTGAAACTACTAGTGTTTAATTAATAGTTTTAGTTTTGAAAAATATATTGCGAAAATTAGCGTTATTATCTCTAATAACATCATCATTACTTGTTTGTTCATGTTCAAAGGATGATAATGAACCCACTATTGGTGAATCTACCAGTAAACATAATACTTTAATCGAAAATGTAGCATCTGATATGCCTTCATTAGATCCACAACAAGCTAGTGATACTAGCTCAAGTAGAGTTATTGCAGATATATTTGAAGGCTTGGTAGCATATAACCAAAATGCTGAAATTGTCGCAACAGGAGCTAAGAGCTGGAGTGCTTCTAAAGATGGATTAACCTATGTGTTTAATCTAAGGAAAAATGCTAAATGGTCAGATGGCGAGCCTGTAACAGCTGAGGATTATGTTTACTCATATCAGCGAGCAGTTACTCCTGAGACTATATCTCGTTACTATGCAAATTATTTTGATCCTATAGTAAATGCCAAAGATATAATGGCAGGTAAAAAATCACCTATAGTTAATCCGATAGTTATTTGACAATAATGTTATAATATTTAGAAAAAATGTCATCATATAGCCAAGATTTCAGAGATATCGTAATAACTAAATATAAAGAAGGCCTAACAGACAAAGAGCTAAGTAATTTTTTTAATATAGATATCCGTACTACTAGATCTTGGATAAACTTATACGAGACAACTGGTGATTATAAATCTAAGCAAGGCTTGGGTTGCGGTAGAGTAGCAACCTTTACAGATAAGGAAGCGATAGAAAGCTACTTAAGAACATATCCAGATGCAATGGCTTTAGATATTAGAGAAGCATTAGCTCCTGAAATACCTAGAAGCACATTTTATGATTGTCTTACCAGACTTGGTTTTAGTTTTTAAAAAAGACACCTAAATATAAGCAAAGAAAAGAACAAGATAGGCAAAGTTTTATAGAGGTTGTTGAGACTATTGAACCTAACAAACTTGTATATTTAGATGAAATGGGTATGGATAATAAACAGTCTGTACTAAGAGGATGGTCTCTTGTTGGTAAACCTAGCTATGGTGAAGTTATTGCTTATCAAACTCAGAGAAAAAGTATAGTTGCTGGTTATAACTATTTAGAAAAGAAGATTATAGCACCGCTAGAGTATACTGGATATACAGATACTCAAATTTTTAATCAGTGGTTTGAAAAGCATTTATGTCCTGAGTTAATTCCAAAGACTACTGTTGTTATGGATAATGCTAGTTTTCATAAGTCTCCTAAATTGGCTAAAATAGCAGAGAAGTTTGATATACAGATACTATACCTTCCTGCTTATTCTCCTGATTTAAATCCTATAGAAAAAATTTGGGCCAATTTTAAAAGAATTTTAAGAAAAGTAAATAATTCTTTTGATAATTTATCTGATGCTATTACTCACGTCTTTAGCACAATATTATCAGATTAACTATATTATGCCAGTGAGGATGTAATAGTTAAAAAAGGATCTCATAAATATAACCTAATATTTAATCAAATAAATAAAAAATCATTTGATATTTTAATGAAATATTCTCAAGAAAATACTATGTATATTTATACGTCTGTAGAGCAAGACTCTCAGATAAATGAGGCAAATCATATTATTTGCAAAGCACGGACTAATGTCAAGACTCAATCATCACCCGTATCTACTATGATTTTATTTAATTCAAACCTAGTATCAACTTTCTATAAAATTACTGGGGTTGTAATCACAAATAACGGTGGAATGAGTAATATTGAGATTTCAACAGTTTTGCGCACAGCTACATCAGATAAAGAGGTTATCATAGGAGGAATATCTACTAGTAGCAATCATAAGGAAGTTAACTGTAGTGCTCTTAATCCTGATTGTAGCGATTAATTTAGTCAAATAAATTTGCTGATAAGCTAGAATATTGTTAGAATGTATCGCGAAGTTTAATTGTTAAACTTGATAAAATAATAAAAATAATAAAATAACTAAAAGGAAGTGAAACAATGTCTAGAATATCATCTCTACAAGACCCGTTCTTGAATGCGCTAAGAAAAGAAAAAGTAAGTGTATCTGTATACCTAGTAAATGGTATTAAATTACAAGGTCAAGTAGAAGCGTTTGATCAATTTTGTATTGTACTTAGAAATACTGTAAATCAAATGGTTTACAAGCATGCTATTTCTACTATAGTACCAGCTAAAAGTGTAAGAATGGTTTATAGCTCTTTTAATCCGTATCACCAAAATCAAAATGATGAACAAGATGAGAATGTTAATGATGTACATTCTGATGATCTTGAAGTTCAAGAGAATGAAGGTAATGCTAACGAGTAATAATATCCTCTCTTTTTTCTTTAATAATTCCATTCGGAGAGATTGATGGAATTTTTCGAATCTTATAAAGCTGGCAGTAAGTGCTTGCTTGTAAATATAAATTTTAAATATCATCGTTATCTAAATGCTGATTTATCTGAGCTTGAGGGCTTAGTGTCGGCAGCAGATAAAGTTGTTTTAGAGAATTTAGATTTCAATCACCCTGAACCTGATATCAAGTATTTTTGTGGTATGGGTAAAATGGAAATGATAAAAAATAAGCGCGATGAAATAAAAGCAGATTTAGTTGTGTTTAATCATCCATTAAGTCCATCTCAAGAACGTAATATAGAAAAATTTCTTGAATGTAAAGTTATGGATAGAACTAGACTTATTCTAGAAATATTCTCATTACGTGCTAAAACTTATGAAGGTAAACTACAAGTTGAACTTGCTCAGCTTAATTATCAATCTACCAGACTAGTAAAAGGATGGACTCACCTTGAGAGACAAAAAGGTGGTATTGGTGTGAGAGGTGGGCCAGGTGAGACGCAGTTAGAGATAGATAGAAGACTTATCCGGCAACGTATTAAGCAAATTATTCAAAAATTAGATAAAGTAAAGCATCATCGTGATTTAAGTAGATCTTCACGTAAAAAGAATAATATTCCAACGATTTCTTTTGTGGGGTATACAAATGCTGGAAAATCAACTTTATTTAATGAGATCACAAATGCTCAGGTTTTAGTCAAAGATCAATTATTTGCCACTCTTGACCCAACATTGCGTAAGGTAAATGTACCAAAGTTAGGGGAAGTTATATTTTCTGATACAGTAGGGTTTATAAAAAATTTACCACATAATTTGGTAGAAGCTTTTCATGCCACCTTAGAAGAAGCTATAGAATCTGATCTTTTAGTACATGTGATTGATTATGCTGATGAAGATCACAAAGGCTATATTGAGCAAGTAGAAAAAGTCTTGAAAGAAATTGGTATAGAAGATAAAAAGATGATTTGTGTCTATAATAAGATAGATAAACTTGAAAATGCTTATCCAGGTTTTGTAATGTTAGACGATTCCGAAGATAGTATTGTTGGTAGAGTTTATTTGTCGGCTCAAAATGGCGTTGGTATTGATAAGTTTTATCAATCTTTAGCAGCATTTTTTAACAAAACTTGGATTAACGAAACAATTGAACTACCTTCTAAGTACTCTAAGCTTAGAGCAATGATGTACGAGTTAGGAGTTGTTGATAAAGAAACTATATCAGAGCAAGGTAATTATTTATTAGTAATAAAAATATCTGAAGCTGATTTTTTACGTTTTGAAAGAGAATCTAACCTAAGCTTAGAGCAATTTTTTATTAAAACTTAGAGTTTATTTATATTTAGGTAGCTTTATTGATTCATTAAATATTCCAGCACCAATAAACTTAGAAATAATAGGCGTTGAGGATATTTTAACTGTTATCGTAGATAGATATTTATGAGCTATTTCCTCATTAGCGGCTAATGATAAATTTGTCAGGCCAAGTTTTTGTTTTCTATCAATAATATCCTTAAGCTGATTTTGCCATTGATTAAATGCTATAACATAATCACCTTTGGCTTTATAAAGCTCACCAGCAAGTATATAGGCTTCAATTATGGCAAATATACTGCCAAGCCCCATTAAGACAGAAGGACAAGCTGCAGCATCACCAATAAGAGCAACCCTACCTTTGTGCCAAGTTTCCATTTTAATTTGACTAACTTTATCAAAATAGATTTCTTCCACATCATTTAGCATGCTAAGAATGTACGGGGTTTCCCATTTGAAGTTTTTGAAAGTAGATATGAGCAGTTGTTTCTTATCTTCTAATGTAACTGGAAGCTTATCAACAAGGCTTGAGTCAAGGGTAAACATTATAAGAGTTTCATCTTCATTTAGAGACACTCTAGCAACTTGTTGGCAATCGCCAACACTTATAGCATAAGTGAATTTTTCAATATGCTTGTACTCTTTTAATGAAAAAGCGGCAACATATTTATTTAAATCGTATTCTTCATACTCTGATTTGTCAAATACCAATGAGCGAATATGAGAATGTAATCCATCTGCACCTATTATTAGATCAAACTCTTCTTTAGTGCCATCTGAAAGTTCAGCAATAATAATATCTTTTGTTTCTTTGATATTTTCAATTGTTGTATCAAATCTGGTATCTATACCTTGACAGGCTTTATATATTGTTGAAGAGATATCCCCACGTTTAACGCTTAAAAACTCATCATAATTATTCTTGATTAAAGTTGAAATATCAACTTTTGAGGATCTTCTGCCATCTTGATTGAAACAGTGAATATTTTTTATTTTATATGCTTTATCTTTTAACTGCTCAAAAAGCTCCATTTTTTTCATTATTTCACAGCTAGGACCCCAGAAATCAACCAAATGACCCCCAGTTCTAATTTCAGGAAATTTTTCAAAAATGATTGGCTCAAATCCATACTCTCTAAGCCACCATGCTAAAGTTGAACCTGCTATACCCAATCCATTGATTGCAATTCTCATACTTACTCCTTTAATTTATACTATCTCTAGTTAAATTTTAGTGTTATAAACCTAGTTATTCAATATAGCTTTACCAAGCATTTATAAATTATTTGTAGATAGTGCAAAAAATGTAGATTTTTTTAGATATAATAGGTACGGTGTAAATGGAAAATACTATTTTTAAAAGTATAGGAAGATTAGTGCATGATAAAAAAAATAAAAAAGAAATGGTTCTGGAGTAAAAACTCAGAGCAAGGACCCCCAGATATAGAAGAGCTAATTAAGAAGTTTTTTGGTAAAAAGAAAAAAAACAATAGTGATGATAGTGAGAGTATTTTTTCAAAAAATGCCGATAAAAACAAACCTACTTTTCAAGCTCCACCTATTAAGAAGATAGCAACTATAATTATTGTAGTTCTTATTGCAGCATGGGTAGGGTTTGGTTTTTATATTGTACAGCCAGCAGAACAAGCAGCAGTACTTAGGCTTGGTAAGTTCTCTAAAATGGTAGAGCCTGGATTACATTGGTATCCAATTGGGCTTGATAAAGTGAAAAAAGAGAATGTTCAAGAACTAAAAACAACTTCACTAAAGCGAGATATGCTAACTTCTGAAGAAAATATTGTACATATTTCATTTACTGTACAGTATCGTATTTCTAATTTGGAAGACTATTTATTTGCAAATACAAATCCTATAAAGTTACTGCAACAAGCTTTAGAAAGTGCAGTGAGACAGGTTGTAGGAGAAAATAAACTTGAGCAGATTTTAACGACAAATAGAGCTGTAATAACTCAACAAGTCCGTAAAGAAATGGAAAATTTATTAAAGACTTATAAAACAGGTATTTATGTGAGTGAAGTTATAATGCAACCAGCTCAAGCTCCTGATGCCGTTAAGAGTGCTTTTGATGATGTGATTAAAGCTCGTGAAGATCGTGAGAGAGAGCAAAATGATGCTGAGAGTTATGCAAATAGAATAGTGCCAGTAGCTCAAGGTAAGGCGCAGAGAATACTTGATCAAGCGAATGCATATAAGCAAAAAATAGTATTAGAAGCTCAAGGTGAAACAGCACAGTTTGATCAGCTATTACCAATTTATAAGAAAAATCCAGATATTGTTACTAATCAAATGTATTTTAATACTATATCTGAAGTTCTTCAGCATAATAAGATATTCCTTATTGATGGTGATGGTGCTAAAAACATCTTTTATGGTTTAGATAATGCACAAAAACAAGCATTATTACCAAATACACAAGGAGGAAACTAAGATGAGTAAATTTTTTAAAATAGTCTTAGTACTTGTGGTGTTAGTTTTTATAGTACTTTTAAGCACTAAATTTATTGTCAAACAAGGTGATGAGGCAGTATTGCTTAGACTTGGTGAGTTAGTTAAAGATAATAATAGTAAGGTTGAAGAATTTGAACCAGGCATACATATTAAAATACCATTTCTCGATACTGTTAAGACTTATGATATGCGTAATCGCATATTAGAAGCAGATTCTGCAAGAGTAGTTACTAAAGAACAAAAAGATGTATTGATTAATGCTTATGTTGTCTGGAAAATTAGTGACAATAATATTTCTAAATTTTTTACTAGCACAAGTGGTAGCGTAGATAGAGCAGAGACTTTGCTAAAACAATTCCTTGAATCTTCATTGCGTGCGGAAGTTGGTAATAATGATATCCAAAGTCTTATTAATAATAATCGCGATAAACTTATGATAGCTTTGACGAAAAGTGTTGAAAAACAAGCTAAACAGATTGGGGTGTCTATAATTGATGTTAGAGTTAAGCAGATAGATTTACCTGATACAGTTACTGATTCTATTTATCAAAGAATGAGATCATCACGTCATAAAGTAGCCGCATCAATACGAGCAGAAGGTCTGCAGTTGGCTGAGAAGATTAAAGCTGCTGCAGATGCTAAAGTTACTGTAACTATGGCTGAAGCAGAGAAAGAATCAAAAACTATTCGTGCAGAAGCTGATGGTAAAGCAGCTAAGATATTTACAGACACATATGCAGCATCTATTCCATTATATGAATTTTTAAAGAGTATGAATTCTTATAAGAAGAGCTTTGATGGTAAAAATGAAGTTGTGTTTATGCTTAAACCTGATAGCAAGTTTTTTCAAGGTTTTAAATTAGAATCATCGAGTAAATTAGCTAAAGCTATGAAAGAGGCTAAGTAAATTATGGAAAAGGTTAAAGTACTCTTTGTCTGTAAAGGAAATGTTTGTCGTTCGCCAACTGCACATGCTATTTTTAAAGATATTGTAAAAAAACATAATTTTGCAGACTCTATAGAGATATCATCGTGTGGAACAAGCTCACGTAAGTGGGGGCATGAAGGTGATAGTGCTGATATACGCTCACAAGAGATGGCAAAGAAATATGATTGTGATTTATCAGACCAAGTATCACAACAATTAGAAAAATCTGATTTTGATAAATATGATTATATTATAGCTATGGATCAGGAGAATATTGATACCATGCAGCAAATGTTTCCATATTCGGATTTTTCAAAAGTATCTAAAATACTTGAGTATGCTCCAACAATCTCTTTAACTGATGTGCCAGACCCTTATTATGAAGATAATTTTGAAAAAGTTTTTCTAATGATTGATACTGCATGTTATTGTTTGTTTGAAAAAATAAAATTAGAGTATCAATTATGAATTATAGTAAAGCAGAATATATTATGGGAGCTGCTAAAGTGTCACAGCTTCCTGAAGATACCGGAGTAGAAGTGGCTTTTGCTGGGCGTTCTAATGCTGGTAAGTCTAGTGCATTAAATACCCTTACTGACCATAAAGGGCTTGCTAGAGTGAGTAAAACACCTGGTAGAACGCAGCTAATAAACTTGTTTGATCTTGGCGATAATAAAAGATTAGTTGATTTACCTGGATATGGCTATGCAAAAGTTTCGGAGAAGATTAAGAAACAATGGCAAAGTGAGATGGAACATTATTTAACATCTAGGCAGTGCTTGGGTGGTATCATACTTCTAGTAGATTCTCGCCATGCTTTAAAAGAATTTGATTCTTTAATGATAGAAATGGCAATATCTTTTGATCTTAACCTGCATATATTACTTACAAAAGCAGATAAACTAAATAATAAAGAAAAAGCTCAGGCAACTAGAATGATCGAAAGCTTTTTAAAAACTTTTATTTCTACTGATAAAATATCTTATCAGTTATTCTCATCATTAAATAAGTTTGGATTAGACAAGCTACAACAAAAGCTTGATTCTTGGTATCTATAAAATACTATTTTAGCCGATTTTTTTTAAAAAATTACTTATAAAATATATTCGTTGCTCAGCAGTTTTTGAAGCTTTTGTAATTAGTAAGTTTTGTTCTTTTGTAAGTCTAAAATTAGCGGATTGAGACTGAATAAGCTTTATGAGTTTTTGAGGTTCAAACCTTGTAGTATCAGAGAAATTGATTTTTCCTGATGTGGCAAACATTTTTATTTGACTAATACCAAGCTCTATAGCATCTATTTTTAGATGTGCTACTTTCAGCAAGTATGTAACCTCAAGAGGAAGCTTGCCAAAGCGATCAATAAGCTCAATTTTAATATTTATTAAGTCATTATGGCTAGCTTTTGAAATACGTTTATATATATTTAGGCGGGTGTTTACATCATTTATATAATAATCAGGAATTAGTGTTGGGATATTTAGTTCAACCTCACAAACTGCAGAGTTAACAATTTCTTCAATATTTAATTCTTTACCAGCTTTAAGATTGATTATAGTTTTATCCAATAAATCCATATATAAATTTAGGCCGATACCATCAATATTGCCGCTTTGTTCTTTACCTAGTATTTCACCAGCCCCACGTATTTCTAAGTCATGATTTGCTAGAGTAAAACCACCTCCTAAAGATTCCGTAGTACTAATAGCGTCAAGTCTTTTTATTGCATCTTTAGTTATACTGGCTTCGTTAGGTATTAACATATAGGCATAAGCTTGATGATGAGCACGACCAACTCTCCCTCTTAGTTGATGAAGTTGAGCTAAGCCTAAGTTGTTAGCATTTTCTATAATAAGGGTATTGGCATTAGGGATATCAATACCTGTTTCGATAATAGTAGTGCAAAGTAGTATATGATATTTATTGTGTTTGAAATCAAACATAATCTTTTGAATTTCTTTTTCACTCATTTGTCCATGAGCTATAGCTACTCTCAAACGAGGAAATAATTCTTGTAGAATCTCTTTTTTCCTTTGGATCGTATCGACCTTATTATAAAGGTAAAAAATTTGTCCACCACGAATAGTTTCTCGACTTACTGCTTCACAAATAATATTATTATCATATTCTTTAACAAATGTTTTAACAGATAGGCGTTTTGCTGGTGGAGAAGCAATAATTGATAAATCTCTTAGTGATGAAAAAGCCATACTTAAACTACGAGGAATAGGAGTCGCAGACATTGTTAAAATATCTATTTCTGCCTTTAGTGCTTTTAATTTTTCTTTTTGAGTTACCCCAAAGCGGTGTTCTTCATCGATAATGAGTAGACCTAAGTTTTTAAAATCTATCTTTGAAGAAATCAATTTATGCGTGCCAATGATTATATCTACAGAACCCTTTTTTAATTTTTCAAAAAGCTCTTCTTGGTCTTTTGCTGTTTTTGAACGAGTAATAACCTCTATATTTGCAGCAGTATTTGCAAATCTATCTTTAAAGCTGTTGTAATGTTGTTGAGCCAAAATAGTTGTAGGTACTAAAATTACAACTTGTTTTTGATTGTGTATAGCTAAGAATGCTGCTCGCATTGCTATCTCGGTCTTACCAAAACCTACGTCTCCACAGATCAATCTATCCATAGGTTTTATAGATATCATATCTTTAAAAACATCATTGATAGCTAAAAGCTGATCTGGAGTTTCTTCATAAGGAAAATCAGCGCAAAATCGGAGATATTCCTCTTCGTCTAATAAATTACTAAAACCTTGACGCATCTTTCTCTTTGCATATATTTCTAAAAGATTTGCTGCAACATCAATAATTTTTTTGATGGCTTTTTCTTTTTGCTTTTTCCATTTGTCTGAACCAAGTCTATTTAAGGCTATTTTTTCCGTAAGAGAGGTATTGTAAATAGAGATTAGATTTAGTGATGTTATAGGTACATAGATTTTGGTATCATTCGCATATTTAAGTAAAATAAATTCATCTTTTCTACCATTTAATTCGATGCTTTCTAAGCCTTCATATCTACCAATACCATGATCAATATGTACAACATGCATACCTTGTTTTAGGTCGGTTAGATCTTTAAGATCAACAGTAGGGTGATGATCGTGTTCGGAAATTTTTGTAGTATTTTGGATGTGTTCAGGAAACAGATCCATCTCTGTGATTATAGCTATTTTTTTGCTTATAATGACACCTTCTTGAAAAGGAGATATTATAAGGCAAAATTTATTATTAGAGCCTAAAGCATCATCAAAACTTTTAGAGATTTGTATATCTAAATGTAGTTTATTTAGATGCTCTAATAGAACTTCAGCACGACCATTTGAATCAGTTGAAAAAATTACTTTTTCGAATTTTGATTTAGATATAAATTGCTGTAAGTCTCTAAAAGCATTTGATAATTTATAGTTTGCAGAAATTTTTTCTAAATGATCTACATTTAATATTTTAGATTTTGATTTAGCTTCTTGCGACCATTTAACATTTTTATACTGTTCATATATAGTTTTAATTTCTTTTTGAGAGTAAAAAATATCTTGATAAGGTAGGATTGGTCTATCAATATCATGTTTAAGTTCATTATATCTAAAATTAAGCTCTTCTGTAAAAGCTTCGATAGAGTTGTTGATATTGTCGACTAAATGAATATTTGCAGATTTTGGAAGGTATTCAAAGAGGCTAGTGAGTTTTTTATAAAATAAAGGTAGATAAAATTCAATACCACTAAAATACTCATTATTTTCTATAAATGTTGCAATAGTTGAATCAAGAGCATTTTTACTACATAAGTTTTTTAATTTATCTAGAGCAAAAAAAGTATTGTGTTTATTATAAATAAGCTCATGAGAGGGCATTATATTAATATATTTTATTTCTTTACCAGAACGCTGAGTCTCTATATCTAACTCTTTAATAGAGTCAACTTCATCATCAAACAAATCTATTCTATAGGCTATTTTTGACCCAATAGGAAAAATATCAATAATACTGCCACGAATACTAAATTCACCTTTTTCAAAAACATTATTGACTAAATTATATCCAGCCTCAGTAAGTAAAGTTTTTTGTTTAGATATATTAAAAAAATCATTGGTTTTTAGTATAAAACTATATTCTTTTATAAAATTAGTAGGAGCTAGTTTTCTTAAAGTATTAGATATGCTTGTAATAACCAGAATATTTTTTGGGTATTGTGTTAGTTTATGTAAAATTTCTTGGCGTCTAGATATAATGTCGATAGCTGCAGAAAACCTATCGTAAGGAAGTATCTCCAAGCTAGGGAAATATAATATTTCTATTTTTGAATTATTATTGAGATATTTTAACTCTTTATATATCCTATGGGCTTGTTGAGAATCTTCAGTAATTATTAAATTGACTTCAGTACTTTGTTTTAAATATTCATTAAACAAGATACTAAAAGAAGATCCATATGCATTAGATACAATAGTATCCTTTGTAGATATTTGATTATTTAGCATTAGAAATTTTTAAATTAGAACTTTTAAGATAAATGATAATATAAATTAGTCTCTATCACCAGCGACAGCGCCAAAGATTTGTAATAGAGTTACAAAGATATTAAATAGTGAAACATAAATATTTACAGTGGCTAAAATATAATTAGTTTCTTCACCTCTAACAATAGCATTAGTTTGCCATAAGATGAAACCACCAGAGATAAAAGCAAAAACTAGTGATATAACAAACCCTAAAGCAGGAATTTGTAAGAAAATGTTTAATACTAGAGCCACAATTGCAACTATAGCACCAATAGCACAGAAAGAACCAACTCTGTTGAAGTTTCTAGCAGGGCTCATAGCTACAGCTGTTAAACCTAAAAATATAAGTCCAGTAGTACCGAAAGCCATCATTATTAATTCAGCACCATTTTTAAATTGATGTATGTACATATTTAAAATAGGTCCTAATGAGTATCCTAATAATCCAGTTAGTGCAAATGTTAAAACTATACCCCATGGTGAGTTTTTAGTTGCATTAATACCAAATAGTAAGCCAATATAAACCACGAGCATTATGATTGGGTTTATGAATCCAGCACCTGTATTCATTGCTATAAAAGCTGTGAAAGCACTAAATAATAAGGTCATAGAAAGAAGCCAATAAGTATTTCTTAAAACCTTATTAGCTCTTAAAGCAGACTCTTGAGACATTGAGTCAATAACACGAGTGTTATTATTGAAGTTGTTCATTTTTTTCTCCTTTTGAAATTATTATATATAATTTTAGTAAAAGCTTATTAAGTGAGAATTATATCATACTTGTGTAATCTTAAGTATGGGGTGTGATAGTAATTTTACAAGAAATTATTTTATTGTTTAGATCGTAATAGAAATATCATATAAGAATGATACGAATATTAATGATGAGAATATTAAGTATAATAATATGGTTGTGATTGTTTCATTTTTTCCACCAGCTAGTATTTTACCTAAAGAAAAATATATTGGTATGATAAAAATATTTAAAACTAATGTAAGCAGTGTTGCGATTATAAACATTAGGTTAGTTGCAAAAGCACTCGGAGTAATCACAGCTAAAACAAGTATCAAAATTTTTACCACTTCAATGTAGAGCATTACTTTAATTAGATTTGAATTTATTAATGACTCGATACGCAGTGTTATAAGCTTAAATCTCCATCCTGCATATATTACAACACATAGTGTGTACGCAGCCAATAAAAATAGTAGAGTACTAGTTGCAGAGTTAAGATAAATAGGATCTATTTGACTTCCATATTTAAGAAAAATAAGGTACATAATCTTATTTATAATAATAAGAGCTAAGCTAAAATATACATATTTTAAAAGATTAACACCATTTTCTTTATTATTAGATATTGTAAGGACGTGTAGAAATATTAAAGATATAGGTAGTACTATGATATTTATAATACTGAAAATATTTAAATCTAATAATAAATAAAAAAGTATAAATGCAAAAATAAAAAAAATGATTAAAACTCCATAAAAACTAATGTCAACACGTTCTGTTTTATTAGTTAAAGAGGTATTTAATCTATAGCTATTTTTTAGAAAAAAAACTAATAAGAAGACGATTACAAAGAGATAGAATAGTTTAAAATGATACATGTCTTTAAAAATTATAAAATCAAATAAAATACCTGTAGAAACTCCTAGTAAAGCACTAGAATATACTCCTATAAATCCATATATGCGACGTAAATCAGTTTTAAGATAAAAAGCACTTAAACTAAAAAGAAGGTTTACAATTACAATTGCAAGACCTACCCATAAGATTGCACAGCTAAATAGAATTATATTTTGTATAAAAGATAATATTACAGCTATTATAATAAACTGTAGACCATGCACAATTGATTTGGTTGAACCAAAAAGATAGTTACTGATACAGCCAAAAACTCCAGCAAAAAAAATCACAAAAAGATGGTCATTACGATTATAAAAAAGATTAATATCACCATACTGATTTAAAATAGTAATAAATGGTGCAATACAGATACATAAACAAAAAGTCATAAAAGCTATTATATGTAGACCATTAGGTTGCTTAAAATGTATATTAACCTTTGCGGTTTTTATGTTTTTAATCATCTTATTTAAGTATTAGTTCCTGTAGTTTTATTAAATAGTTTTTTTCATCAGGAAAAGTATTATATTTTTGTGATTTCCACATTTCTTCTGCTAAATAGTCTATCATAATATGATGTACTTTATGTTCATCGTTATTATATTTTCTAAGTAATTGTGGATATATGGAGTTTATCCCTAGAGGTCTATTTGTTTGAACTTGTTCAACTATTGCTAGATGCAAGCTTATATGTAAAAAAGGATTTATTTGTCCCATTTCTGGTGAATAATCCTTATCAATATTAATGATATTTATGTGTTTATGATATTCTGGATGAAGTTCTATAATTCTTGAAATCTGCTCTTCGATAACCGTTAACGGTTGTTTATTTTGGAACTTATCCCAACTATCAATAAAAATCTTACGTAGTTCATATCTGTCTTGAGAAAAAATCATAAATATTTTTCCTTATCTTTAAATTCGCAATAATCATAGATTATGCAATTTCGGCACTTTGGTTTATGTGCGGTACAAATGTACCTACCATGGAGTATTATCCAGTGGTGCGCATTTAGTAAATACTCCTTAGGGATCACACGTATAAGTTTTTTTTCTACTTCATTTACATTTTTGCCCTTAGCAAGTGGAATACGATTTGCAAGTCTAAAAATATGTGTATCGACAGCCATTGTTAGTTTACCAAAAGCAGTGTTTAGAATTACATTAGCTGTTTTTCTTCCTACGCCAGCTAATGATACCAAATCATCAAGGTTATCAGGAACTTGGCTATTGAATTTTTCGACTAAGTCTTTACAGGTTGAAATAACATTTCTAGCTTTAGTTTTGTATAGTCCAATTGACTTAATATATTTGGTTAGGTTTTGCTCACCTAGTGCATATATCTGCTCGGGAGTGTTTGCGATTTTATATAAGATTTTAGTTGCTTTATTTACACTAACATCGGTAGCTTGAGCAGATAAAATAACAGCTATTAAAAGCTCAAAAGTAGATGTGAATTCTAATTCAGTAGTTGGATTAGGATCATTTTGTTTCCAAGTTTCAAAAATTTGGATCCGTTTTTGTCTATTCATTTAGCTAGAGACTTTTTTCTTATTTTTAAACTTTGCTAAAGAAGCTGCAATATAAGCTTTTTTATCAATATTTTGAGCTAATGCAATATTCTTATAGACATCTCGTTGTTTTATTTTTTCCTGCTCAGTTCTTTTTTTATGGAATTCATATCTTTCACGGTAGAGATTTTTTTGTTTTTCATAATTTTCAGCTAAGAGATTCTCAGGTTGATTCTCTTCTTTAAGCTTTATTAATGAGATGCAATCCATTGGACAAGGTTCTATACAGAGTTCACATCCTGTACATTCAGATTCTATAATGGTGTGCATTAGCTTTTTTGTGCCAATAATAGCATCTACTGGGCAAGCAAGTAAGCATTTTTCACAACCAATACACATTGATTCATCTATTTTAGCAATGGATCTGGATTTCTCATTTCCAAGAGAATTATCTAAAGAGATCTTTGGCTTATTTAAAAGCTTTGATAGTTCTTTTAGAGTTTTTTCGCCGCCAGTTATACATTTATTATGTTTTTCGCCATTTGTTATAGCTTTAGCATAGCTATAGCAGTCTGCATAGGTGCATTTTTGGCATTGTGTTTGTGGTAGTGTTTTATCAATCGTCTCTACTGATATTATCATTTTAATATAGCTCTATATTTGTTTTGGTTTCAATATATTTAATATATTTAGTTATGTTTTTTGGAATTTCAATTAATCCTTTTGCCATGGTTAGTATAAAAAATATTGGAAAAATATTTATATCATCCCATGAAAATTTATCTCCATTGATAAACGGGGTTTTGATAAAAGGGTCTATTTTAGCAAGAATTTTATTTATTGCTATCAGTGAATCATAAGGAGGGTTCTTTAATAAAGTATCCATATCCCTAATATATTGAGATTTTTTTTTGATAAAATAATCCTTGGCACTTTGAGTTGGAAAATCACATTCATTTTTAGGGTGATGCGGTATTCTAGGGTAGACTATTCTACGATAGTGCTGAGATAATTCTTCAATATTAGCTTGTACAGAATTATTAAGAGTAGATTTTTCAATATCAAATTTTTGAATTTGAGCAATATACTTACATATTTCATCACTTTCTTTGATAAAGTTGTTATTTCTATTTTCTAAGAAAGGAACTTGTTTTAAGCCTATTTTATCAATATGTGCTTTTTCATCATCATTAGCTAAAAAAACTATTTGATAATTTAAGTTGCTTAAATCAGCAATTAATCTTACTTTTATACAAAACTGACAGTGATGATATAAGTATATTTTCATTTTAATAAATAGCAATTAACTAACTTGAGATAGCTAATTATACCATTTATCAAAATTAGATAAACTTATTTAGTTTCTTAGATAAAGCATAAAAAGTATTAATATAGCTACTTATTTTGTACAAAAAATATTAATATAGATTTTTATTGTTTTTGGAAACCACGATGTTAAATGATTTAAAATCAAAACAAAGCTTTACAATAGCAGCGATTACTTTTTGGGGGCAATTTGCTACTTATAGTTTTAGTGCTATATTAATTTTATACCTTACAAAATCAGCAATGGAATATGGAATAGGCTTCTCAGAAAGTTATGCGTATTCATTTCAAGGCATATATAAAGCTATGATTTATGCAGTAGTAATGATAGGAGGGTTTATAGCAGATAAATACCTTGGATTACGTCGATCTATATTTTTAGGAAGTTTATTACTTGCTTTTGCATTTTTGTTTGTATTTTTGAGTGGTTTTTTAGTACACGTAAGTAATCAGTTTTTTATATTTGCTTTTGCATTAATACCTGTATGTGGCTCATTGCAAATGGGCACAGCATCAGCTATGGTATCTAAAATTTATAGTGAAGATCCGGTACATGCTAAAGGAGCTATGACTATGTTCTATATAGCTATTAATTTAGGTAGTTTGTTAGCATTTATTATTGCGCCTATGCTAATGGGATATAAGTTTGGGGCATTAGCTGTTTTAGCTATTGTATTTATAGGGAAGTTATTAGCGATACTAAACTTTAGTTATAGATACAAAATATATGACAATGTTGTTGTTGATATCGATAAAAAAACTATGACTTCTAAAGCTAAATGCATAGTTATTAGCTATATAGTAATAGTATATGTCTTTACGGTGGTTTGTTATCACTATCCAGACTATGCAAATGTAGTTGTTGCTGGTATTAGTATAGTTAATCTGATAATATTGTGCTAAAGACGTGAGTAATAGCATCAGATAAATTATCAAAAGAATTATTTACTTTTCTTAAAATTCTTTTAAAATTGGCCCAAATTTTTTCTATAGGATTTAAATCAGGAGAATAAGCAGGAAGGTATAGTATCTGTATATCAAACTTCTCTGCTATTTTAGCCAATTTAGGAGACTTATGAAAACTAGCATTATCCATAACAACAGTAGTCTTTGGAATTAACTCAGGACATAAATGCTCTTCAAACCACTGATTAAAAATTTGAGTATCTGTATATCCAGTATACTCTAGCGGTGCTATAATCTTCTTTTCTAAATAGTTATAACCAGCAACTATACTTTTTCTCTGAGTTTGATAAGCAATAACTTCACCATAGCTAGGTTTACCAACAAGAGACCATCCTCTTAGTACAGACTGTTTATTATCCATACCCATTTCATCTAAATATACAAGTTTGTTAGGTTCAATAGTCTCAACAACCTCTATAAAACTTTGCCTATCTTGTTCTTTTCTTTGCTTATATTTAGGTGTCTTTTTTTAAAACTAAAACCAAGTCTGGTAAGACAATCATAAAATGTGCTTCTAGGTATTTCAGGAGCTAATGCTTCTCTAATATCTAAAGCCATTGCATCTGGATATGTTCTTAAGTAGCTTTCTATCGCTTCCTTATCTGTAAAGGTTGCTACTCTACCGCAACCCAAGCCTTGCTTAGATTTATAATCACCAGTTGTCTCGTATAAGTTTATCCAAGATCTAGTAGTACGGATATCTATATTAAAAAAATTACTTAGCTCTTTGTCTGTTAGGCCTTCTTTATATTTAGTTATTACGATATCTCTGAAATCTTGGCTATATGATGACATTTTTTCTAAATATTATAACATTATTGTCAAATAACTATCGGATTAACTATATATAAAAATTACTTTTTTAATACTAGTATAGTAGTTATATATGTAGGTATTTTTATTCTTATTGTTGCGTACTTTATAATTAGATTTATGAAAAAAAGAAATATTGATTTTGTATAGATTTATAGTGGGTTAATTGCTTTAAAATTTCTTTTAGCAGCTTCTTGATCAAGTAAGTATAAACCACTATCTTTAACTAGCTTGATTTTGTTGATCATGTCACAAACTGTAGCTTCTTCTTCAACTTGCTCATCTATAAACCATTGTAAGAAGCTTTTAGTAGAGTGTTCATTTTCTGATAGAGCTATATCCATTAGTTCATAAAGCTTAGCTGTGACTTCTTCTTCGTGTTTTAAAGTTGATTCAAAAGCTTCTAGTAATGAATTGAAATTATTTTTGGGTGCTGATATTGCCCTAACTTCAATACGACCATTTTTATCATTTATGAATTTCATAATTTTTTTAGCATGGAAGAGCTCTTCTTCATATTGAGCCATAAACCAATTAGTAAAACCACCTAATCCAAGATCTTCTGTATATCCAGCCATAGCTAAATAGATGTTAGCTGATTCTAGTTCATAGTTAAACTGTTCATTTAGGGATTCAAGTAATTTTTTAGATAACATACAATATCTCCTTTAGTTCTGTATCTCACATAAGTCTAAAGGTTTTTACTAATTTGTTCAAATTGTTAATTTAAAGTTGATTTAGGTAGGGAGTATGATTATACCTAACTATATAGGTATAAGTTTATAAAAAATCATTTATAAGACTTGCAAATTCTTTAGGTTGTTCCTTATGAAACATATGTCCGCAGTTTGATAAAATTTTAAATTCGGCTAGCTTAATATTTTCATATAGTTGTTTATGTATTATCTCTGGTGTAATTAAAATATCATCACTTCCTGCAATTAATAAGGTAGGGCAAATAATTTTCTTAAGGTTATTACGACTATCATATTTTTTGATTGCCTTAATTTGGCTTATATAACCTATAGAGCTTTGGGGATACTTATTTGTTTTTATTTTGTCTATTTCTATTTTTACCTTATTTTGATTTAATAAGAAAGTTTCTGCATATATCCAAGGAAAAACGGTTGCTAAGGTTGTATCTAAACTAACAGATTCTTGATTAAGTCTTATTGTAGAATCAAGATGTAAACTTATATGATATGGAATTTTTGCAGCAGCTCCAGCAATTATAGCTTTTTTTATTCTTTGTGGAAAACGAATACAAATATCTTGTAAAATCATTCCACCCATAGAATGTCCTACTACAGCAATATTAGTTATATTTAAGTGATCTAGTAGGTCTACCATATCATTAGCCATATCGGATATATTAAAGTCTAAGTTACCTTGAGTTGAGCATCCCGCGCCACGATTATCAGGTAAGATTAATTGAAATGAAGATTCTAAGAAAGGCAGCATTTCTGACCATACTTTTTTATCTGTTGTTAGCCCTCCTATTAAAAGTAAAGGCTCTCCGTTTCCTATGATATCATAATTAATATTTATATTATTTTTTGTAAAAATTGGCATATGAAAGGTTACATCTTATTAAGATAAGTCAGCAATATATACAATTTAATATATATAGTCAACTTGGAGTGATTTATTTGCTTTTCAATGTATTAAATATTTATAAATAGCTTCGATGAATACTCATTAAACTATTTATAAATAGTGGTTTATCTTTTATAATGTACTAAAATTTATGCTATTAGCAATATTATGAAAGAAATATCTAGTATAAAAGTGAAGGTTGAAAGTGGTAATAAATATACTACTGACCATGGCTTTCATGCAGTTAAAGATGGAATTAGAAACAAAAAAGAAAATTCTGTACATATACGTAAACCAGATTGGTTAAAAGTACAAAGACAAGATTCTAAAGAGTATTTGAAAGTTAAGTCAATAACAAAGAAACATAAATTAGCAACCGTATGTGAGGAGGCTAAGTGTCCTAATATTAATGAATGTTGGTCTCATGGTACGGCAACAATCATGTTAATGGGCGCTGTTTGTACTCGAGCATGTAAGTTTTGTTCTGTAGATACAGGTAATCCAAAAGGTTGGTTAGATCATGATGAGCCAAGCAATACAGCCAAAAGTGTTCAGTTAATGAATTTAGAATATGTAGTACTTACATCTGTAGATCGTGATGACTTAGAAGATGGTGGGGCTGGGCATTATGCAAAGACAATCACTGCTATCAAAGATAGTGATCAGAATATCAAAGTAGAAGCTTTGACACCTGATTTTGCTGGGGTTAAAGAAAATGTTGATAAAATTATCAATACAAAAGTAGATGTAATTGCACAAAATATTGAAACAGTAGAACGTTTGACACATCCTGTGCGTGATCCAAGAGCTGGATATTGGCAAACTTTAGATTTCTTAAAATATGTGAAAAGAAAATCGCCAAATGTTTTGACTAAAACTAGTATTATGGTTGGTTTAGGTGAAACAGATGAAGAAATATATAAGACTATGGATGATGCAAGAGAAGCAGGTATCGATGTGATTACTTTAGGGCAGTATATGCAGCCCACAAAACATCATTTAAGTGTGGAGAGATTTGTTACACCACAGCAGTTTGAAGAATATCGCAAGATTGGTCTAAAAAAAGGTTTCCTAGAAGTAGCGTCTGGCCCAATGGTTAGATCAAGCTATAGGGCAGACAGGGTTTTTAAAAAAAATAACTTAGACCTGTAAACCAGGAAGTAAAACTAAAGGTGAGTATTGAAATGGCAAAAGTAGCGTTAGTATTGTCTGGGTGTGGGTATCTTGATGGTTCAGAAGTATACGAAACAGTGCTAACTATTCTAGCATTAGAAAAACAAGGTGTTGAGTGGCAAGGAGTTGCTCTAAATAAAGATCAAAAACAAGTGATTAATCATTTATATCAGTCTGTAGATACTAAAGCATCTCCACGAAATATACTAGAGGAGTCAGCACGTATTACAAGAGGTAATGTTATAGATTTAGTAGATGCTGATAGTGATGATTATGATGCGGTAATCTTCCCTGGTGGGTTTGGAGCTGCTAAAAATATTACTAATTTTGCTTTTGTCGGTGATGATAGCTATCAGATGGATGAAGAGGTATTAACATTTGCAAGAGCTTTTTATTTAGCAGATAAGCCAGCTGGGTATATCTGTATAGCACCATTAATGATACCTCTAGTATACCCTGAGGGTACAAAAGCAACAGTTGGGACTGATGATAATGTAACTTCAGTATTAGAGAAAAAAGGAGCTGAGGCTATAACTATGGATGCTACAGACATCTGTGTTGATGAAAGTGTCAAAGTTGTATCAACTCCAGCATATATGTGTGCTAGAAATATTTTAGAAGCAGCTCAAGGTATCGATAAGTTAGTAGAAAAAGTAGTTAGTTATATATAAATAATCAAAAGGTGTAAAAATGGCAGGTCATAGTAAGTGGGCTAATATAAAACATAAAAAAGCCAAAGAAGACGCAAAACGCGGTAAAGTTTTTACTAAACTTATTCGTGAAATTACAGTTGCTGCGAGACTGGGTGGTGGTGATAAAGATTCTAACCCTCGTTTAAGAGCAGCAATATCGACAGCATTATCTAATAACATGACAAGAGATACTATAGATCGTGCAATACTGAAAGGTGCTGGTGGCGGAGATGAAGGAAATGTTGAAGAGATTCATTATGAAGGCTATGGCCCTGCAGGTGTAGCAATTATGGTTGATTGTATGACAGATAATCGCAATCGTACTGTTGGAGAGGTTCGTCATGCTTTTTCAAAAAGTGGTGGTAATCTTGGTACTGATGGTTCAGTTGCTTACATGTTTGAGAAAAAAGGTTTTATTTCATTTTCTGATGATGTAGATGAAGATGCTATTATGGAAGCAGCTTTAGAAGCAGGTGCGGAAGATGTAGTTACCCATGAAGATGGTAGTATCGATGTAATTACTGATTCTAATGATTTTTCTGATATTCAAGATGCTTTGATAGCAAAAGGTTTTAATGCTGAAAGTGCAGAAGTAACTTTTGATGCCGAAGTGAAGGCAGATCTTGATGTGGAAATGGCAGAAAAGATAATGAATTTGATAGATAAGCTAGAAGATCTTGATGATGTTCAGAATGTTTATTCTAATGCTAATTTTACTCAGGAAATAATGGAGCAGATCGGATAAATTTAATATTTATTCGGTTTTATCTTTATAAAGCTAATGATTTTTATATCTATTAAATTCTATGTGTAATAAAATTTTCTTAGTAATTCAGAAAATATCTTTTTTAAAATATAAATGATAATTTTAGGAGTTGACCCTGGCTCAAGAATTACAGGGTTTGGAGTTATAAAAATTCAGGATAATAAAGTATATTATGTAGCTAGTGGCTGTATTCGTATTACAGAAATAGAAACAGCTGATAGACTTAAACAAATTGCTGATGGTATAACAGAAGTAATAAAAACATACGCTCCTAATGAATCGGCAATTGAGCAGATTTTTATGTTTCAAAATCCTATGGGCGCTATTAAACTAGGGCAAGCTAGAGGTGTGGCAATGTGCACTCTAGCTATTAATGGTTTGAAGGTTGGTGAGTATTCGGCCAAGCAAATAAAACAAGCTGTGGTTGGTAATGGTGGGGCAGCTAAGTCTCAGGTTCAGCATATGGTACAATCATTGTTAGGCTTAAGTAAGAAACCACCAGAGGATGCTGCTGATGCTTTAGCTATTGCAATATGTCATTACCATAGTAGTAAATCTTTAGTGCGTATTGCTGGTGCAAGTCGTGTAGCACAAAAAAGGATTCAGTAGTTCGCTATAAGGGTTTGTTTTCTCAAGATTTTAAAATTATATTGATAGTTAAATAATATTTTTTATAAAGTATTTCAAATAGTTTGGCGAAAATGTTTGTTTATGAAGCTTTGGATATTTATAATCATTTTATATTTAAAAAATAAATATTAAATAATGAAAAAATATTATGTTAAAGCTTGTATGGTTTGGTTCATTGGGGCAATGTTTTTTTTATATGAATTCTTTTTAAGAGTACTCCCTAATTCGCTTCATCAAGATATTGTTACTAGTTTCCATGCATCAGCTTTTAGCTTCTCACTGCTTGGAGGAGCTTTTTATTTATGCTATTCATTTTTGCAGGTACCGGTAGGTTTTGTTTTTGATAAATATGGTATCAAAAAATCATTGTTTTTTGCGGCACTAATGTGCTCTTTAGGTGCTTTGATTTTTTCATTGACTCCAAATTTAGCAATTGCTATTTTTGCTAGATGTTTGATGGGAATAGGTGCTTCTTTTGGTTTCTTAGGGTTGCTTATAATTGCAACACAATGGTTCCCTCTAAGGTATATGGGACTTCTGTCTGGTTCAACACAGATTTTAGGCACTATGGGTCCAATCTTAGCAGGAGCTCCATTATTATATTTTGTAAGTTATTTATCTAGTTGGAGATTGGTGATTTTTATTGCAGCTATTTTAGGTATTTTTTTAGTAGCTTTAATTTTAATTTTTGTTACAGATAATAAAGCTGAGGTTACAACCATAGAGCAGCAAAAGATTACTTGTGATATTAAGACTAGTTTTTTAGATAAAAGATTAAACTTAATATATTTATATGCTTTTTTTGTCTATTGTTCGATACCTACTTTAGGAGCTATATGGGGAGTAAGCTTGTTGGAGAGTAAGGGTTTAAATATAACTCAAGCATCATACTCCATAGCTTTTTTATGGTTGGGTCTTGGACTTGGTAGTCCATTTTTTGGATTAATGTATGATAAATTTAAGCATAAGGTTAATATATTATCATTAGTTTCGCTACTTGGTTTTATTTGTGTTTCTTTGCTTTTAAGTATTAAGCTAACTCAGTTTACAAGTATTGTATTATTATTTTTAATAGGTTGTGCAGCAGCAGGGCAAACACTTTCTTTTTCTGTTATTGCAAATTATAAAGAAAATAGACCAAAATCAATATTTTTTGGTATAAATAATACAGTAGTTATGTTTTCTGGATTTGTTGTTCCAATTGTGATTGGTATATTAGTTAATTATTTTGCTATGGAAATTAGCACAGCTTTTATTATTTTACCCTTAGCCTTCCTAGTTTCTCTTGTAGCTAGTTTTTATTTATCAATGGCGAAGGTTGAGGTTCAAAAGCAAGAACCCGAAGGAACTAAGGATTATAGTTATTCATGATAAGCTTTATAAAAGGAAAATTGTTAGAAAAAGAGCCAGCAGCTTTATTAATAGATGTTAATGGTTTGGGATATGAGGTGTCTGTACCAATGACAACTTTTTATTCATTAGGAGATATGGATTGTGAGATTAGTTTATACACACATTTTATAGTTAGAGAAGATGCTCAACAATTATATGGTTTCAAATCAAAAGTTGATAAGAAAGTTTTCCAAGAATTAATAAAAGTAAGTGGTATAGGTGCACGTACAGCGATTGCAATTTTATCTGGTATGGATTCTAAAACTCTTTTGCATTGTATTGAAAATAAAGATTATGGTTTACTTGCTACAATTCCTGGTATAGGTAAAAAAACTGCTGAAAGAGTAGTTATTGAAATATATGATAAACTTTTAAAGATGGCGAATGAAATTTATAGTCAATCAGAAGATAGTAACCTAAGTTTTAATCAAATTAATTCACAACAAAAACAAACCACCACATCAACTTCTATATTTAATGAATCTGTAGATGCTCTTTTAGCTTTAGGTTACAAACAAAAAGATGCTGAAAAAATGATTCGTGGGAGCATTGGAGATGTAACAACAGCATCAGAAGCAATTCGTAAAGCTTTACAAGGATCAATTAAGTCAAAGAGATAATGAAAATGTCCTGTTTAGGTTTGGATAATTATTTATTTCTGTATATTTAAGAGCTACTAAACTGTAAAATCATTATAACTTATTTTAGCTTGATTCTTGGAGAAACCAGTGGCTTTTGGACTATTGTTTATAGTGTTAGTTATAACTTTTGTTGCATTATTTATTTTATTTTTTATTAAAAAATCAAAACAACTTGCAAACATCTATAAAACATATGAAAACTATAAAGACTCTACACAGGTAGAACTAGTAGAATTACGTAGTAAAAATATAACTTTTGATACACTTCTAGTACAAAAAGAGCAAAGAAATTCTGAATTGAAACAAGATAGTATCCAGCGTATAGCTGAGTTAAAAGAAGAGCTGAAAGAGGAGCGAGAGAGAGCATATAAATATACAGAAGAGATAAAAGTTTACAAATCTCAAGTTTCAATGCTTGAAACTCAATTAAAAGAACAAAGTAATGCTATGCAAGATAAACTGGAGTTTTTACAAAATAGCGAAGTTAAGTTAAAAACAGAGTTTGAAAATTTAGCTAATAAGATTTTTGAGGATAATTCCAAAAAGCTAAGTGAGCATAATAATGAGAGTCTAGGTAATGTACTAAACCCCGTACGTGAGCAATTGAGAGATTTTAAACAAAAAGTGGAAGATGTTTACGATAAAGAATCCACTGCTAGGGGGGCTCTTCAAAATGAGCTAAAAACCTTAAAAGAGCTAAATCAAAAAATGACTACAGAAGCTCACAATCTGACAAATGCACTAAGAAATAGTACTAAGCAACAAGGTGTTTGGGGAGAGATGATTCTTGAGAATGTTCTTGAAAAATCTGGTCTTAGGGAAGGGTTAGAATATGTTAGAGAAAAACATATTACAGATGATGAAGGTAGAGCCTTTCGACCGGATGTGATTGTAAAGCTACCGGATGCTAGAGATATTATTATTGATGCAAAAACATCTTTATTCGCTTATAACGATTATATGGCTGCAGATGATGAACAGAAGCAAATATATTTAAAAGCACATCTTAGGTCAATAAAAGAACACATCAAAGGCTTAGCAAATAAAAATTATGAAAATTTAAAAGGTATAAATTCCCTAGATTTTATATTTATGTTTATACCTATAGAAGGAGCATTGCTTCTTGCGCTTGAGAATGATACAAATCTATATGATGAAGCTTTTAAACAAAAAATAATTTTAGTAAGTCCAACAACTTTATTGGTAGCGCTTAGGGCTGTTGAGAATACTTGGCGATATGAAAAACAAGCTCAAAGCATTACAGATATATATAGTAGAGCAGAGGAATTATACAAAAAATTTGTTGGATTTATAGATGATTTAGAAAAGGTTGGTAAATCTATAAATGATGCTAATAAATCTTATGAGAATGCATTTAGTAAATTAAAAACAGGTCGTGGTAATTTAATTGGTCAAGTTGAGAAATTAAAACAAGTATCAAATATAAGAACAAAGAAAGAGCTAGAGAGTAGTTTAGTTGAGAATGCTATGAGTGATAGTGAGTAGAATATCTTTTTTTACTAAAATGATTATAAATTTATTATAGTAGTAATCATTTAAGTAAAAACATCCACATTGGTAGTGTAATTATAGAGAGTATAGTTGATACTAAATATAAACTAGTTGCTTCTTCTGGTATTGTTTGCCACTGAAGTGCAAAGATTGTAGCGATAGTTGCCGTTGGCATAGCTATTAGATAAATAAGTTCTTTAGCAGAATCTCCTGTAATCCCAAATAAAATTACGACTGCCCATGCAATAAACCCACTAATTAGACTTTTCATGATTAAATTAAAAGTAAACATCTTGGTTATGTGTAATTTAATACCGTATAAGGCAAGTCCAACAGTAAACAAGGACATGAATACGCAAGCTTTAGATGCGTCATTTATAGATTCGGTAATATATTGTGGTATTGTAGAAAAAGAGTTTGTTAAACTAAATAGGGCTCCAATAGCTACTGCCAAAAACATTGGCTTTTTAAGAGATTTAAATAAGGCATATATGACAATTCCTTTTTTAGATTGTTGTACACCAGAATATAGTTCTAAACAAAAAATCGTCAGAGGAATAAGAGTTAATGAGATTATGAAATTAGCTTTAGCTACTGAAATTAAAGCAACAGGCCCTATTATACTAATAAAGAATGGAATGCCCATACCTCCCATATCTGTGAAAGTATTTATCATTGCTTGCATAACACTATTTTTTTTAGGTTGTTTGAAAATAAAAATACTAGTACAAAAACATATTATCCAAATAATACTAATAGAGATTAGAAAGGCTGCCATCCAACGTGTATCAAAAATTTCACTTGGTTTTGCAGTGGCTGTGTGCATAAATAGTAGAGCTGGAAAGACTAGTGTTGTGACAATTTTTGCACAAGTTTCATGAGCATTTTCATTTGTAAGTTTAAGAAAACGGGTTAACCAACCTATAAAAATTATAATAAAAATAGGTAATATAGAATTTATTATTTGTAGTAACATAGTGAATAAAAGAAATATAGCAATTTTATAATTGCTATATCCTAATGTTTTTAAGTTCGATTTACTATATTTTTTAGCGTAATAATGGTTCTAAGAAATTTGCTATAGTACAGTGACTTTCTATAGGGTGTCTAAGTTTTTTATCCTTGTTTATACTATAATGGTTGTTTCTTCCTATTTTTTTTACACTTAGATAAGAGGTTTCCGTCAAATCACTAAGTATATTTAATACCGCTCTTTCAGTAATTTTTATTTTAATAGCCATATCTCTAATAGTAATGTTTGGATCAATATTAATTAGACATAAGACATGTGAGTGATTAGTCAAAAAAGTCCAGTTTTGATTTTTTTTTGCAGTCATTGTAGATTCTTAGTATTTTTTATTTATTATACTGAAGTGAAAGGTAAAGGTGAATGGAGAAGGGTGATAGAGGTATATTATATGTTTAAATATTTTAAAAAATCATTGAAATATTTTTTTTAAAATAGATAAACTAGTTATTAGGGTTATAAAAAAATGTTTAATTATGGATGTAATTGATTCACATATTCATTTCTGGGATATAAAAAATGGTTATAATGAGTGGGTTAAAACAACTAAACTGCCGAAATTAGTAATTCCTAATAATCTAAGTACGAACTCATTTGTACATATAGAAGCACATGGGGAAAGACTTGATCCTTTATGTGAATATTTTTGGTTAAAGTTAAACTTTCCTGACAAAAATATTAAAGTCGTAGCATTTGTGGATTTTAGTTTAGAAATATCTAAGTTTGAAAAAATAATTATTAAGTTGGCAGAGTATAATGATATAGCTGGAATTCGCCAGATTATGTCACAAACCTATAAATCTAAATATAGTCCATTTGATAAAAGTATACCTAGAGATTTAGAAACTAAGTTAAAACTTTTAAAAGATTATAGCCTTTTGTTTGAAGCACAGATGTACCCAGAGCAATTTTTACCTCTTTTAGATAAGATAAATAATTCTGGAGTAGATATGGTTATAGAACATTTTGGCTTACCACTATTTGGACGGAATAATAATCTAGTAGAGTGGTATACATTTATAAAACAATGTGCAGAAAATAATAAATGGAATCTGAAGTTATCAGGATTTGATTTGAATAATGATATTTCATATGTTAATAGAGCTTTAGATTTTGTTTTTGAAAATATTAAATCTAATCAGTTATGTTATGGTTCAAACTTTCCAGTTTCTCATAAGAGTAAGTATAATCAATGGCAGAATTTTTTACATCAGTATATTGGTAATGATAAGATATCAAAAGATATTTTTAAAAATGTAGCCCAGAGGATTTATTTTAAAAATCAAGAAATGTAATTATAAAAGGACTAGTGATGAAAGTAGTAGCTGTAGAAATATTTGATATATATTGTGATAAAAGACCTGCATGGTCACCAGTATTTATAAAAGTAATAACAGATGAGGGTATAATAGGTGTTGGTGAAGCTGGGCTAGCTTATGATTTAGGGCATTCAGCAGCAGCAAATATGATTAAAGAATTTTCTGAAGAAATGGTTATAGGAATTAATCCATTTGAAAGTGAAAAATTATGGAATAGAATGTTGCGTGAAAGCTTTTGGGGGCTTGGTGGAGGCCCTGTGGTATATGCTGCAATGAGTGCTATTGATATTGCACTATGGGACATCAAGGGGAAAGCCTTAGGAGTGCCTGTTTATCAATTATTAGGCGGTAAAACAAATAAAAAACTAAGAACTTATGCAAGTCAACTTCAGTTTGATTGGGATGAATATGAACGTAAAGCTTTATTTAAACCTGAAGACTATGCAAAAGCTACTGAGAAAGCTATTGCACAAGGTTTTGATGCTATAAAAGTTGACCCAATGATGTTTGATCATAAGGGCGATACGTTATATGATTGCACATTACCATTTCGTAGCGACCATCTTAAATTAATCCGTCAAAGAATGCAGGCCATCCGAGATGTATTAGGTCAAAATGGTGATATTATATTTGAGTGCCATAGCTTACCAAGTTTGACATCAGCTTTACAGTTAGGTGAAATTGCTGAAGATTTTGATTGCTTATACTTCGAGGAGCCTGTTAATTATTTAAATAGTAAATTACATGAGAGTTTAAAAGCTAAGCTAAGAGTACCAATTGCTGCAGGAGAGAGATTGTATTTAAGGCATGGTGTTAGAGAATATATTGAGAAACAAACTATTGATGTATTACAGCCAGATATTGGCTTGTGTGGAGGTCTTACAGAGGCTAAAAAAATTTGTGACTATGTCGATATGTATGATGTAAAAATACAAGCACATGTTTGTGGTGGTCCGATAGCAACCGCTGCAAGTTTACATTTAGAAACAGCTATTCCAAACTTTATAATTCATGAACATCATACTTATGCGTTAAAAGATTTTAATAGAGAGCTTTGTATTCAAGATCCTCAACCTATAAAAGGTTTTTTTGAAGCTTCAAGCCTTCCTGGTTTAGGTATAGAAATAAATGAAAAAGTTTTTTCTAAAAAAACTAATAAGGTAGTAGTTAAATAGTTTAGTTTAAATCTATATTGTAGGAGTTGTATGATAAGTGTGTTAGCGAAAGACCAGAATTGGGCAAGAGTTGCTCCATGGGCTGGAATAGTAACTTTAGCTCTATTAATCATGAATTTTTCAGTTAGTGATCCACATTTTTGGGCATTATTGAATATTCCTCTTTATTTGTTTCATCAAACTGAGGAACATTATATTCCCGGTGGATTTAAAAAATTTATGAACCAAATAGTTATGGATTTACCAGAAGGACAAGAGAAGCTTACTGATATTAAAATATTTTGGATAAATATTATAATGGTATGGTTGGCTTTTGTGATTTTTGGAATTTTAAGTTTTGTGAATATTGGTTTTGGTCTTTTAATTATAATTTTTAGTATTATGAATTGTTTAACTCATATTATCGAGGGTATTAAGCTAAAAAGTTGGAATCCTGGTTTAGTAATGGCATCTTTGCAATTTATGCTATAGTTAATCCGATAGTTATTTGACAATAATGTTATAATATTTAGAAAAAATGTCATCATATAGCCAAGATTTCAGAGATATCGTAATAACTAAATATAAAGAAGGCCTAACAGACAAAGAGCTAAGTAATTTTTTTAATATAGATATCCGTACTACTAGATCTTGGATAAACTTATACGAGACAACTGGTGATTATAAATCTAAGCAAGGCTTGGGTTGCGGTAGAGTAGCAACCTTTACAGATAAGGAAGCGATAGAAAGCTACTTAAGAACATATCCAGATGCAATGGCTTTAGATATTAGAGAAGCATTAGCTCCTGAAATACCTAGAAGCACATTTTATGATTGTCTTACCAGACTTGGTTTTAGTTTTAAAAAAAGACACCTAAATATAAGCAAAGAAAAGAACAAGATAGGCAAAGTTTTATAGAGGTTGTTGAGACTATTGAACCTAACAAACTTGTATATTTAGATGAAATGGGTATGGATAATAAACAGTCTGTACTAAGAGGATGGTCTCTTGTTGGTAAACCTAGCTATGGTGAAGTTATTGCTTATCAAACTCAGAGAAAAAGTATAGTTGCTGGTTATAACTATTTAGAAAAGAAGATTATAGCACCGCTAGAGTATACTGGATATACAGATACTCAAATTTTTAATCAGTGGTTTGAAGAGCATTTATGTCCTGAGTTAATTCCAAAGACTACTGTTGTTATGGATAATGCTAGTTTTCATAAGTCTCCTAAATTGGCTAAAATAGCAGAGAAGTTTGATATACAGATACTATACCTTCCTGCTTATTCTCCTGATTTAAATCCTATAGAAAAAATTTGGGCCAATTTTAAAAGAATTTTAAGAAAAGTAAATAATTCTTTTGATAATTTATCTGATGCTATTACTCACGTCTTTAGCACAATATTATCAGATTAACTATATCTATTTATGCTGCTTATTATGTTACGATGTACGGATTAGATAACCCTATTATCTGGTGGGTTTCTACAGTGATTTTTTCGATATTAGCACATATATTATTATTTAAGTTAGTAATGACAAAAGGCTAAAAAATTTTGAGTATTAATAATAGACATTAGTGACACTAAGGATTATTATTTCTTCTAAAATCTCCTTTAAATAAGAAAGGCTGTAAAATGTTAGATGATAGATATCAAATTACTAAAAAAGTCACTATTGTAGGAATGTTAGTAAATGCATTGCTTGCAATAGTTAAAACGATTGTTGGAATGATTGGTAAATCACCAGCATTATTTGCTGATGGTATACATTCTTTTTCAGATTTATTAAGTGATTTTATGGTTTTATTTGCTGCAAAATATGCAAATAAAGGAGAAGATCATAACCATCCATATGGCCATGAAAGATTAGAAACATTTGCAACACTTGTACTTTCAGGGTTGCTCATAGCTATAGGGTTTATGATTGTATATCATGCGTTGGTCAATCTTATTGCTGGGTATTACGTTACTCCAGATAAATTTACTGTCTATGCGGCTGTTTTTTCTATTTTTGGTAATGAATTTATTTATCAATATACAATGAGAGCTGCAAAAAAAATTGATTCAGATATGTTAAAAGCGAATGCTTGGCATAGCAGGTCTGATATGTGGTCATCAGTTGTTGTATTGGCTGGATTATGCGGTGCATTTATAGGTTTTCCTTGGATGGATGCAATAGCTGCTTTTATTGTTTGTTATATGATTGTGAAAATGGGTATCAAGTGGGGTTATTCAGCCGTTGCTGAACTAATAGATGAAGGTGTTGATGAGGAAACTCGACAAGACATCAAAACTGTGATTATAAATACTGAAGGAGTTGAGGATTTTCACTTTCTCAGAACAAGAAAAATGGCTGGTAAAATTGTTTTAGATGTACATGTTTTAGTAAATAAATATAGCACAGCTTCAGAAGGCCACTATATTGCAGAAATTGTTAAAAGTAAAATTTACCATAATATTGATAATATAAAAGATATAACTGTTCATGTTGATGTAACAAATCATGAAGATGGAGTAATCAAACTAGAAAACTTTGAACCATCTAGGGAAGAAATTTTTCAACTAATAAAGAAGACTTTTGCTAAGAATAACCTTCAAGAATCTCTTATATTAGATAAAGCAATGTCTATATATTATATTGATAATGAAATTATAGTAGACCTTTATGTTAAACGTTCAAATGATTTAAAAAGGCTCTCAGAAATATTGAGTAAACTTTCATATGAAGGCTATCATATTTGTATTAACTTATATTGTCAATTAGTAGATTAATTAATTATATAATAATAAAATAAAGGTATAATAAATTGAAAATAAAAAAAGCAGTATTTCCTGTAGCTGGATGGGGAACTAGATTTTTACCAGCAACTAAGTCATGTCCTAAAGAAATGCTTACGGTAGTAGATAAACCTTTAATTCAATATGCTGTTGAAGAGGCGATTGAGGCTGGCTGTACGGAAATAATATTTGTCACAAGTTCAAATAAAAAATCTTTAGAAGATCATTTTGATAGAAATTTTGAGTTGGAATATTCATTAGAGAAAAAACAAAAATATGAATTATTAGATTTAGTTAAAAATATAGTGCCCAAAGGTGTGAGTTTTTTCTTTGTGCGTCAACCAGAGGCTTTAGGTTTAGGGCATGCAGTGCTTTGCGCAAAGCCATTGGTTGGTATAGAAGATTTTGCTGTAATATTGCCTGATGATCTTATTTATAATCATGATTGCGGCACTGGTACTTTGAAGCAAATGATGAGATCAGTCGAAGGAACAGATATGCGAGGCTGTATTGCAACACAGCAAGTCAAAAAGAGAGAAACAAGCTCATATGGAATAGTTGCAACAGATAATCAAAATCTTATTAAGGCGATAGTAGAAAAGCCTCACCCTGATGAGGCACCATCAACAATAGCTGTAGTTGGTCGTTACCTATTGCCTAATAAAATTTTTAAATGTTTGGAGACAACTCCTAAGGGAGCTGGTGGAGAGATCCAACTGACGGATGCTATTGCTAAATTAATTGAATTAGAAGAGAAAATATTATCATATGAATTTAAAGGTACTCGTTATGATTGTGGTAGTAAATTGGGTTTTCTAATAGCAAATTATGAGATAGCATTGCAGCATGATGAGTTAGGTGAAAAATTTAAAGAATACCTTGAAAATAAAAAGTAGGTTATTGAGCTTCTTATTTGCAGCTTATTTCTTAGTAATTGTATTTAATTATGCTAAGATGAAATCCAGCGATAAATATTTTTAATTAAATTCATGCCATATTCAAAGTTTCAAGTTTCTCAAGATTTTATAGACCAGTCTCACATTAATTCTGAACTGTATGAGAAACTCTACAAAGAATCACTAGAAAACTCTGATGAATTTTGGGCAAAGCAGGCAAACCGAATCCATTGGGCTAAACCTTTCTCAAAGGTTAGCAATAATAATTTTGATGAAGTTAAAATCAAATGGTTTGAAGATGGCGAGTTAAATGTCTGCTATAACTGTGTAGATAGGCATTTGCCTAAAAGAGCAAATCAAGTAGCTTTTATTTGGCAGGCTGATAATCCTAAAAAATCTAAGAAAATTACTTATAGAGAATTATATCATCGGGTCTGTGAAATGGCTAACATCCTTGAAAAAAATGGTATTAAAAAAGGCGATGTTGTAACTATTTATATGCCATTGGTGCCTGAGTCAATTTATGCTATGTTAGCTTGTGCGCGTATTGGCGCAATCCATTCAGTAGTTTTTGGAGGGTTTTCTGCTGAGTCTTTAAAGCAGCGCGTAGTTAACGCTAATAGCAATTTTATTATAACAGTTGATGAAGCTGTTCGTTCGGGTAAAAAAATAGCTATGAAAGATAGCGTTGATAAGGTTGTTTCAGAGATTGGTTGTATTAAGAAAGTCTTGGTAGTTCGTAATACTGGTAGTGATACTATTTCATGGAATAGTGATTTAGATATTTGTTATTCAGAAGAGCTAAAAAAAGTTTCAAATGAGCATGTAGCTAAATCTTTTGAAGCAGAGTTACCATTGTTCATGTTATATACGTCTGGATCAACTGGTGCTCCTAAAGGGTTAGTGCATACTTCAGGGGGGTATTTAGTATATGCAAGTATGACTCATAAGCTTGTTTTTGATTATAAAGATCATGATGTTTACTGGTGCACAGCTGATATTGGTTGGATTACAGGCCATACATATGTTGTTTACGGTCCATTAGCTAATGGAGCAACCTCTGTGATTTTTGAAGGAGTACCAACTTATCCAGATGCTTCAAGAGTATGGCAGGAAGTTGATCAGCATAATGTAAGTATTCTTTATACTGCACCGACGCTAATTAGATCTTTATTAAAAGTTGGAGATCAATATTTAGAAAGCACCACTAGAAAGTCTCTACGAGTACTCGGTTCTGTTGGTGAACCAATAAATCCCGAAGCATGGCACTGGTTTGTTGAAAAAGCAGGTCACAATCAGGCCCCATTAGTTGATACTTGGTGGCAAACAGAGATAGGAGGGCATATGATTACACCTCTTCCTGGAGCGCATAAATTAAAACCAGGGTCTGCTTCAAAACCTTTTTTTGGCGTGGATGTAGCATTGTTAGATACTAATGGTCAGGAGATACATGGAGAAGGAAAGGGTGCTTTATGTATAAAACAAGCAATTCCAGGTATGGCCAGAACTATTCATGGAGATCATGATAGATATTTGCAGACTTATTTTTCTACTTTCAAAGGATATTATTTTTCAGGAGATGCAGCTAGGAGAGATGAGGATGGATATATTTGGATAGAAGGACGTATGGATGATGTAATCAATGTCTCAGGCCACCGGATGGCAACTGCAGAGATTGAGGCTGCATTAAACACTCATTCTGATGTTGCAGAAAGTGCTGTGGTTGGTATGCCCCATGATATAAAAGGTGAAGCAATATATGTTTATTGTATTCTTAAGGAGGGTAAAAATAATAATGAAGCGACATTACAAGAGATTAGAAAATCTTTGGTTAAATATGTTCGTCAGGAAATAGGCCCTATTGCAACTCCAGAAATTATTCAATTCACTCCAGAACTTCCTAAAACACGTTCGGGTAAAATAATGCGTAGAATTTTAAGGAAAATTGCAGCTAATGATTTAGATAATTTTGGCGATACCTCTACACTATTAAACCCAGATATAGTAGAGTATTTAATTAAAAATAGGTCGTAGAAATTCATGAACTCATCTTTGATAAAAGGTTATATAAAAATATTAGCAGCTTTATTTTTTTGGGCTAGCTTATATCATATAGCTCCTTTGCCACTTAAATATGTTGATATCTATTTAGTTGGTTTGATTCGTTATGTTTTTGCATCATTAATTTTTATTGTAATTCATTATATTTTCACAAAAACTTTTTTTCCTAAGTTAAATTTACGGCAGTGGCTATATGTGATTGCAGTAGGTTTTTTTGGCGTTTTTTTATATAATATAAGCTTTTTATGGGCTGAAAAATTAATTTCAGGCAATATTGTAGCAATTATTTATGCATTTGCACCATGTCTTATAACTGTGTTGTCTAGTTATGTTTTTCGTATGAAAGTTAATCAACAGGCAAAAGTAGGAATTCTTGTGGCATTACTTGGAACTATAGGAGTAGTACTATTTTCTGGTGGAGCAGCAGAATGTTTAAATGGTATACAAATTAGTTTTGGTGAGGTTTTGAGTGTGCTGGCAGTAATATGTTTTGCAGCCTATGCAATATTAGGTAAATGTTGTGTCAGAGAAGGTGTTAATATGATTACAATAAATACCTATAGCGCCATAGTGGGTATGATTATGTTTGCTATAGTTAGTATATTTAAATCTGATTTCTCACAACTATCTAATACAGATGTTGAATTCTGGGGGAGTATGGTTTATATAGCAGTATTTGCAACTGTAATAGCCTATGTATGGTATTTAAGAGCGCTTGAAGAAATAGGAGTATATAAAACTGCAGTATTTCAGAACACATTGCCTTTTTTGGTTATACTTATAGGCTTTGTTTTCTATGGTGAGACTGTTTCAATATTAGCCTTAATATTTGGGGGAGTGGTTTTTCTAGGGGTGTATATTACAAATGCTGCAGTAAATAAGAGAGTTTCTAAAAAATAAATAGTTAGAATACCAAAAAGAGATATTAAGTTAGAGGTTGTTTTTTACCCAACAGATTACACGTTGTTTCTATGTTTTCCCATAGGTCATCTAAATTAGGTGTGGAGGAGGTTTTTTTAAGAGAGTTAATTTGGTTTTTCAGCGCACTTATTAGACTTATTAATGTCTGATGATTAGGGTAATTGCTTTTATACTGAGAATTAAGTTCGAATTTCATTAATCCATGTATATTTTCGAGGATCTTTTTGCAAGAACTCTCATCATCTAATGTACTGATTCTTAAAATTAAATTTTTGATAATTCTATGTAATAATGGCACTCCTGTCTCATCAGCATAATAAGCATGATCAATAGGAGGATATAAATCAAAAAAATAGTTCATATTGTTTTGGATAAAACTATCAATTAGATCTTGTAGATAATCAGCATGTACAACAGCTGAAACCTTAGTAGTAATCCTATCTTGTAGATGTTTCTGAGGTTCTTTTGTTAATGAATGTAGACTAAGTGATATTATTTTCTCTCCTAAGATACATGATTCAAAAAATATTAATAGATGATATAATCCTGATCCTGATCCCCCCTGTTTATGCGGGCGCCACTGAAGCCCTATAACTTTTTTATCATCTGAGACGAACCCTGATATAACATCAGCTTTGTATTCTGTTTTTAAATGTGAGTTTAGAGGGTGTTTTTTTACATCCTTAAAATTACAACTGTTTAGCATTAACAAATTATGATCATAATCACGATCATCTTCCTCATCTGAAGAATAACCGTCCGTTATATTAAGATAAGTTTGGTATGAGGATTTTTCTTGATAATTGCGCTCACCAGATCTTATAAATTGTTTCTTGACATCTGTGTCATAAGAATGAATCAATTTATAAGTGCTAAAATTCTCATATGCATTAGTAGTAGGAGTAGCTTCCACTAGCTTTCCTCCTAGAATCCGCCACAGCAGTTGTGCACCGTGACAACTTCCCAATATTGGTATCCCATATACTATCGCTGTAAGTGCTAATATCCAATCAGTATAAAATTGATCATCAACACTCTCCCAACTACAGTTTTCTACAAAATTAGGATGCATACTTCCATAACTAGTGGGTTTAATAAAGATCCCATTGATTTCATAGGCTTTCAACTTTTGTCTTACACTAGTTATTATTCTTGATATCAATTTATTCTCGATATAGTCTGCAGAATCTAGTTGCAATATGTATTGTATAGACTTTAATTCTTTTATTTCATATTTAGATACGATATTAGAGTCTTGTACGACTTCAACTACTTTACCAGTAGATGTCATCATAGCTTCTAAGTTTCCAAATACTTCAAAACCAGGCACTTCTACATCTCCTGATTCAAAAATTTTTGCAATCATTATTATATACCTTTTATTTTGATTATTATGTTTATATTATAAGTTTATATTAATGTTAATAAAATATTTAAACAATATCATAAATATTTTTAAATGTATAAAATAATAATTTAATATATTTTTATATTATGTGTTGTGGTAGTAAAACATTTTATACTCTATATCTAGATAAAATTTAAAATGTTATAGCTTAACATAAGCGTTTAATTTTACTTTATATGAAATTATCAAAGAATTAATGAGTTCAAAAATCATGCTTGGTTGAAGTTTAGTATGAGACTAACGTTTAATAATTTATTTAATAATATTTTTGTCTTTTAGTTTTATAATTGGAATATTTATTTATATTATTTTTTAAGTTAAATTAAATAATGATACAATACAAATCTTAAGTAATTCTTATAAAATTTAAGGTGTGTGGTTTATGACTCGTTATGAAATTTTATATTTAAATATAGAGCGTTATATTGCAATTATGTCTAATTTGGGAGAAATAATATCAAATAGTGAATCCTTTAAAATTAATATAGATAATAGGCAAGGTCTTTGTTATGGCCTTGTTAGTATGTGGGGATCAATGTATTTGAGGGGCGATCATCAACTATTTGCAGATTATATTAATAAGTTAACTGCAGAAAAAATAAATCAAGTAGAATTTGAGAAGTTATTAAATTCAAAACCTGAAAAGACTGATTCTTTGACTTTATCTGAATTTATTAAAAACTTGTTAATTAATCAGTTTCATAATGATATAGTTAATCTGATAATATTGTGCTAAAGACGTGAGTAATAGCATCAGATAAATTATCAAAAGAATTATTTACTTTTCTTAAAATTCTTTTAAAATTGGCCCAAATTTTTTCTATAGGATTTAAATCAGGAGAATAAGCAGGAAGGTATAGTATCTGTATATAGTTAATCCGATAGTTATTTGACAATAATGTTATAATATTTAGAAAAAATGTCATCATATAGCCAAGATTTCAGAGATATCGTAATAACTAAATATAAAGAAGGCCTAACAGACAAAGAGCTAAGTAATTTTTTTAATATAGATATCCGTACTACTAGATCTTGGATAAACTTATACGAGACAACTGGTGATTATAAATCTAAGCAAGGCTTGGGTTGCGGTAGAGTAGCAACCTTTACAGATAAGGAAGCGATAGAAAGCTACTTAAGAACATATCCAGATGCAATGGCTTTAGATATTAGAGAAGCATTAGCTCCTGAAATACCTAGAAGCACATTTTATGATTGTCTTACCAGACTTGGTTTTAGTTTTAAAAAAAGACACCTAAATATAAGCAAAGAAAAGAACAAGATAGGCAAAGTTTTATAGAGGTTGTTGAGACTATTGAACCTAACAAACTTGTATATTTAGATGAAATGGGTATGGATAATAAACAGTCTGTACTAAGAGGATGGTCTCTTGTTGGTAAACCTAGCTATGGTGAAGTTATTGCTTATCAAACTCAGAGAAAAAGTATAGTTGCTGGTTATAACTATTTAGAAAAGAAGATTATAGCACCGCTAGAGTATACTGGATATACAGATACTCAAATTTTTAATCAGTGGTTTGAAGAGCATTTATGTCCTGAGTTAATTCCAAAGACTACTGTTGTTATGGATAATGCTAGTTTTCATAAGTCTCCTAAATTGGCTAAAATAGCAGAGAAGTTTGATATACAGATACTATACCTTCCTGCTTATTCTCCTGATTTAAATCCTATAGAAAAAATTTGGGCCAATTTTAAAAGAATTTTAAGAAAAGTAAATAATTCTTTTGATAATTTATCTGATGCTATTACTCACGTCTTTAGCACAATATTATCAGATTAACTATAAGCGTATCTAGAACTAGGCAATTTTGAAAATATTGTACCCATTCTAGAAGTTTTCGACAGTACCATATCTAGTATTAGACAACCTATTGAATCTTTAAATAATTGGATAGAAGAAAAAACAAGAATAGAAATTGCTAGCAAAGCTCACTCAATTAAAGGCTTGATGGTACATATATTTAGTAGATTGCTACTTCTTTTGAAATCCTTACCTAAAAAACTTTGTAGCTCTTAACTGTTGATTTGCATTAAAAGCGCATGCAGCTGCTGCCATGACATCTCTTCTGTACTTAACATATGTTTTATTAGTATATTTTGTGGTTTATTAAAAGCATAAACATCGTACTTATCTATAGTTTTCATGCTTTTTGAGAGATTATCTCGACATAAATTTATTTGTTTATTGAGTAAAGCTAGATAGTTATCTTGAGAATGAGTAAAACTAAAATCTTTTATTAAATTCTGAAGTAATGTAATTGTACTATCTAGGTCTGGAGTATTAGAAGTGTCTTTGTGTAGTTGATTAACTTTTTTGATCTTTAATGACACTCCAGTAAATAGACAACCAAGATTTATATCAAAATGTTTTTTTTATACTCATCACATGCTGTTAATATACATATTTTTAAAGTATTCAGTATTAATTCATCAATATCTTTGTACACAACGTCTATTTTTTTCACTTTATATGATTCTATAGTTTCTTTTAAATAAAGTGGTAGCATATTATTTTCAGTAATAATCTGTTTCATCAAGTATATATGTTCTACATTAACTATAGAATGTTGCAAGTTTTTTTTACTCTTATCCCAGGCTTTATTACTTTCTATAAAATCAAAAAAAGCATCATTGCCTTCTTCATCAAGCTTCCAAGGATAGAATATAACATCTTGTAAAATGTATGCTATAGTTAATCTGATAATATTATGCTAAAGACGTGAGTAATAGCATCAGATAAATTATCAAAAGAATTATTTACTTTTCTTAAAATTCTTTTAAAATTGGCCCAAATTTTTTCTATAGGATTTAAATCAGGAGAATAAGCAGGAAGGTATAGTATCTGTATATCAAACTTCTCTGCTATTTTAGCCAATTTAGGAGACTTATGAAAACTAGCATTATCCATAACAACAGTAGTCTTTGGAATTAACTCAGGACATAAATGCTCTTCAAACCACTGATTAAAAATTTGAGTATCTGTATATCCAGTATACTCTAGCGGTGCTATAATCTTCTTTTCTAAATAGTTATAACCAGCAACTATACTTTTTCTCTGAGTTTGATAAGCAATAACTTCACCATAGCTAGGTTTACCAACAAGAGACCATCCTCTTAGTACAGACTGTTTATTATCCATACCCATTTCATCTAAATATACAAGTTTGTTAGGTTCAATAGTCTCAACAACCTCTATAAAACTTTGCCTATCTTGTTCTTTTCTTTGCTTATATTTAGGTGTCTTTTTTTAAAACTAAAACCAAGTCTGGTAAGACAATCATAAAATGTGCTTCTAGGTATTTCAGGAGCTAATGCTTCTCTAATATCTAAAGCCATTGCATCTGGATATGTTCTTAAGTAGCTTTCTATCGCTTCCTTATCTGTAAAGGTTGCTACTCTACCGCAACCCAAGCCTTGCTTAGATTTATAATCACCAGTTGTCTCGTATAAGTTTATCCAAGATCTAGTAGTACGGATATCTATATTAAAAAAATTACTTAGCTCTTTGTCTGTTAGGCCTTCTTTATATTTAGTTATTACGATATCTCTGAAATCTTGGCTATATGATGACATTTTTTCTAAATATTATAACATTATTGTCAAATAACTATCGGATTAACTATATTAATCTTGTTAATTATCAAGATATGGAAGATACTCAGCGCAGAACAGTTGTTCTTAATAAAGTTAGATGTATAGATAAAGAGCGAGAACAGCCACCTATAGCTAGGATAGGAGGTTGTTATCTTTATAATCCAATATCTTTTTTAGAGAAGAAAATTCTATCTCATAATGTCGAAGTAGAGATTCCAATGTTCTATAGCCTAAGCGGGAATAATCATACCATTGGGGTAAGAGGTGATGATAAAAATGGTATAATGGTATTTGATCCAAATTGTTTAATGACTAATAAACCAGTTACTCTTGAAAAATATATTAGTGAAGGAGTGTCACAAGCATCTATTATGCAGGTTTGTGATAGTGTGGAGCATGTTTCATTTACTAAGCTAAGGTTATATACTTTAAAAGCGCATGCGGACGGTCATTTTGCTCATAAATTTGGAAGCATAGATGAGAAAAAATTCATTTTAATATATAAACAGTTTAAATATATAAAATCTCTTGAACAAATAAATAAGAATATAAATATTAAAAGACTGGAAGATGAGCTTGATAAAATTATAGGCGAAAATAATAAGCTTGCTAACAAATTATATGAAGCGGTAGCTAAAAGCGTTGATGAATCATATGATAATGATGATAAAGAATATAGGTCATATGTAACTGATTTATACTCTAAAATACCTATGTCATATATGGCTCAGAGTTATGATGACTATAAAATGTTTGAGAATTCTATAAAACGTTGTAAGAGAGAAGATCAAGCACTTTATAAGAGTTATTTAACTTTAGCTACTGACTGTATTTCTGGAAATAATTTATTGTATACTGCTTTTACTTATATCGATGGAAAGTTAAATGAATATATGCATACTCGTTTAACTACACCTTATTCTCTTCTTTCATACTTTAAGAATAATGATTATTCCAAATTTGAAAATATTGATAAAATAAATAATGTAGCTCTTTCTATAGTAACTAGTGGTTCTATATATGAGCTTAAATTAATGATAGATGCATATGGAGTTGATAACCTTCTAAAAAAAGAAATGGGAAGGAGAGGGTCTACTATTATCAATATGATACAATATTGTCTTGTACAGCAGAATAAAATAGTTATTTTTTTGTTGAAAAACTATAAGAAAAATGTATTAAACATATTACAAGTTTCATCTATAAAATCGATGATGGAGCAATATAAAATAAAAAAAGGTATTAATAAGCATGGGTTTGATTTACATAGTATTTTATCCAACTTAGAAGAGGATGATACACAAAATGAATTTAATAAATATGTATCTAACTATAAATTAGAAAAAGGATTCGAAATTACAAAACGAGCAATTGAGTTAGTTCAAAGAATGGAAGAACATTACTCAGCTATGGCTAAGAATGCTTGGGTTTTTGATGAAAAAGAGACAATAAAGAAGGAAATATGGAAACGTTTAAAATTTCATTTAATTTTTGGTCGATTAAACTATTCAGGAGAATTTATTATAAACGATATGAAGCCCATATGCTCGACCAATAGTAAGTCAATGAATGAATTAAAAAATTTTTGCGTGCAAAATAACATTGTAGCTTATGAGCAAGACATTAATGAAGAACGTGGTGTAATCAAACTGATTGCTACTTTCTTGTATTTTTTTAAAATTATTGATCATGAATATTATTTAAAAATATATGGAGAATAGTTGTAGCATAGAAGGACTTATTAGATAGTAAACTTCCTCTGTAGGCCAGAATCTTTATGAAATTTCACTTTATCTTGTTGTAGCGCCCTGGCAGATTTTAATAAAGATAATTTATGTATAAAAAAATGTAGTTTATAGGTATTTAGACATAAAAAAAGCCTTTATTTTTAAAGGCTTTCAGTATATGGCGGAGAAAGAGGGATTCGAACCCCCGGACCTTTTACAGTCAACGGTTTTCAAGACCGCCGCTTTCGACCACTCAGCCATTTCTCCGAACTAATGAGGTATATTATACAATTATTTATTAGCTTTGCAATAGTAATTTGTTAAAAAAATAAACAAAGAGAATTTGGTAATTAATTCTATAAAAAACTACCAAAATATTATTAATTTATCGGTATTTTTTGGTAATTTGCTTGAATAGCTCAAATTCCATATTGCAACTATTGATTTTAGTAAACTGATTAGAGGTTTTTTCACAAATCTCTTTGGTAATTGGTTTGATTGGCTTATTAGTTGATAAGGTTTTTACTTCTATTTCTATTGATTGTTCAAAATAGTAATGTTTGTATATTGCTTTTTCAATTGATTCAGCTGTTGTAATAATTCCATGATTATCAAGTATCATCATGCTATGTTTTTTACCAAGGCTTGATGCAATAGCTTTACCTTCATTACCTAAAGCAAGCCCATCATAATGATGGTATGAAATATCATCATAAAACCTTAGAGATTGCTGATTAGTAAATTGCATACCACATTCAAGAGATGATAGTATGACAGCATATTTGCTATGGGTATGTATGATTGTATGTATATCTTTTCTAGCCTTATAAGTTTCTAAGTGAATATTTGCTGCTTGAGGCATCACTTTAAAGCCGTTATTAGAAATTATTTCACCATCAATAGTTATAGTTATAATATTTTTTTTAGAAACTTTATTAAAAGGTACGTTATGAGGGGATATTATTATATTTCCATTAGGCAACCTTGCAGATATATGTGTTGCAAGAAGATCATCCCAGCCATAGTGATGTATTACATGATGACATATCGCAAGTTTTTTTATAAACTCTTTTTCTAAAGACATTTGTAGTTTCTTAATTAAAAAAATGGTTATTTTAATTTTATCATTTAGTTTTAGTTTTTTCTTACTAAATAAGAAAGTATTTTGTTGATTAAAAATATATTTTTCGTTAGGATTTATGGAGTTTTTATAAATAAGAATAGAGGGTTATATGTCTAAATTATTAGTTGTTATAGATATGCAGAAAGGTTTTGAATGTGAAGAATCTAGAAGTGTGATTGATAAATTTAATGAAAATGTTTCTCTTTTCGATAATGTTAGTTTTGCTACATTTGAGAATAAAAAAAATTCTTTGTTTGAAACCCATCTAAAGTGGATTGATTTTCAAAGTGAGGATGATAGGCAACTTATAGATGATATAAATATTCCTGAAAACTCATTTTTTACACATCATCATAACTATACTGTATATAATGATGAGCTTAAGACTCTTATAAAAAAGCTTAATCCATCTGAAATTTATCTATCAGGTTTATTTTCAGATGTCTGTTTGTTAAAAACTTCGATGGATATGTTTGATGATGGTATTGTGCCGTATATTGTTAAGGACTTGAGTAACTCTCCTCATGGAGTAGAAGCTCATGAGGTGGCGTTTACAAGTATGAAAGAAATTTTAGGCGATGATCGTGTTGTACTAACCCAAGATCTTAAATAAAGAATATTAAATACTAATCAATTAAATTATAGTTAGGCTATTTATGTAGATCTTTTTTTATAAATAGTGATTTTAAAATATTGTTAACTCTATTGAATATGAATGATTGGTTGGGTAATATTTATTAATTGCTGTATAAATCCAATCGGATGTTGATGTCTAGATTATTAGTTGTTATTGATATGCAAAAGGGTTTTGATTGCCCTGAAGCAAAAAAAGTTGTTAAAAAAATTAATCAAACGAGCAAGCTTTTTGATAATATTTGTTTTGCGATGTTTGAAAACAAAAAAGAATCCTTATTTGAAACTCAGCTAAAGTGGATTGATTTTCAAAATGATGAAGATAAGTCTCTGATGGAGGGAATTAAGGCTTCTGAAAATGCACACTATATATGGCACTCAACATATACTGTATACAATGATGAACTTAAAAAATTTATAAAAGAGTTGCAACCAACAGAAGTTTATATATCTGGGTTATTCTCTGATGTATGCTTACTTAAAACAGCAATGGATATGTTTGATGATAATATATTGCCACGGGTTGTAAAAGATTTGAGTGCTTCTCCTCATGGTGATGGTGCACATGATGTGGCATTTGATACTATGAAAATAGCTATTGGAGAAGAGCAAATAGTTTTAACAAAAGAGATAGCTAATGTTTGATATCTATCAATGGTTAATATCTTCTTTTTATAATTTTCAAACCTATTTAGAAATAGTTGCTGCTACAACCGGAGTTGCGGGGGTGTATTTTTCTTATAAGAGAAATATTTTAGTTTATATTGTTGGTTTTATATCTTCATTAATATATGTATATCTTTTATATGAGTGGGAACTTTTTGGTGATATGTTGCTAAATTTTTATTATTTAGTCACAAATGTCATTGGTTTCTATGTATGGTTAAAACATTTTGAGGGTAGTAGTAAAATACATGTTTATGTTACCAAAGCTAAACCGTACCATAAGAAGAACTCTCTCTATATCTTTATTATTACATTTATTATTACACCATTTATATATGCTGTGCAAAAGCAAGTTTTTATTATAGATTTACCTATATATTCTTTTGTAGATTCATTTGTTACGGCAATATCGTTTTCTGGAGTGTATTTACTTATTAATAGAGCTATAGAAAGTTGGTATCTATGGGCTATTGCAGATATTGTTTCAATACCATTGTTTATATACAAAGGATATCCTATTACTGCTATTCAGTATGCTGCATTTTTAGTTTTAGTTTATCTCGGCTGGAGAGAGTGGCTGCGTGATTATAATGAAAATATTATAGAAAACAATTTATTAAAAAGTTAATTCTAATTCTGTAAATCTAACTCACTATAAAGTATTATTGATATTAAGTTTTAAAATTGTGTTAAAAAATGCATAGTGAGCCTTTAATTCCTATTTTTGTTTTGTTAATGCTAGGTATTTTAGTTGTTACGATGGTTCTCAAAAAACTGAAGCAACCTTATGTTGTAGCATATCTTTTAACTGGAATATTATTAGGACCATATGGATTAAAACTAATTGAAAATCAAGAGAATCTGGCTAGATTGGGTGAAATAGGAGTTATTCTCTTACTGTTTTTTGCAGGTATGGAGGTTTCACCAAGGAAATTCGCAGAAAATTGGAAAGTACCTACTATTGGGACAATACTTCAAATTCTCGTCACTAGCTTGATAGTTTCAGTAGTTGGTTTAGCATTAAATTGGAGTTTCGCAAAAATTTTACTTTTTGGTGCAGTGATTAGCTTAAGTAGTACAGCTGTTGTGCTTAAGTTATTGCATGATAGTGGTAGTATGAAAACACGCCTAGGTCAAAATGTACTAGGAGTCTTGTTAATACAAGATTTAGCGGTTGTTCCTATGCTTATTATTATAAAGTTAATAGGTGGTGAATCCCCAGCTCTTGATCAAATAATTATCCAGATTTTGGGAGGTATATTTGTGATAGCTATCGCAGCATTAATGGCTGTGAAGAAAAATATAAGATTATCATTTATTACTGTATTAGGTAGAGATGAAGAAATGAGAGTTTTTGCTGCCTTAATAATTTGTTTTGGAATGTCGGCACTTACAGAATCATTGGAATTATCATCAGCACTAGGTGCATTTGTCGGGGGGATGATTGTAGCAACACTTGAAGAAACAGAGTGGGTTGGGCACAGTTTATCAACAGTTAAAACTATATTTATGGCATTATTTTTTATTTCAATTGGTATGCTAATCGATTTACAATTATTTTGGGATCATATATTTGGATTTATTTCAGTATTAATATTAATATATTTCCTTAATACTACAATCAATGCTCTAATATTTAAAGCTTTAAGACAAAGGCTAGAAGAAGCTTTAATTGGTGGAGCAATGTTGTCCCAAATTGGAGAGTTTAGTTTTGTATTAATATCAATGGGTTATGTTTCTGGAATATTGGACCATGGTATGTATCAGTACTGTATTACTTTAATATCTTTGTCGTTACTATTTAGTCCATTATGGATAAGTGGAGTTAATCTTTATATCAAAAAGTTTGTTAATACTAAGGGTTCTTCTTAGTTTCTCTGATTATTTCGTGCATATATGCTTGTTCTATTTCATTTTTATCATCCATATAACAATAATATTGGACTTGAATGTTTATAAAGTTTTCTTTGTCAAGTAATGATACTATTTCTATACTAGGTGTGAAGTTTTTGATACCCACATGCTTAAGTTTATTTTTACTTATAGTTAATCTGATAATATTGTGCTAAAGACGTGAGTAATAGCATCAGATAAATTATCAAAAGAATTATTTACTTTTCTTAAAATTCTTTTAAAATTGGCCCAAATTTTTTCTATAGGATTTAAATCAGGAGAATAAGCAGGAAGGTATAGTATCTGTATATCAAACTTCTCTGCTATTTTAGCCAATTTAGGAGACTTATGAAAACTAGCATTATCCATAACAACAGTAGTCTTTGGAATTAACTCAGGACATAAATGCTCTTCAAACCACTGATTAAGAATTTGAGTATCTGTATATCCAGTATACTCTAGCGGTGCTATAATCTTCTTTTCTAAATAGTTATAACCAGCAACTATACTTTTTCTCTGAGTTTGATAAGCAATAACTTCACCATAGCTAGGTTTACCAACAAGAGACCATCCTCTTAGTACAGACTGTTTATTATCCATACCCATTTCATCTAAATATACAAGTTTGTTAGGTTCAATAGTCTCAACAACCTCTATAAAACTTTGCCTATCTTGTTCTTTTCTTTGCTTATATTTAGGTGTCTTTTTTTAAAACTAAAACCAAGTCTGGTAAGACAATCATAAAATGTGCTTCTAGGTATTTCAGGAGCTAATGCTTCTCTAATATCTAAAGCCATTGCATCTGGATATGTTCTTAAGTAGCTTTCTATCGCTTCCTTATCTGTAAAGGTTGCTACTCTACCGCAACCCAAGCCTTGCTTAGATTTATAATCACCAGTTGTCTCGTATAAGTTTATCCAAGATCTAGTAGTACGGATATCTATATTAAAAAAATTACTTAGCTCTTTGTCTGTTAGGCCTTCTTTATATTTAGTTATTACGATATCTCTGAAATCTTGGCTATATGATGACATTTTTTCTAAATATTATAACATTATTGTCAAATAACTATCGGATTAACTATATCAAGGTGCTTTTTAAGAAACTTTTATCAAAATCATATTTATTAGCTATGATTTCTTTAATTATAGTTTCAGCTATTTTAGTTGTTTCTAATACATTATTATTTTTATTAACAACAAAAGAAGTTTTGTGTAGTATTATATTTTCATCGCTTGTAAAGGTTGAAATTGGGCTTGTAATAACAAGAGAATTAGGTATTTTTAATAGTTTGCCAGTTGTTTTTTTATCACCATGTTCTACTGTTTCATACATCCTGAAATAGAAGAATTTAATTTCAGTAATATATCCGTGGTGATTCTGTATTTGGACGTGATCACCCTCAGAGAATAAGCTTCTCCAGTTAATAATAATCCAACCAACAAAATTCATAACAGTTTCTTTATTTACTATTACTAGACCAGCACCAACCAAACTTAACATTGTAAGTAAATGACTAATGCCGCCAAACCATATATTAATCATAATCAAGATTAAAATCATAATAGCTATATAGGTTATTCGTGATCTTAATTTATTAAGCTGCTTGACTGAGGTTACACGTTTTTTTAATGTATAGAATGTTAGTACTGTTATGATTGTAATAACTAAAATATTTAAAATAGTTGAAGTTAAATTTATAAATAGCTCATTATAAAGGATCATATTTTTGTGAAATTATGGTTTTATTTATGTGATTATAACTTAACAGTTACGACACTTAGTTTAAATTATTAAATATAGGCAATAAATCTTATTGTTTAAATCATTATTTGTAGATTATAATAAAAATTAATACATTTTTATATTGTGGAAGTAAAGTGATGAAAGTATTAGGTTTTGCAGCTTCAAATAGTAAGAACTCTATAAATAAACAGTTAATTGAGTATATTTTATCTAAGCTTATTGGTGTTAAAGAGTTGGTAGATATCACTGTTTATGAAATGCCAATCTACTCATTTGATTATGAGTCTGACGAGGGAGTCCCTACTCAAGCTAAAGAGTTTTTAGATAAGATTTCAGGTTTTGATTTAATCATAATATCTCATGCTGAGCATAATAGTAATTTTAGCTCTTATTATAAGAATTTACTTGATTGGTGCTCTCGTGTATCTATAGATGTGTTTCAAAACAAAAAATTGGTTTTATTAGCGACATCACCGGGTATGAGAGGTGGTAAAAATGTTTTGGAAATTGCAAAGTCGACTTCTAAAATATTTAATGGACAAGTGTGTTTTTCAATGTCTATTCCGGATTTTTATAACAAATTTCAAGCTGGAAAAATTATTGATGAGACTATTAGAGGGCAGCTTTTTGGTCAACTAAAGCAATTAGGACTTAAGTTTGATGAGCAATAAGCATAAACTAGTGTAATTATGCTTATCATATAGATATAATCGATAAGATAATATTATTTATGGTAGAGATTATGAAAATTTCAAGATACAGTCTTGCTTTGGGGTGGGCAATTTGGTTAATAGCAGCTATATTTTATGGTTTAGATTATTTTCAACATACAGCACCTAGCGTTTTAGTTAAGCCAATAGCTACAAGCATGGGGGTCGGTATAGAGGATATAGCTTATATTATGAGTATATATTTCCCTATTTATGCTATAGCTCAAATACCAGCGGGTATTCTTCTTGATAAGCTTGGTACTAAAGTTATGTTATCAGTTTCATGCTTAGTAATGAGTCTTGGAATTTTGTTATTTGTATATAATCCAGGTTTAAATACCATGTTAATTGGTAGGGTTTTAATTGCCATAGGTTCAGCAGTAGCTTTTATAGGTACATTAAAAGTGGCTGCTGATGTATTGCCTGACAGACTTTTTCCTATAGCTGTGGGACTTACAAATACGATTGGCGTATTAGGTGGAATATTTGGACAAGTTTTTTTGAATTATTTAGTAATGTTGCATGGTTGGCAAATCGCCTTAGCTTTAATAGCTTACTTTGGCATTGTATGGAGTATCGTAATTATTCTTTTACTTAAATACCCTATTAAGCCTAGTGATATTGCCATTGATAAGTTTAAATATCTGAATTTTAGAGCAAGTTTAAGATTGCTACTAAATAAAAAACTTTGGTTATTATCAATATATGCTGGTTTAATGGTTGGGATAGTTGTTAACTCTTTTTCTGAGCTGTACGATGTATTGTTTTTAGAACAAGCTTATGGTTTAACAGAGCATATAGCTGCTAAAGTAAGTGTGATGATGTTTATTGGTATAGCAGTCGGCGGTCCATCTCATGGTTTAATTGTTAGGTTATTTAATGAGAAAAGATTGTGGATGTTAGTTTGTAATATAATTACATTATTAGCATTCTCATCGGTAATTTTATTTGCTGATTTTATATCTGTAAAATTATTATATGTTATATTTTTTATAATAGGTTTTTCAGTATCAAGCATGCTATTAGCTTTTTCTGTAGTAGAGGAGATATTTCCTCCACAAATTAAAGCGACCGCATTAGCTATAGTCAATATGGTTATAGGATTATGTGGTGCAATATTTCAATATATGATTAGTTTTATTAGTGTATATCTAAATGGAGGGCCTCTGGTAGGACATATAAAATCAAATGTGTTTGATCAATCATTTATATGTCTAATAATACCACTACTTATAAGTACATTTATTATATATATGCTTGTGTTAGAAAAGAAAAAAACAGTTAAATTAGTTAGTTAGCCAGTTATTTATCTAAAAATATAATTTCTTTGGTTGAGCGGCAAAAAGTTTCTTTAATGAAAAATATGCTGATTAATATACCTATTGCTGTAAAAATAAGTAGTAAACTTAGGCTGGACTGGTAACTATAGATGGAAGGGTGCTTACCATCGTCAGACAATAGATTTAAAACTTCACTAATAAGTGGTGCTCCTATTCCAACTGATAACATTATCAGAAAGTTATTAACTCCTAAAGCTGCTGCTCTACAATTAGAATTAGATTGTTCTGCGATAATTGCAAACCCAATGCTTTGTCCACTTGCCCCAAAGCCAAGGGAAGCAAAAGCAATGTATAGAACTGTTGGGCTTACTGGAAGAAATATTATCGTAGATAATGATATAAAAACTAAGCAGACTGCAAAAATCATAATAGGTTTTCTTCTTTTAATTTTATCTGAAAACGCTCCTAAGCTAGGACATCCAATACCATATCCTAACCATGCAAGTGTAATTAAATAAGAAGAAAATTTTGAATCAAAACCGTTTAGTTGCAAAAAACCCTTAGCAGCATTTTCAGATAAATATTCTATAGCTAAATAAGTTGTTGCAGAAAATATAGCTATTATCCAGATTTGTTTATTTGAGAAAATACTTTTAATCCCAGTTAAGACGGAGACTCTATTTTGCAGAAGAATAAATCTATTTTCATTTGAACTGCTATTAGAACTATCATTATTTTTAACTATAAATATAGTTATAACAGCTAATATTACACCAGCTATAGCTAAGGCTATAAATACATAGCGCCAATCAACACTGCCACCTTGAGACAATGAACTTAATGGTCCAGCAGCTAACATAGGCCCTAAAACACCTATAAATTGTGAGAGACCTATAAATAGACCTATATGCTTATGTGGGAGCCAATCATATACTGCAATTAATAAACATAAGAAACCAAAAGATGCACCAAATCCTATCATGATACGATAAATTAATGCAGCAGCAAAGCTACTAGAAAGGCCAAATAGACCAACTCCTAGAGCACAGATTAAAATAGCTAGGGTAAGCGCTTTTTTTAGTCCAAGTTTATCAGTGATTATACCAACCGGTATTTGCATGATTCCATATGTTAGTTGATAAGCTGTAGAGCTTAAAATACTGAAAGTTAATATATTTAAATCAAGATCGGATATGATTTGGTGTTCAAAAGTTCCTAATATAGTTCTAAGAAGAAACTCATACATAAAAAAGGCAGCGCATGTTAACCATATCAATATGGCCAAAAAAGATATCCTATTATTCATCGTTAAAGTTTTCTTTTGATATTTCTTCCCAATTTTCTATTTTAGCCTCTGCTTTCTCATCATCTTGAAAAGAAGAAACCTTAAAAACTTGATCGCCTTCTTTGATCATTGGATAATTATTAATACCAAGTACAATGCCGTCGATAGGAGATTTTAAATGAATACTATCATCATTACCAAATGGATCTGTTAGTTTTCCTATTTTTTCACCTTCTTTAACTCTAGTGCCTAATTCTATTTCAGTTCGTAAAATTCCAGGTTTATCTGAAACTGTCCATTCAGTATCTTCAGAAACAACTGGTTTGACTTGTTGAGTAAACTCTTCATCCTCTAATAATTTGAGTTTGCGCATTACGTTTTGAATACCAGCTATACCGGTATTAATATCCTCTTCATCAAACTTATTTGCTTCACCAGCTTCAAAGCAAATAAAAGGGATGTTTAGATCTTGATGAATCTTGCGAATGCTTGATTGATTCATGTTAACAGCAGTAATAACAGGTGCTTGGAATGCTCGAGCCATTTTTATAGATTCATCGTCATCAGCATTAAAATATACTTGAGGAAGAATATCATGGTTTGCAGCCCCAGTTTTAAGCTGAATAGAGTAATCAGCTCTTTTGATAATTTCTTGAGTTACTCTATATGCATAGCGTTGCATATATGATCCATTTTCATCACCGGGGAATGCTTGGTCTAAGGGTGAATTATGCTTTACGGCATGCACTAAACCAAAGATATTAAGCACTGGTATGGCTATGATTGTACCTCCTAATTCTTTTGGATTGATGTTATCTAGAAGGGTGTTTATAATTTCAATGCTATTGAATTCATTGTCATTAACCATGCCGAAAACCAGTATGCATGGACCTTCTTTGGTTCCATTAAGTATTTTTATTGGTAGGTACATCGGAGCACAAGAGTACTGGCTAGGTAGTGGCATCGCTAAGGTAGCCATCTCTCCAGGTTGGAAGGTATTGTCAAAAATTTTAAATTTCATAGATTTAGTATATTACAAATAATATTCAGATTTTAATGAGTTCAGTATAGCAAAGCACAAAAATTAATTCAAAATTGCAAGGCTATGATTTTGCTATATAATATTGATTTTTTTAATAAAAGTAAAATTTAGAGTTTGTAAAATTAGAAAAAAAGATTAAAATTGAACCTGTAAGTATGTATAAATAGCAAAGGTTTTAAAAAAAATGTCTGAAGATTTGATGATTTTTAGTGGTAATGCATCTAAAGTTCTTGCTAGTGAAGTGGCTAAAGAATTAGGGGCGACTCTTGGTAATGCTACAGTTGGTAGATTTAAAGATGGAGAAATACATGTAGTATTGAATGAGAATGTTCGAGGTAAAGACATTTTTGTTATACAATCGACATGTCCTCCAGCAGATAACTTAATGGAGCTTATTTTGTTAATAGATGCATTAAAAAGATCATCTGCAGAGAGGGTTACGGCTGTTTTACCATATTTTGGCTACGCAAGGCAAGATCGACGTTCAAAATCAGCAAGGGTTCCGATATCAGCAAAGGTTGTTGCAAATTTACTTCAGGCTGTTGGCCTAGATAGGATATTATCTGCGGATATTCATGCGGAGCAAATCCAAGGTTTTTTCGATATTCCTTTTGATAATGCTTTTGCAACTAAGATATTTTTGGAGCATGTACGTAAAAACCCTGATAAATATGAAAACATAAAGATTGTATCTCCAGATATGGGTGGTGTAGTTAGAGCTAGGTCGGTAGCTAAAAATCTTGGCGTTGAGATTGCAGTGGTTGATAAAAGAAGACCAAAGCCTAATGTTGCTGAAGTTATGAATATAATTGGTGATGTCGAAGGTAAGCACTGTATATTAGTAGATGATATTATGGATACTGGTGGTACTATGTGTCAAGCTGCTAAAGCACTTATGGAAAAGGGTGGCGCTGCTAAAGTTTCTGCATTTTGCGTACATCCTTTACTTTCTGGAGATGCTATAAAAAACATAGACACCTCTTCTATAGAAGAGCTCATTGTAACTGATTCTATACCTCTTAAACCACATGCAGAAGCATGTAAGAAAATAAAAGTTATATCATTAGCACCATTATTAGCTCAAATAGTTGAAAAAACAAATGGCGAAGAATCTGTTAGTGATATTTTCCGTACAGATGGTTTAGTTGATTAATTAATAATTTTCTTGAATTTTTAGTTTAAATCCACTAGAATATGGCAGTTAATCTAGGGTCGCATAGATTAAGAGTATTTGTTTAAAATAAAGTAAGGAATCTAACAATGGCAAATTTTGTACTAAAAGCAGAAAAGAGAGATGACTTAGGTACTGGTGCGAGCCGCCGTCTAAGAAGAGCTGGTAAAATTCCAGCTGTTATATATGGTGGTGACAAAGAAGCAGTATCTATCGTTATAGATCATGATAAAGTATTACATTCTACAGAAGATAAAGCATTCTTCTCTAGTGAAATAACTTTAGAAATTAATGGTAGTGAAGAGAAAGTTATCATAAAAGCATTACAAAGACATCCATATAAAGTTAAGCTAGTTCATGCTGACTTTATGAGAGTGTAAATAATAATATTTATTCTTATTTAACCTATAGTTTGCTGTTATAAAAAATCTTGTGTTAGAATTATATTCTTAACTTATTATTCTGACTACTAATAATATGAGCACCTATATGGTTATAATTATTTTATTTATACTTATCTGTACTTCAGCATTTTTTTCTAGCTCTGAAACAGCTATGATGGCTTTAAATAAGTATAAATTAAAACATTTAGCAAAGAAAAATCATCAAGCAGCTAAAAGAAGCTTACTTTTGGTTCGAAACCCTGAAAAATTATTAGTTGCTATCCTTATAGGAAATACTTTTGCTAATATTTTTGCTGGTACGGTTATATCCTCATATTCAGTAGATCATTTTGGAGATATTGGATTGCTTGTTTCGACTATAGTTGTAACTATTCTGGTATTAGTATTTGGTGAGATAATACCTAAATCATTTGCAGCTATTTATCCTCAACGTTTAGCTTTTCCTTTTTCATTACCACTTAAGATCATTATAATACTACTCTATCCTGTAGTAGTGTTTCTAAGTTTAGTTTCTAAAACGGCCTTAAAAATATTTGGTATTAAGATGGAGCCTATAAATAATGAATCTTTAGATAAAGAAGAAATACATACGGTTGTACATGAATCAAATGCAAAGCTTGGAATAAAAAATAAAAACATGCTTTTGGGTGTTTTAGAGCTAGATAAAGTGCTTGTTCAAGAAGTGATGACTCATTTTAACAAGATAGAATATATTGATTTAAATAGTTCTGTAGAAAAAAATTTAGCTAAAATAGCTAAGCTTAAATCAGTAAATATTATTTTATGTGAAAATGGTGTTAATAATGTTGTTGGAGTTATAAAACTAAAAGAAATAACAAATTTATTGATTACCACTAAAAAATCTAATATTACTAAAGTAAGTTTACGTAAAATTGCACAGCAACCATATTTTATCCCTGAGACTGTAGCCTTGCAATCACAATTAATAAATTTTCAAAAGAAAAGTAAGCGTTTTGCTATAGTTGTTGATGAGTATGGCGATGTTAGCGGTGTTATTACAATTGAAGATATTATGGAAGAAATAGTTGGTGAGTTCTCTGATAGGTTTGATGTGAATAACAATATCCATAAGTCTGAGGATGGTTCTTATTTAATTGGCGGTAGTGCCACACTTAGAGAGATAAATCGTCATATAGGTATTGAGTTTGAAAGTGAAGATGCTAAAACACTATCTGGTCTTATAATAGAAGAGATTGAAAACTTGCCGTCAGGACCTTGTTGTATTAAGTATGGTAATATCCTGTTAGAGATTCTAGATATTACAGATAATAAAATAATTTTAATTAAGTTAAGTATTTTTTAAATTTTTATATTTATTTAAACATTAAATCTAAAATTAACTACATCGCCATCTTTCATTACATATTCTTTACCTTCTAGGCGAGCTTTACCCGCCTCTTTAGCACCTTTTTCACCATTGTATTGGATATAGTCATTATAGGAAATAACTTCAGCTCTAATAAAGCCACGTTCGAAATCTGTGTGAATGACACCAGCAGCTTGTGGAGCTGTGGCGCCAATAGGTATAGTCCAAGCTCTAACCTCTTTGACACCAGCTGTTAGGTAGGTGTGGAGGTTTAAAAGTGTATAGCCTGCTTTGATGACTCTATCAAGCCCAGTTTCTGTAAGTCCCATATCAGCTAAAAATTCTATTTTTTCTTCTGGCTCTAGTTGAGATATTTCTTGTTCCATTGCTGCGCAAACTGGAACAACATTTGAATTTTGAGTTTTAGCATATTCTATTACGATGTTAAGTAGAGGGTTATTTTCGAAACCATTATCATCAACATTGGCAATATAAAGTACAGGCTTAGCTGTAAGCAAAGGCGTTTGTTTTAACCATATGCTTTGATCGTCTGTTAGGTTAAAAGTTCGAGCTGGTTTTTCTGACTCTAAGTGTTCTTTTAAGTTGGTGTAAAAATCAGCTTTTGCAAGAGCTTCTTTGTCACCAGATTTTTTCATTTTTGAGAATCTTTGTATAGCTTTGTCACAAGACTCTATATCAGCTAGGATTAGTTCCATATTGATGGTGTTAATATCATCAATAGGGTCTACCTTACCATTTACATGAATTACATTTTCATCATCAAAACATCTTACTACATGCGCTATAGCATCTGTTTCTCTAATATTAGCTAAAAATTTATTTCCAAGCCCCTCACCTTTGCTAGCTCCAGCAACTAAGCCTGCAATATCAACAAACTCCATAGTGGTCGGAAGTATTCTTTCAGGTTTTACTATTTTTGCTAGTCGATTAAGTCTTTGGTCCGGAACAGAGACAATACCAACATTTGGATCAATTGTACAAAAAGGATAATTCTCTGCATCAATACCAGCTTCTGTAAGAGCATTAAAAAGAGTTGATTTACCAACATTAGGTAGGCCTACAATACCACATTTAAATCCCATTATTATTTCCTTATTTTATTATTTTGTATGAAGCCTTTGCATTACAGGCTCTAATTGATAGTTAATTATATCATCCAAAAAACACATGCTATTTTCAATGGCATTATCTATGTTTTGTTTTTGTAATATAGATGGGCTTGATAATACATAGTTTGAAACTTTAGACTTGTGATCAGGATGACCTATGCCTATTCTTAGACGTAAATATTCATTAGTACCTAAGTGCTGGTGAATACTTCTAAGGCCATTATGACCACCATGGCCACCACCTTGTTTTAAGCGAACCTCTCCTGAATCTATATCTAGCTCATCATGAACTATAAGTATTTCTTCTGGCGCAATTTTATAAAAATTAGCAATTTTGCTAACAGCTAATCCACTATTATTCATATAAGTTGTAGGAAATACTAAAAGGATATTGTTGTAAGCTATGTTTACTTTAGCTATTTGTGAATTTAGTTTAGAATTTAAACTAAATACCTCACCCTTATCTTTTGCTATTTTTGCAATAAACCATTCACCAACGTTATGACGAGTGTTTTCATATTCTTTGCCTATATTTCCTAGGCCTACAATCATTTTTATTTTAGGCATTTTTATCAGAATTATTATTTAGTTGAAGCTCATCTAAAAGAATCTTAGTTACTTCTCTTAGCACTTTGTTATTTGGTTTAGCATTCTTTGTCGGTTGAGTGTAAAAAATTGACATTGCTATAGCTCTATTATCATCTGGCCATATAATTGCTACATCATTGGTAGTACCGTATTGGCAAGTACCAGTTTTATCACCTATGTCCCAATGATCTGGAATTTCAGCAGCAATTCTATCATAGCCTGTTTCATTAGCTTTTAGCCATTTTTTAAATAATACTCTATGTTTTTTATCAAGCACATCATTACTAAATGCCAGTTCATTTATATCACGAGCCATTATTTTTGGCGTTGTTTTATTAAGATTAGTTGTTAGGTCAACATTATTTACTTTAGGTGCCATACTAACTACTTTTGTTGCATGATCATGTAAAGAAAGTATGAATTCTTTTAATTTTTTTAGGCCACCAAGTTTATAAATCAAAATATTTGTAGCAGTATTATCATTTGCTATAGATGCTTCACAAAGTTGTTCGATAGTCATCTCTTTTGCAATATGTTTTTGGGTAATAGGGGAATAACCAGTAATTTGATTTTTTATTATTTTAACCTTTTTATCTAGGAGCCCCTTATCTAGCATACTTTGTTTTAATATTGCCCCAACCACAAGGAATTTATATGTGCTACATATAGGGAAGTAGAAGCTGGCATTATGTGAGAAATTATGCCAATTATTTCTATTTATAGTATAGACACCTATTTTTCCACCATATTCTTTTTCTATTTTTTTTAAGTCATTGGAAACTTGGATATTTATATTTGAGCTAGCAAAGACAATTGCTATGGAAAATATACTAGTAATAAAAATGATAATTTTTTTCATATTTTATACTTAGAATTGATTAGAGGTTAAGAGTAAAAACTCATCAATTTTTTTAATATTATCCTTATTAGCAATTGTAGCATCAGTAAGAGGAAGTTTGTTACCACCAGATAGCTTTAAAGCATCTTGAGGGGTTTTGTAAAGAATAGTAGGAAATCCTTTTATATCATTGGATAATTTCATATTATTTAAGGTCTTCTCATTTTCTTGGGTTAAGCCTTTATCATAAGTTTTAGTATTATGATATTCAATCAATGCATTAAGAGGAACTTTGGAATTAAATAGACTATTAACTATATTTGTACTATTGCTTAGAGCTCCAAGTGGGACCCAACGTACAGAGAGTTGTCCTGATTTTATAGCAGGTTGCGTTGCGTCAAATAGACGATTACAATAACTGCAGCTAGGATCTATGATTGCATAAAATTTATGTGGAGCATCAATATTACCTTGTTGTATGTATGATGCATGTTTTTTAAGATCTAAATATAATTCTTTAGCTTTTTGGTTTGATGTAAAATAATTGGCATATATTTGATTTAGGCTTATTAATTTTTTTTCGTTTCTATCCCAAGCTAAAAGCTCACCATTTACAATTACACTACCATCTTCACTTGTGAATGTTATAGTCCGGCTGTCGGGATTTTTTTTCTCTTCGAGAACATATGCTTCAAGGTGAATCCCAGTATCAAATGTTTTTATGATTTTATATTGAGGGAAAGACTGCTTAACAATATATATACCATGATTAGTGGTTGAAATATTTCTATTTAAACTAGCAGAGTTAAAAATATATAGTATGAGTAATAGTACTACCACAGCTAGTACTAAAATAGTGAAATTTTTCTTTTGCATTTAGATACTATTGTAATTGAATTAGCATGATGTGATTATACCATATATAGACATTATCTTTAGTTACAAGATAAAAAAATGTAGCTAAAATAATTGCAGGTCCAAAAGCTATGGTGTTTGTTCTGCGAGCAAGCAAGTTGATAACAAAAGCTATTATGATACCAAATATACAGCTTATAAAAATTGTATACAGTAACATAGGGTAACCAAACCATGCACCTATAGCTGCAAGAAGTTTAAAGTCACCATAGCCAAAACCTTCTTTATTTGTGACTAATTTGTATATCCAGTAGACACTCCATAATGAGAGGTAGCCTATGATAGCTCCCCATACTGATTGGTCAAGAGTTGTGAAAATATTATAGTAATTTAAAATTATTCCAAGCCAAACTAGTGTTAAAGTAAATGAATCTGGAAGTATTTGATATTTGGTATCTATAAATAATAATGGTATAAAAAATATACTAAGAATAATTAGAGCCAAGCTTTGCAATGTGAATCCAAAATAACAGAAAATTGCAATAAATAATATGGCTGTAATAAATTCTACTAAGGGGTACTGAAAGGAAATTTTATTTTTGCAAAAAAAACATTTACCTCTAAGCATAAACCAACTTAATATTGGGATATTGTGGCGATATTTAAGTTTATTTTGACATTTTGGACATTTTGAGGGAGTTAATAAGCTATAATTTTTATCAGATTTCACTGGAGGTAATTTAAGTATCTCACGAGCAATGGTTTTTTCATCAGAAAATAACTTATTTGGAACACGATATATTAAAACGTTTAAAAAGCTACCTATAGATGCTCCAATTAAGAATATAAAGAAAAAAATCATATATATATCATAATGCATTTTATTTAGGTTCTGAAGCGTATTGCTGTTTTAAGGGTTTTAAGCTTATTAACACCATCAATTGCAGCGATACGATAAGCCTCAGCCATAGTAGGGTAGTTAAATGTAGTATTTAGGAAGTATCTAATAGAATTGTGCTTGCCTGGCATTGATTTTATCGCCTGACCAATGTGAATAATTTCAGAAACTCTGTGACCAAAACTATGAATACCTAAAATCTCTAATGTTTCTTTATGAAATAGAATTTTTAACATACCAGTTACACTATCTGAGATTTGGGCGCGAGCAAGATCTTTAAAATAAGCTCTTCCAACCTCATAAGGGATTTTATCTTTTGTTAATTCTTCTTCTGTTTTTCCTATGCAGCTAATTTCAGGACGAGTATAAATTCCAGTTGGAATATCTTCGACTAATTTATCATTACAAGAACCGTCAATAATATGTGTAGCAGCAAACCTACCTTGATTAAAAGCAGATGATGCTAGAGAAGGGAATCCGATTACATCACCAACAGCATAGATATTATCTTGACTAGTTAGATAATTATCATTGACCTCAACAAGACCTCTTTGAGGGTTATATTTTACATCTATTTTATCTAAATTTAATCCTTCTGTATTACCTGCTCGTCCTAGAGCAAAAAGTACATAATCTGATTCAATAACTCTTCCAGAGTTGAGGGTTGTTACGACTTTATCATTTTTGGCTTTAATGCTTTTATATGTTTCATTATGCATCAAATGAATTTTTTGATTAACTGTGAAATGGTTCGTAAGAGTTTCGATAATTTCATTATCAAGAAATGACATTAACTTATCTCTAGTATTTATGAGATTAACTTGGATATTAAGGGTTCCAAGTATAGAAGCATATTCACAGCCAATTACACCAGCACCATAGATAGTTATAGATTTGATTTGTTTATCTTTTAATTCAAGGAGTTTATCACTATCAAGGATTCTTGGATGTGTAAAATCAATATCATCAGGGTGATAAGGGCGAGATCCTGTGCATAATATAAATTTTTTGGCTGTAATAATTTCGGTAGAACCATTTTTACGTGAGATTTTTATTTTGTGTTTATCAATAAAACTAGCAAAACCATAAAAAACATCAATTTCATTATTAGCGTAACGATTTTTCTTAATCTCTCTTTGTTTTAAAACTATTTCGTAAGAGTCATCAAGCATCTCTGGAAAGTCGTAATTTTTTTTATTATACCAGACTTCACGAGAAAGCTGTCTTAAAGCTTTACTAGGTATAGTCCCCCAGTTGTTACAACTACCACCAATAGCATCATCTTCGATAATAGCCACTTTTTGACCATTTCTTGTTGCTTTCATAGCAGCACCTTCACCACCCGGGCCACTACCTATAATGATAATATCGTAATTATATTCCATGGTTAACTCCACACAATTTTTAAACTGAAAATTTATTCACAAAATAATAACATAGTATAAGTTAATATTAAGTGATTTTAGTAAAATTACTCGTATTTTATGAGCATTTCAGCTATTTTTTTTGTAGGTGAGACTATTTGGTCTACTCCTATATTGTTTGCTATATTTATACTTTCATCTTTATCTAGCTTAATAGAAATATTTGGACTTTTAGTATTTTTATTATTTGATTCTTTCAAAACTTCTTTTATTGCTAGTAGAGTAAGGATGTTATCTGAATCTTTCTCATTTAAAATAAAAATGCTTTTTGCTTTGGCAATATTAGCTTTTTTAAGAGCATCATAATCATGTGATTCTGCATCAATAAAATGTTTTTGTTCTTCTACATCAATATTTACAAATTTCTGTTGATAATTTTTCTCAATAACAATCAAATTATCAATTTCAGACTTTAAATAATCTTTTATTAAGCATTTAGTAATTTCAGTATAACCACATACTATTAAATGATCTTTCATAATCAAAACCTTATTTTTTTGTTTGAATTTTTCTGTGATGTTTTCAATGATACTGCTGGCTAGTACTGTTATGATAGTTGCAAATAGGCCTATACCTATGACCATAATAGATATTGTGAAAAGTTTAGCATTATCTGTAACGGGGTGAATATCTCCATAACCGACTGTGCTAAATGTTACTAAGGTAAAGTATATTGCATCAGGGATGCTTCTTATGCCCTCGAATTCATCTTTTAAATAATATAAACCTAGTACGCTATAACTAATAGCTAAAAGAAAAGTAACTATGAGTACAAATTGATAGAAACTAAAAACCTTAGTGTTTTTTTGGTTAAAAGTTTTTCTGAAATATAGTAGGAGAATAATCTCTATAGCATGCGTGAAGAAAGTAATTTTATATCCAATATGATTGTCTTGGATATAATCACCAATCATTGAAAGAGTAATGAAAATAATAGCTAGAAACCAAAAAGACCTTTTTCTTTGATAAATGCCTTTGGCGATTACTATCATAAAATAGCCTAGTACTAGAGGAATAATTACACCCAATCCGGAGTTATATTTCATACCAATGTTATATAAATCTGAAGGTATATCAGCATGAATATTTATTGAAAAGATTCTATTAATAATAGGTATGGCAACAGCAAGGATTGTAATGATACCACTTAGGGTAATTGTTATTGATATGAAAAGTGGAATATATTTCGCGTATTTTTCTCTAATAGTCATCTATAAATGGCATTAAGATAATTATAAGCATAGTTAGATTATAAGATATAGTAAGAAGAAAATATAGGCAATATATTAGATGTGAGCAAGCTTCCTAATTCTAGGTACTATAAAATACATAATAATAGCAGCAATAATCGCAATAAAAGATAAAGCTGCGAAAAGAATAAAGTAGTTTGTGTTAGTTTGAATTGGTGTAGCATTAATATCTGGTGAAGCAACTAATATTGATAATAAACTTGCTATAACCCCAGATGTACTTCCTGTAACAACCATCCAAGATCCCATCATTAGACCTTGTAGTCGAGGATTAGCTAGCTTACCAATCATAGCATATCCTGTTGGGGATATTAAAAGCTCTCCTATAGACTGAAATATATAACTTAAAATTAACCATATAGCAGCTGTTTGTCCAAGTTTATTTGCTGAGAAAATTCCTATCACTAGCATCAAAAATCCAATTCCAATAAATATGATGCTATAGTTAATCTGATAATATTGTGCTAAAGACGTGAGTAATAGCATCAGATAAATTATCAAAAGAATTATTTACTTTTCTTAAAATTCTTTTAAAATTGGCCCAAATTTTTTCTATAGGATTTAAATCAGGAGAATAAGCAGGAAGGTATAGTATCTGTATATCCAGTATACTCTAGCGGTGCTATAATCTTCTTTTCTAAATAGTTATAACCAGCAACTATACTTTTTCTCTGAGTTTGATAAGCAATAACTTCACCATAGCTAGGTTTACTAACAAGAGACCATCCTATTAGTACAGACTGTTTATTATCCATACCCATTTCATCTAAATATACAAGTTTGTTAGGTTCAATAGTCTCAACAACCTCTATAAAACTTTGCCTATCTTGTTCTTTTCTTTGCTTATATTTAGGTGTCTTTTTTTAAAACTAAAACCAAGTCTGGTAAGACAATCATAAAATGTGCTTCTAGGTATTTCAGGAGCTAATGCTTCTCTAATATCTAAAGCCATTGCATCTGGATATGTTCTTAAGTAGCTTTCTATCGCTTCCTTATCTGTAAAGGTTGCTACTCTACCGCAACCCAAGCCTTGCTTAGATTTATAATCACCAGTTGTCTCGTATAAGTTTATCCAAGATCTAGTAGTACGGATATCTATATTAAAAAAATTACTTAGCTCTTTGTCTGTTAGGCCTTCTTTATATTTAGTTATTACGATATCTCTGAAATCTTGGCTATATGATGACATTTTTTCTAAATATTATAACATTATTGTCAAATAACTATCGGATTAACTATAAAACAAAACTGCATAGGGAATGAGAATATAAATTTTCGACGAATAATTATAAGAAGGCTAGGCAATAATACACCACCAACGGCTATTACCACAGTATTTACATTCTGAAACCACTGGGTTTGGATTGTAAAGCCAAAAATATGTTTATTAACATTAGCTTCTGTAAATACAGTTAGAGCCATTGGTGCTAACTGATAAGCAGACCAAAATACTAATCCGAAAGTTGCTAAAATAATATAAGCATATACTTTTTCTTTTTGTTCTTTCGTATCTTGTGATCTTGCTATAGGGATAAACATTGCTAATAGAGCAATTCCGATAGCTAGTGCAATATAGTTTGTGTTAAGAGGAAACTGTAAAGCTACAACTAAAATAGCTATAGTTATAAAAATTAGAATGACTGTATACATGCTATTTTTATATAGAGTTTTTGTTCCTGATTTTTTAATTTTTCTGACTAATGGGGTTGTTCTATCTGCTACAGTTTTCCAGCTAGTTATTACAAGTAAAAAAGCTATTATATTTGTAATAGTTGTAATAAGGAAAAGTATATTATAACTATGTTCTGCTTGATATATGCCTGCGATTGTAAAGCCAATAAAAAGACCAACATTCATACCTGCATAATTCCAAAAGAATGCGGTTTCTCTAGAATTATCATCATTTTCAAACTGTTGAGTCAACATCATGTTTATACATGGTACATTTAGACCACAACCAGTTAAAAAGAGTGCCAGAGCTATATATAAATGTTCAGTAGTTGGAAATGATAAAAACAGACAAGCAATTATCTGTAAGACCATGCCTATCAAAAATAAAACTCGATAGCTAATTAATCGACCACCAATATAGCCACCTAATATGTGTAAGCCATAATTAAATGCTACAAAAACACCCATTACAGCACTTGCTTTTGTTACCGTAAAACCTAAAGCTTGAGTCATAAATAAAACAAGAGTTGAATATAATACAGCAAAGCTTACAGTTGAGAAAAGCTGTGTTATAAGCAGAAGTCTAGATGCTTTTTTAAATAAGGGAAAATCCATGTGTGTTAAAATTTAGATAAAAGTGTAATAAAAATTCTATATTTAGATTATGAAGAAATATAGCTAGAACCAGCAAAAAATAAAAAGAAATTTAATAGGTGGGTATTATAGTATGTATTGACTAAGGTTTTTATCTTTAACTAATGTAGCTAATTTGTCATTAACATAATCAGTTGTTATATTTATAGTTTTATTTTCTAATTCTGGCGCATCAAATGATATTTCTTCTAAAAGTCGTTCCATAACAGTATGTAGTCTTCTAGCACCAATATTTTCGACTTCTTCATTTACGTGATATGAAATATCAGCAATTTTTTTGATAGCATCTTCTTCAAAAGTTAGCTCAACACCTTCTGTTTTCATAAGAGCTATATATTGTTTTAATATAGAACAATCTGGTTCTTTTAGTATTCTGACAAAATCCTCTATTTCTAAAGAATTTAGCTCTACTCTGATTGGTAGTCTACCTTGTAGTTCAGGAATAAGATCAGATGGTTTGGCAACATGAAAAGCACCTGATGCTATAAATAAAATATGATCAGTTTTAATCATACCGTATTTGGTAGATACTGCAGAGCCTTCAACTAAAGGTAAAAGATCACGTTGTACACCTTCACGAGAAACATCAGCACCAGAGTTACTAGACTTTTTACAAACTTTATCAATCTCGTCTAAGAAAACAATACCATTTTGCTCAACAGATTCAAGAGCTCGAGATTTGATCTCTTCTTCATTTATTAGTTTAGCAGCTTCTTCATCTTCAACTAGCTTGATAGCATTTTTGATTTTCATTTTTTTATTCTTTTTCTTATCACTGCTTAAGCTAGAGAACAAGTCTTGAAGTTGATTTGTCATGTCTTCCATGCCAGGAGGGCCCATTACACCTATACTTTTAGGCGCAGCAGCCACCTCTATCTCAATTTCTTTATCATCAAGCTCACCATTTTGGATTTTACTTCTAAAAATCTCACGAGTTTTATTCTCTTTTTCTTTCTTAGCATTATTGTCTTCTACAGGTTCATTTGCAAAACCAACTTTTGATTCAGAGACTCTTGCTACAGGTATAAGAACATCAAGAATTCTTTCTTCTGCTAGCTTTTTAGCTTTTTTAGTAACTTGTTTTTTAGCATCTTCACGCTTCATTTTTACTGCCATTTCAACTAAATCACGGATTATAGATTCTACGTCTTTACCAACATAACCGACTTCTGTAAATTTGGTTGCTTCAACTTTGATAAAGGGAGCATCAGCTAATTTAGCAAGGCGTCTGGCAATTTCTGTTTTACCAACACCAGTTGGCCCAATCATTAAGATGTTTTTAGGAGTTACTTCTTGACGCATTTCACTATCAAGTTGCATTCTACGCCATCTATTACGCAAAGCTATCGCTACAGCTTTTTTTGCATTGTTTTGACCAATTATATGTCTTTCTAATTCATGGACTATTATTTTGGGAGTCATTATTTCTGCCATGGTATAAATTATCCTTTTTTATTTTCTAAACTTTCAATAGTGAAATTATGATTTGTATAAATACAAGTATCCGCAGCTACTTTAAGGCTTTTTTCTACGATTTCTTGTGCTGAAAGATCTGTGTTTTCAACTAGAGCAGTTGCTGCAGAGCGGGCATAAGTTGATCCAGAGCCAATTGATATAATGTCATTCTTATCAGCAGCCATTACATCACCGACCCCTGAAATTAGTAGAGAAAGTTTTTCATCGGCTACTATGATCATAGCCTCTAACTTGCTTAGCATTCTATCTAGGCGCCATTCACGCACCATTTCTACAGCAGCTCTTTCAAGGTTGCCTTGAAAAAATTCTAGTTTTTGTTCAAATTTTTCAAAGAGTGTAAATGCATCAGCAGTTGAACCTGCAAACCCAGTAAGAACTTTGCCGCCATTTAATTTTCTAACTTTCACAATATTATCTTTTGCTACAGTATGACCTAGGGTTGCCTGACCATCACCACCGATTACTACTTTGTCACCTTTTCTAACACAAAGGATAGTAGTTCCTTTCATTGTTTCCATAATTATTCCTTTATTCGGCGTTGTTAAAATAAATTATTTAATAATATAAGGTGGTATTGATATGAGATTTTACAAGTAATTTATTGAGACTTTTTTGATTATATCTCTTATAGCTTAATTTTTGGCATAAAAAACAGAGTTTTTATGTTATATTCTAGCTTATTTCATTTATTAATAAGGTGTAATTAGTATGAGTAATTTAAATTTTAAAGAAACTATTTCATTAGCAACAACTCTTTATAAGAGGGCATTTAAGATAACTTTTGCCTTGGCTTTTATGCTTTCATTTATTTCAGAATTTTGTTTTGTATATTTAATGAATAATGGTGTGGATAGATATATAGAAAGTGGTGGCGATACTGATATTAGTAAACTTCCAGCTGGTAATACATTGGCTTTAATAGTTTTAATAATAATGGTAGCAACTATTTTTGTGTATGCAATGGTGATTATAATTCAAGGTATTATGGTCAAAGATGAATTAAAGATACTAGATGCTTTGAAAATAGCTATACAGATTTTCTCAAAAAGAATTTTTCCATTTATTGGAGCATTTTTACTTTCGATGATTGTCATGTCTATATTAACAATGTTTTTGCAATATATAGGTATATTTTTGGCAATATTATTGTTTATTACCGTGATGCCAATGGTACTTTTAGATCAAAAAGGTATTTTAGAGTCAGTTTTAAATAATTTCTATATTATAAAAAATAATTTTTTTTATATGCTAAGGATTTCTCTGACTTTATTAGCTTTAATGATTGTTAAGCCAATGTTTACATTTGGTTTAATATATTTGTTGAAGTATATTAATGTAGAAGCAAATTCGCTAGAAATGTCAGTTCAAAATATTCTTGTGACTGTTGTAGATGCTTTTATATTGCCTTTTATATTTGCAATTAGTGTTGCAACTTTTTATTCTACACGTAAAAAAATAGTATAAGCTAGGCTTTTATTATTAAAATAATCAAAAGGCATATACTAATAAAAACCATAATAGCTCTGATAAACTTTCCCTCTATGAACATAGCTTCTTCTTTTTTATAAAGTTTGTAAGATGCTATTGAAGGTAGCAATAGAGCAATAAATAGTCCACAGAATCCTGATATAGCAGATGCTGTAACAAAAAGATCGCTATTATAGTTTGCTATTACCCAACAAGGTAAATATACAACAAGCCCAGTGATTATTCTATTAAAGAGTTTATAATCTAATTTTAGAATATCTATCAATATATCTATAAAAGCTATTGATAAAGCAATAAATGAAGATATGAGAGTAATATTGAAAAAAGTTTTAAGAAATGTTGTAGTAAATATACCAAGGTTATAATTGTTCATAATCTGTAATAATTTAGATAGCGTGAGTTTACTACCAATTTCAGAGGAATATGGTTCTATGATGCTCACAGTAGCATTTATCCATAAAATACTGATTATAAAAGTTATTGTGACGGCTATGAAAATAATTTTTTGAGTATATTTAGCATAATCTCTACCTACATAATTTGTTATGCTTGGAATTATTGTTTGATAGGAAAATACAAATAATATTATAGCAAATCCTTTGGAGAAATTTATAAAAGATTTGGGAGTAAATCCCGATGTTGAAGGTATTTTAATTAGAATTAATAAGGTGATACAAAAAAGTATAATTAGTTTAAAACCCATAATAAATCTATTTAATCTATCAGTATATTTAATTCCAAAAATTACTATGCTACCTAATATTAGTGTAAAAGATAGATTAAGAATAGCTCTTTGATGAGGGATGTTTAAGTCAGGTAAAAAAGTATTTGTAAATATACTTGGGCTAGCATTAATGTATGCTGTAATAATGCTATATATAATTATTGTTAGGATTAGTATAGTGAAATATTTACCATATTTACCAAAACAATATTCTGCAATAGATGAGAAGTTATTTTTATGTTCTGGTAGCTTTAAACATATTTCTAAGGTAAGTAATCCTGAAATGAGCATAATAATATAAGCAAAAGTTATTATTATATAACTAACAGTTAGACCAAAATCATAAGCAATGATAGGCAAAGCTAAAATGCCTCCTCCAATCATGCAACTAACAATTAAAAGTATGCATCCGATAAATTTAAAAATATTCATATGATTAAAATTTGAAGTTTTATGGGGAGATAAAACTAATATGATTTAGTATTGGTTGATTATGATACAACATCTTTAGAAATATACAAAGAGAATAGTTTTTAAAAAGTATAGAAGTTAAGATTCACTAATACCTTTTAAATGCTCTAAGAGAGCTTGTGAAAATCCTAATTTATCTACGTTGTAACCGCCTTCTAATAAAGAAATGATAGGACAAATATTGTTAGATAAAGAGAGTTTAGATTTTATATATTTAGACATTTTATAATATGCTTGGTCACTTAGACCTTCGCCTTTTTCAAATTTAGCTATAGGATCATTGTTTCTAGCATCAAAGCCAGCTGAAATCAAGACAAGGTCTGGAGAGAAGTTATTAAATGCTTCATCAATAGTTGCATAGAATTTTGGTAAGTATTCTTCATCAATAAATTCGTGTCTTTTAAAGTGAACATTTTTTATAAAACTATTTGAGTTTGAAGCTTTGCCTGTTATTGTACCAAAATTTATAGGATCACTATTTGGTATTTCATCGTAATAAGGGTATATACTAGCATTGTGTAGTGATATAAAATATACATTAAAATCTTTGAATTTTGCTTTAATTTTTTGCTGGTTAGCTTCAAAAAAAAGGTGTTGGGTGCCATTACCATGATGATAATCCCAGTCTATAATAAGTATTGATTTTTTATCAAAATTCTTATGGGCTAACATCGATATAAAAGCTATGTTATTAAAGTAGCAATATCCTTCACCAACTTCATCACCACCATCAAATTTATCATCTTTGCTTATTCCACCCGCAAAACTATGATGGCCAGGAGGACGCATTGCGTAAAATGAAATCTGACCGTTTTGTATAGATTTACAAAGCGTTTCATTAAGAGCTTTTAGTGGTAAATTAGCAGTTTCTATCTTAGACGAGTTTTCTATTTCTGTGATGTGTGCTTTAGGATGTAGAGTTTGAATATATGTTTTGAAGTTATCGTTAAAACCATCAGTATCTATTTTATGAGGCTCTATAATATTTAGTTTTTTAGCTTTTTCAAAAGCTAGTTTAACTATATCTAACCGTTTTGGTTGTTCAGCTGATCCTGTAAAGTTGAGATGTTTTTTAAAGAGCTCAAAATTATAAAAAAAATTTACTTTATTCATGGTTGATCACTTAATAGTTGTTTAAAGAAATTAAAGTCATATTTATACTTAAAATCAATACTTTTACTCGCAATATTAGTATTTTTATAGACATTTTTTACTTCAGTAACAAATCCTGATTCAATTTTAATCTTAATTTCTTCACTATTTTTCCTATATGTTTTAGTAAAAGGTAGAGTTTTACCAAAGCGCCACTGCCAATTTTTTAGGTTATTGATTTCGTTGCTAATAATTTCAGGATTTTCAATAGGAGTTTCTTCATTTATTAAACTAAGCTCAATGCTTGGAAAGCTTGCCATAAAGGATTTTGTTATATCTTGAACTTGTAAGCCAGGTTTAATTTGAGATAAGTTTATCACTTTTGATCGGTGTGATTTAACGCCCTTTGTATCAAGGGATTTGTCTATTGGTTGATGAAGGTAATCGTAGAGCTTTTTAGTGTTTGTATTGATTAAAAGAGTACCATGATGAAAAGCTCTATCTTTTTTCTCTCTAAAAGCACTTCCAGAAACTTTATAGGTAAAATTTTTGTAATCCATCATTATATCATTTCTATCATTAGGGTATACATTTATACCTAATTTTCTAATAGCTTGACATACTAACGCTAGGTTGGACTTTATATTATGCTCTTTTTTGGGAGAAATAATCGTATAATTTAAATTGCCAAAGTCATGATAAACGGTACCACCACCACTTTGGCGCCTTACCATTGGAATATTATCTTTTTTCATCGCCTCAAGATTACATTCTAACCATGGGTTCTGAGCGCGTCCTATGACAACAGAAGGAGAGTTTTGCCATAGGAATAAAATTTTTTTATCTTGTAACTTTTCAAGGAAAAGCCAGTTTTCAAATGCTAAATTGAAATAAATATTATTACTTTGAGAGATGAATATATTCATTATTTGTTAAATGTTTTCACTTTGTAATAAGTATAAGGTTTTATTGTCTCTATAAAAGAGTTTTGTGGTATAATTTTTCTTTATTGAGAAAATTATATATTTGCTAAATATAATGTCGACTATACAGCAAACTTTAGAAATTATTAAAAGAGGGGTTGATGAGCTCCTAATCGAAGAAGAACTAGTTAAAAAACTTGAAAAAAATAAGCCCTTGGTTATTAAGTTTGGTTGTGATCCTACAGCTCCAGATATTCATCTTGGTCATACAGTAGTTATCAATAAGCTAAAGCAACTTCAAGATTTAGGCCATGAAATTCATTTTTTGATAGGGGATTTTACGGCTCAAATTGGTGATCCAACTGGTAAAAACTCTACAAGGCCACCTCTAACAGCAGCAGAAGTTGCTGCAAATGCAGCGACTTATACAAAACAAGTTTTTAAAATCTTAGATAAAGAGAAGACTATTGTGCGCAGAAATGGTGATTGGTTTGATCAAATGTCTGCAAGTCAGATGATAAAACTGGCATCTAAATCAACCGTAGCAAGGATGCTTGAGCGAGATGATTTCTCCAAAAGGTATAAAGGTGGTCAACCTATATCTATTCATGAATTCTTATACCCACTTGTACAAGGTTATGACTCTGTAGCCATGAATGCTGATATTGAACTAGGTGGAACTGATCAAAAATTTAATTTGCTAATGGGCAGAGAGTTGCAAAAACAAAATGCACAAGAGCCTCAAATTATAATTACAATGCCTCTTTTAGAGGGCTTGGATGGCATTAAAAAAATGTCTAAATCAAGCCATAACTATATTGGAATAGAGGAGCCAGCTAATGATATTTTTGGTAAGATCATGTCAATTTCAGATGAGCTTATGTGGCGTTACTATGAATTACTTAGTTTCAAATCTTTAGAGGATATAGCAAAATTAAAACAAGATGTTGTAAGTGGATTAAATCCTCGTGATGTTAAAATTTTACTTGCTAAAGAACTAATTGAAAGGTTCTCTTCTAAAGAAGATGCCGAGAAAGCTCATCAAGATTTTATTCAAAGATTTCAAAAAAATCAGATACCAGATGAAATAAATGTTGTAGAATTGAATCAAGAATTACCTGTAGCTAATTTATTAAAAGAAGCAGGCTTAGTAGTAAGCACATCTGAAGCAAATCGTATGCTTAAACAGGGCGCTGTTAAAATTGATGGTGAAAAGCTTACTGATAATAAGGCAGTTTTTAGTAAAGGGACTAATCATGTTTTTCAAGTTGGTAAGCGTAAGTTCGCTAAAGTAATTATAAAATAGGGAAAATATAAAATGGATAAGTTTTTATCAATATTTGTCGGTGTTTTAATTATTGTAACAATTATTACTATATTTATTAATTTATTTCCGATAGCACTTAAAGTATGTATTATTTCAGCAATTATTAGTGCAATAATATATATAGTTCTAAAAATGATAGAGAAATTTAGTAATTAATCATTTTGTTTTAACTCCATTATTTGCCTTCTTTGTTTTTTAGTAGGTTTTTTGGTATTTTGTATGTTTGCAGTTTTTCTTAGTATTGTTTCTTGCTCTCTCTTTTGTATACTTTCTGAAGTTTCAGTATAGAGTTTGCATGCTTCTGGAGCTGATTTTCTAATTTCCTCTAAGGTTTCAACAATTATGATTTTTTTTATATAAGATTGCTGAATCTGATATATATCGCCTATTTTTACTATTTTACTGACCTTTGTTTTGTGGCCTTGAAAGTGTACTTTTCCACCTTCGATAGCTTTTTTTGCTAGAGCTCTAGTTTTATAAAATCTAGCTGCCCACAGCCATTTATCTAATCTTATATTCATGTTTAAGTTACATTATTTAAACTATTTCGATTATAGCTAATAATATCAAGCATTTTAACTAGTTTTAAAGTCTGATATTCTAAAAGACAGTTTAAATCATATATTAAAATAAAAAATAAAATGTACAAAACGGTAAACCTTCATAAAATGAACGCAACCTTAGATGGAACGAATAAAGCTATCTATAAATTAGAAGATATTTGCCTAAATGATTATGTTGGTAAGAATCTTAAAATAGAGTTTTTGGGTGAAATTAATTGCGTATCATGCGGTATTAAAACAAAAAAGAGTTATTCTCAAGGTCATTGTTTTATGTGTATGAGGAGGCTACCTGAATGCGATATTTGTATTGTTAAGCCAGAATTATGTCATTTTGCTCAAGGCACATGTAGAGATTCTAGTTGGGGAGAAAAAAACTGCATGAAAACGCATATTGTATATTTGTCAAATACTGGCAATATAAAAGTTGGTATTACTAAATTAAAAAATGTTCCTTCACGCTGGATAGATCAAGGTGCTAGCCAAGCTATTCCAATTTTTGCTGTGGAAAATAGATTAATGTCTGGGTTAGTGGAAGTAGCTATTAAAGAGAATATAGCAGATAAAACAAATTGGAGGAAAATGTTGCAGGGAGATCCTGATAATAGTGTGGATTTTATAGCTTTGAGAGATGAATTAATTAAAAAATCTAACCAAACTATTTTAGAAATAAAAGCTAAGTATGGAGATAATAGTGTTGAGCCTGTCGATGGTGCTATACAGAATATATATTATCCAGTACTTGAATATCCTACTAAAATAAAATCTTTCAATTTAGATAAAGATCCTATTATTGAAGCAAGACTTATGGGTATAAAAGGACAGTATTTAATATTTGATACAGGAGTTATAAATATTCGTAAATTCAGTGGTTATAAGTGCAATCTAATAGGATGATTATGAGTAACGTTGCGATTATAGGAGCTGGTGCGAGTGGTATTATTTCAGCTAAAGCTTTATTGGCTCAAGGGTTTGAGGTAACTATATTTGAAAAAACATCAAAATTTTCAGGTGTTTGGAATTATCATACAAAAGGTGTTTTGTATAAAAGTTTAAAAACAAATCTACCTAAAGAGATAATGGTTTTTGAAGACGAAAAAATTACTTATAAATCAGACAGATCATTTGTAGATTACAATAATGTAAGGGACTATTTAGTAGATAATGCTAAAGCTTGGGGTATAGATAAGTATGTTCATCTAAATTGTGAGGTAGTTAGTCTAGAACCTTTAGAAAGTACTACTAATAAACCATTATGGAAATTAGCTTATATAAAAAATAATGAAAAAATTTATAAGAAATTTCAGTTCGTTATAATATGCAATGGTCACTATAACGTGACTAAGATACCTACAGCGATACAAGGGGTAAATATGGTCAAAGATTATATATCACATAGTAAATCATATAGATCTCCAGATAATCATGGTAAAAAAATATTATGTGTAGGATATTCCTCATCAGGTATGGATATATCGCATGAATTGCTCAATAGTGGTAGAGAAGTGTATGTTTCTTTACAAGATTTGGATAGGGATGAAGAGGCTTTTAATCTGAAAAACATTAAAAAAGAAATTAAATTTATTTCCTCGCCAAAAATAATTGAACGAAGTAAGATAGGGTGTATAGTAAAAACACAACATAATAATAGCTTAGAAATTGACGAAATTATATTTTGTACGGGTTATGATTATAAGTTTCCATTTTTATCACAAGATATAATTTCAACTGATAATAATATTGTAGAACCTCTTTATAATCAGCTATTGCATGAAAAGTATATTAATCTTGCATTTGTAGGCTTACCATGGAAAACTTTGCCTTTTCTACTATCTGAGTGCCAAGCAATCTTTTTGGCAGAGCTTTGGCAACCGAACAATGATAGCTTGGCTAGTATAATACTAAAGTTAAAAGATAGTAAGTCACACAAAGCTAGCTTTAAGAATAGTTCATTAAAGTATTATCATATGCTAGGTGATCAGCAATGGGCTTATAATTTAGGTTTACTTGAATTAGTAGGACAAAAAACCAAGAGTCGTACGCAAAGAATTAAGTCAATACAACAAATATATAATAACGTTCATGAACTAAAAAAATCATTGCCTTTTACTTTTCGTGATTTTAGTTATAAAGCTGATTTAGATAAAGGTGAATGGCTTAGAGTTTATGGTTTGGAATAGTTCTAGTTAAGCTTTTTAGAGCAAATTCTATATGCTTTTCTGAAGAAGTATCATTTTTACGATTTTGGTATATACATAATATTTTCTTTACTAGTTTAGCTTGGTAGTATTGTTCTGATATTTTACCTTGATGTAAGCTTTCAATGTCTTTAATTATTGATTTAATTGCAAGTTTTCTAGTGAGCATATAAGGAGAATGGGGATAGAATTTGAATGCTAGCCATAAAGCAATACAACCAAATATACTACTTAATCCAACTGTAAAAGATTTAGCTATTTCAAAATCCATATGATTACTTGGTTGGACTACAGATATTATACCAAAGCAGTAGCCAAGACTATACATATTTAGTTTTGGATGTATTAGGGTGATTATTCCTAATATTAAAGTGCCAAGAATCACAAGAATAAACAATTCAAAATAACCTATACTATAAGATAGCAAGTTTAATGTAATAAATATACTGATAGGTAATGATATTATTATGCCAATAATTACCTTCTGAATTATTTCGATAGGGTTTGGTATGGCTATAAAATATTGAGAAAAGAAAGATGGTAAAATTACCATCATGAGTAAACTTGAATTACCTTCAGTATTTACCCACAATAAGTACATGCAAGTAAATAATAATAAAGTTCGTGAAATAGTCAAAAAAGTAACGTTAATATTATTATAATTTTTTAGAGTGTAATAAACTTCATTATCAATTTCAGTTGAGTAACTTTTGTGATAGCTTTTGACTACATTATTAAATTTAGAAATAAGTTTATTTATTTCTAAATGCTTTAAGCTAGAATCTAGTTTGTTACTAGATAAATCAAAATTTTTAAAATCAGGCGCTATACTTTTTAGCTTTCGCATAGTTTCTGAGTTTCCTTTAGTTCTTAGTGAATGAGCAGTTTGTATTAGTTGAACTACTTTATTTATAAATGCCAAGTAATTCTTATTATTAGTATTTTCATATTTACTTGCACTAACTTCATTGCTAAGGATAACAAGGCTATGAAGGATAGATTCTACTTGTTTATTATATTTTTGATTATTTTTTGAATTTTCTGTACAACAAATATCTTTCATATAATTGATAACTAGATTATAAGATTTTCTAGTATGATTTGTAAGGGTGTCACTAACCTTTGTAGGAGCAATAAAGTAACTTGTTAAGCATGAGCATAGGCTACCGATTATAATTTCTGTAATTCTCGAATAACCTGTATGAAATATACTTTCACTCGTTGTATAAATAGGATTTGCTATAGAATAAAAAACTACTATTGTACAAGTGATATTAGCTTGTGTTAATCCATACATCATATTTAGATGAGACATGCTTGCTGAGAAATACATTGTTATAGTTATAAAGATGAATAAGCTAAGTAATGCTAATCCAGGGTATGGTAGAAAAAAGCTCACAATCAAAAATCCAATAGTTACACCTATAAATGATACCCCGATTAAAAATAAAGTTTTTTCAACTATAAGACCTGTTTCTGGTCTTGTCTGTACAAACAATGCTGCTATCATTGCCCACATTGGCTTATCTAAATCTAAACTTAGAGATATGCCAAGAGCAAGGGTTAATGCAATGCATATTTTGATTGTATAGATAATACTTTTTTTATTAAAAATTGTAGGTATTTGGTTTAGTAGGTTTTTTATCATTTTATAGTCACTATTGCATTAATCCCTGATATTAAGTTAGTATTTGGAGGTATTTTATCTAAAGCTATATCTACAGGTATTCTTTTTGATAACCTTACCCAATCATAAGTCTGTTGGATTTTAGGTAAAAGTTGGTTATTTACATCTGTATTATTATCAGCTATGGCTCTACCAATACTTATTACATGTCCATATAGAGGGTTACCACCACTCATTAGTTTTATTTCAGCTTTTTTATTTATGTTGATAAAAGGTAGTTTTGTTTCTTCGAAATAACCAGTGATATAAAAAGATTTGGCTCTAACTAATGACATTACGGGTCTAGTTGCAACAGCATAATTACCTTGTCTTAAATCTATGTTATTAATAATACCGTTAGCAGGAGCGTAAATTTTGGTTCTTTCGAGATTTATTTTAGCTAATTCAGCTTCAGCCTTTGCTTTTTCAAGTTCTGCTTTTTTAAGCTTTTCTTGCATATGATAGTCATCTAGTTCTTCTTGACTTATTGAGCCATTTTTACCTAAATTTACACGCCTCATATATTGTCTGTTTGTTAGCTTCCACTGTATTATTGCATGTTTTAGTTCTGCTTCTTTTTCTTCTAAATCTGCAGTATATCTTTTATTGTCAATAGAAAAAATTAACTGGCCTTTTTTTACATCTTGATTGTCTGTTACATAAATCTTGGTTACAAACCCTGAGACATCTGGGGCTATGGTTATAATTTTAGCTCGAACTCTCCCATCTCTAGTCCATGGAGAGTAAAGATAATATCGCCAAGTAGAGTAAAGTGAAAAAAGGGTAAGTAAGATAATTAGTATACTAATTATTGTTTTTAATTTTTTATTAGGCATATTAGTCTCCAAAGATTAGCATACTCATACCTAAATAGCATATAAATAAAGATAAGTTAATCCATGATAGCTTGAGATTTGTGTATGTATATAAGATTTTAGGAGCAACTAAGTTTGTAACGATAGTTAATAAACTAGCAATAACAATAAATAATATTAATGGAGAGAATACTAAACCGTCAAAAGTTATTATGAACATATGCTTAACCTCTATGAGTAAGGGTAAATCTATCTGGTTTTGTTTTTATTAAATGAGGATAGATGTAATTAATTTGTAAATATAATGATACACCGTATTGTTTTATGATACAATAGGCCTTGACAATTATAGCTTAAAAAAGATAATATTATAAAAAATTAATCATTTTAAAGTTTTATATGAGTGAAAGTAAAAAAATCCAAGTAATAAGTAGGGCGGTAAAAGTTTTGCAAACTATAGGCAAACAACCTGGGGGAATGAGCCTTGGAGAGATTGCTAAAGAGGTAAACTTACCTCGTTCAACTATCCAAAGGATTGTGGCTGCATTAGAAATAGAAGGTTTTACAAGAAGTGAAGGAGCTGGAAGAATCTTGCTTGGTTCAGCAGTGTTTAGGTTGGCATCTACTTCATATGCAGATATACTTTCTTTGACTCAAAACTTACTAAGAAAACTTAGTGATAAGACCCATGAAACGATAGTTCTAACCCAATCAAATGATGCTGAATTACTAATTGTACATAGATTTTTAGCTAATCGTCAACTACAAGTAATTCCAAGGATAGGTATGATGGATAAACCTATTTATTTTACGGCTTCTGGTAGGGCTCTTTTATCCTTATACGATGACGAAGAAGTAGCAGACATTTTGGGAGATAAAATTACTAAACCTCAGGAGTTTTATAAAAATTTAGCAGTAATTAGAGCCAATGGTTTTGAATATGATCATGGTAAAACAATAGAGGGTATAACTAGTATTGCTATTGCTATGAACACTTTTTTAGGGAGTTTTGGTATATCCATGCTTGTTCCAGAAAATCGTTATAAAAAAAATAAAGATTTTTATTTAAATGAATTGCTAAAGGTTAAGGATAAAATTTTAATAGATATTGGAGTTAAACCATCTAAGTAGAATGTTTAAATAGGTTATTAAAAATAACCTATTTAGATTAGATACTTTTTTTAAAGTCAGCTCTATACGGAGAATATATAAAAGCTAGACTATCTCTATTATGTATCTTAACTAATTCTGAATGTAGTTTAGAACTTGTCGATGTCTTTTTAGTATAGTTATCCCAGATGTTTTTTTCATTTTCATTATGCTGTGCACATCCTGTTAAAAATATAATAACAATTAAGAATAGAAGCTGTTTATACATGTTTTGTTTTAACCTTTATTTTTAATAAAATTACTTTTTTAATTGTTTTAATAACCATTTATCAAGTGATATTATACAGCTACCATACTTTATTGGTTGGAAAGTCCCATTTTTATATTTAGAACTAATAGATAAGCACTGTTCGTGGCTAAATTTTTTAAAGCTTTTAATATTCTTATATTTAGTATTGTTTAGTTTATTATCATAAGTCAATATTTTTTGTTTTAAACATTGGTTTACTTCATATGAATTACCATCGCAACTTTTAGAGTTAGTATATGCTAGTAAAGGAGTATTGATAATTAAGATTGTAATTATATTCTTAATATATTTCATTATCATTCCTTTATTATATTTGTAATATATTACTACCTTCATTAAGGAAATTATTAATTTTTCCTTCTTCAGTTGTTGTAATAAAAATTTGTGACTTTAGTTTTTGCAAGTAATTAAATAAGGTTTTAGTATGATTGCTATCAAGTTCAGAGGTTATATCATCTATTAAGTAAATACATCTATTTTTATTTTCAGAATTATGTACCTCTCCTTGAGCTAATTTTAGAGCGCATATTAACAGTTTTTGTTGTCCTCTAGAGAAAATATCCTGTACAGGCTTGTTGTTTATAGTTAAGACAATATCAGCTTTGTGTGGTCCATTATTTGTGATTTTGTACTTATTATCATAATCATATGATTCTTGAAGTACCTGAGCTAAATTTTTTTGAGAATTCCAGCCACGAGAATACTCTATATTTAATTTTAACTCAGGATTAAAGTGGGCTAGAATCTCATATATTTTAGGTTTTAGTTTTACAAAGTATGCATGTCGCTGGCTATCTAATAGGTTACCAAATTCACAGAGTTTTTTATCAATTCCAGATATATAGGCATGAGGATAGTTCTGCTTAAGTGCAGAATTTCTTTGTTTGATAAGAAATTTAGTTTGTTGCCATATTTTTAGGAAAGTTTTATCAAGGTAGAAAGCTCCCCAGTCAAGTACTTTGCATCTTTGCTGAGCTCCAGAGTTTATAATATTAAAACTTTCTGGATTGATTAGTTGAATAGGCAGATTTCGAGTTATTTCGGTATGATTTTTTTGTATTTCAGTATTTAGTTTTGAGATATTATTATTATTTTTTTTACGCGATAATGAAATACTGATTTCTTCAAGGTTATAAGCTTTTGAGTAAATTATAAATTCATCAGAATTATGATTGATTATTCTATTAAGCTGAGAGCTTCTAAATGATCTGCTATGAGATAGGAAATATATTGACTCGAGTATAGATGTTTTACCTGAGCCATTTTTACCTATTATAAAATTCATATCATACTTAAAATCAAAACTTTTTGAAGAAATATTTCTAAAGTTTTGTAAGCGAAGATTAGAAATATACATTTTTAGATAAATTCTAAGCTAGATTTATATAGTTGTTGTTTTAGTATAACAGGATTAATTTGATAAATATTGTTGACTAGTTCAAAAATTTTAGGAATATTTGTAGGAGTATTAATTTTGTCATCACTGTTATAAAGTCTCATATCTGGAGAATCTGTTTCTAAAACAATGTTTTTAGGGTTAATATTCATTAGAGTTTTTTTAAGTTTTGATCGTGGGTGAGAGATTATTCCCCCAACTCCAAGTTTGAAGCCAAAATCTATATATCTTTGGGCAACTTCATAATTATCATTAAATGCATGAATAATTCCACCATTTTTAAATTTTAGATTTTTAATAATTTTAATAATCTCATTGTGAGATTTCACAGAGTGAATAATTACTTGTTTGTTTAGATTTTTTGTTATAGAAAGTTGGTTTGAAAAATAAACTAACTGCTTATTAAAAAATTGTATTCTCTTATCAAGCCCAATTTCTCCAATCATTTTTTTTGAATTTTGATCAGTGTATATTTCTAGATCATTTAAGTCAGTGTAGATATGTTTTTCTATAAATATTGGATGTAATCCGAAACATATATGAATATTTTTAAATTGGTTACTAATATTTATTAAATTATCCCATGACGCTTTTTGTGTTGCAGGATTGATAAAACTTGCAACACCAAGTTGCTGGCAAGATTTAACTATATTCTCACGGTTTTTATTAAAAATATTAAAATCTAAGTGACAGTGAGTATCAATAAACATATATGTTTAGTTAATTTTTTTTACTTATTAAGTTATAATACACCAAGTTATTTAGACATTAAAAATAAACATCTGTTTACAAGGTTTATAAATGAGTAAAATTACAAAAAATTTTTTATTTGAATTAGGTACAGAAGAGTTGCCTCCAAAAGCTCTAAAAAGTTTATCAAAATCTTTATTAGAGAGTGTTGAGAGCCAACTGAAAGAAGCAAAAATTACATTTGGTAAAGTTAAAGGGTTCGCTTCACCAAGAAGATTGTCTTTTATAATTAAAGATCTCACTCAATTTCAAGATGATATTGTTATAGAGAAACAGGGACCTTTGGTAAGTATCGCATTTAAAGATGGTGAACCTACTAAAGTAGGTCTTGGCTTTGCGAGATCTTGTGGGGTAAATATTAATCAGTTAGATAGGTTTGAGACTCCTAAGGGTGATAAACTTTTTTATAAAACTACTCAAAAAGGGCAAGCAACAGTAATTCTTTTAGAGGAGATTATAGCAAAAGCTATTAAACAGTTACCAATTCCTAAAATGATGCGTTGGGGAAATTCTACTGTAGAATTTGTTCGGCCTGTACATTGGGTTTTAGCCTTGTATGCTACAGATGTAGTTGATATGGAAATACTTGGACATAGAGTCTCTAACTTAACTTATGGGCATAGATTTCATCATCCAGAAAGTATTCTTGTTAAGAATGTAGATGATTATGTAGATTTGTTAGCAGCTGCAATGGTGATTGTAGATTGGGATCAGCGTAAACAAATGATTATAGATCAGTCAAAATATCTTGCTCAAGAAAATAATTATGAAGTTGTTTTAGATGATAGTTTAGTTGAAGAAGTTTGTGCTATTGTGGAATATCCTAATGCAATGTTGTGCGGCTTTTCTACGGATTTTTTAAGAGTACCTCAAGAAGCTTTAATATCATCTATGGAAGAACATCAAAAATGTTTTGCACTTTTAGATAGAGATAGTAATTTAGTGGCTAATTTTATTACAATTTCAAATATTAAAAGCACTAAGCCAGAATTAGTTATAGCAGGAAATCAAAAGGTAATGAATGCTAGACTTGCAGATGCAGCTTTCTTTTATGATACTGATTTAAAGCAATCATTAGAGAGTTTATTGCCTAAACTTGAGAATGTCACATTCCAAAATCAGCTTGGTAATATGTACCAAAAAGCCCAAAGAATAGCTTTAACTGCTCAAAGAATAGCTAACTTAAGCAATATTGATTCTCAATTAGCTTATAGGGCCGGATTATTAGCAAAAGCAGATCTGATTTCAGATATGGTATTTGAGTTTACTGATCTTCAGGGTATTATTGGTAAATATTATGCAAAAGCCTATGGAGAATCTGAGATTGTATCAGATGCTATAGAGCAGCAATATTGGCCAAAATATTCTGGTGCAGATCTGCCAAATACTGATGTGGCTGCTTGTGTAGCATTAGCAGAAAAGTTGGATACTTTAGTTGGTATATTTGCTATTGGTCAAAAACCAACTGGAAACAAAGATCCGTTTGCACTAAGAAGGTCTGCTATTGGTGTTTTGCGTATATTAAGAGATACAAATATTGATATATCTTTGATAGAGACTGTTAGTTTAGCATTAGACAGTTATAAAGAAATAAATGGTTTAGAATTTAAATCAGAGACAAAAGGCGAAGTAATAAATTTTTGTTTAGATAGGTTAAAAAACTTATATAAAGATGAAGGTGTCTCGATTGATATTTTTGAAGCGATTAATAATACCGAATATGTTTCAATAAAAGATTTTGCAGCTAGGATAAATGCTGTTAATGAGTTTATAGGATTGGACAAATCACAGAATTTAATAGCCTCAAATAAACGTGTCGCTAATATTTTAAATAAAAATAGTGATAGTGATAAGAGTATATTCGATATTGAGGTGGCTAAAGAGATAAATGATGGTTATGAAATGGCTTTAGCTGAGAGTATTAATGAAATCACTGAAGATATATATAAATATACTCAAAATAGAGAATATGGACATGCACTAAAGCTTTTAAGTACAATAGATAAAGTTATCAGTGAATTTTTTGATAATGTGATGGTAATTGATGAAAATCTAAAGACTAGAGCAAATAGAATCGCACTTTTAAGAAGTTTACATGAGTTGTTCACTCGTGTTGCAGATATATCAAAACTGTCATAAAAGTCTATCTTTTATAATTTTACTCAAGCTATACTGATATAAAACAATATAAAAATTATCAGTATGCAACATAATGAAAATAAGTATTTAATAGCATTTGCATTATTAAATATGCTATTTATAAGCTCCATATTACTTTCAGATATTTTTACTTATAAAATAGTTTCTGTGTTAGGATTTAGTGCCACATTATCTTTGTTAATCTACCCTTTAAGCTACGCTATTAGTGATATTATTACAGAGTGCTATGGTAAATATATAGCATTTTCAATTATGTTGATGGGACTAGTATTAGAGTTGTTTTTTGATTGGAGTGTAACTTTAGCAAGTTTTACATCTAATCAAATTAATCTTAATTATGATGATTATTTTAATCATGCATTATCTAATATAGGAAATGTAGCAACAGGAGCTGTTATAGCAGCATTTATGGGATATTTAATTAATATTTTAGTAATTACTACTTTAAGACAGAGGACTAGGCTAGCTTTTTTCTATCGTTCGATAATATCTTCAGTTTGTGGAGAGGTGGTTTTTATTGTCATTGGCTATACTATTTGGTTTTATGATAGTGAGCTTAGTTGGACTATTATTATACAAATGATGTTGGTATCAATATTTTTTAAATTTATATTTTCTACTATATATGCTTATTTTAGTAAATATGTTGTAATTTTTTTGAAAAATTCAGCAATTTAGTTAACTTTATATTTGTATTTAATTGTCGATATACAGGGCCTATAAAGATTAATTCTTATGAAAATTCTAACTTCTTACTTTAACTATTAAATTTAAGATTAATAGTGAGTATATTTATAACAAACTATATATTTTTACTATCTGCTAAATAAATTGTTGCATCAGATTTGTAATATTGTAAAACTGAAATCAAGTAATAAATAAAATAGTAACTATGTTCATAATATGAGTAATATTAGTTTTTCTAAACAAGGTTTTACTGGGGTTGGTAGTATTCCGAATAATATAATTTTTTAGTATGAGGTATATATGGGTAGTTTGATGTATAAATCATGTGATTTATCTATATGGCAAGGTAGATCATCAGATCAGATAGAGTATTTTTACCAAATTGTTAAAACTCTAGATCTTAATGATTCTAAAATAATTAAAGTCAAGTTAGATGGTTATGCATTGCTAGGGTTTGAGTCTGATGAGGGCGTTAGAAGAAACTTAGGTAGGCAAGGAGCTAAATTAGGGCCTTTAGCATTTAGACAAACTTTATCTAGTATGCCAATACATTCAAAATTTATTTTTTATGATGCTGGTGATGTAATATGTATTGATAAGAATCTTGAAGCTGCTCAAGTTGAATTAAAAATAAGAGTCGAACAAATACTATCATTAGGGTTAAAACCTATAGTTATAGGTGGTGGACATGAGACAGCTTGGGGGCACTATGCAGGAATTTATGAACATTATAAAGAATCTGTAGCTATTCTAAATTTCGATGCTCATTTTGATGTTCGTGAATTAGTCGATGGTAAGTTAGCTAGTTCAGGTACGCCTTTTTTACAATGCAATGAATTATTAAAAAGAGAAAATAAAGAATTTCATTATTATTGCGTTGGTATACAACCATTTTCAAATCCTTCCTCTTTATTTAATTATGCTAGTAATAATAAGATTAAATTCATTCTTGCTGAGGATATTCGATCTAATAATTATATTGAGTTTATTGATAATATTATTGATAAATATCAAAAAATATATGTAACTATATGTTTAGATGTATTTCAAGCAAGTATTGCACCAGGAGTTAGCGCACCTCAGCCATTAGGGATAGATCCTCAGTATGTAGTTGATGCTATACGTAAACTTAAACAAAGTAATAAAATAGTTAGTTTAGATATAGTAGAGTTAGCTCCCAGATTTGATATAAATAATCAAACAGCAAAGTTAGCAAGTATATTAGCTATGGAGTATCTAAATTCATGAATGAAAATAAATTAAAGAGGTCTCTTAAATCTAGACATCTAATCATGATGGCTTTAGGAGGCACTATAGGCACAGGGTTATTATTAGCAAGTGGTGGTGCGATACATGATGGGGGGCCTGGAGGAGCTATATTAGGCTACTTAATAGTTTCGCTTATAGTTTATTTTTTGATGTCTAGTTTGGGAGAGTTAGCTGCATATTCACCAGTTACAGGTTCATTTTGTGAGTATTCTGCTAAGTATGTAGATAAATCTTTTGGATTTGCAATGAGTTGGAATTATTGGCTAAACTGGACATTAGTGTTTGTCTCAGAAATTATAGCGGCAGCTTTAGTAATGCAATATTGGTTTGCTGATGTAAGTATCTGGGTGTGGGTTTCGCTATTTTTCTTTTTGCTTTGTTCAATTAATTTAACCTCAGTTAAATTATATGGTGAGGTTGAATATTGGTTATCTATTATTAAAGTTGCTGCAGTAATTATATTTATAGTTGTTGGTTTTTTGATTATTTTTGGGTTGGTAGGTTCAAAAGGACCTGTTGGTTTTGCTAATATTATTCACGGAGATGCACCATTTCATGCTGGATGGTTAGGGTTTTTCAGTGTATTTTTGGTTGTTGGGTATTCTTTTCAAGGGACTGAATTAATTGGGGTAACTGCAGGTGAAGCTGCAAACCCAAAACAAACAATCCCCAAAGCTATAAAAACTGTTTTTTGGAGAATTATAATTTTTTATATTCTCACTATTATTGTAATAAGTTTTTTAATTCCATATTATAGCCCTAATTTAGTTGCAGGTAATAATGAAGTAACTTTAAGTCCATTTACAATAATTTTTAAATCTGTAGGGATCAACTTTGCTGCATCTTTAATGAATTTGGTAGTTGTAACGGCTATTCTCTCTGCAGCTAATGCTAGCTTGTATACAGCATCAAGAATGTTATGGCATATGGGTAAATCAAAAGAAGCACCTAAAAGTTTTAATCGGACTAATAAGGAAAATAGCCCTGTAGTAGGCACATTAATAACTTCTACTATATGTTTTGGATTATTATTATTAAGTTTTTTGCATGGTGAATCAGTATTTAACTGGTTAATTAATGTAATTAGTTTAGCAGGTTATATAGCGTGGTTTGGGATATCTTTAAGCCATTACAGATTTAGAAAAGCTTATATAAAACAGGGTAGAAATCTTGCTGATTTACCTTATATAGCAAGGTGGTTTCCGCTAGCACCTTTATTAACTATGGTTATTATTTTGGTCATAATGGTGGGTCAGCAAATTTTTGCTATATATGAAGGTCCGGCAACATTTTCAAATTTTATAAGTACCTATAGTGGAGTTTTTTTATTCACTATATTAATGATTATTCATAAATTATGTGTGAAAACAAAAGTTATTAAGTTGGCTGATATAACATTATAAATCAAATATATCTAAAACTTATAAATAGAAAAATTAGGAGGAAATAATAATGAGCAAAACAAAATCAAACCTTGAAAGTAAGCTAGATTTAAATATAAATTTAGGTAATGCTTTAGAGCAGAAAGCTGCCGTAATTGCACCGACAGGTACTAAATTGAATACTAAAAGTTGGCTTGCAGAGGCAGCTTTAAGAATGATTATGAATAATTTACACCCAGATGTAGCAGAAAATCCAGAAGAATTAGTCGTATATGGAGGTATAGGAAAAGCAGCTAGAAATTGGGAATGTTATGAGCAAATTATAAAATCATTAAAAGAACTAGAGGATGATCAAACTCTTTTGGTTCAGTCTGGTAAACCTGTGGGTATATTTCAAACTCATGCTGATGCTCCAAGAGTCTTAATTGCTAACTCAAACATAGTGCCTCATTGGGCAAACTGGGACCACTTTAATGAATTAGATAAAAAAGGGTTGATGATGTATGGGCAAATGACTGCTGGTTCATGGATATATATTGGTTCTCAAGGGATTGTTCAAGGTACTTATGAAACATTTGTTGAAATGGGCCGTCAAAATTTTAATGGAGATTTGAAAGGTAAATGGATACTTACAGCAGGTCTCGGGGGTATGGGTGGGGCACAGCCTTTAGCTGCTGTGATGGCTGGAGCTTGCATGTTAGCAGTTGAGTGTGATGAAACTAGAATAGATTTTAGAATTCGTACAGGTTATTTAGATTATAAAGCAAAGACCTTAAATGAAGCAATGAAATTAATAAATCAAGCAGTTGTAGATGGTAGAGCTATTTCTGTGGGTTTGTTGGGGAATGCTGCCGAAGTTTTGCCGCAAATGTTACAAGATGATATTAAGCCTGATGCTGTTACAGATCAAACAAGCGCGCATGACCCATTAAATGGTTATCTACCTATTGGTTGGTCAGTAGAAAGAGCCAAGAAAGAACGTAAAGAAAACCCTCAACTAGTTATAAGAGAAGCTAAAAAAGCAATGGCTAGTCATGTTAAAGCAATGCTTGAATTTCACAATATGGGGATACCAACATTTGATTATGGTAATAATATTCGTCAAGAAGCTTTTGATGAAGGTGTTGAAAATGCATTTGATTTTCCTGGATTTGTACCAGCTTATATTAGACCGCTATTTTGTCAAGGCATTGGCCCTTTTAGATGGGTAGCGCTATCTGGTGATCCTGAAGATATCTATAAGACTGATCAAAAAATTAAAGAATTGTTACCAGATAATAAAGCCTTACATAGTTGGCTAGATATGGCCAAAGAGAAAATAAATTTTCAAGGATTACCTGCAAGAATTTGTTGGGTTGGTTTAGGAGATAGAATGAAATTAGGTTTGGCATTTAATGAAATGGTTAAGAATGGTGAGCTTAAAGCGCCTATAGTAATAGGTAGAGATCATTTAGATTCAGGTTCTGTTGCAAGTCCAAATAGAGAAACTGAAGCTATGCTTGATGGTTCTGATGCAGTATCTGATTGGCCATTATTGAATGCACTTTTAAATACTGCTGGTGGAGCCACATGGGTAAGTCTACATCATGGTGGAGGAGTCGGTATGGGATTTTCACAACATGCTGGAGTAGTTATTGTAGCTGATGGTACTGCTGCTGCAGCTAAAAGGTTGGAGCGTGTTTTGACTAATGATCCTGCTACAGGTGTTATGCGTCATGCTGATGCTGGTTACGATATAGCTATTCAATGTGCCAAAGAAAAAGGTTTAAACCTTCCTATGTTGGAGAAGTGAAATGTTTGAATTAGTACCAGGAAAGCTATCAACTAAAGATATATTTGAATTATTGAACTCGGATCTAAAAATCAAACTTGTAGATATTGCTTATGATAAAATCAAAAGCTCATATCAGGTTGTCCAAGATATAATTAAAGAAGATCGTACTGTATATGGCATAAATACAGGCTTTGGCTTACTAGCTAGTAAAAAAATTAAAAAAGAAGAATTAAAAGATTTACAGCGCCGTATAGTACTATCTCATGCTGCAGGTGTTGGTGAAGCATTAGATACTAGTATAGTTAAGTTAGTAATATTATTAAAAATTAATAGCTTATCTCAAGGTTACTCAGGTGTTTCGGTTAATCTAGTTGATACTTTGATAGAGATATATAATAGTAATATATATCCAGTAATTCCATCGCAAGGGTCAGTAGGTGCTTCAGGAGATTTAGCACCACTTGCTCATATGTCTATGGTTGTTATGGGCGAAGGTCAAGCAATATACAAAGGCAAATTACTGACTGGTGAGGAGGCATTAAAACAGGCTGGTATAAAACCTGTTATATTAGCAGAAAAAGAAGGTTTAGCACTTTTAAATGGGACTCAGGTTTCAACTGCTATAGCTTTGGTTGGGTTGATGAGAGTACATGTTAATTTTACAGTTGCGACTATTGCTGGAGCTATAAGCTTAGATGCAATAGCAGGAAGTATAAAACCATTTGCTCATTTCATACATAAAGCAAAAAATTCTGCTGATCAAATTAGATTTGCAGAAGTAATGTCTGATTTAATAGAAGATAGTGAGATTTTAAAAAATCATATAAATTGCTCACGAGTTCAAGATCCTTATTCTATAAGGTGTCAGCCTCAGGTTATGGGGGCTATTTTGAAACATTTGAAGCATGTTGAAGAGAGCTTAGTAGATGAAGCTAATGGTGTTTCTGATAATCCTTTGATATGTCCAGAGACCAAAAATATAGTTTCAGGAGGAAATTTTCATGCTGAAATGACAGCTATTAGTGCTGATCTAGCTACTATATCTTGTTCAGAAATTGGAGCAATTTCTGAAAGAAGAATATCTTTGTTAATAGATAAGAATTTAAGTGGTCTTCCTGCTTTTTTAATAAGTGAGCCAGGTTTAAATTCTGGTTTTATGTTAGCTCATGTAACAGCATCTGCTTTAGCTAGTGAGAATAAGACGCTATCTCATCCTGCCTCTGTAGATAGTTTGCCTACATCAGCAAATCAAGAAGATCATGTAAGTATGGCTACATTTGGCGCAAATAAATTAATAAAAGTCGCAGATAATGTGTTAAATATTTTAGCAATAGAAACATTAGCAGCATGTCAAGGAGTTGATTTTAGAGCACCATTAAAAACCTCATCAAAATTGCAAAAGCAACTGAATATTATTAGAAATCATATTCCATTTTATGAAGAAGATAGATTTTTTGCTAAAGATATAGATAAAGCAAGAGATATAATAAGTGATCCAGGTTATTATCAACCATTAAGACAAGAATTATTTAATTATTAAAGTTATGAAGGAATGTTTGATGATATATGACTTAGTTATAGAAAATGCAGCTGTATTTACTGCTGATACTAATAATACATTATTAAAAAAAGCCGTTATTTATATCAAAGATTCAAAAATCGTTGATATTTCTACACAAAATAAAGTTTATGAATCAAAGAATAAAATCAATGCACAAGGATGCTTAATAACTCCTGGGTTAATAGATTGCCATACTCATTTGATATATGCTGGAAATAGATCAGATGAGTTTGAAATGCGGCTTCTTGGTGATTCTTATGCTGAAATAGCTAAAAAAGGTGGTGGGATACTCTCAACAGTAAAAGCAACTAGAAAAGCAACTGAACAAGAGTTGTTAGAATTAGCAAAATCTAGAATAAATGTGATGTTTAATCACGGAGTTACAACTTTAGAAATAAAATCAGGTTATGGGTTGGATCTACAAAATGAATTAAAAATACTCAAAGTAGCTAAAGCTTTAAGTCAAGAGGTTAATTCTTCAATAATATCAACATTTTTGGGTGCTCATGAAATACCTCCAGAATATAAACTTAACTCAGATAATTATATAGATTATTTGATATCTGATGTTTTACCGTTAGTAATTAAAGAAAAGTTAGCTACTTTTATTGATGCTTTTTGTGAAAATATTGCCTTTAATGCAAAACAAGTTGAGAAACTTTTTATTGAAGCTAAGAAGCTGGGACTTAAACTTAAGCTTCATGCTGAGCAGTTATCTGATCAAAAAGGTGCTGTAATGGCAGCTAAACATGGAGCAATATCTGTGGATCACTTAGAGTATTTAGCTGCTCAAGACTGTAAAAAAATAGCAAATGGTAAAACAGTAGCAGTGTTGTTGCCAGGTGCATTTTATTTTCTCAAAGAAAAACAACTGCCACCAATGAGAGAATTAAAAGAAAATAGAATACCAATTGCTATTGCTACAGATGCAAACCCTGGAACATCGCCATTTTTATCATTGCCAATGATGATGAATATGTCTTGTATTTTTTTTGGATTAACTATTCAAGAAGCATTTAGGGGGGTAACTATTAATGCTGCAAAAGCTTTAGATATAGATAGTAAGATTGGCAGTGTTGAGATAGGAAAATATGCAGATCTTATATTATGGTCAACTAATAATTTAAATGATATTGTTTATAATCCAAATATTAATTATTGTAATAAAGTCATAAAAAATGGAGAAGTGGTTGGTTAGAAAGATTATTTTTGTAGATTTATTGCTTGAGTTTTAGCTTTTGTATGTAGCTTGTGGATGCCTACTAAGAGAGCTACTGTAAATAATGCAAATCCTAGCTGTACAATAGGAGAGGATATAATTAAAGCTCGACCATGGTAGAAACTCACAATATAGCTAGCTAGAGATGCTATCATATTTTTTGTAAAATTTGCCACTGAATTTGCTGTGCCAAAGTTTTGTTCTATTTGACTCATAGAGAATGAATATATAAGGGTTGAACTAAATGCAACATTCCCACATAGTACAAACATAGTAAGTGTATAAAGTATGGCATTATCAAGGTTTAGCATATTAAAGATAATTAGGACAACACAGCTCAAAGTAATGAGTGCAACGCTATAGTATAAGAATTTTAATTGTTGAACTCTAGTTGTATTTCGTTTGATATAAATATTTGCAAAAATTGCACTAACACAGCATAGACCGTAGTAAAAACAATATAAGAATGAGCCAGTTGAATAACTATTTAAATATATCAAAGCAGATGAAGATATATAAATAAATAAAGCAGCAAAAATTGTACCACTAGCAAATGTAGCTAACATGAAGACAGGATTTTTTAAGATTTGGAAATAACCAGGTATTAACTTTGTCAAATCATGTTGACGATCTTTGTGTTCTAAAGTTTCTTCTATTAAAAAAGCCAGTACAAGTATCACTAAACCATAAATAGTCAAAAAATGAAATGTACTTTGCCATGTATGAGTTAAGTTTGTAAGCACAGTACCTATAATTGGAGCAATAATTGGAGCTATTAATATTATTGCAATTATTGATGCTATAAGATTTGTTAATTGAGTACCTTTATAACAATCTCTAGCAATAGAAAAAGCTATTACAGCGCCAACTGAATCTGACAAGCCTTGTACTAATCTCATAGTTTCAAGCATCTTAAAACTATAACTATATGAGCATAAGACTGTACTAATAACATATATAATACAGCCAATTATAATAATCTTTTTACGCCCATACTTATCTGATATGGCACCCCAAAATAGCATACCAAAAGAGAAACCAAGAAAATAGGTTGCAAATGTTGTTAAAACTTCACTATCACTTACATTAAACTCTTGTGCAATCATTGGTATGGCAGGAGCATAGGTATTAATAGCAAAAGCGGGTAAAGCAGCAAATAGAGCTAAGATAATTGGAAATAATTTAGAATTTCTAGTTATGTAATTCATAGTTAAGAGAAATATTTATATATTTTTTTGAATACTTTCTAGTATATACTCTTTTAGATTTTTACCAACTAGTTTGTATCGCCAGCCTTTTAGAAGCTTATTATTGATTTGATTGTTATTAATACTTAAATTATATGCTAAAGAACGAATATCTTTTTTTGAAGCTATAAGAGTTGAGTCAAACTCAAGATATTTGGTTTGAGAATCAAAATATAAGATGATTTTATCAGTTAATTCAGGAGATAGCTTACTTCCTGATTTTTTCTCAATGATAATGTCTTTTATACCAGCGTTGGAGTTTAGAGATTCTGAAATTTCTTTTTTAATCCAAGGTTTTAGTTTTATGAGCTCTGGGTGTTCAAAAGTAACTGGCGATTTTTGGCTTATATGAGCAATTGTATATAGAAGCTTATTGTCAAATATAAATCTTACAGGAATATTTTTTTGCTGAGCGACTCTCTCACGCCATTGTGCTATTAATATTGCATTTTTTTGAACAGTCCCATTAAATTTTTGGATGTTACCTATTTTTGTGTGAATGTTATCTATAGAATTAAATTTAGTTTTTTCAACCTCTAAAAGTTCCTCATTGAAGCATTCATAATAATCACTGGTTTTTAATTTTTTATCTAAATACTGTTGTATTTCTATTAAGTGTTCAACATCTTTAAGGGCATAATTTAGCTGTTTTGGTGATAACGGTCTCTTACGCCAGTCTGAAAACTGAGATTCTTTTTCCATATCGATATCTAAAATCTCTTTTAATAAGGATTTTAGAGATAACTGGGTTTGGAAGCCAATAAATGCTGCCGCAAGTTGTGTATCAAAAATATTATTAACTTGACAGTTGAAAAATTTTTTTATGATAGGAATATCATTTGTAGCAGAGTGAATAATTTTTTGGATAGTTTTATCTTCAAAAACATCTTTAAGTAGAAAAAAATCCAACTCTTTTAGAGTATCTATCAAGAATATTTCATTTTCTGTAGCTATTTGAACTAAGCAAAGCTCAGGATAGTAGGTACGCATCCAATAGAATTCAGTATCTACGGCTATTTGTCTAGAGTTTTTTAGAGTTTTTATTAAATTGTTTAATTGTGTATTTGTATTTATTATCATTTTTATTTAGCAAAGATACATCTGGAGATTTTAAAATAGTCTCTTAAAGTATTTAAATTAGTATAAACATTTATATATGTTAACATTTTCATATATATATTGTTTAAATAATATTAGATGATTTCTAACAATTTAAAAGAATTTGATTTAAAAAGCTTTCTGATAAACTTGACTACTCATTCAGGTGTGTATCGTATGATCGATAAAAATGATGAGATAATATATATTGGTAAAGCAAAAAATCTTAAAAATCGTGTAAATAGTTATTTTTCAAAAGGTGCAAAAGATAGTAAAACTTTAATGATGGTTGCACAAGTAGTACGAATTGAGATAACTATCACTCCTAGTGATTATGAGGCATATTTATTAGAGAATACTTTAATTAAGCAACATATGCCTAAATATAATATTTTATTTAAAGATGATAAAAGCTATCCATATCTAGTAATTTCACACGATAAATTTCCTAGAGTATTTTTTCATCGAGGTAAAGCAGCGTATAGGAAAGGTCAATGTTTTGGGCCGTATGTCTCAATATCTTCTGTAAAAAATACTTTAAATATTATCCAAAAAATATTTCCAGTTAGACAGTGTGAGAATTCATATTATAAATCTCGTATTAGGCCGTGTTTACAATATCAAATTAAGCGGTGTTTAGCTCCATGTGTAGGGTTTGTGTCTAAAAATCAGTATGATGAACAGTTGGTAATATTAAAGAAATTTTTAGCTGGTAAATTTAACAGTGTATTAACAGAGATAGCGGAAAAGATGCACTTAGCATCAGAAAATATGGAGTATGAAAAAGCTCAAGTTTATCGTGATCAATTAGTGATTTTACGTAAGCTTCAGCAGCAGCAAATAGTTGATATTCAGACAGATAAAACTTTTGATGTAATTGGCATATACCTAGAGGATAATTACGCAAGTATAGCGTTGCTACAAATACAAAATGGTGAAGTAGTTGCTGATAGACAGTGGAGTATAGATACAAAAGGCCAAGATAAAACATCTATTATGCATGCTTTTTTGTCATATTTTTATTTAGGTAATGAGATACGCAATATTTGGCCCAAGAATATTATTTTATCAAAAGTTGATTTTGCTAATATTACTGATCTTATGGATAGTATTTCTAAAAACATAAACCAGCCATTGAATTGGATATTATCACCTGCAGCTGATAATTTTAAATGGCTTAAATTAGCAGAGCTAAATGCTCGGCAGAAACTAAATATATATACAAGTTCACAATCACAGTACCAAAAGCGTTTAAACTCTCTTAAGGAATTTCTTAAAATTGAAAGGGATATTAAACGTGTAGAATGTTTTGATATATCACATTTTCAAGGTGAAGCAACCGTAGCCTCCTGTGTTGTTTATACCAATGAGGGTGAGGATAGGAAATCTCACCGTAGATATAATATTAATGATATAACACCTGGTGATGATTATGCAGCTATATATCAAGTGGTGTATAGACGTGTTAAAGCTGGGGTTGAGGCTGATAACCTCCCTGATCTAATGATCATAGATGGAGGTAAAGGCCAAATTCATCAGGCAGAAAAAGTTTTTTTAGAATTAGATATCCAAAATAAAGTGCAGTTAGTTAGCCTTGGTAAAGGTGTTGAGAGGATTAGTGGAAAAGAAAAAATTTATAAAGGGTTTGATAATACTGAATATACGTTAAATGAGTATGATCCTGGCTTTCTGTTTTTACGCCAAGTTAGAGATTCTGCACATGATTATGCAATTAAAGCCCAACGTAAAAAAGTTAATTCAAATAGGCAATCATCAATAATTGAAGAGATCGAAGGAATTGGGCCAAAACGACGTAAAGCTTTGATAATGTATTTTGGCGGTTGGCAGGAATTAAGTAATGCTGCTATCGATGAGATTGCTAAGGTTAAGGGTATAAGTAAAAAATTAGCTCAAGCAATTTGGGAATGTTTCCATTAAAGAACTAAATTACAACTAATTAATATTGTATAATATTTGTATTTACCAAGATAAAATTTAAAAATAATTAAGAAAAAAATATTTATTATTTTAGGAGTTTGCTCAATACTCTTTTGCTATTTTTTTGTTGATAGACAGGTAGTTTGGTTTTTATATGAGCATAATTCAAGACAGTATACGTTTATGAAATTTTTTTCTGATGATATGATCTCTTTATTAAGTATGTTAATTTTTGCATTTTATATATATTATTTTATTAAGCTTTTATACAAGCAAATATCTGCTTTTGATGCAAAATTTTTGTTAGTTGCAAATGCTGTACTTATAGGTCAATTTATCAAAAATATATTAAAGGGTATCTTTGGTAGATATTGGACAGAAACCTTTAAGAATAATCCTTCTTTGATTAGAAATGATTTATATGGATTCAATTGGTTGACATTTGACAATATTAATAATTCTTTTCCTTCTGGTCATGCTACATTTATATTTTCATTTAGTGTAAGTATGTGAATTTTATTTCCTAAGCATCGATGGTTTTGGGTATTATTGACGTTTTTAGTTGTAGTTACGCAATTGTTACAATATTTTCACTTTGTTAGTGATCTAATTGCTGGAGCAATGTTAGGAGTAATTGTTGGTTATTATACAGCTCAATCATATGATAAGAAATCTAAATAAAAACACAAATCTCACAAAACTATAGTTATAAATTATCGATATGTTAAAATTATAACAAAATATTTAAATTCAATCTTTTAATAAATACTGAAATGAAACAAAGAAAAGCTATATCTCTAATATCCGGTGGTCTTGACTCCATGCTTGCAACAAAAATGATGGTAGATCAAGGTGTACATGTCGAGGGCATAAATTTCTTCACAGGTTTTTGTGTTGAAGGACATACTCATGCTATACGTAAACATGATAAAGAAAAACAAAAAAGAAATAATGCTCTGTGGGTTGCTGAGCAATTAGGCATAAAATTACACATTATAGATGTGATAGAAGAATATAAAGATGTGCTTTTGAACCCTAAATATGGTTATGGTGCGAATATGAATCCTTGCTTAGATTGTAAGATATTTATGGTTCGTAAGGCAAAAGAATGGGCAATTGAAAATGGTTTTGATTTTATAATTACTGGTGAAGTTATTGGTCAAAGGCCAATGTCACAGCGAAAAAGTACCATGCCAATAGTACAAAAACAATCAGGTATTGATGACCTATTACTAAGACCACTTAGTGCTAAAAATTTACCAGAAACAAAACCAGAAAGAGAAGGTTGGGTGGATAGATCAAAACTAATGGGGATTACTGGAAGAGGTAGGAAAGAGCAGATGAAAATGGCTCGTGATTGGGGGATTGAAGATTATGCATCTCCTGCTGGAGGGTGTTGTTTCCTTACAGATAAACAATATTCTGATAAATTAGTTGATTTATGGCAAGCACGTAATTCTAAGGAATATGAATTTGATGATATTATGCTTCTTAAAGTAGGTAGACATATTCGACTTAAACCGGAGTATAAGTTTATTATTGGTCGTGAAGAGGGTGAAAACAATTATTTAAATGGCTATAAAAATAAATTTGCTCATGTTTATTGCTCATCACATGGAGGTCCTTTGATACTTATAGATGGTGACTTTGATCGGCCAGATGAGGAATACGCAGCTACAATATTAGGCAGGTTTACTCAGGGTAAAAATGCAGATACTGTTACTATGGTATTTAACTACATAGATGGTACAAGTAAAGAGGTAACGGTAAAACCTATGGCTGCTGCTGATATTAAGAAAGAGTGGTACATATAAATGAAAGAATTAAATCTTGCAAGACTCTTATGCCCAATGCCTGTTATTAAAACCCAAAATGCTTTAAAAGGTATGAAAAAAGGTCAACAGCTAAAAGTGATATGCACAGACCATGGTACTATGCATGATATACCTGCCTGGTGCAAGGTTAATGATTATAAGCTTGTTAAAGCAGAGCAAGTAGAAGATAAATATGAATTTATAATTGAGGTTAAATAATGGATCATTCAGTTTTAAATGTATTAGTTTGCCCTATTTGTAAGTCAAACTTATACTATGATAAAGACAATCAATTTTTAGTTTGTAAAGCAGATAAATTAGCATATCCAATTAGAGAAAATATCCCCGTAATGCTAGTAGAAGAAGCTAAGAAATTAAATATTGAAGAGGTCAAAAAATATGACTAAAACTCATATCGTAATACCTGCTAGGCTAAAATCTACACGCTTGCCTAATAAAATGCTGGCTGATATTGCTGGTAAACCAATGATTCAAAGAGTTTTCGAGCAAGTATCAAAGTCAAAGTTTGATAGTATATTTATTGCTACTGATTCACAAGAAATTAAAACTGCTGCCAAAAAGTTTGGGGCTAATGTTGTAATGACAAAAGTTGATCATGAGTCAGGTACAGATAGGATCGCAGAGGCTGTAGAAAAACTGGGTTTTGATGATGAGGATATAGTTGTTAATATACAAGGTGATGAACCTTTAATTCCTATTGAAAACATTGAACAGGCAGCACGGCTTTTAATTAATAAAGATAGGGCTGTAGTTTCGACCCTTTGTGAAAAAATATTAACTTCTGAAGATATTTATAATTCAAACAATGTCAAAGTTGTTTTTGATAAGAATAATTACGCACTATATTTTAGTAGAGCCTCAATTCCTTTTGAGAGAGGAATTTCTGAGTATAATCAATTTAAAGAAGCTGAGTTTTTTAGACATATTGGTATTTATGTTTATAGAGTAGGTTTTCTAAAGCAGTATGCTAAGCTTACAGTATCACCTATTGAAAAATATGAAGCTCTTGAACAGCTTAGGGTTCTATATAATGGCTATAAGATAGCTATTGATCAAGCGATTAAAGAAACTCCTACAGGCGTTGATACTTTAGAGGATTTAGAAAAAATTAGGAAACTATTTTGATGTTTAAATTAGACTTACGTCTACAACAAGATACATTTGAAGTTTGTGAGATTTTAGATTGTAAAATCTTGCTAATGAATAATGCAAATTTACCATGGTTTGTAATAGTGCCTTTTACAGATAAGGTAGAGTGGTATGAGTTGGACGATCCTATACAATATAATATAAATAAGATTATAAATAAACTGTCTAAATTTTTAGTAGACCAATATAGTGTTGATAAATTAAATGTTGCAACTATAGGTAATGTCGTTAAGCAGATGCATATTCATGTGGTTGGACGTTTTCAAACTGATCAAGCATGGCCAGCCCCTGTTTGGGGAAATATAGAACCTAAATTGTATTCAAATAAAGATAAAAAAGCACTAATTAGTAAAGTTCAAGAGCTATTTTAAAGCTCTTGAGAGCCATAATAAGCTTTTGAAATATAAAACATAGGTTTGATATTAAATTTTTTATAATAATTTTCTTCTAAGTAACTAACATATGTTTCCAGAATTTTTGTTGGAATTAGGTGGATTGTAGAACCACCAAACCCTCCGCCAGTCATTCTAGCCCCATAAACCTCTTTGTGGCTTAGTGCTAATTCAACTAAATAGTTTAGTTCATCACAACTAACTCTATAATTATCTTTCAAAGATTTATGGGATTGATATAAAAGTTGTCCTAGATTTTTCCAGTCTTTAATTTTCATTGTTTTTGCAGAATCTAGCACTCTTTGGTTTTCAGTAAAAACATGTAAAGCTAATTTATAATCTTCATTAGAAAAATGGTTTTCTGTATTTTTAAGTTTTTGCTTATCAAGTTGTCTTAGAGATTTGATTTTATTAAAATTGGCGATATTTTCACAAACTTGTCGACGCTTGTTATAAGCTGATTCTGCAAGATTGTGTTTGATGTTTGTATCCACTATTAGTATATTAATTTGTTCGAGCTCAAAAGGTATATTATGATACTTAAAAGTTTCACAATCTATCATAGTAGCATTATTATACTGAGAAAATATACAAGCCATTTGATCCATTAGGCCACAGTTAGTACCAATATAATTGTGTTCAACTTTTTGGGCTATCTTAGCTAGATCTATTTTTGAGATATTGAGGTTAAAAAGCTCATTATATGCAAATGCCAAAGCAGTTGTTAATGATGCAGAGGATGAAAGACCAGCTCCAAAAGGTAAATCACTAAAAATGTAAATATTTGCTCCTTTTAAAGAGTTTAAAAAACCTTGTTTGATTATATTAAGTGTACCTTTTATATAGTTTTGCCAAGTATTTATAAGCTCTTGTTCAGTGTCATTTAAATCAAATGAGGTTGATTTATTAATATTTTCACTATAGACATTTACAGTTGTATCATTTCTTTTGGTAATAGCAATAAATGTACCTTTGTTAATTGCAAAAGGCATAACAAGCCCATTATTATAATCTGTATGTTCACCAATTAGATTTACCCTGCCTGGTGAAAAAAATATCTTAGCTTCATTGCTATTATATATCTCTTTAAAGCGTTTGATTAAGTTATCTTTAATAATACTCATTTTATAAATCTCTCAGAATTTTTGCAGCTAGTTCTGCTGTAATATCTCGCTGTGATTCACCAAGCATTTCAAAACCAACCATAAATTTTTTGATGGTTGCAGAACGTAATAAAGGAGGATAAAAGTGAGCGTGAAGCTGCCAGTAATCACATTCTTTAGCCCCAACTGAGCCGTGCCATCCCATAGAATAAGGAAAAGAAGTATCAAAAAGCTTATCATATTTAACTAATAAGGTTTTGAGGGCATTAGCTAACGATATTTTCTGCTTATCTGTTAAATAGTTTAAGTGTGAACATTTGAAATTTGGCAATAATAGTGTTTCATATGGCCATGTAGCCCAGAATGGCACAACTACAAGCCAGTCACTATTTTGATAAACAATTCTCTCTTTTTCTTTTATTTCTTTATTTGCATAATCTAATAGCATATTAGAATTATTTTTCCTAAAGTATTCTTTTTGAGTTTTTTGCTCTTTTAGTGCTTCTGTAGGTAGAAAATCACATGCCCATATTTGCCCATGAGGATGAGGATTGGAGCAACCCATAATTGCTCCTTTATTTTCAAAAACTTGAACCCACTGATATTTTTTACTTAATTTTGAAACCTCATGAGACCAAAGTTTTATAACTTTGTTAATATCATTCTCTTGCATTGAAGCCATAGTTAAATTATGTTGAGGTGAAAAACAAAGAACTTTAGTTATGCCGGTTGCTCTATCTATTTGAAATAGTTCACTATCAAGCTTTATATCAGTGATATTTAATTTTGATAGAGCTGAAAAGTCATTTTCAAATATGAATGTATCACTAAAATTTGGGTTTGTTTCTCCATTGGCTCTAGTATTAGTAGGGCATAAGTAGCATGTATCATCATATGTAGGTAGTGATATCTTAGGAGAGTCTTCAGATTGTCCTTGCCATGGCCTATTTAATCGGTGTGGAGATACTAAAATCCATTCATTTGTTAGTATGTTTTTTCTTCGATGAGAAAGTTTTATTTGAGAAATTTTTTCTGAAATGCTAATTTCCACTTTAAAACATCTTGTTTTATATTTTGATAATAGTATATCATGTCTTCTGATATTATTTAGCAAATTCATATGGGGAATTTATATGCAAAGTGACAAAAAAATTAATTTTATAGTTATTCGTGTGGCTTTAATAGCAGCCTTGGCAGGCTTGCTATTTGGTATGGATATAGGCTATGTAAATGGCTCTCTTCATCTTATATCTAAAACATTTGGTTTGTCAGTCTCGGAGAGTGGCCATATCTCCAGTATTTTATTATTAGGAGCAGCTTGTGGTGCTTTATTTAGTGGATTTCTATCAAAAAAATATGGTCGTAGAAAAGTGTTATTGATAGCAGCAGCTATTTTTTCAGTTTTCACAATCGTTGGAATAATTTCTCCCAACTATGAAGTATTTATTATTTCAAGGTTTGTTTTAGGGGTTGCTGTAGGGATTTCTTCATTTATAGCTCCTTTGTATTTATCTGAAATTGCACCAAAAGAGTTTAGAGGAGCTCTGATTGCTCTTTATCAATTGATGATAACAATTGGTTTATTTTTAGTTTTCTTAACTAACTCAGCATTAGAAAGTACGGGTTCGTGGCGAATGATGTTGGTGGTATTAGCGATTACCTCTATAATAATGTTTTTTGGATGTTTGACTTTACCTAGAAGCCCTAGATGGCTTATTTTAACAGGTAATGATGATGAAGCAGCTATAGTCCTTAAAAAAATTAGGTCTTGCGAAAATGAAGCTTTAGAGGAGCATAGAGAAATTAAACAGACTACTCATAAAGGAGTTAGTGTCTTATCTTTATTAAAGAAAAAGTTTTTTATAAAAATAGTACTTTTAGGTATAGCACTTCAGGCTTTTCAACAGTTTACAGGTATGAATGCTTTTATGTATTACTCGACTGATATTTTTAGATCAGCAGGTTTTAGTAATCCCTCTACATCTACAGTAGTGATTGGGCTATTAAATGTACTAACAACATTTTTAGCAATTAAATATGTAGATAAATTTGGGCGTAAACCAATACTGTATTTTGGATTGAGCTTACTTATAACTTCTTGTATTGTGGTTGGACTAATTTTTAAATTAAACTTCGTGTATGGCCAAGAAATGGTTATATCTCAAGCATTACAATGGACAGCTTTAATTTTTAGTTTATTGTTTATTTTTGGTTTTGCGATATCTATGGGACCAGTTGTTTGGATCTTATGTTCAGAAATACAGCCGATAGAGGGAAGAGATTTTGGTGTTACAGCATCCACAATGAGTAACTGGATTTGCAATGCAATTATAGGGAATTTTGCTTTGACTTGGTTGACATTTTACCCTGGTAGTACTTTCTTTGGCTTTGCTATAGCATGTGTTCTTTGTGTATTTTTTGTTAAATTTTTTGTCCCAGAGACAAAAGGTGTATCTTTAGAAGAGATAGAAAATAATCTTAGATCAGGTAAGCGATTAGCTAAAATAGGAAGTTAATAAAATCCGTCTATTTTAATTTAAATTAAAATTTTTTTGAAACTATAATATTCAATTCATGTTTGTCAATACAATTAATAACTATATCTGCTGTTAAATTTATTGTTTTACATATTTTTTTCTTATTAAATTTAGTTGTTTAATAAAGTTAAGGATTAGTATTATGAATACTCTAGGTGAGTATAAAAAAATTGTATATTTGATTGCAACTATTGCCGCGCTTGGCGGTTTATTGTTTGGATTGGATCAGGGTTTTATAGCAAATGCCGGTAGTACTTTAGATCATGTTTATCATATTTCTACTGGTAGTATAATGGAGGGCAAGTTCAATGCTGTTTTAGCATATGGTGGAATCTTTGGAACTCTTTGTAGTGGGTTTTTTACTAGATACTTAGGTAGAAAAAATACCTTGTTGGTAGCAGGTTCCTCATTTTTAATAGGTGCATTGGTGTCATCAGTATTACCTAGCTTCCAGGTGCTTTCTGCCAGTAGATTTTTATTAGGGTTTGGGGTTGGTTTAGCTTCTTTTGCAACACCGTTATATTTGGCGGAAACAGCTCCAACTAAAATACGTGGTTCAATGGCTTCATTGTTTCAACTGATGATAACATTTGGGATATTTTTAATCTGTTTAGTAAATGTAGTTATTGTTAAGTTTGTGGCAAGTGAAAACATATCATTAACGCTGATGTTTAGTGTTATTTCAATATTTGCTTTATTAATGTTGATTAGTAGCTGCTTTCTACCTAAAAGTCCAAGATGGTTAATGCTTAAGAATAAAGAGGCTGAAGCAAGAGATGTGTTGGTGAAACTTAGAAAAGAAAAGGATGTTGATGCTGAAATAGCAGAGATTAAGCATAAGAATATGCTAAAAAGCTATTCAGTAAAAGAAACTCTAAGTAAGGCATATTTTTGGAAAATATTAGCAGTTGGGGTTGTAATTCAAATGTTTCAACAATTGGTTGGGATTAACGCAATGATCTATTATGCACCAAGCTTTTTGCACAATGCTGGCTTAAATGTTTTATTAGCAGGCTTAGCAGTGTTTTTTGTGAATTTTCTTTCAACTTTTCCTGCAATTCGTTGGGTTGAAAAATGGGGTAGAAAAAAATTACTTACAGTAGGAGCTGTTATAATGGCTACAGCATTAATAGTTGTAGCAATATGTTTTTATATGATTGATATTGTAGGGGTTAATTCTGAAATTCCTAAATATATATTATTAATGTCATGTTTGGTTTATATTTTTGGTTTTGCTTGCTCATGGGGGCCGGCAGCGTGGATTTTATGTTCTGAGATCTTTCCTCAAAATATTCGTGAGCTTGGAATGACTATTACGACTATAGTTAACTGGACTTTTGTTTGGATTGTTGTTGCTTACTCAAATGTAATTATGAAAGCTGGTAGTTGGGGTAACCCCGATATGTTTATTAGTTATGCTATTTTTTGTGTTATTGCTATTGTGTTTTTGAAGTTTTTTGTTCCTGAAACAAAAGGCGTAAGCCTCGAAAAGATTGAAAGTGATCTTATATCAGGTAAAAAAATACGTAATTTAGGTAAGTAGTTAGATTTTAATACAGTTGTATTTTTGTGCTAAATAATGTATTATATCGACTGTAATTATTAATAGTTAAATCAAAAAAAATAAGGAACTATAATTATGAAAGCTTCAGCTAGACATTTGCTAGTACAATCAGAATCTGAATGTCAACAAATTAAAAAAGACATAACTGAAGGTAAAACCACTTTTGAGGAAGCGGCTAAAAAACATTCTCTATGCCCTTCGGGAGCTAGAGGTGGTGATTTAGGTACTTTCTCTCAAGGACAAATGGTTCCTGAATTTGATAAGGTTGTATTTAATGATGAGCTAAATAAAGTTCATGGACCAGTGCAAACTCAATTTGGTTATCATCTATTAGAAGTTACATCTCGCGGATAATTTAAATTTCTCATAATTTTAAAATTATTTAATAAAATTTCTCATATAAAATTTACGGATAAAAATGAATTCTGAAACTAAAAAAGATTTTAGTCAGCTTGGGCTAAGCCAAGATATTATAGATACTGTTACTAAATTAGGATATGAAAATCCTACTCCAATACAACAGTATGCTATTCCATATATCTTATCGGGTAGAGACGTGCTGGGTCAAGCACAGACGGGTACAGGTAAAACAGCGGCTTTCGCTTTACCTTTAATAAACAATATGGATCTGGAATCTAGAGATAGAGCTCCTCAGATCTTAGTATTAGCTCCAACAAGAGAGTTAGCTATACAGGTTGCGGAGCAATTTGAAGCTTTTGCAAAAAATATACCTAATTTGGATGTTACTTGTATATATGGTGGCCAAGAGTATGGCTCACAAATTAGAGCATTAAAAAAAGGTGTTAAAGTAGTAGTTGGTACTACTGGTAGAGTAATGGATCACATTCAAAAAGGTACATTACAGTTAGATAATCTAAGAGCATTAGTTTTAGATGAAGCTGATGAAATGCTTAGAATGGGCTTTATTGATGATGTAAAATTTGTTTTGAGCCATGTTTCTGATGAATGTCAGAGATTGCTTTTTTCGGCAACTATTCCTAATGATATTGCTGATATTATTCAAGAATACCTTAGAAACCCATGTAAAATTCAAGTAAAAGCAAAAACTAAAACAGCTAATACTGTTACACAAAAGTTTATAGTTGTTAAAGGTTTTAGAAAAATAGATGCTTTAGATAGGTTACTAGAAACCGAAGAAAGTGATGGTATTATCATATTTGTCAAAACTAAAACTAGTACGATTGAAGTTGCAGATAACTTAAAAGCACTTGGTTATAAAGTAGCAGCAATCAATGGTGACATGCAGCAATCACAGCGTGAGTATATAGTAGATCAATTTAGAACTTCTAAATCTGATATTTTGGTTGCTACAGATGTTGTTGCTAGAGGAATAGATCTTGAGCGAATTAGCCATGTTATTAATTATGATTTGCCAAATGATGCAGATACTTATGTACATAGAATAGGCCGTACAGGTAGAGCTGGGCGTGAAGGTACATCTATATCATTAGTTCCACTAAAAGAAATGAGATTTTTACGTATAGTAGAAAGATTTACAAGTTCTAAAATGCAAGAAATTTTTATGCCAAGCGCAAAAGATTTAGCAGATAGTAGAATTGAAAACTTCAAATCTAGAATAACATCTGCATTGGAAAAGAATAAGTCTTTAGATAAGTACAAAGAAATTATTACTAGTATTCGTGATGAGGCAGAGCTTGAATCTGATGATCTATTGGCTGTGCTTACATTGCTTGCTCAAGATAAAAAGACTTTTTTCCCAAGAGAAATTCAAGCTAGAGAGGACAAGCCACGCAGAGATAGAAGCTCTAGAGATGATAGAAAAGATAATCGCTTTGAACGTAAAAATGATAGGGGTGATAGAAGAGATAATCGCTTTGATAGAGCTGACAGAAAACCACGCCGAACTGTAGATATTGATCTAACAACATATAAATTAGAAGTTGGTCGTGATAATGATGTTCAACCTAGAAATATAGTTGGGGCAATAGCTAATGAAGGAAATATAGATAGCAAGCATATTTGTAATATTTCTATTCAGAAGGATCATACTATGGTAGATTTACCAGCTAACTTAAGTCCAAAAGTTGTTGAACATTTAAGAAAAGTTTGGGTTGCTGGAAAAAAACTAAATCTGCAACAGAAGTAATAATCAAAATATGAAACTTATATAAATGTTGTATGAGTTTCATAATCTATTTTATATAAATAACATTATTAATGTTGTTTTCTTAGCAATACACTAATTAATTTTCATATAACTTAATTTTGAAGCGAAAGTGAAATATAATATAGCAATTTTATTGATATAATCAACGCCACTATATTTTATAATTAGATTGGTTAATAATATGAGTGAAAGTTCCGGTAAAAAATTTAGAACTGTTTTAGAGAGGAATACTCCTTTACAAATTGTGGGTACAGTAAATGCTTATAGTGCTATTTTAGCTAAGTCTGTTGGGTTTGAAGCCATATATGTTTCTGGTGGTGCTTTATCTGCGGTATCTTATGGAATGCCAGATCTAGGTATTATTGATTTAAATGATGTGTTGATTGATGTTAATCGTATTACTAATGCTGTTGATATTCCTGTTATTGTTGATATAGATACTGGCTTTGGAGATGCTTTTGGTATATCTAGAGCAATAAAATCTATGATTAAAGTAGGGGCTGCTGGTATTCATATCGAAGATCAAGTATCTCAAAAACGCTGTGGACATCGGCCAAATAAGCAATTAGTTTCAACTAAAGAAATGTGTGATAGGCTAATTATTGCTGATAATCAAAGGTTTAAGCTAGATCCTAATTTTTATTTGATAGCCCGTACAGATGCAATTGCCTCAGAAGGAATTGAAAAAGCATTAGAACGAGCTTTGGCCTATCAAAACTGTGGTGTGGATGCTATTTTTGTTGAAGCATGTCAAAGTCTTACTGATTATAAAATATTTACAGAAGCATTAGATATACCTGTCTTAGCTAATATTACAGAATTTGGTAGTACACCTTTATTTACGGTTAATGAGTTAAGTAGCGTGGATGTTGGAATTGTTCTATACCCATTTACAGCAACAAGAATGATGAATCAATCAGCATTAGAAGCATATGAAGTTGTAAAAAGACAAGGAACACAAAAAGAAATTATTCAAAAAATGCAAACAAGAGAAGAGCTTTATAATTATCTAGGTTATCATAAGTATGAAAATTATTTAGATGAACTATTTGAAAGGTAAGATAAAGAGATTAAATATTCTCTGGAATAAAGTATTTGGAGCTTTTGTTTTATTTATAGGAGTAAAGTTGTATAATGTGTCGAATCAACTATTGAATCATAAATATTTATAAATGAGTAACTATATTTTTATAGTTTCTGCACCATCAGGTGCTGGTAAGAGTTCTTTATTAAAAGCTTTTCTAGAAACAAAAATAGGTAAAGATGATTTTGCAGTAGCAACATCTCATACAACAAGAAATCCACGCCAAGGTGAAACAAATGGTAAGGAGTATCACTTTGTCTCGATAGAAGAGTTCGAAAAGATGATAAAAGATGATGGCTTTATAGAGTTTGCCAAAGTTTTTAAGAATTATTATGGAACTTCCAAAATAGAGATTGATAGATTGCTTGATGCAGGAAAAAATATAATACTTGAGATTGACTGGCAAGGAGCGCAACAAACTCGAACTATTTATAAAGATAAAGCAAAGAGCTTATTTATATTACCACCATCTTTGAATGAATTAAGGAAACGCCTAGAGTATAGGAATACTGATTCTAAGGAGATTATTGATTATCGTATGGAACAAGCAGAATCTGAGCTATCGCATGCAAGTGAATATGATTATCAGCTTATAAATGATGATTTTAGTCAATCATTAGGTCAATTATGTGAATATTTCAATGAAAATATCCAAAGTTAAAAACTAAAGGAGAACATTTGGATGTTAAACCAAACATTAATAAAAGATAAAATATCTCAAGCTAGGCAACAATTACCTAGTTTAAAAAATAACTCTGCAGAAACAGAAAAATATATGCAAGAGATTAGAGAATTACTTCAGAATAATAATGCTTGTTTAGTAGCGCATTACTATGTGGAAGCTGAGATTCAAGAGCTTGCTGAGAACTCAGGAGGTTTTGTTGGGGATTCTTTAGCTATGGCTAAATTTGGGTTAGAAAGTGATTGTGAAACCTTAGTGGTTGCAGGAGTCAGGTTTATGGGAGATTCTGCAAAAATTCTTAGCCCAGAAAAAAAGATTTTGATGCCAACTTTAGATGCTGAATGTTCCCTAGATTTAAGTTGTAATAATGGTAAATTTAAAGAGTTCATAAATATTTACCCAGATAGAGAAGTTGTTGTGTATGTAAACACATCAGCTGAAATAAAAGCATTAGCTGATTGGACTGTCACATCATCAAATGCTCTTGAGATTTGTTCTTATTTACATAAGCAAGGAAAGAAAATAGTCTGGGGACCTGATAGATTTTTGGGTGATTGGATTGCTAAGCAAACTGGAGCTGATATGGTTTTGTATGATGGGAGCTGTATTGTACATGAAGAGTTTAAGGCAGAAGCTTTAGATGATTTAATGCTAGAGTATCCTGAGGCTGCTGTTCTTGTCCACCCAGAGTCACCAGCTGAGATTATAGAAAGAGCTGATGCTGTTGGTTCAACTTCTCAGTTAATAATAGCAAGCCAAAAAATGGACAATGATAAATTTATAGTTGCTACAGAAGTTGGTGTATTTTATAAAATGAAACAATTATCTCCTAACAAGCAATTCATTCCAGCTCCAACAGCTGGGCGTGGAGCAACTTGCCAGTCTTGTGCAAAGTGTCCATGGATGAAGCTTAATCAGCTCAAAAATTTAAAAGATTGTTTAATTGATCAATCTAATGAGATTTTTGTTGATGAAAATACTCGTCAAAGAGCACTTATTCCATTAAATAGAATGGTAAATTTTTAGGGGATATTATGTCTGAAATGATGTTAAATAATAATCAGATATTAGAGCTTCCTAGTGAAGTTATTATAAATTTAGTAAAACAATCATTGATCGAAGATGTAGCAAGCGGAGATATCACAGCGCAGTTGGCCAAAGATATTGATACTACAGCTTTTTGTATTACTAGAGAAAATATGATTTTATGTGGGCAGCAGTTTGCTAATGAAGTTATAAAACAAATTGATAAAAATATTGAAATAATCTGGTTTTATAACGATACACATCAAGTAACGGCTGGTGAGAAGATTTTTGAGCTTAATGGTAATGCCAGAAGCATTTTGACGGCTGAAAGAGCGATGCTTAATTTTATTCAAATGTTATCAGCTACAGCTACAGCTACATATGAATTAGTGAAACTAATAGCTAAATATAATACGAGATTACTTGATACACGTAAAACTATACCAGGTTTTCGTCTGGCTCAAAAATATGCAGTTAAATGTGGAGGAGGGTTTAATCATCGTATAGGATTATATGATGGTTATTTAATTAAAGAAAATCATATTCGTTCAGCTGGTAGTATTGAAGAAGCTATTTTTAAAGCTAATAGGTTAGATAGCTCTAAGATTATAGAAATTGAAGTTACAAATTTAGATGAGCTTAATCAAGCTATTAAAGCAGGTGCGCATATTGTAATGTTAGATAATTTTTCTATAGAGGATATAAATCAAGCTGTTTTTGTGGCAAAAAATAAGGTATCTCTTGAGGTTTCAGGCAATATAGATAGTAATTCTATAGTTGAAATAGCAAAAACAGGTGTTGATTTTATTTCAGTAGGAGCTATTACTAAAAATATCAAAGCAATAGATTTGTCTATGCAGGTTAAGTTATAGTAATGGTAACTAAAAAACATGATGTAGTTATTGTTGGTGGAGGATTAGCAGGGATAGTGACAGCTATTGAACTTGCAGAACAAAACTTAGATATAGCTATTATCTATGATCAAGCTATAAATCATTGTGCAAGCTCATATGCTCAAGGTGGAATTGCAGCTATAATATCAGCTGAAGATACTATAGATAGCCATGTTAAAGATACTTATGTTGCTAGCGGTAATATTGCTAACCTTGCAAGTATTAAGCAAGTTGTTAAAAAATCTAATTATTGTATAAAGTGGTTAGAGCGACATGGGATTGAATTTGATAAGAAATCAAATGGTGAATATAGTCTCCATTTAGAAGGTGGACATTCTTTAGCTAGAATTTTACATATTAAAGACTACACAGGTCGCGCTATTATATCAAAGCTCTATCAAAATCTTGATAAATTTAAAAATATTTCAGTATATCATGAGCATAATGTTTTTGAATTAATTAAAAAAGAAAATAAATGTACAGGTCTATATTCTTATAATAGAGATTATGAAGTAATAAAATTTATAACTAAAAATGTAGTACTAGCATCTGGCGGAGCTTCTGGCTTATATAAATATGTAACTAATGCATCTGCTGGTATGGGAAATACAATGGTTATGGCTTACGATATAGGTTGTCAGCTTAAAAATCTCGAATTTACCCAATTTCATCCAACTTGTTTTTTTAGTAGGACTGGTGAGCCAATTCTAATATCTGAGGCAATCCGTGGAAGTGGAGCTGTCTTGGAAACTGAGAAAGGTATTAGAGTTATGAAATCAATCCATGAGAGACAAGACCTTGCTCCTAGAGATATTGTAGCAAGACAAATATATATTAATATGCAGGCAGGTAGAGATGTTTATTTAAATGCCACTCATTTAAGCAGTAGTCAGTGGTCTGAAAAATTCCCCTATATATATCAAAAGCTATTAGATAATGGTATTAATCCAACTATAGATAGAGTACCTATATCACCAGCAGCACATTACAGTTGTGGTGGAATAAAAGTAGATAAAAATTCACAAACATGTGTTCAAAATTTATACGCTATAGGTGAAGTTTCTTGTACTGGATTACATGGAGCTAATAGGTTAGCTAGTAATTCATTATTGGAGTGTATTGTATATGCTTTAGAAGCAAGTAAACATATTTTGACTAATTTAGTAGATAAACAATTTTGTTATGATAATTTAACTTTAGAGTTACTTTTAGACTTTAAGACTGATTATTCTGAACAGATGTCTTATGTAAAACAGTTAATGTGGGATAAGGTTGGACTAGTTAGAAAAACACAGAATCTTATTGATGCATATGGAGAAATTGAGCTGTTAGAAAAGTCGTTATTAAGCTCTTCATCATTAGAAAAATATGATTTTAAGCTAGAATCTTATAGGAAATTTATTAAATTAACAAAATTAATGGTTAAACAGGCATCAATACGCAAAGTGAGCGCAGGTAGTCATTTCCTTAAAAACTAAGACTAAGATCTTGTTAATAATTGTTTTATTCTTACCACTAGCACTCCTGTCAATATTGAGTATATTAAATTAATTAGTACTGGAACAATATATCCAAAAATTCCAAAAAATATCCCATCAATTTTAATAAGAGCTTTTGAAAGGGTTGTATGAAGGTAAGAAGCAAACCATTGAATAAAATCTTCACTAAAAAATAAGTTTGAGGCTATTTGAATTTTTGTAGTGAAAACAATATTGCATATAGCTTCTATAAATATACCAGGATTAGTCAGTAAGTCATGAGAGTCAATATTACTAATTTTGAAAGATTTAAAATAAACAATTTGTAAGTGGTTGTATTCACAAACTATAAAAATTATAAAAAATATAAAAATATAAATTCTAAAATTTATAGGGGGTAGTTTATTGATCAAATATAATTTAATGCTTAAAATAATCAATCCTACTAATCCAAGAGCTAGTAAAAATATTTTAGCATTAAGGTAGGAGCTTAAAATTAATATAAATGCACAAAATATTAACCAGTTAAGTAATTTCCAAATTTTGGGCTTGATAATATCGAAATTATCTTCAGAATCATCATTGTCAAGAATAGGATCATCAGATTGCTTTTTTTTAAAAATCATAAAAACATTTTAATTTAGGTTTTATTCTATTATGGGCTTTTAAAAGCTTTTGTAAAACATTATAGTATTAAAATTGCACTTAAATTATAAAGACATGAAAAAATATTTAATAGCTATATTTTGTATAGTCTCTTATGCTTCATCATTTGCGATGGCTCAAAGTGAGGCTAGTCAACCATCAGTAGCTCGTTACAAAGTTAAGATTATGAATGCGGATCAACAAATTATTAAATTAATTGCTGAGCGAAAAGGTATCAGAGAAAAAATTCTGAAACTTGAGAAAAAACAGAACTTACCAGTTTATGATCCATTTAAAGATAAAAGCTTAATTAATACTCGTACATCTTTTGCAATAGAGTATGATGTTTCACCACAGCTTGTTACTGAGATTTTTAATATTTTAAATACAAAAGATTTACAAACTGTAGATCAAAGCTTTTAATAAATATATCTTTGAGAGGTAATAAAATATTATGACTATTTATGATTTCAAGTTAACAGCTAATGATGGTAGTGGATTCTACTTACCTAAAAGCAAAGTGCTTTTGATAGTGAATGTTGCGAGTAAATGTGGTTTTACTAAGCAATATAGAGGTCTCCAACATTTGCATGAGATATACCCTGATTTGGAAATTGTAGCATTCCCATGTAATTCATTTGGAGGTCAGGAGCCTGGTAAAGATGGAGAAATTAAAGATTTTTGTGAGACTAATTTTGGTATTACATTTCCGATAATGAAAAAAACTAAAGTAAATGGTAAAGATTCTGAACCTTTATTTGAATATTTGAAGGAACAAGCTAAGGGTATACTAGGAACTGAGAGAATAAAGTGGAATTTCACTAAATTTTTAATATCTAAAGATGGTAAGACTGTGCAAAGATACGCCCCTAAAACTATCCCTGAAGATTTGATTCCTGATATTGATAATTTTTTAAAAGATTAAAATAAAGTAATATATACTTTAAGTAAGTAATATAATAACTTTTTTATAAAAGGGAGTGTAATAAATTCTGTGTTATCACTAATTTACTCTAATAATTATACTAAATCTAACGCATCTTTCAATCTCTCCTTAAAGTGAATATTTAACTGGGAAATAGTCAAACTTCAATTACGAATTGGCATAGTCCATTTTTTCTCGGCATTTAAAATCCCCGCATAAAGCAATTTCAATAAGCTGTTATCATTTGGGAAAGCTCCTTTAGTCTTAGTCAAAGTCCTGAATTGACGATGGACAGATTCAATAATATTAGTTGTATAAATAACTCGTCTGATAGGATCAGCATACTTAAAATAATTAGATAAATTGTCCCATTTATTTCTCCATGATTCGAAGACTATTGGGTATTTTTGACCCCATTTTTCTTCAAGCTTATCTAGCTCTATTTCAGCTTCTTCTTTAGTAAATGCTTGGTAGATAGCTTTTAGATCTTTAGCAAATTGTTTTTGGATGCTAGAGCCAACATATTTGAGGCTGTTGCGTATTTGGTGAACAACACACAACTGAACCTCAGTATCTGGAAATATAGAGTTGATAGCCTCAGGAAAGCCTTTAAGACCATCAACAGATGCTATTAAAATATCTTTAACTCCTCTGTTTTGTAAATCAGTTAAAACTTGCATCCAAAACCTAGAGCCTTCACTCTCATTAAGATACAGACCCAATATAGTTAATCCGATAGTTATTTGACAATAATGTTATAATATTTAGAAAAAATGTCATCATATAGCCAAGATTTCAGAGATATCGTAATAACTAAATATAAAGAAGGCCTAACAGACAAAGAGCTAAGTAATTTTTTTAATATAGATATCCGTACTACTAGATCTTGGATAAACTTATACGAGACAACTGGTGATTATAAATATAAGCAAAGAAAAGAACAAGATAGGCAAAGTTTTATAGAGGTTGTTGAGACTATTGAACCTAACAAACTTGTATATTTAGATGAAATGGGTATGGATAATAAACAGTCTGTACTAAGAGGATGGTCTCTTGTTGGTAAACCTAGCTATGGTGAAGTTATTGCTTATCAAACTCAGAGAAAAAGTATAGTTGCTGGTTATAACTATTTAGAAAAGAAGATTATAGCACCGCTAGAGTATACTGGATATACAGATACTCAAATTTTTAATCAGTGGTTTGAAGAGCATTTATGTCCTGAGTTAATTCCAAAGACTACTGTTGTTATGGATAATGCTAGTTTTCATAAGTCTCCTAAATTGGCTAAAATAGCAGAGAAGTTTGATATACAGATACTATACCTTCCTGCTTATTCTCCTGATTTAAATCCTATAGAAAAAATTTGGGCCAATTTTAAAAGAATTTTAAGAAAAGTAAATAATTCTTTTGATAATTTATCTGATGCTATTACTCACGTCTTTAGCATAATATTATCAGATTAACTATAAAGTCCTTCTGTTATCAAATTAATCATATCAAATTGACACAGAATTTATTACACTCCCTTATATTTAATTAAATATTGATTCTGTTTCATTGACATATTTACTAATAGATCTGATGGTATTTATAAGTAGATCTTTCTTGAGATTGAGATATTTCTTAGAAATAAAGAGTCATGAGAAACTATTATAATAGCTCCGTTATAACAGTTTATAGCTTGCTCAAGTAATTTAATATTTTTAATATCCAAGTGGTTAGTTGGTTCATCTAATAATAAAAGTTGAGGGGTGTTCTTAGTTATTAAGCACATTGCTAGACCTACTCTAATTCTTTCACCACCACTTAAGTTTTTAATTTTTTTATAAACAAGCTCTCCTCTAAATTTATATTGAGCTAGAAGAGCGTATGCTTGTTGAGTATTGTAGGAGCTATTAAAATATCTAACATTATCGATTAGGGATAATTCATCTTGTAGTATACTATTATGTTGATCTATATATCCTATACTTTTAATGTAAGTTTTTATATTGCCTGATGTAGGTTTGAGCTCTTGTTTAATTAGCCTAAATAGAGTTGATTTACCACTACCATTTAAACCATCTAAGACTATACGCTCCGGTCCACTAATTTTCAGATTAAAATTATCAAATATTTTAATATTTTGTTGGTAACTAAAGCATAAATTTTCAATATTTACTATTAGCTTTGAGCTAGGAACATAAGTATTTGGCAAGGCAATATTAATAGGTTTTTCTATGATTAATTTTTCTTTGGCTTTTAAGAGTTGGTTTTTGGCATTTATTAGCATGTGATTAGCTAATGAAGAATTTTTTGAAGAAGTTTTCTCACTTCTTTCTTTCATACTATTTGCAGATAAGTTATTAATAGATCTAGATTTTCTTAAGTTTTTGCCAATACTAGATCTTTGGACTTGTTTTTCTTTTGTCTCTTGGATACTTTCATTTATACGCAAGATATTTTTTTCTGAATTTTTAATCTCGTGAAGTATTCTTTGTTGAGAAATATTTTTTTGCTTTTCATATAGGCTAAAACCACCCCCATATTGAATAAGGCAATTGTCAATTATCTCTATAGTATGATTCATACATTCAAGTAAGCATCTGTCATGAGAAGCTATAATTACACATTTGTTAGTAGTATTTAACCATTCAAAAAATATTTCTTTAGAAGAAATATCTAAACTATTTGTAGGCTCATCAAGTATGATTATATTACAGGGAGAGAGGATAGCTTTAGTTAATAGTATTTTAGTTTGCTCTCCGCCACTATAAGTTTTTAACTTATGATTTAAATCAATTTTTATTCTAAAAAAAGAATATATTTTTTCTTCAGTGAGCGTTTTAGAGTCCCAGTAACCTTCAGCTAAATCAAAATCTTTTTGATTGCAACTACCATTATTGATTCTATTAATAGCTGCAAGATTATTGCTAATACCAAAAATATCAGAGACTTTTATATTTTTATCAATATTTTGAGGTATATAAATAATATTTGTTGACACATGCACTCTACCTATATCAGGTTTAACAATGCCAGCAAGTAGTTTTAAAAAGGTGGTTTTACCAGAACCATTATCTCCAACTATGCCATATTTACTTAGTTTGAAAGACGAGTTTATTTCTTTAAATAATATGTTTGAATTTGTAATGTTGTATGAAACATTAGAACATTGAAGCAATGTAGTAGCCATATAAATCTCCTAGATTTTAATAAATTAATATAAAAATGGGATTTATTTATTCATTGGCCTGTTTGATTGCTTAATTAGAGTATAAAACTGGTAAATATTATAAATAGAATTTGTATAAAGTCAAATTAGGCTAGTTGCGACATAAATTAATAGACTACTAATCTTATATAAATCAAGGGAATTTTCTTTTATTATATAATTATGATCAATATTTCTATAAATTTAACTTGATGAACTTTCTTGCAAAAAAACAGTTTCGCGAAATAGAAGAATATGCTATTTCTAAAGGTATTAACCTTATTGAAAAAGCCACAGATAATATAGTTAATATAATTAAAAAAAGATTTGATAAAAAATCTAGAGTTTTGGTGATTGTAGGAGGTGGTAATAATGGTAGTGATGGGATTGCTACAGCAATTAAGCTTATTAATAAAGGCTATGAAGTTGATTTATATCAAATAGATAAAAAAAACAATGGCATTAATAAAGGTTATTATCACGAATTTTGTAAAATTAAACAGCCTTTGCAAACATTACCTAAAATTAGTAATTATAATGTCATTATTGATGGATTATTCGGTATTGGAGTTAATAGAAGCTTATCAAATGATATGGTAGAGTTTATCGGAGATATAAATAAGTACTCAAAATATATTATAGCTATAGATGTTCCTAGTGGCCTTAATGCTTTTAATGCAAAAGTATATGGTGCAGCAATAAAAGCTAATGAGACAATTACATTTCTGGCTGATAAGCAAGGTCTATATACTGGTGATGGGCCTGATCATACTGGTATTGTGCTAGTTGTGGAATTAATAAATAAAAGAAATATCAAATTTAGTAACAGTGATTATAAAGTTTATAAAAACCATATTGATGATATAAATATAGATAAAATTCGTAGAGAAAAGAAAAATACTAATAAAGGTAGTTATGGGAATTTAGCGCTGATTGGTGGTAATGAAGGTATGCATGGGTCATTATATTTAGCTGCTAAAAGCGCTTTATATAGTGGTTGTGGTAAAATTTCTATGGTACCTTTAGATAAAGATTTTTGCATTGATATGGATCTGGCTGAGCTTATGACTAAATCTTTAGTATATATCCATCAACATTTAAATAGTTTTTCAGCCCTAGTAGTTGGAATTGGGTTTGCTACAACTCAAGTATCTGAAGAAATTTTAAAAAAGATAATTATGAATGCATCTCAGCCTATTGTTTTTGATGCTGATGCTTTAAATATAATTGCTAAAAATTTAGAGATTCGAGAAAAATTTATCCAATTAAAGCATAAAGTGATAACTCCACACCCTGCAGAGGCTGCTAGGCTGCTTAATTGTAGCATTCAAGAAGTACAAAATGATAGATTTGAAGCTGTTAGAAAACTTGCTAAGAAATACAGTGCAACTGTAGTATTAAAAGGTAATGGCAGCCTAATCTGTAAAGACAATGAAGTCTATATAAATACTACTGGTAATCAAGGTATGGCAGTGGCAGGTCAGGGAGACGTTTTATCTGGGGTTATAGGAGCATTTTTAGCTCAAGCTTTAGATATATTATCAGCTGCTAGATTAGCTGTATATGTGCATGGTTTAGCTGGGGATAATATAGCTAATGAACTTGGAGGATATATTGGAGTGTTTCCTAGTAAGGTTGCTAAAGAAGTTTGTAATGTTTTAAATAAACTATAGTGAATAAAAGAATGGATAATCTTTTAGCTATGTTCTAGTAGTAATCTAAAAATTAAACTAAGATCTGTAGTATTGGCTATTAGCAAATCATTTTTTAATATAGAATGGATTCCATGTGTTTATTAAGAATCAAAACAATGATGCAGCAGTTAAAGTATTTTTTATATCCTACAAAAGTTTTAGCAAAACATATAGATCCAAACAATCATTTAAATAATGTTATATATCTACAATGGATGCAAGAGGCTGCTATTGAGCATGTAAAAGCCAATGGTGTTTTCGAGTTTACAGAAGCACAAGCTCTTACTTGGTTTGCTAAAAAACATAGTATAGAGTATTTTGGAGAAGGTTTTTTAGCTGATGAGATAATTACGATAACATGGGTTGAGAGCATTACTAAAATTTCGACTCTTAGAAGATATATTGTATATAGAAAATCAGATAAAAAACTTTTATGTAAAGGTGAAACTTTGTGGATAATGATAAATTTAAATAAAAAAAGACCAGTCAAAATTCCCTTGGAATTAATTAAAATTTTTGATAAATATAATGATTTTCAAGTTGGAGATATAACTGAGTTAATGGTTTAGTTTTTTTGAAAAGCATTTATTTACAAACATTTAAAGGAAATTAGTAAAAGTTTGTTAGCTTTTGTCTTAAACCTTCAAATAAATATATTGTTGCAGCTTGGGCTACGTTTAATGATTCTATATCACTAAGAGTGGGAATCATTGTTTTTTGTCCTATTGAAAAGTCTTGTATGCCGTTTGCTTCTTCACCAAAGACTAAGATACTATTATAAAGTTTAAATTCTTTGTCATAGCATGATAGACCTTGGTGTGGAGTTGTTAACCATACTTGATGGTTTTTTAGTTCAGGTTGCTTTTTCAAATCTTTGAGATCTTTATAGTAACCAAAAGTTAAACTAAATTGAGCACCCATTCCAGCTCTAATAGCTTTAGGATTAAAAGGATCAACACTACCATCTAATAAGATAATTTCTTTTAGCCCAACAGCTATTGCTGTACGCAATATTGTACCTAGATTACCAGGATCTTGTATCCTATCTAAAACCAACATAAAATCATCATTAAACTGCAATGTCTGGGTTTGCTTTTTTTTAGCTAAGATTAAAACTCCTTGAGAATTATAAGTTTGTGATAGTTCATTAAATTGACCATCAGAAACAATGATTTTTTTATCTAAATTATAAATACTGCTATCTACTTTTTCAGAAATAAGTACTATTACTATATCTTGTGTAGGTAATCTACTAAGTGCTTCTTGACAGCATCTAGTACCTTCAATGACATAAAATTGAGACTTTTTTCTTCCTTGAGCTGACTGGAGTTTTTTTATTTCTTTTAAAAGTTTATGAGTGATTATTTTCATTTATTTAAATAATAGTCAATATTGTTACTATTTTATGATTTTTATTTGATAGTTTAAATAGCTAGAATACGTATTTTCTATAAGTCTGCAATTATCATTTGATTAGAAATTGATGAAAGTATATTTAATTAAGTGAAAAATAACCAAGATTCAGTATCCATGCAAAATTTATCCATATAAAATATGGTACTAATAGGTAGCCAGCAAGTTTATTTATTTTTATAAAGATGCCAATATTCCAAGCTAGAAATATCCATAGAACTGACATTTCAAGTAGTGCCAAATCTATTTGGTGCCAATAAAAAAATATAAAACTCCACAGGAAATTTAGGCAAAGCTGGATTAGATAAATTATAAAAACTTTATCACGAAGAGCATTTTTTTGAAAAATCAGCCAGCCTGATATTGCAATCATAATATATATAATTGTCCATACTGGAGCAAAAATCCAGTTGGGAGGGGCATAGGCAGGACTATTTAAATTAATGAACCAAATAGGAATATTAGTAGATGTTATAGTTCCTATAGATATACCTATACTTAAGATTATAATTATAAAAATAAATAAAGATACGAGGTCTTTGATTTTAAGTTGTTTCATTTCTATTCCTAGAGATTTCTAATCTAAAGTTAAATCATATACAAATATTTTAGATTAAAATATACATTTTCAGAAGTTTATATCATAATTATTGATAAGATTTAATTTAGAAGTAGGTAAGATAAGTGTTAAAAACAAAAAGTTTAGCCCCTCATGAATACGAAATTATAGTTAATAAAGATACTGAACAGCCATTTGTAGGTAGATATAATGATTTGGATCAAAATGGTAGTTATATTTGTAGGAATTGTGGTACACCATTATTTAAAGCGGATAGTAAATTTATTTCAACTTGTGGTTGGCCAAGCTATGATATTTATATAGATGGTAATGTTAAAGAGCTTCCTGATGCTGATGGTAGGAGAACAGAAATTTTATGCAATAATTGTGATGGTCACCTTGGCCATATTTTTAAAGGAGAGGGGTATACAAAATTAAACACTCGTTATTGTGTGAATTCAGCATCTGTTGACTTTATTTCTTCAGAAAAATTTAATGAAACTGAAGAGATAATTCTTGCAGCTGGATGTTTTTGGGGTGTAGAATATTATATTAAAAAACTTAATGGAGTTTTATTTGCAGAATCAGGCTATTGCGGTGGAGATAAGCCTTATCCAGATTATAAAAAAGTATGTGCAGGAGATACTGGATATTTAGAGGTAGTTCGAGTTATCTTTGATAGAACAAAACTATCTTTAGAAAACCTCTTGAAATATTTTTTTGAGATACATGATTTTGAACAAATCGATGGACAGGGACCTGATGTTGGTGATCAGTATAAATCAGCTATTTTTTATTATAATACTGAGCAAAAGAAAGTTGCAGAAAGCCTTAAGCAAACTCTTGAGCAAAAAAACTACAAGGTAGTGACAAAAATTAATGAGATGAAACCATATTACGTGGCTGAAGCTTATCATCTGGATTATTATATGAAACAAGGATCTTTGCCTTATTGTCATACTTATAAGAAAATATTCTAATATTTTTCTTTAAAAAATTTATTTTGAGTTATTATAAATAAAATTATGGATATTATTATAAATCCTAGTTGCTGAATTGGAATTTCTATCATTAATTTTGATATGGATGAGAAGTTAAGTAAGAAGCCAGCAAAGCCAGCAACCACAAATTTCATTAGCCTTATTATGGCGTTACCAGCTGCAAAACCTTGTTTAAGTATATCTATAGCTTTAGAGGTTGTAATTATATTTATTAAAGCAAGACTTGATGTAACAAGAGCGTTTAGGATTACAAAAAAATATATATTATGGAGATAGTAAGAGCTAAAAATATTTATTATAGCTATCGCTATAGCAAAGTAATATCCTTTAAAAATAAACTTATTTTGATTATGAGATGTAACTTTATTTTTAATGAGATTACTAGCAAAAATTATTCCACAAATATTTAAAGCAAATAGAATACAATATTGAGTATAACCTAGGTGATAGTATTCAATTAGTAGATTTGAAGAAGCACTAATGAAGCTGAATAACGCTCCAAAGCATAATCCTCCTACTAATGATCCAGCAATAAAAGGGAGGTTTTTAAAATGGTTTATATATGCTTTAAAACTTTCAATTAGGCTTTTTGGTCTGTTAAAAGCCTGGTGTGTCTCTGGAATTATTAGTGTGATTATAAGTAGTATGACTCCATATATGGTTAAAAAATGAAATATATTTTGCCATTTACCTGTGGTATAGATAATAACACTGCCAATAATAGGTGCAACAATAGGAGCGACCATAAAAATCATGATCATTGTAGCCATTATTTTCATTAATTTTTTTCCTCTATAGCAATCTTTTAATATCGCCATAGCTGCTACAGCAGCTGGTGAGTCACCTAAACCTTGAATAAATCTCATAAGTATCAATGTTTCAAAATCATGTGTAAAGGTGCAGAGTATAGTACTAGCTATATATATTAACATACCAATAGTAAGGATTTTTTTACGACCATATCGATCAGATAATGCGCCCCAAAATAACATACCAACGCCAAATCCAAGTAGATATGTAGATATTGTAATAGTCATTTTACTAACATCTATATTAAAGAAATGACTAATATTTCCAAAAGCAGGAATATAAGCATCAATAGCAAGAGGAGGTAATGCTACAAATACTACGACAAAAAAAACCAGGTATTTACTACCTTTTCTAACTTGGACCATAGTTTGTAATTATTATAATTATATCAGATAGACTATTTTAACAGATAAAATTGTATAAAAATTAAATAATTTAAGGCTAATGATAGAAGGAATATTTTAAGGATTAGGAGAAGTAACAGTACTGCTTTGAGATTCATCTTTAACTGTAGTAATGTCTTCTTGAGCTTGAGCTTGAGCTTTGTTTATATTGCTTTTATTTATTGAATTAGAAGCTTTTTTAGCATCTTTTTGAGCTTTATCAATAGCTACTTGAATTCCTTTAGAATCAGTATAACCACCAATTACAGTTGTGTTACTTGCGTTAGCACCTTTAGCTGGAGTTATTACTAAAAATGGCGTGCCCTGTATACCAAGATCTTCAAACCCTATTTTTAAAGTTTCTTTTAGATGATTAGCAATTTTATCATCCTTAATGGCCTTCTTAACTTCATCCATCTTAGCACCAGTCTGTTCAGCTACTGTATCTACAGTTGAGTCTTTTAATTTACCTTCATCTTCTCCTGTAGCAAAAATTCCATTGTGGTACTTAACATAAGCATCAGCACCATATAGTTTGTAAATGGCAGTACCAACTTCAGCAGCATATTCTGAAGTAGCAAATCTTTCACCAAATATTGGAAATTCGGCAAATACAACTTGAACATTCTTATCTGCTTGCATAACTTTCTCAAGTTCAGGAGCCACTTTAGAACAGTACACACACTGATAATCAAAGAATTCATAAATTACTACATTAGGATCTTTGGAATTTGATTTAGGTGTTAAAGCAGAGTTATAGATACTATCTTTAACTTTTAGGAAGCTTGCTACTTTCTCTTCACTCATTTTTTGTTGTACTGAATCACGAAGTTGATTCATATTTGAGCTAATATCTTCTAGTGATATTTGAGGTTCTTTAGCATTTATAGCATCTTCAAACCCAGCTATTATTTTAGAATTATTTAGACCGTATGCCTTGATATTTTTGTCAGAATCTAGACTAGCACCCATACCATAACCAATAGTATAGCTTGCATTTGATTTTATATTATCACTGTTTGAAGTGGCTGTAGGGGTAGTGGCTGATGAAGCAGAACTCACATCAGTAGTTGTAGTAGCTTCTTTCTTAGTATCATCACTATTTGAGCAAGCTACTAAGCTTGTTGTAATAGCTGCAATAGCTAAAGCTTTTAAAAGTTTCTTCTTAGTCATTTATATACTCCCTTAATTTAAAATATTAAGCTTTTTTTTGCGCAGCTATTGCTTGTTTTTGAAATTCCATCATAGCATTTTGCATTTGTTGTTGTGATAAACTAGATTTTTTTCCACCAATACCATCTTTTAAGCCATTAATCATCTCATCATTATCAGTAGAAATATTACTTTGAGTCATTTGGTTCTTTAAAGTTTGACCCATTGTGTATCCAACAGAGTAACTTACATCATCTTTACTATCAGAGGCTGCAAAAGTTGTAGTAATTAATGCTCCAGCCACTAGAGGGGCTATAAGTAGAGTTTTAGTTAATTTCATTAGTTGTATTCTCCTTTTGTTTGAAAAGTATTCGTTAGTAATTCTAGCAAACGATATTAAAATCACAATCATTTATGCTTATTCATAGGATCTTTTACTTGTTTTTTTATTTAGGGGATGAGTAAATAATTTATTAGGTAGATATGGAAGTTTGTTTAGATAAATAAATATTATTGTTATAAAAGAGCGCTATAAATAATTAGCATTACTAATGGTGATTCTACATTTTTATGTGGTAAAAATATTGAAAAAGATAATAATCTCGTTTGAGATAACAGATTAAACCTCGTTACGTTTAATATCCCATAATTTTTCTAAGGCATATAACTTACGAGTTTCTTCAAGCATTATATGTACAACCACATCTCCAATATCAACTAAAACCCAGTCAGATTTATTATCACCTTCGATACCTAGTATAGATATTTTTTTATCTTTCAGTTCTTGTTCAACATGTTTAGAAATAGATTTTGCATGTGTTGTGGATGATGCTGTACATATTACGATTTTATCCATCATGTCAGTTAGATGTTTTACATCTATAGTTTGTATATCAAGGCTTTTTAGATCATCTAACGCCTCTATAATAATATTTGCTCTTTTTTCAGTAGTCATAAATTTGTATAAGTATTTTAGCTTTAAGGATATTTGATCTAATATTATATCATAAGTTAATGCAAATAATGATATCATTATATAAGCTAAGGATTTTAGGAGTTAAACATGAAGAAAAAAAGTTTATTTTTGTTTATATCATTAGTAATTTTAGCAATTTTAGGATCAGTCTTGTTTTACAAAATTGCTCAGTGGTATGAACAGGTTATGGGATATATATTTTCCTATGTAATTATAATTGTTTTTATATTATTTATTTTTACGCCATTTAAGTTTATAAAAGATAAAAAAGCAAGAATAAATATGATCAATTATATTAAATATATGGGGGTTACAATTTTAGCTTTAACAAAGCTCGTAGCTAATATTGTTAAGCAAATTGTTTTTACGATAAGTTATTTAGTCTCAAGATTATTTATTGATGATACGTCAAAAGAAAAAGATAAATTTAATCACACAAATTAAGAATAATTATAAATATAAATGCAATATACATCTGAACAACAATTAATTATAAATCATGTTTTAGATAGACATGCTTTGGTATCAGCTGTTGCTGGTAGTGGTAAAACACAAACATTAATAGCTAGAGTAGAATACCTTCTATCTCAAAATATCCCACCTAATAAGATATTAGTCTTAATGTATAATAAATCTGCACAACTTGATTTTGTTAGCAGGCTAAAAAAAATATGTAAGTTAGAGCATGCTATGAAAATCAATGTTCGAACAATGCATTCATTAGGAAATAGTTTTTTACAAGCTTTTGCAAAGGCAGGTTATTTAAAGGCAGAGAAGATACTTAAAGAATATGAAATAGATAATCTTTTACAAAAATTACTTAAGAAGTATCAAAAAGAATTTAAGATTTCTCAAAACATTGACAATGAAAGAGTAGAGATCTATAAAGAATATATTTCATTGTTAAAGGCAGATCTATCTTCAAATCATAAAAAAATACTAGACTTAAGCTCCAAAGAGAAAAAACTCCTGGATAAACTATTTAGTGAGTTTAATAAGGAGTGTGAAAATCAAGGGGCTATTACCTATGATGATATGATCTATCTTCCAGCAAAGTTTTTTGAAAAAGATAAATCTAGTGTATCTAGGGCAAACAGTCTGTATTCACATATTATTATCGATGAGTATCAAGATATAAATCAGGTACAACAGTTTTTTTTAAAATGCTTGGTTAGTAGTGACACATATTTAATGGCTGTTGGAGATGTTGATCAAACTATATATCAGTGGCGAGGTTCAACCCCATATTATATGTTGGAAGGATTCAAAAAAGATTTTAAGAATGTGAAACAGTTTGAGTTATCATACACTTTTCGCTATGGTGATTTAGTATCGCTAATGGCAAATAACATTATCACTAATAATAAGAAGCGCCATAATAATTTATGTATAACTTATCCTAAGCTAGACAAAACTACAGATGTTAGTATTTTAGATAGTAGTGATAAAGTAGTATTGAAATTAAAAGCTTTAATAGAGAGTGGTGTAGTAGCTAGTGATATTGTAATATTAGTTAGAAAATATAATTCCACCACTGTTTTTGAATTAAGCTGTTTATATAATGATTTAGCATATAATGTTGTGGCAGATAAAAATATTTTTGGCGAAAATCTTTTTAAAGCTATATATGGATATTTGATGCTTTTTAATAAAGGTTATGGTTTTGAGAAGCATTCTATTAATCAGCGTGTTGAATTTATTAAATCAATGCTAGATTATCCATCATTATATCTAAAAAAAGATATTAAAGAAAAGCTTGCTCAAGAGATTGCTAAAGATGTATCAAAAGCTATGGGTTTGATATCAAACCTTGCTAAGACGGTTGATAGGTCTTTTAAAGAAAAAAATATTTTGGCAGTTGCAAGTAGTTGGCGCAGTATTTTTAATAACATTAGGATTAAAAAATCTGAAAGAGCTATTGCTTTTATTCTGGAGAGCTTAGATTTAGAGAGCCAAATTTCTAAATCTTCTGGTGAAACTCATTCAAGTAGATCTAAGTTACAAATTATTGATGGAATAGTAAGTTTTGCTAAAGGCAAAAAAGTAACATTATCTCAGTTTATAGAGCTATTATACGATCTTTATACAAAGTCTAACCAACAAAATAATTGTAATAACCCTAATCAAATACAGATTATGTCGATGCATCGAGCAAAAGGCCTTGAGTGGGATTATGTCGTTGTTCATGATGCCACTGAAGGAGGTTTTTTTGGAGAAAAAAATTCAAAAGTTACAGACGAGGTTATTGAAGAAGAGCGTAGACTATTCTATGTTGCTATCACAAGGGTTAAAAAACATTTATTTATAGTATCTGCAGATGATATAAGCCGATTATCATCTTGGTATCAAATGAAAAATAATTCATACCCTAAAGATCTGAAATGTAAGAATAGTTTGAGATTTTTATATGAAAGCAATTTGAGCGAATGCGAGAATTATTTGAATGCTTTAGAAAAAACAACTATAAAAAATAAAATCATAACAAAATATCATGAGAAGGTAACCAAAAAAGTTTAGTTATTTTTATAATTCTTGTTTAGAATTTTTATTTTTTTGTTCAAATGGAGTGTCTGAGAAATGTAGAGATGGATGAGATATTATTTTACCATCTTTAATTTTGCTATGCCACCTGCCATCAGTATCAGTGCTAGCTTTAAAACCATCTAAAATATGAATATATTTTTTCCAGCATTGAGCTTTATAAATTGGTTTTTGACCGCTGCTAATTATAGCTTCATGCCATGTTTTACCATCATCAGAAGAAACTTCGTAAGTTATTAAACAGTAGTCGCTAGGTTTAGAAGGAAAAGAACTTTCTTGGACTTGTTCTTTTGTGGTAGATTTATCTAAGTAATAAACAAGTCCAGATACTATTACTACTATGAAAAAAGTAGAAATAATAATGATTTTTTTCTTCATTTTTTGATCTTTATACGGCAAATTAAACACAATTATATACTTAATTCTAAGCAAATGCGATTAGTAGAGTTTATTTTATTTATCAAAATAGTTTATAATACTGTCTGTTTTTATTTTAAATTTAAGCTCATCGAGCCATCTACTTGAAGGTAAACCATGATTACTACTAACGAATTGCGTAATAAATTTATAAACTATTTTGAATCTAAAAATCATTATCATCATCCTAGTTCATCATTGATCCCATTTGGTGATGAGACTTTACTTTTTACAAATGCTGGTATGGTTCAATTTAAGGATGTATTTTTAGGTTCCGAAAAAAGAAATTTCCCTCGCGCTGTATCTGTACAAAAATGTTTAAGAGCAGGTGGTAAGCATAATGATTTAGATAACGTTGGCTATACCGCTAGGCATCATACTTTTTTTGAAATGCTAGGCAACTTTAGTTTTGGAGATTATTTTAAAGAAGATGCCATAAGCTTTGCCTGGGAATTTTTAACCAAAGAAATCAGACTTCCAGCTAATAAACTCTGGGTTACTATTTATATTGATGATGATGAAGCTTTTGAGATTTGGCATAAGCATATAGGTTTACCTAAAGAAAGAATTATTCGTATAAGTTCGTCAGATAATTTTTGGTCGATGGGAGATACAGGGCCATGTGGACCTTGTACAGAGATTTTTTATGACCATGGTGAAGATGTTCTTGGAGGACTTCCTGGAACACCTGAAGAAGATGGAGATAGATATATAGAGATTTGGAATATTGTGTTTATGCAATATAATCGTCATGCTGATGGTAGTATTACCAATTTACCAAAACCATCTGTTGATACTGGTATGGGGCTTGAAAGAGTCGCAGCAGTTTTACAAGGCGTACATAGTAATTATGAAATTGATCTATTCCAAGCATTAATTAAAAAAGTAGCAGACATTACAAACACAAAAAACCTTGATTTAGCTTCTTTAAAAGTTGTAGCTGATCATATTCGTTCTTGTGCATTTTTGATTGCTGATGGGGTTTTACCATCTAATGAAGGTAGAGGATATGTTTTAAGAAGGATAATTCGTCGCGCTATTCGCCATGGTAATAAACTTGGCGCCAATGATATATTTTTTTATAAGCTTATGGGTGAGTTGATAAATGAAATGGGTGAAGCATACCCTCAATTAATTGAGAAAAAAGACCTTATTGAAAAGACTTTGATGAAAGAGGAAGAGCTATTTTTAAGAACAATCGAAAATGGTATTAAAATATTTGAAACTGAAATAAGTAGTTTGACGAGTGATATTATTTCAGGCGCTGTTGCTTTTAAGTTATATGACACATATGGTTTTCCTTTTGATTTAACTGCGGATATGGCTAGAGAAAAAAATTTAAAGGTAGATGAGCAATCATTTCAACAACACATGCAAATGCAAAAAAAGAGATCAAAAGATGCGGGTAAATTTAGTGTTGACTATAATGAAATGATAAATTCACAAGTACAGTCTGAGTTTAAAGGTTATTCAACCTTAATAGAGGATTCTAAAGTTTTAGAAATTTATCAAAATGGTAAGAAAGTAAATAGTATAAGTAGTGATTCTTCAGCTGTGGTTATTTTAGATAAAACTCCTTTTTATGCAGAATCAGGCGGTCAAGTTGGGGATCAAGGAATTCTGGAGGGAGTTGGTACTGAGTTTTTAGTAGAAGATGTACAAAAATCTGGAAATGCTATTTTACATATTGGTAAATTAGTTAAAGGTGTTTTAAATCTTAAGGATGAAGTTACAGCTAGAATTGATGATAATAAAAGAATGGCTACAGCTGCTAATCATAGTGCAACACACCTATTGCATAAGGTTTTAAAAGTTGTGCTTGGAAAACACGTTGAACAAAAAGGTTCGTTAGTAGATGCTAAAAAATTAAGGTTTGATTTTGCACATGATAAAGCAATATCTCATGAAGAAATTCAACAGATAGAACTTTTAGTTAACCAACATATAAGAGCTAACTATTTAGTAAGCACTATAGAAACGACTCAAGAGAAAGCTAAATCCTTAGGAGCTGAAGCATTATTTGGTGAGAAATATGGTGATGTTGTTAGAGTGATATCAATGGGAGATTTCTCTATAGAATTTTGTGGAGGTACTCATGTGTTATATACCGGGGATATTGGTTTATTTAAAATATCTTCTGAAGGAGGTGTTGCCTCTGGAATAAGAAGGGTAGAAGCAATAACAGCTAATAGTGCAATCAAATATACTCTTAATATGGAAAATAAACTTATAGCTATTAAAAATAATTTAAAAGCTAATGATAGTAATATGCTTGATAAACTTAAATCTTTAATTGAGCAGGCTAAAATTCAAGAAAAAAAAATAAATAAACTTAAAAAAGATCTTTTATCCGGCTCTAATGATGCGATCAAAGAAGTTAAATATAGGGATCTTACAGTAGTTGTGGCAAACATCAATGACGTAGATATTAAAATTTTGCGTGAAAAAATTGATGATTATAAGTCAAAAAATGATAAGATTGTCGCAGTACTAAGTACGGTGAGTGCTAATAAAGTACAATTTGTAGTTGGAGTGAGTAAATCTATTGTATCTATAATCAAGGCTGGCGATATTGCTAAAGAGCTAAGTGGTTATATTGATGGTAAGGGCGGTGGTCGCCCCGATATGGCTCAAGGTGGCGGCAATGATGCTGACAATATCAATCAAGCTTTATCTAAGACAGAGAGTTTTATATTAAATAAAATAAAAGAGTAATATTTTGAAAATAGTAGGTAGATATTTATTAATATCATTGGGTATGTTTGTCTTAAGGGTAAGTTGTATAGCTACGCCTATAGCAGATTATACAGCCACTATTAATCAATCGATTAATAACTCTCCTCAATATAAATATATTGGATTTCAGCTTAATTCTAGACAAATGAGCCCGGCTATACAGTTAGGTCGGTTATTACCACAAATAGATATTGGAGGTTCGATAACAGCCACTAACATTTTAGACCAAGAAACAGCGGCTGATGGAGATATAGCTGGCGGACGGTTTGACTCAATGCAGGGCTTAGTTACACTAACACAACCACTATATGATTATGGTGCTTATAAAGATCTACAATCTGCTGAAGAAGGCGCACAGTTTGCTCAACAAGACTATCGAAATAACTATCAGCAGTTTTTGTATGATACTAGTTATGCGTATTTTAATTTAGCTAAGACTATTAAAAATGTTCAATATACTTATTATAATTTAAAATCAAACAAACAGAGTCTCAATGAGTTAGAGAGTAAGTATAAAGCTGGTACAGCTAATGTTGCTGATTATGAAACAGTAAAAGCTAACTATTATATTGCTGAGGCAGTTTATGCAACATCTAAAAGAGAAGAAAAAGTAGCAAGAGCAGAACTGCGTAAATTCACTAACAATGATGATGATGTTGTTTTGTATAATAACGAGTTTAATGTGAAAAATCCTTCACCTCGAACAGAAGAAGGTTGGGAAGAGCTGACAATGAGAAGTAGTCCTTCTTATTTAGGATCAATGCATACTAAAGAAAGTAGGTACTATGATTACCAGTCTGCTACAAGCCCATTTATGCCTAAGGTTAATTTTGAAATTAAATATTCACCTGGGTTTAATTCTGTAAGTTCACTTGGTAACCCTGTGTTTGATAGATTTTTACCTTCAAATGGTACTGTAAATGCTTTTTATTTTGGAATAAATCTGACTTGGAATATTTTTGCTGGTGGAACAAATTATGCAGAGCTTAAGCAGGCAGCATATAATTACCAATCTTCTGAGTTTAATATGATTCAAACAGGTAGAATTGCTCAAAATGATACTATGTATGCATTTAGGTTTGTGGAATTAAAGAAGAAGGAGATAGCTTCTTTACGTAAATCTGTAGCAAGTGCAAAGATTGCATATGAAAAATATAAAGAAAGATACCAGCAAGGTACGACCACAATTACGCAATACTTTATATTATTAAATCAGTATTACCAATTTTTAATACAGTTAAATAATACGGAATTTGATTATATAATGGGTTTTCTAAGTCTGTACAAAACTGCAGGTATATTAACAACAAAAACAGTACAAGATTTCAATAATTGGCTATTATTGGATCAAAATGTGGAGCTATAAAAATGTACATATCAACACAATTAAGATGCTTTATACAAGTAAAAAAAATAAATTCGATTCCTATATATCTTATAAAGAAAGAAAATTTTAATAAATGGCTACAAAACCAAGATAGCTTTTTAAAAAATATTATCAAACAGTTTAGTGAAAAGAATGATATCTTTTCAATCCCTAACTCTCAAGGAAATATAGATAAAATAATATGTTTAATATCTGATGATATGTTTAGTATTGCAACATTATCGAGCCAATTAGTTAAAGGCGAATATTATATAGAGCATTCAGATATAGAGGATTTATCTCTTTATTATATAGCTTTTGCTTTAGGTAGTTATGCTTTTGAAAAGTACAAATCAAATCCTAAAGATCTAAAAGTAAAACTATATTTACCAGAAAATTACCAGAAAATTTTAACAAATATTGAAGCTAATTATATAGTTAGAGATATGATATCAACTCCTGCTGAAGATATGGGACCTGCAGATATAGCTAATATTATAAAACAAATGGCAAATGAATTTGGAGCTAGCTTTGAAGAAACTGTTGGTGAAGATTTAGTTAAAAATGACTATATGGGTATCTACACAGTTGGTAAAGGTAGTCATAGAGCTCCTAGATTAGTCGAACTGAATTGGGGAGATAGCAATCATCCTAAAATATCCATAATTGGTAAAGGCGTTGCTTTTGATACAGGAGGGTTAGATGTTAAACCGTCTTCTGGAATGCTTCTAATGCATAAAGATATGGGAGGAGCAGCTAATGCTATAGGACTTGCGTATATGCTTATGAAGCATAAACTTCCTATTAGATTGAATTTAGTTATTCCTACAGTTGAAAATGCTATAGATGCTAAATCATATCGCCCTAGTGATATCATTAAAATGAAAGATGGTACAACAGTGCAAATTACAAATACAGATGCTGAAGGACGCTTAATATTAGCAGAGCCATTATTTGTCGCTGCACAAAAAAAACCAGAGTTATTGATTGATTTTACAACTCTTACGGGAGCTGCCAGAGTAGCAGTAGGTCCTGAAATTTCAGCTTTTTTCTGCAATAATGATGAAATGGCTAATCAAGTATATAAGTATGGTCAAATTATGCAAGATCAGGTATGGAGATTACCGCTAGCTGAGTGCTATAGAAAAAGCTTAAAAACAGAGTTTGCAGATATTTCTCATTGTGATTTATCTCCATTCGCTTCTGCTACAAAAGCGGCATTGTTTATGGAATATTTTGTTGGTGTGAAAGATGCACCTACTTGGATTCATTTTGATATGATGGCTTGGAATGTATCAAGCACTCCAGGGAAGCCAAAAGGCGGAGAAATGATGGCAGTTAGGGCTATGTTTGAAATGTTAAAAGAAAAATTTTCTTAAAAAGATAATCTAATAATTTAAAAAAATCCTCATAAATCCTTTAAAACTTCTATATTATTGGTTTTCAACAGTATAAAAGTTGGCTTATTTATTTACTAATGTATTTGAAATTGTATACTTTAAGTAAGTGTTAAAAAAAATATATGTAAAAAAATGAAACAGTCAGTACTAGAACAATTAAAAAAAGTAACTACAGTGGTTGCTGATACAGGTGATTTTGAATTAATAAAAAAATATAAACCTGTAGATGCAACCACAAATCCTAGTTTGATTTTAAAGGCAGTTAAAGATGAAAAATATGCAGATTTAGTTAAAAAAACCATTACTAAAGTTAAACTTGATAATCCAGATTTTGATGAGAATGAATTAATTAAAGAAGCTCTGATTGAAATATTAGTGGCTTTTGGGGTTAAAATTCTTGGTGTAATAGATGGTAAGGTATCAAGTGAAGTAGATGCAAGAGCATCTTTTGATATTACTGAAACTATAGATTATGCAAAAAAAATCATATCTAAGTATAAACAACAAGGAATATCAAAAGATAGGATACTAATAAAAGTGGCTGCAACCTGGGAAGGTATACAAGCTGCAAGATTACTTCAGCAGGAAGGCATAAACTGTAATTTAACGCTAATTTTTGATAAATCTCAAGCTCAAGCATGTGCAGAAGCTGGAGTTTATTTAGTTTCTCCATTTGTTGGTAGAATTACAGATTGGCAGATGCAAGAGCAGGCTTTAAAAACTTTTCCTAATAGCAGTATTGATGATGGCGTTAATTCTGTAAAATCAATTTATAAGTTTTATAAAAAGCATGGTTTTAAAACTATAGTGATGGGGGCAAGTTTTAGAAATATTGAACAAGTTATAGCATTAGCTGGTTGTGACGCATTAACAATATCACCAGCATTGCTTGAACAGTTAGGTCAGAAATATGATGAGTTAAAAATTATACTTAAAAACAATGAAAATACAGTTGTCGAAAGTTCAAAGCTTACAGAGTCTAATTTTCGTTGGGAAATGAATCAAAATACAATGGCTAATTATAAACTAGCAGAAGGAATTAAATCGTTTGCTCAAGATACTATGGAGTTAGAAAATATTATTAAACAAAGTTTCTAGTCGATAACAAGGAGAGTTTTAATGAAAAAATTTTTATTAGCATCACTGTTAACAGCGGGTTTTGTGTCACCTGTTTTTTGTTTGGATTCTACAAATGCAAATAATGGCTCTGTAAATCGTATATCACGCAACATAGATGGTATACAGTCTCATCGCCAAATGATTGATAAGCAAAATAAGCAAAATACAAAACGACGAGTAACTAATATTAGTGAAGAAGATATGCGAGTTCCTCAAAGCTCTACTAAACAAGCAGGGGTGAAAAACTGGCCTAGTAAGCATAATATTAGTATGGATAATGCTAAACCTGATAATAGTAGTAATGATGATAATCCTAATTTAGTTAATTTAGCTTCTCCAGAACCTGTGAATATGAGAGATAACTTAAGCATTAGTGATGAGGATAGATCTCTTAATAGACAAATGATGATGGATGGACCTCAAGGAGGTTTTCAGAATAATCAGCCTCGTGGTATTGGTAAAGTGTTTTAATTACTAGCATTTAGATTCCAATTGTAGTTTTGGAAATAAATATTAGATGTATTATTAAATTTATTTTTTACTACTTTATCTTTTAGATAATTTTTTATAAATCCTATCATTTGTGCTTTACTACCAAAATCTGAACCATACCAGTCAAATATTCTTGATAAATATATATCGTTATTTTTGATAGATAAGCCTTTACTGCTGTTGATCCAGTTTGAGAAAGATTGGTTTAATTGAGAGCTTATTGTTTTACCTATGTATACTTTTTGAGAAAGGTTAGGGCAGCTAATAGAAGCACAGTTAAGAGCAGAGTGTGTTCTAGGGTTTTTCCATATTGGTCGAATAATTCGGTGTTCAATATCATTTAAAGTTAGTTTTTGTTTATTAATGGTTATTATTTTTTGATCCCAGACTTTAGATCCAAACCAACCTTTATCTATATCTGTAATTGATTTGACTGGATAATGGTTTAATATCGTCTGGATAGTTAGCATATTATATAGATTAATCCAATATGCTAATTGCTCGTTTAAATTATAATTGAGAATGTTAATATCAGCATATTGCTTGATTGTTTGATCAAATTTAGATTTATCTTGAGGTGTTACTGCAGAATATTTGACATAAACTTGACTACCTTCTTTAGTAGTATATTTATCTAAAAAAACTTGCCAAGCTTTAAAATCAATAGTTTTAGTTGAGTGGCTATTAGATTTATTCCAATAATTCCATAAATCTGCTTTTGGAGCAGTATAACTATAACTACAAAATAATATAAGTAGAGTAAGTAAAATAAAGGTTTTAAACTTGAAGTTAGTAATCATTTTGGGCAGTCTCATTTAATATTAGGGTTAGTAAATATTATAATGATGACTTGCTTTGATAACTAGAAGGAAATACTATAAAATCTACTAGTTAAATATCTTACTTAAAATTATTAGGTTTTCTTATGAGTTTTCAATATACTAATTTTAAAATATTAGAAATCAATGGTTTAGATACTAAAAAATTTCTACAGGGTTTAACTACAGCTGACTTAAACCTACTTTCAAATGAAAATACTATTTTACTTACTGCTTTTGCTAATTTAAAAGGGCGTATTATTTCTTTATGTTTTGTTAAGTTCATTTCTAATGAGAAATTACTCCTTTCTGTAGAAGAAGGGGTTTTAGATGATCTTCTAACATGGTTAAAAAAATATGGAATGTTTTCAAAGGTTAGTTTTAGTGTTAATGAGTATTATTCCTTGTTTTTTACAAAATCAGGGTTTTTAAACCATGATATCTTAAAAAGCGATAGTTTAACATCTAATATGAGTTTTGCTGAAGTGCAACAGCAAAATATTATTGCTAAATTAGCAATAATAAATGCTAATAATTTTGAAAAATTTTTGCCAGCAGAGTTAGAACTTGATGATTATGAAAATGTAGTTTGTTATACCAAAGGTTGTTATATGGGACAAGAGGTGATTGCTAGAATGCATTACAAGGCTAAGCTAAAAAAGGAATTGACCGTTATGTGTTCGAATAATGATATAGCTACTAATGACTTAAAAAATAAAGATAATAAACCATTAGCAAATGTAGTTAACAAAGTTTTTATTGCTAATAAGTTGTATATGTTAGTAGTGTTTCATAAAGAAGTTATAGAGCAGCAATATCAACTAGTTAATGGTGAAACTATTTATAAATGCTAAATAATCTTAACTCTCATCAACGAGAAGCTGTTAAATATATAGGTTCACCTTTGCTGGTTTTGGCAGGTGCTGGAAGTGGTAAGACAAGTGTGATTATTGAAAAGATATCATATCTTGTAGAAGAGCTACTATATCCAGCTAAGGCCATTTTAGCTGTGACATTTACAAATAAAGCAGCAAAAGAGATGCAGGAGAGGGTTAAGTTACGTATAAATAAAGATTTATCTAAAGGTCTAGCAATATCAACTTTCCATTCATTGGGTTTATCAATTTTAAAAAAACATTATATTGATCTTGATTATAAAAGAAACTTTACACTTTTTGATAGCTATGACTCATTAGCTTTGATTTATGATATAGCATATGAAGAGTTTCAATTACCAAAGCAAAATGTTGGTATTATTCAGTCAAAAATTTCATTTTGGAAGTCGGCACTTTTAACACCTAATGAAGTGATTGCGAGTGATGAGATTGAAGAGCAAGCTTTGTTTATTTACATTGAGTATCAAAAGTATTTAAAATCATATAATTCATTTGATTTTGATGATTTAATATTTCAACCAATTCAACTATTTAAAAATAATTCAAAAATCCAAAAGCTATGGTCTGATAAGTTTAGATATATTTTGATTGATGAATATCAAGATACTAATGAATCACAGTATCAGCTGCTTAAATACCTGACTAAGAATAAGAATAAGTTTACAGTGGTTGGCGATGATGATCAGTCAATTTATGCCTGGCGTGGTTCTAGGCCAGAAAATCTAAAACATTTGCAAGAAGATTTTCCAAGCTTAAAGGTTATTAAACTTGAGCAAAATTATCGATCAACTGGTAGGATCTTAAATATTGCAAATAAACTTATTGAAAATAATAGCCATATTTTTGAAAAAAAACTTTGGTCTAATAAGGATTATGGTGAGCAAGTTAAGGTTATAAGTTTAATTAATGATGAGGATGAAGCTTCTTTTATAGCTAGTGATATATTTTTTGATAGAGTAAAAACTAATTCAAAAAATTCTGATTATGCAGTTTTAATTAGGAGTAATTATCAAGCATTTCTACTTGAAAGATATATGCAAATGCATAAAATTCCATACACGATAAGCGGTGGCACGTCATTTTTTTCAAAAGCAGAAATTAAAGATATGATTTCATACTTAAGGTTGATCGTTAATTGTGATGATGATAGAGCATTTTTACGTATTGTGAATACTCCAAAACGTGAGGTTGGTAGTGCAACTATTCATAGGCTTGGAGAGTATGCTAGTATACATCATTGTAGTTTTTTTCAAACATTATATAGGCTTCAAGATATTGAATTACGTAGTGTTTCAAAATCAAATCTGATTAAATTCAAAGAACTAATATTAGCTACACAACAGCAGATTAATGCAAGTATTTCATCACTTGAGTTAAAAAAAATTTTAAATGAATTTATAGAAAATATATCTTATCGACAATGGTTGATCGATTCAAGCTCTACTGAGAAACAGGTTGAATTTAGGTATATGAATGTTCTAGAGCTAATTAAATGGATAGTCAATCAACTTGAAAATGAAAGTTATAATGGTTTAAGCTCATTAAATAGTGTGATTAATAAAATGTTGCTTATAGATATTTTAGATAGAGATAGTGAAGATAAAAATGATAATCAAGTGCAGATTATTACTATGCATGCATCAAAAGGACTTGAATATAAGAAAGTATATATAATGGGTATGGAAGAAGGTATTTTACCTCATCAGCAAAGTATTGAAGAAGAGTCTATAGAGGATGAGCGTCGCTTAGCTTATGTCGCAATTACAAGAGCCAGAGAAAATTTAACAATTACGATGACTAAGTACCGTAAAAAATTTGGAGAGAAAACAGTCTCTGTACCAAGTAGGTTTATAGACGAATTGCCTGAGAATGATTTATATTGGGTTGGCGGCGATAAAGAATGTCCAGAAGCACGTAAAGAAAATTCAAAACAAAACCTCTCGGCTTTAAAAGATATGTTTTCATAGATATATTATTTATTTGAGGTTTTGACCTTTGCTTTATTCTTCACCATGCCAGTAATCAACGCCTTCTGACATATTGAAATTTATTCTCAAGCCTGTATTAGTTTGGTTTTTAACAAGTGCATCACGACCAGATCTTATTCCTATTTTATTAGAGTTTGGATAGATTACAACTTCTGGTTTTAGCATCGTACTAACGCATAAGTATGTTAAATCATTGTTTGAGTTATTTATAATTTAATGTGGTGTATCTGGGCCAGCAGGGATTGAAACAAAATTTCTTTTAGAGATGACATATTTTTTTTCACTTATTTTTATAATTCCAGACCCTTCTAGAATATAAAAAAGTTCATCATTAACATGATGCGCGTGTAAAGGCCATGCTCTTTTACCTGCTGGTACTTTTGTAATATTATAACCTAATTTATTAGATTTAATCTTAGTTGATATTTAGGCGATATTAGCTTCAAATTTATTTCCTTATTTTTCATTTAGATAAGGAACTTCGTTTATATTTATAATATTGGATATGCTCATGTGTATTATAGCCTTATAATTTTTAGATTTTTTTAATGTCTTTGTTTAGAGACTATTATAACCCCTCGAGGTTGATTAGATTCAGAGTCTTTATTTTGTATGGCTTTGTATAAATCAGCTGTTTTTATCCATGCTGGTTCATATTTGTAGCGGGCCACATCCATAAGTAGCCATCTATCAGCATCAGAATTATATGCTGCTAATGGTGAGTAATGTCCACCACCTTGAGCTCCCATATCAACTCGATTATAATAATTTATTATTATATATTTTCCTTTTTCCATACTATCTAATAAGGTATTTTTAAACTGATATTGGTTATTAAATTTATTTGCATGAATAACTCTAGCATTGGCCTTAAATCCTATAGTTTGTTGAGTATTGATGATTTGGGCTGTTTCATTGATAGGTAGCCCATGCATATATACTCGAGTAGGAGTAATTCCTTTTTTTATTAGGTTTGAATTATAAAATATATAGTTAATCTGATAATATTGTGCTAAAGACGTGAGTAATAGCATCAGATAAATTATCAAAAGAATTATTTACTTTTCTTAAAATTCTTTTAAAATTGGCCCAAATTTTTTCTATAGGATTTAAATCAGGAGAATAAGCAGGAAGGTATAGTATCTGTATATCCAGTATACTCTAGCGGTGCTATAATCTTCTTTTCTAAATAGTTATAACCAGCAACTATACTTTTTCTCTGAGTTTGATAAGCAATAACTTCACCATAGCTAGGTTTACCAACAAGAGACCATCCTCTTAGTACAGACTGTTTATTATCCATACCCATTTCATCTAAATATACAAGTTTGTTAGGTTCAATAGTCTCAACAACCTCTATAAAACTTTGCCTATCTTGTTCTTTTCTTTGCTTATATTTAGGTGTCTTTTTTTAAAACTAAAACCAAGTCTGGTAAGACAATCATAAAATGTGCTTCTAGGTATTTCAGGAGCTAATGCTTCTCTAATATCTAAAGCCATTGCATCTGGATATGTTCTTAAGTAGCTTTCTATCGCTTCCTTATCTGTAAAGGTTGCTACTCTACCGCAACCCAAGCCTTGCTTAGATTTATAATCACCAGTTGTCTCGTATAAGTTTATCCAAGATCTAGTAGTACGGATATCTATATTAAAAAAATTACTTAGCTCTTTGTCTGTTAGGCCTTCTTTATATTTAGTTATTACGATATCTCTGAAATCTTGGCTATATGATGACATTTTTTCTAAATATTATAACATTATTGTCAAATAACTATCGGATTAACTATATTAGTTTGATCAAATATTGTAAATTTACCATGATCTGGTGCTATAGCAGGCTCGATCCCAAGTGCATTAAGTACCATAACATCAGCAGCAGGCCCACAAAAAGTTATGCCATATTCGGTAGTAAAGTATTTTGCTAATTGCCAATATTCTTGAGAATATTTACTAGGAGAGCTTTTTAGAAGATCTTGCCCTTGGAGACTAGAAAAACTTATAACATTTTTTGGTAAACTTAACTGTTTTGCATCGCTATTTATGGCTAGAAACATAGTTGTACATATAGTTAATCCGATAGTTATTTGACAATAATGTTATAATATTTAGAAAAAATGTCATCATATAGCCAAGATTTCAGAGATATCGTAATAACTAAATATAAAGAAGGCCTAACAGACAAAGAGCTAAGTAATTTTTTTAATATAGATATCCGTACTACTAGATCTTGGATAAACTTATACGAGACAACTGGTGATTATAAATCTAAGCAAGGCTTGGGTTGCGGTAGAGTAGCAACCTTTACAGATAAGGAAGCGATAGAAAGCTACTTAAGAACATATCCAGATGCAATGGCTTTAGATATTAGAGAAGCATTAGCTCCTGAAATACCTAGAAGCACATTTTATGATTGTCTTACCAGACTTGGTTTTAGTTTTAAAAAAAGACACCTAAATATAAGCAAAGAAAAGAACAAGATAGGCAAAGTTTTATAGAGGTTGTTGAGACTATTGAACCTAACAAACTTGTATAGTTAATCTGATGCTATTACTCACGTCTTTAGCACAATATTATCAGATTAACTATAATATGTTGGTTGCTGATTTGGGTGTGATTATAAAAGATGGCATTGTAAGGTTTAATAGTGTAGTGACGCACAGAGATTATAGAAAGCTAGGAATATGTCGAACTCTAATGTATAAGGTTTGTGCTAGCTTGTTACAACAGCAAGCTATTACTAAGTTAGTTATAGAAGCTGATCAAAATCATTTTGCTAAAGATATTTATAAATCAATAGGTTTTAAAAAAATAGAGGAAATAGTTAGGCTAGAAAAACAAAAATAAACTAGCTGTGGTATTATCATTGTTATATATATTAAAAGGTTACAATTTTGATTTCTATTGGCAAATATCATAATTTAAAAATTATAGACAAAAAAGATGCTTATTTAGTTTTAGATGCCCAAGAGCTAGGTGAAACTATATTACCTTTGGTAAATTTAGATATTAGTCCTGAGATAGGTGATTATATTGAAGTTTATTTATACCATAATTCTAAATCAGAGCTTATAGCTAGCACAAAAAATCTACCTTCAATAGGGGAGGCGGCATATCTTCAAGTTAAAAATCTTACACCAATAGGGGCTTTTCTAGATTGGGGTTTAGATAAGGACTTATTTGTACCATTAGCTGAGCAGCATCGACCATTTGAGGAAGGGAAGTCGTATATAGTATATTTATATTTGGATAAAATTAATGGCCGTATTACAGCCTCATCAAAAATAAATAAATTTATCAAAGATAATGCTACAGATGCCTTTACTCCAAACCAGGAGGTTAAACTAATAATTGCTAACTCAACAGATATAGGCTATAAAGCAATTATAAACAATACTCATTGGGGAGTTATATATAAATCTGAAGTCTATACTAGATTAAGCTTTGGGCAAGCTATTAAAGGTTATATAAAAAATATCCGTGATGATGGACGTGTAGATTTATCTTTACAGTTGGTTCATAAGGATTTAGATAAGAATGCACAGCTAGTGGAGAATTATTTAATAGCTCATGAAGGGTCAGCACCATTTAATGATAAGTCAAATCCTAATGATATAAAAAAAGAGTTTGGAATGAGTAAATCGGCTTTTAAACGAGCTATAGGAACTCTTTATAAAGAGAGAAAAATCTTAATAAAAGATAATGGAATATATTTAAATGGTTAGGTAAAATATAAATATTCTATTGGATATTAGATAAGCTATTTTTTAGAATTCTTACGTGCTTTTTCTTTAACTTCTTTCTTTCTGTTTTTATTTAGCATAGCTAATTTTTTGGCTTCATCACCAACATGAGAGAAGCCTCTTTCTGATGCAAGTTGAGATTGCTTTTCTCTTTCAGTAAAACGAGATTTTTGTTTTTCAGTAGCTTTATCATAACAGTAATGACAACTTATTCCTTTGACATATTCAGGGCGTTTTTTATCATTTTCTGTAATAGGCATACGACATGCAAAGCACTGATCATAGTTGCCTTTTTGAAGATCATGATTTACTGCAACCCTTGAGTCAAATACAAAACATTCTCCTTCCCACATAGATTCTTCTTTTGGAACTTCTTCTAAATATTTAAGAATTCCTCCTTGTAGGTGATAGACTTCATCAAACCCTTTAGTTTTCATCAAAGCAGTAGATTTTTCACATCTAATGCCACCAGTACAAAACATTGCAACTTTTTTATGTTTCTTCGTACTTAGATTTTTATCAACATATTCAGGAAATTCACGGAAATTTTCTGTGTGGGGATTCACCGCATTTTTAAATGTACCAATTTCTATTTCATATTCATTACGAGTATCTATAAGTAATGTATCTGGGTCAGAGATTAATTCATTCCAATCTTTAGGCTCTACGTACTTACCACAAACCTTATTAGGATCTATCTCATTAACGCCTAAGGTTACAATTTCTTTTTTAAGTTTCACTTTTGAGCGATAAAATGGCATTTCTTGATGAAAAGATTCTTTATGGTCAATATCAGTTAGGCGTGGATCAGATTTTAGATGTTCCAATAGCTTATTTACTCCAGTACGAGTTCCAGCAATAGTACCATTGATTCCTTCATTAGCTAAGAGAAGAGTACCCTTAACATTGTTTTCAACCATCACATCTAATATTGTTTGACGCATAGCTTCAAAATTTTCAAGCGTTACAAATTTGTACATTGCACATACAACTATTTGTGACATATCTTTCCTTAGTTTTAATGAATAATAAAAAATAATATTATAACACTATCACTATTTTATTAAAGATCATAAATATAAGGTGCTTATATAGTTAATCCGATAGTTATTTGACAATAATGTTATAATATTTAGAAAAAATGTCATCATATAGCCAAGATTTCAGAGATATCGTAATAACTAAATATAAAGAAGGCCTAACAGACAAAGAGCTAAGTAATTTTTTTAATATAGATATCCGTACTACTAGATCTTGGATAAACTTATACGAGACAACTGGTGATTATAAATCTAAGCAAGGCTTGGGTTGCGGTAGAGTAGCAACCTTTACAGATAAGGAAGCGATAGAAAGCTACTTAAGAACATATCCAGATGCAATGGCTTTAGATATTAGAGAAGCATTAGCTCCTGAAATACCTAGAAGCACATTTTATGATTGTCTTACCAGACTTGGTTTTAGTTTTAAAAAAAGACACCTAAATATAAGCAAAGAAAAGAACAAGATAGGCAAAGTTTTATAGAGGTTGTTGAGACTATTGAACCTAACAAACTTGTATATTTAGATGAAATGGGTATGGATAATAAACAGTCTGTACTAAGAGGATGGTCTCTTGTTGGTAAACCTAGCTATGGTGAAGTTATTGCTTATCAAACTCAGAGAAAAAGTATAGTTGCTGGTTATAACTATTTAGAAAAGAAGATTATAGCACCGCTAGAGTATACTGGATATACAGATACTCAAATTTTTAATCAGTGGTTTGAAGAGCATTTATGTCCTGAGTTAATTCCAAAGACTACTGTTGTTATGGATAATGCTAGTTTTCATAAGTCTCCTAAATTGGCTAAAATAGCAGAGAAGTTTGATATACAGATACTATACCTTCCTGCTTATTCTCCTGATTTAAATCCTATAGAAAAAATTTGGGCCAATTTTAAAAGAATTTTAAGAAAAGTAAATAATTCTTTTGATAATTTATCTGATGCTATTACTCACGTCTTTAGCACAATATAATCACCAGGCTTAAGATTTGGACACAAACACTGTTCAAGCCAACCAGAAAATAAATGAGAATCTGTAGAGCCATTATATTCAAAAGGAGCTATTAATTCCTTGTCGTGATATCTATAAGCAGCAAGCATATTAGTTCTTTCTGTATAAAATGCTAATTGTTCAGAATAGCTTTTTTCTCCTCTAAGTGACCACCCTTGTGTAGTAACAGTTTTATTATCACTACCAGTTTCATCAACATAATGAATCTTGTTAATATCTATACTAGCAAGAATTTCTATATATTCATCACGTTTTGCTTCTGAGCGTTGCTTATATTTAGGCTCTTTTTTTATATGTAATCTTCATTCTTTTAAGAGTATCATAGACCGTACTCATTGGCATATCTGGCATTAATGCATCACGGATACCAATCCCATCAGTATCAGGATGATTTTTGATGAAATTTAACACAGCTTCTTTATCTGTATAGGTTGGTTTCATACCACACCCAACACCCTGTCTTGAGCTATAATCTCCTGTTTCCTCATATCGCTTAACCCAAGAATTTATTGTTCCTCTATACATTTTATATATTCTGGATAACTTACTTTTATTAGTTTCTCCTGCTACATAAGCTGATAAAACTCTATCTCTTAAATCTTGGCTGTATGCTTTCATTCAATGGAAATATTCAAATGAAAATATTTTAGCTGATTTATTGCTGTGATGAAATCTATATCGGGTTAACTATATTATCAGATTAACTATATCTGTGCTATATTGCTCTTATCAACCTCCAAGTTAGTTGCCCACACACCAGCTATCGTTGATTTTTGCTTACCATCTTTGTCTTTGCTAATCGTAAAAGCTTTAACTACAGTAACTTTCGTGCTTGAGTCTTTGTTTAGAGGTATGTCATAATACCATCTGTATGCGATAGATGTATTGCCCATAGTACTCTTATGACTTTGATATTCAGAGCTATCTAAGCACTCATATAGATGTTTATGATTACCCTGTTTTATTCTAAATATATAATCTTCTCCATTTTGTATTACTGATTCTATAAAGGGTTTAGTAGCATAGATACTATCTGCTAGCCATATAAAGTTCATTCTTGGATGTTGTGATCTAAGTTTTGGTAATAAGCGTTTAGCTGCATTAATTTCACAGTCTTGCTTCTTATCACCATCAGTGTTTTTAATAGGTTCAGGCATTAATGGGAATATTTGCTTTTGATTTGGATGGCATATTATTGCTTGTAATGCCTGATGGCTATATTCTACTTTACCATTACGTTTTCTCTTTTGTAAACATTCTTCACATTTTATAGTTTCAGATGAATGGTATTGTGTAGCATCTAATGCTACAAGATACTTATCTTCAAACCTAAAATTAGATAAGTGCTTACCTCGTTGTAAACGGTTTAAGTAGTTATTGAATATTGGTTGAAACTTATCATACTTAATATTTGATATGATAGTCCTCAGTTGATTATCACTAGGTATTTCTGTAACTCCAAATTGGGTTTGCAGATTATTTTTATATTGTCGTTTCTGCATTAATCTTTGATATTTTAATAAGCTAGATGATTTGTAAAACATACAGGCAAGGGTAGATAATGCAGCATCACTAATTTGATAATTTACACTACTAGCTCGTCTATTATCTGGTAAATTACTAATGTTAGACTTAAATCCATCTATAAGTGGCTGTAAACTTAGATGTTTTTTGGTTTTGACCATTACATAAAAAATATTTTAATATTTGTATGTTATTATCTAATAATATTAAGTATTTTAGTATATTCTAGTGAAAATTAGTGCGAAAAAGTTAAAAACTAAGCATTGAGTTTAATAGCTTTGTGGGCTCACTGAGAATAGCTGTTATCCAGTTTGAGGAAAGGTTGCAGGCATACCTATAACAGTTTAATGAAGAGGCTCCCCAATAGTGCCCTTTTAAAGTATTATACAACGATCACAGCAATTTCTTTCATTATCTTCCGAATCATCATCTATTGAAAGATTAACATCATCCGATAAAGAAAACTCTTCATCATCTGATAAATAATTCTCATCATATATTTCTAAAGAGCCATAGGTTTTACGGCGACGATTATTTAATGATGACAATAACTCTTTATCTTCTTCGCTGTCTCTATGCACTCGAATATCCACTCTAGGAGACCTTAAACTATTCCTACTTCTGCTTATATCTTCTAAAAAAGGAGATTTTTCATCTTCTTCATCCAAATAAGAATTATTTTCACTAAAAGATCTAAATCGAACAGGAATTTCGATAGTAGAGTGACTTCTACTTCTACTTATATCTCCTAATAGAGGAGATTTCTCATCCTCTTCATCCAAATAAGAATTATTTCCACTAAAAGATCCAAATCGAACAGGCATTTCGATAGTAGAGTAAGCCCTGCGCCTACTTGGATCATCATATATCTCTGTTTGATGATAAAGATTATTTGATACAGTTACTAATTTATCACGAATAAGAAGTTTTAATTTATCTTTTATTAATAAATTAAGTACTTTTTTATTAATACATATGATATTATTTTGATCTGTTTTATATTTGTACAGCAATTGGCCTTTTACATTAAGTATAGGTTTATCTAAAATTTCACCAGTAACTCTATCTCTCACTGCTTTAATTTGGATATATGTAGCGCTCCATCGTTTAGTTACTTTAATAATTGTTTCAATATATTTTTTTATAAGAGTGCGATATTTCTTAGTATTTGGATTATTTCGTGATTCTAAATCTATATATCCAATAATTTTTAAAACTATACTATCATTAGCATTTACAAAATTAAGTATATAATCTATATGGTTTTCTTCTAGGTATATAAATGTACTTCTTTCCTCTGTACTATTAATTAATATTAAAGCTGGCTTATTATAGATGCGTGATAAACAAATTTCATTATTATAAGAAAAACTATAATTTGCGTATGATACAGCATTTTCACAGGTCACTGGAGATAAATAAGCATCACTCTCTTCTTCAGGTTCTTTATTTTCAAAACTGGCATGTCTTGCAGCATCTAAACTAGCTCTATGTTTTCCAGGAAATAAATAAGCATCACTCTCTTCTTCAGAGTTTTTATTTTCAAAACTGGCATGTCTTACCGCTTCAGAACTAACTTTACGTTGTCCAAGCAATCTACCAAATAAAATCTCTTCTGATTTTATAATTTTACTTAGCTTAGCTTCGTTAATACATTGTATTGTTATTCCTTCTCTAGAAAGTCTATTTTTTACACCTAATTTCATTGTAAATACACCTTCTGGGTTATATATAGGTCTAATAACACCAGCTGTTACAGACTTTCCAAATTTCTTGGTATTTACAGGAGGGGGAAGGAGCCTTAAATACGAAGCTAATCTTACTCCTCCTTTAGATTTCTTATGAACATATCTAATATATAAGTTTATGAAGTGCATGTCTTGGGCTGTTTGTTTAACTGAAGTAATAAATTTAATTTTTATATTTCCACTAGAACTATTTATATAATTATCTATAACTCGTTGCTTATTTTTAAAGTAAAAGAATATAGTCCTGCCTTGATCATTATCAACTAATATTACAGCTATCTCTTGATGAATTTTTGCTAAACAAACTTTTTCATCATAACGACTTCTGAATCTACTTTCATGTATATCGTCTTCTCTAAGGTAAATCATTTGTGTATAAAAATATTGTTTTATACACAAAGTAAATTATTATATTTATCTAGTTGCAATAGATTTTATAGCTAATTTAAAAAATAGTGCCTATTTTAGAATTTTTTATCATTATTTAGCATAAAGAAATCTACTATTTTTTTCTTTAGTGATTTTGATGGCATCGTCAAGTTAACTAATTGTCAGCTATTCTCAGTGAGCCCACAAAGCTATTAAACTCAATGCTTAGTTTTTAACTTTTTCGCACTAATTTTCACTAGAATATACTAAAATACTTAATATTATTAGATAATAACATACAAATATTAAAATATTTTTTATGTAATGGTCAAAACCAAAAAACATCTAAGTTTACAGCCACTTATAGATGGATTTAAGTCTAACATTAGTAATTTACCAGATATAGTTAATCTGATAATATTGTGCTAAAGACGTGAGTAATAGCATCAGATAAATTATCAAAAGAATTATTTACTTTTCTTAAAATTCTTTTAAAATTGGCCCAAATTTTTTCTATAGGATTTAAATCAGGAGAATAAGCAGGAAGGTATAGTATCTGTATATCAAACTTCTCTGCTATTTTAGCCAATTTAGGAGACTTATGAAAACTAGCATTATCCATAACAACAGTAGTCTTTGGAATTAACTCAGGACATAAATGCTCTTCAAACCACTGATTAAGAATTTGAGTATCTGTATATCCAGTATACTCTAGCGGTGCTATAATCTTCTTTTCTAAATAGTTATAACCAGCAACTATACTTTTTCTCTGAGTTTGATAAGCAATAACTTCACCATAGCTAGGTTTACCAACAAGAGACCATCCTCTTAGTACAGACTGTTTATTATCCATACCCATTTCATCTAAATATACAAGTTTGTTAGGTTCAATAGTCTCAACAACCTCTATAAAACTTTGCCTATCTTGTTCTTTTCTTTGCTTATATTTATAATCACCAGTTGTCTCGTATAAGTTTATCCAAGATCTAGTAGTACGGATATCTATATTAAAAAAATTACTTAGCTCTTTGTCTGTTAGGCCTTCTTTATATTTAGTTATTACGATATCTCTGAAATCTTGGCTATATGATGACATTTTTTCTAAATATTATAACATTATTGTCAAATAACTATCGGATTAACTATATGTTTCTTTTGACCACCACGAGCCATTTAACTTAAGATAGTTATTTGGTGCAACTGTCGAATAAAACATACCAATATGCCCAATCGGCTCAAGTGAACTCATAACTTGATCTAATCTTGAGCTAAGCGCAGCAATTTGAGTATCAATTTGAGTCTTTAGATAATAAATATCATCATGATTATGATCTTGATCTGATTTTTGATTCAAGAGATTATTTACTTCAATTTTTTGGTAATAAAGATCATTATGATTATGATCTTCAAATGTCTGAGTATCGACAAATGATTCAATAGGTGCTGCTAATTCAACATAACTAGTATTAGAAAAAGTTAGAAAAAACTCTAATTCAATCTCTAAAGATGTATCATTTACTAATTCAATGCTTGGAATTAATCCATATGCAAAAACATCACCATCATCGTCATATAAATAAGCCTTTGAAATTATTCCTGTAATATTTTCAAGAGGTGGAATTGTTGCTAAAATCTTGATAGTATTATCGTTTTCTTCATCTGCTGTGATATCAGTTATTAGATTTCGATATATCTCATTACCATAAGTTTCTTGATCAGAAACTGGTGAATCTGTGACAGCAAACTCTCTAATTGCTACATTTTTCCCAGTTTGTTGAGCTTCTGTGAGCTTATTCATCGCTGTGATTGTTAAGCTTAATTGACTAGACATTTTGTACCTCTATAATTAAATCTTTCAATTCTTGAATAAATGCTGCAACATTAGATTTGATTTTATACTTAAGTCTGATTCGACATGCCATACCCACATAAGTATTAGATTTAGATCCTATCGAAACTAAATAATTAATAATCGTTTGCACATTTTTATTTTTTGCGACGATTTGTTTGAGAAACTCTAAATCAAAGTTATCATCTGTCGCAGTAATATTGATACGAGCCGTATGCGCAGTCTTACTATTTTCATACCATTCCGTAACACTAATTAGATAATTATTTAATTCTAGTGCTTGTTTTAGCGCTCCTAAAGTGCCTTTTTTACGATGAATTTCAATTGATTTTTGGATATATTGTCTTTTTGCTGACTCATTCAACTCATTATAAATTGAAAAATCAACATTAAAAAACCAAGCTAAATATACTAGAAATTCTGCTGGGCATTCATTAACATCATATATTTGCTTAATTAGAAGCTCTTTCTCATCTAGTATACTTGTAAAACTTGCAACAATATTTTTTTCTAAATTAGTGGCATTTGGTGGTAATAAACTAGTCATCATCCACCTCGCTGATATCAATATTTGTGCAAAATGGCACTTGAATATTAGATGTTTTTATATTTGTAGCTGGTATATTTAGCTCTTCAACAACTGCAACACCTTCAATATTCAAGCTCGCATATATCTCAGAAATTGCAATCTCAGCAGCTATACGCTTTTTATTATCAACAAGAGCTTTAACATTATCAAGCATCGTATCTAAGACCATTTGTTTATCGACATTTTTCTCTAATCTGACTACAGCATCTATACTATAATTAACAGCTTCGATACTTGAGACAACTACTTGTACACCTAAAGGTTTTCGATCTTGATGATTAAGATAAGCTGAGATTATCGCCAATAATTCAGCTGTTGCAACCCCATTTTCTTGCTCGTTTGATTGGATCGCCACAAATGCTTTTGCAGGTTGACTATCATCATCAAATGCAATCACATCAACAACTCTACTATCAGCTTCAAGAGCTAATGACTCATATGCTCCAGCTGCTCCAGCACTTGAGACTTTACTAAGTGCTTTGATAACTCTAGTTCTATATCTATCGTCACCTTCGTCAGCTTGGCGCTCTTCTGCTAATAATGCCCCTAAATTATCAAGATCAGCCTCTTCTGCTGATGCAATCAAGATTGCTTTAATCTGATCGTTTCGCTGTTGATCTTTAATTGTCAAAGCATACGCACACGCCTCGAATATTTTAATTACAGGATCACTTTCAAGGTATGCATCCCAACTAGGCTCTAGCCCTTTGAATTTTTTGATTAATTTCATCAAATTATCTTCATAACTGATTTTTGATATTGAATTTGGCAATGGCAATTTTGATAAATCAAAGCTCATATAGTCGTCTCTCCTAAACTCACAGTTTCACCTTTATATTTAAACTCAACATTGATGACTAGCTTACCGTTTTGATCAGCTTTGACTGTCAATTTACCGCCAACTAAAGAAATGCGAGGCTCCCATTTATCAATAGCTTCAGCAACTGCTTTATATATATTAGCTATAGTAGTTGTATTAATAGGATTATCACGATACTTATAGATATCACTGCCATAATCACAGAGCTTTACTCTTGAGCCAATAGGGGTTGTCAAAATATCTGTAATTGATTGCTTAACATGATCGAGATCTGTAATTAAACGTCCATTATTATTTGATATACCTATCATCAATACACAAAAAAATACTAATCTTAATTAAATTTTATAGATTTTGTTGATTTGTATCTGGGCAAGTTTTATATTTTAAATAAGTTTGTAATATGTATAAACAATGTATATACTTAAATTTATAACTTAAGGAGACTAATATGGAAATTTCAATCAAAAAATGGGGTAATTCTTTAGGTATAAGAATACCACAAACTATTTTAAATAGTCTTAAAATTAAAGAAAGTCAAAAACTTGATATTCACATCGAAAATGGCAGTATAGTAATTAAACCTATCAGTGAAGAATTAGAGCAACTACTTGCTCAAATTAATGATAAAAACTTACACAATGAAGTTGAGTTTGGGAGCTCTCAAGGGGATGAGATATGGTAGCTAAATATATTCCAGATATTGGTGATATAATTTGGATTAATTGTGACCCTAGTACAGGTAATGAACATAAAGGTCATCTCCCTGCAATCATTTTAAGCCCAAAACAATACAACAAATTAACTAATCTATGTATCTGTTGCCCAATGACAACAAAAATAAAAGGCTACCCATTTGAAGTAGCTATTGATAATAAAAGTGCTGTATTAGCAGATCAAATTAAGAGCTTAGATTGGGTTGCTAGAAAAGCAAAATTTAAAGGAAAATTATCATCAGAACAATTACAAGAAATCAAAAACAAACTTCACACATTATTACAAATCTAATATCTTTTTAATCAAAATATTATAAGTTTGTTGTTGCTGCTTTGTTGGTATCAAACGCCCAAATATAACTCCCACAGCTAAACAAGATATGACCAAACCAACAATAATTACTATCAAATACTCAATCCCAAAATTATTCACTATAGAATTATTAGAATTATGCTTAGTGGTAGAGTTAGTTTGTGTTGTATTTTGAGAATTATCTGATAAATTTCCCAACACGGCTTGCGTCTTGCCTTGTCCTGATTCGATAGTATTATTAGTATCTGTATTTGCTTGTTTAACATTTGAATCATAAAAACTCGATGATTTATCATCACCATTATTTAAAGCTATTTTTGCCTTTAAATCTCGTCCTGCCCCATTGCCATTATTAGTTGATGTACTTGAGTGATTTTGTTTATCGCCAATATTTGGTATCACACTTTTCAAACTATCACAACCACAAAGAACTATACAAGATAATATTATTATTAATTTTCTCATTTTTTTTGTACCTCTTTTTTCTTAATGTATTTTTGATAAATCATATCTAAATCAACATTGCGAATTCTCAAAGCTGCTAAAGCATAAATATAAGTATCTAAAGCTTCATTTCTTTTATCTGGTGCGACATTATGCCATTCATATTTAGGAAATCCTTTGACATACTTGACGATTCTTTTCTCTGCTGTTAGCTGTCCAAAATATATATCATCACATAAGCCTTTTTTGAAGTGGATAATCCCCGATCCAGCTTGCTCATCTCGATTTAATCTGTTATAAATCACACTTTTAGCTTCATCAACTCCCAAAATAAATAAATATAATTTGCGTTTTGCTTTTTCTAATTTCAAAGTGGGTTTAGTATAAAAAGGCACTCCAGACCCACCACGACCTTTGATAGCAAAGGGCTTGCCAATTGGGCGAGATCTTACATACTCATATGCTTTTGATGTCATATTGTTTGTGCCGCCTGTATCTAAGCAAGCAGATTCTATATTTAGGCTACGACCATTTTTATGCTTAAATTTTTTGTTATCAAGATACTCGCTTAGCTGTTGCCACACCTCATCTTGATCCGTATCACCATAAAAAATCTTATAATCTAAAATCCAAGATTCTTCACCAACACCAAAACCAATAACTTGAATCTCGATGCGATCTAACTGCACATCAATACCAGCTGTAATAAAAAAACAATTTTCAGCTAATAACTGCCATTTTTCAACACGTGATAAAAGTATGTTTGGATCAGTCGTCTCGCCTGTTTCTTCCCAAGTTTCAGCTAGTGAAATATTGACAAAACTCTTTAAATCATTAGTTTGTTTTTTTTCTAAAAATGATCTGACAATATCTTCAAATTTTCGAAATGGCGAGTAGATCTCGTTGAGATGAAAACTCGCATGACCATCAAATGGCATCGATGCAATCCATTTGCCTTTTTTTAACATTTTAAGTTTTTGGCTATCAGTAATAGCAGCACCACAGTTTTCACAAAAATATTGTGCTGTCTCAGGTTTATGCTTATCTTTGTCTTTTTGCCAATGGATATTGCTCCACTTTAAATCTTGGAAATGTTGACAATGTGGGCAAGGCACATGATATTTGCGTCTATCACCAGCATCAAAACTCATCTCAATAAAAGAATTACCCTTGATTGTTGGCGTACTTGTTAATATAAGCTTTCTTTTTTTACCAAAAGTGGCAGCACGTTGCCAAAGTAAATTAACAGGGTGACCCTCATGACTACGCTCATAGCCATCAACTTCATCACAATAGATTTTCGGAGCTGATCTGCCGCGCATTGTATTAGGTGAACCTGACCAAGCAAACATCAAAAAACCACCGTTATAAGATTTCATTTTTTGATTATTAACACCTTCACGCCCTCGAGGTTTGGCAAGTGTATCTCTGATACTTGTACTATAATCCACCATAGGATTAAATTTAGTTTCTAGCCAAGTTTTTAAATCAGATTCACTCGGTTGCATCATGATTTGTGATTCTGCTTGATGCTCAATATAATAACCAATCGCATTATTTAAAAGTGCAGTTTTGCCTAATTGCGCACCCCACATCAGCGTAATTTTATTTATATTATTATCTTCAATCGCATTCAATATTCCTTCTTGATAACTTAATGTGTGCCATTTACCAGCCATTGCTGAAGTTCCACTAGGCAAAAATACATGTTTAGCTGACCAATCAGATATAGTTAATCCGATAGTTATTTGACAATAATGTTATAATATTTAGAAAAAATGTCATCATATAGCCAAGATTTCAGAGATATCGTAATAACTAAATATAAAGAAGGCCTAACAGACAAAGAGCTAAGTAATTTTTTTAATATAGATATCCGTACTACTAGATCTTGGATAAACTTATACGAGACAACTGGTGATTATAAATCTAAGCAAGGCTTGGGTTGCGGTAGAGTAGCAACCTTTACAGATAAGGAAGCGATAGAAAGCTACTTAAGAACATATCCAGATGCAATGGCTTTAGATATTAGAGAAGCATTAGCTCCTGAAATACCTAGAAGCACATTTTATGATTGTCTTACCAGACTTGGTTTTAGTTTTAAAAAAAGACACCTAAATATAAGCAAAGAAAAGAACAAGATAGGCAAAGTTTTATAGAGGTTGTTGAGACTATTGAACCTAACAAACTTGTATATTTAGATGAAATGGGTATGGATAATAAACAGTCTGTACTAAGAGGATGGTCTCTTGTTGGTAAACCTAGCTATGGTGAAGTTATTGCTTATCAAACTCAGAGAAAAAGTATAGTTGCTGGTTATAACTATTTAGAAAAGAAGATTATAGCACCGCTAGAGTATACTGGATATACAGATACTCAAATTTTTAATCAGTGGTTTGAAAAGCATTTATGTCCTGAGTTAATTCCAAAGACTACTGTTGTTATGGATAATGCTAGTTTTCATAAGTCTCCTAAATTGGCTAAAATAGCAGAGAAGTTTGATATACAGATACTATACCTTCCTGCTTATTCTCCTGATTTAAATCCTATAGAAAAAATTTGGGCCAATTTTAAAAGAATTTTAAGAAAAGTAAATAATTCTTTTGATAATTTATCTGATGCTATTACTCACGTCTTTAGCACAATATTATCAGATTAACTATAATGATAATTTTATAATTGGTTTAAAATATCTATCTAGTGATTGTTGTGTAAACTCTATAAATTTATCAAGTTTCATTATCACCCTCAGTCATATTAGCGATCGTCTCAAGCGCTCCCTCACAGATCTCATACATTGCAGCTTTTATTTCAGCAGTTATTTTCTCATTTAAAATATTAATATTAGACTCATTTAAAATCTCGGTCTCGATGCGATCAGGAACATTAAGCAAACGACTGCGTATCAATGTAAATAGATTACTCATAACACTCTCTACATCTTCAACATTTATTACTTTTTTTTCTGCAAGTTCTGCTTTGGTTTTTTGCTCATCTGCCTGATATTTAATTAAACGATATTTTTCTTGTTTGGTCTTAATCTCTAACTCTTTTGCATCACCTGTTACTGTTGTTTTATTATCATATTGTTGCTCTATAGCTCTATTTTTTCGCCATTGATACACATCAGCCGTATTAAGTTTCCAAGCCACTCCTTTTGAGCCTTTCGAAATCACAGGGCAGTTTTTACGAACCCAAATATCAATTGTCGTAGTTTCTACACCAAAAATATCAGCGAGTTCTTGTTTATTATAGTTAATCCGATAGTTATTTGACAATAATGTTATAATATTTAGAAAAAATGTCATCATATAGCCAAGATTTCAGAGATATCGTAATAACTAAATATAAAGAAGGCCTAACAGACAAAGAGCTAAGTAATTTTTTTAATATAGATATCCGTACTACTAGATCTTGGATAAACTTATACGAGACAACTGGTGATTATAAATCTAAGCAAGGCTTGGGTTGCGGTAGAGTAGCAACCTTTACAGATAAGGAAGCGATAGAAAGCTACTTAAGAACATATCCAGATGCAATGGCTTTAGATATTAGAGAAGCATTAGCTCCTGAAATACCTAGAAGCACATTTTATGATTGTCTTACCAGACTTGGTTTTAGTTTTAAAAAAAGACACCTAAATATAAACAAAGAAAAGAACAAGATAGGCAAAGTTTTATAGAGGTTGTTGAGACTATTGAACCTAACAAACTTGTATATTTAGATGAAATGGGTATGGATAATAAACAGTCTGTACTAAGAGGATGGTCTCTTGTTGGTAAACCTAGCTATGGTGAAGTTATTGCTTATCAAACTCAGAGAAAAAGTATAGTTGCTGGTTATAACTATTTAGAAAAGAAGATTATAGCACCGCTAGAGTATACTGGATATACAGATACTCAAATTCTTAATCAGTGGTTTGAAGAGCATTTATGTCCTGAGTTAATTCCAAAGACTACTGTTGTTATGGATAATGCTAGTTTTCATAAGTCTCCTAAATTGGCTAAAATAGCAGAGAAGTTTGATATACAGATACTATACCTTCCTGCTTATTCTCCTGATTTAAATCCTATAGAAAAAATTTGGGCCAATTTTAAAAGAATTTTAAGAAAAGTAAATAATTCTTTTGATAATTTATCTGATGCTATTACTCACGTCTTTAGCACAATATTATCAGATTAACTATATTATGAAATAATTTGCGCTTATCGAGCTTAGTTTTTTGTTTGAGGTCTTTAGGATTTTGACCTTGTGATCTAAGTGAATTATAGTGCTGAGTTATTTCTCGAGCTTTTTTAAGACTTATTTTGGGGTAACTACCTAACCCCAGACTATAAGACTTATTATTAAAATTATAACGATAAAGCCAACTTTTTGTATTAGCAGCTTTGATAACTATATATAAGTTAGATATATCTTTTATCATCTCAATATTATTTGAGTTTTTGCTATGTTTGAGGTTATTTATTTGGGTTGTTGTTAACTTCATCTACACCCCTTTTTTTCTCTAAAAATTGCTCAATTTCTGCTTTGATCCAGTATCGATCACGTCCAATTTTAATATTTTTTGGAAAATTTTCATTTTTTTGCCAACGCCGAATTGATGAATCTTTAAATCCCATTTTGACAAGATCATTTATTTTGAGATATTCTTGCATTCTTGAGCCTTTTCTTTCCTAACCTTTTTTAAAAATTTATTCGCAAAAAACAATGTTCTAAAACTCTTTAGCTCACCTTCTTTAATACTAAAAACACAGTATTTATTTTTTTTCATCGAGATATAATAATTCATACATTTTCCTTAATAAGATTATTTAAAATACTTCTAAGCAACTTGTAAGCTTCTTGTTTGCATCGATGCAAATTTATTAATAAAATAAACCTGTCCTTTACCTGTGATTTTTGGGGTTTTACTAACAGAAATATGCCCATCAGAATGAGTAACTGTTGTCTCTTTAATTCTGAACAAACCTAGATCCATTGACTTCTGCGTTGGGGTATTAAAATCAGCTCCAATACGTCTAATCAAATAGTTATTCTCTCTTAACCAACTAAAAAGCCGATTAGCTCCAATATCAAAGCCATTTTGTTTGATAATCTTTGCAAGCTCACCGACAAGAATAGTTGAGTTTGAAGATGATACCGAATCTGCGAATAGCACCTTAGGTTTTTGCTGTTCAATAGTCTGCTTAGCTTGCTCTAATTTCTGCTCTGAATCTAAAGCTATTTGGAGTATTTGTTTTCTTGTTAAAGTTTGTGGAATATTTTGTTTAAATTGCTTCTCGCATTGAATGAAATATTTTCTGATTTGCTTACCTTTTTCAGATCTTTGTAGCATTGAAATTTCTTTAGCCATATCTAAGCTAATAATATGTTCAATAAATGTAGATTCATTACCTTGAGCTGTGACTCTTTTTTGAGTAATAGCTATAAAGTCTTCATTTGCAGAAAAACCATATTCACACATACGATTAAACCAATCATTATATTTCGTTCTAACACTTAAAAAACTATGCAAATCCCTAGCATTTACGCTATTTATTTCTTCATCACCAATTTGATTTTTTGATATTGCTATATTCACTTTTAACCCCTTAAATTAAACAAAACATCCAAAATAAAAATACTAGTAACTAATAAACTCCTTAACTTTGATAAATACCATATTGAACAAGCTGCTTTCTTCTAATCTCACCGTACTTTGTTAACCAAACAAGTTTCAAAAACCTCATGTACATTTTTTTACAAATCTCTTCTTTTAACCAAATGCTTAAACTGTTTAAATTTTGCTTTTTTTACTTTCCCTTTTGACGATACGTTTTTAAGTTTGCCTGTCTCAAACCAATTATGTATCGTTACTGGTGTAACTCCTGTCATATCTGATATGACTGAGGGTGGTAAAGCTATCTCATCAAAAAAACTCATCGTTTCTAAGGCTTTGGATGCATCCGCGATTTTCTGTAAAGCATTTTCTGTTATAGTTAATCTGATAATATTGTGCTAAAGACGTGAGTAATAGCATCAGATAAATTATCAAAAGAATTATTTACTTTTCTTAAAATTCTTTTAAAATTGGCCCAAATTTTTTCTATAGGATTTAAATCAGGAGAATAAGCAGGAAGGTATAGTATCTGTATATCAAACTTCTCTGCTATTTTAGCCAATTTAGGAGACTTATGAAAACTAGCATTATCCATAACAACAGTAGTCTTTGGAATTAACTCAGGACATAAATGCTCTTCAAACCACTGATTAAAAATTTGAGTATCTGTATATCCAGTATACTCTAGCGGTGCTATAATCTTCTTTTCTAAATAGTTATAACCAGCAACTATACTTTTTCTCTGAGTTTGATAAGCAATAACTTCACCATAGCTAGGTTTACCAACAAGAGACCATCCTCTTAGTACAGACTGTTTATTATCCATACCCATTTCATCTAAATATACAAGTTTGTTAGGTTCAATAGTCTCAACAACCTCTATAAAACTTTGCCTATCTTGTTCTTTTCTTTGCTTATATTTAGGTGTCTTTTTTTAAAACTAAAACCAAGTCTGGTAAGACAATCATAAAATGTGCTTCTAGGTATTTCAGGAGCTAATGCTTCTCTAATATCTAAAGCCATTGCATCTGGATATGTTCTTAAGTAGCTTTCTATCGCTTCCTTATCTGTAAAGGTTGCTACTCTACCGCAACCCAAGCCTTGCTTAGATTTATAATCACCAGTTGTCTCGTATAAGTTTATCCAAGATCTAGTAGTACGGATATCTATATTAAAAAAATTACTTAGCTCTTTGTCTGTTAGGCCTTCTTTATATTTAGTTATTACGATATCTCTGAAATCTTGGCTATATGATGACATTTTTTCTAAATATTATAACATTATTGTCAAATAACTATCGGATTAACTATAACAATAATTTTCCTTATTGTGAAGTAGAAATATTATAAACATATTTATATATCTCTTATTCTTCTAATTCTTTCTAACTTTCTAAAAGAAATATAAGGAATATCAGATGAAGGTCTTAGTTCACCATAACTAATATAATAAAACATTCTTTGGCAATCAGCAGGAATTCCATTTTTTTCCCACTGAGATATTGCTGAAGCAGTTTTACCAACAATTTTTGCAATTTTACTGACATTCCCAAAATAATTTAAAACTTCTTCTCTCGTCATATTACTAAGATAGTTGGATATTTATTGATTAAATAATAAGAAAGCAAAATATAAATATCCACATAAAAACACCAAAATAAATATTTTACTAAGAACTTTACATATTTAATTTAGCTAGCTAAACTTATTAAATAGTTTATGGTTTAAATTAGTTAATATTATGGGAATAACTAAACTTACAAAAAACTTAATTCTAGAAAGAATGAATGATCTAGGCATAAAACAAGTTAATATAGCTAAAATGCTTGGTGCTTCAACAAGCTCTGTTAGTAATTGGGTTAATGGCATATATGATCCAAGCAGCAGCGAATTACCAAAATTATTACAAATACTTAAGCTATCTATTATCAATGGTGAAATTGTAAAAAACAATAATGGAATTGAAGTTCCTATAATTAATATCTCTAAATTAACCACATCAGCAATTAAAAGCAAATCTTCTACTTATCTAACCAAAGAAGAAAATATAGAGTATATTATTAAGGTTGATACGCATAATTTTTTGTTTCCGTATGGATCTAGCTTATATATAAAAAAATTCAATGGTGTCAATGATTTTAAAAATAATATGCTAGTAATTATAGAGAATGATAACAAAGAATTAAAAATAGAGAAGTTAAGTTTTTTCAATAATACTTATTATTTATCTTGCAAAGAGAAACTTAAAAGTGTTACTTTAATAAATATTAAACACAAAATTAGCTTAGTAAAATTTGATGATTTTTAAAACTATTTTTTCAAACACTATTGAATTTCTTAAACAATTATTTGAGGTTATATCAGACTTCTCACTAGAGAGGAAACATATTATTTTTAATCAAATGAATGGATTTTATATTCTATCCTTAATGTATACACTTTTTCTAGCATTAAGTATGCTTACTTCTTATAGGTTCTTTAATTTCTTTAATTTAGCTACTAGCGCTACTGCAATTTTTTTTATAGGTCTTTGTTTTGTTATAACTAATATTGTCACAGAAAATTATCACTATGTATATGCTCGACGTATGACTTTTTTTGCGCTTTTTTCAATTGGTTTAGGTTTTGCTATTTTACAGTTAACAAATATGCTACCAGCACCTCAAGGTAAAGAAATATATGAATCTTCATATAATATTGTCATGAAAAGTGAATTTACTCATGTTTTCTTTTATAATTGTATTGCAGCTTTATTAGGTCTAAATATTGCCTCATATATGCTGGGTAGATTTAAGAAACAAAAATTAAACTTAATTATTAGAATCTTGTTAGCTGATGTAATAGGTGAGTTCGTCTTTACTTTTTCAGTTATCTTCTTAATCATGCTCCCAATTGGGATATCTATATCAACAATTCTAACAATGACTATTATAAGCTTTTTATCAAAATTAGCATTTAGTTTAATTTGCTCAACAGTAATTATACCTATTTCATATAAAATTATACCTATTATTGATGGAGGTATATATGAACCGGAATTTTTGAAATCTTAAAAATTAAGGAGAATGATATGCACAAGACTATAAAAAAACTTAAGCATTTATTACTTGAAGCCTCTCGGTTATCATTACACATATATCAAGAATATAATAGAAAAGAATATTCTCTTGTTATTTCTGGAAAGTTTAATGATTATGTTATAGTCAAAAAATATTGGGTTATAAAAAATAAAGAAAAGTTTAAAAAACGATATCATAATATAATTGATCAATTAGCAAAAAACCTACATCCTATTTATGAGCCTAAGATAACAATGATCGACTTTGATAAACAAAAAATAACTTGTTTAAATTATAAATCTGAAAGGGTTGATTTTAGTTTAAACAACTACAATATCAATAAACTAGGATTAAACTCAAAAATTGTTTAAAAAAAGTATGCATTTACTATAAAAAAGAATCTCTTATTAGACTTTAATGAATTATTATCTTGCCTTCAGAAATATACACTAAAGTATGAAAATCCTTTATTATATGATTATATGGTGTGTGATAATATTTTCTATATTTTTGAAGTATGGAATGATCAACTTGATTTTAATAATCATCAGAAGAGTATTCATTTATATGAGTTTAGAAAAAAAAGACATTATTTAATAACTGATATCAAAGAAATAAATTGTCTTAACTAAATACTACTCAAAATATAATTTTTGATGGCATTGGGTATTGAATATTAATAGATAATAATATCAAGCTCTTAACAAATCAATAAATTATATTGTTAAAAGTAAGGATGTTTAAATGAAGACTGCTTTCAAAGTTATTACTGCATACCTAACTACTATTTTTATGAATAAACAAAATAGTAAACAACATGAATTACAAAAATTGAAAGAAGCTTTAGATCGTGACCGTGAAGAAGCAAAAGAGAATGAAACTGTAAGTGAACTCAAAAAATCTCAAGTTAAAGCTATTGAAATAAATGGATTGACTAACGGCAATACCATCATGTTTGATTATATAGATAGCAAAGGAGTTAAAACAAAAGGAAGAATTTTAAAAATAAATAAAGTCGATCAAAATTCTATTAATGGCATATGTTTAGAAACAAACCAGTTTAAAAAATTTAAAAAAGAGAACATTGTCAATTGCAAATCTATAAACATAGATACAGGAGAAGTAAAACAGTTACAAACAAAAAACAAAAAGCTTGTAACAACACCTAAACAAAGAACTGCATTCTATACAAAATTAAAAAGAAAAGATTTAATAATCTCATATAAAAAATTGAAAACAAGTCCATTACTATATTTATATATCACTGATGAATTTATAAATAAAGATGATAAAGAGCAGCAAAAAATAATAATGTCTTGCATAGGTATAGAAGAATGGGTGGAAGCTGTATATTTAAAATGTTTAAAGGATGATTTTATGGAAGATTTCGCTTATTTTATATATGATAGTAATAAGCTAGTTAAAGCCACCAAACCCGAGAAAGAACGGCATATTAATGATATTTATAAAAGAATTGAAAAAACAAAATATAGTAGCAATTCTAAAGAATATAGCCCTTAAAGAATTACGTAATGATATAGCTTCTATGTGGCCTGCAGATAGAATGACACTCTTTTAGATCAATTAATCAAAAATATCAAACTTAATAGCTACTATGATGAGGCTTATAATAAGGAATTAGAAGCCTATAAATTATTCATACACAACAGTCATTATACTTTAAAACAGATACAGAACACTTTTATAGAATACTCAGATATAGCCAATAAGAACATTGCCTATAAAGTTCATTCCAGCGACATAACAATCGAGTAATGAGATATTATTTAAACATAATAATTTGCTATAAAAAGTTACTATTTTCATCAAATAAGTTTATAAATAATTATGTGCAAGAGTGATTTTTATAACTCTTCTAAATCATAAATTAATAGGTGTAAATATGAATAATTTAAAAAAATGTACATCTTGTGAGCATCAAATAGATAAAAATGCAAAAACTTGTCCTAATTGCGGTAAAAAACTTAAAATAAATTTAGTTGCTAAATTTATTATCTTTGTTATTGCTGTTTTCATCTTGATTAGTCTTCTTCCTGAAAACAAAAAGATTGATAATTCACAGACACAAACAGCTAAAAATAATACTTCTATAAAGTTAGATCCAATAGATTTAGAAAAACAAAAAATTAGAGATAATTTAATTAATGAGTGGTTAAATGACGGTTATTTAAACAAAATTAGATATTCTAATAATTATGTCAAAGTATATGTCTCTGATTCTTTTAATAGAGGTACATTCAATGTCAAGCAGAAGAATATTAGTGTCATTTATGATTATTACAGTATTAAGCATCAAATTAGCACAAGATCTAAAATATTTATGATCGTCTATCTTTATGATAATTCTACTCACAAAAAAATAGGCGAGTATTCTTCTACTTATGGATTAAATCTAGTTGATTAGTAATTTTTTTAAGTTTCTAACAGTTATAAAAATATTTCAATGTAGTACCTATGTAGTACCTAGAAAAAATTTAATGCTTCTTTTTGATCAATTTTAAAAATATTTTCTTTATCAAAAACTAACAGAAATAATATTAAATATGTAATTTTTACATACTCATGTATACATTGATATGTATAGCTTACAGAATATTTAAATAATAGTTGATTTTTATAAATTGTACTGTATAATTTATACCAATTACTCGCATAGCTCAGTTGGTTAGAGTACTACCTTGACATGGTAGGGGTCACTGGTTCGAATCCAGTTGCGAGTACCACTTTAAACTTCAATTTTTTATTAAAAATAAAGACCTAACTCGAAACATTATATCATCGCATGCTATTTTTGCTTCATTAACTCTAGTATATAAATCAAAAAAACCATGTACTAGGCCTTCATAACATTTATATCTCACATCAGTATTAGATTTAGATAGTAAGTTTGCATACAACCTTCCATCATCTTTTAATACATCTAACTCTGTTGTAAATACTAGTGCTGGTGCTAAATCATTAAAATTTGTTCCTCGAATAGGTAGAGCATATGGACTTTTTATATCACTTACTCCACTAAAATACTGTTTCCAAAACCATCGCATTGTATCTCTTGCCATCACAGCAACAACTGCCGCAAGGTTGCCTCCACAGCTTTCTCCCCAAACACCTATTTTTGAAGAATTAATATTAAGCTCTTTGCTATTATTAAAAACCCAACTCGTAGCAAAAAAGCAATCTTCTAGTGCTGCTGGAAAAGGATGTTCCGGAGCCAATCTATAGTCTACAGCTATAACCACGCAGCCAACTTCTCTAGCTATACGCCTACAAGTCTGATCATAAATATCCATATCATCTCTTATTACAAAGCCTCCCCCATGAAAATACATTAATGTAGGTAATTGTAGATTATTAGATAATGGATAATATAATCGTAACTTAATACTTTGATAATGTGAGTTTATTATTCTAGTCTCGACTTTTGTCATTGTAATAGGCTTTTCTTTAGGTTTTCTATAAAACATTTCATTAAAAACTTGTCTTAATTCTTCTGGAGAAAAGGAAGAATAATCTGGAAATCCCGCAGAATTATAATTATAGTTAATCTGATAATATTATGCTAAAGACGTGAGTAATAGCATCAGATAAATTATCAAAAGAATTATTTACTTTTCTTAAAATTCTTTTAAAATTGGCCCAAATTTTTTCTATAGGATTTAAATCAGGAGAATAAGCAGGAAGGTATAGTATCTGTATATCAAACTTCTCTGCTATTTTAGCCAATTTAGGAGACTTATGAAAACTAGCATTATCCATAACAACAGTAGTCTTTGGAATTAACTCAGGACATAAATGCTCTTCAAACCACTGATTAAAAATTTGAGTATCTGTATATCCAGTATACTCTAGCGGTGCTATAATCTTCTTTTCTAAATAGTTATAACCAGCAACTATACTTTTTCTCTGAGTTTGATAAGCAATAACTTCACCATAGCTAGGTTTACCAACAAGAGACCATCCTCTTAGTACAGACTGTTTATTATCCATACCCATTTCATCTAAATATACAAGTTTGTTAGGTTCAATAGTCTCAACAACCTCTATAAAACTTTGCCTATCTTGTTCTTTTCTTTGCTTATATTTAGGTGTCTTTTTTTAAAACTAAAACCAAGTCTGGTAAGACAATCATAAAATGTGCTTCTAGGTATTTCAGGAGCTAATGCTTCTCTAATATCTAAAGCCATTGCATCTGGATATGTTCTTAAGTAGCTTTCTATCGCTTCCTTATCTGTAAAGGTTGCTACTCTACCGCAACCCAAGCCTTGCTTAGATTTATAATCACCAGTTGTCTCGTATAAGTTTATCCAAGATCTAGTAGTACGGATATCTATATTAAAAAAATTACTTAGCTCTTTGTCTGTTAGGCCTTCTTTATATTTAGTTATTACGATATCTCTGAAATCTTGGCTATATGATGACATTTTTTCTAAATATTATAACATTATTGTCAAATAACTATCGGATTAACTATATCTATTATATTTTGCATTTCTTTTGAAAGAATCATATTACCATCTCTTCAAGTCGTTACCTCTCACAGATATTAATACACTAATTATAAAAATAACAAAAGAGAAACAATTATTTATATAGTGACAGTTCTCACATTTTTTTTAAAAAAAAGATGACTTAACATAGCTATTATTGACATAGAAAACACTGTTATAACTAATACAGAACTACTAATTCCAAATACTTTACCTATAAACGAAGCTCATAATCCAGAAAAACCTATTTGTGCAAATCCAACAAGTCCAGAAGCTACACCAGATTTATCCTTAAAAATATTTATCGCTGAGGCTATTCCCAAAGGAAGAACTATACCATTTGATATAGAAACAATAGACATGGGCAGTATTATTTCAAAAGCACAATCCATATCAAATATTAACTTAAACAAAATAAACAATACTCCACCAACTAAAAAAAACAATAACCCTATATAGAATAGTTTTTCACCGCCCCATATATCTATTACTTTTTTACTAAGCAAGTTCCCCAAATAAATCATTATAGCTAAAGGAATATAAAAATACCCAACAGTATGTTGAGAGTATCCCATTTCATTAAACAAAAAAGTTGACTGAGAAAGGTATGAAAACCACGCACCATACACTAAGCAAACAGGTACAACGTAACTTAAAAAACTTGAATTAGATAGTAATAATGGATAATCATGAAAAATACAAAATATTTTTTTATTTACCCTGTTATGATTTGTTTCTTTCAAAAACAACAAGCTCATAATAAGCAAAACAATACCGTATAAGGCAACGAATTCAAAAGTTGCTTGCCATCCAAAAAATGTAGATATATAGCCTCCAATTAATGGAGCTATTGCTGGAGAGATAGCAACTATTGGATATATAGTTAATCCGATAGTTATTTGACAATAATGTTATAATATTTAGAAAAAATGTCATCATATAGCCAAGATTTCAGAGATATCGTAATAACTAAATATAAAGAAGGCCTAACAGACAAAGAGCTAAGTAATTTTTTTAATATAGATATCCGTACTACTAGATCTTGGATAAACTTATACGAGACAACTGGTGATTATAAATCTAAGCAAGGCTTGGGTTGCGGTAGAGTAGCAACCTTTACAGATAAGGAAGCGATAGAAAGCTACTTAAGAACATATCCAGATGCAATGGCTTTAGATATTAGAGAAGCATTAGCTCCTGAAATACCTAGAAGCACATTTTATGATTGTCTTAACAGACTTGGTTTTAGTTTTAAAAAAAGACACCTAAATATAAGCAAAGAAAAGAACAAGATAGGCAAAGTTTTATAGAGGTTGTTGAGACTATTGAACCTAACAAACTTGTATATTTAGATGAAATGGGTATGGATAATAAACAGTCTGTACTAATAGGATGGTCTCTTGTTGGTAAACCTAGCTATGGTGAAGTTATTGCTTATCAAACTCAGAGAAAAAGTATAGTTGCTGGTTATAACTATTTAGAAAAGAAGATTATAGCACCGCTAGAGTATACTGGATATACAGATACTATACCTTCCTGCTTATTCTCCTGATTTAAATCCTATAGAAAAAATTTGGGCCAATTTTAAAAGAATTTTAAGAAAAGTAAATAATTCTTTTGATAATTTATCTGATGCTATTACTCACGTCTTTAGCACAATATTATCAGATTAACTATAACTCATGTGATAGACTTGGCATAGCCGGTATATAAATATCAGAAGCCAACAATCCCATACTACTCATCATAGCTAAAACTACCATATATCTAAAAAAGTATCTTTTATCACTTATATTCATTTAATATTTTACCCTAATCTAAGCTATTTAAATTAATAGATAACAAGCTATTTGCTACCCTAGGAAATCCTGCAAATGGAGTTACTAAAAGTAAAGTCTCTATAATCATTTCTTTAGAAGCTCCAATATTAATAGCTGCTTCTAAATGTGACTGTACTTGTGCCTGAGAATCACCTATTGCGCAGCATACCGCCACTGTAATTAGCTCTTTAGTTAACATAGACATCTCAGTTTCTCTAGCAAAAATTTTTTCAAATGCAAAATCAAAAGTTAATTTTGAAAAATCTGGAGCTATTTCAGCTAATATATTAATTAATTGCTCACCAGCATGTTTACCATGTAATTGATCAAATAATTCTCTACCATTTTTACTAAAACTATCAGCATTAATTATACTTTTAAAAGCTCTTATTGCTTTAGTTGGGATAAAATTCTTAATATCAAAATCACCTATTTCATTTATATAAAATGGATCATTAGCTACATAATCATTGGCTGCTTGAATATTCATCGTTGAAATAATAAACCCTCCAGATCTATTATTATATGGGCCTGATGCAAGTATAAGTCCCTTAGCATAGTATTTTTCCAAATATTCTGTATGTAATTGTTTATATTCATCTACAATCGTTAAATTTTTCTTATATTTAATTTCGATTAATACCATTTTATTAGCCCTTAGTTTGGATTAAAGTGTTATAGAAATAACACAATGATTCTTATAGAATATTAATACCTAAAAAAAGAAAACAATGATATCAAAAAAGAATCAATGAAAATAGAGATCCTACATTATCAAATATTTGATAAACTTGCACATACATTAAATTTTCGTAGAACTGCAAAAGAACTAAATTTATCTATTTCAATAGTTTCAAAAAAAATAAAAGAATTAGAAATATATTATAATTCTAAGCTTTTTTATAGAACTACAAGATCAGTTTTATTAACTGAAATGGGGCAAAATATATTACCTAGGATCAAAGAGCTTATCCTGATAGAAGAGCAGATAAAACTTGATTTAAATAATAATTATCAATTTGCAGGCAATTTAAAAATTGGGATACCATTTTCATATTTTGAATCTATCTTAGGTAAAATAAAGACATATATCAACAATAATGATAATGTCTATATTGATTGGAAAATTGGTAATTATTTAAATAACCTTTATGAAGATAATTTCGATGCGATTATTTTCTGTGGCTCAATTCCAGATGGTAATTTCTATGCAAAAAAAATTGCTACATGGAGAAAAGTTATATGTGCTGCTCCTGATTTTTGAAATATAATGGTGTGCCGTACAGTCCAAAAGAACTAGCAAGATATCCTTGTTTAGATCATTCTGAAAATTTTAAATCAACATGGAGGTTAGATAAGGAGTATAATATCAACCTAAAGCAAAAATGTTCTTTTTCAAGCTTACTTACAAAGATGGCTATCAATTCTTTAGGGATAGTATATTTACCATCATTCACAGTCGAGGACTATATTAAACAAGGCTTATTGACAGAAATATTAAAAGAATATACTTACAACAAATTTGATATATATCTAGTATCTAAAACTCCTTTTGCAGAAAATAGAAAAATTCAAGAAATATTAAAACTATTGTCATAAATAAACTATTATCAAACTATTTTAAAATCACTATTTCTCGTCTATTACCCAAGTCTGCAAAGTATTTAAAAGTTCTGTAAAAATATCTGCCATCAAAAGTAAATCAACTTCATGACCAACATTATCTTCTTTATTTAAATCTTTAATACCATCTAAAAATTTAATCGTTTTAAACTGTAGTTTTGTATTTGCTGTCATCGCTAATTGCTCACGCCAAATTATAGCCAACTCCGTAATATAACCACCACTTTCAATAAATGATTTAATATTATCATTAAGCATAGAGCTACCTTGGCATGAAATATTTGCAACACTATCACCAATAGCACTTGTTAGCTTACATTTATCTGCAATTTCCACATCTACTGGGTATGCATTATCTACAAGCCATTCCGTTAAAACATCTGTCTCTTCTTTTACTATTGGCTCAAACCTAGCCTCACACCTTTGTAATAAATCCAAAACCTCTATAATTTGCTTATCAGCAACACTATCTATTACAAGGTAATTATTAGTAAGGTCCAGATAACCAAAAGTTTTTTTAAATTTACTAAAAGCCAAAGGAAGTAGCTTTTGCTCCATATCTTCTTTAATCTGAGACTTCTCTTTTTTACTAACATATCTAGTTAATTCAAGCTCTTCAATATAATCTTGAGCCTGTTGATTTATAACTTGAGCTGGCAAGATTTTCTCTTCATTCAACAAGCAAAAAGCTACTAAATGATTAAAACGAAATAGACAGTTTTCCTCATTTTTAACAAAAGGATTTATAAATCCACGTGATGCTTTTTGTGAGTTACCACATGCTTTAAAAGCTAGTTTATTTAATGAATCTTCAAAAATATCTATATTAATATCAGTAATTTTATAAGCAGTAAGATTTTTAAAAAACATTTGTTCTCTTTATTTAAATAAATTATCTCAGAATAATAAAACATCTGACTACAAAGTAGAACCATTAAAATTCAAAAATCATATATTTTGTATATCACCTCTAGATATACTATCTATAATTCATCTGCTGGAGATATAGTTAATCCGATAGTTATTTGACAATAATGTTATAATATTTAGAAAAAATGTCATCATATAGCCAAGATTTCAGAGATATCGTAATAACTAAATATAAAGAAGGCCTAACAGACAAAGAGCTAAGTAATTTTTTTAATATAGATATCCGTACTACTAGATCTTGGATAAACTTATACGAGACAACTGGTGATTATAAATCTAAGCAAGGCTTGGGTTGCGGTAGAGTAGCAACCTTTACAGATAAGGAAGCGATAGAAAGCTACTTAAGAACATATCCAGATGCAATGGCTTTAGATATTAGAGAAGCATTAGCTCCTGAAATACCTAGAAGCACATTTTATGATTGTCTTAACAGACTTGGTTTTAGTTTTAAAAAAAGACACCTAAATATAAGCAAAGAAAAGAACAAGATAGGCAAAGTTTTATAGAGGTTGTTGAGACTATTGAACCTAACAAACTTGTATATTTAGATGAAATGGGTATGGATAATAAACAGTCTGTACTAATAGGATGGTCTCTTGTTGGTAAACCTAGCTATGGTGAAGTTATTGCTTATCAAACTCAGAGAAAAAGTATAGTTGCTGGTTATAACTATTTAGAAAAGAAGATTATAGCACCGCTAGAGTATACTGGATATACAGATACTATACCTTCCTGCTTATTCTCCTGATTTAAATCCTATAGAAAAAATTTGGGCCAATTTTAAAAGAATTTTAAGAAAAGTAAATAATTCTTTTGATAATTTATCTGATGCTATTACTCACGTCTTTAGCACAATATTATCAGATTAACTATATCAATATTTATAAATAAATTATTAACATTAGGTATATATTATATTTTAGGCAGTTTTATATATATAATAAAAACTACTTCTTTTAGCTAAATACCACCTAATTAATGGTATAAATTTAAAGGTTAAATATGATACTAAGCTTATTAATTTTAGTCACAGCTTTTTTTGGTAGTGCTATTGCAGGATTATTCGGTGGGGGTGCTGAACTTGTATTTACTCCGGCATTATTTTTTTCTTAACATACAACAATCCTAATTCTGAACATCTTATGCAAACAAGTATAACAACTATGCTTAGTTCACTCCTATTATCAGGATTAATAGCATCTTTTAAACAGCATAAATACAAGCATATAGATTGGAAGGTTGTAAGATGGTCAATCCCTTTAGTAACCTTGGGTGCAATATTAGGATGTTTTATTATGACTCTACTACCTAGTAATATATTAACTCTTATTTTTGCTCTAGCAACTTTGATACTATCTATTACAGTAATACTAAAAGCAATAATTTTATCTTAAAATATTTGGATAGCTTCTTTTTGGGGTTGGTCTGTGTAATCTCAGGAGCCGCATCCTTTGCTGTCCCATATTACGAAAGAATAGGTTTGAATATTAAATCAGCTATAGGAACTACTACTGTTGCTGTTTTTATTTATTCTATTTTTGTTACTATTATTATGATTATTTCTGGCCTTTGGCAAACTAATTTACCAGCTGGAAATATTGGTTATCTAAATTATGAATATTTATGGTTATTTATTATTCCTACTATCCCTGGTGCGATGATTGGTGCAAAATTATCCCACTTTTTATCAGAAAAAATATTAAAAATAACTTTTACAATATTATTGATAATAATTGGAGTTTCTATGCTTTTTGCCTAAAAGCTTTAAAATAATTGGTATCAAATTTATTTACTTTTAACTAAAATATATAGTTAATCCGATAGTTATTTGACAATAATGTTATAATATTTAGAAAAAATGTCATCATATAGCCAAGATTTCAGAGATATCGTAATAACTAAATATAAAGAAGGCCTAACAGACAAAGAGCTAAGTAATTTTTTTAATATAGATATCCGTACTACTAGATCTTGGATAAACTTATACGAGACAACTGGTGATTATAAATCTAAGCAAGGCTTGGGTTGCGGTAGAGTAGCAACCTTTACAGATAAGGAAGCGATAGAAAGCTACTTAAGAACATATCCAGATGCAATGGCTTTAGATATTAGAGAAGCATTAGCTCCTGAAATACCTAGAAGCACATTTTATGATTGTCTTACCAGACTTGGTTTTAGTTTTAAAAAAAGACACCTAAATATAAACAAAGAAAAGAACAAGATAGGCAAAGTTTTATAGAGGTTGTTGAGACTATTGAACCTAACAAACTTGTATATTTAGATGAAATGGGTATGGATAATAAACAGTCTGTACTAAGAGGATGGTCTCTTGTTGGTAAACCTAGCTATGGTGAAGTTATTGCTTATCAAACTCAGAGAAAAAGTATAGTTGCTGGTTATAACTATTTAGAAAAGAAGATTATAGCACCGCTAGAGTATACTGGATATACAGATACTCAAATTCTTAATCAGTGGTTTGAAGAGCATTTATGTCCTGAGTTAATTCCAAAGACTACTGTTGTTATGGATAATGCTAGTTTTCATAAGTCTCCTAAATTGGCTAAAATAGCAGAGAAGTTTGATATACAGATACTATACCTTCCTGCTTATTCTCCTGATTTAAATCCTATAGAAAAAATTTGGGCCAATTTTAAAAGAATTTTAAGAAAAGTAAATAATTCTTTTGATAATTTATCTGATGCTATTACTCACGTCTTTAGCACAATATTATCAGATTAACTATAAATTCAAAAAATGAATACAAGTAAACTCACAGCACTAGTTTATAATAATCTAAAAGCTAAATTTAGTGAATTAAATTGGTGTATATATCCAAGTGATGAAAAATTAAATAAATTTCATGTGCCAATTGCGAATCTTGAGCTTATATCACTAGAGCATCTTGAAAGTGCATGGGATTTAAATAATATCGATGTGATGTTTAACATACGTTTGATCTATGCTGATAAAGCAAAAGATAAGCTTAACATCCGTGATAAAGCATTAGAAATTGGCTGCTTTCTACAAGATAATACTTTTGAGAATAAGCAAATTGAAAAGCTAAGTATTCTATCAAGCCAACCTGATAACTTTAGCCCTGTTGCTGATGGTTTTATTTGTTGGCAGATAGATTTTATTATCAAGATTTTTATCGGTGAATCAAGTTACCCAGAAAACGATATTTCACCAGATTTTGAGCTGGAGATTAATGAAAATGCAGATTGAGGAGTTTTTAGAAGATCTTGAAAGGCGAGTAGCCAATATTCTCAAAATTGGCACAGTAATAGAGATCAAAGAGCAAAAAGTCAAAGTTAAATGTGGCGATATAACTACTAAATTTTTACCGTTAATAACGCCGCGAGCTGCAGATTGCATTGTATATTTCAGCCCTGAGATTGATGAGCAAGTACTGATATTATCGCCCTGCGGGGAGTTAAATAATGGTATAGTCTTGCCTGCGATTTATACAAAATATCAGCAGCGTGAAAGCGAACAAAAACATACAATTGAGTATGCTGATGGTACTATATTTAGCTATGATTATGAGAATAAATTATTAGATATAAAAGCTGTAGGTGATATATCTATCACAGCTGAGAATTTAAAACTTGAGCAAAATAAAGATATCTTTTTAAAAGCGCAAAATATCGAAATACAAACTGACGAAGATTTAAAAATCGCTGCAAAAAATATAAAAATCTCAGCTAATGATAATATTGAGATTAACGCAGAAAATATGAAGATAAATGCTGATTTAGAAGTTGTAGGCTCAATCAATGCGACAGAAGATATTAAATCGAGTAATATCTCATTACAAAATCATACGCATATTGATGCAAAAAGTAGAACAACTAGTAGTTCTAAATAGTTTCAATTATTAGTTATTTTTTTTATAAAAATCGCGTAAAAATTTGAGTTTTCGGATGTTTGTATCTTTTGCTATAGCGTTGAATATTTCTATATATGATGCATTATTTTCATATTCTTTTTCATTATTAAACACAATTTCAACATCTGGTCTAGTATGATTATACGCACATCCAGCCCCAGCAGAAAAAGATCAACTCTCTTTACAATTTTTTTAGGAATTAGTTTATCAAATAAAACTTGCCCAGATTCAAAATAAAAAAAGCTTTAAAATTTAATTATAAATAAAAATTAGCTGTGATGATGAGCGAAATTAAAATTTCATTATTAGAAAGAGAAGTTAAAGATATCAAAAGTGATATTAAAGATGTTAAAAGTAGCGTCGAAGATATTGTAAAAGATACTACAAAGCTTAATAAAATCGTTTTTCAGAGCATTGGATCTGCGAAGACTTTAGCTATTTCAGGTTCAATATTTGCTTTTTTGATAATGGCACTAATTGCAATTTTTTCGATATATGTAGAGCAGCAAAGCAATAGCCCTTCACCAAGAATCATGCAGAAAGATATTAGCAGTCTGTATGACATTACCGATTCAAATTCGAAAAATTTAGCAAGTATCGAAAGTAAGATTAATATTTTATTTGATAAAGAGATTAATAAAAAAGGAGATAAAAATGTCAGATAGTTTTTTTCATGGCGTTGAGATTATTGAAGATAATTCAGGCTCACGCTTAATCAAGACAGTACGCTCAAGCGTAATTGGGCTAGTGGGTACAGCACCAGAAGCCGATGCGGAAGTTTTTCCGCTTAATAAGCCTGTACTTTTAGTAGGTCAAGAATTAGCAAAGATCGCTAAATTAGGTGATACTGGTACTCTAGCTGATGCAATTACAGGCATATTTGCATCGGGTGTGGGTGCGATGGTGGTAGTTATCAGAGTTGAAGAGAATGCAGATAGTGCATTGCAGTTAGCTAATATTATCGGTAGAGTTGATGAGCAGACAGCACAACGTACAGGATTACAAGCTTTATTAGATGCTCAGTCACAATTACAACTAACTTCTAAACTACTTATAGCCCCGACATTTACTAACGAAATTGGTGTAATTAATGCGATGATCCCAATCGCTGAGAGATTAAAAGCAATCATTATCGCAGAAGCACCAAGCACGACAGAAGAAGCTGCAATAACATATGCAAATAACTTCGACTCAGCACGTATTTATTTAGTTGATCCACGTGTAATTATAACAAAAGAAGGTGTAGAAACAGTAGTTGCAAATTCAGCATATATTGCAGGTCATATCGTGCGTATAGATACTGATTATGGTTGGCATTATTCGCCTTCGAATCATGTTATTTATGGGATTAATAATACAGAGCGTGCTATTGATTATGATAGTAGCTCTAGTTGTCGTGCTAATTATCTCAATGAAAATAAAGTCGCAACAATCATTAATGATCAGGGGTTTAGGGTTTGGGGTAACTATAGTTTATCAAGTGATACAAAATGGCAATTTTTATCGGTTAGAAGAACTGCTGATATGATTAATGAATCGATCAAATTAGCACATAAATGGGCAGTTGATCGAGGCATTACAAAAACTCTTGTGGAAGATGTCGTTATGTCTGTTAATAGCTATATTAGAAGTCTTATTCGACAAGAAAAAATCCTAGGTGGTAGGTGTTGGGTTGATGCTGATAATAACACTGCAAGCGAAATCGCATCAGGCAAATTAACACTTAATTTTGATTTTACTGCGGTATATCCAGCCCAACATATCCAGATAAAATCAAAGCTTACTAATGATTATATTGAAGAAATTTTTAATTAAGGAGTTATGTGATGTTCAATGGTTTATTACTTAATTTTAGTGTGTATGTTGATGGTTCGAATTATATTGGCAAAGCGATCAAAGCGACCTTACCGAAAATCACGCCAAAAATGCTCGAACATTTTGGTGCGGGGATGGCTGCTCCTGTAGATCTTGATACTGGGAAAGTTGAGAAAATGGAGGCAACTATTGAGATCGAGGGCATACAAAAAGCTCTATATAAAGTTATCGGAAATTCTGACACACCACTGATTATCAGAGGTAAAATCAGGAATGATAATGGTGATGATGAGGCTGTAGTAGCTGAGCTTAGAGGTTATATAGCTGAGCTTGATAATGGTGATCTTGCACCAGAAGAAAAAGGCAAAAGTAATCTTAAAATGTCTGTTAATTATTATCGTCTTAATATTGCTGGCGATGATGTACTTGAGATAGATGCACTGAATGGTGTCAGAAAAATTAACGATGAAAATCAACTAGCAGTTGTTAGTTAGGAGAAAGTATGCTCAAAGATATTTGCTTAAGAGATGAAATAGAGCTAATCAACGCTAAAAAGACAAAAGCTATAAAAATGCGTGAGCCGACTCGTGCAGATTATAAATTTGTCCAAAATTTTGAAGATGATGTTGAAAAAGAAGATCAAATGTTAATACGACTAACTAATATCTCACAAGAATCATTAGATAATCTTGCAATATGTGATAGTAATAAATTAACTGAAGCTTTGGCAGCTATGGGAGCTACTAATTATGACCCAAAGATTTAGATCGAGCTTTTTTTATGATTGCTACACAAACCGGTTGGCAATATAGTGAGCTTGAGAATTTATCAATCACACAAATTAAATATTTTTATGAAGAAGCGATCTCTTTATTGGAGTTAAAAAATGATGCAAAATAAGAAGCTTAATTTCACTATTGGCGGTGCTGTTAACAATAGTTTTAATGCTGCTATTGGTAGTAGTATTCGAAAACTTGATTGGCTAGCTAATAAAGAAAATCAACTTAAAACAAAGCAAACTTTAGTATCAAAATTTCATGCTGATAAAGCAGCAATGTCTAAATTGACAGATAAACTAAGACAACAAAAAGCTAATCTAAGTAGTTTAGATACTCAATATAAAGCTTCAGGTGGCTCAAGTGAAGCTCTAAGAGCTAGAATTGATAAGCTCAAAAAAGAAGTCTCAAACACTAATCATAAATTTAATGAGCAACGCCAAAAAACAGGACAAACAAGAAGAGAGCTAAAAAAGGCAGGTGTTGATACTGCTAATCTTACAGGTGAAGAAAAACGCCTCAAAAATGCTTTAGAAAAAACACAAAAATCTATGCAACGTAGAGCGAAAGGTTTTCAAGCTGTTGGTTCAAGTGTACGTTTTTTAAGTCGTGGTTTATTAGCAACTACAGCTGCTTATAAGCTCTCAAATAGTTTTGCAAATCATGGTGATAATGTTGCAAAAACTGCGGATAAGCTCGGTATAGGTACTCGAGAGTTACAACGTTTACGTTATGCAGCTGAAATTGCGGGCATGAGTACTCAAGAGTTTGATAAGTCATTATCACAGATGCAAAAAAATACTATCGATGCGGCGATGGGATTAGCAGAACCTAAAAAAGCGATGGATATGCTTGGGCTATCTGCGATGGAATTAAAAGAGCTAAAACCAGAAGAGTCGATGGCTTTGATCGCTGATAAGATTCAGCATGTAGAAAATAAACAAGAGCGTTTACGTATTGCGACTTTGTTATTTGGGCGAAGCGGTGTGGGCATGGTTAATATGTTGAAAAACGGTTCAAAAGAGATGGAGATATTAGGTGATAAAGGTGAAAGGATTGGTTATGTCTTAAGTGAGAAATCATTAAGAGGAGCAGAACAAAATGTCGATGCTTTTTTAAATATGAGTACAAGTATTAAAAGTGTTTCATTTGCTATAGGAAATGCATTGTTGCCAACTTTTACGCAGACTTTTGATAATATCACAAGCTGGATTTCCAAAAACCAAGATAAAGTCAGAGAATGGGCAGCAACTGCAAAAACAGTATTTAGTGCTGTATCAAGTTTTCTTTTAGTTACAGGCAAAGTAGTTGGTGTTTTTTTTAGTTCTTTATGGAGTTTTGGTGAAAAATTAGGTGGTTGGTTATATGATGTTCAAGAGTTTTTTAGCTCTTTTTCAGCATCTGTTGTTTCCTTATGGGATACAGCAACACAAGCGATCACTAATATAGTTAATCCGATAGTTATTTGACAATAATGTTATAATATTTAGAAAAAATGTCATCATATAGCCAAGATTTCAGAGATATCGTAATAACTAAATATAAAGAAGGCCTAACAGACAAAGAGCTAAGTAATTTTTTTAATATAGATATCCGTACTACTAGATCTTGGATAAACTTATACGAGACAACTGGTGATTATAAATCTAAGCAAGGCTTGGGTTGCGGTAGAGTAGCAACCTTTACAGATAAGGAAGCGATAGAAAGCTACTTAAGAACATATCCAGATGCAATGGCTTTAGATATTAGAGAAGCATTAGCTCCTGAAATACCTAGAAGCACATTTTATGATTGTCTTACCAGACTTGGTTTTAGTTTTTAAAAAAGACACCTAAATATAAGCAAAGAAAAGAACAAGATAGGCAAAGTTTTATAGAGGTTGTTGAGACTATTGAACCTAACAAACTTGTATATTTAGATGAAATGGGTATGGATAATAAACAGTCTGTACTAAGAGGATGGTCTCTTGTTGGTAAACCTAGCTATGGTGAAGTTATTGCTTATCAAACTCAGAGAAAAAGTATAGTTGCTGGTTATAACTATTTAGAAAAGAAGATTATAGCACCGCTAGAGTATACTGGATATACAGATACTCAAATTTTTAATCAGTGGTTTGAAGAGCATTTATGTCCTGAGTTAATTCCAAAGACTACTGTTGTTATGGATAATGCTAGTTTTCATAAGTCTCCTAAATTGGCTAAAATAGCAGAGAAGTTTGATATACAGATACTATACCTTCCTGCTTATTCTCCTGATTTAAATCCTATAGAAAAAATTTGGGCCAATTTTAAAAGAATTTTAAGAAAAGTAAATAATTCTTTTGATAATTTATCTGATGCTATTACTCACGTCTTTAGCATAATATTATCAGATTAACTATAATTCTTTTATAAAAGGTCTGGGATTAGTTAAAAATAGCGTGGTTAATATTTTTGGAAGTATAAAAGCGACATTAGTTCAGAGCATAGATTTTTTAAAAAATAAATTTGAATGGTTATCTAATTCTATTGGTTGGATTTCTGATAAAGCTCAAAGTATAAAAAAATGGTGGAATGGCGAAGACGATAACAAAGAAATAAACCTTAACAAAACATCAACTTTTGCAGGTATGGATGCTGTTGCAACTAAGCTAAGAGAAAATCGTAATAATCAAACAAGCAATAAAAACAATAATGTAAGCTTACATAACACGATTACAATTCAAGGAAATGCTGATAAGAAACATGTTGAAGAGGCGATAAAAGCTGCAACAATGCCTTTATATGGGCGTTTTGGCCATGGTATATATTAAGGAGATTATATGAATGTTGTTGGATTAATTTTAGGCTCTATGCCCTTGGGTGTAAATACAGTTACATACAATAAGATCACAAAATCATATTCAAACAACTGGGCAAAATTAGACAGAATTAATAATGCACCAATACTGCAAAACACAGGCTCACAAGCTGAGTCAATGAGCATTTCAGGCTTGAGCTTACCTACTGTAAGTAATGTCTCAGGTGCTACAGAAAAAGCAGCTTTAATCACAATGCGTGAATTATCAGAAAGTGCTACACCTAATTTTTTATTTGATATTGATGGAGTTATATATGGCAAGTGGGTTATCGATGGCATCTCACAAGATGAGATGAACGCAGATGAGACAACATACTCACTTAATTTGCAGCGTTATCCAGATAGTTCACTATTAGAAGAATCAAAAGCGTATGTCAAAGGTATAGTATGATTGAATATCTAACAAAACAGGGCGATATGCTCGATGCGATTTGTTTTAAGTATTATAAAAGTACTGACTTTACTGAGTTAGTGCTTGAGTATAATCGTAATTTAGCTGCTTATGGCACTATTTTTCCAGCTGGATTAATAATCAAACTTCCAGAAATCGAAAAACCGAGCAAACAACGCAAGGTTGCTTTATGGTGATAGATTTTCAAATATTAGCAAATGGTAAAGATATCACAGATAAAATCAAATCTCTTGGTAGTTTCAGTATAAGTATAACTGATACTATAGGCGATAATGCTGATGGTTTCTCGATTAGATTAGCAGATGCAAATGATGAACTAGAATTTCCGCAAAATAGTACAAAATTACAGGTTTTTTTAGGTTATGATGATGATTTGAGAGATTTTGGCTATTTTTTCATTGCTGATACGAAATATAGTCTAAATAAAGGTCAAGGCTCGTTCATCGATATAGTCGCAAGTAGCGTACCATTTACAGAATCTTTGACATATAAATCAATGCAAACAGCTCAAGAGAGATCTTTTGACGATATAACTCTTGGCGAAATAGTACAACAAATAGCACAAGAGCATAATCTAGAAACTGAAATTAACCCCAAATTAGCCCAAATAACGATCGAACATATCGATCAACAAAACGAAAGTGGTATCGCATTTTTATATAGAATTGTAAGATTATATAATGGCATCCTAAAGCCAACCCATAGCAAAATCCTAGTGCTAAAAGATGAGAAAGGCGCAAATACGAAAGGTACTAAACTTGAAACTATCGAGCTTGATATAGAAGATATTAGCAGTGTCTCATACAGTTGCAAGAAAACCGCAAAATTTAGATCAGTACAAGCTAATTATCAAAATACAGATGATGCAACAATAAAAACTGTAACTATTGGAGAGGGTGAGCCAGTTAATAAACTATCATATCTCTATGATAATGAACAAATAGCTAAAGCAACCGCCCAAAAAGTCTATAATACGTCAGCGCTTGATAATGATACACTTAATATCTCAACATCTGGGAATCCAGATTTAATCTCAGGTTTACCTATAAAAATAATCGGTCTAAGAGACGATATACCGCAAAATTGGTACATCAAAACAGCTTCTCACGCAATTTCAAAAAGTGGCTATAGTACTTCTTTGCAGCTTACTTTGAAAGAGCTTGAGTGATTTTTTTTATAATAAATCAATAGCTGACTTCTTAACATCTGGACTTAGATGAGCATATATCTGTGTTGTTTTGACATCAGCATGACCAGCCAACTGTGCTACTGTATATATTGGCACACCCTTCATTACTAGCATGCTACAAAAATTGTGTCTTAGGTCGTGAAAACGAAAGTTTTCAATTTGGGAAATTGACATTAGTTTTCGCCATGACTTATTAATATTATGGTATTTAGTTTCTGTTTTTTCAGAAATGAACAAATATTTTATATTCTGTTGTTTAGATTTAACTATATCTAATACATCTTTGTGCATTGGTATATATCTTATTTTACTAGATTTTGTATTCTCAGATTTAAGTACTATTTGATTTGTCTTGAAATCAATATCATCGATTGATAAACTTAAAATTTCGCCTTTTCTCATGCCTGTAAAGTAAGCAACTTTAATAATTTCTTGTGCTTGAGTATTATTTAACATATTAAGAGCATCAAAGAATCTGTTTGTCTCAGCATCCGATAAGTATCTAATTTTTTTTGTGTTTATTTTTAGAGGTTTAATATCTTTGATATTGTTGATTTTAATGTATTCAAACTCATAAGCTCTACTAAACATCCCTTTTAGAGTTGACAGCATTCTATTATAGGTAGCATCTGATGTATCATTTTTCATTTGATAAGCATTCAAGTACTTAATCATTTCATTTTTATTATTTAATTCTGAGAGTTTATTATTTAATAATTTTTTTAGGGGTTTACCTAATGAGAACTCTAATGCAGCTGTATTCTTATTATTTTTTTTATACCAATCAAAATAAAAGTTATCGACATATTCTTTAAGAGTTATGTCTTTTGACATGTTATCTTGACTAGTTTTTTTCTCATTAGCAACGTCTATTCCTTGAGAGATTAATCCAATCAAACGTTGAGCTTCTTTTTTAGCTTGAGTAAGGGTTATGACACCGTGCCTTCCAATAGTGTAGATATATTGCTTTCTTTTTATGTAGTATTTGAGACGATATGTTTTTAAATTTGTTTTTGATACCCTTAATATTAAGCCTTTAATATCAGTATCAAAATAGTCTATATATTTAGTTATATTTGCAGTATCTAGATTTTTAATAAATTCTCTTGAAAATTCGATGCTTGGCATAAGTAAATCTCCTTTTTGATAAATTAGGTACTACGCTAGGTACTACATTATTTAATCTTTATTATATAATGATTATACATAGAAATACATACTTATGTATGAAAGCCTTATATTTGAATGATTTTGATAGTATGAAGATAAATTATTATATTCTGAAAAAAGGATTATTTCACCATGTCAAGGTAGTACTCTAACCAACTGAGCTATGCGAGTAATATGGCGTTAATTATACATCACAATTTATAAAAATAAACATTTTTATTCAATAAGCTTTATGTAGCATGCCATACAAATATAATTATTTTTTATATACTTTTGCATTAAATGAAATCTTTTTTTTAAAAAACTATGCTAAAGTGAAATGTACAAAATTTATTTAATGTTTTGGAGATGTAAAGTGAAAGCTATTATCTTACCAAGAAACCTATATATAGGTGAAAGCTCAATAAAAAATATTCGAACTATTTTATTTCAACTTAAATTAAGAAAACCGTTGATTATAACTGACAAGAATATGATAGATCTTGGTTATGTGTCTAAATTTATTAAGGTATTTGTAGCTATAGTTAATCTGATGCTATTACTCACGTCTTTAGCACAATATTATCAGATTAACTATATTTTATTTTTCATAACAGTTCCTTATTATATCTTCATTGGTTAATATAGTCAGTATTGCTACCGACATTACAAGTGTATCACTGTGAGATACTCTGTATAGTTTTTTACAGTAAAATATTAACTAGTTTCTTGAGATATATTTTTAGGCTAATTTTTTTTATAAACAAAAAATATTAAGTTTCTAATATCATTGTTATTTGTATTAATTAATATATTATGTTAAGACATATTCTATAATTTATATTTTTCTATGCAAAATAGTACTTTCTTCGTTAGCTGTGCAAAAGGCATTGAGCTTTTATTAAAAGATGAACTACAAAAATTAAATATTATCGCCCAAGAAAAACTTGCTGGAGTTGAGTTTGATGGGACATTAGAGCAGGCTTATAAGGTTTGTATTTATTCTCATTTAGCAAGTCAAGTTATGTTGAAAATAGCTACTGAAAAAGTGACTGATCAACAGAGCTTATATGAAAGTATATATGCTATAGATTGGCAAAGTTATTTTGATGCTGATAAAACTTTTAAGATTATAATTTCAGGCAAGCATTATGATTTTAATAATACGATGTTTGTCTCACAGAAGGCGAAAGATGCCATTGTAGATCAATTTAGAGAGGCGACAAATCAGCGTCCAGATATTGATACTGATAATCCAGATAATGTGATTAAGCTTCATTTACATAAACAGTTTGTCAATGTATTTCTATGTTTGAATATTGATAGTTTACATAAGCGTAGTTATAGACAGTTTCAAGGTCAAGCACCTCTCAAAGAATCTTTAGCTGCGGCTATACTTATGAAGGCAGGATGGCTAGAAGAGCTTAATAAAGATCAACCAATACTTATTGACCCTATGTGTGGTTCTGGAACTATCCTTATTGAAGCAGCTTTGATGGCTAAAAATATTGCACCTATTTTATTGAACAAAAATTTTAAGATATTTGATTCAAAAATCCATAATGATAGTTTATGGACTGATTTATTAAATTTAGCTGAAAAATCTAATAAAAGTACAAATGCTATTATTCAGGGTTATGATATTGATAATAATGTACTTGATAAAGCAGAGAAAAATATTTATCAAGCAGAAGTTGATGATGTTATAAATATTAAACGTCAAGATATCCGAGATATTGAAAATGTGTTTGAAAATGATGGCTTAATAGTCACAAACCCACCGTATGGTGAAAGATTATATGGTGATCAGCTTGATGAGCTTCTTGATATATTTAATGGTTTTGGTGATAGGCTATCTCAAGATTTTTATGGTTGGAAAGTAGCAATACTTACAAGTTTTGCTGAATCTATAAAAGAAATGCAACTTAGATCCACCAAGCGTAATAAATTTTATAATGGCGCAATTGAAACTATTTTATATCAATTTGATATTAATGAGCATGCTAAGTTTAAACACGAAAGTCAGCTTGAGAAAAATGTTCGAATAGCAGAGGCTAGTGCACTAAAGTCAGATGAACATATAGATTTTTCTAATAAACTTAAAAAAAATCTCAAAAGTTTAAAACCATGGTTAAAGCAAGCAAATATAGAGTGTTATCGTTTATATGATGCGGATATTCCAACTTTTGCAGTAGCAGTAGATGTCTATGGTGAGCATGTCTTTTTACAAGAATACCGTGCAGATTCAACTATAGATCAAAATATGGCTAAACAGAGATTTTATCAAGCTATTTATCAAATACATAAGACACTTGATGTGAAGTATGAAAACATTCATACAAGGGTACGTCAGCGTCAGAAGGGCAAAGAACAGTATCAAAAAGAAAATGATAATAATAATTTTCACGTTATAAATGAATTTGATGCTAAGTTTTACGTGAATTTTGAAGATTACTTAGATACTGGGATTTTTTTAGATCATCGTAAGATTAGACAGTTAGTAGCAAAATCAGCACAGAATAAAACTTTATTAAATTTATTTAGCTATACTTGCACAGCTAGTGTACATGCTGCTTTAAAAGGGGCTAAAGTCACAAGTGTAGATATGTCTAATACTTATCTTGATTGGGGTAAACGTAATTTTAAACTTAATGAATTAAATGTATCTGAACATGAGTTTATTCAAGCTGACTGTATTAGTTGGCTTAAATCGTCCACTCAAAAATTTGATGTAATATTTTTAGATCCACCAACTTTCTCAAACTCTAAACGTATGGATGATATATTAGATGTCCAACGTGATCATGAAATGCTTATTAATTTATCAATGAGCTTACTAAAAAAAGATGGAATACTTTATTTTTCAAACAATTATCGCCGCTTTAAAATTTCTGAAGAAATCTTAAAAAAATTCAAGTGTGCAAATATTGATAAAAAATGCCTTTCTCGTGACTTTTTATCTAATAAAAATATTCATAATTGTTGGGAGATAAATTATATTTAGGAAATGTTTATATACGTGTTTACTAATTTAGAAATAGTAAATTTTTATAAAATTTGTAACCTTATCTATACATGTCAAGATAACAGAAGAAGTAAATATACAATACTATCTAATATATTTAATAATGATAAATTAATATTTTGTGAGAATTGAATTAGCAGTTTTACCACTTTGCTAGAATAATGACTCTTTGAAGAATTACTACTTAATTATATGGGAGTATTTTGGCGATTTTTAAATTTAGCAAAGTATATAGATGTGATATTATACTAAACAATAGAGTTAAGAAGATATCACAAATGAATAGATTCAAGCAAAATGTAATGTATATAGTAATTATCCTAATAATATTTGGCAGTTGCGTATATTTTTTTACCTCAAATAAAAGCTATCAAACTAAAGGAGTGTTTCTAGCAAAATATGCTGCAAAACTTCCTGCTACTGATCCAAATAAAGTTAAAGTGTTTAATCTTCATTATCAAAGTGACGCTAATGGTAATATAGGACAAATTAGAACAGTAACTTTTATAAATGATGAAAAAGACTTTCAAAAGCTTTGTAATCAAAGCTTGAATAAAGCGATGCTAATAGCAGCTAAGCATGGAGCTAATGAGATTAGATATGTTTGTTTATATCCAGAAGGGCAACTTAATGAATTAAGTAGTGTTCAATTAAGAGCATATGCTTTTAGGGATTAAAATTAGATGACTAGGATTCAACAAAATATAATTCATATATTTCTGGTGATTTTGGTATTTTTGGGCTGTATAAAAGCTTTTGGTGAAAGCGTAAGAACCGAGTCTAAAGGTGTTTTTTTATCAAGTTCTATATTTCTTGAAGGTAATGCAATAGCTGAAAGTAGTGTGGTAGTTAAAAAAATAAACTATGGAGATGATTTAAGTAATAATCTCGGTAGAATAAATATTGTTGGACATCAAACTTCAAGAAATCAGAGTCAAAATATGGTGTGTGAAGAAAATTTAAAAGTTGCAATAAAGATAGCTGCTAAAAATGGTATATCAAATTTGAAATATATTTGTTTACCTTTTAATGAACAAAATGATGCTCAGCTTATATCTTTTGCTTTTAGAGGAGCATAAATACAATGAAAAAATTAAATATTGTTTTTGCGGGAACTCCTGATATATCTGCACAAGTTTTAAAAGATTTATATCAGAATGAGTATAATATCCAAGCAGTACTTACACAGCCTGATAGGGCAAAAGGCAGAGGCAAAAAAATTCAGTATTCGCCAGTTAAGGAAGTAGCATTAGCCAATAATATAGAAATTCTGCAACCGATTTCAATTAAAAAAGAACCACAGATTTTAGATAGATTAAAGGCACTAAATCCTGATATTATTATAGTTATTGCATATGGTATAATTGTACCTAAATCATTTCTAGATATTCCAAAATATGGTTGTTTGAATATTCATGTTTCACTATTACCAAAATGGCGAGGAGCTGCACCAATTCAGCGAGCAATTCAAGCTGGGGATGATAAGACAGGTATTTGTATAATGCAAATGGATGAAGGATTAGATACTGGAAATATATTAAATACATTTGAAATTGATATAAAAGATAGTGATACATCACAAACTCTGCATGACAAATTCGCTAAATTATCAATTAAGCCATTACTTGAAACTTTAAACAAAATTGACAGTATTAAGGCAACAGCTCAACAGGGTGAGCCAACTTATGCACATAAAATCACAAAAGCTGAAGGGTTGATTGATTTTAATAAAACTGCATGGGAGATAAGCTGTCATATACGAGCATTCACACCTTGGCCATCAGCATTTTTTATATTAGATAAGCAAGCTATTAAAATAAATGGTTTTGAAATACTCGATCAACAAAGTGAGAAAAGTTCAGGAATAATTTTGGAAGTTTCAAAACTAGGATTTGATGTTGCGACTAATGATAAAATCATAAGGTTTAAGCAACTTCAATTCCCTAATAAAAAAATGCTAAATATAATAGATATTTTAAATGGTAAAGATTTAAAAAAATACATTGGATATAAAATAGGATAAAGAATGAAAGTAGGATTTATAATAGATGATTTAAATACTTTTAATATTTCTAAAGATAGTACTTTTATGATGCTACAAGCAGCTCAAGATAAAGGCTGGGAGATTTATACCTTTTATTTAAATGATTTGTCAATAATTAACGGTAAACCTAAGGGCGATGCTCTAAAAATAAAAATACATAAAGCAAAACAGATTTGGTATGAAATCTTATCGCAGCACCATGATTTTTCATTATTGGATTTAGATTGTATATTTATGCGCAAAGATCCTCCTTTTGATATGGAGTATATATATGTGACATATATGCTTGATTTAGCCAAAAAAAACAATGTCTTGATAGTTAATAATCCACAAGCTCTTAGAGATTTTAATGAAAAAGTAGCTATTTCAAATTATCATAAGTTTGCTCCGAACACATTGATTACACGAAGTTATAAAAAGATTAATCAATTTTATGTAAAATATAAGGATATTATTGTTAAGCCATTAGATGGTATGGGTGGAAGTTCTATTTTTAGAATAAAAGAAGGGGATAAAAATAAGAATGTTATTCTAGAGGTTTTAACACAGCATCAATCTAGATACATTATGGTTCAAGACTATCAAAAAGCAATAAAAGATGGTGATAAAAGAATCCTAATTGTTGATGGTGAACCTATTAAATATTTATTAGCAAGAGTTCCTAGTGATAGTGATAATCGTGGTAATTTAGCAGCAGGAGCTACAGCAGAAGTTAGAGAGCTACAAAATGATGACTATAAAATGGCTAAAAAAATTGCTAAAAAGTTAAAAAAGCAAGGAGTTATGTTTGCTGGTATTGATGTGATTGGTGATAAGTTAACGGAAATTAACATTACTAGTCCAACAGGTATTCAAGAAATTTATAAGGCAACAAAAATTAATACTGCAAGTTTATTGATGCAGTCAGTAGAGCAGAAAATTAATAAAATGAGACTAGAACAGGAACAAGGAAATGGAGAATAAATTAGGCTCTGAAAGTTTATTTCAAGAAGCCAAACAATATATACCTGGTGGAGTTAATTCACCAGTTAGAGCTTTTAGAAGCGTAGGTCAGGATTTTCCAAAATTTATTAAATCAGCTAAAGGGGCTTATTTATATGATGTGGATTGGAATAAATATATTGACTATATTGGGTCATGGGGGCCAATGATTCTAGGTCATGGTGACAATGATGTTTTAGACACTATAAAAACTCAGCTTGAAAATGGACTTAGTTATGGAGCTCCATGTAAGCAAGAAGTAGACCTTGCAAAAAAAATAATTGAATTGATGCCAAATATTGAGCAAGTGCGTTTTGTTAACTCAGGTACAGAAGCTACTATGAGTGCTATTAGATTAGCTAGAGCATATACTGGAAAAAATAAGATTATAAAATTTGAAGGATGCTACCATGGTCATGCTGATGAGTTTTTGGTAGCTGCAGGTTCAGGAGCTCTCTCTTTAGGACAACCGAATTCCCCAGGCGTACCAGAGGATGTTGTTAAAGATACTCTAGTAGCTAGCTTTAATGATATTGATTCTATAAAAGTACTTTTTGAAAAATATAAAAGTGAAATAGCTTGTATCATAATAGAACCCATTGCTGGAAATATGAATATGATATTTCCAAATGAAGATTTCTTAGTTAAGCTTAGGAATATTTGTGATACAAATGATAGCCTGCTTATATTTGATGAGGTCATGACGGGTTTTAGAGTCGCTCTTGGTGGTGCTCAGAGTGTTTATAATATCAAACCAGATATTACAACTTTAGGTAAAGTTATTGGTGGTGGCATGCCCGTAGGAGCATTTGGTGGTCGTAAAGATATTATGCAGATGATTTCACCTGCAGGACCTGTATATCAGGCTGGTACTCTTTCAGGAAATCCTATAGCAATGACAGCTGGATTAAAAACTCTTGAAAAAATTGCTGAGAGTGATTTTTATAATAATTTAGAGGAAAAAACCAAGAAATTAGTAGATGGTTTAAACGAAGCTGCAAGATTATATGATTTTGATTTTCATGCAAAATCTTTAGGAGGCATGTTTGGTTTATATTTCTGTAATGAAAGAGTCTCAATAAGCACATTTTCAGACCTTGGTAAAACAAACTTAAAAATATTTAATAAGTTTTTTGCGTATATGCTAGATAATGGTGTTTATTTAGCTCCATCTGCTTATGAAGCTGGCTTTATGTCGATAGCTCATAGCGATGAGGATATCCAAAAAACAATTAACTTAGCTAAATCTTTTTTTCATGAAAATTAATTTTTAAAGGTATTATGAACAATAAAATTAAAGATATTATATTTATTCTAGCTATTATAATACTGGCATTTTGTATGTATGGAGTGCCTAATTTTTATGCTCCTGATGAAACTAGGTATTCTGAAGTAGCACGAGAAATGTTAGCAAATCATAATTTTATAGTTCCATACATTGATGGGATGATATTCTTTCATAAACCGCCATTAGTATATTGGTTGAGTTGTATTTTTATGAGTGTTTTTGGAGAAAATACTTGGGGAGCAAGACTAGTGAATCCAGCATTACTAGGATTGTGCCTGATATTTACATATATTACTGTAAGAAAGGTCCTAGAATGCCGCAAAAGTGCTTTACTATCAGTTTTTGTTAGTTTAAGTACGATATTGTTTTTGTTTCTAGGTAGATACTTAAATATGGATCTAGCTATAGCAGTTTTTCTTAATATGACAATGTTAAGTTACTGGGTTAGCCTTAAATATAAAAATAATTATAAAAAAAGTACTTATTGGCTTATATTAGCATTTATATTTGCTGGATTGGCCGTAATGACAAAAGGATTGATGGGGATAGTTTTCCCTATGGCTATAGTTGGTTTATATAGTATTTTTATTGGAGAATATAAGAAGCTTTTAGATATTAGACTATACCTAGGGTTAGTAATTGTTGCGATAGTATCTTTGCCGTGGATATTTGCAGTTGAAAAATATCACCCAAATTTTGCTTATTATTATATAGTCGTACAGCAAATACTAAGATACTCTACGGATGAACAAAATAGAAATGTATCAAAAATTATATATTTGTTAGCAACTATGGCAGCTTTTTTTCCTTGGACACTATTTTTACCTCAAGCTTTAAAAAACTTTCTTTCTAAAAAAAGCATTAAAAATCGCAGAGAAAATAGTGATAAATGGTTTTTATTTATATGGGCTATATTTGTTTTTATTTTTTTCGGTTTTTCTCAATCTTTCTTATTTGGATATTTAGGGCCAGTAATATTACCATTATCAATTTTAGTAGCTATTCATTTAAAAAAAATTGATACTAAAGGATTTAGTCGATGGGATGTATTAAGTTTTAGAAGTATTGTAGCTATATTTGCAATATTGCCTATAGCAGCAATTGGAGTTTTATGTATTCCTGAATATTGGCAATACTGGCATATATTTTTTGTAATTTTTCCAACAATAGCAATTCTTGCAATTTTTGTTGTAATAAACCTAAATAAAGCCCTTAGAAAATTCTCAGTAAGTAGATTGGTAGCTTATATTTGCCTTATGATGATAGTTATTGCTAATTTAGGTTATACTATTGGAGACTATTTTGATCATAGCGATAAGTACAATATCGCTAAAGAAGTATCAAAAATATATAAAAAATATCCTGATGCTAAAGTTTTTGAGAGTGATCGATTTTATGACATTATTTTTTATACGAAACATAAAGTTATTATTCTTAATGATGAGGGAGAGCTCGATGATGTTAGAGCTTTTCCAAACTCAAATATTGATAAATATATGATGAAATTTTGCAGTTTTGTAAAATACTGGAATAATTCTAGTCAATTAAACCTCTTGGTTGTAAAAGATAATCCTAAAAAACTAAATCCTTTAGCATTTAATGATTATAAAAAAGCGCTAGACTCTGATAAGTTTTTTATATTAGATAGGAATGATGGAGCTACTTTAGTAGCAAATAAAGACATTAAGTATTAATTTACTTAGTATTTTATACTGATGAAATATTGCAAATATCAAAAAAAGTATAACCTTCTAAAGTTTGTGTAAAATTATCAGTGGCTGTGCTTAGTATTGCTTTTAATTTACAGTTTTGTAGTATTGGACATCTGCCATCTTTAAAGCATTCAACTATATTTAGAGGCTCTAATTGTTTTATAATTTCAGATAATTTTTTAGCATAAAGATCTTGTGATATGCAAACTCCACCTATCCTACCTTTATAAGATTCAATATATTTTTTATTTGCTAAATTATTAATAATTTTTGTGGCATGATTAAGTTTTATATCAAGAGTCTTAACTAAATCCTTTGTTTTATATCTTTGTGTAGGGTTTGATCCTAATATTATTAATATTCTTAGGGAATAATCAGTAAAAGAAGTTAAATGCATATACTTAAGAGTTTTAAATATTTTTTAAAAGTATAAAATATATTCTATACAAATATAATATGTATTTATAATATATATTATTATAATATAATATATTTAGATTTACTATAAGGATAAAATCATGTTAAGTCAAAAAAATATAGATACAATTAAAGCAACAATTCCAATATTAGAAGAAAGTGGGGTTGCTTTAACAAAGCATTTTTATAATAGAATGTTTTCTCATAATTCTGAAGTTAAAAAGTTTTTTAATTTATCTCGGCAAAAAGATTCTTCTCAACAAGAGGCTTTAGCAGCTGCTATTTTAGCTTATGCAAAAAATATAGATAATTTAGACATACTTGGAGAAGCAGTTGAGCTAATTGCTCAAAAGCATGCTTCATTACAAGTTAAAGCTGAGCATTATCCAATTATTGGTAATAATTTAATAGAATCAATTAAAGAAGTCCTGAATTTAGATGATGATAGTGATGTTATAGTAGCTTGGAAAGAAGCTTATAACCTATTAGCAAATATTTTTATTGCACGAGAAAAAAATATCTATAGTGAAAACTTAAAACAATATGGTTGGAATGATTTCAAAGAGTTTAAAATTATTAAGAAAGAAAAAGAAAGTTTAAATATTAAATCATTTTATTTAAAAAATGATTATTTTAATAAATTCAATTTTAAACCAGGACAATATATAACAATAAGATTTCCATATCAAGATACGACAACTATGAGAAACTATAGTCTCTCATCAGCGACTAATGAAGATTATTTAAGAATAACTGTAAAAAAAGAAGTAAATGGGGCCGTATCTCAACATTTATCCGATAATATTAATGTAGGTGATAGAATTGAAGTTGCTCCACCATGTGGGGAGTTTTATTTGGATTTAGAACAAGTAATTGATAAACCATTAGTTTTAATGTCCGCAGGAATTGGTATTACTCCATTAATGAGCATGTTATTATCAGAGTTAAAAACTGAAAATAAAAGAAAAATATTTTTTATTTGTGGTAAAAAAAGCAAGTTGGAGCATCCTTTTGTAGAGCAATTAGAGAAGTTATCAAAAGAAAATTCTAGATTGAAAACTATATATTTTTACGAGAATACAGAGCAATCTAATGCAAAGCAAGGTTTGATTAATATAGATATGGTTAATGAATATTTAGGTGATGAAAGTAAAAAAGCACAATATTTTTTCTGTGGACCAAAAGATTTTATGCTTTCTATCCAGGAGAAACTCTTAAGAAATGGTATAAAAGATAAAGACATCCATTTTGAGTTTTTTGGTTCTAAAACTAATTAAAACTTAAGACTTATTGATTTTTCATGATTCTATTAGTATGTTTATAAAGCTAAACTTAGCTGGTAAAATAGTATTTCCTCTTTGTTTTAGAGGGTAGTGAGTTAATTTATAAAATATATTGGAAAATTTAAAAGCATTAATATGAAACCATGGGAAAATAAAAATATAAAATCTCCTGAGCAGGCTATAAAAATTATTAATGCAAACCTATCGGATATTAAAGTTGATAAGATTAAATTTCTTGGGGAAGGCTGGGATAATACTATATGGATTATTAATGATATAGTTAATCCGATAGTTATTTGACAATAATGTTATAATATTTAGAAAAAATGTCATCATATAGCCAAGATTTCAGAGATATCGTAATAACTAAATATAAAGAAGGCCTAACAGACAAAGAGCTAAGTAATTTTTTTAATATAGATATCCGTACTACTAGATCTTGGATAAACTTATACGAGACAACTGGTGATTATAAATCTAAGCAAGGCTTGGGTTGCGGTAGAGTAGCAACCTTTACAGATAAGGAAGCGATAGAAAGCTACTTAAGAACATATCCAGATGCAATGGCTTTAGATATTAGAGAAGCATTAGCTCCTGAAATACCTAGAAGCACATTTTATGATTGTCTTACCAGACTTGGTTTTAGTTTTTAAAAAAGACACCTAAATATAAGCAAAGAAAAGAACAAGATAGGCAAAGTTTTATAGAGGTTGTTGAGACTATTGAACCTAACAAACTTGTATATTTAGATGAAATGGGTATGGATAATAAACAGTCTGTACTAAGAGGATGGTCTCTTGTTGGTAAACCTAGCTATGGTGAAGTTATTGCTTATCAAACTCAGAGAAAAAGTATAGTTGCTGGTTATAACTATTTAGAAAAGAAGATTATAGCACCGCTAGAGTATACTGGATATACAGATACTCAAATTTTTAATCAGTGGTTTGAAGAGCATTTATGTCCTGAGTTAATTCCAAAGACTACTGTTGTTATGGATAATGCTAGTTTTCATAAGTCTCCTAAATTGGCTAAAATAGCAGAGAAGTTTGATATACAGATACTATACCTTCCTGCTTATTCTCCTGATTTAAATCCTATAGAAAAAATTTGGGCCAATTTTAAAAGAATTTTAAGAAAAGTAAATAATTCTTTTGATAATTTATCTGATGCTATTACTCACGTCTTTAGCACAATATTATCAGATTAACTATATATGCTCTTCGCCAAAACTATTTGAATATGATTTTTATGCTCATAATTATATATTTGGATTAACTGCTGATAATGCTAAATTAAACCGTAATTATAGAATAAATATAGTAGAGAAGTTAGCAATTTTTTTAAAAGAGTTACACAACATTCCTATAGAAAAATGTATTTCACTTGGTATAAAAGAAGATCAAATTAGTAGGTTAAATTTTAGGCTTAGATACTCGGATTTCAAAAAACGTCTAGACTATTTATTAGAAAATAATTTACTAAATGATTGTTCTAGAATAGAAAGCTTTTATAAAGAAAATATGAATATTACTATTCCTAAAGATATTAGATTATGTCATGGAGACTTATATGCTAAACATTTAATCATAAGTAATAATGACTTATCTGGGGTTATAGATTGGGGAGATTCTGAACTTATTCATCCAGGAATAGACCTTGCTATCGTATATCAATACTTACCTAAAGAAGTACACTCAGTATTTTGGAATATTTATGGAGAAGTTGAAAGTAATATTCACATAATAGCTATACTTAGAGCTATATATAGTTCTGTTACGATAATTTGGTATGCTAATCAAGTTGGTGATGTATCTCTTTTAAATGAAGGGATTATAGGTTTGAATATGATAAGTGAGCTAATATAATGAGTGAAATTAGACCTCAATATCATTTTAGAAAAGTTAAAAATGATTTATTGATATGGGATGTTAAAAAAATAATAGAACTGACAAAACACATTAAGCCAAAACTAATAAATTTAACTGAAATAAAAGAAATTGAATCTGAATATTGGTATGACTTAGGTTCAGAAAGACCTACATGTAAAAATATAGTAGAGCATATGCGGTTGATTAATAACGCAGATTTAAAATATCCAATTATATTATGCAAAGAAGGTAAAATAATTGATGGTATGCACAGAGTGTGTAAAGCATTATTGCTAAATCATAAAGAAATTTTGGCTATTTATCTAAAAGAAGATATTAAGCCTCACTTTATTAATGTTAACATCAATGATTTACCATATTAAGAGAGTTCTCTAATTATGAATAGTAATAATATTACAGCTGTGCTTGCAAAGAGACTTATAAAGGAGCAATTTCCTGAGTATTCACATTTGGATATTAAATCTGTAGAAAAACAAGGATATGATAATAGAACTTATAGAATTGGAGAGAAGCTGTTAATCCGTATGCCAACAGCTGAAAGTTATGCTTTAAAAGTACCTATAGAGCAAGAGTTATTACCAAAACTAGCAAAATACATAACCACTCTAATATCTATGCCTATTAAAATGGGTATATCATCTGATAATTATCCATATTCATTTTCTATTTATAAGTGGCTTGAGGGTAAAAGCTTGAACCAACTAAAAATTAATGATAAAGAATTAGAGGTCTTGGCATTAGATTTAGCTAATTTTTTAAGAGAGTTGCAAAGTGTAAGAGGCGTGGAAGGACCTGAGCCAGGGCAACACAATTGGTGGAGAGGAGACCATATAAGTATTTATAATAAAGACGCTAGAGAACAAATAAAAAAATTGAAGGGTATTATAGATGTTAATTCTGCTTTAAGCTTATGGGAGAAGGCCTGTTCAACTAAATGGCAAGGTAAACCTGTTTGGATTCATGGTGATTTAGCTAGTGGAAATATTTTGATAAAAGATGCTAATTTAAGTGGAATTATTGATTTTGGTGGAATGGCTATCGGTGATCCTGCTTGTGATCTTGTTATTGCATGGACACTTTTTTATGGAAAATCTCGAAAGCTATTTATAAAAGAAATGAATCATAATTCTGATGTATGGTTAAGAGCAAAAGCTTGGTGTTTATGGAAAGCATGTTATGAGCTATGTCAGATTAACGATAAAAATAGTGATTTAGCATTGATTCAAAAAAATATTATTAATAATGTGCTGGGGTGTCTGAGTTAGACACTATAATATGAGACTTAGAAAAGTCTAAAGCTAATTTAATAAGACTTAATAGCTTTAAATACGAATTGGTAATTTACCTAATATAGGCTTGTTACTAAAAATATTTTCAAGAGCAGCTTGAATATTAATTAGTAGAGACGCTTTAGTATAGTTTGTCTGATCAATAGATGTAGCACCATAAATACATATATAATTTTCTATATTTTTTATATGTTCAATATCATAGGGCGTTAGTGCTGCTATATTAATAGTTTGCTTAGGTTTAATTGCTGTTAATTCACTATATCTTTGGCTATATTGTCGCAAATTAGCTGAAACTAGTATAATAAGGTTTGCTTTTTCTATATCTTTTTGGAGATTTTTATCATTAATATTTTTAATTGATAATTGTATATTTAGATTTTTGTTAGAAATTAGTTTTTTAAATATTTGGTGAAAATCACTGAGACGACTATTATCATTATCTATAATAAGAATATTATTATGATTATTTAGTTCATATGGAATTATTCCAGAGTTTTTTACAATAGTTGTGCTTTGTTTAGCTATGTCTAAAGCTATTTTTTGATGTGCTTTAGAGTTTATTATTTTATTTGCTAATTGAAGCTGTTCATTTTTTGATGTTTTAAATAAAAGGCTTTCATTAAGCTTATGATTTTTTTTAAAAGTGAGAATTTTTTCATAAGCATTATCAACTGCTTTAGCAAAATTAGAATTCGAAAAGTATTCTTTCTCTAGTTCAATAAAAAGCTCTTCTAATTTATAGATGTTTTTTTCAGACCATATTCTTATTGGCATTAGAACTACATCAATACCAGCTAGTATTGCTAGCTTAGTTGCTTCAATAGTTCCAAAATGTGCAGCTATAGCCTTCATGTCCATAGCATCAGATATAACCAAACCTTTAAATTGCATTTGCTCTTTTAATAATTTTGTTATTATTCTATAAGAAAGTGTTGCAGGTAAATAAATATCTGTATCAGTAGTGATAGATGTATGTGTGGAACTATCTAGTTCTGGAACACTTATATGGGCAGACATAACCATACTATAATCTAGTGCTAATTCTTTAAAAGGTAAAAGTTCATTAGCAACTAGCTCATCCAGATTTTTATTAAGTGATACTTCACCTAAATGACTATCTGTAGCTGTATCTCCATGCCCTGGAAAATGTTTCACACAGTCTATAATATTGGATTTTTTAAGACCTTTTATAGTATTTTTAGCATAATTTATAACAATATTAGGATCATCAGAATATGATCTAATTCCAATAATAGGATTGTCTTTATTTGAGTTGATATCAATCACAGGAGCAAAATTTATATTGATACCTAAACTATAAAGTTCATCGCCAATTAGTTTAGCCATATTATAAGCATTTTGTGGATTATCTGTAGCAGCTAAAGCCATATTACCACATCCACTAGTACCTTGCTTGATCCGGTTAACTCTTCCTCCTTCTTGATCAATAGCAAAAAAGAGAGGTGTAGTAATATTTGATTGTAAATCTCTTAATAAAGATATAACCTGCTCATTATTTTCGATATTCTCTTTAAAAAGAATAAATCCACCTAAATTATAATTTTTAAAAAGTTTGTTAATTAAATCATCAACTTTTATAAAAGGTATAGCTTTATTATTTGAATCTTTGCCCCAATAGCGAAAATCCATCATAATAAGCTGACCTATTTTTTTCCTTATAGAAGAATGCATTTAAATTTTAAAATAATATAAAGAGTATCATTAAATATAACATATATTTAATCTTAAAAGATTACATTCCAGCGCCATGACTAACTAAAAGTTTTTGTCCAGTTAATGCATTAGTTTTAAATCCTGCTAAGAATATAGCAGTAGCTGCAATATCTTGAACAGTTGTAAACTCACCATCTACAGTACTACCAAGCATTATATTTTTTACTATCTCTTCTTCAGAGACATTTAGCTCTTTGGCTTGCTCGGGGATTTGTTTTTCTACTAATGGAGTAAGTACAAAACCTGGGCAAATAATATTGGATGAAATATTATGTTCAGCACCTTCCTTAGCTAATGCTCTTACAAATCCAAGTTGAGCATGTTTTGCAGCTATATAAGCAGATTTATTTTTAGATGCAGCAACAGAATGTAGAGAACCAATTACAATGATTCTCCCCCCAGTTTTTAGATCAATCATATGTTGCATAGCTGCTTGTGAAACCATAAGTGTTCCTGTCATATGAATATCAAAAATTTTCCTCCAAGAAGAGACTTCAAATTCAACGATAGGAGATATTATTTGAATACCGGCATTATTTATAACTATATTAAGCTGGCCGAATTTTTCCACAATTTTATTAATACCAGTTTTGACTTGTTTTTCATTTGTGACATCCATTTGTATAGCTAATGTCTCTACATCATATTTATGTGAAAGCTCTTTTGCTATGGTTGTAGTTTTATTAAGATCTAAATCTGCAATCATGACCTTTGCACCTTGTTTTGCAAATTCTGTAGCCATTCCTAACCCAAGCCCAGATGCGGCACCTGTTATTAATGTAACCTTATTTCTTACAGACATTGAAGAACCTCATAAAATATCATTAATAAATTTATTTCGATTATATAATGATATTTTAAGTAAGTATAGTTCCTCTTTGGAGAATAACTTGTTTTTTTAGAGCTATTTAATTAAGAGTTAGTGTATGGATACATTGAATCTAAATATTTTGGTATAAATGGTCTGCCACCATTTGCGGGAATAAAAGTAATTTCACATCTATCAGTGCTTAATATTTTGTTATTAGAAAGTATTTTTTGATTAGCAACAAATTTAATTTTAGATATTCTTTCAAATTCACAAGTAACTTCTACTTCTTGAGCTACAATAGGTTTTTTAAATTTAATATGCTCATCAAGCAAAATTGCATAAGTTCCTTTTTCTGCTAGTTTTTCTACAGAATCACCTATAGTAGCAAAATATTCATGTCTAACAACTTCATAGTAATATGAATAATAAATATTGTCTAAAATATTTTGAAAATCTATGTGCTAAGCTTTTATTTGTATGTTTTTTGAAAACATTGTAACTATCTCTCCTAATTTAAAGTATATCGTTTCTTAGCACCCATAGTTTACATAGTTTAATAAAGTATTTATATAGATTTATTAAAATCAAATAATTATAAAAATATTCTTTAAAGCTATAGCATAAGTATCGTCTTTTATGAATTTTTGCTAGTATTGAATTTAGTGTGAGTTTTAAAATTTCAAATATGAAATCAGTATATTTAGTAGAAGGATTAAGGACTCCATTAGGAGCTTTTCAAAGTCAGCTTGCAAATGTAAGTAGCGTAGAGTTAGGTGCAACGGTAATAAAAGCTTTAGTTAAAAAAACTAAATTGCCTATACAAGCTATTGATGAAGTAATAATGGGTAATGTATTACAAGCAGCAATAGGCCAAGCTCCAGCTCGTCAAGCTATGCTTAAGGCTGGTTTATATAATAAAACACATGCTTTAACAATTAATAAGGTATGTGGTAGCGGTATGAAAGCAGTACATATGGCAGCTGATACAATTAGGCTGGGAAATGCTGAAATAATTATTGCTGGAGGTATGGAGAATATGTCTAATACGGCATATGCTTTACCCAAAGCACGTTCAGGATTACGTATGGGTGATGCACAAATTATTGATTTAATGATTCATGATGGTTTAACTGATCCTTACTCAGGAAATCATATGGGTGTTTTAGCAGAGCAAACAGCTGCTAAAAATAATATTACACGTCAAGAGCAAGATAAGTATGCGACAAGGTCTTATCAACTTGCTCAAAATGCTGTTAAAAATGATATTTTTGCTGATGAAATAGCTCCAGTGGTCTATAAAACTAGAAAAGATGAAATTACTATAGATCGTGATGAAGAGCCATTTAGAGGTGATATAAATAAATTAAATACACTTAGAACAGTTTTTAAAAAAGATGGAACGATAACCCCAGGTAATGCATCAACTATCTCAGATGGAGCAGCAGCCGTTATGCTAGCCTCAGAAGAGGCTATAAAAAAATATAATCTAAAACCAATTGCAAAATTAAAGGCTACAGCGACTAGTAGTATTGATCCTGAGGATTTCTCAGAAGGTCCAGTTTTTGCAATGCAAGCTATTATTGAAAAGGCTGGATTAGATTTTGATGATATTGATTTGTTTGAAATTAATGAAGCTTTTGCGATTGTACCTTTAGTAGCTAAGCAAAAGTTAAATCTTGATATGAATAAAATAAATGTAAATGGTGGAGCGATATCATTAGGACATCCAATCGGCGCTAGTGGTGCTAGAGTTTTAGTAACCTTGTTGCATCAAATGAAACGTCAGCAAGCAAGATATGGTTTAGCAAGCTTATGTATTGGTGGTGGTGAGGGGATCGCAACAATCTTAGAGCTACTTTAATTCTTAACTACAGGAAATTTTTTAGATGAATAAAATATATGATTCTGCAGCTGCTGCTTTAGATGGTTTATTAAAAGATGGTATGACCATTGCAGCAGGTGGTTTTGGGCTTTGTGGTATTCCAGAAAATTTGATTTTTGAAATAAAAAAATCTGCGATAACAGATTTAACATTTGTTAGTAATAATGCCGGGGTTGATGATTTTGGTTTAGGTTTACTTTTACAGCATAAACAAGTAAAAAAAATGATTTCATCTTATGTTGGTGAAAATAAAGTTTTTGAAAAACAATTTTTAAATGGCGAGCTTGAAGTTGAATTAACACCTCAAGGTACGCTTGCTGAAAGGTTAAGAGCCGGTGGAGCAGGTATACCAGCATTTTTTACACCAACTGCTTATGGAACATTATTGGCAGCAGATAAAGAAACTCGTAATATTGATGGTAAAGACTGTGTTTTAGAAATGGGAATTCGTGCAGATATTAGTATAGTTAAAGGTTATAAAGCCGATACTATGGGTAATGTTATTTTTAAAAATACAGCTAATAATTTTAATCAAGCTTGTGCAAAATCAGGACAAATTTGTATAGTTGAAGTTGAGGAGATTGTAGCAGCAGGGGAGTTACCGGCAAATCAGATTCATTTGCCAGGAATTTATGTAAATCGTTTAATAAAAGGTCAGTCATATGAAAAGCGCATTGAGCAGATGACTCTTTCAGGTGAAGATAGTGTAGCTAAAATAACACCACAACGAGAGTGGATGGCAAAACGTATTGCTAAAGAACTACATGATGGTGATTATGTAAATTTAGGTATTGGTATGCCAACCTTAATACCAAACTATTTACCTAAAGATGTTAATGTTGTTTTACAGTCTGAAAATGGTTTATTAGGAATAGGAGCTTTTCCAACTAAAGAAAAAGTTGACGCTGATCTAATAAATGCCGGTAAACAAACTGTTACTACAACTATCGGTGCTAGTTTTTTTGACTCAGCCGAGTCTTTTGCAATGATTAGAGGAGGTAAAATAAATGTTGCTGTTTTAGGTGCTATGCAAGTAAGCCAAACGGGAGATCTTGCTAATTGGATGATACCAAAAGTTATGGTTAAAGGCCCTGGAGGGGCTATGGATTTAGTATCAGGAGCACAAAAAATTATTATTATGATGGACCATTGTACTAAAAAAGGTGATGCTAAAATTCTTAAAGAATGCTCTTTGCCATTAACAGGTAAGAATGTAGTAAATATGATTGTTACAGATAAAGGAGTCTTTACTTATAACTCAAAAGATGGTTTGATGTTACTAGAGGTGTCTCCTTTTTCTTCAATAGAAGAAATCAAAGTAACTACAGCTTGTGAATTTAAGATAAATTAATATAGAGACTATAGGCATTAGACATGGTACAAATAAATCCCCAAATAAATAATTTAAAAGAGTCCGCAACTTTAGCCATAAATAATGATGTTAAAAAATTGCGCTCTCAAGGTAAGCATGTTTGTCATTTTGGCTTTGGCCAATCAGCTTTTGCCGTCCCACGCAAGATTCAACAAAGCATAAAAGATCATGCTGCTAAGAAAAATTATCTTCCTGGAGCTGGTTTAGATGAATTGTGTCAGGCAATTGCTAAGTATTATCAAAAAGAATTTGGTTTTAATTATACTGCTGAGGATATTTTAGTAGGGCCAGGTAGTAAAGAGTTGTTATTTCAATTACTATGTATGTTACAAGGTCCTCTAATTGTACCATCAGCTAGCTGGGTTAGCTATGTTCCACAAGCTAACTTACTCAATAAAGATTATTTTATTGCTGAGACTTTTGAGCAGTATAGCTATTGTCTTCAAGCAAAAGATTTAGTGAAAAGTTGTGAGCGAATAAATCAGTTAAATAAAAATGAAAATATTCAGAAAATACTAATTATAAATAGTCCAAATAACCCAACAGGCGCAGTTTATAGTAAACAAAATCTTGAAAATTTATCAAAGGTTTGCCAAAAATATAACATTATAGTAATTTCTGATGAAATTTATGCAGGAATAAATTTTAGTGATCAAGGATATGATTCAATGGTGCATTTTTATCCAGAAAAAACTATTGTAACAGCTGGCTTATCAAAGTTTTTTACAGCCGGAGGATATCGTTTAGGTTTTTGTTTAATACCTAATGATATTAAAGAATTATATAGTGCTGTGAAAGTAATGATAAGTGAAACTTATAGCTGTGTTGCTAACCCAATTCAGTATGCAGCCTTAACAGCATATGATTCTTTTACTGCAATTAAGCCATATTTATTAGCATGTACTGCTATTTATAAAATCGCAGCCGAATATTTATATACTAGATTTGTTGCTATGGGATTAACTTGTCCAAAACCACAAGGCGCTTTTTATTTATTTATTAATTTTAAAAATTTTAAAGAGAAAATTTTTCAGCAAGAAATAAAATCTAGTACTCAGCTAGCCAAAATACTTTTATCAGAAATCAGTGTTGCAATGTTACTAGGAGAAGATTTTTACCGACCTCCTGAAGAGTTAACATTTAGAGTTGCAACTACTGACTTTGATGGTAATAAAGCATTACAAATATATAAAAAAAATGTTTCTAACGATAAAATAATTACATCAGCAATGCCAAATCTTATAGATGGGTGTAATAGGTTAGAAACTTGGTTAAGTAATTTATAAGTATACATAATAACTATAAAATCGGTATTAATCTGATTATAAGTTAAAAAATATTTTGGAGAAGGTTTAGAATGCAACAAGATTTTGGCTAAAATCAAGCAACAAAATTACGCCAATACTCTTTTACATGTTCTCTGGAATTTTTATTGCGTATATTTATATTTACCCCAACAAATACTCTATTGAAAGCCCTTAATTCTGAAGATAATATATTTTGATTAATATTTATATATAGTCGATTAAATTCTATAAACCCAAATATAATATGGGTCAACAAAGAATGATCGTTAACATTTATTGACCCACTAAATGTAGTATATTGTAAATTTTTATTTATAAAATCTATAATTTCTTTAATAAAACTCTTTTCTAAGCTTTCTATCTTTAAAATATAATTTATAGAATTGATAGCCTCACTAAGCCCATTAAGAGAGGTTTTAAAATGCTTAGCTCTTCTGATACCTGACTTAGAATGTCGGTGGTGTAAATGAAATATGCTATGTTGTTTATTATCTTTTATATACTCATAAACTCTTGGATATATACACGAAATTAGTAACCGAAGCTGCTCTTGTCGTGATATAGTTAATCCGATAGTTATTTGACAATAATGTTATAATATTTAGAAAAAATGTCATCATATAGCCAAGATTTCAGAGATATCGTAATAACTAAATATAAAGAAGGCCTAACAGACAAAGAGCTAAGTAATTTTTTTAATATAGATATCCGTACTACTAGATCTTGGATAAACTTATACGAGACAACTGGTGATTATAAATCTAAGCAAGGCTTGGGGTTGCGGTAGAGTAGCAACCTTTACAGATAAGGAAGCGATAGAAAGCTACTTAAGAACATATCCAGATGCAATGGCTTTAGATATTAGAGAAGCATTAGCTCCTGAAATACCTAGAAGCACATTTTATGATTGTCTTACCAGACTTGGTTTTAGTTTTAAAAAAAGACACCTAAATATAAGCAAAGAAAAGAACAAGATAGGCAAAGTTTTATAGAGGTTGTTGAGACTATTGAACCTAACAAACTTGTATATTTAGATGAAATGGGTATGGATAATAAACAGTCTGTACTAAGAGGATGGTCTCTTGTTGGTAAACCTAGCTATGGTGAAGTTATTGCTTATCAAACTCAGAGAAAAAGTATAGTTGCTGGTTATAACTATTTAGAAAAGAAGATTATAGCACCGCTAGAGTATACTGGATATACAGATACTCAAATTTTTAATCAGTGGTTTGAAGAGCATTTATATCCTGAGTTAATTCCAAAGACTACTGTTGTTATGGATAATGCTAGTTTTCATAAGTCTCCTAAATTGGCTAAAATAGCAGAGAAGTTTGATATACAGATACTATACCTTCCTGCTTATTCTCCTGATTTAAATCCTATAGAAAAAATTTGGGCCAATTTTAAAAGAATTTTAAGAAAAGTAAATAATTCTTTTGATAATTTATCTGATGCTATTACTCACGTCTTTAGCACAATATTATCAGATTAACTATATTAGTATTTTAGAAAGTTCTATAAAATCTAAATAACTAGCATTTTTAGTTATTTTTGCTAAAGATTTCTGTTTGGAAAAACTCTCAATAGTTTTAATTTGTTCGTCAATATAACTAATATCTGAGTCATTACAATTAGCTACCCATCCGATCAAATTAATTTGATGTCTTCTAAGCTCATTAATGGTTAGTAAGGTATGGTTAATACATCCAATTTTGATAGCTGAAACCAGTAAGACAGGTATATTGAGGGCTTTAATTAAATCAAATTGTGTCACTTGGTTTGAATAAGGTGTCAATAATCCACCAGCTCCTTCAACAAGTAAAACATCAAAGTCTTGATTATAGTTATTTTCTACAAATAGTGTTAATTTGTCTAAAGAAATATCTATATTTGTTTTTTTAGCAATTATATGAGGAGCAACGGCTTCTTTAAATGAAATTAAATTTATTTGTTTATCAGAAAACTTTTGGTTATATGCATTAAATATGCTTTCAACATCTTCACACATATTTGAGGATTTGCTTTTACCTGAGGCAACAGGCTTTAAGCAAAGAGAATTAATATTTTGTGATTCAAAAGCTTTTATTAAGCTAGTAGAAACGTATGTTTTTCCAACTTCTGTGTCTGTACCTATTATTAAAAATTTTTTCATGATTCTATTCCTTAAAACAAATAAAAATACCAATATGGTAACTAAGTTTAAATTTTCCTGAGTTTAAATATAGTTTTTTTATATTAGTATAATTTGGTCTGTTATTGCCAGTATATGTGTTTACACCAGTAGATTTAAGGTGTTTAATAAGATCCTTAAAGTTATTAAATTCCAGAGATATGTAGAAATCTTCATCATGCAAACATTTAAGCTCATGTTTTTTTATATAATTTATGATACTAGACATATTGTGCATTTTATTTATCCGTAAAATACTATCTATTTCTTTAAAATTTTGCTCAAGAACTGTACTAAAGGCTAATATAGAACGGTTATTTAATTTTTGTGATATATTTTTTATTAGCAATTCAAAATTTTGACTCCATTGAAATGACATGTTTGAAAATATAAGGTCATAATTACCATCTATAAGGTCTAAATCTTTATCAAAATTAACTTTAAAAGATCGCATAGATTTATTTTTATGTGTTTCTTTAGGTGGAGTAATATCTGCAATATCTATATTTTTTGGTTGAAATTTCTGGTTTAATACTAGTGGTTCTGAGAAATCTCGAACTCCTAAGTTTAGGATATTATCAATATGATGGTAATTAATGAGTTTGGAATATTTATGTGAATATTCCAAAAGTAAATTTCGAACCTGATCTTGGACCGAAGAGTTTTTAGAGTAAGCATCAGCATTAGAGAAATTAGCTTTAACTTTACTATATATATTCATATGACTCTCCTATAATATTCAGAGTTTTTTCTATTTGAGCAAAAGTATTTTTTGAATGTATTGAAAACCTAAGTACAGGTTGGTTTATAGGAACTGTAGGGTATCTAAAGCAAGAAACTAAAATATTATATTTTCTAAGTTCATTTTTTATAGTCATTGCTAGATTACTATTTTTAACAATGATACTTCTAATTGGAGATATGTCATTAGAGAAAAGTTTTAAATTTTTTTCTTTACATAAGCTATTAAAGAAATAAATATTTTCATAAAGTTTTTTTCTATTATTATCAGCATTTTTTAGATTTTCAAGTTGTAGTATAGCTGCCTTTAGTAACATAGGTGGTAGGGCTGTTGTATAGATGTAATTTCTCGCAAATTGAATTAAATATTCACCAATTTGGGTTGTTGTGCAAACCATAGCACCAATTCCACCAAAAGCTTTGCCAAGAGGAAATATGGTTATTGGACAGTTTCTATAAGTTAATTGAAATTTATTAATAGAACCTTTACCATTCTCTCCTAAAATTCCGAAACTATGAGCTTCATCAACGATTAATTTATTTGGGGCAAACTGTGATATTTGATCAAGTTTACTAATGCTTCCAGATGTACTAAAAATTCCTTCACTAGTAATAAAACTTTTATTATTATAAATATTTTTTAAATGAGTTAGATCTTGATGATTGTATCTTCTAAGCTTTGTTTGAGCTAATCTAACTCCGTCTATAGTAGATGCATGGATGTATTTATCAGCAAATAAAGTACTATTTTTATCAAATAAGGTTGAATAAATGGCTAAGTTTGCCATATAACCTGAATTAAAAAAGATAGCTTTAGGATAATTTACAAAACTTGCAAATTTTATTTCAAGCTCTTTGGTTACATCAGTATAACCACATACAATGCTAGATCCTTGACTTCCAAATCCATATTTATCAAAACCATCAGATAGAGCTTCTTTTAGGTTGCTTGAATTTGATAAATTCAGATAGTCACTTGAAGTAAAATCAATAATATCTTTATTTCTGTCTAAGATAATTAATTTTCTTAGTAAATTATCTTTTTGATATTGTAAATATTTTTTTTTTAGATTTATCATAATAGAGTTAATTAGTGGCTTAACCCTAATTTTGATAGTAAAAGATTATCTGAATTAACTGTAGCATTATTAACAGTTAGATAATTGTTACCATAAAATATTGAATTTATACCTGCCAAAAAGCATAATGTTTGGGTTTCTGTGGACATATTTTGACGGCCTGCGGATAATCTGAGCCTAGCTTTAGGAAATAATATTCTAGTTGTTGCTATAAATCTAACAAGATCAAGATTATCAATTTGAGCCTCTGAATAAGTATCTCCTAGAGGAGTGCCTTTGATAGGTATCAAGGTATTAATAGGTATGCTTTGAGGTGCAGATGGTAAGGCTAAAAGCTCTAAAAGTAAACTAAACCTATCATCTAATGATTCACCCATTCCTAATATACCACCACAGCATACATTAATATCTGCTTCAGCAATATTTTTTATCGTTTGAATTCTTTCATCAAATTTACGGGTAGAGATAATTTTAGGATAATAATTTCTTGATGTATCTAAATTATGATTGTAATAATCTAGACCTGCTTGTTTTAGTTTTGTAGCTTCTTCACTGTTAACACTTCCTAAAGTTACACATGTCTCTAGGCCTAATTTCTTTACTTCAGATATAATCTCAGTAACTTTATCTAAATCTTTTTTAGGTATGTTTTTCCATGCCGCTCCCATGCAAAATCTTTTTGAACCATTACTTTTAGCAAGCTTAGCTTCATTTAAAATATTGTCTTTATCCAATAAGCGGTGTTTTTCAATACTCGTATTGTAATGACCACTTTGAGGGCAATACTTACAATCTTCTGGGCATGTACCTGTTTTAATACTTTTTAATGAACATAACTCAACATCATTACCAAAATTTTTTTTATGTGTTTCTAGAGCTGTAAATATTAAATCTGTTAATGGTTTATCATATATTTGTTTGATTTGTTCTAAAGTCATTTTTTACTTGGTAGTATTTCTAGTTGCAAACAATTCTATATCTTGAGTATAATCTATGTCAACTTAAAAATGACATTAAGGTTTACAATAATGTATAGCACGAGTATTTGGCATCCATGTACGCAAATGAAAGATTTTGAAAAAGTACCTCCGTTACATATAGTTAAAGCTGAAGGTGGCTACTTATATACACAAGATAATAGAAAAATATTTGATGCTATATCCAGCTGGTGGTGTAAATCTTTAGGTCATAGACACCCTTTGATTATAAATAGATTAAAAAATCAACTAGATAAATTTGAACATATTATATTTGCTAATACCACTAATGAAGAAATAGAACAATTTAGTAATAGAATATGTAAACTAACTTCAATGGATAAAGCGTTATTTGCAGGAGATGGTTCATGTGCAGTAGAGATTGCTTTAAAAATGACTACACATCTAAGACAAATCCAAAATCAGCCACTTAAAACAAAGTTTGTATGTTTAGAAAATTCATACCATGGTGAAACTCTAGCAACAATGAGTGTTAGTGATTGTGGTTTATATTCTGAACCATATAAGGCACATTTATTTGATAGCTATATTATAAAGAAATTACCTTATGTAACAGGTAAAAATGATCCTTTATGGTTTGATGCAAATCAATACTGGTTAGAAACAAAAAAATATTTAGAGAAAAATCATCAGAATATTAATGCATTAATTGTAGAGCCTCTTTGTCAAGGCGCTGGAGGAATGAAAATATATAGTAAGGACTATTTGAATAGGCTATGCCAGTGGTGTAAAGATAATGATATATATGTGATTTTTGATGAAATAATGACAGGAGTAGGTCGGTTAGGTAAATTATTTGCCTTTGATTATCTTGATATCTCACCTGATTTTTTATGCATTTCAAAAGGAATTACGTCAGGAATGATACCTTTTAGTGTTACATTAACCAAAAATAAATACTATGAAAAATTTTATAAAGATGAAGTTTCTAAAGCGTTTTTACATTCTCATACTCATAGTGGAAATGTATTAGGAGCAGTGGTTGCAAATAGTGTTTTGGATATATTTGAGCAAGAGAAAATTTTAAATAACATAGAAAAGCTTGAGGCTCAAATGCTAGATTCATTTATCAGTTTAAAAGAAGAAATTCCTATTCTTACAAATATTAGAAATCTCGGCAGTATCATAGCTACTGATCTTAATATAGATAAACCAAGATTTGGTTTTGATGTGTATCAGGAAGCTTTAAAACTAGGAGCTTTAATTAGACCGCTAGGAAATACAATCTATTGGATGCCTCCATTAAATTCAACAGAACAAGATATTAAGAATTTAAAACACATTACACAACAGGCAATAATTAATGCTTTAAAGAAAATATAGAAGAGTTAATTATTTGCTTTTATTATTAAAGTATTCCTTATCAGCTATGTATATAGTCTTTGAGGCTCTTGCATAGATATTGTTGCTATCAATATCTGTATATTCAACAGGAAGATCTATAACTGCTTTGTTTTTAGCTTCGATTGTTTTTTTGATGTCATTAATTTGCTCTATGGTTAATAAGAATTTTGCATATACATCATGATCGATTGGCTTCAAATATTCTATCTTTGCCGCTAAATCCCAAACTACAAATTTATCTCCTAGAATATAGATAAATTGTAAAGGATAAATAGGGTCTAAAGATGAGTAAATAGCACCACCAAAACCGGTACCATGATAATTTTTTGTATTTTCTGTCAGATTAAACTTAGTATGAACTTCTAGAAAATCACTTGATACAAAAATAATTTCACCACCTGTAGCTACAAAAGCTGGTAATTCATTAAATTTTTTAATTAATTGTTCAGATTGTTTGCCATATTTTTTATCAGTTTTAAAGATTGGGGCCATAATAAATATATTCTTTAAGTATTATTTTTTGTTAATAAATTCAAGAGCTTTATCGAGAGCTTTTTTAGCATTTCCCAAGGGGCTAATACCTATTATATTTATAAATCCATGAAACATCTCATCATCATAATATGTTTCAACAGAAACACCTTGTTCTTTAAGTTTTTTCTCATAAGCGTATATGCCATCAATTAATATATCATGAGTAGCAGCAATTATTAATGTATCAGGTTGGTGTAGATTTTTATAAAATAAAGGAGATATGGTAGGTTGCTTAAGTTGTTTTGGTTTAGAGAAAATTTCATCGCCAAGATATGCTTTAAGAAACAGTTCACACCAATCAGCATTTAAATGGTATTTAAATTCATCATATTTTTTATTACTTTCATATTTTGTATACATATCAACAGCAGGGTATACAAGTATTTGAGCTTTAGGCATTCGTTCTTGACGTTCTTGACAGACTATTGTTACAAGGTTGCCTCCAGCGCTATCTCCCATGACAAAAATATTATCAGCAGCTATATTAAAATCTTTAATATTTTCATATAACCAATCATATGCATATAAGGTATGTTCAAGTGCTGTTGGGTAAATATGTTCAGGTGCTAAGCCATATTCAAGAGAAAATATATTTATATTACCTTGGTCACATAGATACCTACAAACATGATCATAAGTGTCTATAGAGCCTAAGCACCAGCCACCACCATGCACAAAGAAAATAGCTTTATCACTAGATCTCTTTGGTTGATAATGTCTTAGAGTGGTATTATTTTCTAGTTGTATATTTTTTTCTAAAATATCCGGCTGTGGAATACGCCTGATTTGATCAATAGATAGTTTAGTGAAAATTTCACGTTGTTGTTGTAAATCTAGTTTTTTGATCTTTCTGATTTCTGGAGTATCCAAAATGGCTTCTAATCCAGGATGGTATGGCATGATATTTCCCTATTAAATTTTATGAACTCTGATAATATCAATATTTAATTTTTCTAACTTTAATGATAATTTTCTTGTTGCACTATCTAAAACATATATAGGAGCATTTTTAGGTAGATCTAAAACAGAAGCTTTACGAGAATGTCCTACAAGGACTTTTAAGCCTAATCTATCTCTTATTTTAGTGATATTTTCTAATAGATATTTAGCAGTATCTGATTTTTTACCAAAACCAAAACCAACATCAAAATAAATATTTTGATGTTTTATGCCTTCGGATATCAATATGGATTTTTTATCTTCAATATAGTTACAAATACTATCTATTGCATCATTTTTATCAAGGTATTCATCTCTATTAGTTATACCTAAATTATGAGTAATAACATATTTTTTATTATATTTAGCAATTAATCTAGCTTTTTGCTTTATATCATTACATTCAACATCATTAATCATCCATATCATATCATGATATTTTTCTAATATTTTTTTCATAACCTCTAATTTACGCGTATCAATACTTATTAAAGGTTTATATTTTAATTTTGGGTACTGTGATTTTAAATGCCTTAAAAAGCAATCTAATTTAATAAACTCTTCATCTATAGATATAGCTAGGGCATCTGGTTTAGTTGATTCAGCTCCTATATCGATAATCTCAGCGCCGCTATTGAGAAGTTCGAGTAGGTTTGATTGACGCTGAACATCATCGAAATTCCCATCAGAAAAAGATTGATCAGATAAATTTACTATTCCCATGCGCATTGTATTAGAAAGGCGTTGCTTTAGTTTGTCAACACCACCTAGCTCGTTTAATCTAGTATTTAAGTTAATTTCTGCATGCTTGGGGTGATACCAACTCCTGTCGAGTTCTAATACAGGTCCTAAAGCAAAATTTCTATAAACGAGTTCTTTATGGGGGATAGTTAAGTGTTTATTATCTAAAATAAAATCTCCGGCGGTAAGTATATCTAAGTCGATAACCCTAGGCGACCATATAGAAGCATTAAGATCTCGGCCAAGATCTTTTTCAATATCTTTTAGAGTTATTAAAAGTTCTTCTGGTTTTAAAGAAGCCTTTATCTTTACGGCAGAATTTATGAAATTAAGATCCCATTCCTTTGGGGAATTTTTTTTTAGTAATGCTTTACTAGAATATAGACTAGCTTTTTTTAGCACTTTGATATTAGGTGATTTTTCAATCATTGATATGGCTGTATGTATATTTTTTAATGTAAAACCTACATTTGTCCCAATCCCTATAATATATTGCATATTAGTTCCTAATAATAAAAGCCGCTGATTCTATTTGAGAAACAGGAGGTGCTTTTATAAGTTTTAAATAGCTTATATTTACATCGCTATATTTTTTTTGTAAAAATAAAAATATCTGTTTAGCAAGATATTCTATAAGATTACAGCTAATTTTATTACAAAATGTTTGGATATTATTCCTCAAAGTATAATAACAAATTGTTTCTTCTAGGTTATCTGTGTCACTAGCAGAGTAACTTTGATTAAACTCTAGCTCTAAATCAATTTTGATCATTTGTTTATGAAATCGTTCTTCTTCAGAACAGCCTAAATTAATATATATTTCAAGAGCATTTAAAAATAAAGATTGTTGCATAATATAAATAAAATTTAAATGTTATTTTTGATATTTAATATATCATATTAAGAGGTTGCTTAGATAACAAATTGAACATAAAAATGTGCTTACTTAAGAAATTTTTAAAAAATATCGAAAGTCATAATTCTACTAAAACTATTTATTTTGAAGATAGAGAGTATTCATATAAAGAAATTTTATCAAAAGCTTATGATCTCTCAAGAATATTAGAAATATATGGTTATAGAAAAATATTTTCAAACCTTAAAAATTCACCACTTTCAATTTGTTTATATATAGCTAGTTGGATAGCAGATATAGATCTTTTTGTACCAATTAATCCAAGACTAATAAATCATGAGTTGGAGAGTATTATAGAGCAAAACTCTATATTTATAACAGATAAAAAATATCTGTTTAAAGATAATAAAATAAAAATTATATTAGTTAAAGATGAGAAGAGTTTTTTAGAGGGACTACCTAAGACAAATAATTTTACTATACACCAAAAAGCTATAACTGCACATATAAGTTCAGGTACTACAGGTTATTATCAAAAGCATTATCATAATATTAATCAAATAATTAAGTATGCTCAAGCAAGTGTAAATAATTTAGGTCTAAAAAATGATGATCATTTGTTAGTAGCATTATCTATAAATCATGCATTTGCTTTTTCGTACCAGATTTTACCTGCTTTAGCTATGGGGTTAAATATTACATTGATACGGGAGTTTAATTCTAAAATTTTAGTTAAAATAATAAATCAAACTAATATTACTAGTTTAGCACTATTACCAACAATGTATTATTTTCTGCTTCAAGAGAATATTACCTCAAGGAATAGTCTTAGATACTTAAGCGTAGCTGGAGATATATTTTCTGAAAAATTAGAGGCTTTAGTATCGCAAAAATTAAATTTACCATTGTTGAATGGTATCGGGATGACAGAAGTTTTTGGTTATGGTCAAAATACAACAGTAAACAGTAATCGTAAAATTAAAATTTTTACAGATACTGATATAAAAATTGAAAAATTTGAGAAGAGCGATTATGGCAAAATTTTTATAAAAAATTATATGATCCCATTGAATAATATTGGAGAATGGTTAGAAACAGGTGATATAGGCAGTTTTGATAAGCAAACTTATGAATTAACTTTTTATGGTAGATATAAGGATATTATCATAAAAGGAGGATCTAATATTTCACCTATAGAGCTAGAAAATGTAATTTTAGCAATAAATGGTATTAAAAATTGTGTTATTGTTGGAAAAGAAGATAATATATGGGGAGAAACAATTTGGGCACTTTTAGTTGCTAATAATGATTACTCTCTTGATTTTATAAATCAGAATTTGATCGAATATATCTCAGAGTACAAAAAATTAGATGGGATTTTGTATATTGATGAAATTCCCTTAACAGCAACAGGCAAAACTGATAGAAAAAAACTAAAAGAATTAATTAATAATGAAGCATAATTTACCACAATTTGCTATCTTTGAGGATACTTTAACATCTAATGGAAGTTATTATTTTTATAATCCTATTAAGGAAATATTAGCATATGATAGCAAATCACTAAAGATAGCTCTTAAAGAAATAATAAATTTACAATCAAAAGGCTTATGTATAGCTGGCTATATTAGTTATGAAGCGAGTTATTATTTGAATGAAAAATTAGAACATTTGCGTTCACATAATGATGGTAAGTTACTTCATTTTATAGCTTTTGATTCTTTTAGTAAAAAAATTCCTTCCGTATCAGATACTAATGTTTCATTAGATTGTATGCTGGATACAAATAGTTATAAAGATTATCAAAATAAATTTAACAAAGTGCATCAAACTCTTATTAATGGAGAGAGTTACCAAATTAACTTAACTAAAAATATAGAAGCTAATTGTAAATTTGAAAGCAGCTTATTATATGCTAAATTAAAAAAACAGCAAGCTGTTAAGTATGCCGCTTATTTACCTTTTTTAAACCCAGACATAATATCAATTTCACCAGAACTTTTCTTTAAGAAGGAGGGTGAAAATTTAATTGTAAAGCCTATGAAGGGTACAGCAAGGCTTACAGATGATAATGTAAAAAACAAACAAATTTATAATAAACTGAAATCTTGTAGTAAAAATAAATCTGAAAATTTAATAATCGTTGATTTATTAAGAAATGATTTATCAGCAATAGCAAAAAATCATACTGTTAATGTCGATCAACTTTTTTCGATAGAAGAATATAATGGTATTTTACAAATGACTTCTAAGATATCTGCTAAAGTAGATAAAAATTTATTTTTTAGTCAAATATTAGATAATTTATTTCCATGTGGTTCAATTACTGGGGCGCCTAAAAAACGAACGATGGAACGAATAAAACAAATAGAGCAAAGCAATAGGGGTGTTTATACTGGAAGCATAGGGTATATCTTACCAAATAATGATATGTGTTTTAATGTTGCTATTCGGACAATACAGAAATATCAAAACTACTTACAGATCGGTGTAGGAGGGGGGGTAACAGTATACTCGGATGTTCAGTCTGAATGGGATGAGATGGATACAAAAATTAATTTTATTAAAAAAATATATAAACCAAATTTTTCATTAATAGAAAGTATTTATTATTGTAATGGATTTAGAAATCTAGATATGCACCTTGAGCGTCTTAAAAGCACAGCAAGCAGATTATTTTTTGAAATAGACATTTATAGTATAAGAGATAGATTGTTAAATTATTCTAATAGATTAAATTATAGTAAAGAGTATAAAATACGTCTTGTATATGATTATGATAAAACTTTAGTAATCGAAAGTAGTCAGATAAATACAAATGTGAAAGTGAGTATAAAATTAGGTATTTGTCCGGAAAGAGTGGATTCTACAAACAAGCTCTTTCAATACAAAACCACACATGTTTCGACACGTGGTTTTTATGCTAAAATGCATGATAAGTATGCTGCTGAAGTTAACAATTATGAACTTATATATCTAAATGAAAAAGATAATATAACAGAAACAAGATTTCATAATATAGTGGTTGAAAAAGATGATAAATTATATACCCCTGAACCAGTTGATGGAGCTTTAAATGGAATTGCAATAAAATCTTTAGTCCTAAAAGATAAATTAAAGTATAAAAAAATAACTTTAAATGATTTGAAATTAGCCGATAATATTTATTTAGTTAATAGTGTCAGAGGGTTAATCCCTGCAACTTTAGAGATTTAAAAATGATATTATATATTGATCATTATGATTCTTTTACAAATACAATTGTTGATTATCTGACTTATTTAGGTTCTGAAGTGAAAATTTTAAAATCAGATGAGTTATGGGATGATTTAGGGGGATATAGCCATATTGTAATTGGTCCAGGTCCAGGACATCCTGATGAATTAAAACATTTATATTCACTTATAAAATATTGTGAAGAAAATAATTTACCTTTGTTAGGTATTTGCTTAGGACATCAGTTAATAGCTCAATATTATGGATCTAAAATAGTAAAAGCTAAGCAAATTTACCATGGAAGAAATTCTATAATTAGACAGCTAAAAACATCGCAACTATATCAAAATCATTCTAAAGAGTTTGAAGTTACACGATATCATTCATTAATAGTTGATAATATTAGTAATCCATTAGTTTCTATAGCTAAAACAAAAGATAATGAAATAATGGCTTTTGAGCATAAAAAATTAAGAATTTATGGCGTACAATATCATCCAGAAGCATATTTAACAAAGTATGGCTTAGATACTTTAAAAAATTTTTTGTCTAGCTAATTTTAAGCTAGTATCCCAGCAAGACTTAATAAGATAAAAATAAGGTTATGTTGCAATTATTGATTAAATTATAAAAATAATATTATCACTTTCTATTAGATACAGTTAGGGCTGTAGACATCAAATAATTCATTTATAGTTAATCTGATAATATTGTGCTAAAGACGTGAGTAATAGCATCAGATAAATTATCAAAAGAATTATTTACTTTTCTTAAAATTCTTTTAAAATTGGCCCAAATTTTTTCTATAGGATTTAAATCAGGAGAATAAGCAGGAAGGTATAGTATCTGTATATCAAACTTCTCTGCTATTTTAGCCAATTTAGGAGACTTATGAAAACTAGCATTATCCATAACAACAGTAGTCTTTGGAATTAACTCAGGACATAAATGCTCTTCAAACCACTGATTAAAAATTTGAGTATCTGTATATCCAGTATACTCTAGCGGTGCTATAATCTTCTTTTCTAAATAGTTATAACCAGCAACTATACTTTTTCTCTGAGTTTGATAAGCAATAACTTCACCATAGCTAGGTTTACCAACAAGAGACCATCCTCTTAGTACAGACTGTTTATTATCCATACCCATTTCATCTAAATATACAAGTTTGTTAGGTTCAATAGTCTCAACAACCTCTATAAAACTTTGCCTATCTTGTTCTTTTCTTTGCTTATATTTAGGTGTCTTTTTTTAAAACTAAAACCAAGTCTGGTAAGACAATCATAAAATGTGCTTCTAGGTATTTCAGGAGCTAATGCTTCTCTAATATCTAAAGCCATTGCATCTGGATATGTTCTTAAGTAGCTTTCTATCGCTTCCTTATCTGTAAAGGTTGCTACTCTACCGCAACCCCAAGCCTTGCTTAGATTTATAATCACCAGTTGTCTCGTATAAGTTTATCCAAGATCTAGTAGTACGGATATCTATATTAAAAAAATTACTTAGCTCTTTGTCTGTTAGGCCTTCTTTATATTTAGTTATTACGATATCTCTGAAATCTTGGCTATATGATGACATTTTTTCTAAATATTATAACATTATTGTCAAATAACTATCGGATTAACTATATAAAGCTAGCTTCAGACTTGTTTCTAAATTTAGTCCAAATATTAAATTGTCCTTTCTTAAACATCCTCATCCATTCATAGCCTATGAAAGAAGCATTAGCAGTTTTCGTATTTCTAGTATGTGATAGATAAAAGTCTAAATTTAATCTAAATAACTGTCAATAATTGCAACAGAACCATATTTTTTTGTTACCAGCAGTTGTTATAGAATCAATAATTACATATGTAATTATTAGTAAGAAAACCCTGTAAGTACACCAAAAACAGATAAAGTCCGATTGAAGAAAATATTCCCAAGTATATCTGTTGTAGAATATATCATTGCAAAGGCTGTAAATATAAGAATGACTAATAATTTATTTTGAACTTCCGAGAAGCTTAGTTTAAATAATTTCAATAGTATTATTTATTTCCTCTCTAAAAAAGATTGAATATCATTAAGTACATCATCAGGGTAGAATCCATAGCATGGAGCACCACAAGGGTATATTTTAGTTGTTGCATTTGTAAATAGAGAGGATAGCTCAAGGCTAAATTTATAATCATGTTCTGGGTCTCTACTACCTATAATATTTAGCAATTCAACATTATTGAATTTTGATATTTGAGATGTATAATTAATATCATACATCTTGTTTTTATAAAAATAATAAAATAGGTCGTAGTTAAATCTAGGTACGCACTTAGCAAAATCATCTGGAGTATATGACTTCCCTACTCCACAAACACAATTCTCAATATATCTCTTTCCAATATCTGGTTGAAGATTGTCTGAAAACATTTCTTTAATTACTTCTAATGTTTTAATAGGATAATTATTAGTGTAATTATTGATAATACTATCTTTACATACTCTATGCTCTGAATTACAAATAATAAGCTTATGAATCTTTGGCTTTAATGTTTCATAATATTTACTCATAAATTCTAATATAACCCATCCTCCGAGAGAGACTCCAGCTAAATATATTTTTATATCCTTTTCATCTATATTATTTATGTATTCAAAATAATCATCAGCTATATCTTCTAAAGAAAAACTATCATAATCACTACTAAGACCATGATTTCTATAGTCTAAATAATGTATATTATGATTACTGTTAAACTTATCCCAGAATTTTCTATAAATTTCATGAGAAACAAGACCTGGACCACCATGAAAAAATATAATATGCTTATCTGAGTAAATTTCTGATTTTAAATATTTGCTATATATCATTTTTTATCTCCATAAAATATTTTGAAACTAGTTTAATAATCGAATTTTTATCAAATGAAATTATAAAATCAAAATTTTCAAATGCTTGCTTTAACTCTATTGTTTTCATAAGGCTGTGGTCATTAATTTAATCAATAATTGCAACAGAATCTTAAAAAGATTACTAAAAATAGGTAATAACTTTGTATTTTTTACTCATAAATAGCCTACTATTTTTTAGAATGGGACAGGGTATTTTCTTCTGACCTTTTCAATATCAGCTAAAACTTCTTGAGATAGATCTATATTAATTGCGGCGATATTGTTTTTAAGTTGATCCATAGATGTCGCACCAATTATACTAGAGCTCATATATGATTTTCTAATTGTAAAGGCTATTGCTAACTGGCAAACATCTATATTATGTTTTTTTGCTATATCAATATACTCTGCTACAGCACTATCAACTGTTGAATTATGTCTTGTAGCGAATCTAGCTTTTTGCTCTTCAGACCCCATTACTTCATCAGATAGTCTACTACCAGCTGGAACATTGCCATTTAAATATTTACCACTTAATATTCCCATCTGTAGTGGTGACCATGGTAAATATGAAACTTCTTCTAATGCACAAGTTTCCATAACATCAGTTTCATCTCTGCGACGTAGTAAATTATATTCATTTTGAATACTAGCAATTCTTGGTAAATTATATTTTTCAGCAAGTTTGATAAATTGACTAACACCCCAAGTAGAATCATCAGAAAGTCCTATATGGTGAATTTTTCCAGCTTTTATCAGTTGATCACATGTTTGTAGAGTTTCTAAAATATTATCAGATATTTGTTGTTTAGCGGCGCCTCCACAAGATGGTTCAAAATCCCACCAGTTAGCAAAGTGATAATTAGATCTATTAACAGGCCAGTGAAATTGATAAAGATCAATATAGTCAGTTTTTAATCTTTTTAGACTATTATCTACAGCTGTAATAATATTTGCTTTATTAATTGTAGGGTTTTCTTCACCACGAGCCCAAGGAATTGGTGAAAATTTTGTTGCTAGAATAATTTCTTCTCTTTTTTGTCTAGATTCAAACCAATTTCCTATAATTTCCTCTGTTTTTCCATAAGTGTCAGGAGTTGGAGGTACTGAATATACCTCAGCAGTATCCCAAAAATTAACTCCTTGAGATAGTGCATAATCCATCTGTTCAAAACCTTCAGCTTGAGTATTCTGACTTCCCCAAGTCATAGTTCCTAGACATATGCGACTAATATCTATATTGGTTTTACCAAGTTTAGTATACTTCATGATTTAAAATAATTTTTAGAATTTAGATATGAATTATAACTAAAAATTACTTTTTTTGAAATAAATAAGATATAGTGAAAAGTATTTATTGATTAGTTTGAGATTGAATACGTAGATATTCAGATTTTGTTTGATACGTTTTTTCACCATGCTTCATTAATTTAAAGAAAGCCTGTAAATCTGGATTATCTACAGCCTTGGCTATAGCACTATGCGCATCCTCTAGAGAGTTCCATTCAATAATATCGGTCCATTGGTTTGGATTGTCAGTACTTTGTGTTAAAGTTCTTTTCACAAAACCTTTGTAATACTTTAGATCTTTTGTTACTGTGTTTGAAGCATGGATTAACTCTTTATTTGATGTTGATTTGTTTATATTGAAAGATACTATTTCTAATATACGTGGATGCTTGTTTCCATCAGCTCCAGAGGTATCTAATAAAATAAACAATAATCCTACTGTAATACAAAAAATGAAACTCACTTTTATAATAATCTCTTTTAATTTCATAATAATGTTTAAAATTTATTAAGTAATATTTAATTATTTTATATTTGTTAGCTTGTTTTTCCAACTTATTTTATATAATGCTAGATGATTAAAATATTACAGTTAAAATTATAAAGGAGTTATACTTGATTGTGTATACAATTTAATAATCTTTAAGAGGCCCATATATGCAAAATTTTGAATATTATAATCCAGTAAGAATATTCTTTGGGAAGGGTGAAATAGAAGAATTATCTAATGCTATTAGTATAGATAAAAAAATATTAATGATCTATGGTGGAGGAAGTATTAAGAAAAATGGAGTATATCAACAAGTAAAGGATGCTTTAGTAAAACATAAAGTATTCGAATTTTCAGGTATTGAACCTAATCCTGAGTATGAAACTTGTATGGAGGCAGTAGCTTTTATACAAAAAAACGATATAGATTTTATTTTATCAGTTGGTGGTGGTTCAGTAATTGATGCCACTAAATTTATCGCGGCAGCTGCTAAGTTCAGTGGCAATCCATGGGATATTTTAGCACAAGGGGCAGAGATTAAGGAAGCTTTGGAGTTTGGTACAGTTTTGACTATTCCTGCAACAGGATCTGAAATGAATGCAGGGGCTGTTATCTCAAGAAAGGATTTAAATAAAAAACGCTCCTTTATGAATGAAAAAGTTTTTCCAAAATTTTCTATATTAGATCCAGAGGTGACCTACACGTTGCCATCACGTCAGGTGGCAAATGGAGTAATAGATGCATTTGTACACGTTATGGAGCAATATCTAACCTATCCCCAAAACTCGCCATTACAGGATAGATTTGCTGAGAGTATTTTACAAACGCTCATTGAAGAGGGTGAAAAAGTTATAAAAACTCCCAATGATTATAATATAAGAGCAAACATTATGTGGTGCGCTACTATGGCATTAAACTCGTTGATTTCACGTGGTGTAGCTATGGATTGGTCAACCCATATGATAGGGCATGAATTAACTACTTTTTATGGATTAGACCATGCACAAACTCTTGCTATAATTCTTCCTAGCATTATGGAATATAAAAGAGATAAAAAGGGAGATAAAATATCCCAATATGCAGAAAGAGTTTGGGGAATAGATAGTTCTTTAAGTAAAAATGACAAAATAGATATGGCAATAACAAAGACTATAGATTTTTTTGAAAAAATAGGTAACCCAACTAAGTTAAAAGCTTATAATTTTGGCTCTGAATATTTTGATCAAGTAATTAATAGTTTAGAAACTAGTGGAATGATAGCTCTTGGAGAATCACAAGATATTACTTTACAAGATAGTCGCAAAATATTAGAGATGAGCCTATAAATAAAGTCTCGCAATACCTAGATATTCATGAATAATTCTTTGAGTAATATAAAAATTATATGCGCTAGGTAATACCTTAATACTAGGCACAAATTTTGATGATGCTATACTTATGGTACTTATATTAAATTTATCAAAGATAATTTTTGCTCTTCTATAATGAATACCACCTGTAACTAAGCAATACTTGTGTTGATCGTTACTGAGTATTTGTTTAGTGAATTTGGCATTTTGATAAGTATTTAAAGATTGCTTTTCTAATATAATATCTATTTTTGGTATACCTAATTTATATAATTGCTCAGCATAAACTTCAGCTTCTGAGACTTTTTTATTAGTTGAGCTACCACCGCTAATTATAATCTTTTGTGGGTATTTATTATAAATCTGTGCGGTTTTCACCACACGGTCATAAGCTCCTAAACTTGGCTCTATACTCCCAAAAGCATCATTAAGCCCTGCTCCAAGTAGTATAATACCATTTGTGTTTTTGCAAGCATTTATATTTACCCTCTCCGATAATAGTGGTTTTGCTAACAAATAACCTAAAATACCACTGCCTATAAGATAATAAATTACAGTTATTATTATTAAAAATAATTTTAGATAGCTATCTGTAGCTATGCATCCTATAATTAAAGCAAGCAGAAATAAACATCCAATATCCAATAAGCTACTCATTTTTAAAACCATCTTTATTTTGTAAAGACTCCACCAGTGATATGGGTGTTAGTCTCAGAATTTTTAGTATTACATCCTCGAAATGATACGCAAGTATGTTTAGCTGTGATTTTTACTGATACATCCTCAGTTTTTAAAATAAACTTTAAACTTTCAAATATTTGGGCAGTCATTCTTTCTTGAATTTGAGGACGTCTAGAGAAAAAATCACAAATACTATTTAGTCGACAAAGACCTATAATATTATTGTTTTTAGGAATTATTGAGATTTCAGCAGTGCCTTCAAATGGTACAAAATGATGTTCACAAAAAGACATTATAGCTATATTTTTCTGGGTTAGAGTTCCATTATACTTAAATTCATTTTCATATAGAGCACAAGCTGGAAAATTATTATAATCTAAGCCATTAAAAATTTCCTGTGAAAACATTCTAGCTATCCTAAAGGGTGTTTTTTCAAACTCGTGAGTTTTTAAACCAAGAGTATCTAGTATATCACGATACGCATTAGATATTTTTTCTATTTTTACGTCATTATCATACTTAAACTCTCTAGGTTGTTCTAAACCTAATTTTATAAGGTGTTGTTGAACCTTTTTACCTAATTTTGAACAATATTTACTTGTCATGACAATATGATTGCGACTATATATTGAAATATTATATTATTTAATAAATCATCTTTATAGAGTAAATATTAGTTATTAGTGGTAATATACTTAAGTTAAAAAAATATAGGTTAGAAAAAATTCATGCAATTCTCAGATTTAGGTTTAAATACTTCAATATGTAATGCTCTAGAAAAAAAAGGTTATACAAAACCAACTCCAATTCAATTAAAAGCAATTCCGCTAGTCATAAAAGGTTGTGACCTTATGGCTTCAGCACAAACTGGTACGGGTAAAACAGCAGGTTTTACATTACCTATTATCCAAAAGTTACTAGACCAACCTAAGGCGCAAGCAAATAATATTAAAGTATTAGTATTAACGCCCACAAGAGAATTGGCAGCACAAATTCAAGATCAAGTTAGATTATATGCTGAGAATACACATATTCGCTCAACAGTTGTTTTTGGTGGAGTAAGTATAAACCCACAAATGATGAAATTAAGAAAAGGTGTTGAAATATTAATAGCAACCCCTGGTAGGTTGTTGGATTTATATAGTCAAAATGCTATTAAGTTTAATATTTTAAACACATTAGTACTTGATGAAGCTGATAGAATGTTAGATATGGGTTTCATACATGACTTAAAAAGAATACATAAGTTATTACCTAAAAATATTCAGACACTTATGTTTTCAGCTACATTTTCTTCAGAAATAAAAACATTAGCCAGTGAATTTCTTAATAATCCACAATCTGTATCAGTAGATGTTGTAAATACTACGGTAAAGAAGATTACACAAAAAGTCTATACATTAGATAAGTCTAAAAAAATTAGCGTTTTAATTGCTTTAATAAAAGAACAAGATCTTCATCAAGTATTAGTGTTTTCTCGTACTAAACATGGTGCAAACAAAATTTCTGAGAAATTAAATAATGCTGGAATTACTAGTAGTGCAATTCATGGTAATAAAAGCCAAGGAGCTCGCACAAAAGCTTTAGCTGACTTTAAATCTAAAGAAATAAATGTATTAGTAGCTACAGATATTGCAGCTCGTGGGATTGATATCCAACAGTTGCCATGTGTAATAAATTTAGATTTACCAAATGTAGCAGAAGATTATGTACATAGAATAGGTAGAACTGGTAGAGCTGGTCAAGATGGTTTAGCTGTATCTCTTGTGAGTGCAGATGAAGTGGAATCATTGTCAAATATTGAACACCTTATTGGACATCTTTTGCCTCGTGAAGAGCTGGAAGGTTTTGAAGCAACTCATATTGTGCCTGTAACTAGTATGTCAAGAAAAACAAAAGTAAAAAAAATTAGTGAAGTCAAAATAATTGCAGCAAAAAGAGCTAATAAAAATAAAAATAAATCATCTGATCATAATAAAGATTTTGCTAAAAGTATTAAGCAAAAAATTCATGCTAATAAAAGCGTGAGAAAACCTAAAGTTTAAAAAACTAATACTTTTTTCTAAATCAAATATCTTTATCTAATAATTGCAGCGCTATCATAGCAAAAAACTTCTGTACCACACTTTGCTTAAGATATCATTTTTTGTGTAGCATGCAATCTAGCCTTCTTACAAACATTTATGTAGTAGCTATTTTTATCACCTATAATATTTTTTAAACATCAAGAATGCCTTGTGTAATGGTAGGAGTACGTACAATTACCCCAGTCACTAGACCTTTATGTTCTAGAATTTCTTTTTTACCAAAAGTATGGGTTTAGTTAATAACATATATTTTCCTTACAGAATCAATATTCTATATTTTCTTTTTGATATGCTGCAATAAATTCTGGGGTGTTAGATATTTGTTTAGCAAGACGGTTAACATTATCTCCTGTTATAATATTAACTTCTGGGATATATTTTTCATTCCATTTAGTGTATATGGTTATTAAGTAATCTATAATAGTTGATTCCTGGCCAAACATGTATTGATTCTCAGCTAAGTATTTATCAACTATAAGCCATAAATCAGAAACTTTGTCAGCAAGTTTTTGCATTAGTTTGATATCTTTATTTTCTGATATTCTAGTTAGAGTCATTATTTTGCTATAAGAAGGGTGAAGAGTAGCATAATTAAATATTAGCTTTTGATAGAATTTGGCTTTATGATCAAGTTCCATTTTTTTAAACCTTTGACAATGTTTTTCTAATAGATATAAAGCAATAGCTGCACCTTCAGCTATTATTAAATCATCTTTTACAACTAAGGCTGGAACCTGATTAGTAGGGACTATCTCTGAATAGTTATCGATATCGTTACGTTGAATAACTTTATAATCAACTCCGAGTTTTTCCAAAAGAACAGTTATTCCCGTAGAGCAAGAGCCTGCGATTGAATATAATTTATACATAATATTTCCTTATTGTTAAATCAGTGTCACCAGCTCTTCAGAGCTAGTAGGATGGAATTAAATCTTCGTTGCTAAACTGCAATAAATCCCATAAATTCCCATATAAATCTTTAAATACTGCGACTAAACCATATTCTTCTTCAGAGGGTGGTCTTACGAATTCAATATCGAGTGATTTCATTCTATTATAATCATCCCAAAAATCAGTAGTCTGTAGAAATAAAAATACACGACCACCAGCTTGGTTGCCTATAAAATTATTTTGTTCATCTTTAGATGCTTTAGCTAATAATAAAGAAAAACCATTTGAGTTTTTGGGAGATACTAATACCCACCTCTTATTTTGTTTAGGTTGATATGTATCTTCTATTAAATCAAAGCCCAACTTATTTATATAAAAATTAATTGCTTCATCATAATCTTTTACAAGAATAGATACATGAATAATAGATTGTTTTTTATTTTGTTTCATTATATTTTAGACCATAGTTACAAGCTCTTCAGAGCTTGTAGGATGGATGGCTATTGTGTCATCAAAATCTTGTTTAGTTGCTCCCATATTTATAGCAACAGCAAAACCTTGAAGCATTTCATCAACATTCAAACCAATCATGTGACAGCCTATAACTGTTTCGTTATTTCCTGTTACAATTAGCTTCATAACAGTTGGCATTCTATGGCCAGAGATAGCACAATATAAGTTTGTAAAACGAGATTTATAAATTTTTATATTTTCTTTACCATGTTTTTCAGCGGCTTCTTTCTCAGTAAGACCAACAGTACCAATAGCCGGGTGAGAGAATATAACAGTTGGGATATACTCTAATTTAGGTTTCAAACCAACTTCATTGTTGAAAAGTCTACGAGCAAGCCTACGTCCACAAGCAATAGCAACAGGTGTAAGTTGAGCACCACCAGAGGCATCGCCAATAGAGTAGATACCTTCTACATTAGTTTCTTGATACTCATTAGCAGGAATTACTCCCTTGGCTGAGATATTTATATCAGTGTTTTCTATTCCCATATTATGAGTATTTGGTGCGCGACCTGTTGCCCAGATTAGAGTATCTACATTTTCTAGTATTTTATTTGTATCTGTTGTAATTCTAAGAGTATTGCCAGTTTTTTCTACTTTAGTGATATTAGTATGATTTATAATATTCATATTAGTCATCTCCATGCACTCCACAAGTACATTACTAATATCATTATCAAATTCCATTAAGGGTTTATCACGACGAACTATGATAGTAGTATCAGTACCATGGGCATTTAGCACTCCAGCAATTTCAACACCTATATAGCCACCACCAACAATTATAGCTTTTTTAGGAGTGTCATCTAATTCAAAAAATTCATCAGAAGTTATGCCTAATTCAGCACCTTCAATATCCTTTGGAACAATCGGATAAGCGCCAGGAGAAATAAATATATTATCTGCCGTAAGCACAGAGCCATCATCTAATTCTATCGTTTTATTGTCTTTAAATTTACCCCAATTATTAAAGTGAGTAATATTCCACTTTTCTAACAACTTATCATAAAATCCATGAATATTACCAATATACTTAGCTCTTTTAGCTTTAAGGGTAGCCCAATCAAAACCCTTTACATCAACATCAAAACCATATCCGGCAACATCATGCTTTAATTGCTCTGCAATCATAGCACCATAAAACATTGCTTTTTTAGGAACACAACCTCGATTAACACAAGTACCACCTAATTGCAGTTTTTCTATAATTGCTACTTTTTTACCAAATTTAGCAGCTTGTACAGCTGATGCTACACCACCAGATCCACCACCTAAACTTATTACATCAAAATGTGTATTACTCATTATTTATTTCCTTAATTTATCTTTAGCTACAATTTTAACTGTTTAGCTTGTAAATATGTAGGGTTTTAGTAAGTAGTTTTTTTATTTCATTCTATTAAAGCGAATGAGTTTAATATTTAGGTTTTAAACTTCATATTATTTTATGAAGCTAGTATTTGTGTGTAAAAGTATTTAATAATAACCTATCTATTTTTCCTGCATTATTATCCGGTAATTTTTCTTGAATAATAATTTTTATATTTTGGGAAGGGCATGCTAAAGAAAATTGTTTAATAATACTGTTTTTAAATTTATTAATATTTAGTTTATCGTTTGTAGTTTCTAAAAAAAAATATAATTCTTTTTTGTTTAAAGAGGAATTCTTTTTTATTATAAGACATGTTCTTTGGATGCTATGGTATAGGTTTGACCAATGCTCTATTTCATTACTATTAATTAACTCTTTTCCTATAGTTTCTATCATTTGATTAGATCGACCAATCAGAAATAAAATATTATTTTCATCCAAAAAACCAATATCCTCAGCTATAAAAAAACCATTTTTGAGAACATTACTATATTTTTTACCATTTATTTCATACCCAGAAAAAAGACCTTCGCTTGAAACAGTAATATTTCCATTTGGTAGTATACTTACTTCAATACCTTCTAATGGTTTACCAACATTATTGTTTTTATCAACCAACTTATTACCTTTAAGATTTACAGAAATTAATGGTATTTCTGTCATACCATAGCCAAAATTTATGGATTTATATAACTTTTCTTTTATAGTTTTATGGACCCAGGTAGGTAATTGATCTCCACCTGTCAATAAGTAGCTTATATTTAAAGGTTTAATAGTTTTTTTGAGTAGTTGCTTAGCTAATTTCACATAAAAGCTTGGCATCATAAATATAATATTCGGTTGAGCTTGAGCTATATAATCTAACAAATCAGATTTACCTAAATCACTAGGAGGAAGAGTAAGTTCCGCTCCTGAAAAAAATGAAGCTAAAATAAGAAGAACCCCATGATTAGTAAAGAACTTACTTTCTTTTTTTAAATCTAATACTTGTTGCCAGTTTTTTAGATTAAACTTAATACTACGATAAGAATGTAAAACTCCTTTAGGCTTTCCTGTACTTCCTGATGTTAATAGGATTAAAGCTATGTTTTCTTGGTTAAAATCACCTATAAGGTCATCTGAAATAATTTTTTTATTTATTAGATCTTCCAAAGAATTTTCATTGCCATATTTCTTTTTCTTCGTTAATCTCAGAGTAGTAATATTATTTGTATTAACTATAAGCTCAGCATCAATATTAAAGCTAATTATAATATTATTATATTCAGTTTTTGCAGTTAGTTGAGAGACTGGTAAAAGAGTTACACCAGCTTTTATACATGCGACATAGCAAGCCATTAACTCCCAACTATTTGGTAAATTACAGCTGACTCTTTTGATATTTTTTGATAATAATAAGCTAGCTATAGCTACTGCTTTATCATAGATAAAGCTATAGCTATAATGATTATTTGATATATTAAGAGCAATTGTATTGCCTTTTAAGTGATCTAGATTTTTCCAATTGAATTCAAACATTTATAGTTTCTCTCATACAGATTGCAGCTATTTTTTTAGCATGTGGTATTTCTAAAATATTTTTATGGCTTGCATCAATAGGTATAATTTTTATTTTATTTAAAATAACATCCCAGCCATTTGTCTTTTTCATTTTCATTCTTGCATAAAACTTGTCTATTTGTTCTTTTTCATAAGAGGTATAAGTAGTAGGATAAATATATTTCTTTGCTTTAAATAACCAGCAAGGAGCATTACATCGTTTATGAGAATGTTCGATATAAAGTTTATTTTCTATTTTCTTTACTTGTAGTAAATGCTTTTTTGCTTGCTCTTCAAGTTTTGAAAATTTTTCAGAGTTAATCAAAATATTTTCAATAATAGGTTCTAATTTTTCTGATAATTTAACTTCATAATCATCTAATACAATAGCATCAAGAAGGTATATGCCATAAACACTATCACCCTGTATTTCTAGTTGCCTAGCCATTTCTTGAGCAATATTTCCTCCTAGTGACCAACCAGCTAATTTATATGTACCATTAGGAATATGTTGTTTAAGTATCTTAATATATTGTGCAGCAAGTAGCTCTAAAGAAGTGATATTTTCATCTTTTTTACAAAATAGGTTATGTGATTCTATTCCATAAAGTGAGTGTCCTTTAAACAATTTAGCAAAATTAGCATAAGATTCTTGTCCAGCACCTCTTGGAGGTAAAAGTATAATGGGAATTTTATTTTTATTATAATGGAAGCAAATCCATTCTTTTGTTTCTTTCTTTAAATTATTCTGAATTAATATAGCTTGCTTAGCAATAGTGTTAGCATTAATTAGATCATATAAAGTTAAATTTATATCGAAATAATCACTTAGTCTAATTAGTAACTCCATTAATAAAAGCGAAGAGCCTCCTTGAGAATAGAAATGTAAATCTGGAGATAAAATATCAATATCTTCTTTTAAAACTGAACCCCAAATAATGGCTATTTCTCTTTCATTTTTTGTCATTACTCTTTGATCTATATTTTCTTCTTGAAATGGTAAAGCATTCAATTTTTTGTAGTCTACTTTTCCTCTTACAGTTAAAGGAATTTCATTTAAGATGATGATTTTATGAGGTAACCAGTAGGAAGGGAATTCTTTAGAAAGTTTTTCAAAAATTTTGATTTTATTAATACTGCTTTTAACTTTTAGCTGTATATAACCAATCAAAATTGAATTAGTATCAACTTGTTTAATTACAGCAGCAGCATTTATTACGCCTTTTATATTGTATAGCATATTTTCAATTGAACTAAGTTCAATACGATATCCACGAATATTAACTTGCTTATCATTTCTGCCTATATACTCAATTTGATTATCTATTAATAGACGACCTATATCACCAGTTTTATACATACTTAAAATTTTTCCAGGCAATAACTCTATCTCAAATATCCTGTCTCTACTAGAAACATTATGATATCCTCGCATCAAACCAATACCTGAAAGATATATTTCACCACAAACTCCAACAGGCAAAAGGTGTTGATTATGATCTAAAATATAAGTACTAACATTTTGTATTGGACGGCCAATTACTGCAGGATTTATTTTTAATAGACTAGTTGAGCTTCTCCCAGCTTTATATAAATTTGAAAATGTTGCTTCAATTGTTCCTTCTGTTGGACCATATGAGTTTATAATTGAAAAATTATAAACTTTATTGGGTAGTGTATATAGTTTCTCCCCACCAAATTTTACGGCTCTAAGTTTAGTTAATTCGGATAAATTAGCAGTTAAAAATGAGTTGGATAGTGATGTTGGTAAGTCACAAATAGTAATAGCCATTCTCTTTAAAGAATGAACAAGAGTTTTAATATCAAATTTTAACTCTTCTTTAATTATACCTATACTTGCACCATTTAATAAAAAAGGCCAAATTTCACAGCCGAAAGTATCAAATGCTTGCGATGCAAACTGACTTCCACAGTCTTCTTTTTTTAGTAAAAAATAATTTTTATACCATTGAGATAAATTACATATTCCTTTATCTTCAATCATAACTCCTTTAGGTATTCCTGTGGATCCAGATGTATAAATAACATAAGCTAAAGAATTTATTTTTCTTTGAGGTATTGTTATTTTACTGGTTTGATTATTTGTCATAGAGAACTTAATATCAATAAAGCATTCTGAACAAAAATTAAATAGTTTTTGTAGCTGCTTATTTGTTATAACTAAACTTGCTCCTGATTGATTAATAATATTTTTTTGATGCTCTTCTGGGGCATTTGGATCTAAAGGTAGATATGCCGCTCCTGATTTTAAAACAGCTAAAATAGCAGCGATTAATTCTATTCCTCTAGGTAAACAAATAGCTATAATCTTATTTTCTGTAGATTTTCTTCCCAAAAGAGTATAGGTAATATTATTAGCAAATTCATTCAATTCTAAATAGTTATATTTTATATCATCGTCTATAACAGCACAATTAGAAGGGCTAATAGATACCTGAGATTCAAAGTCATCTATTATTGATTTTGATAATATTTTTTTTTCAAGACCTTTTCCTCGATCAAAATATTCAATTAATTTATTACTAGGAAGTAGTTGTAATGAACTAATAAGAGTTTTAGGAAAAGCAATAACTTGTTCTAATATATGAAGAAAAACAGCTTCAAAATCCTCCATAAAATTATTTAATAGGATTTTATTATAATGAATGGAAAAGCTAGTTTTTCCATTTCTATGGTCCATAATAAAAGAAAGATCACAATCATCATTTAACTCATACCAGTTAGAAAAGATATCACCGCCAAAGAGTCCTCCTGAGCATTTAATACCTTCAAGTCCAAGCATATTGTGATTCAAACAACTAGAAGAGAGTATTATATTTAATAAATTATTATTACTACTTGTTTTATTATTTTGCCGATAATCATGAATAATATCTGTAGTCATATAGTCTGAGTAATCCTTCACGGATTTTCTTTGATGATTTAGGGACTGAACTAATTTTATGAAATTTAAGTTTTCATAAAATGAAAACTTCATCGGTAGGGTATTTACAAAACATCCAGGCATGTTTTTTTTACCTGATGGATGTTTGCTTATAGGATATGCAATAGTAAATTTTTTTTTAGTTATATGTTTCTGTAGTAATATACCAAATATAGCACCGCTAACAATGAACTCTGTACTCTTTAATTTCCAGCAAAATTTAGTGAATTGTTTTTTAACTTCGTCAGGTAATTTAAAGTTTTTTTTAGCCATAATGGGGCTGTTTTTTAAACCTCTATTAAAATTAAGAGGAGTGTGCAGATCATATCCAGAGAGAAACTCTGTCCAAAAAATTTTTTTTTGGTGTTTGTTTTTAATTTCTCTGTTATTTTTTAACCAAGTTGATAATGAAGGAGAACTTTCTAAAATAAAGTCTTCTTTGTTTAAAAATGCATTATAAATATTTGATAAATTATTAATCATATAAGGGACACAGTTTTCATCATAAATAGAGTGATGAAAATGCATAATAAAAATATGTTTATTATTACAAATATTTTTATTGTATAACCCGAACCTATATAAAGGTTCATTTATGATATCGAAAGGTAATTCAACCATTTGTTTTACATAGAGCTTTAAATTTTCATTTGAGTTAATAGTTTTTTCATCAAATATAAGTTTAAATTTTTCTGGTATATTTATAAAAATTTTTCCTTGCTTATTCTTGGAAAAATTCCCTCCAATTTCTTTAAACCATGTTGAGAATAAATATATTACAGCTTTGCGTAAAATATTTTTATTTAGAATACCTTTTAGCTCAAAAATAAATGGTATATTGTTTTTATTAGGATTTTGTGACATAAGCGATTCTTGATAAAATGCTTTCATATATGGGTCAGCTAAGTATTTTTTATACATTATTTACCTTTATTTTAAATATTTTATTTTAGAAAATTATGATCTTTGAGGCTTAGATAATCTTTATATAACTGTTCGTAATTATCATTATAAGCATCTAACTTTAGAGCTTTATCAGCAATTGAATTTGGACTATCAAAACGCTCACCTATATTTATATACTTTCTTATATTAAATGTAGAGCTGATTTTAGGATTAATAATACCTTTAATTTTTCCTTTTTTTGTCGGAGCAGCAACAATAAAGTGTGGATTTAAATATTGGATATTTGGTATATTCTTTCCTAATAAAATATAAATATCCTGGTTACACAAGTTTACGCCATAAGCTTTTTCATACAGAGGAATTATTGCACCTCCTGGAGGTCTATATGCAGCTTCTAGAAAAACTAATTCATTTTTATTGTTTATGAAGATCTCTATATGGAAACTTCCTGTAGGATTTTTACATAATTTTCTTATTATATAATCTGAAAAACTAGTAATTAAATATCTTTCTGTAGAGTCTAACCTTAAAACTATAGAGCCAATATTTTTACCTTGTAAAAACTCAAATAATGGGTTTAAATAATGCCCGACAGATGAAAAAACCACTTGACCTTCTTTGTATTGGAGATCGCAATGATAAAGCTCTCCTTTAATATATTCAGATGCAATATAATTAAATTTTTTGTTTAGCTTTATATTCGTAAAATCATTATAAGACTCTATTAATTCTACTCCAAAAGCTCCTGAGGAGGATTGTGGTTTTATAATAAATGGAATCCCTAATATTTTTTTTAAATCGTTAAACTTTTGATTATTAATAACATATGATTTAGGTATGCGAATATTATATTTTGTTAATAGATCGTACATAATAGCTTTATTAGTAAAAGGAAAAACATCTTTTACTTTAGGCCCAGAAAAATTAAAATGTTCTCGTAGCTTTGCTACATTTAAAATATTTGCTTCATCTATACAAGTTAAAATGATTTTATCATTAGATTTTGAGAGATTATCTATAATCAATTTAATTGATTCATAATCAAAGTAAGCATTCGGTTCGCCTTTTATTTGATTAATTGGGCAAATATGAATTTGATCTACAGGGTAGTCTTTATTAAGTTCTGACCCTGTTATTATTACTTTTTTAAAATTATTAACTATTAAATTACGCCAATTATATTGCTCAAAATAACGTGATGAAGCAGCAATAAAAACAATACTATTCATAAATAAGTATTAACAAAGCTGTAATGCTGAGCAATTTCCTAAAAATGCTCCTTTATCAACGTTAAAAGTATAAGATACATAGACACCATTTGCCATATCTCTTATTTTTTTTAAGTTAAGCACTATTTCAATATTATCTACTTTATGAATTGATCTAACTAATTTCATTGAAAAATCTCTCATATAAGTTTCTCCTGGTTTTTGTTTAAATTCTTTACGTAAACACATATGAAGGATTAACAGTTGGCTTACTATTAGTTGAGTATGAAAAGCTGTAAAGTGATACTTCCCATCAGATGGCATAAAATATTCAGTAATATTTAATGAAGCTTTGATGTTTTCTTCTCCATAGATGATTTTTCTTATATCAAAAGAGTCTTTTTTAAATCCACCCATTAAATAAGGAGATAAAAATTTATTATAATCAGATAGTAGTAATTCCATTGTTGTAGAATCCAAATTTTTATTAAAATTAATCTCGAAAAACTTATTATGAATTTTTCAAATTGGGACGTTAGTCTATCAAAAAAAAAAAATTATACATATGGTTTACAGCAAATAATAAAGAGGTATTTGATTAAATTAATTATAGGCTTTATCCTTATAAAATATTATTTATTAGTAGTTTATACAGTTAATCTGTATGAATTTTTATTAGCCGTAATATTTATAAATATGAGGTAATTAGAAAACAATTATAAACCTGACATATGTTCTAACTGTTTAGTTTGTAAATATGTAGAGTTTTAGTTAGTTGTCCATTATTATCAACTTTACCAAAACCAATTCCTATAATTTTAAATTTTTTAGGTTGCGGATTAAATGATTTTATTACTTTGTTAAACTCATTTACAAAATTTTGTTTAATCTTATTACTTTCTAAATTCTTTGCTAATATACTAAAATGTGGATTAAACTGTTTGAATGCATTTGGACTACCATATTTTTCAAATGATTTTTGTTTATCTGGATAATATTTAACCCAATTAGGTATAGGGTAATCTCTATTTCTATATTTATTTAAATGTGTAATTACACGATTAGATAAATTTTGTAAAACTTGAGTATTATTAACATTTAACATCACAAAGCCACTTTTACCAACAGTTATTTTATTAGTTGTTATATAGAAAGGCTTTGTTGTATTAGCAATGCTATTAATTTGTTCAAAAATATTTTCTAAATAATCCTTCTTAAAACTAGTTAGATATAAGCTTAGGTGAACAGGGTGGTTGCTACTAAAAGGGGTTATAGCATATTTTTTATATAAACCATTTTCATTCGCAAGATGGTTGAAACTATTTATATATGTTTTAGTACTTTGATCTGGTATTAAAAAAATATTATATTGTGTGATATCATTTGCAAAAATATCAATAGGTGAAAGTACCATAAAAAATATTAATATTTTAGAAAAAATTTTACTTCTCATAATTTATATTAGTCCTTTAAAAAATTTTTTAAGATTCTAAGAGAAATCTCTTTGTTATCATATGATGTATCAATAGTAACCACCTTTTGATTCCAGGGGCTATATTTTCTATCCAATACAGCTTGCCAGTTGGGGTACTTGTTTGGATTAACTTTATGTCTAGTTTCTATTCTATTTTGATGGATTTGTTTATGGCTACAAATGACTTCTATATTTATAACTTTTATATTATTTATATGTGATAATGACTTCCACAAGTCCCGAGATTCTTGGATAGGGTTGCAACAATCTATAATTACACTTTTACCAAGTTCAAGATTATCTTTTGCTTGATAATATACTAGTTCATATCCTTGTTTTGTTAGTTTTTGAGGGTATGATTTGTTTAAATAATATTCAACTGTATCTATCCTATAATAGATAGTATTAGGGATATTCTTTGCAAGTAGTTTAGCTAAGCTTGTTTTACCCACACCTGGTAAGCCTGAGAATATATAAGCGTTTGGCATATTATATACCTTAAGAGAGTTATTATTTCCCAATTATTTTTATATTATGGCCATTAACTTCTATTGCTTCAATATTACTTATCGGAATTAAATTAAGTTTATCTCTATAGTCACTTAATATTTCATCAACAACTTCTTTGAATGGGCTGTTTGTATAGTGTGGTACAGGATAAAAATCAATTAAACCTAAAGCATCATAGTTATTTAATTCTATAGCTTTACTTTTATCATCCATTTTTTCACTATAATTAATATTTGGTACCATAATAATAGAACCTGCGGAAGCTCCAATATATGGTTTTCCTTTTATTACCTCTTCTATTATGATTTTATCTGCTCCAGATTTTTTTAACTCTTGGAGTAAATAAAATGCATTTCCACCTGAAATATATATAATGTCTGAGTTCTTAAGTGTTTCTTCAATTAATTCTTTAGAAGAGTTTGATATATCCAAATCTTTAATAGTTAAACCTAATTTTTCAAAAGCTTTTCTATCATTTTCAACGTAAGCTTTATATTGTTCCGGAATGCTTGCTGTTGGGATAAATGCTATTTGTTTATTTATTAATTTTTCATCAATAAAATTTTTTAATAAATGTGAAACATCAACAAAAGATGATGTAAGTAAAAACTTTTTCATTATTTATTCCTCCTTATATTTTATAATCATAGCTAATAGTCAAAGGAGCATGATCTGAGAACCAGTTTTCTTTATAAACATAATCAGATTTAGATACAACTTTATCTTTTAAAGTAGGGGTTGATATATGGTAATCAATCCTCCAACCTACATTATTCGTACGAGCTTGACCACGATTTGACCACCATGTATATTGCAAAGGCTCATGATTAATTACTCTAAAAGTATCAACCCAACCTAAATCATCAAAAACATGATCAAGCCAAGCTTGCTCTTCTGGTAATACTCCAGAAGTTTTACCATAATTTGATTTCCAATTCTTAATATCAATCTCTTTATGGACAATATTAAAGTCGCCACATACTATAAAGTCACGACCAGATTTAACTTGTTTTGCTAGTATTTCTTTATATTTTTCAAGAAATTGCATTTTGTATTCTTGGCGTATATCACCACTAGAGCCACTTGGTAGATATAAACTAGCAATACTAAATTTTTCATAATCAAATTGGATATAGCGGCCTTCAGCATCAGCCCAATCTAATCCAATTTCTTTGATGATTTTTAAAGGTTTTTTTTTCGCATAAATAGCTGTACCGCTATATCCTTTTTTTATAGCATCTTTAAAATCATAGCAATAGCCTTCAGGAAAATATTGACTATCTCCTTCAAGTTGATGAAATTGAGCCTTTGTTTCTTGGATACATAAAAAATCTATATTTTGGGTTTTAAACCAGTCCCAAAAACCTTTACGTGTAGCTGCACGAATACCATTAGCGTTAAAGCTTGTAACTTTTATCATTAAATTTTGGATATTATATATATAAATATTTAATTTTAGCATTTTAGAATAATCATGTAGATATTTAATTTTTAAAAAATTAAGAGCAAAATTATAATTTTTTTAGAGAAATGTAATAAAATTATATTATTGATGTTCAACAGAAATAATAATGAGCTATATTTCAAAAGAAAAAATAAAAGTTAGTCAATCATCAACAGGTCAAAATATCTATATAGATAAAATCACGATTAATGGTATAGATCCAAAATCCCCTAGTGTATATTTACAGGCGAGTATGCATGCATCAGAACTACAAGGTAATACCGTAATGCTTGATCTCTTAGAATATTTTAAAAAATATCAGCCTAAAGGAAGTATATATATGATACCTCAATGTAATCCAATTAGTAGAGATAATCTTATTGGAGCAGGGCATCAAGGCAGGTTTGACTTAGCAACTGGAGATAATTGGAATAGATATTATAATAATTCTAAAATTGATTATACCAAGTTTGTAGAAAAACATATTAACTCATCAATAGAAACATATAAAAAAGCTTTTGAAAATATGCTTCAAAATGAAATCAAAAAAGAGCTTGCTAATGAATGGGAGCTATCACGCGCTAGAAGGCTTAATTTAATAGCACAATATGAAGCTCAAAAAGCAGATTATGTATTAGATTTGCATACAGATACTAATGCTATTACATATTTATATACAGCTGAATTTACTAAAGTATTGGCTGAAAAATTTGGCTATAAGCATACTTTGGTTATAGATAATGATAAAACTACAGGCGCCTTAGATGAAGCTATATTTTGCCCTTGGTGGCACCTGGCTCAAGAGTTTAAAAAACAAGGTCGAGATGAGAATGTTTTGAAAGAAGCATATACACTTGAATTAGGGTCTGAAGAATATATAAATTTTGAAGATGCTAAAATGCAAAGCCAAGGAATTTTGAATTACTTAAAATCAAAAGATATTATAGATTCTCCATTTCAAATAGATAGACTACATAAGAATATAATCCATAATAATATAAATAATTATAAACATATAAAAGCTTCAGAAGGTGGTTTGTATGAATGGCTTGTTAAACCAGGTGATAAAATTAGAGCAGGCCAAGTTATTGGTCAATATATCCAAACAGCGACGATGGAAAAAAAATATTTATCCTTACCTTATAATTACGTTATAATTAGTATTCATAATTCAGGGGCTATTTGTCAGGGCACCCAGCTTATGAATATTGCCATAATTTGTTAAAATTTAAAGGAAAAGTAAAGTAACATGAAAAAAAATGTAGGAATTTTATTATTAAGCTTAGGATTAGCATCATGCTCTTCAATTGAATTGAGTCCAGTTGCTCAGAGAGTTCAAATATCAACAGCTGCTGCTGCAAAAAAGTGTAAATTTATAAATACTGTGACAAGCAGCCAAGGAAATTTTTTTACAGGTGGTTTTACTTCTAATAATAATTTGCAAAATGGTGCATATAATGAGATTAGAAATCAAGCAGCTCAAATGGGTGGGAATTATATTCAGTTAATCTCTAGCCAGGCTGGTAATACAGGTGGACTTGGAGATGGTTCTGGTGGATATCAACAGACTAATTATACAGTAACAGGGTCTGTATATAAGTGCCCAGAATAATTTTTAAATTATCCATAATATTTTTTCTTAATCCATAGAGCTACATTGACTAAGCTTATAAGAACAGGCACTTCAACTAAAGGTCCAATTATACCAACAAAAGCTTGGATAGAATTTATACCAAATACTGATATAGCTACAGCAATTGCTAGTTCAAAATTATTTGAAGCTGCTGTAAAACTTAATGAAGCTGATTGCTCATAGTTTGCTTTAAGCTTATAAGACATCCAAAATGAAATTAAAAACATAGCTAAAAAGTATATTAAAAGAGGAATAGCCACTTTTATTACCTGAAAAGGTAAATTGATAATTTGATCACCTTTTGTAGAAAACATTAGCACAATAGTAAATAAAAGCGCTATTAGTGTTAAAGGTGATATAGTTAATCCGATAGTTATTTGACAATAATGTTATAATATTTAGAAAAAATGTCATCATATAGCCAAGATTTCAGAGATATCGTAATAACTAAATATAAAGAAGGCCTAACAGACAAAGAGCTAAGTAATTTTTTTAATATAGATATCCGTACTACTAGATCTTGGATAAACTTATACGAGACAACTGGTGATTATAAATCTAAGCAAGGCTTGGGTTGCGGTAGAGTAGCAACCTTTACAGATAAGGAAGCGATAGAAAGCTACTTAAGAACATATCCAGATGCAATGGCTTTAGATATTAGAGAAGCATTAGCTCCTGAAATACCTAGAAGCACATTTTATGATTGTCTTACCAGACTTGGTTTTAGTTTTAAAAAAAGACACCTAAATATAAGCAAAGAAAAGAACAAGATAGGCAAAGTTTTATAGAGGTTGTTGAGACTATTGAACCTAACAAACTTGTATATTTAGATGAAATGGGTATGGATAATAAACAGTCTGTACTAAGAGGATGGTCTCTTGTTGGTAAACCTAGCTATGGTGAAGTTATTGCTTATCAAACTCAGAGAAAAAGTATAGTTGCTGGTTATAACTATTTAGAAAAGAAGATTATAGCACCGCTAGAGTATACTGGATATACAGATACTCAAATTTTTAATCAGTGGTTTGAAGAGCATTTATGTCCTGAGTTAATTCCAAAGACTACTGTTGTTATGGATAATGCTAGTTTTCATAAGTCTCCTAAATTGGCTAAAATAGCAGAGAAGTTTGATATACAGATACTATACCTTCCTGCTTATTCTCCTGATTTAAATCCTATAGAAAAAATTTGGGCCAATTTTAAAAGAATTTTAAGAAAAGTAAATAATTCTTTTGATAATTTATCTGATGCTATTACTCACGTCTTTAGCATAATATTATCAGATTAACTATAAATCACAGCAGTTAATACAAACACCAGGAGATATTTCTATGCTGGTCATGTTGTTAGTAATTTTCGGTCTAGAATTTTTTATACATTATTCTATAGATGCTCATTGGGAGATTACTTTATTAAGTAGTTTTAGGTTATTTGCGATGATTATAACAGGAATAATTATTGGAATTTCTACAGGACGTAATATCACTTATTATTATAAATATTTGTACGCAAAATCAGAATCACTAAAAGAAAATGTAAATATTCATTTTTAAATCTCCTTTAGTAACTGCTTAGCATCCACTTTACCAACAAGTTTTTTTTCTTTCTCACCTTTCTGATTAAAAACAATTACACTAGGTGGTCCAAAGAGATCAAACTCTTTCAAAAGTTGACTACTATATTGTCCAACTTCTGTCACATCTGCCTGAATTAATTTGTAGTTTTTGAGCTTATCAATCACCTTGGGATCTGAAAAAGTTGTATGTTTCATATACTGACAATCTAGGCACCAGTTAGCATAGTAATCTACAAGAACAGGTTTACCTTGGCTTTTTACTTGTTGTAAGACCTCATTTAATTGTTTTGTATTAGTGACATGTTGAAAATCCAATTGTGGCTGTTGTTTTGATTGAGCAGATGTCATTAAAGGAGTAATGATACTTGTATTGCCCATCAAAAATCCAATTAGTAATGCACTACCATACACTAAAAAAACATAAGCTAAAAATTGTCTAACTTTAGCCCATTTAGTTTTTATATTAAAGCCAAATGTGCCTAGATAAATAGCTAGACTTAAAACTAAGAAACTAGTTAATAATAAGCTAAATCCTGACGGAATAATTTTTGATAACATATAAATAGCTAACCCAAGTAACATAAACCCAGATAGATGTTTAATCATATGCATCCAGTTACCAGCTTTAGGTAAAATTGAACCACTGGTAGTACCTACAATTAAAATAGGTACTCCCATACCTAATCCCATAGCAAATAAAATAGTACCTCCATAAAATGCATTACCCGAATAACTAATATATGCTAATACGGCAACCAAAGGTGCTGTTACGCAAGTTGAGACTATTAATGTTGATAATATACCCATTATAAATACGCCAATATAGGTACCACTTTTTTGCTTATTACTTAAGTTATTTACTGAGCTTAATATAAAAGAAGGTACTTTTAATTCAAAAACACCAAACATTGCTATAGCCATAATTATAAATAGTAACGACATAGCAGTAATTGCCCAAGGTGTTTGTAATATATTTTGAATACCTCCACCAAAAGTTCCAGCTAAGACACCAACTACTGCATAGCTTATTGACATTCCTAAAACATAAAATAGAGAAATGCTAAATGCTTTTGTTGTCGTTAGTTGTTTCTGACCGGTTACAATGCTTGATATGATTGGCAAAAGAGGTAGAACACAAGGAGTAAATGTTAATAACAGTCCTAAGCCAAAGAATATAAAAAATGCCCAAATAATATTTGTATTGTCTAAGAATTTTGTGTAGTCATTAGTTTTATCGAAGTTAGAATGTGTAACATCTAATTTCTCTTGTAGAGATTTAGGTAAAGCTCCATGATAAACTTTACCTTGATAAGTTTTACCAATAACTGACAAATCAATATTAAATTTCTGTTGTACTGGCGCAAAGCAGATACCGCTTTCAGAACAACCCTGGTATGCAATAATTAATGGTAGTACATTATTACCTACATTAGTTTTCTTGATTTTCAGTATGATATTTACATAATTCTTATAAATTTTTACCATTCCATAAAAAGGGTCATTTTTAATCTGATATGTTTTTGGAAAGGTTACTTTTCGTATATTAGCTTTTTGAGGTAATAAACTATAAAAACTAAAATTTTTTAAATATAAATAATTACCAGGCATAATCTGCCATATCGCCATTAAAGTATTTTTATCAATGGTTTTAATTTGTAGTTGAAAATTTTGATCGACACTATCATGATTTAATATGTTAATATTAGCTAGACTCATTGAGCCTGGCACAATATCATTAGCTAGTTTATTTTCTTGAGTCGTTGTAGCATTAGCAAAACTAGACAACAACATGCCCATCCCAAGTAGTAAAAAAATATAAGATTTGACTATAAAGTTATGTAATAACTTTGTTTCTTGTAACATATAAATTACCTTTTTGTTTTCTATATTATAAAATTAACAATCACTAGCATAATAGGCTAAATGATTAAATATTGTTATTTAAAATTGACAACAAAATAGGCTCTTGGTGGTCGATAGATGCGTTCGATTAACAAAAAACTTAAACATGAAATCATTTTGATAAATGAAGCACCAACAAGATGATAAGCTTTTAAAGGTTGCTTAAATTGCATTAAAAATGCGACAAGATTACTACTATTACAATTTATTGTAGATGATAAAGATGGCGTACTAGTAGTATTACAGTTATTACTAATAGTTACTTGATTTGAGCTAATGCCTATATTAGCTGTAGGAAAAGCTGTATAAACTATACTAAAGGAAAGTACTAACAAAAGTAACTTTATTAAATCTAATCCTTTACTTATTTGTTTCATACAGCTTTGTACTTGTCTTCTTTTTATGCTGTTAAAAACCCAAAAAATAGACATTATATTTTTAACAGCAAAAAATATTTTATTGATATAGTATACAGAAAATAAATGAAAAATATTAAGTTTCATTAGTTTTAGATTATTTATGATGATTCTAATCAAAATAATAGCTATTTTTTTATAAAATTAAGTACAGTTTTCGCACAAACCATAAATCTCAATATTCCAATTTGATACTTTAAAAGACTCTGATTCCTTAAGTTTTGTAATAATTTTAAAGTCATCTAAACATATTTCTTTAGTTACTTTACACTGGTTACAAATAATAATTTGTGTTCCTTGATGTTTATGAGTAAGGTTACATACTATATAAGCATTAAGACTTTCAACTCTATGTATAAAATTGTGTTTTGACCAAAAATCAATAGCTCTATATATGGTTGGTGGCTTAACATTTTTCTCTATAGATAATAGTTTTAAAATATCATAAGCAGTTATTGGAGCGTTTTGCATAATAATTGCTTGTAAGACCTGCTGTCTTGGTTCTGTAAAGCGATATTTATTTCTTTCACAATATCCCCGAGCATCTTTGAGATAATTATTCATATTATGGTAAGTATAAAACTATAATGTATTATTATAACATATTATTAATATGTTATATTGTAACATTTTATATTTTTGTGTATTATCTTGTTGAGACTAAAAATCTAATGGAGCTAATAAATGAAAAAGTTACCTGTTACAGTATTATAGTTAATCTGATAATATTGTGCTAAAGACGTGAGTAATAGCATCAGATAAATTATCAAAAGAATTATTTACTTTTCTTAAAATTCTTTTAAAATTGGCCCAAATTTTTTTCTATAGGATTTAAATCAGGAGAATAAGCAGGAAGGTATAGTATCTGTATATCAAACTTCTCTGCTATTTTAGCCAATTTAGGAGACTTATGAAAACTAGCATTATCCATAACAACAGTAGTCTTTGGAATTAACTCAGGACATAAATGCTCTTCAAACCACTGATTAAAAATTTGAGTATCTGTATATCCAGTATACTCTAGCGGTGCTATAATCTTCTTTTCTAAATAGTTATAACCAGCAACTATACTTTTTCTCTGAGTTTGATAAGCAATAACTTCACCATAGCTAGGTTTACCAACAAGAGACCATCCTCTTAGTACAGACTGTTTATTATCCATACCCATTTCATCTAAATATACAAGTTTGTTAGGTTCAATAGTCTCAACAACCTCTATAAAACTTTGCCTATCTTGTTCTTTTCTTTGCTTATATTTAGGTGTCTTTTTTTAAAACTAAAACCAAGTCTGGTAAGACAATCATAAAATGTGCTTCTAGGTATTTCAGGAGCTAATGCTTCTCTAATATCTAAAGCCATTGCATCTGGATATGTTCTTAAGTAGCTTTCTATCGCTTCCTTATCTGTAAAGGTTGCTACTCTACCGCAACCCAAGCCTTGCTTAGATTTATAATCACCAGTTGTCTCGTATAAGTTTATCCAAGATCTAGTAGTACGGATATCTATATTAAAAAAATTACTTAGCTCTTTGTCTGTTAGGCCTTCTTTATATTTAGTTATTACGATATCTCTGAAATCTTGGCTATATGATGACATTTTTTCTAAATATTATAACATTATTGTCAAATAACTATCGGATTAACTATATCAGGCTTTTTAGGGGCTGGAAAAACTACTTTATTAAGTAATATTCTTAATAATAGCAACGGTTTGAAAATAGCGATGATTGTTAATGATATGAGCGAGATTAATATTGATGCAGAGCTTATCAAAAGCCATGACTCATATATTTCAAAAACAGAGGCTAAAATGGTAGAACTTTCAAATGGATGTATTTGTTGTACTTTACGAGAAGATCTACTTGTTGAAGTTGAAAAATTAGCAAAATCACAAAAATATGATTATTTAATTATCGAAAGTACAGGTATTTCTAAGCCATTACCTGTAGCTACAACTTTTGAATTTAGAGATGAAGAGGGTAGGAGTCTAGCAGATGTTGCTTATATTGATACTATGGTTACGGTAGTAGATAGTGTTAATTTCATGAATCATTATAGTTCATCGGAATATTTAATAAATACTAATGAAAATTTAGGGGAAGAAGATGATCGTGCGATAGTTGATCTTATGGTTGAACAGATAGAGTTTGCTAATGTTATTATTCTAAATAAGATTGATAATTGTTCTAAAGAGGAGAAGAAAACAATCAAGTCTATAATCAAAGGTTTAAATTTTGATTCTGAGATTATAGAAACAAATTTCTCAGAAGTTGTAATAAGTAAAGTTATAAATACTAAGAAATTTAATTTAGAAGAAGCTGAAAAACATCCTTTATGGAGTAAAGAACTTTATAATTTTAAAGAACATGTACCAGAGATTGAAGAATATGGAATTAGATCTTTTGTTTATAACTCAATAAATCCTTTTGATCCTGTCAAAATAATGAACTTTTTTAATAATGTTGATGACTGGCCAGGAGTAGTGCGAGCAAAAGGTTTTTTTTGGTTAGCAACCAGACCAGACTATGTTGGAGAAATTTCTCAAGCAGGTAGTTTAGTTAGACATCAAGGTATGGGAATGTGGTGGGCTAGCATCGACAAAGCTCAATGGCCAAATACTCCAGAATTTCAACAAATGCTAAAAGATAGATGGAATGATATAAGTGGTGATAAAAGACAAGAGATAGTATTTATAGGTTTAAAAGATCAGATGAGTGATAGTCAAATCAAAGCTGTCTTAGATGACTGTTTGATTAAAGAATATTGGGATAATCCAGAAAAATATGCAAATATAACAGATCCATTCCCCAACTGGTTTGAATCAAATAATGAAGAGGTCTAAAAGATGAATAACTTTCAGTTAATAGTATTGCTTGTAATTTTATTTGTCACAGCTGTCTCTGGATTATTTCCTTTTATTAAAAAAGCAAATAATCCAAGAGGATTTAATTTTCCGATAGGAGATGCTTTAGCAAGTGGTGTGTTTTTAGGCGCTGGTTTAATTCATATGCTAGGTGACTCATCAAGCGATTTTACAGAACTAAATATAGATTATCCATTTCCATTTTTGATAGCAGGAGTAACTATCTTACTTTTTTTATTGTTAGAACATATTGGAGGAGCATTATCGAAAAATAATAAAAATATAGTTAATCCGATAGTTATTTGACAATAATGTTATAATATTTAGAAAAAATGTCATCATATAGCCAAGATTTCAGAGATATCGTAATAACTAAATATAAAGAAGGCCTAACAGACAAAGAGCTAAGTAATTTTTTTAATATAGATATCCGTACTACTAGATCTTGGATAAACTTATACGAGACAACTGGTGATTATAAATCTAAGCAAGGCTTGGGTTGCGGTAGAGTAGCAACCTTTACAGATAAGGAAGCGATAGAAAGCTACTTAAGAACATATCCAGATGCAATGGCTTTAGATATTAGAGAAGCATTAGCTCCTGAAATACCTAGAAGCACATTTTATGATTGTCTTACCAGACTTGGTTTTAGTTTTAAAAAAAGACACCTAAATATAAGCAAAGAAAAGAACAAGATAGGCAAAGTTTTATAGAGGTTGTTGAGACTATTGAACCTAACAAACTTGTATATTTAGATGAAATGGGTATGGATAATAAACAGTCTGTACTAAGAGGATGGTCTCTTGTTGGTAAACCTAGCTATGGTGAAGTTATTGCTTATCAAACTCAGAGAAAAAGTATAGTTGCTGGTTATAACTATTTAGAAAAGAAGATTATAGCACCGCTAGAGTATACTGGATATACAGATACTCAAATTTTTAATCAGTGGTTTGAAAAGCATTTATGTCCTGAGTTAATTCCAAAGACTACTGTTGTTATGGATAATGCTAGTTTTCATAAGTCTCCTAAATTGGCTAAAATAGCAGAGAAGTTTGATATACAGATACTATACCTTCCTGCTTATTCTCCTGATTTAAATCCTATAGAAAAAATTTGGGCCAATTTTAAAAGAATTTTAAGAAAAGTAAATAATTCTTTTGATAATTTATCTGATGCTATTACTCACGTCTTTAGCATAATATTATCAGATTAACTATAACTTATCTTTTATGGCTATAATGGCAACGATAATGTTATCAATTCATAGTTTTTTTGAAGGTGCTACTTTAGGGATATCTGAAGAATTAAGTGTGGCATTTGTAATATTTTTAGCAATTATTGCACATAAATGGGCAGCAAGCTTTGCTTTGGCAATAAATATAAATAAAACTAGTATGAGTTTTATAGCCAGGTTTATGCTTTTTATAATATTTGTAATTATGACACCATTAGGAATACTCTTTGGACAGGCTGCCAATAACTATGTTTCAAATTCTTTAGTTGAACCTACATTTACAGCTATAGCCGCAGGTACTTTTATTTATATGGGGACTCTACATGGTTTAGATAGGTCTGTACTTATCAGGGATTGCTGTAATACGAAACAATATAGTTTTGTGATTATTGGCTTTATAATTATGGCTATAGTTGCTATTTGGACCTAAAATACTTAGTGTCTTTTAAAAAAAATAACAAAAATAGCATATTTATTTCTAAACTAAATAGTTAAGATTTATAAGTAATATTTTTAATAAGAATTTTAAACTAGAAAATTATAGTAGAGAAAACTGAGACTCTTCTCTATCGTGTTTTTGATTTTGAGAATCACGTCTTTGTTGAACAGCTTTAGCGAGCATTTCTAACATTTCAATAGTTTCTTCAAAATCAACACATTTATCTGTAACACTTTGACCATATACTAATGGTTTATTATTAATATCTTGGTTACCGGCTTTAAGATTACTTTCTATCATAATGCCAAAAATATCATTACTTTGAGAGATTTGTTTACATATATCAGCAAGTACTAATTTTTGTTTATTATGATCCTTTTGACTATTGCCATGGCTACAATCAACCATTACTTTAGTATCTATTCCAGCTTTGTTTAATTTAGTAATACAAGCTTCTATATGATCTTTACCAAAGTTTGGTCCTGATGCTCCACCCCTAAGAATTATATGGCCATTTTTATTGCCTTTAGTTTCAAATATTGCAGTAGATCCTGATTTAGTAGTACTTAAAAAATGATGTGAATAAGTAGCAGATTTAATTGCATCTACAGCAACCTGTATATCGCCATTAGTAGCATTTTTAAAACCAATAGACGCTGATAATCCAGATGCTAATTCTCTATGAACCTGACTTTCAACTGTTCTTGCCCCAATAGCACCCCATGAGATTAATTCAGCGAAATATTGAGGAGTTATAACATCTAAAAACTCAGTAGCACAAGGTAATCCCATATTGGTTAAATCTGATAGAAGATTGCGAGAAAGTCGTAAGCCCTTGTTTATATTGAATGTATTATCTAGATCAGGATCATTAATAAGACCTTTCCAACCTATAGTAGTACGAGGTTTTTCAAAATAAACTCGCATAATAATAAGAATATCTTTTTCAAATTTATTAACTTGCTCTTTTAGTTTTGTCGCATATTCTATAGCTGCTTCTGGATCATGTATTGAGCATGGTCCAACCACAACAGCAATTCTGTCATCCTTACCATGAATTACATTTGCTATTTCTTTACGCGATTGTCTAACTGTCTCATATGATTTTTTCAAAAGAGGGGTTTCTTGGATTAGAACTTCAGCAGGAATAAGTACTTTTTCCTTATTAATATTTATATTTGAAACTTTATCAAATTTTTTATCACCTATCATAAGTGGGGATATCCTTATATTTTTATTTTATATAATCTATTTTTATTTTTTACCAAAAAGCCCTGGCATATTACCCATACCTGGCATGCCAGCCATACGTTTCATCATATTGGCCATACCACCTTTTTTACCAACAACACTTTTCATCATTTTTTTCATTTGAGTGTGTTGTTGAAGTAGTTTATTTAGATCTTGGATAGTTGTTCCTGAGCCTTTTATTATTCTTTGTTTTCTGCTATGTTTTATTAACTCTGGTTTTTTACGCTCAATGATTGTCATTGAGTCTATCATCGCCTCAATTTTTTTAAACATATCATCTCCAACATTACCAGGCATATTTGCAGGCATATTTGGAAGTTTTGATACTATAGAGTTTACTCCACCCATGTTTTTCATCTGTTGAATTTGGAGTTTAAAATCTTCTAGATCAAAATTTTTACCACTTTTAAGTTTTTTCGTTAGTTTTTGAGCAGATTTTTTCTCTGTCTTTTGTTCAATATTTTCTATTAAACTAAGTACATCACCCATTCCAAGTATTTTAGAAGCAACTCGATCAGGATGGAAGGGTTCAAGAGCTTCTGTTTTTTCTCCAACACCTAAAAACTTAATAGGTTTACCAGTTATCTCTCTAATCGAGAGAGCAGCACCACCTCTAGCATCCCCATCAGTTTTAGTTAGGATAATACCCGTAAGCTCTAATGCATCATTAAATGCTTTAGCAGTAACAGCAGCATCCTGACCAGTCATACTATCAACAGTAAAAAAAGTTTCTATTGGGTTTGCTATCTTGTGAATCTGTTTGATTTCACTCATCATATTCTCATCAATATGCAATCTACCCGCTGTATCAATAATAAGAATATCGATCAACTTAGTTTTAGCTGCTTTTATAGCTTCTGTAACAATAAAGTCCGGAGTTTGAGAAGTGTTTGATTCAAAAAAATCAACATTTATGCTATCAGCTAAAGTTCTTAGCTGATCAATAGCAGCAGGGCGATATATATCTGCACTGACTACCATTACTCTTTTCTTATGTTGTTCTTTTAAAAACTTAGCTAATTTAGCTGTTGATGTGGTTTTACCTGCACCTTGCAAACCAGCCATCAGAATTATAGCAGGTGGCTGAGTTTTTAGGTTAATTGGTACAGCTTCTGCACCAAGAGCATTTTCTATCTCTTTCTTTACAAATGAAATAAAGGTTTGATCTGGTGTTAAGCTTTTTTTAACTTCCTCACCTATAGCTTTTTCTTTAATATTAGCTATAAATTTTTTAACTACAGGTAGGGCAACATCAGCCTCAAGGAGTGATATTCTAATATCACGCAATGCCGACTGAATATTTTCTTCTGTAAGAGAAGTCTGTCCTTTTATTTTCTTAAAAGAAGATTGTAATTTATCTGATAAACTAGTAAACATATCTCTGTAAGCTTTTTATCTCTTTGGAGAGCATATTATTATGAGTAAGCGAAATCTTAACATTTTTATGACTAATATACTATCTCTAACAGATAACACTTAGTATTATTATCATGAATAAAATTAAACATATTCCTAAGTATATATAGTTTTTTTCCTTAATAAAAAATAGTGTTTCTAAGAATATTCTTAATATAGGTGATATGATAATTAAGAATATTCCAATATTAATAGCTATAAGGCTAACCGCGCTAACTCCTATAAATTTAAATAAAAAACCAATTATTAAAGCTATAATTGCCAATACCAAATTTAGTTTTAGACTTTTATAAATAATAATGTTTTTCATTATCCTAATCCTTTTATAATCATTTGAATAGCAGCAGCAAATATAACTATTAGAAAAATTATTCTAAGAATGTTTGTTGGTATATGTGGCATCAATTTAGAACCTATAGTGGCTCCTAATAAAGTTCCTATAGCTACTGGTACAGCTACTGAGTTGTCAATATAACCAGCAAAATAATAAGTCGATGTCGCTGCAAAAGCTGTGATGCCCATAATAAAGTTACTAGTTGAAGCGCTGACCTTAAGAGGGATTTTCATCACTTTATCCATAGCTATTACTTTAAATACACCAGCTCCAATACCCAGTAGTCCACCGATAAAACCAGCTCCAATCATAAAAATAAAACCTAAAATAGGGTGACAAACCTTATATTTTTCTAATTTATTATTAATGATAATCGTGTCATTTAACTGTAATTTTTCAGCTATGATTGATTTTTTTGAAATTCGTTTAGTTTGCTTTTTCTTTAGAGAACTTAGTATAGCTACAATAATAAGAATACCTCCAAACATCAAAAATAAAGTTTTAGAATTAAGCATAAGGGCAATTTTTGCACCTATAATTGCTCCTATAGCTGTAGCTAAGGCTAAGAAAAGTCCTAGTTTTTCTTTTGTTAATCCATGTGATTTAAGAGATACCAGAGATGTAGCTGTTGAAGTGCATATGATTGCAACTAGAGATGCTCCTATAACGTAATGAATAGGTATTGACAGCACAGTTGATAATAAAGGAGTTATTATTAGAGCCCCACCTAAGCCAACAACGGCCCCAATGCCACCACCTAATATAGCTATAATAAAAATCACAACTTCGAAGAGAATTTGGTTTGTCACTTTGTTGAATGTATTATAGTATTGATAATAAATTATAACCTTTTTAATAACTATTTTTTTAAAAGATTTGAGTTTTTGTTTAAATACTTTTAGAATATATGCTGTTTTATAACAATTATAATAAATAATAAACCGGAGAAGAGGCCAATATGGCAAAAGAAGATTGTATTGAGATGGAAGGTGTTGTTTTAGAAGCTCTTCCAAACACAATGTTTAGGGTAGAACTTGAGAATGGGCATATAGTTACAGCTCACATATCAGGTAAAATGAGAAAAAATTACATTCGTATATTAACAGGAGATAAAGTTGTCGTTGAAATTACGCCTTATGATCTTACTAAAGGACGTATCAAATTCCGTAGCAAATAATTCAAAAATACTTAATTACATTAAAGAATTAGATTTTCTAAGATAAGTAGTATAGGCGTTATTAGCGTGAATATTAGCCCTACAGATATTGCTAATGGAACTACTTTTATTCCATAATTATCCTTGATTACTGGTAAACAAAAATCCATAGCAGTATTAGCTGCATATCCAACTAATTCTATAGATAATAATTCTTTTAATAGTGGAATCATAGCAATAACTATAATCTCTCGCAAAAAATCCACAATAAATGTGACCATACCATAATATTCACCTATGAATCCTGAATTTAAAACTACAGACAGTGAATACCAACCTAAGCCTGAGCTAATCATAATACTCTCTTTAATTGGGATATTTGTGAATACACTGATTAGTACCGCAGATGTTAAAGACATAGAAATCACAACTAGAACGATTGATAATGCTACTTTGTTTTTAAATAAGTCTTTAAGAGAAATATTTTCAACCTTTAGTAAAAGTCCAATTATAAACATTAAACACAATAAAAAGATAAATACTAAATTATCTATAGTATTTGTAATATCAATATTTATAACTTCACCTAGTATATAGCCAATAATTAAATAAATTAAATACTTGCAGGCTTTTATAACAGTTATTAATGTATGATCTTTCTTCTTACGATCTGGCAATGTAATTAGAGTTCTTTTAATATATGAGTTATATCTACAATAAACCGCAAGACCTAAGATGTTTGAGATAAAGATAATTACTGTATAGCCAAGACTGGTGCTCAAAACATTAACTACAACTGCATGAGTACTTGTAAATACACTAAAGTTGTAACCTAATAAAAAAATAATAGCAATAACGATAAAATCTAAAAGTAAATTTATACATCTAGTAATTCCACCTTTCTTACTAAAATTAAATAGATAATAGCCTAGTAGTAAGGCAACAAAAAGTTCTAAAGACTCATACATTTTATAACTTCTTAAGTTTTATTTTTCTATAAAACATGAATAAAACAACAGGAATAATTGATAACACAAAACATATTGATAAAGTTTGAATAAACTCAAATGGGTTACTATATAAATTATCAGGAGGTACAAAACCAACTATAACACATAAAATAGTCCCTAATATTCCTAGTAAGCAAGTAATCACAGTTCCAGATCTACCACCAGGAATATGAAAATCATCAGTATTTTTATTAATTTCTTTATTTGTAAGCTTGAGCTTCAACGCCGCGAAAAACATCATTAAATACATTAATGAATATATTTGTGTACTAAGAGCAGTTAACAACCAATAATAAGCTTGAACTGAAGGAACTAGCTCTAAGAGTAAACAGATAATGGTCATAATAATAGCTTGTAAAACCAAGATGCCACTAGGAACATCATGTTTATTTGTTTTATCTAAAGCATCAGGTAAAAAATTATCATCTGCTGCTTGTAATAAACCTCTTGCCGGAGAAATCATCCAATTAATCATTGAGCCTATTGAACCTACAACAACCATCAAACCTAATAAATAATAGAAAAATACTGGTATACCTAAATTATCTAAATAAATTCTAAAAGTTTTGATAGTGCCATGAACTACATCTATTTCTGCTTGTGGAAATATTATAGCAACTGCTAAAGCACCAAGAACCATAGTGAAAACAATAAATATCACCGAAATCAAAAGCGCTAAAGGAAATGTTTTCTTAGGCTTTATAACTTTTCTAATGTGTACAGTAGCAAGTTCCAAGCCTAAGAAAGAGGCAATTATAGCTGTTAAACCCATCCATGATTCTGTTGAACTAAAGTTAGGGATTAAATTTCCTAATTGGAAATCAATATGTGTTGAGCAATCTCCACAGCTTAACCAAATTAATGCAAATATAACCATTAGTAACATTGGTATAACCATTCCTAAAAGAGTACAAATACTTGCAAAGATAGCAGATACTCTTAAACCTTTGAGGTTTAGTATGGTTAAAGACCAAAATACTACAGTTATAAAAATAATTGTAAATTTAACATTTTGAGCAAAATCAGGATTAAATAAATATGCTATTGTACCTGCTAAAAAAGTTAAAATACTTGGAAACCAGATTAATGTATTAACCCATTGAAACCAAATTGCAAGCATTGCTATATTTGGCCCAAAAGCTTTTTTTACCCATCCATATATACCTTCTTCGCCTTTGTCTGTATATGTGGCGGTCATTTCAGCTGATACTAATGCTACAGGTGCTAAAAATAAGAATACAGCAATTGCAAAAAAGAAAAATATATAAGTCCCTGAAGTTGCTGTGGATGGGAGATTTCTAATATTATCAATAGCGCCTGTCATTAATAATATCAATAATATCAGGCCTATTTTTTCTTTACCGGAGGAGTTTATCATCATATTTTTGTATATTGGTTAAGCTAAGTTTGAAATATACATAATACTTAAGAGCATATAAATTATCAATTGTTTACGCTATATATAAAGGCATCACTTGGAAAAGTTTTTCAAGTGTCTCTAAGGCGTTCTTATCGTCAACTTTTATTATAAGCCTATCTTCATCATCTATAAGCAAATTGTCGGCAAAAAATAATGGAGTGCTATTATCTTTCATTATAGCCAAAATCTTTAGACCATTAGGGAGTTTAATATCCGAAATATTTTTTCCTATAACCGTTGACATATTTTCTTGGCCATGAACTTTTAATTCCACAAACATTTCTTCACTATCTTCAAACTCATACATTCTTAGAATATTAACTTGAGTTAGAAAGGCTTTGATAGTCGTGTATGAAAAATTATGAGGAGAAATTGAAATATCAATTAGCTTTAAATCTCGAGTGATGTCATAGTATTCAGCACTATTAACAGTTGCTATAGTTTTTTTAGCTCCCAGCTTTTTTGCTAAAATCGATGACATAATATTTACTTCATCAGAATTAGTTAATGCAAAAAACATATCTGCCTCATCTATACCTTCAGCGACTAATAAGTTATTATTTACAGGGTTATAATGTAAAATAGTTGATTTAGATAGTTCATTAAGTGCAAATTCACATTTTTTAACGCTCGGATCTATCATTTTAATAATATAACCTTTATTTTCTAAAGATTGAGCAAGTGTTATGCTAGCGTGATTTATTCCTGCTATAAATATTTTTCTAATGTTTGATTTTTTTGGTTGAAAAACGGAAAGAATTTGAGAGGAATAGGCTTGTTCCGATAAGTACATAACTCTATCGCCAGCATTTACTAAAATATTAGTATCATCAATGTTAAGTTTTTGACTGCCACGATATACAGATATGATATCAACTTTAATATCACCTAATCCAAGATAGATGTCTTTAATTGCAAAACCTACTAGTGGAGAGTCTTCTGAAACTTCAACGCCAACAATTTGAACTCGCTTATCAAAGAAACTCGAAATAAAAAAAGCGCCTGATAAAAAAATTAATTGTTCAAGTCTCTTGGTTGTTTCAAAAAATGATTTGATAACAAGGTCTATATTATTAAGTAATTTAGGAAATCTATTATATTCGGTATCACGAATTCGAGCAATTTTGTACGGGGTTTTATATAGCTTATATGCCATATCACATACAGCTATATTTGTAGTATCACTTGATGTAACAGCTATAATCATATCTGTATCTTTAAAATTAGCTTCCATCATGATATTTGGCTTTGTAACATCCCCAATAATTGTTTGAACGTCAAAAGCTGAGGATATGAACCCTAATTTTTCTTCATCAAGATCAATTATAGAAACCTGATGGTCATGGCTGAGCCTTTGGGTAAGGTATACCCCTAGTTGCCCAGCACCTAAAATAGCTATTCTCATAATTTATTGTTATAATATTTTAAAAGTATATATATAAGTCTAATCATACTAATCTAAGGCACTAAAATAATCAATTTTTTAATTTACTTTGGTTCTGTTTAATATTATCATATCAACCAAATGATACTAAACTAGTATAGATTAAGGTAGTAGTTATGCTTAAAATAAGTAAATTACTTGACTACGGGTTGCTAGTAGTTGTAACAATAGCTAAAAATAATTCTACCCCATATAGTGCTGCTAAGATAGCGGAAGTTACAGGGTTAAATATTCCTACTGTGAGAAAATTACTTAACCAGCTCTCTCTATCAAATATTGTAACCTCGAAGCGAGGCATAGAAGGTGGATACACATTAATAAAAAATTCTAAAGATATTATGGTTTTAGATATTGTTGAAGCAATAGAAAACGATGTAAATCTTACTGAATGTTGTGATGCCAAAAAAAAATGTAACTTAGGAGAATGCAGCGCTAGTAATTATTGGAAATTATTAAACAGCCAGTTATTAGAACTACTTTCAAAGTCATCAATTTATGATATTGTCAACAACAAAGGCAAAAGTTAAAAAAAATGAGTAAAAATTTAGATAAAATTATTGAACAAGATTACGAACATGGTTTTGTGACTGATATAGAAGCCGAAACCATTGAGGCAGGACTAAATGAAGATGTAATTCGAATAATCTCAGCAAGAAAAAATGAGCCTGAATTTTTATTAAAATGGCGTCTTAAGGCGTATAAAAAATGGCTAGAAATGAAATCTCCTAGTTGGGCAGATCTAAATTATCCACCAATTGATTTTCAGTCGATCAGTTATTATTCATCACCAAAATCAATGAAAGACCATCCTAAAAGCTTAGATGAAGTGGATCCAGAAATAATAGATACCTATAATAAATTAGGTATTCCTCTTCATGAACAAGAAATGTTAGCTGGTGTAAGAAACATTGCTGTTGATGCGGTTTTTGATTCTGTATCAGTCGTAACAACTTTTAAAGAAAAATTGGCTGAAGCTGGAGTGATTTTTTGCCCAATTTCAGAAGCAGTTCAAAAATATCCCGAATTAGTTAAAAAATACCTAGGTTCAGTAGTACCTCAAGGAGATAACTTCTTCGCAGCTTTAAACTCTGCTGTATTTAGTGATGGTTCTTTTGTTTATATACCAAAAAATGTTACTTGTCCAATGGAGCTATCGACATATTTCAGAATTAATGCACTCAACACGGGACAATTTGAAAGAACTCTTATTGTTGCTGATGAGGGTAGTTATGTTAGTTATCTAGAAGGTTGTACAGCTCCGATGCGTGACGAAAATCAGCTTCATGCAGCTGTTGTAGAGCTTGTTGCTTTAGATGGTGCAGAAATCAAATATTCAACTGTCCAAAACTGGTATCCTGGTGATAAAGATGGAAAAGGTGGTATTTATAATTTTGTAACTAAAAGGGGTATATGTAGAACAAACTCTAAAATATCCTGGACACAGGTAGAGACAGGTTCTGCAATTACTTGGAAATATCCATCGGTAGTTTTACGCGGTGATAACTCTGTAGGTGAATTTTATTCGGTAGCTTTAACTCGCCATGCTCAACAAGCAGATACTGGTACAAAGATGATTCATATGGGTAAAAATACCAAAAGTACGATTATATCAAAGGGTATTTCAGCAGGTAGAGCTTCTCAAGCCTATAGAGGTCTAGTAAGAATTTCACCAAATGCTTCCAATGCTAGAAATTTTTCTCAATGTGATTCTTTACTTATAGGCCATAACTGCGGAGCACATACTTATCCATATATTGAAAATAAAAGTAATTCATCACAAATAGAGCACGAGGCTACAACTTCTAAAATATCAGAAGATCAACTTTTCTATTGTAAACAAAGGGGTTTATCAGAGGAGGATGCTATCGCAATGATTGTTAATGGTTTTTGTAAAGAAGTATTTAAAAAGCTTCCTCTTGAGTTTGCTGTTGAAGCTCAGAAACTAATGGAAGTTAGCCTTGAAGGGGCTGTAGGTTAAAATCTAATTTATATAATTGATAAAAGGTTAAAAAATGTTACTAGAAATTAAAGATTTACATGTAAATGTTGGTGATCAGAATAAAGAAATAATTAAAGGACTAAACCTAACAATGAAAAAAGGTGAAGTTCATGCGATAATGGGCCCTAATGGAGCAGGCAAAAGTACTTTAAGTAATGTCTTAGCAGGTAAGGATGGTTATGAAATAACTCAAGGTTCTATCACATTTGATGGCAAAGATATTAATAACTTAAGTATTTCAGAAAGAGCTGCTGCTGGTATATTTTTAAGCTTACAATACCCAATTGAGATTCCAGGGGTTAGCAATGTTCAGTTTCTTAAAACCGCAGTAAATAGTATCAAAAAGCAAAAAGGTGAAGAAGAAATAAATGCTATTTCTTTCATGAAAAAACTTAAAGAAAATATGAAAACCTTAAAGATAGACCAAAAATATATGTCTCGAGGGGTTAATGAAGGTTTTTCTGGTGGTGAAAAAAAACGTAATGAAATGCTTCAACTAATGATGTTAGAACCAAAATTAGCGATTTTAGATGAAACAGATTCTGGATTGGATATTGATGCTCTTCAAGTAGTATCTGAAGGTGCAAATAGTATGCGATCAGAAGATAGAAGTTTCTTAGTGATTACTCACTATCAGAGGCTATTAGATCATATTCAACCAGATTTTGTCCATGTCCTAGCCGATGGAAAAATAGTCAAAACAGGTGGCAAGGAACTAGCTCTTGAGCTAGAGGAAAAAGGATATTCTTGGTTAAACAGCTAAAAAAGGTTGATAATAAGTATGTTAATAGATAAGAAATCCCTGCCTAGTACTAGACAGGAAAGCTGGAAGTACACAAATATAGCTTCTATTTATGATAAAAATAATATCTCAGAAATCTTAAAAGAATCACCTCAGACAAAAGATTACTTAGAGGGTTTTAAATTTGACACGCAAGAAAATGTTGTAATAATCTTAGATGGTTGCTTAGCAATTGATTATAATAAAAGACTAAACCACATTAGTGCCTTAGAATTCCATAAAGATGATAGAAATATGTCTAGACTAGCTATAGAGAACTCTAAACATTTTGGAATTAATATTCCTAGAGATACAAAAGATTGCTTAAGTCTTATTTTTATAAATACAGATATGGCTAAAAATAAACTGACTAATATTTCTTTAAAGCTTGATGTCGATATGTTTGCAAGTCTGGATCTAGATATAGATTTTGTAAATCTTACAGATGACTCAGCAATAAATATATTTTTAGATGTAAATATAGCTGAATCAGCAAAAGTTAATTTCACTAATAGTGCAGATAATCCTAACAATACCAAACTTATTACTACAGCTAATTATTTAGTTAATTTAGATGTGGCTGCTGAGTTTAATGGTTTTAATCTTCTCAACAAGAATAATTTATTAAGAAATGACTTTGTAGTAAATTTAAATAAAGAATATTCAAGATTTGATATTAGAGGATTGTATTTAGTAAATAATAATGCCATTGCTAACACTTGTTTTTTAGTAAACCATAATGCTTCTCACACATACAGCAATGTTAATTTCCGTGGTGTAGCTAATGGAAATTCTAAAGCATGGTTTAATGCAAAGGCTATAGTTAACAAAGGTATAGAGCAGATTCAGGCTTATCAAAATAATAAAAATATCCAACTAAGCAATAAAGCTGAGATAAATACTAAACCTGAGTTAGAAATATACTCTGATGATGTCGTCTGTACACATGGGGCTACTATTGGCGAATTAGATAAAGATGCTTTATTTTATCTTGAGTCAAGAGGTTTGCCATTAGAGGGTGCTCAACATCTTCTTCTAGAAAGTTTTATTAAATCTCAATTAACATCTGATAGTTTTCCTTTTGAGAATGAAATCAAAGAAAATATCATCGAATCTTTAGATGATATTCTTAATTCTATAATTTAATCAATAATTTACTATAAACTCTGTATATTAGGAATTAATCTGGTAGATTATTTACTATGTTTATTTTTCCTAGAAAGTATTATGAAAGAAATTTTGATGTGTGCGCCAACTGCTTTTGATGTTGTTTATGCTATCAACCCTTGGATGGAAGTCCACAATAAGCCTGATAAAGTTTTAGCAATGAAACAATGGCAGAATCTTTATGATACATATCAAAAACTTAATATAAAAGTAAACCTAATTGAACAAGGTGAAAATGTTCCAGATATGGTATTTACTGCTAATGCTGGTGTAGTTAATAAAAATACATTCATTTCAAGTAATTTTAGACCAATTGAAAGAAAACCGGAAGAAGCTTTATTTCAAGAATGGTTTAAAAATAATGGCTATAAAATTGAGACTCTTAATTGTTATCATAGCGGTGAAGGCGATGCTTTAGCCTATGATAATAAGTTTTTTTGTGGATACGGATATCGTAGTAGTCTAAAAGCTAATCAGCAATTGGCTCAATTGATAGATATTGAATCAGTACAATTAAAAATTGTTGATCCTTATTTTTATGATCTGGACCTGACTTTTTGTCCATTAGGAAATAAGGCTGTTTTATTCTATCCAGAAGCATATTCTCAGGAAAGCCAAGGAATATTAAAAAAGTTACCTAATGCTATAGAATTAACTCGTGATCAAGTTGTCAACCAGTTTGGAAATAGTGTTTATGTTGACGGTAATCTACTAATGGGTAACTGTGATGACAATCTAAGAAAGAAACTACATAAATTAGATATAAACCCTATTATTATAGATATTAGTGAATTTAGAAAAGCAGGTGGCGGTTTAAAATGTCTTACCTTAAAAATGGCTTAGCTATCTGCTACACTATTTACTTAAGTTAATTTAAAAAATAAAGGCAACAAAATATGAAGAAACTTATTCCAATAGTCTTAGTTAGCATGTTTACTATGAGCTCTATAGCTTTGGCCTGTGATAGTGACTGTGCTGATTATAATGCTGTAAAATATACAACTCAAGCAGAAACAACTTTAAAAAGTAATAGTATTTTAGTTCAAGTTACAGGTTATGCAACCACAACTTTAAAAGAACAAAATAGTATAGAACAACAAATATCTAGTAAGATAAACAATATTGTGAAATCTGATTGGAAGATAAAGAATTTAGAACAAAATACAAGCAAAAGTGGTGCTTTAAATATAACAGTACAACTCCAATCAAGAATTTCTCCAAAAGAGCTTAATATACTACAATCATCATTAGAAAATCAAAGTAATTTATCCAGTCAGAAACTAATTGTCCAAGTTCTTGATTATAACCCTCCTATTAGTGAAGTTGAATCAGCAAAACAAGATTTAATGATTAAAATTTATAAAAATACTAAGCAATATCTAGATAATTTTAATAGGCAAACTAATAGTAGTTATACTATTCAGTCAATTAAATATATAGATGTTAATAATTACTCACCTAGTAATAATATTATGCTAATGAAGACAACTTCTAACACAATGGATTCTAATGGTCAAACACCTGTAGCAGTTTCCCAAGATATAAATATAAAAGCTAATGTAACATTTATGGAGAAATAATATGCCAATAAGTAAAGTTATTAATACTAATGAAAGCAGTTTTGATAAATTAGTTAATAGCACCTCAAAACCAGTTTTAGTAGATTTTTATGCTGATTGGTGTGGACCATGTAAAACTCTTGCTCCAATTTTAGATCAATTATCAAAAGACTATGATAAAGCTGTAATAGTTAAAATAAATGTTGATAATAACCAAAATTTAGCAACTAGATTTGGAATTAGAAGTATTCCTACATTGCTTATTTTTAAAAATGGTAAACAAGTTGAGATTCTAAATGGTGTTCATACAGGGTCACAGCTAGAGCAAAAATTAAAAAAATATGAATGATAAAAATATTCGCTTAAATGAAGAATTTTGGGATAAGGAAGCTATAGCTATGCATCCTTGGTCTGTTCCAGTTTCATCTGAGATAATTGCATCGGCAAAAGAAGGTGACTGGAATGTTCATGTAACAAAAAAACCTATTCCAGCGAGCTGGTTACCTAAAGATATTAAGAATAAAAATATCCCTCAGCTGGAGGGCAACAAGCACCTGTGCTTGCAGCAGCTGGAGCTAATGTAACTGTTTATGATTTATCTAACAAACAATTAGCTCAAGATCAATATGTAGCAAATAGAGATGGCCTTAGTCTTGAAGTAATTCAGGGTGATATGAGAAATCTGAATACATTAGAAAGTGAAACTTTTGATTATATAATTCATCCCATTTCTAATTTATATGTTCCAGATATTTCTCCTGTATGGGAAGAATCATACAGAGTTTTAAAAAAGAGTGGGATACTTATATCAAGCTTTTATAATCCAGTACTTTTTGTATTTGAGCGTAATGACAAACTTTCTACTAAAGGTTTATTAAAGCCAAAATATTCAATTCCTTACTCTGACATCAGTTCTCTTGATGAATCAGATTATCAAAATAAAATTAAAAAAGGTCAAGCAATTATTTTTGGACACAGCTTAGAAGAGCAAATTAGTGGTCAAATTAACGCAGGTTTTATGATCAATGGTTTTTATGAGGATGAGCATCCAAACCCAAGATTTCTTATTGAAAACTTTATGCCAACAATGATTGCTACAAAATCATATAAACTATGAGTTTAAAAATTTATGTTTTATAAGGTGAAGTTATTGCTTATCAAACTCAGAGAAAAAGTATAGTTGCTGGTTATAACTATTTAGAAAAGAAGATTATAGCACCGCTAGAGTATACTGGATATACAGATACTCAAATTTTTAATCAGTGGTTTGAAGAGCATTTATGTCCTGAGTTAATTCCAAAGACTACTGTTGTTATGGATAATGCTAGTTTTCATAAGTCTCCTAAATTGGCTAAAATAGCAGAGAAGTTTGATATACAGATACTATACCTTCCTGCTTATTCTCCTGATTTAAATCCTATAGAAAAAATTTGGGCCAATTTTAAAAGAATTTTAAGAAAAGTAAATAATTCTTTTGATAATTTATCTGATGCTATTACTCACGTCTTTAAACTATAAGTGAAACTAAACTAAACTAAACTAAACTAAAGCAAGACTATAAACTCGATTTTTATTTAAAGCAACATCTAAGATGTAGTTCCAATATAGTTAATGACAAACAATTCTATACTACAGGGCAACATGTGTATTATGAAGAAAATTCTTCTTTTGATTGGGCTAAAGGATTTATTAAATTAGAGTGTCCAGATGGAGAATTACTACAAGGTTTAGGATTAAAAGGTTTACATGATGGTACATCAATACTTTGTGCAAAACCTAATAATATGGTTTTATCAACAACAAATTGTCAAACTAGATATTTTAATCATTCTGATAATATTATAGATAAATTTAATGCTTATGACGATTTTGCACCAGAAATGTATAAATTAATTATAACTCCTCTGATATACGATAAAGAACCATATAAAGCAAGATTTTTTACAATAAGAATTTCTTATAAGTTATAAAAGCTATATTTTATAATATTGAGACTAATTATTGTAATAATGCAAGACTATTTTTTGTAATTTTTAATCGATAATATATGCACTAATAGTTTAGCTTTCTGAACGTATAGTACTGGCAAATATTTATTGGTACTTTTTTATATAAGGTTTTAACAAAAGTTTAAATGTGTTTGATAATTGATAGGAACTTTAAAATGTCAAAAGAAATTTTAAAAATATCCATAATAATTTTTCATCAAGATCAAACTATTTATGTTAGTAATAACTTTATGTATAGTAAGGAGAGCTGGTATGTCAAGAAAATATTGCGTTATTAAAGAAAACCAAGGAATGAGAACTTTATTGTCTATAATAAAATCTAATTATAGCTCTGATAATAAAGATTCTTTACAAGAAGTAAATTTAGAACATGTATTAAATAGGATTTTTAATAAAGATATTAAAAATTTAATAAAAAATGGCTGGAAAGATTTAGAAACTCTAGCAGCAGGTCAAGAAATTAGGTTGTTAGAAAACAATTGTAAAAAAAGCTTCATAAATAGGCTCTACAAAAGATCGCAAGATATGTTTTTTATTGTAAAAATAAATCTACAAAATGATAGAGATGTAATTAATTTTAATTCTACAAATAATTTAAAATTAGAACATAGATATATTGAAATATAATAAAATCTTATAAAAATATTTCTCTACTTCAAATACTTCCAAACAATCATAAAAGCTTTTAAGATCAAACATTTGAAGAGAGTTTTTTGGTTAATTAAACTATCTATACATTCGCATAATATATATTATGTTAAATTATCTATATATAAAATATATAAACTTTACCTTATGGAGATAAGCCCTCCTATTAAGCTACAATAATCATATTTTTATGGTTATATCTCAATTACTCTTATAAGTAATCTAGCTGAAGTTTTTTAATTATTTCTAAACTAGCTGGAAGAAATTTAAAATTATTTAGCTCAAAAACATTTACAAGCTCTAGTTGCTGGTTTTCTTTTGGGTAAGGAACCCCCTTATAAGCCTCAACAATGAAAAATTCTAGGTTAACGCCTATATTATCCTTATTTATGTATTTTTTTGCCATATAAGGCTTTACTGATTGAATTATAATTCCCACTTCCTCATAAGCTTCTCTTTTAACACAATCAATAAAACTCTCATTATTTTCTAATTTTCCTCCAGGAAATTCCCAATAATCTCGATATGATTGGAATTTTTGTCTAAGACTAATGTGGACTTTAGGACCTGGTTGCTCTAAAATTATCGCCACTGCGGCATTTATTTGTGCCATTTTATAAAGAATTTACGTATATATTAGGAAATATAATATGTTCCAAAGCCACAAAAGTGAAATTTTATTAGCAACACCTCTTATTAAAGACGATGCTATATTCACTAAATCTGTAATTTATTTATGCCAAAATGATCGTCATGGAGCTATGGGTTTAATTATAAACAAACCTTTATCTGATACATTAGAAGATGTTTTTGATGAACTAGATATTGAATGTGATGATACTTTTGAGGAGATATTGTCTCATCCACTTTATATGGGAGGACCAATTAGTCCGCATAAAATTTTGATATTACATACCACTAATGGCAGAAACTATAGTTCTACCATTAAACTTGATGCGGGATTAGCGATAACTGCATCCATAGATATTTTAGAAGATTTAGCAAATAACATTCTCCCAGAATATTTTATTCCTATAGTTGGTTATAGTTGCTGGACAGCTGAGCAACTTACCGAAGAAATAAAATCAAATGATTGGATTGTAACTGATAAATTAAGCAAAAAAATATTATTTAATTATGAAAATAAATCTAAATGGCAGCATCATCTTGAACATGCTGGCTATAGTCTACAAAGTTTAGGCGATTTATTTAAAAATATAGGGAATGGTTGAATGTTTCAGTCATTAATTGCTATTGATTACGGTAAGGCTAGAATAGGTATAGCTAGTGGTCAAATGATCACAAAAACAGCAACACCTATTGGAACAGTTGATGCTTATGATGGCGTGCCAAATTGGGTTGATCTCGATAAGATAGTTAAGCGTTGGAACCCTTCTGATATTATTGTTGGCCTACCCCTTGATACACAAGATTTTGAAACAGATATTACAAAGGCTGCTAAAGATTTTGCTAAATTAGTTCAAGAAAGATATCAAAGAACTGTGCACCTTATTAATGAGGCTTATTCAACTCGTGAAGCAAGATGGCGTTTGGAAAGTGTGAAAAATAAAAAAGTCAGCCATATTAAAGTCGATGCTTTAGCTGCATGCGTGATCCTTGAGACTTGGATGGCTGAAAACTAAGCTATTATTTACTAAAAGCTTCACCATGTTCAAGCCTCATTCTAAACTCACCTTGCTTTATTATTTTTTGTCCGCCTAAATAATAGACTTTACAATTATTTATAGCAGTCCCATACACATATGCTTACTAGCATATTTCTATTCCCCTATTTGGTATAATATATACTAGCATATATTATAAAACTACCAATAAGCTCATATTGATTATTTTTTTAAATACTGGTAAAGAGTTTCTCGACTAATTCCAAATTCTTTAGCAACAGCAGTTTTTTTCTCACCGTTAGATATTTTTTCTTTTAATTGTAATATTTGCTCATTAGATAGACTAGGTTTTCTACCTTTATAAACCCCTTTATTCTTAGCTATAGCTATACCTTCTAGCTGTCTTTCTTTAATTAAAGATCTTTCAAATTCGGCAAAAGCTCCCATCATAGAAAGTAATAAGTTTGACATTGCAGAATCATCTCTTGTGAAGATAAGATCTTCCTTAATAAACTTTACTACCACATCATTAGATGTAAGTTTAGCAACCACCCTTCTGAGATCCTCAAGATTTCTAGCTAATCTGTCCATACTATGAATAAAAACAGTATCTCCATCTCTAGCATATTCTAATAAATTAGTTAGTTCAGGGCGCTCAGTATTTTTACCAGACACTTTGTCAATATAAACTTTGTCTAGCTCCAAACCCTCTAATTGTCTTGCATGATTTTGAGTAATAGTACTTACCCTAATATAACCAATATTTTTTCCAGCCATTTTTTTATAAGAAATTGATTTATGTCAACTAAGAGTCTAAGAGGTTTGACACATTTTGTCAACTAATTAAAAAATATATTTATATCTGACACTTTTTTATTATCTATCTGACAGTCATTATAGACTATAGTCTATAATGACTGTCAGATAGGTATGCTGCTTAGCTTTTAAACAACTAAAGATCAATTTATTACAAATCTATAATTCTGTAACCATTAATCAAAACATAAGCTTGACACAAGAGTTAAAACTTGTAATTATTTATCCTCAAATTAAATTAAATTAAGCTAAAAGATGAGGAATTTAAAAAATAAAATTTTAGGTATTTGTTTTGTCACATTAATCGTTCTTAATACACAAGTGGCTTACGCCTGTATTTCAAATGAGTACAACAATGCTTATTCCTTATATAAAAATAGTAATTACAGTGAGTCTGTTAAAGCTTTTACGAACCTTTATAAAAATGGCTGCCCTACTTCTCCATACTTCTTGGGAACATTTTATGCTTATGGTATTGGTGTTAAACAGGATTATGATAAGGCTATTGATTATTTTGATGTTTTCTTAAATAAAACAAACAAAAAGCAACCCCGTCATTACCGAGCAAATAGTTACCTTGCTTTAGCATATGTATATAAATCAACAGGTCAGCTTAAAAAAGCAAATGAGTATCTAATCGAATCTGCTGAGATAGATAATTCTGAAGCCATGTTTCTTTTAGGACGTTCATATATAAATAATAAACAGCCTTATTATATTAATGCTAATCATGAAAAAGCTTTTTTTTGGCTTAACAAGGCAGCCAGTTATGGAAATGTTGAAGCAATGAAATTAATTTATCAGTATAACTTACAAAGCTTTAAAGCTAAAAATTAATTCTATTAAAAACTACTCATATACTAGTTATTGTTCTACCATAGAATAATAAAAACCAACCTAATACCAATTATATAAATAAGAGTTTTTATACAGTCTAGATATTTTTTAGTTTTTCGCATAAAATTACCCAACTATATTTCATAAATAAAATTAAATTGGAATCAATATCTAAATGAGCGAATACAATTTTAGTCAAATAGAGAAGCAAGCTCAACAATACTGGCGTGATAATAATTCTTTCAAAGCTAAAGAAGATAAATCTAAAGAAAAGTTTTATTGTCTTTCTATGATCCCATACCCTAGTGGCACTCTTCATATGGGGCATGTTCGCAACTATACTATTGGTGATGTAATTGCTAGATATCAAAAAATGCAAGGAAAAAATGTCCTCCACCCTATGGGCTGGGATGCCTTTGGACTACCTGCTGAAAATGCTGCTATAAAACATAAAAAATCACCTGCTGAATGGACCAAAACCAATATTGCATATATGAAGTCTCAGCTTAATTCGCTTGGCTTTAGTTTTGACTGGTCTAGAGAAATTGCTACATGTGATGAAAATTATTATAAATGGGAACAGTGGTTTTTTATTCAACTTTATAAAAAAGGCTTAGCATACCGTAAAAATTCTGTAGTTAATTGGGATCCGGTTGATCAAACAGTCTTAGCTAATGAACAAGTAATTGACGGTAGAGGTTGGAGATCAGGAGCATTAGTAGAAAAAAAAGAAATCCCTCAGTGGTTCCTAAAGATCACAGATTATGCAGATGAACTATTAAAAGATATAAACCAACTTGATGGCTGGCCTGAAGCTGTAAAAACCATGCAAGCTAATTGGATTGGTAAGTCTAAAGGGATAACCGTTAAATTTAGAATTAAAGCTATTAATGATGATATTGAAGTTTTTACAACTCGTCCAGATACATTAATGGGAGTAAGTTATATAGGTATTGCTCCTGAGCACCCTCTTGCTTTAGAAGAAGCTAAATCAAACATAGAATTAGCAAATTTTATTGATGAATGTAAGAAAGCATCTACGATGGAGGCTGACCTAGCAACACAAGAGAAAAAAGGTTTCAAAACTTCAATTAAAGCTATCCACCCTATTTCAGGAGAGGATATTGATGTTTGGGTAGCAAACTTTGTACTTATGAACTATGGTTCAGGAGCTGTGATGGCAGTACCAGCCCATGATCAAAGAGATTGGGAATTTGCACAAAAATACAACATCCTATTAAAACAAGTTATTCAATCTGATAGTTCCAAACTGAAGATTTGCTTAGAAAAAGAAGCTTTTAATGAAAAAGGTATACTAATAAATTCTGGAGAATTTAACGGACTTAATTTTAAAAAAGCATACCAAGCTATTAAGAAGTATCTTTTTGAAAATAATAAAGGTTATGAAACTACTAATTATAGAATTCATGATTGGGGAGTGTCACGTCAAAGATTTTGGGGTTGTCCTATACCAATGATTCATTGTGATAGTTGTGGAGTTCTTCCTGAAAAAGAAGAGAATCTACCAGTTAAATTACCTACAGATGTTACATTAACAGAAGCTGGATCACCTCTTAAAGATATGCCAGATTTTTTGGATGTCCAATGCCCTAATTGTGGTAAGCTTGCAAAAAGAGAAACAGATACTTTTGATACATTTTTTGAATCATCATGGTATTATGCAAGGTATGCATGCCCTACTGATACAAATAAAATGCTTAATAATGAGGCTAATTATTGGTTACCAGCAGATAAGTATATAGGTGGAATCGAGCATGCTATCATGCACCTACTCTATGCGAGATTTTTCCATAAACTTATGCGTGATCAAGGGCTTATCACCTCTGATGAACCTTTTAATAATTTACTTACTCAGGGCATGGTTCTAAAAGATGGCTCTAAAATGTCCAAATCAAAAGGTAATACTGTAGATCCTCAAGAACTTATAGATAAATATGGTGCAGATACTGTTAGACTATTTAGTATGTTTGCAGCTCCACCAGAACAGTCTCTTGAATGGTCTGAAACAGGTGTTGACGGCGCTAATAAGTTCCTACGTAAAGTATTTAACTATTCTCAAGCTAACAAAGATATTTTGACAAAAAATAATATTTTAAGCTTGGAAAAGCTCACAAAACAGGATAAAAAAGCTCGCTTTGAAATTCACTCTAATTTAAAACAAGCTAGTTTTGATTTTGATAAAAACCAATTTAATACAGTAGTATCAGCGTGTATGAAAATATTAAATACTTTAAATAATTATGATAATTATGATAATTTATCTAATAATGTTAAGTCAGAGGGTTTTAGTATTTTATTGAGATTATTATCCCCTTTTGCTCCTCATATTTGTCATTACTTATGGCAAGACATGGCTTTAGGTAATGATATACTACATACACAATTCCCACAGATTGATAAAAAAGCTTTAGATAAGGATGAGTTCTTACTTATAGTACAAATAAATGGTAAGCTAAAAGCTAAGCTTGAGTTAGAATCATCTCTATCTAAAAATGAAATTGAGACTACTGTTTTGTCTAATGAACATGTGAAACCTCTGCTTTCTGAAAAAGAGGTAATAAAAATAATTTATGTACCTCAAAAATTGATAAATATAGTAGTTAAATAGATATTATGAAAGTAAAAAAATATATTGTTTTCCTGCTTATACTACTGCTAGCATCTTGTGGTTTTCATGCCAGGGGTGTTTTATCAGAAAGTAATGCAGGGAATTTTAGTAGTCTAGTTGATACTCAATTCTATATTGAGTCTGATGGTTATACCTCTTTAGTCAATGAGCTTAAAAGAAACTTAAAATCATACAAAGCAAAAATAATAACAAAAAAAGCTGACGCTGATAAAGCTGACTATATAATTAACATCCAAAGTGTTGGAAAAAGATCTCAACTAACTAGTATAGTTGGTGGAGCTTCAAATAACACCTATTTATTGATATATACAATTGAATTTAATGTTGTTAAACCTAAGACAGAACAACCTATCATGCCTAATAGTACTATTAATGCACAACAATTCTGGCAGACAAACTCTGGTACGCAATTAGCTCAAAATAACCAAGCTGTGAGAATATATAACTATCTCCAGTCTGGTTTAGTAAATAGAATAGTTGTACAGATTGCTGAACTTCTACCAAGCAAGGAAGAAAAAAAATAACTTCATAAAAGTAAAAATCAATTGAGGATAAAGTTATGGAAACATTAAATACATACTATAAAAACCTAATAAGTCATAATGAATTAGCTGTTGTATTGTGTTTTTTAACTATTATTATAATAGTACTATTATTTTCAATGATTATTAATAAAATTCTTAAGAAATATATCGTTTTCAGTATCAAAAAAATATTTACAAAAAGTAATAAGTTAATAGCAAATTTACTCGCCAAAAATGAAGTTTTTAATAAATTATCACATTTAGGACCAGGGATTTTTATATATATAGCTATAGGTATGGCAGCTTACCCAAACCATGCTTGGACACTCAGTCTTGTTGATATTATAAGATCAGTTGCTCAAATATATATCACAATATATATAATATGGTTTTTGATTGCTCTTGCAGATGCTATTTTTGCCTATTTTCAAACACTAACTTATTTTAAGCATCATTCATTAAAGAGCTATGCTCAAGTGGTTAAAATTATCCTATTAATTTTAGGGTTTATATTGGTAATATCCCAACTCTTAGATAAATCACCAGTTGCTTTTTTAACCGGCCTAGGAGCGATGTCTGCTGTATTGATGTTGATATTTAAAGATACTATTCTAGGCTTTGTTTCAAATATTCAGGTAGCAGCATTAGACTTAGTCAGGGTTGGAGATTGGATTACAGTACCTTCATCAGGTGTCGATGGCACTGTAATGGAAGTTTCAATAAATACTGTTAAAATCCGTAATTTTGATAAGACAATCTCAACAATTCCAACCTACAATTTAATAAATAATAGTGTTCAAAATTGGCGTGGAATGGTTGAAACAGGCGGTCGCAGAATTAAACGTTCAATTAGTATAGATATAGATACTATAAAATTCTGTAATGATAAACTTATAAGAACTCTAAAAATTGATCCATATCTGCAAGAGTTCATAGAAGATAAAGACAATGAAAAACTTACTAATATAACCCTATTTAGAGCTTATATAGAAAATTATCTATTAAATCACCCTAAAATACACACTGGGTTAACTTTCTTAATTAGAGAGCTGCAACCTACCCAAGTTGGTTTACCTGTTGAAATATATGTATTTACAAATGATACGAACTGGGTTAATTATGAAAAAATTCAGGCAGATATATTTGACTATATATTTGCTAGTTTACATACATTTGAGTTAAGAGCTTTCCAAACTATTACTGGTCAAATAAAAGGCTCTATTACAGCTATTGATCAATAAACTTTAGATATCCTAAAATTTGCATATATGATTGTTTTATGAACTACAATAAAGAAAATATCCTATAGCAGATTTCTATTTATTACATAATAAAGCATATTATTTAAGGATATCTTTTCTAATAAAATAAATACAGATAAATTATACTATGATTTTTAATCTGTTAAATTTTCAAAAATTGCTTTATCCTTTAAATTATCAGAATATTATGAAAAAATCTATAAAACTACTAGCACTTAGGTAGAGTCACACCCACTTGACCTTGGTATTTACCGCCTTTATCAGCATAAGATGTTTCACACTCTTCATCAGACTGGAAAAACAACATTTGAGCGACACCTTCATTAGCATATATCTTAGCCGGTAGAGGTGTGGTATTTGAAAATTCTAAAGTTACATAACCTTCCCATTCTGGTTCAAGTGGCGTTACATTTACAATGATTCCACATCTGGCATAAGTTGACTTACCTAGACATACAACTAAAGTATCTCTAGGAATTTTAAACTTCTCTACTGTACGAGCTAATGCAAAAGAGTTTGGAGGAATGATACAAACATCTCCTTTAAAATCAACAAAATTTTTATCATCGAAGTGCTTAGGATCAACTATAGAAGAATTAATATTTGTAAAAATTTTAAATTCATCTGCACAACGCACATCATAGCCATAGCTAGATGTTCCATAAGAAACTATCTTCTCATTATTAGATATTTTCACTTGCCCTGCTTCAAATGGCTCAATCATATTATGATTTTGAGACATCTTTTTAATCCATTTATCAGATTTAATCGCCATGTATAATTTCTCTCTTAATTTTCTAATTTAACACCAATTGAGTCTAAACTACTTGCTTTTGGTAGCCCTTCTATTTGATTTAATAAGTTTTCTGCTACATTTATATAGCTTGTATTTATATTATCATTTTTTCCCAAACTAACATAAGGATGGCCGCTATCAGCATTCTCACGTATATCCTTATGAAGAGGCAATCCACCTAAATATTCAACCTCGTATTTACCACACAAAAAGTGTGCTCCATCCTCCCCAAAGATATGATCAGTATTACCACATTTAGGACAAATATAATAACTCATATTCTCAATCACTCCTAGGGTTGTAATCTTAACTTTATTAAACATTGTGACTGCTCTTTTAGCATCTATTAAAGATAAATCCTGCGGTGTAGTAACAATCACCGCACCAGTTACTGGTATATTTTTAGATATAGTAAGTTGAATGTCACCAGTACCTGGGGGTAAATCTAAAAATAAATAATCAATTTCTCCCCAATCAGTATCATTTAATAGTTGCATCAAAGCACGAGAAACAATTGGTCCTCTCCAAATAACAGCTGAATCAGGATCAATAAGATTACCTATTGAAATCATCTTTATACCATATTTTTCAAGAGGAATAATTTTTTGTTTATTCGTGGTACTAGGGTTTTGTTTTAAATCTAAAAGTGTTGGCTGGCTTGGCCCATATATATCAGCATCTAATATACCAACTTTAGCTCCCATATTTGCGAAGCTTACAGCAAGGTTTGTAGTAACTGTAGATTTACCAACCCCTCCTTTTCCAGAGGCTACTAATATTATGTTTTTAATATTAGGTAACAGTTTTTGACCTTCTTGCACTTGTCTTTTAAGGACTTTTTTTATTTTCATCGTTTATCTTTTAACTTTATAGTAAACTATTGTTCTATTGATTAAGAGCAATTATACTTTATTAAATATGCTTAAAAAAGATGATTTTAAAACGATTATGCTTACTAGTGTTGGTGGCATGGCCTGCGGGATAATTTTTTGTTTAATTAATTTTGGCATATTATTTGCTGAAATCACAAAAGTCTGCTTAGAGTATTTTTTTAAAGATCAGTATGCATGGAGGGCAGCATTTATAATTGGAGGAATTGCTGCTATTCTTAGTTATTTTTTTCGCAAGGAGATACATGAAACACAAACCTTTTTATCTACGCCAAAAACTAAACAGTTACCCTTAGTTATACTTTTTAAAACTCAAAAAAATGGTCTTATTAGAGCTATAGCAGCTATTTCAATCATAGCCATAATAGTTGGCTTTTATTCTTTATTTTTACCAACTTTTTTTAAATTAAATAATATACAAGGAAGTTCAAACCTTGTTCTCTTAAATTTATTTATATTTTCTATCGCATGTATACCAGCTGGAATTTTGGCTGATAAACATAATCCTTTAATAATACTTATAATTGGCGCGATAGGAGTACTTATATTTGGCAGCTTTTTTTATATTTGTATAATTTTACACTCAGAATATTTAATATACGCTATGTGTATTAATAGCTGTTTTATGGGACTAGCGGTTGGAGTCTCTGCAAATTATAGCAGTCTTTTGTTTAGCCCTAATGTCAGAGCGAGTGGTCTAGGAACTATTTATAATATATGCTTTGCTATCTTTAATGGTTTATTTCTGGCTTTAGCAAGTTATGGGATTTCTCTTGGGGTTATGCTAATGCCTTTATATTTAAGTTTACTAGTAATATCTGTATCTTTAATCATACTTTTCATAGCACCAAAAAAATAATTTTATATGATAAACTAATTACTAGTTAAATATTTAAAACCATATATTAACCCATGGAAAATTTTTTACTAAGTCTAATATATATAATTGAAGCAAATATTGTCTTATTTGTTTGTCAGGCCTTTATAATATTTGTTGTACTAAAACTTATAGTTGACAAAAAATCTGCTTCAAATATTCTTGCTTGGCTTTTAGCAATATTGTTTATACCATATGTTGCTATTCCATTTTTCTTTATATTTCAACGCAAAGATAAACGTAAATTCTGGCAAAAAGAGAAAATGAATATTAAGCAACCTTATGTTGAAGAATTTTGTTTAAGTGATAATCAAAACTGTAAATATTTACCTCCTGAAATAGTAAATGTTTTTGCAAATATGGGGCTTTCTACCTTAACCTCTAGAAACATTTTTAAAATGTATACAAATGGCGTTAAGTCATATCAAGCCTTTATCAAAGCGATAAATTCAGCTCAAAAAAAAATATATATACAAACTTATGTATTTAAAAATGACACTACCTCAAAACTAGTTATAAATGCTTTAGAACAAAAAGCAGCCGAAGGGGTTGAAATAAAAATACTTATTGACTCACTTGGTTCATTATATTTATATCGACATAATAAAAAAATATTTAGGAACTTGCGTAAATTAGGTGCTAAAGTAGTATTTTTTATGCCAATAATTTCGAATCCACTACGTAATTATATAAATTATAGAAACCATAGAAAAATATATATATTTGATAATGAAACCGTATTTAGTGGAGGTATGAATATTGGTGATGAATACATGTCTCCGATAGAACATGAAGGTATGTGGGATGATTTATTATTTGAAATACAAGGTGAGTCAATAGCATATTTTCTTAAAGTTTTTTCATCAGATTGGCATTTTGTTACTAGCGAAGAAATAAAATTTAAAATACAAAAATCTATTAAAGAAGAAAGTTTTGTTCAAGTTATACCATCTGGTCCAGATTTACAACAAGACCAACTATATGCTGGTTTAATGACCGCCATTAATTCTGCTAAAGAAAAAATATGGATAATATCACCTTATCTGATACCATCAGCTGAACTTTACCAAACTATTGTACTTGCGAAAAGACGTGGTATTGAGGTTAAAATAATCACCCCAAAAAACTCGAATCATAAAATAGTAGACAGAGCTAGAGCTAGCTATATTAGGGATTTTATGTCCTGTGGTATAAAAGTTTACTTTACAGAAAATATGATGCATGCAAAAGCTGTCTTAGTTGATGATAATATTGCTATGCTTGGATCGGTCAATTTAGATAATCGTAGCTTATTTTTAAACTATGAAATAGCAACTTTCTTTTATAGTGCTCATGATGTAAAGCAGATATATGTATGGGCTAATAAGTTAATAGAAGATTCAACTCTAGATACAGATCATATGAGCAATAAACGCAGCAGCCTTATTGCTGAGAGTATTTTAAAAATCCTTACACCTTTGATGTAGCATTCTAAAATGTTAGAAATAAAATTTTAACAAAAGAAGAAGTAAATTTAAAACCTGATCCCTTATATATAAAAATATATAAAAATATATAAAATTAATTTTATATATTAGACTCTTTGCTCTATACCAAACTTTAATTTAAGATTTTCCAATATTTTTTCCACATTTTCGATAATCACTTTATCATCTAAAGTTTGAGCACTATCTTGGAAAAGCATACTCAGTGCTATACTCTTCCTATCATTATCTTGAGATTCATAAATATCAAATATATTAACATCTTTTAAAAGATTGATGTTTAAATTATGTATTTCTGTGAGAATATCTCCAGCCAATACTGATTTATCAACTAAGAAAGATATATCTCTCAAAACGGATGGATATTTAGATACTTTACTAAAGCTTGGAATTTGCTTATTTATCAAAATACTTAAATCTAACTCAAATACTACTGGTGCTTTAGCTTTAATCTGAAAGGCTTTTAATACATTTGGATGAATAACTCCTACTATACCAACCCTCTTACTATCAGCTAAAATATAGGCTGATTGACCAGGATGAAGCCAGTCAACATCATCACATACTTCAAAACTTAAATTATGAACATCGCTACAAAACGCCTCAACATCTGCTTTAACATCAAAAAAATCAATTTTTTTATTATTAGACCAATTAGTATTTAAAAGCTCACCATAGGCTAAACCTGCAATTCTATCAAATTGTAATCTTTGGTTATTCTCAAATTTAAAACAAGCACCTTTTTCAAATAACCTTACACGATTTTGTTGACGAGCAGTATTTGCTTTAAAGCTATTTATTAGTCCTGGCACTAAAGACTGTCTCATAACTGACAAATCCCGTGAAATAGGGTTTTTGATTATTATTCCTTTTTCTTTAAAGAAAAAATCATCAAATTTAGGATCAATAAAACTATAATTAATAGCTTCATGATAGCCTCTATCAACAAGTTTAGCATTCAGAATTTCTTGTGACTGCTCAGTTTCTGAAATATTTATTTTAGTTGCTTGATATTTTGGCATGGTTTCTGGTAGGTTTGAGTAACCATACACCCGCGCAACTTCTTCAATCAAGTCTTCTGGAATTTCCATATCAAAACGATATGATGGTGGAACCACCTCAAGCTGGCAGCTATCTGTTTTTATAACTTGCATATGTAAGTTTTGAAGAACTTCCACCACATAATCAATATCAAGCTGTGTGCCTAATACTCTATTTAGTTTTTTTACACACAAATTTATAGATGTATGCTTTTGAATAAAATCAGATTCATCTTTACCAGAGATAACGCCAACCTCACCACCTGCTATTGAAATTATTAAATTAATAGCTAATTGCATAGCTTCTTGAGGTAACTTAGGATCAACACCTCTTTCAAACCTATGTGAGGAATCGGTGTGTAAATTATACTTTCGTGCCTTACCAGCTATTTTTTCTGGAATAAAGTGAGCACTCTCTAAAAATATATCTGTAGTATCTGCTGTTATTGATGAATCAAGCCCACCCATCACACCAGCTATTGCCAAGGCTTTTTTATCATCTGCAATTACTAAAGTATCAGATTCTAACTTAATTTTTGTTTCATCCAAAAGAGTTAGTTGTTCTTGATCATTTGCATAGCGAACATTAATACTGCCTTCTAGTTTTTCAAGATCAAAAGCATGCATTGGTTGGCCTGTTAGCAACATTATATAATTTGTAACATCAACAAGAAGCGATATTGATCCAATATCACTTCTTCTAAGCTTCTCAACCATCCACAAAGGAGTTTTAGCATTACTATTTACATTCTTAATAATGCAACCAAAATATGCTTTGCATGCATCTTTAGCTGTTATATTTATTTCTTTAGTATCTTCTAAAGCAACCTCTATAGAGTTAATTTCCAAAGCTCTTAATTTAGCTTTTGTCAATGCTGATACTTCACGAGCAATTCCATAAACACTTAGACAATCTGCTCTATTCGGTGTTAAATCAACTTCTATAATATTATCATCAAGATTTAAATATTCATTAACATCTTTACCAACTGGAGCGTCTCCTGGTAGATCCATCAGACCCTCGGCTTTCTCTGCTAAACCAAGTTCTTCTTCCGAACACATCATTCCAAAAGATTCTTGACCTCTTAATTTAGATTTTTTAATTTTAAAATTACCAGGCAAAATTGCGCCAATCTTTGCTACAGGAGCTTTCATTCCTTCATAGATATTCTTAGCTCCACAGACTATTGTTAATAATTCATCTTCCGCCACATCTACACTACAAATATTAAGCTTATCCGCATCTGGATGTTTATTTATAGACTTTATTTGCCCAACAACTACATTAGTTACTTTTTCTGCAACTACTGGTTCGATAGCATCCACCTCTAAACCAGCTAAAGTTAGAGTAGTTGCTAAATCTTGGCTATTTTGTATATCTTCTAGATATTCATTTAACCAATTATGTGAAAATTTCATTTATAAACCTCAAATAATAATTAGAACTGTTTTAAAAATCTTAGATCATTCTCAAAGAATATTCTCAAGTCATCTATTCCATACCTAAGCATTGCTAATCTCTCAACACCCATGCCAAATGCAAAACCTTGATATTTATCTGGATCAACATTTCCCGCTTTTAAAACTTTAGGATGAACCATACCACAACCTAATACCTCTAACCAACCCGTATGCTTACATACTCGACAACCCTCACCATTACAGATTACACACTCCATGTCAGCCTCTGCAGATGGTTCTGTAAATGGGAAATATGATGGTCTAAATCTTACTCTAAGATCTTTTTCAAAGAACGAATTTAAAAATGCATGCAGTAATCCTTTTAAGTCTGCAAATGATACATCTTTTTCTACAAACAACCCTTCTACTTGGTGAAACATAGGTGTATGAGTAATATCAGAATCACAACGATATACTCTACCTGGAGCAATTATCCTAATAGGAGGCTCTTGCTTTTCCATAGTTCTAATTTGCACACCAGAAGTATGGGTTCTTAAAACATGTGCTTCATCAATATAAAAAGTATCATGCATGGCACGAGCTGGATGATGGGAAGGGATATTTAATGTTTCAAAATTATAATAATCACTCTCAATTTCAGGTCCAACTTCAATTGAAAAACCATTCTGCTTAAAGAATGCTTCTATACGATTTAAAGTTTTCGTCACAGGATGAAGAGACCCTTGGTTTTGTCCCACCCCTTTTAAAGTTATATCTATCTTTTCATTTGACAATTTTTCATTTAATTCAGATTGCTCAAATTTAGCTAGCTTTTCATTTATTGCATTTTGTAATGCTTGCTTAGCTATATTTACAGTTTGACCAAGTTTAGGTTTTTCTTCATTAGGTAGCGTAGCTATTAGCTTCATCATACCTGTTAATTCACCTTTTTTACCAAGGTATTTGATACGAATATCATCTAGAGATTTTTTATCTTTGACAAGATCAAGTTCAGCTAGAGCCTGATCTTTCATTTGATCGACTATTTGCATTTTTATTCCTATTTTAAAAGTTAGGAATATTATAACAAAAATATACTTTATTAAAATAATGAGAGTAACAAACTTTCAGCTTTATGAATTTTATTTAAAAATATGACAAATAAAAAATAAAATATTAAGTAGGTATGAAATCTGGTGTTACACATATTAAACTTAATAATAATAATGGTAAACTAAATAACAAGAATAAAACATATAACTAAGGGGCTAAATACATAATGCTTAATCTTAAAAAGATCAAAAATTGTAATTTACCCAAATATAATAATTCCCAATTAAACGCAGGTATTTTACATATTGGGATAGGTGCTTTTCATAGAGCCCACCAAGTTTTTTATATTGATAAATTATTAAACTTAGGAAATAATGATGCCTTAAATTGGGGGTATATTAGTACTACTGTAAGAAGTAATCATAAACTTATAAAAAACTTAAAAGCTAATAATTGCCTATACACTTTGTCTATGCATGATCAATCTGGTGTCACAAATACAATAATAGCTGCTATTAAAAATGTATATTTTGCTGGAAATGGACAATCACAACAACTTATTAATAATATTGCTAAGCCTAATATTAAAATAATTACATATACTATTACTGAAAAAGGCTACTATATTAATTTTTCAACCCAAAAATTAAACCTTAAAAATATAGATATACTCCATGACATTGAAAATATTGACTCACCTAAAACTGCTATAGGTATAACTGTTATGGGTCTTTACAAACGTTTTCAAGAAAAAGCTGGCCCTATTACTTTACTTAGTTGCGATAATACACCAAATAATGGTCAAATGCTAAAACAAGCAGTTATTGAGTTTTCCCAAAAAATAGATATGAACCTAGCTAATTGGATAGATATAAATTGTACTTTCCCTAATTCTATGGTTGATAGAATAGTTCCTGCAGTTACACAACAAACTCTATATAATATTGAGAATATGGTTGGCCAAATGGATATTTCAGCTGTAGCAACTGAAGAATTTTCTCAATGGGTGATTGAAGATAATTTTGCAAATGGACGTCCTGCTCTAGAAAAAGTTGGTGTTGAATTTGTCAAAAACATCGAACCTTTTGAAAACTTAAAACTAACTATGCTAAATGGTAGTCATAGTTTAATTGCATATTTAGGTGCTTATGCTGGATTTAAAACTGTTGATGAAGTTATAGCAAACCCTTATTTTCATAGTTTTATTAAGAAATATATGTTAGAAATAGCTGCTCCGCTAATTGAAGGCTTACCTCAGAGAATTTCTACGAATGAGTATGCTAATAAACTATTGCTTAGATTTGCTAATCCTAACCTTAAACATAGAACCGAGCAAATAGCTATGGATGGCTCAAAAAAAATACCTCAAAGATGGCTTAAATCATTAATGAAGCTATCTCAAAATAATAAAAACTATGATATTTTAGCTATTGGTTTAGCTGGTTGGATACTTTTTAATTCAGGTATTAATGAGTTAGGCAAAAGCATTGATGTATCAGACCCTATAAAAGATAAATATATATCTATATATCATATTAATAGTACTATTAATATGATAGTTTATGAGTTTTTAAATATTAAAGAGATATTTACGGCAGAAATATCCAACAATAAAAAACTAATTGAAAAAGTCTCATTTTATGTAGAAAAAATAAAAATAGAGGGTGTACAAAATACTATTAAAAATGTTTAAAACAAAAGGTATATAAAATGATTGAATCTTGGCGATGGTTTGGCCCTAATGACCCTGTATCTATAGAAGATATTATGCAAACTGGAGTTACCGATATCGTAACCGCTCTTCACGATATTCCTAATGGAGAAATATGGCCTATACAAGACATTAAAAAAAGGCAGTATGAGGTAGAAAATTCTAATAAACAAAAAAGAACAAACCTCTCATGGTCGGTAGTAGAAAGTATTCCTATACATGAAGATATAAAGAAAGGTAAGCCCAGTCGTGACAAATATATAGATAAATATTGTCAAAGTATAAAAAATCTAGCTAAATGTGGCATTAAATTAATAATATATAATTTCATGCCTGTACTAGACTGGACACGTACTGATTTAGGGCAACAAACATCCACAGGTACCAAAACATTAGCTTTTGATGAAATTGTATTTGCAGCTTTTGATATTTATATTTTAAAACGTAAAAATGCTGAAAAAACTTATAAACCTGAAATAATTACTCAAGCATTAGAATATTATAAAAACATGTCTAGTGATGAAATTGATAAACTAACAGCTAATATCATTGCTGGCTTACCCGGTGCAGAAGAGAGTTTTTCATTAGAGCAATTTCAAGCAGCTCTTGATCAATATCAAAATATTGATAAACAAAAATTACGCCAAAATTTAATTTATTTCTTAAAAAAAGTTATCCCCATAGCTGAAGAAGTAGGTGCTAAGCTAGCTATACACCCTGATGACCCTCCTTTTGAGCTATTTGGACTACCTAGAATTATTAGCACTATAGAAGACTATGATTGGCTTTTCAAAAGCATACCATCTATGACTAACGGTATAACATTTTGTGCTGGTTCACTAGGTTCAAGGTGGGATAATGATCTACCTCTAATGGCAAAAAAGATTGGTAAAAGAATATATTTCGCTCATTTAAGAAATGTGGTTCTTAACCCTAATAATCGTAGCTTCCATGAAGCTGAGCATTTATATGGTAATACAGATATGTATAGTTTAGTAAAAGAGATTTTACGAATTGAAAAAAATTCTCAGCCTATATATATGCGCCCAGACCATGGCCAACAAATGCTTACAGATTTGGATAAAAAAACGAACCCAGGATACTCATGCATAGGCCGTATGAAGGGACTTGCTGAGATCAGAGGTGTTGCATATGCTCTTAAAAGAGAATTACAAAATGAAGAAAAATAAACTTCTAGCTATTGGTGAATGTATGCTTGAAATTAGCGGAGAAATTACACTAGGTTCTCAAGCTAATTTAAACTATGGTGGAGATGTTTTAAATACTGCTTTATATTATGCAAGACTAGGTGGTAAGGTTTCTTTTCTCACAGCCCTAGGAGATGATAATTTTTCTGATCAAATGATAGCTAGCTGGAATTATGAAAATATAGATACATCGACTGTGTTAAAGTTAAAACATAAAGTTCCTGGACTATATGCTGTTCAAACAGATAAACAAGGTGAGAGAAGCTTTTATTATTGGCGAGAACAAGCTCCTATCAAAGATATTTTTTATCACCTACATCCAGAAGAATTAGAAAAATATACTCAAGAATATAAATATCTTTACTTCTCAGGAATATCTATTTCAAGATGGGATAATACACAGTTTAAAAGCTTTATAGAATGGTTAAAAAAATTCAAAAAATATAATCAAAAAAATGAAATTATTTTTGACTTAAATTATCGTCCAAAATGCTGGAAATCTAAAAAACAAGCTAAACTATATATCGAAAAAATTCTAGCTTATGTGACCATAGTATTAACTACTTTTGATGATGAAAAGCTCTTATTTAATGATACTAACTATCAACAAACATTAGATAGATATAATAAATTTGATATTCCTATAGTTATTATAAAACACGGTTCTAACCCTACCATACTACAATATCAAAACAATCTTAAAATGATAGCAGTTGAAAACCTAGTCAACCCTGTTGATACAACTGCAGCTGGAGATAGTTTTAATGCAGCTTTTTTGGCCTCTTTCACCAATAGTTCTAATTTAGTTAAAAATATTAAATTTGCACAAAATTTTGCTGCAGAAATTATTCAACATAATGGCGCTATAATAGACAATATTTATACTAAAAAATATAAAACTATTTTAAAGGAGTTATAAAGTGCAATTAAAAAGAATTTTAAATGAACATCCTATTATCCCTGTTGTTACTGCGAAAGATATTCATGAAGCTAATAGAATATTGTATAAACTTAGAAATAAAAATATAAATATTGTTGAATTTACACTAAGGAGTCCAGATGCTCTTAATATTATTAAGGAAATTATCGAAACAAATAATGATTTTATAATAGGAATAGGAACTATTACAAATCTTGAGCTGTTAAGAAAAGCAATGCTATTAGGTGCTGATTTTTTAGTATCACCAGGAAGTACTATAGAGATGCTAAGATTTGCAAGAGATCATAATTTACCTTATTTACCTGGAGCTGTTACGCCTTTTGAAATAATGACAATACTACAATATAGGTTTCATATAATTAAATTTTTTCCAGCAGAAGTATCTGGTGGTATTAAGTTGCTAAAGCACTATAAGGCTGTTTTTCCTAATGTCCAGTTTTGTGCTACTGGAGGTATTAACTCCACAAATAAAAATGAGTATCTAGCTCAAGAAAATGTAATATCTATAGGAAGTTCATCGTTACTATAAGTAGGAGATAATTAATGCTCAATGATAATATTTTAATGCCAATAGATAAGCAAACTAGAGATTTAGCTCTAGAAATTTATCATCATATTAAAGATTTACCAATTATTAGTCCTCATGGACATACTGATCCAATATGGTTTGATGAAAATAAAGCTTTTGAAAATCCCGTGGAACTTTTGATTAAACCAGATCATTATATTTTTAGAATGTTTTACTCACAAGGTCTAAGACTAGAAGATTTTGGGATAGATCGTAAAGATGGTAAACCTGTTGAAAATGATCCTAAAAAAATCTGGAAAAAAGTAGCTGAAAACTGGTATCTTTTTAGAGGCACTCAAGTAGGCTTATGGTTTGATGCGCAATTAAAAAATGTATTTAAGTATGAAAAAGCATTTACTCCTGAAACTGCCGATGAACTATATGAGCACATTGATGACTCTCTAAAACAACAAAATTTTCTACCTCGAGAAATTTGCAAACGATTTAATATAAAAGCTATTGCTACAACTGATGATGTTGCAGATGATCTTAATCATCATAAAAACATTACTAACTCAGATTTCAAATGTAGAGTTTTACCAACATTTAGACCAGATAGTGTAACTAATCCTGAACTTCACCCTGTTCATAAAAATATTAAAAAATTAGCTAAAAAATTAAATACTAAAATTGATTGTTATGAAGATTTCTTAAAAGTACTTGCTGAGCGTAGAGATTTTTTTAAAGAAAATGGCGCTACAGCAACAGACCATGGTGTTACCATCCCTCAAACATATGATTTAAATAAGTTTCAACGTCGAGAACTATTTAGAAAGATTGTTTCTAATACAGCTTCAGACTATGAAAAAAGAGTATTTAGCGGTCAAATGCTAACTGAAATGGCTAAAATGGCTACTGACGATGGGCTTGTAATGCAAATCCATGCTGGAGTATATAGAAATCATAACACAAGGATTCAAAGAAAATTTGGTAACGATAAAGGCTGTGATATTCCTGTGAAATGCGATTTTGTAAATGGTCTATCACCACTTTTAAACAAGGTTGGAAATAATCGTAATTTTAAAACAGTATTATTTACGATGGATGAATCTACATATTCTCGTGAGTTAGCCCCTCTTGCTGGACACTATCCAAGTGTGTTTTTAGGACCTCCATGGTGGTTTAACGATTCAGTAGAAGGGATGAAAAAATTCCGCCATGCTGTCACTGAAACAGCTGGTTTTTACAACTGTTCTGGTTTTATTGATGATACGCGTGCTCTACTTTCTATTCCTGTCAGGCATGATATTGCCAGAAGAGTAGATGCTATTTATTTAGCAGAGATGGTCTTGCTAGACCGGCTCTCAAAATATGATGCTTTAGCAGTAGCTTATGATATTACATATTCACAATCAATCAATATTTTTAACATTGAAATATAGTAATCTGGAGTAAATTTATGCAGTCTACAAAAACATATGTGTTAATAGTTGTAGCAGTAGCAGCTATTGGTGGGTTATTATTTGGTTTTGATACATCTATTATCGCCGGAGCTACACCTTTCATTCAGAAAGAATTTGTTGCTAAACATTGGCAACTTGAATTAGTTGTTAGTTTCTGCGTTTTAGGAGCTTTTTTTGGGGCATTAATTAGCGGCTATTTCACAGATAAGTTCGGGCGCAAAAAGGTAATGATCTCTACTAGTTTATTATTTATATTTGGTACATTAGTTGCAACCTTAGCACCTAATATTGAAATATTAATGCTTGGTAGATTTATACTTGGGGCTGCTATTGGTGTTGCTTCATATGCTGTACCATTATTTATTGCTGAAGTAGCTCCAGCAAGTAAACGAGGATCTCTAGTATTATGGAATGGTGCTTTTTTGACAGGTGGGCAAGTTATAGCTTTTGTGGTTGATTATGGTTTAACCAGTAGTGGTAACTGGAGAATTATGATTGCTTCCGGCCTAGTGCCAGCTATTTTATTATTCATAGGTATGTGTTTTATGCCATACTCTCCTAAATGGCTTTTTTCTAAAGGTAGAAGAAATGAAGCTCGTAAAACATTAACAAAAATTAGAGAAAATGAAACAGATATATCTGAAGAACTACAAGCTATACAAAATAATATAGAAACTTCAACCAAAACTAAATTTTCTGCTATTTTTAATAAAAAAATACGTCCTGTCCTATATATTGGTTTAGCCCTTGGAATATTTCAACAATTTTTTGGTATAAATACAGTCATGTATTATGGTCCTTACATTATGTCTAATATAGGATTCAAAGGTAGTGAAATGCAAATGTTAATGACTTTATCACTAGGTCTTGTAAACTTTATAGCGACTATAGTTACTATTATGTTTATCGATAGATTAGGTCGTCGAAGATTTCTATTAATTGGGTCTGCGATGGCTGCTCTCAGCTTATTTTGTATGATCTATCTTTTAAAAAGTCAAAATGATACATCTGCAGTATTAGCTTTAATCTGTTTACTTGTATATATAGTAGGCTATTGTATAAGTGTTGGTTCATTATTTTGGTTAATAATATCAGAGATTTTTCCTTTGAATGTTCGTGGAGCTGCTATGAGTTTTGTAGCTTCAATACAGTGGTTGGCTAATTTTGTTGTAGCAGCCACATTCCTAAGCATATTGACAACTCTTGGTGTTTCATTTACATTTGGAATGTATGCTTGCGTAGCAACTTTGGCATGTATTGTTACATATTTTTTTGTACCTGAAACAAAAGGTGTACATCTCGAAACTATAGAAGATAATTTAAATAAAGGTGTTCCAACAAGATATTTAGGCAAAACTGATTATCAATTTGTTAGAGATATTTAAGGAGTAAAGTATGGCTAATGCAAATAAAAATTCATTTGGTGAGTTTAGAAACTACATTGATAGCAAATTCCAAGATAGAGTCGAAAAAACTTATAAAGAAATGCAAATTAACCAAAACCTTGATTATGTACATAAGATGAAGGCTAAATATTTCAAACTTGATCTAGGACATATGGATATTTATGAAGTTTTTCAACTTTTAGAAAATGTTCACGATGAAAGTGATCCAGATAATGATCTACCACAAATAGAACATGCTTACCAAACAGCAGAAGCTTGTCAAAATAAGTTTCTCAAGAATGATATTCAAATTAAAAATGATACTTTAATAAAAACGTTATTTAGAGACCATGAGTGGAAAAGTATACCTAAAAAATGGCAAGATTTTTATTCTGAGAAAAAAAAATTAGCTAATTTATATAGTCATATTAAAGATTGGTCATGGCTTCCCCTAATTGGTTTTATACATGATCTAGGTAAGATTATGACATTACCTGAATATGGGAAATTACCTCAATGGTCTACTGTAGGTGATACATATCCCGTAGCTTGCCCTTTTTCTAAAGCAAATGTTTTTGCTCATAAAGAATTTTTTAGGGAATCAAAAAACTATGCTGATTATGATAAACAATGTAATAAAACATATGGAGTATACAAAAAAAATTGCGGTTTTGATATGGTCGATATGAGTTTTGGCCATGATGAATATATATATAAAGTTTTTGAACAAGGCAGCAATATACCTTATGAAGGCTTATATCTGTTAAGATATCATTCTTTTTATCCTTGGCATACCCCTCAAACAGGTGGCCATGCATACCAAGAACTTGCCAGTGAAAAAGATTGGATATTATTACCATTATTAAAAGCTTTTCAAAAGGCAGATTTATATTCAAAGCTGCCAGAACTCCCCCCTAAAGAAATCTTAGAAATCAAATATAAAACCCTATTAGATAAGTGGGTTCCTAAACAAAAAATCAACTGGTAATATTTTATATATAGTTAATCCGATAGTTATTTGACAATAATGTTATAATATTTAGAAAAAATGTCATCATATAGCCAAGATTTCAGAGATATCGTAATAACTAAATATAAAGAAGGCCTAACAGACAAAGAGCTAAGTAATTTTTTTAATATAGATATCCGTACTACTAGATCTTGGATAAACTTATACGAGACAACTGGTGATTATAAATCTAAGCAAGGCTTGGGTTGCGGTAGAGTAGCAACCTTTACAGATAAGGAAGCGATAGAAAGCTACTTAAGAACATATCCAGATGCAATGGCTTTAGATATTAGAGAAGCATTAGCTCCTGAAATACCTAGAAGCACATTTTATGATTGTCTTAACAGACTTGGTTTTAGTTTTAAAAAAAGACACCTAAATATAAGCAAAGAAAAGAACAAGATAGGCAAAGTTTTATAGAGGTTGTTGAGACTATTGAACCTAACAAACTTGTATATTTAGATGAAATGGGTATGGATAATAAACAGTCTGTACTAAGAGGATGGTCTCTTGTTGGTAAACCTAGCTATGGTGAAGTTATTGCTTATCAAACTCAGAGAAAAAGTATAGTTGCTGGTTATAACTATTTAGAAAAGAAGATTATAGCACCGCTAGAGTATACTGGATATACAGATACTATACCTTCCTGCTTATTCTCCTGATTTAAATCCTATAGAAAAAATTTGGGCCAATTTTAAAAGAATTTTAAGAAAAGTAAATAATTCTTTTGATAATTTATCTGATGCTATTACTCACGTCTTTAGCACAATATTATCAGATTAACTATATTACAAATTTTTTAAATAATATTTCATAATCTTGTTATAATTATTAATTATTTTTGTTATTGTTTTACAATAAAAAAATATTGATAAACAATAATTAAAATCTTATAATAACTATTAAATAAACCTGAAAGGAAAAACTTATGCAAAATTTACAAAAAACTAGCAGATTTTATAAAACTCTTTTTAAAATCATTTTTATTGGAATATTAATATTTGTACCTGTTTTTTGGATAATAATCCAAACAAATATAGACATATTTAATACTATTGGATTACCACAATCACTTTTCAAAAATATTTCTAACCCCCTGTCAACTAACACTAGAATATTAGCTTTTATCGTAAGCTTAATACCAACTCTAACTATACTTTATATACTTTGGTTACTAATCAAACTTTTTAGTTGTTATGAGAAGCTTGAAATCTTTTCTTCACTAGTTGTTTCGTTATACCAAAAATTAGGTTGGTCTCTAATTTATTGGTTTATTGCCCAGCTTATTTATGACCCTCTTATATCTTTGGTATTAAGTTTTAATAATCCAGTGGGAGAACGTTTTATTAGTTTAACAATAGGAACTACTAATATATTAGCATTAATAACTGGAGGGATTGTTATTACTATCTCATCTGTTATGCATAAAGCTAAAGAGATATCTAAAGAAAATGATTTAACTATTTAAATAAGGTTAATTATGTCTATTAAAACTAATTTAGCAAAAATTATGTTAGAAAAAAAAGTTAAATCAAAAGATTTAGCAAAAGCTATTGGTATTACCGAACAAAACCTATCTATCCTCAAAAATGAAAAAGCTAAAGCAATTAGATTTTCAACACTTGAAGCCATTTGTAAACACTTAGACTGTCAACCTGGAGATATTTTAGTTTATAAAAACTAAAATCTTTTAAATTTGAATAGTTTAACTATCTAAAATTATACAGATAAATTTTGCTGTTGTTCTGAATTAAGATTATCAGGAATCTTAAGTTTAAAATGATTATATGCTATTAAAGTGGCAATCCTACCTCTTGCAGTACGCATAATATAACCCTGCTGAATTAAATATGGTTCTATAACATCCTCAATAGTACCTTTTTCCTCACTTAGTGCTGCTGCTATAGTATCTAAGCCTACTGGCCCACCACCAAATTTTTCCATAAGAGTAAGTAAATATTTATGATCCATATGATCAAAACCTACAGGGTCAACTTTTAGCATAGTTAAAGCTTTATCTGCAATATCATAGTTTATTTGACCAGAACCCTTGACTTGGGCATAGTCTCTGACTCTACGTAATAGTCTATTTGCTATTCTAGGAGTCCCACGTGAACGCTTTGCAATCTCAACAGCTCCTTCATCTGTAATACTTAAACTTAAAAGTTTAGCAGAGCGATATACAATACTAGACAAATCTTTAATAGAATAAAATTCTAAACGTTGGATAATTCCAAATCTATCTCTTAATGGTGAAGTTAAAAGACCTGCTCTAGTAGTAGCACCAACTAAAGTGAAAGCTGGTAAATCAATTTTTATTGATCTAGCAGCAGGACCTTCTCCTATCATAATATCTAATTGATAATCTTCCATGGCTGGATATAGAATTTCTTCTACGACAGGACTCAATCGATGAATCTCATCAATGAATAAAACATCATTTTCCTCAAGGTTTGTCAAAATTGCAGCTAAATCACCTGCTTTTTCCAAAACTGGTCCACTAGTTTGTTTGAGTTCAACTTCCATTTCACTAGCAATAATATGTGATAGAGTTGTTTTACCCAACCCTGGAGGACCAAATATAAGAGTATGATCTAGAGCATCATTTCTAGATTTAGCAGCTGCTATGAATATCTCCATCTGCTCACGTACAATTGGCTGCCCTTCATACTCAGCTAAAGTTTTAGGTCTTATAGCTCTATCTACTACATTTTCATCCTTCGTTTTAACAGTACTAGCTGCGATTATTCTATCTGTTTCAATCATATCATTGCTCTATCAAATATTTAATAATAATTATAGCATTATTAAATCTATAAACTACCGAGCTGTATAGCCCCCATCTATGGGAATCAAACTACCTGTAATAAACTTACTTTTATCACCAAGTAAAAATATCACTAAATCAGCTACTTCTTCAGGCTTAGCAATTCTATTTAATGGAAATTCTTCCTCTTCCCCTTTATGAGCTTCAGCAAATGAAATTCCTATATTATCAGCATATTTCTGAATAATATTTCGATAAAAATCAGTATCAACCGTGCCAGGACAAACTGCATTTACTCTTATTTTATTTTTAGCTAAATCAATAGCTAAAGATTTCGTCATTTGTGCTATAGCGCCCTTACTCATGGTATAGGCAAAACTATTTTCCTTAGCTACAAAGCATTGATCAGACCCATTAAATACTATAGATGCACCTTGATTAATGTTATTTTCCAAACCTTTAATCAGATATATATTTGACCAAACATTTATATCCAATACTTTCCTGATACTTTCAATATCAACATCAAATATATTTCCTTTAACTAACACTCCAGCATTTAGGAATATACCATCAAATTCAACCTCTTTAAGTAAAACTAATGCTTCTAAAATTTCAGACTTTTTAGTTAAATCTGCTTTAATAAATTTCAGATTTTGATTAGTTCTATTATTATTGGTAATATCAAGATTAAAAACCCTATTATTTTCATCTTGTACTAGTAAGTTAATAACAGCATCACCAATACCATTTGAACCACCTGTGACTAAATAATTTCGCATACTTTTAGCTCCAAATTATATAATGGTATAAATAATAGCTGATAAGCTTTGAAAAAGATAAATATTTTGTCTAAAATTTAGTTATTAATTCCACACTTATCTAGGAGAAACTAGTGGATCTAAAAGACTTTAAAAAAATAGAACTTTCTCACTTTGATGATGTTAAATCAATTAATTATTTAAATGATGAAGTAAATAAATTACTTTATTTAAATAGCTCTGCATTACGTGTTTTTAGAGATTTTAAAAAACATAAAGCTCTAACGATCAGAGGAGACTATATCCTAAAAGATGTAAAAGCGAAATTAGTCGATAACCACAAAGATTTTATCCTTGTCACAAATGCTAATGATAAAGTTACAGGAACAATTGCTTTACATTATATCGAAGGCCAGTCACTACAAGAACGAGCTAGAAGCTACGGGATTAAACCTGCAGATTTAACGGCCAATGATGCTAAGACTCCCATTAATATGGTAAATACTGTATCTTATTCTATAATTGAAAATTCAAAAATTGGTCATATTCTTAATACACTTATAAACTCTGACTACCACCATATAGTAATTTATGATGAAGATGAAGATGGTAAAAGTTACATCCGAGGGTATTTCTCTTTACCTTTTATTAGGAGGAAACTTGGATTAGATTTAGCTCATGTATATCAAAAAGAAGGGCTTTCAAATATAAACAAAGGAATATGATTATAGGAATAAACCTATCTAAATCTTAATTAATTATAATAATTTTCTATAAGGTTATAAAAATTCTTAGCCATAATCTTATAGCCTTTTGCATTTGGATGTACTGGATCAATCATTAGATCTCTATTACCAAATAATCCAGCAAGGACATTAGGTACAAGTAAACAACCATTAGCTTTTGCAAATTCTATATAATCTTGTGCATAATCATTACTATAATATGGAATATCTAACCCTCCAATAATAACAAGAGCTCCATTAGCTTGGAGAATATCAACTATTTGCTTTAAATTATCAAAAACTACCCTTGCCGGTGTTTTCTTCTTAAGATCATTACCTCCAAGGATAATAATCACAATTTTAGGTTTCTTTGATAATACATCATTAACTCTTAATAATGCTTGCTGTGTTGTTTCACCAGATACACCCATATTTATAACTGGTTTATTTAGCATTTTAGATAATTGCATTGGATAACTACTTGACTTAACTATTCCGTACCCCGCTGTTAGACTATCTCCAAAAGCAACGATAGTTGCTCCCTGCGGTTTATTATTCACTATTGGCCAATTATTATAATTAACTGAGAAAAATAAATAATAAACCAAATACCCTAGGCTACATACAGTAATAGTTAGAATTGTTTTTTTCATAATATAAATACCAATAAGCTATTGCCAAATTATAAAAGTTTATTTTGAAAGTTCTATTGCAAATAATGACCTTTCAATTTGATATATATTTTGGATTTGTAAGCCTGCATCTTTAAATAGTTTTGTGAACTCATTTAAAGTCCTATCTTTCCCAGCTGACACATTTAACATATTTATATCATTAGTACAGCCATCAATATAGCTCTTATCATCTTTTATAACTACCCGATCAATGACAAGAATCTTTCCATTTTCAGATAATGCATTAATACAATTTATTAAAACTTCTCTACATAACTGATCATTCTTACCATGAAGAATTGCTTTGAGAATATATAAATTAGCATTTTGAGGGATTTCTTTAAGAAAATCTCCTGGTATATATGTACAACGATCCGCTATGTTTTGTTCTTGTAAAAACTTATTTGCTTTTTCTGTTAAACTTGGTAAATCCAAACAAACTCCTCGAATATCTTCATATTTTTTAAGGATAGCTACAAGAAAGTTTCCAATACCACTACCTAAATCAACTATTGTTTTATAATCAGCAAAACTATAAGTTTTAATTAATTGGTTAATATGTATTTCTGAATTTTGTGACATTGCATTATTAAATACTTCACTAGCTTTTTGATTGGTTTGTAAATATTCCCAAACTGTGGCTTTATATTCAATCTCAAAAGGAATGCTACCTTCTTTGAGAGCATCTGATAAATTAAATGCTGACTTATAAAAGTATTTAGCATGTAATTTAATAAAAGAGTTTAAACTACACTTATTATTAGTCAATAAATATAGTGACTCATTATTATTTATAAATTTTTTTTGTGGTAACTCTTCAAATATACCTTTAGCTGCGAGAAATCGTAAAACTCTGTAGAGTTTATCGTTATCGACATTTAATTTTTTAGCTAGAATTTCTATGTTATTTATATTTTGTTGTAATAAGTCAGCTATTTTTAATTTTGAAACTAAATATAAAGCTTGTGTTCCATAGTAACTAAGAAGAATATCTTTAATTAACATTTTAAACTATAGAAAAATTATTTCTTGATCTAATCATAATAAACCAATATGCTATATAACTCTAAATATTTTCTGTATAAATCCAAGCTTTACTTCCTGAACTTAGAGTCGCTTCTTTACGAATATAACTATCTACCTCATATTTATCAGCAAGTCTAAGTTCTTCATGAGTCAATGTAAAAACAGTACCATAAACTTTATTATCGATATTAGCTGTTTTTTTAAGGATTGGATGAAACAGCTTACCACTTTTTTTTACCACTTCATTATCAGTAATTTTAATTTCCGTGACGATATAGCCTACTAAAATATCAGTTTTACCACTGAGTACTCTACCAAAAATAGCAAGTTGAACATTTTCTTGCTGTAGAGTTCCATATGAAAATAAATTATTCAAAAATTTAATCTCCTAGCCTATTAATCTATCCAATTCTCTAGAAATTTTTTCAACTGAAAGATTACTTTTATTAAGTAATAACTCTTTTGTACCATGATTCAAAAATTTATCTTGAAGTCCAAAATTTCTTACTATTACTTTTTTAGTTAAATCCTTCGCAATAATATATTCATTAACAGCTGACCCTGCTCCACCAGCTACAGAATTTTCTTCTATAGTTAATAATATTTGATGAGATTTACAAACTATATCTATAATATTTTCATCAAGAGGTTTAACAAAACGCATATCGATAACAGTGGCTTGGTATTTTTCAGCTATTTTTATAGCTATAGGAAGTAAAGTTCCAAAATTTAATATTACAATTTTAGAGCCTTCTCTAATCAGTTTTGATTTACCTAACTCCAAATCAAATTCAGCAGTTATTTTAGTACCTGTGCCAGCTCCACGAGGATAGCGTACCATTGCTGGGCCATTATATTCATAGCCTAAATCTAACATATGGTGAGCTTCATTTTCATTACTCGGAGTCATAATTACATGGTTTGGAATACAGCGCATAAATGATATATCAAAACTACCATCATGCGTAGCTCCATCAGCACCAACTAATCCAGCCCTATCAACAGCATATAACACATCTAAATCTTGTATAGCAACATCATGAATAACCTGATCGTATGCTCGCTGTAAAAATGTCGAATAAATTGCGACTATTGGCTTTAAACCTTGGCAAGCTAATCCTGCTGCAAATGTCACAGCATGTTGCTCTGCGATAGCTACATCAAAATATCTATCAGGATATTGTTGAGAGAATTTTATTAAATCTGAACCCTCTTTCATCGCTGGTGTAATACCAACTAAACGAGTATCTTCTGCAGCTTTTTGACAAATCCAATTACCAAAAATATTTGAATAAGTTGGATTTGAATTTGAAGCTTTAGTCGTTGCTTCACCAGTATGAAAACTTGGCGCTACATGATGAAATTTAATAGGATCAGATTCAGCCTTAGAGTACCCTTTACCTTTTTTAGTAATTATATGCAAAAGCTTAGGGCCTTTATGATCTTTTAAAATTTTTAGGGTTTTAACTAACTCTTTAATATCATGACCATCAACTGGACCAACATAATAAAAACCTAAATCCTCAAAAAAATTTGCTGGAACAAACATTCCTTTTGTTTGTGTTTCAACTCTTTTAACAAACTCAAACATTGGAGGGATATTTTTTAAGACCTCTTTACCTTTTTCACGAATAGCATTATAAAAACCGCCAGAAATAATCTTACTAAAATGTGCAGATAACCCGCCAACATTATCCGAAATTGACATTTCATTATCATTTAACACCACAAGCATATCTTCTTTTATGCCACCAGCATGATTTAATGCTTCAAATGCCATACCTCCGGTTATAGCGCCATCACCAATTACAGCAATAGTATGAGATGATTTTTTCTTTAATCTATCGGCAGTAGCCATACCTAATGCAGCACTAATAGAAGTGCTAGAATGACCCACTCCAAAAGTATCATATTCACTTTCACTACGCTTAGGAAAACCAGAGATACCACCATCTTTTTTAATCGTTACTAGTCTATCTTTTCTACCTGTAAGAATTTTATGAATATATGTTTGATGGCCAACATCCCAAACAATATTATCATTTGGTGTATTATAAACATAATGTAGCGCAACGGTTAATTCAGTCGCACCAAGGCTACTGGCAAAATGGCCTCCACTAACATCTAGAGTATCAACTAAGCATTCACGCAATTCAAAAGATAAATCTTTAAGCTGAGACTGACTAAGCAACTTAAGATCATCAGGGTTATTTATTTTATCTAAAAGTTTATATTTTGACATAATTTCTAAGTATCTATTTATCTAATGGGTGATTTTTACCATCAAAATATTTAACATCTTTATAATCTTCAAGGTTTATATCATCAATGCAATTCATATTAACTCCATAAAAATTTGGATCAGTCCTACGCTTATTATGCGTATGTATACCACATATGGAACAAAAATAATGCTCAGCAACATGGGTGTTAAAAGTATACTTACTTAACTTACTTTCTCCCTTGATGATTTTAAGATTATCCTTAGCTACAAAAGTTATTATTGCTCCTTTTTTGCTACAGATCGAGCAATTACAACGGACAATAGTATCAATTTTTTGGGGCATAACTAATTCTAAATTAACAGCTTGACAATGACATGAAGATTTATAAACTTTATTCATCTACTATTCCCACTCTATAGTTCCAGGGGGCTTACCTGTTACATCATAAACTACTCGAGAAACTTGTTTTACCTCATTAACAATTCTATTTGATACTAAGGATAAAAAATCATAAGGTAAATTTGCCCAAGTAGCTGTCATAAAATCTATACTCACAACAGCTCTTAGAGCTATCACATATTCATATCTGCGTTGATCTCCAACCACTCCAACAGATTTGACTGGTAAAAAAACACTAAATGCTTGAGAAATATCATGGTACAAATTATGTTTATATAACTCTTCTGTAAATATTGCATCAGCTTTTTGCAAAATATCTACATATTCTTTTCTAATTTCACCTAATACACGTACACCTAGTCCCGGCCCAGGAAATGGGTGCCTATAAAGCATATCATGTGGCAAACCTAAACCTATACCTAACTTACGTACTTCATCTTTAAAAAGTTCTCTTAGAGGTTCTAAAAGTTTAAGCTTCATTTCTTTAGGTAATCCACCAACATTATGATGAGACTTAATCACATGTGCTTTTGATTTATTATTTCCAGCAGATTCGATCACATCACTATAGATAGTACCTTGAGCTAACCATTTAGCATTTTCAATTTTTGCGGCCTCTTCATCAAATATATCTATAAATAGTTTGCCTATTATTTTACGCTTTATCTCTGGGTCACTTTCTCCTGACAAAGCTTGTAGAAATCTATCTTTAGCATTCACACGAATAACATTAATATCCATATTATCAGCAAAGATGTTCATAACCTGATCACCCTCATTTAAACGAAGTAAACCAGTATCAACAAATATACAAGTTAATTGCTCACCAATTGCTTCATGTAATATAGCGGCAACAACAGATGAATCAACACCTCCAGACAAACCCAAAATAACTTTATCTGTTCCAACATTATGCTTTATTTCTTTGATATCATTTTCAATAATATTTTCGATATTCCAAAGAGTGTCACAGCCACAAATATTTACAACAAAATTTTCAACAATTTGTTTGCCTTTATCTGTATGGGTGGTTTCAGGATGAAACTGAACTCCATAAAACGGTTTCGTTTTATGAGCAACTGCTGCTATAGGAGCATTTACCGAAGATGCTATAATTTCAAAATTCTCACCCGGATTTGTAACTTTATCACTATGGCTCATCCATACTAGCTGCTCATGCTCAAGGTTAGAAAAAATATTATTATCTGAATTCAAGACACTAATAATAGCCTTACCAAATTCACTTTGATCAGAACCTTTAACTTCTCCACCATGTTGCATAACCATTGTCTGCATACCATAGCAGATACCAAGTACAGGCACACCTAATTCAAAAACCAAGTCTGGTGCATTAATATCTGAATCATAAACTGACTCTGGCCCACCAGAAAGAATTATGCCTTTAGCCTGATATTCCTTAATAAATGCATCATCAATATCGTGAGGGAAAATCTCACAAAAAACACCAACCTCTCTTACTCTTCTAGCAATAAGTTGAGTATATTGTGATCCAAAATCTAAAATTAAGATTTTATGATTGTGTATATCTGTCATTTTCTATAAATAAATATGAACGTTTGATAGGATATTTTATCTTAAAAGAAAGTAATTGTAATTAGCTTTTAATAATAAAGTTGGTATTTAACTACTTTCAAGGTTTTTAACCTCAAACATAACCTTATTGAGATTATCTTGAATATCTGAAGCTGGAGCTTGAGTAATAACAAATATTTTTAAGAATAAAGCACTAACTATAGCTACAACTAAATTATCATACGGAAAAGTAATCAGCATTAGCTCATGGGCATAGGATATTGCCCATAAACATATAATATATGCACAAACAAACCATGTTTGCTTAAATACTAGACTAAAATATTTACGCATAAAAATGAACCAATATATAAAGCATACCAGAGTAACTAGTACAACCAAACACAATAAATTAAAAGTGCCTGACCAATATATAAAATATGAGCACGAGATAAACCCTATATAGCCAAAAAACCTATAAAATGGTAACTTAAATTTTCTTTCTAACTGAGGAAATTTGTCTCTAAAAATAACTAAAACCACTGGACCTGATAGACAACTAAATAAAACTAATGATGATAAAAAATTAACTAAAGTTGTCCAAGTTGGAAATTGAAATAGGAATATCAACCCAACAAAAAAATTAATCCAAATACAAAAAATTGGTACATGATTTTTATTTAATTTTGTTAGAAGTGACTTCTTAAAAAACTCTAACCCAAACGCTTGTAAAATTCTACCTGTAACTGCCGTATAAACATTTCCTGTACCTAATGGTGCAATCATAGCATCAATAAATAAGATTGTATAAATCGCATGCAAGCTAAATAAGCTCAAAAGACCTAATAAAGGAGCTACTCCACCATTAAAACTTTTAACTGAGCCTGGTATGCAAAATATAAAGAGCATTGATAAAGATACATACATCGTTAATCCTACTACTACTGGAGCAATTAAAGATAGAGGTATTGCTAATTTTGGATTTTTAGCTGAGTTTGCAACAATCAATCCATTCTGAAATCCTGAGAAAGCAAAAGCTAAGCCAGACCCTGTTATAGCTAATAATATATGTTCAAAATTTACTGAAACATGTGCAGTATTAGCATGATAGTTTTTAAAAGAGCCATATACTGCTAGCATACCCACTGCAATAGCTAATGGTAATAATATCTTCCAGACACTTACAATAGAGTTTATTTTAGCAACATTTTTAAGCTGGAATGTATTTAGATAAGTTAAGCCAAGCATGACTAAAAAGGCAATAAAAACTCCATAATATGATAAAAACACACCTTTTGAACTAGAGTCAACTAAGTTAGGAAACCAAAAACCTAAATACTGTACAACAGACTGAGCCTCTAGTGGCAAATAAACAAGATAGCTTATCCAACCAAGCACAACAAATAAAAACCCTAAAGTTTTTGAATGAGTAATGCGTAAGAATCTCATTGCTCCAGAAACTATAGGCAGCATCGATGCTACTTCAGCAAAACATAATGCTACTAATAAAGTTAATAAAGCTGTAATAAACCAGGAAATTATAACTCCTTGCCCTGCTGTTTGAAAACCATAATATGGTGAAAACAACCAACCACTTCCAATCATTCCTCCAGTCGAAATGAAAATCACAGCCATTGTAGATAATTTTTTCATAGTTACCTTTTATTTAACTTACACATATGTATAAGTATTATCAGAATAAAGCTAACAAAACAATTTAATTATCTGGCGTTTAAAATTAAAATTAGGATACTCGACTCCAACAAAATATAATCCATGTGATTTTGCAGTCTCTGCGGCTTTTGTTCTATCTTTGGCTGCTAAAAGTTCTTTTATCCACTCTGATGATTGAAAACCAAGCCCTATTTTAAGTAATGATCCAACTAAATTTCTAATCATATGATGTAAAAATGCATTACCAACAACCTCAAAAACTATAAACTTACCATTTTTTGTAAATTTAGCTTTTTGAATATTTCTAAATGCTGTATTTGACTGACACTGTGAGGATCTAAATGAGCTAAAATCTTGTTCTCCTAGCAAATATTTACAAGCTTGATTCATTTTATCTATATTAAGTGGGCGATTCTCCCACATACTATGTTCAGCAAATATTGGTGAACTTATAGAAGAATTATATATAACATAATTATATGTTCTATTTATAGCTGTAAATCTAGAATTAAAATCTTGAGCTACTTTTCTAATATCAAGTATTTTAATGTCTTGAGGTAAAAGAGCATTAGTTCCTCGTTGCCATGCACTTAATGATCTATCTGCATTTGAGTAAAAATTTACTACCTGTGAAGTCGCATGTACACCAGTATCTGTTCTACCAGCGCAAACTACTTCAATTGGTTGGTTTGCAAGCTTTGAAAGGGCTTTTTCTAGTTCTTCCTGAATACTTGGTGAGTGGGATTGTTTTTGCCAACCACAATAGTTTTTACCAAAATATTCTATTTGTAACAAATAGTACTTCATAATTGCCCTAAAAATTTAACTACTCTAGAATGTAAAATATCCATTTCTTTTGGAATAAGTTTTGAAAAATTAATAAAACCATGAACTAAGCTATCAAAATGATAATGCTCGACTTCCACATCATGCCTAATAAGCCTTTCAGCAAATAATAATCCTTCATCTTTAAGAGGATCGTAACCTGCTGTCATAACCAGTGTCCTTGGCATATTGTCAAGATTTTTAATATAAAAAGGTGAAAGCTCTGGTGATTTTTTATCCAGATTTTCAGGTACATATAGTTCAGAATACCATGTCGTCTTTGCCTTGGTTAATATATAACCACTTCCAAAATCATCTAATGATTTAGTAGGCATATGTGATAAATCTACAGAAGGATATAAAATAATATTATTTGAGATCTTAACCTTAGCTGCTTGAATAAGGTTGTATGTAGCCAACACTGTAAGATTAGCTCCTGCACTGTCACCCATTAATGTAAATTTCTTTTTTGAAACGCCAAGTTTCTTAGAATATTTATAAACGTATTCAGCAACAAACTCAACATCATTTAAACCTTCTGGAAATTTATACTCCGGAGCTAGCCTATAGTCAACAGAAAAAACTACTCTATTAGTTGTAACTGCCAACTTACGACAGAAAGCATCAAATGAATCAAGCGTACCTGAAACAAAACCTCCTCCATGGGAAAATATAATTACTTTTAATTTTTCATCGACTTTTGGATTATAGACTCGGACACTTATGTTATGGCCATCATCATGAGGTATTTTAATATCTTCAACCTTCTGCAAATCGACTTTCGGATAACTATACAAATCTAATGATGCTGCTGCCTTTCGTGTAGCTTCTAAGTTTCTTCTATTTCCTTCACGATCAAACTTGCCTATAAAAGTAAGTAGATCTTGTATTTTTGCTGGTATTGTTTTTATACCTCCATATAGATCTGGAACTTTTTTAAGTACCTCTGATTCAAAAGCTTTCTCATGTTTAGAATTATCTTTGGCTATAATTTTTAGCCAAGCTCTCTTATTAGGTAACAAAGATTCTATTGGTGTAGATAAATATCTTGCAATGCCAAGTTCATGACAATCATTTTCAGCATAAAAAGGCAAATTATTAACCAACCACTTGAGTAGCTTTTCAGCCTTTAAATTATTAGTCTCTCTAATCTCTAAAACATTATATAAATTTCGAACATCATATGACCATGGTACATAGTCAACTATAAAATTACAGCTTATATAGTTTAGTCCTGCTTCTCTTGCCAAAGCAAATTCAGGAAAAGCTGTCATGCCAATGACTCCACCCCCCATGCTTTGAAAACATTTAGCATCTATTATTGTTGGGAACTGTGGCCCTTCTATACAAACATAACTTTGTTTAAAATGAATATTAAAATCAAATTCTTGTTTTTTTTCTCTTATTTCTTCAGCAATACTCTCTGTAATAGGTCTAGACAGAGAAACATAGTTTAGTAACCCTTGCTCACAAAAGGTGAATTCTCTCAAAGACTTTGTTCTATCAATAAATTGATATGGAATAACCATATCTCCAGGCTTAAGTTCGTCTCTCAAACTTCTAACTGATGATAAAGCTATAATAGAAGTGGCACCATGCTTTTTTAAGGCATATATATTGGCTTTATAATTTATTTGATGCGGCAAGATAGATTGCTCTAAACCTGTTCTATTTAAAAATATTGCTTCTTGACCATCTATTTTTATTTTAAATAGTCCATTTGAGCAAAGCCCAAAAGGTGTCTCTCTTGATAATTCTTCTACAATCTCAAAATCATCAAAATATTCAAAACCACTACTACCTATTATTGCCCACATATAAACTACCTAAAAATTTGCCTCTAATATTTTCTTAACCCCACAAAAAAGCTCCAATCTAAATGTATCACCTACTTCTACAATACCAACTCCTTTGGGTGTTCCAGTCATAAGTAAATCATTCTCAGCTATTGAGATATTATTGATCTGTAAAAAATCAACTATTTGCTGGGGCTTATAGATCATTAAGTCATAACTACCTTGCTGAATAAACTTCTCATTTTTATACGCTTTAAAGCTCAAAGCTGAAACTTCCTTACTAGTTATCTCAACGAAATTACTAATTACTGCGCTATTATCAAAAGATTTGGCTAGTTCCCAAGGTAACCCTTTAGCTTTTAATTTAGATTGTAACTTTCTATCTGTTAAATCTAAACCTAAACCAACAGCCTTTATTTTTGAATTTTCATCAAACATAAAAACTATTTCACACTCATAGTGAATTTCTCTACTCTTGGGTAATTCTATAGCTTTAGATATGCTTGACTTAGGTTTTAAAAAAATAACAGGATTTTCTGGCAATTCATTATTTAACTCATAAATATGATCTACATAATTTCTACCTACACAAATCACTTTTGATTTAGATATATCTTTCATTAGTCCTAAAATTCTCCACAAAAAGTATTATAAATTAATTTATTAATTCTATAATTTGAAATCCTCACCTAAATACACTTTTCTGACTGTTTCATCCTCTAATACCTCTTCTGGTGTGCCAGAGGCTAACATATTACCAGCATTTACTATGTATGCTCGCTCACAAATATCGAGCGTCTCACGAACATTATGATCAGTAATCAATACACCGATACCTCTATCTTTTAGATGTCGTACAACTTCTTTGATTTCAATTACAGATACTGGATCAACCCCAGCAAAAGGTTCATCTAAAAGAATAAATTTAGGGTCCATTGCAAGTGCTCTAGCAATCTCAACTCTCCTACGCTCACCACCAGATAAACTCATCCCTAAACTTTTACGTATATGCTGAATACTAAATTCATCCAAAAGTTGATTAAGTTTTTCATCAATCTGAATTTTGCTTAATTCTTTACGAGTCTCTAAAATTGCAACAATATTATCTTCAACACTTAATTTTCTAAAAACAGATGCCTCTTGTGGTAAATAACCAAGACCTCTCCTTGCTCTTAGATGAATAGGCATTTTAGTCACGTCTTCTTTGCCCATATAAACTTTTCCACGAGTAGCTGCAACAAGCCCTACTATCATATAAAATGATGTGGTTTTACCCGCCCCATTTGGACCTAAAAGTCCCACAATTTCACCAGTAGATACTTTCATTGAAACATTATTCACAACCCAGCGTGAACCATATTTCTTACCTAATCTTTTTGCTTCTAGAGTATATTTTTTCATATGTAACCTATATTTTTATATAAATTTACTTAGAATCAGAGTTATATGTATTTAAACCTACAACACTACCTTTGTGCTCATCTTTACCATGCTGACTAATAGGCGTAATACCTGTATTAATTCTTGTTTGATTTTGAACACCATCTAATATTATTGTTGATCTTTTTTCTTCATTACCAGGAATTGATATCAAATCATGCTCAACATCATAAATAACTTTTTCACCTTTATATTTATTATTATTTTGAGTGGCTATAGCATTTTGATATAACTCAAGATCTTTCTTAGTCATATTATAAATAATTTCCTGAGCATCTCCAACAACAGGGCCTCTTGTAACTGTTTTAAGTGTACTATAATCTGGATTTGAATTAGTTGGATAAGTATAAAATTGAGATTTTTCTGGCTCTTGTGATGACATAATTAAAGTTTGTATTTTTTTATCTTTATTTAATTGCATCACAAGTTTTTGGCCTGAAATAAAATGGCATTCTTTTTCTTCAGAACAAAGTTTTGCTGCTTTATCTAACCAACTTTTCTGTAAGTCTTTAAAAGATAAGTCTTTATCTCTAACAAAATATATTACACCACTTTTTGAGGTTTCTGGTTTATGACATAAAATATGTTTATTATGGATTTGCATAACAAAAACTCGACCAAAATAAGTTAGTACGTCCTTATCACTATCATATACAGCATTATCTGCACAAATAGTTATAGGTCCATACTCGCGCAACTGGTTATCTGCTGAATTATCTTCTGTCTCACCATCTGTAACATTATCTTCTTGCAAGGATGCATTATATAAAGGGATACTATAATCAATTTTATCGTTATCCTTAGCTAAAGAAGATGTATAAAAACATATACTACACGAAGCTATTGCCAACCACTTAGCTAGTTGCATAATAGCTCCTTACATCTTTATTAAGTTTAATAATTTTAGAACCAGAATTTCCAAGTATACTAATAGCCGTAGTATTATTAGCTGTTTTTGGATCATATATTTTTACAAACCTATCATTATAAAAATCTTTTGAATCTGAATTATAGAATATTTCAGAGGTTTTTATATACACTTGTTCAGGTGAATAACCACTTGAAGGCACTTTTTTTTGTTGATTACTTTTAGTAAAAATAATTGCATCTACTCCATCATATAGGTGTGTCAAGTTCTGACCTGTAAATTGTTGCACATAACCATATTTTGATTTAACTTGCCAAGTTTCTTTGCCAGTTTTTTTATCATAACTTTTTTCAGTTAAATTTGTCATTTTTAAATTTTGGTTTAAATAACGCTCTACATCCTCTGAAACAAGATTAGTCTCTAGATTTCCATTTTCATCATACTTATTATAATCAAATTTTGATGCTGATAACTCTACTCTATCTTTAGGAACAATTTTATCAACTGGCTTACCGCCATCAAGGGCTCTATTACTTATGTAGAGCATAGCAAATATTATAATCACTATAGAAATAACATTAGCAAATAAAGAATATTTAGTGAAAAACTTCATTATCCTTTTATTTTACCCCACCAGTTTCAAGAAAATCTTTTATAACTTGATCATATAAACCAAAATGTTTTATTAAATATTCACAAAATTCACGTACAGCTCCATTGCCACCATTATTAGTGCATATATAATCAGCATACTCTTTAACAATTTCCATACAATCAGCAGGAGCAGCAGAAAGACCAACCTTATTCATTAATGAAATATCTGGCAGATCATCTCCCATATATGCAATATTTTGATCTTCAATAGCATATTTTGATTTTAGCATATCATAAGCTCTAAGCTTATTTTTTTGACCTTGAAAAATATCACTAGCATCCAAACCAAGACTAGTTAGCCTATCTTGAACAATTCTAGACTCTTTCCCAGTAATGATTGCAATTTTAACACCTACCTTTTGGATAAGCACCAGGCCTAAACCATCTTTAACATCAAAATTTTTATATTCATTACCATCATTTGAAATGATTATTTTACTATCTGTTAAAACTCCATCAACGTCTAATATCAAGAGTTTAATACTTTTTGGATCACTTACTTTCATTTATTAAATTTAAAAAATAATTTATATTATGGAAATGATATTATCACAAATGATAAAAAGACTAAAATTTTAAAGACTAAAGAGATATTTTATTTATAGTTTTTTATAGATTTTTCAATTTCCTTCTTAGCGAAAGCTGCATTATCCCAGCCTTCAACCTTCACCCATTTTCCAGAATCCAAATCTTTATAATGAGTAAAGAAATGTTCAATCTTTTGCGTTAACAATTTAGGCAAATCATCAACATCATTGATATGATCATACTCTTTAGTTAATTTAGAGCTTGGAACAGCAACAATTTTAGCATCAACACCACCATCATCTTCCATCTTAAAGACCCCTACTGCTCTACAGTTTATTACACAGCCCACAGCTAAAGGATATGGTGCTAATACTAACACATCAATAGGATCACCGTCATCATATAATGTATTTGGTATAAAACCATAGTTACAAGGATATCTCATCGTAGAAGACATAAACCTATCTACCACGATCATATTACTATCTTTGCAAAATTCATATTTTATTGGGTCACTATCTTGAGGTATCTCAATAACAACATTAAAATCATTTGGAATATCATTTCCACAAGGTATATTTTTTAGCATCGCTATTTCTCCTATATTTTGCTAAATTATAAACGCTTGATACACTGTTTGAGAGTCTATCATAAAAACCTTTGTATTTATAATACATAAATATTAAAATACCCAAAGAACATGTCAAACACTACGCTTTAATAATTTTAAAGAGGGAAATATATGAAATTCAAAAAAATAGCTTTATTAACAGCTAGTTTAACTACAAGCATAGCTATTGCAGCTCCAAATATTACAAGTTCAGATCCATACTTTAATGGTAGTAGCAACCTTAAACAAAAAGAAATAATTGTTAAACCTGTAAATATACAGTTAGATGCTCCAGCATGGGTAGCTATGAACTACCGTACCGGTGATATTGTTAGTGAAAAAAACATGGACGTTAGAAGAGAACCGGCTAGTCTAACAAAAATAATGACTTCTTATATTATAGCTAGTGAAATTAAAGCTGGAAATCTTGAATGGGACACTATGGTTCCAATTAGTCAAAAAGCAGCCTCTACCGGTGGTTCAAAAATGTATGTTAAAGCTGGAGCTAGAGTATCTGTAAGAAACCTTGTTACAGGAATGGATGTGGTTTCTGGAAATGATGCGACTATCGCATTAGCAGAGTATATTGGTGGTACTACAGAAGCATTTACAGATCTAATGAACCAAACAGCCAAAGCCATAGGTATGAATAATACCCAGTTTGCAAACCCAGATGGATTACCAGGTGGTACGCAATACACCACTGCTCACGATATGGCCTTACTAGCAAGATCTTATATATATAATTTTCCAGAAGCATATGAAGTTTATGACAATAAAGGTTTAGTTTGGAATGCTACAAAACAAGACTCTGTAAGTATCGCAAATCGCAAACAATGCCTACCTAAATTTGATCGTTCAACAGGCGATGTTTTACAAAGTTACACAGTTAGTGATTTAGATGAACAATCAAAAGACAAATGTTCTAAACTTTTTCCAAAACGTGATAACTTTGTATTACAAAACAATAGAAATAAACTTCTTTTCACCTTTGATGGGGCTGATGGTATGAAAACTGGTCATACTGAGACTGCTGGATATTGTTTAGTTGCTTCAGCTAAACAAGATGGAGAAAGATTTATTTCTGTAGTTTTAGGCACAAATAGTAATGCCAAGCGAGATTCCGAGTCTGCAAAACTTCTAAGATATGCTTTAACTAAATATCAAGATATGCTGTTATATAAAGCTAACTCACCTGTAACAATAAGCGCTGATAACATACCAAATGCAAAAAAAGGTCAAAAAATAACTGTTATATCTAACCAAAATATCTATAAAACAGTTCCTAAAACTTATATACCACATCTAAAACAAGGTATAGTGTATGATACTGGTGTTAAAGCACCAATAACCAAAGGACAAACTGTTGGAAAGCTAGTAATTACAGTTGGTGATTCAAAAGAGATTATTGCAAGTATTCCTGTTGTGGCTCAAAATGATATTTCACAGAATGGCTGGTGGTAATTTTAAAAACTAATTATTTATAAAGGATATTAAAATGTCTGATAAAAACGATAAACAAAAAGAAACTTTTTTTGAGTTCCCTTGCCAGTTTCCTATAAAAATAATGGCAAACCCTCAAAAAGAAACTGTTGAATTTATACTTGGTGCTTTTGAAAAATATGTCCCTAATCATGATAAAATAGAATTTAAAACTAAAGAAAGTAAAACTGGAAAATACATATCTATAACAGCAGTATTTACAGCAGATAGCAAGGAACAATTAGACAACTTGTATAAAGAAATATCAGGACATCCTGAAGTTCACATGGTACTTTAAAATTTCTCACATGAATATAACCATTAAAAATATAGGACTTCAAGAATACTCTCAGACATATAAACAAATGATCGATTTCACTACTAACCGTAGCAGTGAAACTCCTGATGAAATTTGGTCTGTCGAGCATTATGCTGTTTTTACTCAAGGCAAGCATGGTAAACCTGAACATATTTTGAATCCACATAATATTCCGATAGTTGAAACAGATCGTGGTGGACAAGTTACTTATCATGGACCTGGGCAAGCTATAATATATTTTTTACTTGATATAAAAAGAAATAAAGTTGGCGCTAAAACTCTAGTTAGTAGCATAGAAAAAGCTTGTATTAACATGCTAGAAAAGCATTTTGACTTAAAAGCTCATACTATAAAAAATGCTCATGGTATCTATATTAATAATAAAAAAATTGCATCTCTTGGACTTAGAATAAAACAAGGTAAAAGTTATCATGGTATAGCCATAAACACTTGTATGGATTTAACTCCATTTAATTATATTAACCCTTGTGGTTATAGTGGTTTGCAGATGTGTCAAATAGCTGACTTTAACCCTGATGTAAATATAAATAAAGTACAACAACTATTTAATCAGGAGTTTTTAGAACTATTATAAAAATGATAATTATTTTTACCTGAGTGTTTAGCATCATACATTGCTGCATCTGCTTGATTTATTAAGTCATATGCTGTAGCTTGACTATGAACATCATATATAGCTATTCCGATACTTACAGTCTGAGAAATAAAGCACCCTTTAGTAACTTCTATTTTAGATCTAAAAAGTTCAAATATTCTATCAAGAATTTTTATAATATCTTCTTTTGAATTAAAATCAAGCAATGCTATTGCAAATTCATCTCCCCCCAAACGAGAGATAATATCTTTAGCTTTAAGATAACGTTGCAGTTTACTTACCACATCCACAATTACTAAATCGCCAACTGAGTGTCCATATACATCATTTATTGACTTATAGTTAATCTGATAATATTGTGCTAAAGACGTGAGTAATAGCATCAGATAAATTATCAAAAGAATTATTTACTTTTCTTAAAATTCTTTTAAAATTGGCCCAAATTTTTTCTATAGGATTTAAATCAGGAGAATAAGCAGGAAGGTATAGTATCTGTATATCAAACTTCTCTGCTATTTTAGCCAATTTAGGAGATTTATGAAAACTAGCATTATCCATAACAACAGTAGTCTTTGGAATTAACTCAGGATATAAATGCTCTTCAAACCACTGATTAAAAATTTGAGTATCTGTATATCCAGTATACTCTAGCGGTGCTATAATCTTCTTTTCTAAATAGTTATAACCAGCAACTATACTTTTTCTCTGAGTTTGATAAGCAATAACTTCACCATAGCTAGGTTTACCAACAAGAGACCATCCTCTTAGTACAGACTGTTTATTATCCATACCCATTTCATCTAAATATACAAGTTTGTTAGGTTCAATAGTCTCAACAACCTCTATAAAACTTTGCCTATCTTGTTCTTTTCTTTGCTTATATTTAGGTGTCTTTTTTTAAAACTAAAACCAAGTCTGGTAAGACAATCATAAAATGTGCTTCTAGGTATTTCAGGAGCTAATGCTTCTCTAATATCTAAAGCCATTGCATCTGGATATGTTCTTAAGTAGCTTTCTATCGCTTCCTTATCTGTAAAGGTTGCTACTCTACCGCAACCCAAGCCTTGCTTAGATTTATAATCACCAGTTGTCTCGTATAAGTTTATCCAAGATCTAGTAGTACGGATATCTATATTAAAAAAATTACTTAGCTCTTTGTCTGTTAGGCCTTCTTTATATTTAGTTATTACGATATCTCTGAAATCTTGGCTATATGATGACATTTTTTCTAAATATTATAACATTATTGTCAAATAACTATCGGATTAACTATAAAATCATCAATATCAATATATAAAACTGCGACGCTAGAATTATTAGCAATAGCTTTTGTTAGTATAGATGGCAATAATTTAAGAAAAGCGCCTCTATTTAACACCCCAGTTAAAGTATCTGTTGAACTTAAGATACGTAATTCTTTTTCTTGCTGCATCAACGCTTCTGCTTTAGCTGCTTTGGATGCATACTGATCTGCTAAATAAAAAAGCAACAAAACGATAGAGCTAATTATAAAACCGAGAATAAAGTAAAGGTTTGGTAATAATGGTAACAGGCTCTCATACTCTTTATCTGTGAAATATATTGAAGTACTCCAAGGCTTACCTAATAATGAAAAATCATATTCAAACACATAATGTAGATTATTACTTTTTATATTAAAATTTTTATACAGCACCTTATTTAAAGATTTAACTGTTATATGATAATTATCAGTATTGGTAGAATCTACCAACTCTTTAAATAAACTAGTACTAAATATAGCCACAAATAGATTATTTCCACCCTTAAGGCAATAATTTTGTGATTTTGTAGAATTACAAAGAGCTATCATTTGATCGGCTTCTTTTACAGAAATATCTGTATTTGAAAAATAATAATCCTGGCCATCCTTATTAAAATAAATCAATTTTAAGTTTAGAAAATGCTTTAAATAATTACTAATATCATTTTTTAAAAAATAAAAATTAACACCTGATGTCCAGTTAACCCTACTATCAAGCCTTAATATAGTATTTGACCTAGATTGAATATTATAGTTAATCTGATATCTCTGAAATCTTGGCTATATGATGACATTTTTTTTAAATATTATAACATTATTGTCAAATAACTATCGGATTAACTATATAACAATAATGAAGAATAGTTTAGCTACTTTATATAGTTTTAGATCTATCAATAATCCTGCAAATGTCAAACAAGCAAAACAAAAGGCTGTATTAAACTGCATATTAGGCCAATTAGAACTAATACTAGTCAGCTCATAGTTACTACTAAACCAACCATACATAACAACTAAAGCTAAACACAAGACAAATAAATTGCTTATAAATATAAGTTTTTTATTAATTATAACCATCTTTTTTATCCAGATTATTCGATTTTTGTGTTGTATTATTTAGCTCTTTCAAATTTTTAAGTAAGGTTGAGGCCTGACGATAAACATCTGTTGGTGTTTTATAACTTTCATGTAAATCAAGTACATTATTATCTTTTATATTAATTTTTAAAGATCTTAAATAATCAGTCTCTGTAAGCAACAGTTTGGCTAGATTAAGAACATTACTAGGATAAATTTCTTGCCCAATCTCCTTATCAGATAATTTGACTGTTGTGATATTATGGCCTATATTTTTAGCATATATTTCTAATTGGTCAACACACTGAAGTAATATATCATATACATCAGCTGGAGTTTTATCATTTTTAATCACAAAAGATTTTTCCAAACTCTGTGGTTTTGATAATATAGCTATAATATTTTTATTTGCTTGCACCATATCTTCATAAACTTCTCTAGGTGATGTTTTCTGGTATAGAATATTTTCTATTTGAATATTTGCATAAAAAATTTTATTTAAGACTTCAGATTTTGTTATATTTACTTCACTTAAAGCGCTTGGCTTAGTAATACTAATGCCTAACTGTTCTGAGGCTTGATTTATTCTATCAATATTTCTTAGCAATAAAACATCTACATCCGCTTGCTTTACTTGTAAGACCTTTTTAGGTGATGATACATACATACCGGTTACTTCAAAATTAAAACGATTAACTTTATCGTAAAGAGATATAGTTAATCCGATAGTTATTTGACAATAATGTTATAATATTTAGAAAAAATGTCATCATATAGCCAAGATTTCAGAGATATCGTAATAACTAAATATAAAGAAGGCCTAACAGACAAAGAGCTAAGTAATTTTTTTAATATAGATATCCGTACTACTAGATCTTGGATAAACTTATACGAGACAACTGGTGATTATAAATCTAAGCAAGGCTTGGGTTGCGGTAGAGTAGCAACCTTTACAGATAAGGAAGCGATAGAAAGCTACTTAAGAACATATCCAGATGCAATGGCTTTAGATATTAGAGAAGCATTAGCTCCTGAAATACCTAGAAGCACATTTTATGATTGTCTTACCAGACTTGGTTTTAGTTTTAAAAAAAGACACCTAAATATAAGCAAAGAAAAGAACAAGATAGGCAAAGTTTTATAGAGGTTGTTGAGACTATTGAACCTAACAAACTTGTATATTTAGATGAAATGGGTATGGATAATAAACAGTCTGTACTAAGAGGATGGTCTCTTGTTGGTAAACCTAGCTATGGTGAAGTTATTGCTTATCAAACTCAGAGAAAAAGTATAGTTGCTGGTTATAACTATTTAGAAAAGAAGATTATAGCACCGCTAGAGTATACTGGATATACAGATACTCAAATTCTTAATCAGTGGTTTGAAGAGCATTTATGTCCTGAGTTAATTCCAAAGACTACTGTTGTTATGGATAATGCTAGTTTTCATAAGTCTCCTAAATTGGCTAAAATAGCAGAGAAGTTTGATATACAGATACTATACCTTCCTGCTTATTCTCCTGATTTAAATCCTATAGAAAAAATTTGGGCCAATTTTAAAAGAATTTTAAGAAAAGTAAATAATTCTTTTGATAATTTATCTGATGCTATTACTCACGTCTTTAGCACAATATTATCAGATTAACTATAAAAGTGCATAATATATTTCTCTTTGAGATACATCTTCTAAAACAAAAATTTTTTGAACAGGCTTTTTTTACCTATAAAATTTGTAATTTTTTCTAGTTGATAATTTATATAATTAACTTTAGTAGTAATCAAGGAATTATTATTTGATGTCGCATCAGCACTAAAAGTGCAAAAAAAGAAAATAAAGATAACATATGCAGATAATAGTTCTTTTGTAAAAAAACATTATAAATAACCCTATTATTCCAACCATTTCACTATTATTTTATATTAAAAATGTACTAGCTACCATTTTATTAGTAAATTTAGTTAAAAATAAATAGGCTTTATGATATAAAATATTATAAGAATGTTTTCAAAAAAGAAGATCTTGAAGGGTGTTTTAGCTTTCTAAGAGCCTTAGCCTCTATCTGTCTGATACGCTCTCTAGTTACGTTAAACTGTTTACCCACTTCCTCTAGAGTATGGTCAGTATTCATACCAATTCCAAAACGCATCATAAGAACTTTAGCTTCTCTTTCAGTTAAGCCTGTTTCAATAAGTTCTTTTATAGCCTCTCTTAAATTCTCTAAATTTGCAGCCTCTATAGGAGAATAATTATTTTTATCTTCTATAAAATCACCAACAGTAGAGTCTTCATCATCACCAATTGGACTTTCCATAGATATTGGCGTATGTGAAATATTAAGAATTTTTTTGAGCTTATCTTTGGTCATATTAGGAGTATATTCGATAATCTCTTCTTCCGTTGCTTCTCGACCTTTCTCTTGAAGTATCTGACGCTTGATTCTATTAACTTTATTAATAGTTTCAATCATATGTACAGGTACGCGGATAGTTCTAGCTTGATCTGCTATTGAACGCGTGATTGCTTGGCGAATCCACCAGGTAGCATAGGTTGAAAACTTAAAACCTTTACGGTAATCAAATTTATCTACCGCCTTCATCAAGCCGATATTACCTTCTTGAATAATATCTAAAAAATGTAAGCCTCTATTTGTATATTTTTTAGCCTCAGATACAACTAACCTTAAGTTAGCTTCAATCATTTCTTTCTTAGCTTGTGTAATTTTTGCTTCACTTTTTGAAATCTCAATATTAACTTTTTTAAGCTCATCGATTTCCATCATCATTAAAGTTTGAAACTGATTTATTTGTTTCGTAAGATTGTGTATTTCACGAATAATGTTATCAGTAAACTTATATTTTTTAATCATTGGATCAAGCCACTTGATTGAACCAATCTTATAAGCTTTAATAAACTCTTGACGTGGAGTTCTGGCTCTTTCAACACATAGTCTAAGTATTTTTCTTTCAAACTCTTTAACTCTTGCAAATGGCAGTCTTATATAGTCCACAAGCTTTTGTAAATGTGATGTTGATAATCTTAAACATTCAAATTCTTCCACTATTTTAGTATATAATTTTTTTGTATGCTTTTCTTGATATTGATTAAACATAGACTCTAGATCTGTAAAAAATCCATATGCTCTTTGAGTATCTATCTTTTCATCATGATCATCCTCAGCAACCTTCTCTTCACTTACCTGTTCATCACTAAAACCAGCCATAATCTCATTAAAACGGATATATTTAGCGACTGGTTCATCTTCAATATCTTGAGATGACATATAATCTTGGGCTTTCTCTTCTAATTCACGAAAACGTTCTATATAAGTTTTAACAACAATTGGATAACATAAAATAGTACTAAAAACTTCTGTGGTGCCCTCTTCAATCCTAATAGCAATATCTGTTTCTCCTTTTTTATCCAAAAGATCAACAATACCCATTTCACGCATATACATACGTATAGGATCTGAAGTTTTACCTCTTAAGTCATCAAGGTTAGCCTCACTAACCTTTCTCTCGTCTTCTTCTTCTATCTGAGGGGTTCTATCATAAACATCAATACCAGCATCAACAAGTATAGCCTCTATCTCTTCATATATTTTGGGATCTTCTGAAACATCTCCAGGCAAAGCATCAAGTATATCAGCTCTAGTCAAATAGCCCCTTTCTTTACCGTCAACTATTAAATCTTTTAGATCTGAGAGCAAATCTTCTTTTGTCATCTAGCACTCCAATAGAATTCTTATTTTTATAAATTAAACTAACTTAGCAACTAAATATTTACGTTCCATTTCCTGAACTTCAGTCCTAAAGGGTAACGACCCTAAATATTTTAATCGCTTTTTAACACTTGAGCTTTCAACTCTCTTTAACATATTAAGCACTTGTTCTTGATACTTATCTTCAGCATGCTTTTTTAAGGTATTTTGGATACCATAGCTCAATAACTCAAAAAAATACTCTCTATAGTCAGGATAATCCTCTGTCAATAGCTGTATAAGTATAACAGCTTCAATTTCATTAGATGAGTCTTCTTTTAGAATTTTCAAGCTTTTTGCTAAAATATCAATATTTATAGATGCTACAAATATCTCAAAATCATTATTTTGTTGTATATCTCTAAAATCCCCAAGATTCACCAACATTTCTGCTAAAACGGTCTCTTCAAGCAAAAGGTTCTTAGAAATTTTTTTCTGTTGAATATTATTATCTATTTGTTCATTTATATCTGAGTAAGGCTTTTGCTTATGCACTTTTAGTAACTTTTTAACTTGATCAACTTTTATACCTATTTTACTCGAAATTGTAGTTATAATACTTTCTGAATATATATTTTCTTCAACCTCAATTAAAAAATGCTTTAATTTTTCTAGCACTTCAGCTTTAGCTTCAGCGGTTGTTAAATCTTGACCTCCAACAAAGTAGTCTATCAAATATTCTGAAACAGGTTGAGAATTATTTAATGCATCTAAAAAAGCAACCAATCCATACTCTTTTATATAATCATCAGGATCTTTAGCATTTTCAAGAGTAAGAATTTTTAATTTTTTATTACCTCCCAGTATAGGCAATACTATCTTAACAGTTCTAATTGCGGCTTTTTGACCAGCTTCATCACCATCAAAGCATAAAACTACTGAACTCACTTCTCTAAAAAGAATTTTTGCGTGATTATGAGAAAAAGCCGTACCCAAAGTAGCAACAGCACCATAAAACCCATATTGAGCTAAACCCACAACATCCATATATCCTTCGACAACAACCAGGTCTTGTTTTGATATTTCTGGATTTTGTTTTTTCCTCTCTCGATACTCATACAAACCATATAAAGTATTACTTTTCTGAAAAACAATTGTTTCTGGAGAATTTATATACTTAATGCCATCTTTATCATCTATAACTCTACCACCGTAACCAATTACATTTCCTTGAATATTGCGTATTGGAAACATAATTCTATCTCTAAAACGATCGTAGATATTACCCTTATCATTTTTAATAGCTAAGCCTGTTTCCACAATAATATTTTCAGAAATCTTTGCTGCTTGAGCAAGTTGAGTAATATTATTCCAACCTCTAGAAGAGTAGCCAATTCCAAAAAATTTAGCTAAACCACTATTTATGCCTCTTTTTTTCAAATAGTTTACAGCTTTATTTTTTGTTACTGAATTCCCCAAATTCCAACGGTAATATTTCTGAGCCATTTCTAAAAAGCTAATACATTTATTATATTGTTGTTCTTTTAATAACTCTTCTTGAGAATAATTCTCATACTCAATAGATTTGCCAACAATATCCGCTAGGCTTTTTACTGCATCAATAAATTCCAAGTTATTTATTTTTTTAACAAATGTGAGAGCATCTCCAGACTCTTGACAACCGAAGCAATGAAAAAAATTTTTATCGGGTGTTACAAAAAAAGATGGGGTTTTTTCATTATGAAATGGACAACACCCCTTGTAGTTCTTTCCTGATTTTTTCAAATTAACGAATCTTGAAACAACATCAACGATATCCGCACTAGCTACAAGCTCTTTTATAAAAGTGTTCGAAACTCTTTTTGCCATACCGATAACTTATATAAAATCCATGTTACACTAGGTTTGACTTTACAATAGCGCTAACTTTACTCATATCTGTTTTACCAGCAAGTTCTTTTTTAACGCTTGCCATAATTTTACCTATTTCTTTCATAGATGTAGCACCTACAGTTTCAATAGCAGTTTGCACTATAGCAACAACTTCCTCATCACTAAGTTGCTTAGGCATGTACTTAGTTAATATTTCAATTTCTTTCTTTTCACCCTCAGCAAGCTCAGCTCTATCAGCTTGTAAGTATTGGCTATAAGAATCTTGTCGTTGCTTAATCATCTTTGTAATAATTGTAATTACAATTTCATCTGTAATTTCTATTTTCTCATCTATCTGCTTTTGTTTAATTGCAGACAAAGCCATACGGATTGTCGTTAGCCTATTCTTATCTTTATTTTTCATAGACTCTTTCATATCTAGAGTCAATTGATCAAAAATTTGTGACATTTTAAAAAAGAATTCCTAGTAAAAGGTGAGAACTTTACGTTCTCAAAGGGTGATTAAATTAAAAGCTATATTCTAGCCATCATATTGCTCTTATGAGCTCTCTTAACTGCAACAGCTTTCTTCCTTTTACGTTCCCAGGTTGGTTTCTCAAAATACTCTCTACAGCGTACTTCTGATATTATTCCAGCATTCTCGCAAGATCTTTTAAACCTCCTAAGAGCAACGTCAAAAGGCTCTCTTTCTTTAACTCTAACACTTGGCATATCCTCACCTCACTTAAAATGCCAGTTTATAAGTTATCAAAATATAGGCCTTACGGCCGCAAACAAATTCACAGGCGATTATTTTAACATACTCTTAAATAAAAGCAAACCAAACTATAGATACCATACTGGCAATTCGACTAAATATCAAAAATTTACCCAAACTAAAACTTACTATATTTATAACCTATAAAATGTTATTATTCTAAGTTACGAATTTTGTAGAAATCATTTGGTTTAGAAATTTTGATTAAAAAAACTAAGCTTTTATTAGGGCTATCTCTGTTTTTAATAACTATTAGTAACATATATGCTGCAAGTACACGTAGTGAAATACAATACTTTGTAAAGAAATATGGGCTTTCTAGTGCTACAATTTCAATAGCAACTCAACGAACAATTACAGGGAATGATCTTTATTCATATGCTCAAAATAGAGCGATGAAACCTGCAAGTAATAATAAAGTATTCACCATGGTTGCTGCGCTTTTTGCTATTCCAGATAACTTTAGATTCACCACTTCTATTAACTACCCGTCAGATAGAGTTAAAAATCATGTTTTATATGGTGATATGTATATAAAATTCACTGGCAATCCTTCCCTCACAGGCACTCAACTTGCTACCTTGTTAAAAAAAGTCAAAACCCAGAAAGGCATATATCAAATTACTGGTGACGTTTATCTAGTGGGAGTCTTTTCTGGAGCATATATCCCAGATGGTTGGTCTGCAGGAGATAGTACATTTTGTTATGGAGCTCCAGCATCAAGCTTTACATTAAATAGAAATTGCACGGTCATAAAACTTGCTAAAAATTCTAATAGTTTAACAACCAAAGTTATAAAAATTAGTAATGCTAGCAATATAACTATCAAAAACTCAGCAATCTATACAAGCGCATCAAAAGCTACAACAATTTCAATGAATGACGATAATATTTTATATATTGGCGGATACTTATCTAGGGCTGCTGAAAAAATGTTTAAGTTAGCAATCAGAAATCCTGCCTTAAAGACTATGGATACTGTAAATGATTTCTTAACCTCAAACGGTATCAAGCACACAAATATTTCTATAGCAAATACCATACCAAGGGGCTATACCGAACAAATTGTTATAAAATCTGCGACAATTGGGCAACTTATAGATCAAACACTAAAGCATTCTGATAATCTATATGCTGAAACTATATTAAATACAATTGGATTAAAGGAAAAAGGTGTAGGCTCAACTAGCTCTGGTACTGAAGCTGTTCAAAGTATCCTTTATTCAAAACTTCATATAAATACTTCGGCTTTAAACATGTATGATGGTTCTGGTCTTTCGCATTTGGATAGAGTAAGCCCTGAATTTATGGTTAATTTCTTAACTAAATCATTCAATAGTAAAGTCGGTAAAAAATTCTATAACTATCTGCCTGCATCTGGAATGAGCGGTACTATCGCATATAGAATGGGAGGAAAACTGCTAGGTAAAGTTCATGCAAAAACTGGAACTCTTTCTGGGGTTTCAACTCTATCAGGCTATGTGCTTACCGCCAAAAATCATAGAATAAGTTTTTCAATAATGCTTAATGATCTAAAGAGCTCTCAGCGTTATAATGCTCGAAGATTTCAAGATAAAGTTGTTGATGTTTTTTATAGGTATTTATAATTATGAAAAATGTAATTAAATTAGTGTGCTTAGTTGGAATAATAGGTATTCTTGGCTCATGTAGTACCGACCGCCCTAGAAATATAAATAATGCGTGCAGTATCATTCATCAGTTTCCAGACTGGTATTATGATATGGTAAATTCATATAACCGTTGGGGAGTACCGATGAATGTCCAAATGGCCTTTATTCATCAAGAATCATCCTTTAGAGCTGACGCCAAACCAGCTATGAAATATTATTTCGGTTTTATTCCCAAAGGTCGAGCATCGAGTGCATATGGCTACTCTCAAGCTCTGGATGGCACTTGGGATCATTACAAAAAAGAAACTAAACAATCTTTTGTCTCAAGGTCAAGCTATGCAGACTCTGTAGATTTTATAGGATGGTACTTGAACAATGTTCATAGCAAAACTGGTATTAATAAAACAAATACCTACGATCTATACCTAGCTTATCATGAAGGTATAGGTGGCTATAAACGAGGTAGCCATAAAAACAATGCTTTCTTAAAAAATTACGCACGAAAAACATCTGAAGTCGCACAAAAATATTCTTCGCAGCTTAAGAGCTGTGAAGTTCCTCGCAAACCTTTACTATCTTATATTTTTTAAAAAGGTATATCTATGAATAACAAGGTCTATAAGCATATTGTAAATATTCGTTTTTCAGATACTGATAAAAATGGCCATGTAAATAATGCTAAGTATTTTGATTATTTTGAAGAGGCTCGTACCAATTGGGCATATGAAAATACCAATATTATGGAATGGAGCGAAAAAAATTCCATTCATTTTATAATAATTGAACAAAGCTGTAAGTATATTACTCCTCTTTTTCATCCCAACAAGGTTGAAATTACCCAGCACATAATAAAACATGGAGCTGCAAGTATTGAATTTGGATTTGAACTACGCATACTAGGGAGTCGACAAACATATACAACAGCTAAAGTTAAAGTTGCTTGCTACAATATTAAAAAAAATAAATTAGAAAAAATTCCTATCAACATAAAACAATCAATCTTAAAAAAACAATGATTAATAATAACCAACAAAGCCTTAAAAAACTTGAGAAGCAAATTCTAAGAAAAACAGCGCAAGCTATAAATCAATATAATATGATTGAGGATGGCGATAAAATTATGGTATGCTTATCAGGAGGTAAAGACTCATATTGCCTACTAGAAATGCTACTACTTCTACAAAAAAAAGCCCCTATAAAATTTGATATTATAGCTGTGAATTTAGACCAAAAACAACCAGGTTTTCCAGAAAATATCTTACCAGAATATTTAAGTTCTAAAAATATTGAATCCCACATTATTGAAAGAGACACTTATAGCGTTGTAAAAAGAGTTATTCCAGAAGGAAAAACAACATGTGGTTTATGCTCAAGAATGCGTAGAGGAATTTTATATGATTTTGCAGAAGATAATAATATTACCAAAATAGCTTTAGGCCATCACCGTGATGACATAGTAGAAACATTTTTTTTAAACCTTTTTTATAATGGCTCTATCAAAGCAATGCCACCTAAACTAATAAGTGACGATAAAAGAAATATTGTTATCCGCCCTCTAGCATTTGTAAATGAAAAAGAAACAACCAACTATTCACAATTTAAAAACTTCCCTATAATTCCATGCAACTTATGCGGCTCGCAAGACAATTTGCAAAGAGTTTTTATAAAAGATATGCTTAACAAATGGGAAGAAAAAAATCCTGATAGAAAAAATATAATTTTTAAAGCTCTATCAAACATATCACCATCACAGATGTTAGATAAAGAAATTTTTGATTTTTTAAATATTTCAAAAGACCACTTACAAAGATAAATAAGGAAAAAATATGAAATTAAAAAAAATAGCTGCCCTTGTATCCTGCTCTTTTTTAGGATTTGCAATTAGCTCATGCTCAGCTGACAAGGTTGATAATAATGCTAAAAACATTAAGAATCAAAATGCAAATACCACAAAAAACAATCCTACACAAAATAAAGACAATCCTGCCAAAGTAGTTAAGACAACTCCAATAACATCAAGACCAGCTTTAAAAATGAATGCAAACACCAGCTATACTGTTGGTTATCAAGTTGGATCTGGCATTGCAAAGCAAGATTTTGGACTTTATGATAAGCAAACCATTTCTGGGTTTGAGGATGCTATAAAAGATAATAAACCTAGGATTTCAGAAAACCAAATTCAAAAAAATATGGAATCTCTTAAAGACAAAATGATAAAAAAACAACTTGATGTTGCAAAAATCAATAAATCAAAATCAAAAGAATTTATAACTCAAGTTGCAAAGATGCACAATACCATTGAAGTTAATGACGGTGTATATTATCAAATGGTCAAACAAGGTGACGGTAAGAAGCCTACTCCTAATAGTCAGGTAACAATATCATATAAAGGAACCACTCCAGTTATAGCATATGAAGATGATAAATCAAAGCTTAACAAAGTTAAAGATGGGAAACTAATAGGCCCAATCTTTGACTCAAGTGATGAAGTTACATTCCCTCTGACAAATCTTATAGAATGCTGGAAGGATGCTATACCTCAAATACCAAATGGTTCAACAATAATATTATACTGCTCTCCTGATAAAGCATATGGAACTAGAGCACCTGCTGCAATAGGACCTAATCAAGCCCTAGCTTTCGAGATAACTCTTAAAAACTTCAAATAATTAATTTTTTTATTTAATAATTTCTATAGACGAGCTATTTATTTAGCTTGCATATATTTTATTATATTTAATTGATTGATATTTTATGATTATGATAAAAAGATATTTTAAAGATTATTATAAAGAATAGAAAAAATTAAAGAGATCTTACGTCGTAAGCTTCTTTACCTTTGTTTCCATCTCTAATTTGGAAGCTAACTTGTTGACCATCAGAAAGCGTACCATTTTCAATATTTGAAACGTGTACAAATACATCTTTACCAACAGATTCACAGTTAATAAATCCAAAACCTTTTGCATCATTAAAGAACTTAACAGTTCCTACTAATTCATTACTCATAATTATTTTCTTCTTCTTATTTAGTTAAATTGACTTTACATAGAAATTCTTAATCATAAATTAATATTCTAAATTTTACAATTTACTACAAAAATAAAAAGAAGAATTTAAAACTACATCGAGATAAATCTACAACAATCAATATACTACAAAAAAACTAATAAAGATACAAAAACCTCTAAATTTTTAAAATTCATTAAATTTATATAATAATAAACAAGTAATTATATCTATAAGAGAAATAATACTATAAGCTTAATACAAACACTTCATCAAAATGGATGCTTATTATGTCTAAATATGGCCTTAAGAATTCTCATAACGAAACTGACATACTGCGTAATTGGATAATTAAAAAAGATAGAATAGGAACTTCACTAAATAATTTAGCTGATAATATATTGTCTCAAGTTAATAAAAAAGAAAAAACTGATTCTAAGATTGCCAAGAAACCTCTCAAAAAATCTTAAATAAATTATAAAGTAATTTATTAGTTTTTCCTTTTGACCGCCAAATCACATATTAAATACAAAGCTTCTTTGTAATTAGACTCTGGTAGAAAACTTATGGATTGTTTTGCTTGCTCGGCATATTTACAAGCTATTTCATATGAATATTCAATAGCTCCGCTATCTTTAATAATTGTTACAATTTGAGCAACATCATACTCACTATCTTTTATAGCTTTTTTAAGTATATTTTGTTTTTCTATACTTATATTTGCTAAAGCATAAATAGTCGGTAAAGTCATTTTTCCTTCATCAAGGTCATCACCAATGTTTTTACCTAAACTTTCCACATCAGATACATAATCTAAAACATCATCTGCTATTTGAAAAGCATTACCCAAATAAACCCCATATTCTTTAATACTTCTTTGATATTGAGCGTATTGTTTTTTATCCAGACTAATAACTCCCGCTAATTCACAAGCTGCCTCAAAAAGCTTTGCCGTCTTACAATATATTACATTGGTATAATCTTTCTCTGTAAGCTCTAAGTTTCTAGCATTTAAAAGCTGAAGCACCTCACCTTCTGAAATTTTATTAGTAGCATCAGCTAATATTTGCATAATCTGCATGTTATTCAAATTAACCATCATTTGGAATGCTCTAGAATAAAGGAAATCTCCAGTTAAAATACTAGCTGCATTTCCAAAGACATTATTAGCTGTCTCCTTACCTCTACGTAGCTGAGAATCATCAACAACATCATCATGTAATAACGTAGCAGTATGAATAAACTCAATAATTGCAGCACAAGCTAAATGTTTGTTATCTTTACAGCCTAATGCGCGTGAAAATAGCATTACAAGTAGAGGCCTTAAACGTTTTCCACCACTATTTATTATATGGTGGCTTATTTGATTGATCAATACCACATCAGAAGAAAGAGAATCTATAATAAACTGATTATTACCTTGAATATCCTCTCTTATAAGTGACTGAATATCTTTTAGCTGTTGCATAGTTTGTTAGAACTAATTTATTAATTAGATTTAAGAATAAAGTAGCAGAATCTAATTATCAATAGCTATATTAATATTATGCTCTAATCGTTATCAGGAGTTATCTTGAAATGTTTTAATATTTGCTTATCCTCGGTGTTTAATGTTTCATTATTTGACTCTACTGCGCCATTAAACCCCTTCACAAACTCTTTATTATTAGATTTATTAAAAACTGTTATTTTCTTTAATTTTGACTTATATTGGGCAGCAATAATCATACCAACCTCATATGAATCTTCATCAGAGATTTTATCTATATTAGGCTTTTGATTTAGAATAGTATCATCAAAACCAGCTATAAAATCTTTTTTTACTAACTCATCTTTCGTAGCTTTAAAGCTTTTATGTGATATTTTACCCAATGACTGCCCAACTGCATATGGAGTATATTTATAACCTTCTGCAAAGGCATAGTTAAACGAAACATTTAATACAAAAAATAATAATATCAGAAACTTATTAAGCTTTCTCATTATAAGGTTATTATATAGGTCTTATTATGCTAAATATTTTAGCATATAAGTTAAGATAGTTTCAGAACCCTTTTGTAGCTCTTTATATTTTTATAATAAAAATATTGAACTATTTGAATCAAAATTAAAACAGACAAGCAACCAGAAACTATCACTGATACTATAGGCCAACCCAGAAATATAGCGCTATTTATATCACATAGTATACTTAAAAAAGAGAGTCCCAAATAAAATATACTAAAACCTTCAGCTTTTTTTTGACGAAAATTCTTATAAATCTGAGGTAACCAATAAATATTATAAATAATTCCACTAATAGAACCAAACCAAAGCAATACATCTTTATTTAGCTTAGCTAAGCAAGCAGTTGTAACTATTAAGGTTAAAAATATTAATATAAATATAGTATGTACAAATATGCGCTTTTCTCGTCTGTCATTTAAAATTTGAAGCTGCTGTATAGCTAAAAAAACCAACAAAATTATATCAACTAAAATGTATTGCCACTGCATACCAAAACCTACAGCATAGATTAGGTCAAAAGAATTTGCCAAAATCATCATTGTATGAGTCCAAATACTAATCTCAAAAGTTTTATGCTTAAGCTGATTATGTATACTTTGTGGTAAAAAATGTATAAAGTAAATTACTAAAGAAATATTTAATGTTATATAACCAATATTTTCCATTATTGTTTTCCTAATATTTTTAAAAATTAAAAGTTTGGATGATAATTATCTAGAAAATACCAAACAAACTCCCTACGCTAATATTAATTAGATCAGGTAATAAAAGGGTTAGTTCTCAGCTATTTTCAAAAAAAACAGCACCCCTGTTGTCTTGTGAGGCTTAATATAACATACTTTTCTTACTTTTTACATCTTCAATAAACAAACTAACGCATCAGTTTGACTACCATCAGATCTTTTATAATATTTCTTACGCAATGCAATTTCTTGAAACCCAAGTTTGTGGTAAAGTTTTATAGCTCTATAATTATAAACATCAACTTCTAGAAAAATTTCTGAGATATTTAACTTTGAAAGATAAGTACATGATTGCAACAATAGGTAATAACCAAGCCCTTTAGTTTGACTGGAGATATCTACACAAATATATAGTAGCTCAGCAATATTTAGAAAACTACTAAAAATTGATATTGCTACAAGTTCACCTTGACACAATAAACCTAAAACAAGGTCCTGATCCATAGATTCTAATATTTGCTTGTCTGACCAACTAAAATTTTTATCTGACTCCCTTATCAAGGAAATCACTTGGCTTGAAAATGTATTATTTAGTTGTGAAATCTGAATATTCATAGAGCTTTGAAAATATATACTTTTTGCTTTGCACACTTAACAAATTTTGATTATCAAGGATAAAATCTTTCGCAAATACATTAATGCCCTTATACTCTTCAATAGAATTAAGCTTCATTGATTGATATATATTAACCCTTGATTTAAAAAATAAGCTATTTAAAATATTTTTCAAAAAACTAATACTTACATCACTTGTTAAAAAAATATTTATAATTTTATCGCTATCATTTTTATTACTATAAAGCAATTTTGCTCTAGATGGGTTTACCAAACCTGAATATTCTCCAGCACCATTCTTATTTTGAATCTCACTAGAAGGCTGCTCATTCATATCTCTATAATTGGCCTTTAATAACCAGATATCTATATCAAAAATACCTTCTAATTGACTCTCAAAGTTCATTATTTTTTTTCTAACCTTTCTACAAGTTTTTTAGGAAAGGAATATTCCTTTAATTTAACTGATTTTCTAAGCTGATTAACTTCAGAAGGATTGAGCTCTAAGGTTTTACCTCGAGAAACAAATTTAGGAAGAGCTATGCTACCAAACCTAACCCTAGTAAGCCTACTAACTGTTGCTCCTATAGCTTCAAACATACGCCTAACTTCTCTATTTCGTCCTTCAGAAAGTGTTACATAGTACCAAATATTAGCCCCTTCGCCTCCAGAAAATTTAACATTATTAAATTTAGCGACACCATCTTCTAATTTTATACCTTCTTTAAGCTTCTTGATAGTTTCTTCTGATAGTTGCTCACCAAATACTCGTACAGCATATTCTCTTTCTATCTCATAAGATGGATGCATCAATCTATTTGCTAAATCACCATCGGTTGTAAACAATAAGAGTCCTGTAGTGTTTATGTCTAAACGTCCAACCATTATCCATCGAGATTTCGCTAGTTTTGGTAAAGAATCAAAAACAGTTTTTCTATCCTTTTCATCTTTACTAGTACAGACCTCACCCTCTCTTTTATGATATATTATTACTCTAGGTCTTGTTAAAGGTTGTCCATATAAATATAAAGCCTTACCATCAAAACTTATTCTATCTTTATCAGTCGCTTTATCACCTATAGTTGCAACTTTACCATTAACTCTAACTCTGCCTTGCTCTATAAGCTCCTCTACTTTTCTTCGCGAACCTATACCATATTTTGCTAATATTTTTTGTAACCTTTCAGGTTTATTCTCATCATTACAACTTGTTCTATTACGCATTCTTATTCATACCTCCTTGATCAGTTTTTGAAAAAAACTCATCCATATCTTTATCATTATAATTATTAGATGACAAAATGAGCTCAACCTCTGCAGCCTCATTCTTATTATGCGCATAATTAGCCAATTTAAGCCTTAGATCTAAAACACGCTTATTATTAAAAAATTCTCCATCATCCTTCATGCTATAAATAACTTTATAACATTCTTTATAGTCATTTTGCTCAAAATACATCTCTGCTAATCTTAATTTAGCAGCCCTATAATTTATCCTAAATTTATCAGCTTTTTTCATCAAAGCTAAAGCATCAACTTTCTTGCCTTGATTATACATACATTGAGAATATAAAAACAAAGTTTGTGCCATATCATCATTATTTGAGGTATACATAGATTTATTAAATAATTCTTGAGCTTTTTTATAATCTCGTTTCTCTTTACATAAGTACTGGGCATAAAAATTCATAGCTTCAAAGCTATCAGGATGATAATAAACACCATCTTCATAATATTTTGCAGCTATAGAATTTGCCCCTATCGTTTGATAATAATATCCCGCTGCATAATCAACAATTGCTAAACTATAGTCATGCTCTTTTGATAACTTCTGGGCTTTAATAAGCTTTTCTTTAGCTCTAGCCAAATAACCTTCAGTTGAGTAAATAATAGCTAATTCAGCATTTAACTCTGCTGCTTTTTTATAATTTGTTTCTGGTGTCTGATCATTTGGGACAACATATTCGACAACATTATCATCAGCATTTTTGGAAGCAGCTTTATTAGAGTTGTCTTGCTGTAAATTTTGTTTAGTATTGTTCGGGCTATCTGGATTCATACATGCAGACAAAACACTTGATAAAATAGTTATAGCCATTATTTTTCTAAAACTATTCTGCATTAGAGTCTCCAATTTTTTTTAGATACCTTTGCTTTCTACTTGTTTTATCCATTACATCACCAGCAAGTTGCCCACATGCGGCATCTATATCATCACCCCGAGTTTTTCTTACTGTCACTACAAAACCACTATTTTGTAAAAAATTTTTAAACTTATGTATTCTATTATTGCTAGGTTTTTTATATGGTGTACCTGGGTAAGGATTAAAAGGAATTAAATTTATTTTAGCCGGTACTTCTCTAGATTTCAATAATTCAACTAACTCTTCAGCATCAGAAATATTATCATTAATTTCCTGCATCAATGTATACTCAAATGTAATTTGTTTATGAGGACCTTTTTCTGCATATAATTTACAAGCAGCCAAAAGCTCATCAATATCATATTTTTTATTAATAGGCACTATTTCATTTCTCAATGTATTATTTGCAGCATGTAAAGATACCGCTAAAGACACTCCTGATTGTTCAAGCAAATCATATATCCTAGGTACTACCCCAGAGGTACTAAGCGTCACCTTACGCCTAGATAATCCATATGCCATATCATCCATCATAATGTCCATTGCTGGAACAACATTCTCAAAATTCATAAGTGGCTCACCCATACCCATCATAACAATATTTGTTACAGTATAATCATGCTCTTTATTATTTTTTGATAATGCTCTAGCAGCTATCCAAAGCTGTGCAATAACTTCTGCTACCGATAGATTTCGATTAAAACCTTGCTTACCTGTAGAGCAAAAACTACAATTTAATGTGCATCCCACTTGCGAAGATATACACAAAGTCCCTCTCCCTTCTTCTGGAATAAACACTGTTTCAACAGCACTTCCACCAACATCAATCAACCACTTATGCGTACCATCCTTAGATGCCTTACTAAACACAATCTTCGGTACAGCAATCTCTGCTTGATTTTTTAATTTAATTCGTAAATTTTTTCCTAAATCACTCATAGAATCAAAATCTATTATTCCTTTTCTATGAATCCATTTAAAAACCTGTCTGGCATGAAATTTTTTCTCACCTATAGAAACAAAATACTCTTCTATAGCTTTTTGATTTAATCCAAGTAAATTAATCTTATCTTGTTGCATAAACTATCTCTTTTAATTTATAAATTACTCATTGTAACCTATATCACCAGGTAAAATATTGTCATTCTCATTAGTCAAATTAGCAAAACTCACATACTGACCATCAAACCTTACATGAACAGTTCCAATTGGACCATTTCTCTGTTTACCAATGATTATCTCGCCTAAATTTTTATTATTTTCACTATCTTTATTGTAAACTTCATCACGATATATAAACATGATTAAGTCAGCATCTTGCTCTATTGCTCCTGATTCTCTTAAATCAGACATCATAGGACGTTTATCTTTACGATCATCCACCCCTCTATTTAGCTGTGATAATGCTATAACTGGTATATCTAACTCTTTTGCTAGAGCTTTTAAAGATCTTGAAATTTCAGAAACCTCAAGTGTCCTATTGGTTTCATATCCTGGAATCTTCATAAGCTGTAGATAATCAATCATAATCATTGAAAGACCATCATGCTCATTATATAGCCTACGTGCTCTTGAGCGCATTTCAGCTGGTGTTAATCCTGATGTATCATCTATATATAATGGCATCTCGCTCAAATCTTTCATAGCTTTTGTGATTTTGACCCAATGAGCATCATTTAATCTATTGCATTCTTTAAGGAGATTCATTTCAACTCGAGCTTGAGTTGCCAACATCCTCGTCACTATGTCCTCTGATGGCATTTCTAAGCTAAAAACTAATACTGGCTTTTGAGCAGACTTAGCAACATTCTGAGCAATATTAATTCCAAGAACCGTCTTACCCATAGATGGTCGGGCTGCAATAATTCCCATATTAGCTCTTTGAAGGCCTGATGTCATTTTATCTAAATCAATAAATCCCGTTGATATACCTGTCAACCCTGTACCAGCATCAACTATAGCACTCATCCTATCAACAAGCTTTGGGATAACTGATTTTATCGATTCTGGCCCCTTTGAAAGAGTTTCTCGCTCTTTGGTAATATCTAGAATCCTACTTTCTGCATAATCAATCACTTCATCTGGATTTTTAGCATCAGATGAGTATATTTTTTGAATTATATCATTAATACTGCTCTGTAAGCTTCTTAATTTTGCTTTATCTTTTACAATATTTGCATAAGTTTTAATATTGGATATTGAGGGTGTATTGGTTGCTAAATCAACTATATAAGCCTCTCCTCCAGCCTCATCTAGAAGTCCTTCGGTAGCTAAATATTCACTAACAATCAATACATCAAACGGCGTATTAGTCTGATTAAGTATAAATATTTGCTTATAAATAATCTTATGCCTTTTATCAAAGAAATCATCTATCAAAAGCAAATCTTCAACTAGTTCTATATTTTGATTATATAAAAGAATATTACCTAATATAGCTTTTTCTGCTTCAAGAGAATAAGTAGTTTCAGCCGCTTTAAAATGATACTCCATAGACATAAAGACCCTTACTTTATATACAAAAAAACCATGCCTAACACATGGTTTTTATAATTTATATAGATTGTGTTAGTCTGTATATTATAAGACTAACCTTCAGCAGCTACAACATTTACTTTAATATCTGCATCAACATCTGTATATATATGAACAGTTAACTCAAACTCGCCAATAGTTCTAATAACACCTTCTGGCATACGAACTTGGCTTTTTTCAATTTCTTGACCTGTTTCATTAGCAATAGCTTCAGCAACTTCTATAGTACCAACAGAACCAAATAATTTACCACCCTCACCAGCTTGTGCTGCAATAGTATAAATTTTATCTTTAATTGTACCTGCAGTAACTATAGCTGCTTCAAATCTAGCTTTTTCTGCTTTTTCTAACTCAACTTTTTGAGCTTCAAAAGTTTCAATATTTACTTTAGTTGCTTGAACTGCTTTACCAAAAGGTACAAGAAAATTTCTAGCATATCCTGGTTTAACATTAACAATATCACCTAATACACCAAGGTTCTCAACTTTTTCTTTTAAAATAACTTGCATTGTAATCAATCTCCAGATTAGTTAAAGTGACGATCACAGTATGGTAATAATGCCAAGAATCTGGCTCTCTTGATAGCTGTAGCTAGCTGTCTTTGATACTTAGCTGAAGTACCTGTTACACGACTAGGAACAATTTTACCTGTTTCAGTGATATAAGCTTTTAACTTATTTACATCTTTATAATCAATTTCTTTTACACCATCAACGGTGAAACGGCAAACTTTACGACGACTCATCTTAAAATACCTCTATTAAATTACTTCTTTTTCATTTGATTCCATCATAATAGATGGCTCTATTATAGCTTCTTTCTTTGAAAGAATTAAACGACGTAAAATAGCATCATTATATTTCAAAGATCCTTGAAGCTTCTCTAGAGATTCAGTGTCACACTCAATATTAAATATTACATAATGAGCTTTGTGAAGTTTCTCTATAGGGTAAGCTAATTGACGACGTCCCCAATCTTCAAATCTATGGATCTTACCACCTTTTTCTTCGATTATGCCACGGTACTTACTAAGCATTGTCTCAAGCTGATCTGACTGATCAGGGTGAATCATTAATACGATTTCATAATGTTTCATTTTATAAACTCCTTCCGGTTTATCATTTTATTAAACGTTACTGATAAGCCATGCGTTATTACTTCGCACAGCAAAGAGCAAGACATTATTATACAAAAAGCTCTTGTGAATAGCAATTCATTTATTACTTAATTTTACAAACTATTAATGACCACCAAATACGAAAGAAATACTTTAAATAAACAATAAAACCTTCTACTTTATGTAGAATAATTATAAATATTTATTCCAGCAATTGCTCTAATATAATAAAATCTTAGCTTCAACAAATTAAAAATCATTTATTTTTACAAGCATTTTTAATCACCTACTGCTAAAATATCAGTATAAAATCTAACTTTTTATTTCATAAATAGATCAATACAAGGTTTAAAACTATGCAAAAAAATATTTCTAAATTTGAAGATTTCCTCAAACAGCTACAAAAAAATATCACCTCAGCCTTAGAGAAATGTGAAACTAATGGAACTAAATTTATTAGCGATAAGTGGCACAAACCAAACACTCCTGACCAAAAACTCAAAGGTTATGGAAACTCAATGATTATTGAAAATGGTGAAATTTTTGAAAAAGGTGTAGTTGCTTTCTCAAGAGTTCATGGAGATGCTCTACCCTCATCTGCTACAGCTAAACGAAAGGATCTTGCAGGCAAATCTTTTTTAGCTACGGGAATTTCTCTTGTTATTCATCCACGTAACCCTTTTGTGCCAACATCTCATGCAAATTTTAGAATTTTTATTGCTGGAGCCGATACTGATAAACCTATATGGTGGTTTGGTGGAGGTATGGATCTTACTCCATACTACCCTTTTAAAGAGGACATCATCTATTGGCATCAAACTGCGAAAAATATATGTGATAAATATAACAAGGAGTATTATCCAAAATTTAAAAAATGGTGTGACGAATATTTTTATCTAAAACATCGTAATGAATGTCGAGGGGTTGGAGGCTTGTTTTTTGATGACTTAAATGATGAGTCATTTGATAAATGTTTTGATTTTGTAACTGCTTGCGCCGACTCATATATTCAAGCATATATACCAATAGTCGAGAAGAGAAAAAATATAGAATATCACCAAAACCACAAAGATTTTCAACTATACAGAAGGGGTAGATATGTAGAATTTAACCTAGTCTTTGATAGGGGGACAATTTTTGGCCTACAAAGTGGCGGGCGCACTGAATCGATACTTTCATCTATGCCTCCAGTTGCTACTTGGAAATATAACTGGCAACCTGAAGAAGGTTCTGAAGAGGCTGAAATTTATAAATATATAAAACCTCAGCAATGGTTAAAATAAGTACTTAAGTCACTTTAAAAAACAAACATCTCAATTTACCTAATTTTAGAAAAAAACTATTTTTTAACCTTAGTGCACTCTATGCTAAAATATGTTTAATGTATTTTCTAGAACATATTAGAGATAATGAAAATAAATTTCTGTGCTGGGCCTGCTGTACTACCTAGCTCAATTATTAAAAAATTACAACATTTTTTGATGGACTATAAAAAGACAGGAGTATCTTTACTATCAATATCACATAGGGATAATGTTTTTGAAGAAGTCTACACTTCAATTCAAAAAAACTTGCGTGACCTTCTTAAGCTTCCAGATGATTACTCTATTCTATTAATGCAAGCTGGAGCTACTGCTCAATTTGCAGCTATCCCAATGAATCTATCAGGAAAACATAAAAAAGCTTTGTATATATGTAGCGGTCAATGGTCTGAAAAAGCAGCTAAAGAGGCCTCAAAATTTATCGATGTAAATATAGTAAAATATGACAAAAATATAGATAAGAATTTTGAAGCTGATAAATATGATTATATATACTATACTGACAATGAAACTGTCGATGGCTTCCAAATAAACAAACTAGCTAGATCATGTAATACCAAACTAGTTTGTGATATGTCATCAAGTTTTTTGTCAAAATCAATCAATATAATTGATTATGGACTTATTTATGCTGGTGCGCAAAAAAATGCAGGTATTCCAGGTCTTACTATAGTAGTGATAAAAAACACTTTAATTCAAAAAAAATCAAATACTCCAGTAGTATTTGACTATTTCACTATGAAAAAATCAAATTCGGTTTATAATACGCCCTCTGTAATTTCTTGGGTAACGTTTGAATTAACTCTAAAATATTTAATAAAAAATTTTGGTAATATACAAGAAATAGAATTTTTTAATAATGAAAAAGCTAACTTGCTCTACTCAGCCATAGATAACTCAAGAATTTATAACAATAAAATTAAAACAAAATATCGCTCTAATATGAATGTAATATTTCATCTAACATCTCAAGAATTAACAGAAAAATTCTTAGGCAGTGCAGATAAAAAAGGTTTTTATGGCCTTAAAGGTCATCGTGATATAGGTGGATGCAGAGCAAGCTTATATAATGCTGTTTCTCTCGAAGATGTAAGAAAATTAATTAACTTTATGCAGGATTTTGAAAATGAACAATTGTTCTAAAATCATAACTATTGATGGGCCAAGCGGTGTTGGCAAAGGTACATTGGCAAAAGCTTTAGCAAAACAATTTGATTATAAATTATTAGATAGTGGTGCTATTTATAGGTTAGCTGCTTTACATTGTTTTAACAGAAATACTAACCTTAGTAGTGAAGAAGATGTTTGCCAAACACTTAAATGCTTAAAAATCAGTTTTCAAATTGAAAATAACTCAGTAAAATCTTTCCTAGCAAAAAATGATGTAACTAATGCAATACGCACAGAAAAAACTGGTATGTTGGCCTCAAAAATCGCAGCTTACCCTTCTGTTAGAAAGATATTACTAGACAAACAAAGAGAGTTTGCCAGTAAACATGGTTTAGTAGCCGATGGTAGAGATATGGGAACTGTAGTTTTTCCTGAGGCAAAGTATAAGTTTTTTCTAGATGCTAACACAACAATCACAGCTAGACGTAGATATGAGGAACTAAAACTTAAAGGATTAAATCCATCTTTTGAAACCATTCTAGAAGATATTAAAAAAAGAGATTATCAAGATCGTAATCGAAAAGTAGCTCCACTAAAACCTGCTACTGATGCAACTATAATAGATACTTCAGATCTTTCTATAAAAGAAGTATTTGAAAAAGTTATTTCAAAAATAATTTAAATTAAAACCCTGCTTTTATAACGCTGCCATTTGCTAAGCTAGCTATAGATTTTAAATATGCATTTGCTACATCCTTAGCCTTAACTGGTTGATAACCAACAAAAAATGGTCCATATTTACCTAAAGCTTCTTCAACAACTGTTGGACTTACAGCATTTATACGAAATTTTTTATATTCTAATGCTGCAGCTTTGATAAAACCCTCTAAACCAGAGTTAACAGTTGCTGCTATACTTCCCATAGCTATTGGCTCAACATTTAATATACCTGTTGTGAGTGTAAAAGAACCACCTTCATTAATATATTTTGAACCAATTTGAACAAGATTAATCTGACCTAAAAGTTTATTACCTAGACTCATATCCCAATCTTCAGATTTTATTTCATCTATTGCTTTGAAAGCAACTTTTCCAGTAGTTGATACTAAAGCATCAAAACCACCAATTTCTTCAAATAGATTTCTAATAGAATCGCTATTTTGAATATCTACAGCAAAATCACTATTTTCACCAGAAAAACTTACGGAAATAACTTCATACCCAGCTATTTTTAATACTTCTGATGTTGCTGAACCAATAGTACCACTTGCTCCTATTAAAACTATTTTTTTACTCATTTCTGATTCCCTATTCAAACTATTTATATAAATTTTTATTTTGTAACTGATAAATTATTAAATTTCTCATATCAGTAATGTACTCAATATCTTGCTTAGATAACTTTTTATCTTTAAGTAAATTATCTAGAGCTCCTATTGCCATAATTCTAGTTTCATCATTAGCATGATTAATACCTAATAATAATGCATAAGTATATCTTGCGACTACACTATTATTAGCGTTGTTTGCCATATCTAGCAAATGTTGATGATGTTTATCTAAACTTTCTTTGGAAGAAAATTTCTCTACAGATGGTTGTAATACTCCTAAATCAGATGGCTTTATTCCTTGATAAGAAAATGCACCTAAAGGCAATAAAAACAAGCTTGTAACTATAATTTTATTTAGCTTTTTCATTTTATTTCCTTATAATTTTGCTACTTAGCTTCTAAGTACTTTAAAATATTCTCTGGTGAAGACTCACCGTATGGATCATCATCAGCATTATCACGCTTACCAGGCTCTACAAACATTTTTTCAATCTTGCCATTATTTACAATCATAGCATATCTCCAAGATCTCTTACCAAAACCAATATTTGATTTATCAACAAGCATATTTAGACCTTCAGTAAACTCACCATTACCATCTGGAATAGGCTTAATATTTTTAACTTCTTGTGATTGAATCCATTTGTTCATAACAAAAGTATCATTTACAGATAAAACATAAATTTGTTCAATTCCAAGCTCTTTAAATCTCGCAGCATTATCTTCAAAACCAGGTAGTTGGTAAGTTGAACAAGTTGGAGTAAAAGCACCAGGCAATGAGAATACAATTACTTTTTTATTGTCAAAAATATCTGCAGATGTAACATCTTGCCATTTAAATGGATTCGAACCACCAATACTCTCATCTCTCACTCGAGTTTTAAAAGTTACATTAGGTACTGTTTTAGTCATATCTAGCTCCTTGGTTTTTTAACTCTACAGATATTATTGTATTACTCTTACACATAATTTAAAATATATAATATTTATAGTGACTATAAGCTTTACTTATATGAATACCCGCACCCTTGAATATATCATTTCCGTATATGAAACAAAAAGCTTTATCACAGCATCAGAAAAATGTTTTGTTAGTCAACCTGCATTGAGTATGCAAATAAAAAAATTTGAGGAACATGTTGGTATTCAAATATTTGAACGAGGAACAAAACAAATATTAATAACAAAACGGGGCATGAAAATTGTTAATCAAGCTTATAAGATCCTTGATGAAGTAAATAATCTTAAAAGAATCTCTGATCTATTACTAAATAATGGCAAAATCAACATATCTATTGGTGCTTTCCCCACTTTATGTCCGTATATAATGCCTAAAGTTCTTTCTGCTATAAAAAATGAAATCCCTAACTTAAGTATCTCTATTGTTGAAGAAAAAACAGATACTTTAGTAGATCTACTTAACCAAGGTAAACTTGATTTTACACTTTTAGCTACACCCACTGACAATTATCAATTTGAAAGAAAAAAATTATTTAATGATAAATTCTATGCTGCAGTAGCAAAAACCAACCCTCTTTCAAAAAATAAAAAAATATCTATAAAAGATTTAGTTAAAGAAAACCTTATGTTACTTGATGAAGGCAACTGTCTTAGAGATCAAACTCTTAAGCTATGTTCTTTACGTGAGTTTAATAATAATGATTTTAAAGGAAGTAGTTTAGAAACTCTTAGGCAGATGGTATCAATTGATGAAGGTGTTACTCTAATCCCTAAAATTGCTTGCACAAAAACAGACAATGTTAAATACATAGATATTGATAGTGCTGACTTTTACCGTGAAATTGACTTAGTTATGAGAAAAAGCTCTGTTTATGAAGATTTATTTGAAAAAATTGCTAATATTATTTCAAAAAACTATTAAAGCCATTCCTTCTTAACTTTATTATCTAAAATATTACTTTATCGACTAAACTCTTTTAATTTCACTATTGTAACTATCAAATAAATAATTTAATAATTCCTTCAGTGATATTGTTACATAATTTCCGTAATACGCTACCTGATTTTTTAGGTCTAATTATACTACGCTACATTATATTTAATTTATAAGTTGGTATTTGTACTTTCAAATATTTTATCCGCAGACTTAGCAACAAACCCTTGATAAAGATTATTATTTTCATCTTGGTAACGCTTAGCAAACTCATAATAACAACATGGAATCTGTTTTTTTCCATCTTTAAAATTAACTTCTGTTAAACCCGACATAGTACTAGATTGTTCAAGAAGGTCTTTTTTTGATCCTTTAATTTCACCTCCAGAAGAATTCAGCCTAAAATTATTTTCCTTGAGAAAATCATTTACTTGATAAACTTCATTAAAATTTTTAAGTTTATTTATAAAAACTGTAAAATGATTAGCTCGGAAGCCAAAGGCATAAAACCATGCTGCATACTCAGATTCTTCTAAAAGCTTTTTATAAGTCGAATAATTAATTTGCCCCCAAACTACACCAGACAATAAAAGTTGTTGTGGATCTCTAAGTAATTTCTCAGGTATTTCTTCTACACATTTTGTCAATACTTGTTGCAACTGCGCAGAAAAATTACTTGTTAAAAGCTGACTTATAAAAATTTTGGGTTTATTCTTATCCTCATGTTCTAAGTGAATAGCTTTTAATTTTTTTATTTCAAAATCATATTCATCACAGATCGTATAACCAATATTAATAAAAACTTGTGCTAGCTTATAAATATTAATTTTTTCATTATCTAATGTTCTAATGGCAATATGATCATTTACTGGATTTTCACCCCTCTTAATAAACAAATTATAAATTTCGTTAACATAAGGGTTATCAGCAATATATTGCTCCCATAACTTTTCTAATATAGAAGTTTCCATAAACTATTCCTCTAAATTAAATTTAATTCCTTGAGCAAGGGGCAGATCCCTACCATAATTGATAGTACTAGTTTGTCTGCGCATATAAGCTTTCCAAGCATCTGATCCAGCTTCACGCCCTCCCCCAGTATGTTTTTCACCACCGAATGCTCCTCCAATCTCAGCACCAGAAGTACCAATATTAACATTTGCAATACCACAATCACTACCAACACTAGAGAGAAAATTTTCGGCATTTTGTAAATTATCAGTAAATATTGAGCTTGATAAGCCATATTTAACAGAATTATTAAGTTTGATAGCTTCTTCTAGATCATCAAATGGCATCAAATATAAAATAGGACAAAAACTTTCTTCCAATACTATTGGCATATTATGATTTGCTTCAATAATAGTTGGTTCAACAAAAAAACCTGGTTTATCAATACTCTTACCACCACTTAAGACTCTACCACCTTGCTCTATCGCTAAATTTATTGTACTACAAAAATTATTAACTGATAAATCATCTATAAGTGGGCCCATTAAATTATTTTGATCTAAAGGGTCTCCAACTTTTATTTGTTTATATACATTAACTAGTTTTTCCTTAACCAAACTATAAATTGATTTATGTACTAATAGTCTTCTAAGGGAAGTACATCTTTGACCAGCTGTACCCACAGCTCCAAAAACTGCTGCAGGAATAGCAAGTTTTAGATTAGCAGATTTATCAATTATAGTTGCATTATTACCACCAAGCTCTAATATACTTTTGCCAAAGCGCTTAGCAACTTGTTGACCAACATTTTGACCAACTTTTGTAGAACCTGTGAATGAAACCAAACTAACTCTTTCATCATTAACTAATGCTTTTGATACATCTATATCTTTAGATATTACTGTATGAAAAATTTCTGGGAAATTATGCTTTTGTATTACTTTTTTACATATATTATGAACAGCAATAGAGCATAATGGAGTTTTTTCAGAAGGCTTCCATATCACTGTATTACCACATATGGCTGCAATAAAAGCATTCCATGACCACACAGCAACTGGAAAATTAAAAGCTGATATCACACCAACAACTCCCAAAGGATGCCATTGATCATACATCCGATGATTATCTCTCTCAGAATGCATAGTTGAGCCATAAAGCATTCTTGACTGACCAACAGCAAAATCTGCCATATCAATCATTTCTTGCACCTCACCATCGCCTTCCTGCTTAGATTTACCCATTTCTAATGAAACTAAACTACCTAAATGGTCTTTTTTATTACGCAACTCTTGTGAAATTAGCCTAACTAACTCTCCTCTTCTTGGTGCTGGCACTTTACACCACTCTGCGGCAACTCTCTTTGCAACTGTAATGGCATCTTCAATATCTTTGATACTATGATTTTTAACTTTAGCTAAAAGTTCACCGTTGGATGGACTATAGGTTTCTATTATATTTTCACCATTATTAACAAAATATTCCTCTAAATCCAGATCTAACTTCTCTAAAAAGCTCATTTTAATCCTCCTGTATTTAACTTGCTTGTACTAAAAGTCCCGAATCCTTATAATAATTACCAAATTTATTACTATAAAACTCATCTAAAGTGATTGATTCTTGCTGTATAAACCCTACTTTAGGTTTTTTTGAATTTAAGAACAAATCTATACTCACACATAGACTAGTAGCTGTTGTTAACTGCAATGCTGAAAAACGCCGGCCAAACATTACTTGAGAAGGATATTTCTGAGCAAAATGACGTTCAGACTTATGACCTTTGCGAATTCCATCTACAGATACATAAATCAAAACTATATCTTGATTAATCCTTGGTATAGCTCCATCCATAATCTTAACCATAAGATTTAGATCATCGCCTAATTTCATATCTTGGATTAAAAATTTCATTTTCTTACAATGGCCAGGGTGGCGAATACTTTTATAATTAATACTTTTAACCTGACCTGTATAAGTTTCAATCATAGAACCAACACCACCAGAAGTATTAAAAGCCTCATATGTTAAGCCATCAATTTTTATCTCTTCAGTATCTGTCAATGGAGCTAATGTTCTTTTTTCAAAATCAACAATACCCTCACAAGGTTTTATATATTCATTAATCAGACCCTCTGTTGACCAAGTCAAACCATATTGCAAAGTATTTGAAACATTCAACGGCAATGCCCCCACACGCATTCTAACCGTATCTATAGATTCAAACTCTTGCATAAGACTATTAGAAACAATACTAATAAACCCTGGTGCTAGCCCACATTGTGGAGCAAAAAAACTTGTGGTAGCATTTTTAGCTATTTTCTTAATATAATTAGTAGTATCAACATCCTCTGTTAAATCAAAGTAATTAAGTTCAAGCTCACGTGCAAGCTTAGCTATATCTTTATTGAAAAAAAATGGCAAACAAGATACCACTGTTTTAATATTATGTCTACTTATATAAGAACTCATATCTGATATGCTCGTAGCATCTAATTCTACGTATTTTAAATTATGAGAATTTTTTTCTATCTGCGGTTTATTATTTGGAATATATTTATCAACTAAGTGAACAATATATTCACCACTTTCAACAAGCAAACAACTAGTAAGAGAACCTACTCTACCAGCACCTAAAATTATAATATCCTTCATGAGCACCTCCTTTTGCGTCTCATTTAGTTATATCATTTGAGATGCAGTGAGTAAATAAATATGCTCTAGCGAAAATTAGTTTTATTTAAAATATTAAATAATATACTTTTTTGAATTTGCCGATATCAACAACCCATAAGAGAGTGGTTTTACCTTGTTTTATATCTATAGTTTGCCTAATATTGTTAATCTGAATGACATATTTACCACTATCTAGCTGTTGTTCAAATAAATCAATACTATTAGGTAGCAATAACCAACTTCTCAAATCTGATCGTTTTGGATCTGTTTTAGAAAGATCAAATTTTAAAGTACTTCCTAGCACCCCTCCCAAAGCAAAATTTTTATCATAATCATGCTTAAATGCTTCTATTACAACATTTTGTGTAATAAGTTTTGAGTATTCCTCTATCAAAGATTTCATAGCATATAACGTACCATCTAAGAGAGTTTCTGTATATGTATCTATTATCTTATTTGTTCCAGATGATATCGTAACTTTTTTGGGCTCAAAAAAACTATAGTCAGTTGCGTAGATAGGGAAACTCATTTTTCTTATACCAATATCGCCCAAATCTAAACCTATTTGCTTAGATCTACGAATATTTATAAGCCCTTGTTCATAAAAAATTACAACTCTTCCCATCCCCATCGAAAAAGGTGAAGTCTGATTTATAATGGCTGCTCTAAATTCGTTCATTGTCTGATTAAGATAAGTATTACCAACAGTATATTCTAGGGCTTTCTCAAGGTCTAATACTGACTTTTGATAGTCCTTTGAAACAGCAGATTCTAAAATAGCTCTAAGATAATAACTCATAGGGTTACCATAAGCATTTGGAATTTTTTTTGAAAAATTAAGCATGTTATTTAATGCTTTAAAACTTCCTAAACCTAAAGTATCACTAGTTATTTCATTTCTATCCAAATCTTTTTTAGCAAGTAGCTTCATACCCTCAGCAAGCACTTCTTGTTGAGTGCGCCATAATTTAGCTATATCTAAATCTTGAAGAGACTCTAATGCTTTGTTTGCATCATTAGTTTTTAGATAGTTTAAAGCTTGATATGTATATAGAAAACTAATCGCATAATCAGGAATGCTGTAAGCATTTCTAATATCATAATAATTATATGTATCTTTATTTAAAAGCACCTTTTTAGCTTGCTTTAAAGACTCATTTTGGTTTTTAGGAATAGACTTGATTGCCTTATCATAGAATTTAATAGAATCTTGATAATCACTATTAAGCTGGAAAAGCCTCGCTGATTCCAACTCATTAAGGTTCTTCAACTGCTTGGTATTACCTATATGATTATTTTTACTAAGAGCACCAGCTAAATCACCTTGTACTAAATCTTTTCGAACCGTATTAAATATCCAAGGGTAATTACTAGAAACAAACTCTACCTCTGCCATATCTTTTTTAGTAGTACTACAAGAGTTCAAAAACAAAGCAATAGAAAATATAGCTATAAATTTACTAACTTTTTTCATTTTGATAACACCAATGCCATGGCTCATAAATAAAACCAAATTCATTATTACGAGGAAAGCTCATCTTAAAATCAAATTTATATGCATTTTCTATAAGCCATTCAAAAGCTAATGTTTTCTCAAAATTTTCAGTTAAAACTTCTTTCTCTACACCACTGGTCAAATCAAGCGCCCTGCCTGTATGATGTTCACTCTTACCTGGTAATGCATTAACTTTCTTAATTTCTTTCAGGCTCTGGCCATCAGCAAGTTTTTTATTAATAATTTGTTGTTGATAGCTATAGCTCCTAAAACCAGATACTATAAATAAATCTATTTTGCAGTTATTTGCCGCTTCTTTTAATTGAAGCCATGCTTTATAAGTTTTTTTTTCTAATAGTAGATTTCTATTAAAAAAATCTTTACCTGCATTTAAAAGCTCATAGTCTTTAGCTTCTGGATAGATTATTTTCTTCACCATTTCACGTCTTCTTGTAGTTTTAATAAATCTACTAGGTAGTTATTATGTTTTTGTAAATTATCAATACTTGGTTCTGCTATACGAAGATTAAGCATAGTAAAATCAATATCTGAATTATTCTTACTTGTCTCTTTTATTGTTTGTAATGCCAAATCAGTTTGGCCACCTGTCATTACAAGGTATACATCTGCCAAAAGTTCACTATCTAGCAAAGCTCCATGAAATGTACGATGATCATTCCTAATGTGGTACCTTTTACATAGGGCATCAAGGTTATTTTTTTGTAAAGGATGTTTTTTTCTTGCAATCTCAAGAGTGTCTGTAATCTTATCAACATTTTTTTCTAATGTTCCAAATCTATTTTCTTTTAAAAGAGATAATTCCCAGTTTATAAATGGAACATCAAATGCTGCATTATGTATAATAATTTCAGCTCCCTTAAGAAAATCTATCATATCAGCTGCTTTTTCTTCAAAAACTGGTTTATCTGACAAAAATTCATTAGTCAGCCCATGCACAGCTAATGCGCCAGGTTCAACTTCATAATTAGGATTACAATAAAAATGTAAGTTATTACCTGTAAGCCTTCTATTAATTACCTCTACAGCACCAAATTCAACAATCCTATTGCCTATCTTATAATCAAAACCTGTTGTTTCTGTATCTATAAAAACTTGTCTAGCCATCAATTTTTTTTTACGAATAACGGTAACTATAATTATACCAAGAGATAACTATAAATATAGTGTATAGTTCAAAGAAAGGTAGTTCTGTTTTTCTTTCAAATTAGCACTCCGAGAATTTATATTTGTATAATCCAAACCTAACCAAGACCCATAAAACACATTATATCTAAAACCTGCTCCATATTGATATGAGTAGTTTCTAGTATTTTGTAATATCTGTGAATAATCAACATAAGGAATTAATCTTTTATTATATACTGTAGCTGTATAACTAGTCTGTACAGACCAAGAAGCTACATGCGACCCTGATCCTAAAAAACCATCATATATCAAATTAGCACTAGGTCTGATTGATCCAAAAAATGGTAATCCTGCTATATTTTTAGGACTTACTGCTGATGATTCATTTACTCCGCCAACCCCGTTATCAGTGATTAAAGCCTCAGCCTCAAAGTTTATATCTGATACTGCTAATCCATAGTTAATATCAAAAGCCCCAACATTTCCTCCTGATTTAGTTTGAAAGCCAGAAACATTAGAGTATGCAAGCCCAAAAAACTGGTAATCTCCTACTGTATTCATTTGATATATATACTTACTATTTAAACTAAAGCCCACACCACTTTTACTACCTGCATTTGTGACTCCAAAGTAACTATTAGTATTTGCATCCAAAAGTACAGCGTTAAGGTGTAAATCTGACGTATGGTAGGATAGATTAATATTACCACCAGACTGCATAAAATATGTACGTGTTAAGGTAGGTACGTAGTTAGAAACTATATCAAAATTACCATACATAACCGTTGAATTAGCAACATAACCAAAAAATGGAGTTTCCTGCAAATCACCAACTATAAAATATAAAGTACTAGGAAAAAAATTAAATCCATCATGGTCCTGATATAAAGAAAAACCCACTAATGAACTAAACCATTTTGATATAGTTGATGCAACATATGCATTAACATTATATGAAAATTGTTTATTTTCACCACCAGGTGGAACTTTATTTAATCGCTGCCAATCAATCAAACTAACCCTAGCACCAAAATAGATATAATCATCCTCTAAAATGCCTTGTTGGCGAGCTTGCAACATAAACAAAGGGTCACCAGTATCTTCTTGGGTATTTAGCATTGCATGAGTAAAGGTTTCACTTACTCTAAACCCATTAAAGAAAGAGGTTTTTATAGCATCTATATTCAATGCTTCATTTACTTTATTATCAAATGATTTTTTAGCAATTGCTTTCTTCTCACTATCAGTAAGAGCTTCACCTTCTTTTACTGCTAAATCTTGGATTGCTTGCTGAGCATTTTTTTCTTGTTGTTGAGTGCTAAAAGGTGCTTTATTTATTAAAAAATCTTGATTTGGAAACATTTTTCTAAATGCATTAGACTCGAGTTTTCTTATATCATTAGATGAATATTGATTATTCTTAAAATTTGGAAGATTTGATGTTGTATTATCTTGGTTTGATGCAGATACACCGATAGAAGCTATTATGAGGATGTTTAATATGACAGCTAACTTTTTCAACATGAAACTATAATTCTTCTATACTAGAACCGCTACTATTTTTGACAATATTTATAATTTGCTTCTGACTAAGAGCTTCGCCCTCTTTCATTTCAATATCATCTATCATATTAGCTACATTTCTATCTACAGGAATTTTTTTACCATCTTCATTTACATAATAAGCATAACAATAATTGCAAAAAAATATCAAAAATGTTGTAACTAATAAACCCATAAACTTCATCATTTCATTTTATACTTTTTTTACAAATAATGATTTTAATTTCATCGCCCCAAAGCCATCAATTTTGCAATCTATATCATGATCACCATCTACTAAGTGAATATTTTTAACTTTCGTACCAACTTTAATGACCTGAGATGATCCTTTTAATTTCAAATCCTTAATAACTGTGACAGTATCTCCATCCATGAGCGTATTTCCATTTGAATCTTTTATTTCTAATTTGTTTTCATTTATTTCATTTGGCTGCCATTCATAACCACATTCTGGGCAAATCAACAATTCACCATCACTATAGACATACTCCGACTGGCACTTTGGACATTCCGGTAAAGCAGACATATTTCAAAAACCTCTAAAAATTTGATTAATCACCACCTGCTAAATATAACATTATAAACCTCTAAATACCAATTAATGCCTACCGTCTCATTCTTATTAAAATCTTTAGCTCGTAAAATATCAATTATATTTTTTAAAATAAAATTATCTCTCTACTTATATAAATCAATAACTCATTACTAACTTATAAATAAAGATAAGACTACTAATTTAAAATAACTAGCTTTTAGATGCAAAATGACAGGAGAATTAGAAAACAATTAGATATTATTACAAGTCTACAACGTGATCAGATAGATATTCTGCAACCCCTGCTGGTGATGCTTTCATTCCCTCATCGCCTTTATTCCAACCAGCTGGACAAACTTCGCCATGTTCCTCATGAAATTGAAGTGCTTCAACCATTCTGATTATCTCATCCATATTTCTACCCAATGGAAGATCGTTAACAACCTGATGACGAACTACACCCTCTTTATCAATTAAGAAAGTACCTCTAAATGCCATACCGCCTTCTGACTGAACATCATATGCTTTAACGATTTCTTGATTAATATCAGCAACCATTGTGTATTTAACTTCACCAATACCACCTTCATTTACAGGAGTATTTCTCCAAGCATTATGAGTAAAATGCGAATCGATTGATACCGACACTACCTCTACACCCAATTCTTTAAGTCTTGCGGTTCTTTTATCTAAAGCTATAAGCTCAGAAGGGCAAACAAATGTAAAATCTAAAGGGTAAAATACTACAATTGCATATTTACCATTAATTGCTTCAGCAAAATTATAATTATCTACAATCTCACCATCACCTAGAACTGCCGGTGCATTAAATATTGGTGCTTTTTTTCCAACTAATACCATAACTTTATCCTCCATTTAGTAAATTTCATGGTTTACTTTTTTAATTTAGCGATACCAATTCTGCTCATTAATTATACTTATGTCAACACTATTTATTGTATATAATACATACATCAATAATGACTCAAATAGATTATATGCTTCTTCCTGTTAATAAAAACACTAAGCTACTAATTTTTGATTGTGATGGTACAATTGCAAACAATATGGATATTCATATAAATGCTTGGATTAAAGTCCTTAAAGAAACTCAAATAGAAATATCATCAAAAGATCTAGATAACTATCACGGCTTACCAACAGAATATATTCTAAAAGAAATATTTAATCTTGATAACAATAGCATCTCATCTATTAGCGATAAAATTAAAGAAGCATCATATGAGCTTTTAAGCAAAACCAAACCAATCCAACCAGTTATAGATTTAATTAAATATTATTATAAAAAAATTCCAATGCTAGTAATATCTGGAGGAAAAAGAAAAAACGTATATAAATCTTTGGATACTTTAGAAATCACCCACTATTTTGAAGAAATTATTACAGCTGATGATAATCACCCAGACAAAAGTAAACCCAAAGCATTTATATTACTTGCTGAAAAATATAATATTAAACCTAAATATTGCCATGTTTTTGAAGATGGTGTACCTGGACTTATTAATGCCCTAAAAGCTGGGATGACTGTTACTGATATTAGAAATATTGATTTATAATAATAACCAACCTTGAAAATTATCATGAAAAAAATAATATTATTAAACTTATTTTTATTTTCATCTTTAGCTTATACAAATATTGTTCAAAATAAGCTATGGAAAACTAAAGATATAGAAGAAAACTACCAAACAAAGTATTTTTGTAATAAAAATCTATCTAAAAAAGACTGTCAGAAAAATCATGATCACCTTAAAAATTATGGCATTAATATTAAATCATTAGCAAATAAAAATATTGAGAATATTGAACTAAATAAAGTCTCTTACAAAACTACAAATATTTTTCCTGCTTTAGGAGAAGTTACATCGAATGTCTCGGGATTATTAATGTTACCTGATATCAATAATCCTAAAGGTGTAATTTTATATTATCACCCCACTGTTTTTGATAATGCTGGTATACCATCGAATTTAGACAAAAAAAATAAAACTAGCTTAATGCTTAATACAATATATGCTGCCATATATGCAGCTAATGGGTATATAGTTGTATCACCAGATTATATTGGCCAAGGAGATGACTATAAAAACTATCATCCATATGTTCTCTTTCCTAGGCAAACAGTAAACACTGCTGTTGACATGCTCAACAATGTTAGCTCTATTATTCATAAAAAATACCCTCAGAGTAGCCAACTAAACCTCTATTCAGTTGGCTACTCTGAAGGTGGAGCATATTCAATATGGAGTGCGAAATGTCTAGGGTGGCACGGTAACTGCGAAGGTGTTAACCAATTGGATAAACTATATAAGTATAGAGCAGCAGCTGGACTTAGTGGTGCATATGATATTAGCCATATTACTCTAGACTTTATGACTGATAACAATAATTCTAAAGAATATGCTCTACATAATAAATTAATAACCTCTATACTAAAACCAGGATTGCTTGCAAATGTTTTCATGAGTTACCTTCATTATGGAAACGTTTCTAAAACTATTAATATTAAGGATTTTGATAAAGATTTTTTTGATATGAAATGTTCTACATTTGCACAAGAAAAATGCAATATTAACGGGAAGCACTATACCTTTAATAATTTATTTCTTCAAAAACATATATCTAATATAAAATTAGCTGATGCTATATTTAACAGTGCCTTATATAAAAAGTTTCCTCATCAAGAACTAGCCTCACACTATGTAGTACCAACTGGGAATAATTCAATGTATGACTTATTTAATCAAGAAATCTTTACTAATACAGAGTTATTAAAAACTATGGAAAGTGCAGATATTGTCAGCTTTGGTAAAAAAACTAGAACACCTATTTATCTATTTGCCCTAAATGAAGATTCTGTAGTTACTAGACTTAACTATGATGAATTTATGAGAAGTGCAAATGCTATTGTTGATGGGTTTGTTTTAGATAATAACAAAATTTTAACAAATACAACTGACTGGTTTCCCATACAACTTGATATAAATGAAGTAGATCATGTAACTGGTGAAATTTATGCTAACTTGTTTGCATATAAATATATAGATGATATGAATAGAGTCTATTCATAGTAAATACCTTAAATTATCTAAGTATAATAGCTAACTAAATCCCTTTTATAAAAAATATATCAATAACATAAATATTAATATTTATGCTAATATTTTCACAGGTAAATACTTCAATAAAAAAAGAATAAGGCTGATAAATTTAGAATGATAAATGCTATTACAGAAAGGACAGGTATTTTAGTAAACAAAAATGGTATAAGAAGCTTAGAAGAAGCTAATATTTTTGTTGCCGGATGTGGAGGAGTAGGATCTTTTATAATTGAAGCTCTTGCTAGAGCTGGAGTAGGAAAACTTACAATAATAGATATGGATGTAGTTGATTCTTCTAATATCAATCGCCAGCTTATAGCTTTACAAAGTACAATTGGAATATCTAAGGTAGAGGTTATGAAACAACGCATTCTCGATATTAATCCACAATGCAAAGTCAATGCCCTAGAAGATTTTATTAATCCGGATAATACAAAGACATTACTTACTGAATATAAGTATGACTATGTTATTGACGCAATAGACACCTTAAATGCTAAAGTGAACCTAGTAAAGATATCCCACGAGCTAAATCTTAAAACCATATCCAGTATGGGTGCTGGAGGTAAAACAGATCCTACTCAAATAAAAGTGGCTGATATCTACAAAACCGATGTATGCGCTCTTGCTCGAGCGATGAGAGTTCGATTAAAAAAGCAAAAAGTAAAAAAAGGTATCAAAGCTGTATTTTCAACACAAAAAAGTATAGCCCCATTACCACCAGAAGAGCCAAAACCTAATCAGCAAGGACGGTCTCGAGCTACTAATGGTACTCTTAGCTATATGCCATCATTATTTGGATTAACCATTGCTGGAATAGTGATTCAAGAGATTGTTGGGGATAATTTTAATAAGTAAAATTATTAAAAATAACTAGCAAAAAATATAGCTTACACAAAAACATATGCTTCCTATCTAAAAAATGTAAACTTTAAAACCTATAAGCTAATGTAGTCATAACCTTTGACTGTAGTTTCATAACCAACTTAATAGGTTTAGGAAGTTTTGTTCCTCCAGCTTTTTCTGCTTCAATCGCATGTTCTGATTCATCAATATACATTTGTTTAAGTATCTCACGAGAACGATTGTCATTTATTGGTAAGTTTTTAAGATGTAAATCTAAATGCTTCATCACCTGCTTTTCTGTTTCCGCAACAAATCCATAACTTAGATTATCACTTATAGATCCTGCTGTAGCGCCTATTCCAAAGGAGGCCCAATACCAAAATGGGTTAAGTAGGCTTGGAACAGCATCTAATTCCTGCAACCTCTGACCACACCAAGCTAAATGATCATACTCTTCATCAGCAGCATGGTATAAATGTTCTCTTGTAGTTACTGATTTAGCTACAGAAGCTTGACCTCTATATAAACCTTGTGCACAAATTTCTCCTGTATAATCAACTCTCATAAGTCCGGCAGAATGCTTTCTATCTGCTTCATTTAATTGTCCATCAACAATTTGTTTACTTGGAGACTCACGGTTTGGATTTAAAGGGGCTTTAGTGAAGTTTACATAATTATCCAACTCCTCAACAATTCTATCTAAAAATGACAACTTTCTCATAACTAATTTCCTAATTAATAAAACAGTACTATATATTAGCTGCTACCATTGCAAACAATATATTAAGTACTAAAAACACCCAACCAACGGTATACCCTTCTCGGATAGAAAATATTGAATAAATAGCCAAAGTGACTCCACCAATAATCATTGGCTCATTTCTGCCTAAGATTATACCAAAACATAAAGCAACAAGCCCTATAAAAGCACTCACTCTCGCTATATTTAACTTAAAATTAATAATATAGTATATAGAAAAAAACAAACCTAAAATTAAAATTAAAATTAAATTATATTTTTGCGGAAAATCACTAAAAACCACAATGGCACTTATAAACACTATCCCCTGTAACCCTCTAAAAAATGGCTCTTTTTGAATAATTGCAGAAAGAAATAAAAAGAAAGTTGCAAACAAAACTATCAAGTTTTTTTGATAAACATTAGTTTCTAATAAGCCAAACATAAACACTATTAGACCAATAACTCCTAAGCCAAGTCCTATATTTTTTATATATTTTTGTAACATAAATAAATTTAATAAGCATAATTAACCAATATTATAATTATAAATAATATATTGCGCAAAACATTTCATTGGAAAGAGTTAAATTATTAAGTTATAATTGCCCGCATTGACTCTTAGCAACTTTTTAGCATAATAAAGGAGATTTTAATGGCTAGAAAAAAAATAGCACTAATAGGTGCCGGTCATATCGGTGGCACACTTGCTCATTTAGCACTTATCAAACAACTGGGAGATGTGCTTTTATTTGATATAGCTGAAGGTATGCCTCAAGGTAAAGCTCTTGATCTACTACAAACCTGTCCTATCGAAGGTGTTGATTTTAAAGTTAGAGGAACAAACGACTTTAAAGATCTAGAAAATTCAGATGTTGTAATCGTAACTGCTGGAGTTGCAAGAAAACCAGGAATGTCGCGTGATGATCTTTTAGGCATCAACATTAAAGTGATGCAGTCTGTTGGTGAAGGTATTAAACATCACTGCCCTAATGCCTTTGTTATATGCATTACTAACCCTCTAGATATTATGGTAAATATGTTACAAAAATTTTCTGGTGTACCTGATAATAAAATAGTTGGTATGGCAGGTGTTTTAGATTCAGCTAGATTTAGAACTTTCTTAGCCGATGAACTAAATGTATCAGTTCAACAAGTTCAAGCATATGTAATGGGCGGTCATGGTGATACTATGGTCCCTCTTACTAAAATGTCAAATATTGCTGGTGTATCACTAGAGCAACTTGTTAAAGAAGGTTCATTAAAACAAGAAAGACTAGACTCCATTGTTGCTAGAACAAGAAGTGGTGGTGGTGAAATTGTTGCTTTACTTAAAACTGGCTCAGCATACTATGCTCCTGCTGCTGCTGGTATTCAAATGGCTGAAAGCTTCCTAAGAGATAAAAAAATGATTTTACCTTGTGCTGCTAAAGTAAAAGTAGGAATGTACGGACTCGATGAAGACCTATTTGTAGGTGTTCCAACCGAAATTTCAGCCAATGGTGTAAGACCTGTCGAGGTTGAAATTTCTGATCAAGAAAGAACTCAACTTCAAGTGTCTATAGATGCTGTAAAAGTTTTAAATAAAGAGGCAGCAGAGATTTTAGCAAAATAATTTCTCAAAAAGTTTAGGTAGTAATCCTTATACTACCTGACTCTTGCAAATCATTTTTTAAAGTCAACTATAATATTTCATTTTTTACTATTCTAAATTTTTTAAAAATTGATAAAATTTCATTATAAAAGCAAAACTATACTGAAATAGTATAGTTACAAATTTAATAAAATATATAAAATAGGGTTTTGTTATGTCCAAAGAAAAATACCTTGGCATTAATATTGATGTATCAAAAGATAGAGAGCTTTCTAAACAAGCTCAACAACTACTTACAAACTATTATTGTCTAGAAAATGAACCCTCTCCTCAACATGGTTTTGCTAGAGCGGCTGTAGCTTATTCATTTGGTGATATGAATTTAGCTCAGCGTATATATGATGCTGCTTCAAAAGGCTGGTTTATGTTTGCATCACCAGTTCTTTCTAATGCTCCTTTACCAGGTGCTAGAGTTAAATCTTTACCAATAAGCTGTTTTTTATCTTACGTACCAGATTCATTGGATGGACTTATTGAACATTCGGCTGAACTAAGGTGGTTATCTGTAAAAGGTGGTGGTGTAGGTGGACATTGGTCAAAAGTAAGAGCAGTCTCTGATAAGGCTCCAGGACCAATACCTTTTATGCATACTGTAGATGCTGATATGGTAGCTTATAGACAAGGTAAAACTCGTAAAGGATCTTACGCTGCATACATGGATGTTTCTCATCCTGATATTGTTGAGTTTTTAGGTATGCGTGTTCCAACTGGTGATGTAAATAGAAAATGTCTAAACCTTCATCATGCAGTAAACTTAACAGACAGTTTTATGCAAGCTGTTGCTAATAATGACGATTGGAAACTTATTGATCCTGATGATAAATCTGTCAGAGATATTGTAAAAGCACGTAAAATTTGGGAAACGATATTAGAAACTCGTTATCGCACAGGTGAACCTTATTTAAACTTCATTGATACAGCTAATAGAGCACTACCTAAATCTCAGAAAGATCTAGGCTTAACTATCAAAGGTTCAAACTTATGTAACGAAATACATCTAGCAACTGATGAAGATCGTACTGCTGTATGTTGCTTATCATCAGTAAATTTAGAAAAATATGATGAATGGAAAGACACTCACCTCATAAAAGACTTAATTCAATTTTTAGATAACGTTTTACAATTTTTTATAGATCATGCTGGTGATGAGATATCAAAAGCTAGATACAGTGCCTCTCGTGAAAGAAGTCTTGGACTTGGTGCGATGGGTTTTCATTCATATTTACAGATGCATAGAGTGGCATTTGAATCTAAAAAAGCTAAAGAATTAAATGAAGAAATCTTTAGGCGTATCAAAGAACAAGCAGTCGAAGAAACTTTGATGCTTGGTAAAGAAAAAGGTGAAGCTCCTGATATGATGGGTACAGGACGTAGAAATGCTCACTTACTTGCTATAGCGCCAAATGCAAATAGTTCTCTTATATTAAATACATCTCCAAGCATTGAACCATGGAAGGCAAATGCTTTTACTTCTCGAACAAGAGTAGGCTCACATTTAAATAAAAATAAATACCTCGAACAAGAGCTAGAAAAACTTGGCAAAAACAATGAAGAAGTTTGGTCTGACATTATCACAAATGGCGGCTCTATTCAGCAACTAGACTTTTTATCTAATGATATAAAAAGTATATTTAAAACCGCTATAGAAATGGATCAAGACTGGGTTGTTTATTTAGGGGGCGAGCGCCAAAAATATCTATGCCAAGGCCAATCACTGAATATATTTTTTCCAGCAGGGGCCTCTAGAGAGTATTTACATAAAGCTCATTTTAATGCTTGGAAATATGGTTGCAAAGGTCTGTACTATTTAAGAACAGAAACTTCTAATAGAGCTGAAAATATATCTAAAAAAGTTGAAAAACAAAGATTAGTCGAGTTCTCTGAACTTAAACAGTCAGAAAATGAATGTATAGCATGTGAGGGATAAGCAAAGCATGAATATAAAAATATACAGTAGAAATGGGTGTCCTTTTTGTATCTGGGCTAAACAATGGTTTGAAGAGAATAATATAACTTTTGAAGAAATTGTTATAGATGATTATAATCAACGTACCAAATTCTACAATGAAATGAATCAAAGCGGTAAGCTTAGCTTTCCTATTTCGACTGTACCACAAATCTTTGTTGATGATAAGCATATTGGCGGCTTTACAGAATTAAAAGCTAATGCTGATAAAATCTTAAATAAGAAGTAGGTAATAAATGATTGAAGTAAAAATATATACAAAAACAAACTGTCCTTTTTGTGATCTTGCAAAAAGCTGGTTTGGTACTAATGATATAACTTTCACACAAGTATCTCTTGATGATGATATTAAAAGAGCAAATTTTTACAATGAAATAAATAAGAATATACTTCTTGTAGAAGAGCATGTAAAAACTGTACCACAAATCTTTGTAGGTGATGTTCATATAGGTGGATATGATAGTCTGATGACTCGAGCTGGAGAAGTTATTAATCGTGTCAAAGGATCATCACTAACTACTTTGTCTAAAACATATAAACCTTTTAGCTACCCCTGGGCTGTTGACCTAACCATCAAACATGAAAAAGCTCACTGGATTGAGGATGAAATAGATCTATCAGAAGATGTGACGGACTGGAAAAACTCAAAAATAACCAAAATTGAAAAAGAATATATAACAAATATTCTAAGACTTTTCACACAATCAGATGTTGCTGTTGGTCAGAATTATTATGACCAGTTTATTCCTGCTTTTAAGAATAATGAAATTAGAAATATGCTAGGATCTTTTGCAGCACGTGAAGGAATACACCAAAGAGCTTACGCACTGTTAAACGATACATTAGGACTCCCAGACTCAGAGTATCACGCTTTCTTAGAATACAAGACAATGACTGATAAAATTGAGTTTATGATGGATGCTGATCCATCAACTCGCCGCGGACTAGGATTATGTCTAGCTAAAACTGTCTTTAATGAAGGGGTGGCCTTATTTGCATCATTTGCAATGCTATTAAACTTCCAACGCTTTGGTAAAATGAAAGGCATGGGTAAAGTCGTGGAATGGTCTATTCGTGATGAATCTATGCATGTCGAAGGAAATGCTGCTTTATTTAGAATATACTGCCAGGAAAATCCATATATTGTGGATAATCAATTTAAAAAAGAGATTTATCTAATGGCTACTGAAGCAGTAGAGCTGGAAGATAAATTTATTGATCTAGCTTATGAGCTAGGCTCTATCGAGGGACTCAAAGCTGAAGAAGTTAAAGAATACATTCGTCACATTACCGATAGAAGACTCAATCAGATTGGGCTAAATGAAATGTATAATATCGATAAAAATCCTCTTACATGGCTTGAATGGGTACTAAATGGTGCCGATCATACCAACTTCTTTGAAAACCGTGTAACAGAATACGAAGTAGCAGGTTTAACTGGCAAATGGGATTCTGCTTACTCAAGCTTTAAATAAAAATCTATCAAAATTCTCATATATCAATACCTAATATTATAATTTTTCATTAATTCTCTTGAAAAACCTCTAGCTCCTCTAAAGCTTCGAACCACTCTAATTCTATACTTTCAATTTTCTTTTTTAAAAGAGAGTGTTCAGAAATTGTTTGCTCTAGTTCTTCTTTATTATCATATAGCTTTTTATCTTGAAGAATTTCTTGAAATTGAAAATCTTGACGCTGTAATTTTTCCAAAGTTCTTTCAAGCTTTTTAGTTTTATCTTGGAGAAGTTTTAACTGCTTTCTTTTATCAGCTGATAACTTTCTAGGAGTTTTTTTTTGATTAGTACTAGACTTAGCAGCTGGTTTCTTAGTTTGATTTTCACTTTTTTTTATATTAATAATATATTTGTAATAATCCTTCATATCTCCTTCAAATGCTTCAACTTTCCCCTCTCCTACTAACATATATTCATCAACACTCGATTCTAATAAGAATCTATCGTGCGAAACCAAAATAATAGCACCTTGAAAACTTTGTAAAGCAACTGTTAGTGCTTCTCTAACACCAATATCTAAATGGTTTGTTGGTTCATCTAGCAATAAGAAATTAGGCTCTAGATAGACTATCATAGCTAATGCCAATCGTGCTTTTTCACCTCCTGAAAAAGTACCTACTTTTGCTAACGCCTTATCACCAACAAAATTAAAACTACCTAAAAATGTTCTAAGTTTTTCTTGTGTTGCCTTGGAGTTTAAACGCTGCATATGCAACAATGGAGATGCTTGTAAATCAAGCATATCTAATGAATGTTGAGAAAAGTACCCTACCTTAAGATTTGGATGTTTTTCAATCTTTCCAGATAAAACGTCAATTTCACCAATCAATGACTTAATCAATGTCGATTTACCAGCTCCATTTAATCCCAAAAGTCCTATACGCATTTCATTATAAATATTTAGCTTTACATTATTTAAGATTTTTTTATCACCATAACCGAGGTTTGAGTTTTGCAAACTGACAAGAGTTCCACCGAGGTGTTCTTTAACCTGCTTAAATTCAAAACTAAAATCTGATTCTGATTTCACAGATTCTATTCGCTGAATTTTTTCCAACATTTTTACACGACTTTGAGCTTGCTTTGCTTTTGATGCTTTTGCCTTGAATCTATTTACAAAACTCTCTAGATGCTGGATATGTTTTTGTTGCTTTTCAAATTGCTTCTGTTGAAGAATTTGTTGTTCATACACCTGTTTTTCATAAGAAGAATAATTTCCAGAATATGTATCTATATTCTTATTATCAATATGGAATATCTGCTTAATAACATTATCTAGAAAAATTCTATCATGTGAAATTAAAAGCAAAGAACCTTTATAATCTTGTAAATACTCTTCTAACCACAATACAGCGTCTAAGTCTAAATGGTTTGTTGGTTCATCAAGTAATAAAATATCTGATTCTTGTAACAGTGCTTGAGCTAAATTCAAACGAATTTGCCACCCTCCTGATAGTTCTTTAACTTTCTGTTGTAATTGACTAATACCAAACCCTAAACCTGATAATAACTTACCTGCTTGCGATTCAATAGCATATCCTCCCAAAGATTCATACTCTTCATGATATTTCGAATAATCAACATAGTTCTCAGTAGCTAAAGAATCATCCATTGCTATTTTTAAACTCTTTAAAGCTTCTATACCATTAACTACATAATCAATAACTCTTGCCTCAAAATCATCAACATCCTGTTTGACAGTCACAATACGCGTGTTCTTAGCTATTTCTATATTACCCTTATCGGCAACAATATTATTTTGAATAAGATTAAATAAGGTAGTCTTACCCGTACCATTTTTACCCACTAGACCAATCTTTTGATTAGGAAATATAGAAAAATTTATATCATTAAAAAGTTCTTTAACTTCTACCTGATAAGATACATCTTTAAAAAAAATCATTTGTTAATACTATTTATATTTATTGGAGGTAATTATATACACTATGACACAATATAAAAGTAGCTTATTTTATTGTAAATTTTATAATTACAAATATATGGTGAAATTATGGTGAATTAGAAACTCGCCAGTTACTTAATAAAAGCAATGACTAAATTAACCATTAATACAGAATATACTTTGCAGTTTATATCGATTCTTGGCTATTTTCTCAAATATGTCTGCATAATGATAAAAAAGCTCTTCTAATAAAATAGCTTAAGAACTTGATTAAACTGTGGCTGCTGAGTGTTCCAAAAAATAATATCGGCACCAATATAATCCTTATCAAAGCCATATAATTCAGTAGGTGTAAATTTTTTGGCGGTTTTAGGGTTGGTATATGTATAATCAGGTTCTTGCACTGCAATAGCAATAGTACTTAGTTCTGATTTATATTTATTAAAAAATTGATAGCTATTTTTCATCTGAGATTTTCTATTTGGAACAGTATCAGGATTACCTAAACCTATATTATTTTTAATGGCTGTATTAAATATTTTTTGCATGAAACCATGATCATTATTCCACTCACATGGTAAAAAATTTACATATTGAACAACTTTACTTTTCTTAAATTGTTGTTTAAGAAAAAGCATATTTCTTATAATTGAATCTAAATAAATATTACAAAAATCTTTGGTTAAGAGCTTATCATCAACATCTATGGCTGTTTCTGGTAAATTTATCCCCACTATCTTGCCATCAAATTGTTTTGCAAGCTGCTCTATGAGTTTATGAAATCTTTTTTCCACCTCTGGATTCCATTGTTTTGCTACCCAACCAGCACCTATAGGTTGACCTTCGCCAGCAAAATCAGTTTGCTGTATAACTCCATTACCATATTTTGAAGTTTGTAAATATTTTGGAACAGGTATGTTTTTTATATCAAAAGATCTATCTTGTAATTGAATAAATAGCTTTTTATGATACTTTTTTAGAAGTTGATAATCATCATTAATAGCAGAAAAATCATAACTATCTTTTTTTGGCTCTAATCTTTTCCAAGAATATATTATTTGCACTCCTGTAACCTCAGCTTTATCAATATAGCTAAGATGATCTTCTACGGAATCTCCACCCAGAAATAAATATAAATCAGGATTTTTTGCAAAACTTAAATTAAACACTATAAAACAAAATACAAGTAAAATTATTTTCTTCACCATCAACACCTTTGTAAAAAATAAATACATTAAAGTATAATATAAATTAATATATATCACAGCAACCAATGTAATACTATGAGCAAAACTAGAAAAATTATACACATAGATATGGATTATTTTTTTGCTCAAGTAGAAGAAAAAGCAAACCCGTCCCTAGCTAACAAGCCCTTTGCTGTGGGAGGTACAAACCCAAACCGAGGAGTAATATCAACTTGTAATTACATAGCTCGTAAATACGGTATACATTCTGCTATGCCAACCAAAATAGCCTTGCAAAAATGTCCTAATCTTATACTTTTAGATACTGATTTTGCAAAATATAGAGCTGCTTCCAAGCTAATTAGAGAAATTTTTAACTCTTTTACAGATAAGGTTGAACCATTATCATTAGATGAAGCATATCTTGATGTCACAAACATCAATAAATATCATAATAGTGCTACATTAATAGCACAAGCTATTAAAAACCAAATATTTGAAGAAACAGGACTTACAAGTTCTGCAGGTATTGCTCCAAATAAGCTTCTTGCAAAAATCGCAAGTGATATAGATAAACCCAATGGGCTTTATGTAATAACACCAAATCAAATCAATAAATTTATAGAAAACTTGTCAGTTAAAAAACTTTTTGGTGTAGGAAAAGTCTCTCAAATAAAGCTAAAACAAATGTCTATCGAAACCTGTTTAGAGCTACAGCAAGTTAGCTTAAATATACTAATTAATAAATTCGGTAAATTCGGTAATAGCCTATATAATTACTCCAGAGGAGTAGATGATCGTATAGTTAACCCTACAAAAATACGTAAATCAATAAGCGTTGAAAATACTTATTTAGAAGATTTAAAAACACTAGATGAATGTTTAGCGAAACTACCTATTTTATATAAAAAATTAACTAAGCGGATATCCAGTACATATATAAACCGTATTGTTGGAGTATTTATAAAATTCACTGATAATAAATTTAATAAAACTAGCATAGCAAAATCACTTAAAAATATTAATAATGATATAGTTAATCTGATAATATTGTGCTAAAGACGTGAGTAATAGCATCAGATAAATTATCAAAAGAATTATTTACTTTTCTTAAAATTCTTTTAAAATTGGCCCAAATTTTTTCTATAGGATTTAAATCAGGAGAATAAGCAGGAAGGTATAGTATCTGTATATCCAGTATACTCTAGCGGTGCTATAATCTTCTTTTCTAAATAGTTATAACCAGCAACTATACTTTTTCTCTGAGTTTGATAAGCAATAACTTCACCATAGCTAGGTTTACCAACAAGAGACCATCCTCTTAGTACAGACTGTTTATTATCCATACCCATTTCATCTAAATATACAAGTTTGTTAGGTTCAATAGTCTCAACAACCTCTATAAAACTTTGCCTATCTTGTTCTTTTCTTTGCTTATATTTAGGTGTCTTTTTTTAAAACTAAAACCAAGTCTGGTAAGACAATCATAAAATGTGCTTCTAGGTATTTCAGGAGCTAATGCTTCTCTAATATCTAAAGCCATTGCATCTGGATATGTTCTTAAGTAGCTTTCTATCGCTTCCTTATCTGTAAAGGTTGCTACTCTACCGCAACCCAAGCCTTGCTTAGATTTATAATCACCAGTTGTCTCGTATAAGTTTATCCAAGATCTAGTAGTACGGATATCTATATTAAAAAAATTACTTAGCTCTTTGTCTGTTAGGCCTTCTTTATATTTAGTTATTACGATACCTCTGAAATCTTGGCTATATGATGACATTTTTTCTAAATATTATAACATTATTGTCAAATAACTATCGGATTAACTATATATTCTCAAGCTTAGTTACCGAGCTATATAAAAAACAGAATAATTCAATTCGCTTAATTGGTATCGGAGTAAAACTTAGTGAAACTGATAACTTACAATTAAATCTTTTTGAATAGAATTATAAAGCGTAATTATCAATCAACCTTACACCTTCTACAGTAAATGCATATAATCTTCTATCATCCATATCTTCAACATAAATACTCTTAGCACCTTTAAGCTGATTAGTCTTTTGTATAGCATCTAAAACATTTTTCTCAGATTGAATAATTGATGATACTTTACTAGCTAGCTCAATACCTTTATCAGATAAATGATTATTACGTGAGCTCATAGCTAATCCAGATTCAAGCCTTAGTGTTTCACATGGAATTATATTTACATCTAGAAAAAATGCTAGAACCATCTCTTCTATTAACTTATATTGTTGATAATCTTTTTTACCAAAATAAGCATTAGTAGGCTTAACTATGTTCAAAAGCTTAAGTACAATGGTCAAAACACCATCAAAATGTCTTTTTCTTCCTCCTTCACATTTTGTAGCAAATTCTGAGTTGCAAATCATTCTAAAATCTAAATTTTCATGGTATATATTCTCTTCTGTTGGCAAAAATATACAATCAACTCCAAGTTGACTTGCTAGTTGTAAATCTTGCTCTAATGTCCTAGGATAATTTTCAAGATCATTACTACTATTAAACTGAGTAGGATTCACAAAAATACTTAGTACTGTAAGATCATTATTTCTCACACTTTCTTTGATTAAAGAACCATGTCCATCATGCAAATTTCCCATAGTAGGTACAAAACCAACTGATAGATTTTTATTTTTTAATTCTAAATGACTTCTCAATTCCTTAACCGTTTTAAAAATTTGTACCTCTTGTTTTTTACCAACTATACCACTTCCAAAACTATATTCAATGGATGGAAAAACACTACTATCAACTTCTTGACAATAATTAGATATAGCAGATTCCATTTCTGAACATCCATTCATATATTTTTTCACAAATTTAGGCGTAAAATCAGAATTCATACCTAACATATCTTGAATAACTATTACCTGACCATCTGTTACATTACCAGCCCCTATACCTATAGTTGGTATCCTTAATGCTCTAGTAATATTTTCAGCAACCTCATTAGGTACACACTCTAGAACAATACTAAAACAACCAGCCTCTTCAAGCTGTTTAGCTTGATCAAGCAATACTTCCGCACTTTTTTTAGTTTTCCCTTGGACCTTATAGCCACCTAATGTATTTACAAACTGTGGAGTAAGCCCTATATGCCCCATAACAGGCACTCCAGAATCTACTAAGTGCCTAATATATTGCTCATTACCATTTACACCTTCAAGTTTTATAGCATTAGCTCCTGCTTGCATTAATTTTATAACATTATTATTTAATGAATCTAAAGAACCTTTATAAGTCATAAATGGCAAATCAGCAATTATAAACTGTTTTGTTATTCCTTTAGTTACAGCTTGTGTATGCAATGACATCATTTCTATATCTGCATTTATAGTATCTGAATAACCATACATAGTCATTGCCAAACTATCTCCTACCAATACACAATCAATATCCGTATTATTAACAATCCGAGCCATACTATAGTCATAGCAAGTTATACATTTTATTTTTTTTCCAGCTTCTTTATACATTTGAAAATCTTGAATTTTCATTTTTGTTTCCTTCTATTATTAATTATTTTTGATTCATAAAAATCACAAAATGCTTTATAAACCATTTCAAAATCATCAGTTTTTAAACTATTTAAATTTGCTGCTATAGTATTTTTATCCTCTCTAATCAAAGGTCCTGTCAATGCTGTATTTATATCCTTTTGAATATTTTTAGATGTAGTTTCAACGTAATATTTTAACTTATCAAACGGCACATTAAATTTATCTGCCATTCTAGTCGCAAATACTTGCCATAATATAGTTGTAAAATTATTGGCACTTACACATAAAGCATGATAAAAAGGTTTTTGATCTAGTTCTATAGCAAAACTTGAATTAGGTAAATCAGGGAAAATATCACTAAACTCCAAAGCTTGTTTATTTTTATCATAAAAAAAACAAATTTGGCGATACTCTTCTATTGAATATTTTTGATTTTTAGCAAAACTCTGTAAAGGATGAACTCCTATTATATTTTCACAAGTTAATGAGCCTGAACAATGAATGACTAGTTTATCTAAACCAGGATTTTGAAGATATTCTTTTAAATACCTATTAGCAAATGATTCAATTGCGCTATCGCTTATTAAAAGTATTATTTTATTAGCGTATTGTATTTTGATATTTAACTCGTCTAAAGTATTTTTATTACGAGACCATGACTCATAATAAATATCCAATAAAGCAAAATAATGTCTAAAATGATTAGCTAACCTACCATCACCTATTAATAGATAATTATTTGATATACTCTGCATCTTAGGTTTTTTGCTTATTTATGCTTGAATCAATATAGCCTTTTACTTCTTGTATAGTATTCTTACCATCTACAAAGACTAGCTTTGGATTATGCGTTTTTAATTCTTTAGATTTATATGATGCATATGATGCTACTATAATTACATCACCCTCTTGCACATGCCTAGCCGCTGCACCATTTACACACATTTGTCCTTTATCACCTAAAATAACATAAGTCGCGAACCTGCTACCGTTATTACAATTATAAATTTCTACTCTCTCAAAAGGCAAAAGGTTTGCAGTCTCACATAACTCTCTATCTATGCTTATAGATCCATAATAATTCAAGTTAGCTTCAGTAACAGTCGCCATATGAATTTTTGATTTCAACATTGTTCTTTTCATAATATTCCTTAATATTGCTAAATAACTAACTATAGAAATAAAATTTATTCACTAATTTAAAAATTTACTTTAAAAGAAAGTTAATAAAAATCTCTTTATATAATTTTCGCAAAACACGATATACAATAATACCTATTATTGCAAGCTATTATCCAGCAGAAAACTTATAATTTATATAAACTTATTTTGATATAACTATTAATTATATTTTTTATAAAAAACATAATAATATAATGGTTAATAAATTTAATCTATAAGAACTTAAGCTATACATTTTTATCATAAAGTGTAAGACTTGGATATAAATTATAAATTCTCGAAAAAGGAAATATTAAAAATGTCTGTACTTTTAGAACCTATTAAATTAGGTGATTTAGAATTAAGAAATAAAATAATAATGGCTCCTTTAACTAGATGTCGTACTGACGATAATAGAATTCCTACAGATATGATGGTTCAATATTATAGTCAAAGAGCGACTGTAGGCATGATTATTACAGAAGCTACTTCAATATCTCCAATGGCTGTTGGATATCCCAATACTCCTGGCATCTGGTCTAATAAACAAATTGAAGGATGGAGGAAAGTCGTTAATGGTGTACATAAAGAAAATGGATTGATACTCTTACAATTATGGCATGTTGGCAGGATATCTGATCCTATATACTTAAGTGGTCAAACACCTGTTTCTTCTAGTGCTATTAAGCCTAGTGGCAATGTTAGTTTAGTTAGGCCTAAAAAAGATTTCATTACCCCTAGAGAATTAACAACTAAAGAAGTTAAAAATATTATTCAAGAATACAAACAAGCAGCTATTAATGCAAAATTAGCTGGTTTTGATGGAGTTGAGATTCATGCTGCTAATGGTTATTTATTAGATCAATTTTTACAAGATAGCACTAATAAGCGTAATGATGAATATGGTGGATCATTAGAAAATAGATCCAAATTAATATTAGAAGTAACTGATGCAGTTTGTGAAGTATGGGGAAGTGGTAGAGTTGGGGTTCATATTGCTCCAAGGTGTGATGCCCATGATATGGGAGATTCAAACCCATTAGAAACATTTACATACTTGGTAAAAGAGTTAGGTAGAAAAAATATTGCTTTTATATTCGCTAGGGCAAAAATAGAACATGACAATTTAACAAAAACTTTAAAAAGTAAATCTCAAACTAATTATATAATCAATCAAGATCTAGATAAAAACACTGCTGAATCATTAATAGATAAAGGGTATGCAGATGCTGCCTCATGGGGACAAATGTTGATAGCTAACCCTGATTTAGTATACAGATTTGCTAATAATATTAAACTTACAAAACCAATTCCAGACCTATACTATCAAGGAAATGAAAAAGGGTATATAGATTACCCTTTTGCAAAAAAATAATAAATTCCTTACCGTTAATTTCAATTAGATTAAACCTAAATTAGCTTAATGATTCTATAGGTTCTATTACAACAGAATGCCATAGTTTAGAACTATGGCAGCAGCAGCTCTGCACCCTTCTGAACTAATACTCTACAGCAAAACCCTAAAAATAAAAGCGTTACGGATGATAAGCAGGCAAATTCTATTGACATATATGAAGTCAAAAAGCCAGACCAAATGCTTCCTAAAAACTGAGAAAAGTACATACACATTAAGTAAATTGAAATTGCTCGTGTTGCAATTTCTCTTGGAAAGAGAGATTGAACTATTCCATTTAAGATTGCAACACTCATACTCCATCCCAACCCGAATAAAATTAAAAAGACTATAGTAAGTACATAATTTATCTCTATAAAAAATAAAACCCCTAGCATAGATACAAAACATAAAAAGTAGCATAAGTAGATTATATTATTTTTTGTAGTTTTTTTAACTAATGGTGGAAGTACAATGACAGTTAATAATGCCCCTATTCCTATTATGGCCATAAGCTTACCTTGTCCAGCCGCTGTCATATGTAACTTATAACGTGCAATATACGGAAGCATAGCCCATATATAGTTAATCTGATAATATTGTGCTAAAGACGTGAGTAATAGCATCAGATAAATTATCAAAAGAATTATTTACTTTTCTTAAAATTCTTTTAAAATTGGCCCAAATTTTTTCTATAGGATTTAAATCAGGAGAATAAGCAGGAAGGTATAGTATCTGTATATCCAGTATACTCTAGCGGTGCTATAATCTTCTTTTCTAAATAGTTATAACCAGCAACTATACTTTTTCTCTGAGTTTGATAAGCAATAACTTCACCATAGCTAGGTTTACCAACAAGAGACCATCCTCTTAGTACAGACTGTTTATTATCCATACCCATTTCATCTAAATATACAAGTTTGTTAGGTTCAATAGTCTCAACAACCTCTATAAAACTTTGCCTATCTTGTTCTTTTCTTTGCTTATATTTAGGTGTCTTTTTTTAAAACTAAAACCAAGTCTGGTAAGACAATCATAAAATGTGCTTCTAGGTATTTCAGGAGCTAATGCTTCTCTAATATCTAAAGCCATTGCATCTGGATATGTTCTTAAGTAGCTTTCTATCGCTTCCTTATCTGTAAAGGTTGCTACTCTACCGCAACCCAAGCCTTGCTTAGATTTATAATCACCAGTTGTCTCGTATAAGTTTATCCAAGATCTAGTAGTACGGATATCTATATTAAAAAAATTACTTAGCTCTTTGTCTGTTAGGCCTTCTTTATATTTAGTTATTACGATACCTCTGAAATCTTGGCTATATGATGACATTTTTTCTAAATATTATAACATTATTGTCAAATAACTATCGGATTAACTATATATGTTCCACTAAAAAATATAATAAAAGCATCAAAATAATTTTGCCTAAATGTAGGATTTGAGGTTATTTTCTTTACACAATCGTTAAAAGGTACTTTAGTTTTGACTATGGTCTTTTCTTCATTTTTGTATAACAAAAAATTAAAACCAACTAATCCAAATAAGATGCAAGAAATAATAAACACTAAATATGTTGGGAATAAAGCCAAAATAATTCCCGCTATAAAAGGGCCAAGTGTTCTACACAGATTAAAGCTTAAATTATTCATGATTGCCGCATATTTAATCTGATGTGGTTCCACCACCTCTGCAATGCCTGCTTGTGAAGATGACATTCTTAAAGTAGTCATAGTAGCAAATAGAAAAGTCATCAAAATTAATATTGTTGGATTCATAATTTGTTTATAAACAAATATACCAATCAATATGGCTAAAAAACTAAGTGCGAACTGTATAACTGTTAATATATGATATTTATTATATTTGTCACCTATTATTCCAGAAATAATACCAAATAGAAACAATGGCAAAGTAGTAGCTGCTTGAATTAAAGAGTTCTCTGTTGGTGAACTTGAAATATTTGTTAAAATTATTGCACAAGCCATATTTTGCATCCATATGGCACTATTACTTATTAAATTTGATATCCAAAAATTTAGATAATTCTTATTCTTAAATACTAAAAAACCTTCATATAACATTATATATCCTTAGCCCAATGAATATTATTTTCTCCCCAATCAGCTAACTGCCTCATTAAACTAACCATTTTATCTTCACAGTCTTCTTTAAGAATAAATTTTACAAGCTCTGAATTCGACATTTCCATTTGATTATATTGTTTCTCTTTGCATCCAAGAGAAAATGAATCTATTATGGAATCATGTTTTGGTAGATTAATGTCATTTTTTAGAATACCACGTTTTGGAGGGATGAGATATCTACCACCACAAGATTTCGGCTTATTACTAATAATACTTTGCTTTGATTTATTGTATACCAGTTCTAAAAAGAATAAATTTATATCTACTCCATATGCTAACTCAATCTCTTTTGATAGATTATTTCCTCCTAACCGGCAAGCAATTTCACGTAAAGTAATTTTATCATTTTTATCAATAAATACTTCTATATGAAATAGGGAGTGTATAGGCATATGATAAACATTAGTAACTAAATATTTTACAAACTTATAAAGATTTATTATTATCTAATAAACTACTTCGTAGCAGAGCTACAGGGTATTAATTCCTATATCAAAGTTAGTTGATTAGGGGCAACTGGATTCTGCCTATGCAATTTTTTGTATTTATATTTTTCATCACCACCTTGATTTTTAATATAGTTTGCAATCATATTAGCATCACCGTGTGCACCAACCATTGATACAAAATATCCATCTATCCAAAACTCTCCTTCCCATAAAGTATCTGGCTTTAATGAAGAAAACTTTTTGAATATTTATTTAGCTGTAATACTTTTAACTATTTGTACTATTTTTTTAGGACTATACATCGGTATACTTTAAACCAAAAAATGCACATGATCTTGGTCTATATCTATTTCTACAAATATAATTTCATAGCGCATAGATACCTATGAGTATCTATTTTAAAATCTTTTTATAAGTATTCAAAATTCTAAAAATCTCAGCTTCATCATCCAACTGATTAAGCTTCATCCTAAACTCTTTTGATCCTGGTAAATTTTGAAGATAAAAGCTTGCATGAGTACGAATCTCTTTAACTGCTACATTAGCAGTTTTTAGTTTTATTAATCTTCTTAAGTGCTCACCTAAAACCTCAACCTTCTCTAGAGAGGTTGGTGTAGGTATTATTTCACCTGTATTTAAATACTCTGCAATTTGTCTAAATATCCATGGATTACCACGTGAAGCACGCCCAACCATTACAGCATCTACACCAGTGTGCTCAATCATAGCTTTGGCACTTTGTGGGCAAAAAACATCACCATTACCAATTACTACTGTATTAACGGACTTTTTAACATCTCTAATAATATCCCAATTTGCACGACCTGTATACATTTGCTCACGGGTACGTCCATGTAATGCTATCGCACTCACACCAGCAGCTTCACAAGCTTTAGCAACTTCTATAGCATTTATGTTTTGATCATCCCAACCGATACGCATTTTTACAGTGACTGGTTTATGCACTGCCTTTACTATAGAACTAAGTATTTTATAGATTCTATCAACATCTTTAAGAAGCGCTGCTCCAGCTTGTAATTTCTTAGCTATTTTTGGCATTGGGCAGCCCATATTTATATCAAGAAAATCACATTCTGTATTTTTTGCAATATATTTAGAAGCTCCGACAAAGCTTTCCAAATCAGTGCCAAATATTTGTATTCCTAATGGTTTTTCACTATTTTCCATATAGAGCATTTCCATAGTTTCCCAGTTTTGCTCAATCACCCCTTTATTACTAACCATTTCAGTGTAAATTAATCCTGCTCCATGCTCTTTGCAAATAGTACGAAAAGCACTGTCGCAAAACCCTGCCATTGGTGCTAGTACAACATTATTTTCAATCTCAATATCAGCAATTTTAAAGTCCATTTTTTATTCCATCTAATAAAAACCATTGTCCCATTTGCCTAGGATTATTAAAAGTAATTCCATACTTCATAAATTCTTTTTGAACTTCAGTTACTTGATTTTCGATGATTCCTGATAGTGCTAACTTACCACCTTTCTTTAAGGAATCTACAATAATCTTTGCTAAACTAATTAAGATATTTGAGAAAATATTTGCTACTATTAAATCAAATTTTTGAGTTGGTAAATTATCACTAAAATAAGTTTTATTAGCTACTTTATTTTCTTGAGCATTTTTCTGTGATGACTCTATAGAGTTAAGATCAATATCAATACCCTCAGCATAAATAGCACCTAGCTTAACAGCCCCTATTGCTAATACTCCTGTACCACAACCATAATCTAAAACTTGCGTATCATTTGATACATGATTCTCTAACCACTCTAGGCACATTTTAGTTGTTTCATGATTACCACAACCAAAAGCTATACTTGGGTCAACTACTATATAAATATGCTTATTATCTTGTGGTGGTAACTTATGCCAATTTGGATAAACCACCATATTCTTACCAATATTAATTGGCTCATAATCATACAACCAAGCAGCTTCCCACTGTTGATCTTTAATAATTTCATAATTTATTTCACTAATTATACTTCCGCCAAATTGTTCTTTCAAATTAGCAATTATAATTTTGATATCATGATGATTTTCATATAATGTTGTCAGAGAAACTTCTTTATCTGACTTATTTATTGTAGTTATAGAACCTGCATTATTAATAAAAAGATAATCTTCGACCATTTCTAAAAAAGAAATTTTTACATCAAAAGTTAATTGGTGCCATTGTTGCATTTATTTGTAATTGTATAGCTAAAGTTTCATAAGTTAATTATAGCAATTATCCTTATAATTTATACGTTAAACTGATTCACATATAGTTAATCCGATAGTTATTTGACAATAATGTTATAATATTTAGAAAAAATGTCATCATATAGCCAAGATTTCAGAGATATCGTAATAACTAAATATAAAGAAGGCCTAACAGACAAAGAGCTAAGTAATTTTTTTAATATAGATATCCGTACTACTAGATCTTGGATAAACTTATACGAGACAACTGGTGATTATAAATCTAAGCAAGGCTTGGGTTGCGGTAGAGTAGCAACCTTTACAGATAAGGAAGCGATAGAAAGCTACTTAAGAACATATCCAGATGCAATGGCTTTAGATATTAGAGAAGCATTAGCTCCTGAAATACCTAGAAGCACATTTTATGATTGTCTTACCAGACTTGGTTTTAGTTTTAAAAAAAGACACCTAAATATAAGCAAAGAAAAGAACAAGATAGGCAAAGTTTTATAGAGGTTGTTGAGACTATTGAACCTAACAAACTTGTATATTTAGATGAAATGGGTATGGATAATAAACAGTCTGTACTAAGAGGATGGTCTCTTGTTGGTAAACCTAGCTATGGTGAAGTTATTGCTTATCAAACTCAGAGAAAAAGTATAGTTGCTGGTTATAACTATTTAGAAAAGAAGATTATAGCACCGCTAGAGTATACTGGATATACAGATACTCAAATTTTTAATCAGTGGTTTGAAGAGCATTTATGTCCTGAGTTAATTCCAAAGACTACTGTTGTTATGGATAATGCTAGTTTTCATAAGTCTCCTAAATTGGCTAAAATAGCAGAGAAGTTTGATATACAGATACTATACCTTCCTGCTTATTCTCCTGATTTAAATCCTATAGAAAAAATTTGGGCCAATTTTAAAAGAATTTTAAGAAAAGTAAATAATTCTTTTGATAATTTATCTGATGCTATTACTCACGTCTTTAGCACAATATTATCAGATTAACTATATAGAAAATAGCAACTTACTAAAATTTACTATAATAACTATTTTTTTTAAACTTCTAATTTCTATTAGTTAATAGTTTTAGCTATATAATCGCTAGGAAAAGCATAATTCTATATGCTAGACTGAAATTTAATAAGTTTTTTAAACGCATAAATACCACAACAAATTATTTATTGTGTGGCTTTTTTATTTATAGCAAAAATTAAAATCACTTCTAATATTTATACTTTAAAGGAGATATATAAAATGAAATATAAATCTAATGAAAATCCTGCTGGAACTAATGGCTTTGCATTTTTAGAGTTTACATCTACCAATGTTAACGAATTACATAAATTATTCTCATTAATGGGTTTTGTACATGTAGCAAATCACAAATCTAAAAATATCGAATTATGGAAACAAAATGATATTACATTCCTTATTAATAATACTAAAGGTGGATTTGCTGAAAAATTTGCTAAAGATCATAATGGTGGTGCTTGCGGTATGGGATTTTTGGTTAATGATGTAAACCATGCTTATGAGCATTGTATAAAAAATGGAGCAAAGTCTAAAAAATCAGATCAATGGCATAACCCTGTAGATACTAAAATTATCAATGGTATTGCTGATACTTGCTTATACCTCACAGAATGCGATGACTTATTAAACTCTGAGCTATTTGAAATAATACCAGGAGCTTTAGAAAAAGCACAAAAACATTCTGCTGGATTATTATATATTGATCATCTTACACATAATGTCTTCCGCGGCAATATGGATAAATGGGCTAAATTTTATGAAGATTTATTTAACTTTAAAGAAATTCGTTATTTTGATATCGAAGGTAAGCTTACAGGTTTAGTAAGTCGTGCTATGACTGGACCATGCCTAAAAATTAAAATTCCAATTAATGAATCCGCTGACGATATTTCTCAAATTGAAGAATTTTTAAACTTATACAATGGTGAAGGTATTCAACATATTGCTTTAGAAAGTGAAAATATTTTTGAAAGCGTTGAAAAATTACAAAATATCGGCATGAAATTTATGAAAACACCTGATAGTTATTATAAAAAAACTCATCAAAGATTACCTTATCATCCTGAAGATGTTGATAGAATGCATAAAAACCAAATTCTGATTGATGGTGCTCCTACAGAAGATGGTGGCTATTTATTACAAATATTTACTGATACAGTAATTGGTCCTGTATTTTTTGAAATTATCCAAAGAAAAGGTGATGATGGTTTTGGTGAAGGCAACTTTCAAGCACTATTTGATTCTATTGAAAATGACCAGGTTGAACGTGGCGTAATCTTAGATAAATAAGGAATATAAAATGATAACTTTATACGATTATTTTAGATCTACGGCTAGCTATAGGGTTCGTATAGCTCTTAATTTAAAAAACTTAGATTATCAGCTAAAAGAAGTTCATTTAGTTAATAATGGTGGAGAACAATTCTCTGATGAATATAAAAAATTAAATCCTTTAGCTCGTGTACCCACACTTGTTGATGATGATTTTACCCTTACTCAATCATTAGCTATTATTGAATATTTAGATTCTAAATACCCTACAAATAAACTAATTCCCGAAGATCTTGAACTAGCTGGACAAGTTAGATCTTTTAGCCAAATTATTGCTTGTGATATTCATCCACTAAACAATTCTGGTGTTATTAAATATTTACAGCAAGAGCTAGGTATTAATGATAAAAATAAAAACATGTGGTATCAGCACTGGGTAATCAACGGTTTTGATGCTATAGAAAAAATTTTAGAGTTTAACTCAGGTAAGTTTTGTTTTGGCAAAAACATAACTTTAGCAGATATTTGCTTAGTTGCTCAAGTATATAATGCTAATCGTTTTAATGTGCCACTAAATAAATATCCTAATATATTGAGAATAAATAATCATTGTTTAGAGCTTAAAGAATTTATCAAAGCTTCCCCTGATAATCATAATTTTTAAAAAATATTATTAATTTTTATTTTGTAAGGAGATAAAAATGTCATTGAAATATCAAAGTGGTTTCCAGAACTACTTTCAAACCGAAGCTAAAGACAATGCTTTACCTAAAGATAGAAATGCTCCTCAGAAAGTAAATTTTGGATTATATGCTGAACAGTTTAATAACTCAGCATTTACAGCTCAACGATATGCCAACTTTAGTACTTGGCAATATAAAATTCGTCCATCTATTAGCTCAAGTGGCAAAGCAGAATTAATCAAAGAACATTTTATTAGAGACATTAATAATCCTGATAAAGTTCTAACACCTCCTGATCAAATGCGTTGGAGTCCTATTGATATCCCTAACAAACCTACTGATCTAATTGATGGTTTAATGACTTTTATGTATAACTCAACAGCAGCAATACATTTATATTCAGCTAATAAATCAATGGATAGATATTTTTATTGTGCTGATGGAGACTGGCTATTTGTACTACAACAAGGTGCTTTACGTTTTAAAACTGAAATGGGAATAATTGATGCTGCACCAAATGAAATTGTAATTATGCCGCGTGGTATACGTTATCAAATAGAATTGCTTGATAATAATGCCAGAGGCTATATCTGTGAGAGCCAAGCTGCCCATTTTTTTCTCCCAGAAAGAGGTCCTATTGGAGCAAATGGTCTAGCTGAAGAAAGACATTTTTTAGCTCCAGTTGCCAGCTATGAAGACCTATCTGGTGATTTTGAAATGATAACTAAATTTCAAGGTCAAATGTGGAAAACACCTATCAATCACTCACCTCTAGATATAGTTGCTTGGCATGGTAACTTATATCCATATAAATATGATTTAAACTTATTTTGCCCTATAAATACTGTTTTAAAAGATCACGCTGATCCAAGTATCTTTACTGTACTATCTGCCCCATCTGCGATTCCTGGTACAGCAAATGTTGACTTTGTTATATTCCCTGAAAGATGGGTAGTCGGTGAAAACACTTTTAGACCTCCCTACTATCACCGTAACATTATGAGTGAATTTATGGGGCTCATTCAAGGTCAGTACGATGCCAAAGGTGATAATTTTTCACCAGGTGGTGGAAGTTTACATAATACTATGTCATCACATGGACCAGATAAGCAAACTTTTGATAAGGCATCTAATGAGATACTAAAACCTGTACGTTATAAAAACACATTAGCATTTATGTTTGAAAGTCGTGAAAGTTATCGTATTACTAAACTTGCTCTTGAGCATACTGCTAGACAAAAAGAATATATAAATTGTTGGGATGGATTAACATCTAACTTTAATAAATAATAAAGGAGTTTAAACTAAAAATGATTAGCGCAAATAACCCAAAATTAAAATCTTTTATCTCAATAAATACTGAGAATCACTTCCCTATTCAAAATTTACCTTTTGGAATTTTCTCAACAACTCAAGATTCTCAGAGAAGAGTTGGTGTAGCAATTGGTGAATATATACTTGATATTGCTGCATGTATAAAACAAGGTTTATTAAAAGATACTCCTCTGAAACAAGAAATGGTATATAAAAACCTAAATGAACTTATGCAACTAGGTAGGAGTAATATTACTAGAATAAGAAACTCCATAAGTGAATTACTTAGAGATACATCTAGTTTAAAAGAAAATAAAAATCTACAAACAAAAATATTAGTAAAACAAAAAGATGCTACCATGCATCTCCCTGTTAAGATATCTGGTTATACCGACTTTTATTCATCAAAAGAGCATGCCACCAATATAGGCACCTTATTTAGAGACAAAAATAATCCTTTATTACCAAACTGGTTACATATTCCTGTAGCTTATGATGGACGTGCAGGCAGTATAATTGTTAGTGATGAAGCTATTAAACGACCTCAAGGCCAAACTAGGCCAAACCCTGAAGAGCCACCGGTATTTGGTAAGTGCAAAGGTTTAGATGTTGAAGTTGAGGTAGGTATGTTTGTTGGCTTGGGTTCAAAACTTGGTAGTAGTATTTCTATGGAGCAAACCCCAGAGCATATTTTTGGTATGGTACTTTTGAACGACTGGAGTGCTAGAGATATCCAAAAATGGGAATATGTACCTCTTGGACCATTCTTAGCTAAAAATTTTGCAACATCAATATCTCCATGGGTTGTGACTTTAGATGCATTAGAGCCATTTAGAGTTACTGCACCTAAGCAAGATCCTGAAGTATTAGATTATTTAAAACGCAAAGAAGATTGGGCTATTGATCTAGAACTAGCTTTTGGTATTCAAACTCCAGAGATGAATAAGCCTCAATTCATTTCTCATACAAACTTTAAATATATGTACTGGGATATTGCACAACAATTAACTCATCACAGTATAAATGGTTGTGCCATGAATACCGGAGATCTACTTGGTTCTGGCACTATTAGTGGTCCTACTCCAGATAGTTATGGAAGTATGATCGAACTTACAGAAGGTGGTAAAAAACCAATTAAATTAGAGGATGGTAGTGAGAGAATTTTCCTAAAAGATGGTGATACAGCTGTAATTACAGGATTTTGTCAAGCAGATGGATACCGTGTAGGTTTTGGCCATGTAAGTGGAAAAATTATCCCATAAGGAACCATTAAATGAAAAAATCAAGTAAATATATATCAAGAATATCTGATGATAATGGATATATTAAATACCCTAGCAATGAACATAAAACATGGCATGATTTATCTCAAAGACAACTTAAAATAGTTAAAGACTATGCTTGTGATGAGTATATTGAAGGTTTAGAGTACCTTAAATTACCCACTGATAAAATACCTCAAATTCCAGATGTAAATAAGAAACTTAGTAAAGCTACTGGCTGGACTGTAGAGCCTGTAGCAGCACTTATAGGTTTTAATAAGTTTTTTAAATTATTAGCTGAACGTAAATTTCCATGTGCAACCTTTATTCGAACTAATGAGGATTTTAATTATGTTACTGAGCCAGATATTTTCCATGAAATATTTGGACATACACCAATGCTTACAAATAAAGTCTATGCAGATTTTATGCAAAAATACGGTGAATTAGGTATTGGGCAAAAACCATATATTCAAAAAATGTTAGCACGTTTCTATTGGTTCACAGTAGAGTTTGGATTGATTAAAACTTCCAGAGGTCTTAAATGCTATGGAGGTGGAATTTTATCATCACCTAGCGAAACGCTACATTCAATAGAAGAAAAGAATGTTCAAAGAAATAATTTTAATGCTTTAGATATACTTAGAACACCATACCGAATTGATATTAAACAATTAGTTTATTACAGTATTGAATCTTACTCTCAGATATATGATGTACTTAATAATGATTTTATATCAATAATCACCCAAGCACAAAAAATGGGGGAGTTCTCCCCCCTCTTTGAGCCAGCAACGGCTTAAAAAACAATTTAAAAACAATAATTATTAGGAGATAAGAATGAGCTTATTAACAGAAAAAAAATGTCAAATATGTGAATCAGGTGGAGTATTACCTTTATCAACTCAAGAAGCACAAGCATTACTACAATCGATATCTTGTGATTGGGAGATAAATGATAATAAACTAACTCGTGTCTTTAATTTTAAGGGATTCTATAAAACTATGGCTTTTGTCAATACTGTAGCTTGGATAGCTAATAGCGAAGGTCACCACCCAGATCTCGAAGTAAGCTTTAATAAAGCTACTGTAAATTTCACTACACACGCTGTTGATGGATTAACACAAAATGATTTCATCTGTGCTGCAAAAGTTGATGCACTTATAAATTAATTTCACTGAGGTAGGTTTTAAAATGAGTAATTTTCAAGAAACTATAATCAAAAAACTTGAGGCTTTTTCAGCAACTGAGCCAGAGATTGTTTTTCAATGGAAAGATAAAATATCACCAGCTACTGGAACATTAGTAATAAATTCTCTAAAAGGTGGTGCTGCAGGAGGTGGAACACGACTTCACAATAATATAACTCTAGGCGAAATCACAACTTTAGCAAAAATTATGGAGATTAAATTTGCCTTATCAGGGCCAGCTATTGGTGGTGCTAAAACAGGTATTAAGCTTAATCCTAATGATCCTCTAAAATATGATGTCTTAGAAAGATGGTATAAAGCAATTCAACCTATTTTAAAAAATTATTATGGTACAGGTAGTGATATGAATACTGATATCCATAAAATTAATGAAATTTTAAATAAGATAGGTATAAACAATTCTCAAGAAGGCATCATAAATAAATATACCCAAGGTAATGATCAACAAAAGCAAGCAGCTTTTGCTAATATGCAGCTTTTAAAAAGCAAATTAAATTTTGAAGATGGTAGCCAACCTTTACTTGCAGAAATGGTTACAGGATATGGTGTAGCAGCTGCAGTATTAGCTTACTATAAATCTGCTAACAAAGATATTCGTGGTAAAAAAGTGTTCATACAAGGTAGTGGTAACGTTGGCGCTGCAGCAGCATATTATTTAGATGCTGCTGGTGCATTAATAGTTGCTATGAGTGATAAAGATGCTGGATCATTTAATTTAAAAGGTTTCTCTAAACAAGACATCCTAAGTGTACTTGGATCTCGCCGTATCCTAAGTACCTTAGAAGATACTTTACCCCATGATAAGTTCTATCCCAAACTATTAAATACTGAAATTGATATTATGGTTCCTGCTGCAGGCTCAAACATAATTACTTATGATGATATTGAAGGGATGCTTAAAAATAATCTTGAAGTTATAAGTTGTGGTGCAAACCATCCTTTTAAGGAAGCTGAATATTGTTATGGTAAATGTTCTCAATATTTTGATAATAAATTAGCAATATTACCTGATTTCTTATCAAACATGGGAATGGCGAGAACATTCTATACTATGATGTCAAACCCGACTGAAAATATTACTCCAGAATTTATATTTAAAGATATAGATACAGTTATTCAAAGCTCTATAAACAAGGCTTATAGTAACCATAATGGTAAGCTTATGACAGCCTCTTTATATGAAATAGCTCTAGATAACATTAATAATACAATCTAAAAATAAATTTTAAATAACTTGGAGTAAATATGGATAATAGAGTTTCACTTATGAGAAGACTAGGTGCAGCATTAATTATAACTGGAACCTGTGTTGGTGCTGGTATGCTTGTAATACCATTAATAACCGCCTCTTTAGGGTTTGTTTTTTCATTAATTGTGCTTTTAGTAATAGCATTATTAATGACTGCTACAGCATACTTAATAGCAGAAGTTAATTTAGAAATGCCTGATGGATCGAACTTTAGCACTATGGCAAAACTTACACTTGGTCGTTTTGGTCAAATAATAGCATGGTTTAGTTTTTTATTGCTTATGTATGCACTTACAGCTGCATATACTGCCCAAGGCTCTTCATTACTTGGAGTTTGGTTATCTAATTTAGGTATATCAATACCATTATGGCTAAATAGCCTAATTTTTATATTAATTTTAGGAGCATTTGTTTATAAAGGAGCATTTGCTGTTGATTGCTTAAATAAAATTTTTATCATAATTAAATTTTTAGCATTTATAGCTCTTGTAGTATGTATATCGCCATATATACAAAAAATTCTAATATTAACTAAAACTTCTAATGTTAATTTTGTATGGATAACTCTTCCTTTATTAATAACTTCTTTTGGTTATCATACTGTTCTACCAAGCATGAGATCTTATTTAAAATCTAATAAAAAAGACTTACATACTGCTATTCTTATTGGTGGACTTATTATTCCTTTAATAATTTATATAGTCTGGGAAACTATAACTCTAGGCACAATTCCTCTTCATGCTCAGAACAATGGTAATTTCCAATATATAATAAATAATGGCAACGATATCACATCATTAATCCAAGCTTACCATATCTCTTATAATTTATTTTCAGTAGATACTTTTGCAACAACATTTACTTCAATTGCTGTTACGACATCTTTTTTAGGAGTTACTCTTGGACTTTTTAATTTTAACCAAGACACCTATAAGTTACGCTCTACTAATCATCGTTCAAAAGCATTAGTATTTATAATCACTTATTTACCACCATTTATTTTTGCTGTTTATTATCCTCAAGGGTTTGTCATGGCTCTTGGATATGCAAGTATATTTGTAGCAATACTACTTATAAGCTTGCCAGCTATGATGGCATGGAAAATACGTAATTCAAAAGGAACAAATAATTTAACTAGCAAAATCTATCTAAGCACAATAGCCTTGGCTGGTTTGCTAATGATATTTTTACAACTAGCAACAGAATTTAACCTATTGCCTGTATTTAAATAGCTTTGCTTATGACTGATTATAAGACCAAAAAAGTCGATCAGCATCTTGTCCTGGTCGAAAATCTGATTCTCTATTATCTATATATTCACCATATTTAGAATTAATAAACTCTCTGTTTGGTGGAACATATGCAGAACCTTCAGCCCGTTCCTCCTTTACCTCTGGGCCATCATACATATTGTATGGATCAGCTGGCCGCATAAAAGCATAGCTAAATATAAAACTTAATAACCCTAACAAAGTTAAAATCATTTTTTTCATAATATATCTCCTCATAAGGCTCATCAGCCTAATTTCAATTATAACTCTTTTATTATTTTTTATATGATAAATTTAATTTTTGAATAAACTTTATTTTGTTACAATTAGCTTATATAAACTTTAGCTTTAGTAACTTTATGCAAGTATATAATGAAAAATACAAGAAAAAAGCGGTTCTTTTGGTTAACCTTGGAACACCTGATAACTATGATGCTAAATCAATCAAAAGATATTTAAAAGAATTCTTATCAGACCAAAGAGTTATAGAAGCTAATCCTCTTTTATGGAAATTAATACTCAATTTATTTATATTACCTATACGTTCAAAGAAAAATATTCATAATTATAAAACAATATGGAACAAAGAATATAATAAATCCCCCCTTTTACTTTTTACTGAAAATTTAGCCAAAACTTTAGATGATTTGTTAGATGATTATATAGTTGATTATGCTATGCGTTATGGAAACCCAAGTATTGAAAATAAAATCAAAAAACTGCAGCAGCAAGGAGCTATTGAAATAGTCATACTTCCTCTTTACCCTCAATACTCAGCATCTACAACAGCTACAGTATATGACAAAGTTTATCAAATTCTTAGAAAACTACGTTGGCAACCCACTATAAAAGGTATAAATCCTTACTATGATAATATCCATCATATTCAAACTATTAGCTATCAAATTGATAAGCATTTGCAAAGACTAAGTTATATACCTGATGTGATTTTATTTTCATTTCACGGCTTGCCTAAAGAATATTTTGATAAAGGTGACCCTTACTATTGTCATTGCCATAAAACTTACCGTTTAGTAAAAGAAACTCTGCAAAATAAATTTCCTAACAGCAGTTTTGAGTTATCTTTTCAGTCACGTTTTGGCCCTAAAAAATGGTTAGAACCTTATACTACTATTAAGTTAGAAGAATTTGCTAAGCAACATAAAAACATAGTTATAATAGCTCCAGGATTTAGTGTTGATTGCCTTGAAACATTAGAAGAATTGGCAATAACTGAAAAACAGAATTTTATTGATAAAGGAGGCAAAGAATTTAGTTTAATACCATGTTTAAATGACTCTCAAGAACATGCTAGAATGCTATATAATATTATTAGAGAGGAAGTATGAGTAAGAAGATTGCTATCCATTGGTTTAGGCAAGATTTAAGACTTACTGACAATCCAGCCCTTGATAGAGCTAGCTATGCTAATGAGACAATACCTATATATATATTCGATGAAAACCAACCTATTGGAACAGCTAGTAAGCTATGGTTACACCACTCTCTTTTATCTCTAAATGACTCTCTGTTTAAAAAAATTAATTTTTTTAAAGGCAATCCTTTTGAAATAATATCTAAACTTATTATTGATGATAAAATCACAGATTTTTATTGGAATAGATGTTATGACAAGTATAGTATTAAACGCGATGTTAAAATAAAAAAGCTACTTCAAAATAATAATATAAATACCAAAAGCTTTAATGGAAGTCTCTTAATTGAACCATGGAAATGCATTAAAGGTGATGGTTCTCACTATAAGGTTTATACACCATTTTATAAATCTCTAATGAAAACACGTACATATAAACAAAATTTTGATAAACCATATTTTACAAAAATTACTAAGTTAACGAATGCTCTAGCATTCAATGATTTAAAGCTTATAGATACAAAACATTCATGGCAAAATATTATTAATAGCTGGCAAATAGGAGAAAGTGCAGCCATTAATAAGTTAGAAAATTTCTTAGCTGACAATATCCAGTCTTATAAGGTATTACGTAACTTTATGAAAGATAATGCTACATCTGTACTATCTCCACATTTACATTTTGGTGAAATATCTCCCAATCAAATTTTTAACGCTATTTATAACCAAGATGCTACCGATATTAATCATGAGCATTTTATCAAAGAGCTAATATGGCGTGATTTCTGCTATTACCAAGCATTTTATTATCCAGATTTAAATACTCAAAATATTAATAAAAAATTCAACAATTTTAAATGGAAAAACAATAAAGTTCTATTTAAAAAATGGCAACAAGGACAAACTGGTATCCCAATAGTAGATGCTGGTATGCGAGAGCTTTGGCAAACTGGATATATGCATAATAGAGTACGTATGATAACGGCTAGTTTTCTAATCAAGAACTGTCTTGTTGATTGGAAAAAAGGTGCAGCATGGTTTTTTGATACTTTATTTGATGCTGATTTTGCAAGTAATAATGCTAACTGGCAATGGGTCGCTGGTTGTGGATTAGATGCAGCACCTTATTTTAGAATCTTTAATCCAATACTTCAAGCTGAGAAATTTGAAGCTTATGAATATATTCGTAGATATGTTCCTGAAATCAAAAAATTACCAGATGAATATCTTGTTAAACCATGGCAGGCATCAGAAGAAATACTTAAAGAAGCTAATATTAATCTTGGAAAAGATTATCCTAAACCAATTGTTGATTTAAAAGTCTCAAGAGAAAAAGCTTTGGAGTTATACAAACAACTAAGTTAAAATTTTAATCATCTTCTTTACCATAACAGATGATTTAATAAGCTTAATACCAACTGCTTTTTCAAATTCAAATTCAAATTCATCATTATATGCTAGTTCAGATCGATTTTTCTAAAAAAATATATTTTAGTATTTATTATATAGATTTTAAAATTCTAACTTTATAAAATGTTTATATTGTTGATCTTTCTTCAGCTTTGCTGGGTGATTATCATAATTACCATCAAATGGACCAGGATACTGTGGTTCAAAACATATAGCATCATACTTCTTTAGTACATCACCATTAGCAAGCATATGCCCCCTACTAAAATTACAAGTATAAATTTGCAATGCTGGATATGAACTTGAAACTTTTAGTTTCCTACCACTAGTTTTATCTTCAAGCGCCACCTCTCCATCAATTATATAACAATGATCAATTCCTCCACTATTAAAATATTTTGAATCTTGATTTTTAAGTTTTTCGCCAATTTGTGATTTTTTGCTAAAATCCATTTCTTCAGGTAGGCTAATAATCTCTTTAGGTATAAGGTCTTTATCAATATTTACAAATTTAGTAGCCTCAATTTTTAATAAATGATCTTCGATTGTTCTTTTATAATCCCCAGATAAATTATAATGACAATGATTAGTCATGTTTAAAATAGTATCTTCTGAAGCTTTTGCATCAAAATATATAACTAAAGAATTATCTAATAACTCATAAGTTACATTTAGCGCTATATCTCCAGGGAACTTATCTTCTGAGGATTTCTGTATAGTACTAAATTTAATTTTATTATCTGCTAATTCCTCAAATTCAAACTGCTTATGAGTTACACAATTATAACCACCGTGCAATGTATGCTGATTTTGAAAATTTTTATCTAAAAAATATGTTTTATCATTAATATTAATCTGTGCATTTTTGATGCGCCCAGCAACCCTGCCTACAGTTGCTCCAAAATAAGAAGGATTTTTAATATATTCATGTATATCTCTATACTGTAGAACTATGTCTTCTAATCTACCATTTTTATCCTTAGTTTTAAGAGAATAAATCGAGGCTCCTAAGCCCAATAGGGTCAATTCAATATTTTCATTCTTAAGTGTTATCAAATTATAACATTTCCCAGCTATGCAAATTTCTCTAGTATTCACATCATCTCCTTAGCAAAGTCTAATATTGATTTTGCAATTTGGGCTTTTGTTAGATTAGTATATTCTTTATTATTTTGCTTAGACATTATCGTTACAGATGAATTATCTTTACCAAAGACATTAATCGAATTTGCTACTATCATATTTGATTTTTTCTTATCTAATTTAGATTTAGCATACTCTATTATATTTTGAGATTCAGCCGCAAACCCAATAGCAAATATAGTTGGATACTCATTTTTACAATTAGCCAAAATATCCGGATTCTTTGTAAACTCTAATGTCAAGTTATCATCATTTTTCTTAATTTTATTCTCAAACTTATTTTTTATTTTATAGTCTGCAACAGCAGCACAGCCGATAAAAACATCTTTGTTTTTTGCTTGCTTTAACATCTCGTAATTCATTTGATCAGCACTTTTAGTTTTTATAATATCAAGACAGGTATGTTTAAGATTAAAATCAATTGTTGTTTTTGCCTTAAGTACTGTCACATTAGCTCCTCTATTTAAAAGTTCTTTTACCAAAGCCAAGCCCATTTTTCCAGAACTATAGTTAGATAAATACCTAACACCATCAATATCCTCAACAGTAGCACCAAGCGTAATTACAACTTTTTTATTTTTAAAATCTTGTGATGATTCTATTAATGACTCAAATAAAGTCTCCGGCTCATGTAGTCTACCTCCACCGATATCTCCACAAGCTTGAATACCACTATCAGGCAATATTACATTAAAACCTAATTTTTGTAATTTTACTGTATTTTCTTGAGTTAAATTATTTTGCCACATATTTACATTCATTGCTGGAACTATATATACCTTAGAAGTATTATCATTTGCTAATATACACTGACTAAGTAAATCATCTGCTAGCCCATGTGCTAATTTAGCTATAGTATTTGCCGAAGCTGGTACGATAATTATTTTATTCGCCCAACGAGACAAGTTTATATGGGCTATGCTTTGCTTATAACATCTCATATCAAGAGATTCATCAGTATAGATATCACAGCCTAGCGCCACTAATAGTTCAGGCTTAATAAATTGTTGCGCTCCTTTAGTAATTATAGCTCTACATTTATCACCATTTTTTATAAATAAGCGAATTAAATTTATAGCTTTAAATGCTGAAACGCTTCCAGTAATTCCAAATAAAATTCTATTTTTCATATCTTATTTCTATCTATTGTAAAATTTTTTTTCTTTTATAAAATGCTATTATCAATAAAACTATAATAGCTACAACTATTGCTAGAATACTAATATTATGTCTAAAAAGTTGTTCATTTGTAACCCACCAAGCAAATATAGCACCAAACAAAATTGTACTTGTCCTACCTAATGCAAATATCATATTGCATGCTAATGAACGGATTTCTGTTGGAAATTCTGTTGCTGCATATTGCGCCCACATAATATTATAGCCACCACCTACTAAACCAATAAAAATACCATAGATAAATATGACATTGCCAGAGATATATTTATAAGCTAAGATACTAACTAAAAATATCACAATATTTATTACAAAAAATAAATTAGGTGACTTAAAATATTGATTATAAATACCACTAAAAATACAGCTAATAATATTTCCCACAAAAAAACCAAATAAAAATATTTTTACAAGACTAGCAAAATCAATATCTGACGCTATAAATTTAACCAGTGCAAACATCACAGTAATAATAAAAAAATATGGTAATGTAATTAAAAAATTCAGGATTAATGGTTTTTTATAATTTTTAAAAAGAAAAACTATACTACCAGCATTTTTAAACTGTTCTGTTTTGTAGAGTTTTATAAAATATGGGGATTCTTCTAACACTCTTCTTAATGCAAATATTGCTAATCCCGCAAAACCTCCAAAAACAAACATTACTTTATATGAAAAAATACCAAATAAGGTTGCTAATATGCCGCCCAAAACACCAAGAATATATAACAAGCTCATACCCCAAGCAGCAATTTTAGGAGGAAAAAATTCTACTATTAGCACGCTAGAAACTGCAAATTCGCTAGCCAAAGCAAGATATGCTAAAAATCTAAGTAACATAAACAAGTAGATGTTATTTACAAATATACAAAGTATTGTAGCTACAGAATATAATAAAATACTATACTTAATAACTGTTATACGACCAAATCTATCTGCTAATATCCCAAACAGTATAGCCCCAACTAATATTCCAACCATTTGAATATTATTTATAAGATAATATACCTGCTGTATCTTGGTCGTATCTAATATACCAAACTGTTGCTTCAACAAATCAACATAAGAAACACTAAATACAGTTAAATCATAAAAATCTATAAAATATCCTAAACATAAGATAAGTAGAACCCATTGCGTATTTTTCATTAATTAATCAGGAATAATTATACTAGATTGCTATTATAGATCCTATATAGTTAATCCGATAGTTATTTGACAATAATGTTATAATATTTAGAAAAAATGTCATCATATAGCCAAGATTTCAGAGATATCGTAATAACTAAATATAAAGAAGGCCTAACAGACAAAGAGCTAAGTAATTTTTTTAATATAGATATCCGTACTACTAGATCTTGGATAAACTTATACGAGACAACTGGTGATTATAAATCTAAGCAAGGCTTGGGTTGCGGTAGAGTAGCAACCTTTACAGATAAGGAAGCGATAGAAAGCTACTTAAGAACATATCCAGATGCAATGGCTTTAGATATTAGAGAAGCATTAGCTCCTGAAATACCTAGAAGCACATTTTATGATTGTCTTACCAGACTTGGTTTTAGTTTTTAAAAAAGACACCTAAATATAAGCAAAGAAAAGAACAAGATAGGCAAAGTTTTATAGAGGTTGTTGAGACTATTGAACCTAACAAACTTGTATATTTAGATGAAATGGGTATGGATAATAAACAGTCTGTACTAAGAGGATGGTCTCTTGTTGGTAAACCTAGCTATGGTGAAGTTATTGCTTATCAAACTCAGAGAAAGTATACTGGATATACAGATACTATACCTTCCTGCTTATTCTCCTGATTTAAATCCTATAGAAAAAATTTGGGCCAATTTTAAAAGAATTTTAAGAAAAGTAAATAATTCTTTTGATAATTTATCTGATGCTATTACTCACGTCTTTAGCACAATATTATCAGATTAACTATAAATCGCAATGACTATACATAAGGTTAATTAATCAATAATTATATTTTTTTCATTAGCTGTAGATTTACAAAATGACACGTAACGCTTATCAGTTACAAACAAATAAAATATAGCTGCCACAATTCCTTCGATAATATAATTGTTTACTGGTGAAACTATACAAACAAATATAATAAATGGTAGTACTAGAGGTAAAAGGTTTTTCATACCAATTCTTCTAAACTCAATGCTTCCATATATAGTCATTAAAACAACTAATATAATACTCATATATATATTAGTCTCTACTTCAACTGTGTTTAAAAGTAAAGTTAAGATTATAAAAACTACTAAACCATATAGTCTTGTTCGAGGAGCCAAAGCACCCATACTAACAGGTGCTGCCATATATCCAATAATATGAAAACCTGTTACAACAAGCATCAAACCAGACCAGTTATCTGAGAAAAACAAGAATATTGCTGCTAATAAAAAATTAGCTAATAAAGATCTACGTGATAAATTTACAATAGGTGTTATTTTAGCAAAGTATCTTGGCATTTGACCTTCAGAAGACATTGCATATAACATTCTTGATGAAGCACCTAAATAAGTATATCCTGTAGCTGATGGACTAATTATACTATCAATAATTAATAGAAAAGATATATAACCTAAACCTAATAAAGTAGCTAATTGCAATAAAGGTGATTCAAAATCTAAGCCTGCCCATCCACCTTTACTTACTAAATAAGCATGTGGCACTGCTTGCATAAATGCATATTGCAACCCAAGATACAAAATAAGTACTAAAGCTAAAGCACAAATGATTGCTAATGGAACATTCCTACCAGGATTTTTAACTTCACTAGCATATGCTACAACAGTTTGAAAACCATTAAATGTGTAAATAAGACCACCTGCCACAATTGCAGTTAAAGCTGATGTGAACCCAAAATTATTATTATTAGGAATATCTGCTGATAATAAACTTGCATGTTCGTTGCTATGCGTAAATGCATATGTGATAAATATCAAAACAATAACTACTGGTACTATTATTTTAAACGTAGTAATAGCATTATTAACTTTTGATAGAAGCTTAACACCATAGAAGTTAATTAAAAGATATACAAGTAATACAAAAAGTGAAAATGCTGTACCTGCAACAGTCAATACATTATTCTGCATTAACCAATCCATAGATTTAACCCCTGAAAGATACTGGGTAGTTGCTAGAGCTTCTGATGATATAACAACTACAATCCCAAACCAGTTTGCAAAAGCAAAAGGCATAGCAAATATATTGTTATGAGATATAGCGCTTGACCTAGTTGTAGCACCTCTAACAGGATACATAGAAACAACTTTACCCAAACATAGTGCGATCATTAAAACTAATATTGCCGCAAAAATCCATGCTAAAAATGCCCAATTACCTGCATTTTTAGCTGTTAATTGGGCGCTAAATAGCCAACCAGATCCAACCATCGAAGTAGCACCTATAAGAATAGCGCTAAACAATGACATTTTTTTAGTAGATTCATTACTCATTTTTATTTTCCTATTTTAGCTTAAAAAAATCAGATAAAGGAGAGTTTTTACTAACCTCTAAATAATGCTATTCTCTATAAAGAAAAAACACTATAAAACTTAAGTTATCACCTAGGAAATAGGTTTGCAATGTTTTTACTCCTCCAAACTCATTAAAGAGGCATTTCCCCCAGAGGCAGTAGTATCAACACTTACAGTTTTCTCAACTACAAATCTACGTAAATATAATGGTGATGCTGTTTCTATAGCTAAATTAGTACATTTATCATTTTTTGCAACAGTTTCAGCTACCAAAGGTATAATTGCTCCTCTACGCAAAGCTAATGCTTGATGTATTTGTTTAACAGAAGAGGTGCTTCCTGAGAATGCAACCAAAGCCACTTTACTATTAAATAACAAAGCTGATGTAATCTCTTCTTCATCAGATAATACTAAATGTAAAGCTTTTGAACTAACTCCAGCTTTAAGTAGTAAGTTAGTAATATTATAAGCTACTAAGTTTCCTGTATATGCTGGTTTTGCCACCACAGTATTGCCTGCTAATAATGCAGCAGTTACTTGACCTACAAACCTAATCAACAAGTCAGAACTTGAGCACATACTAACTACTACGCCTCGACCTTTTAAGCTTAACTCATCTATTTCACCAGTAGGACCTGGTAATATCTGCGGATGTGATAATTCTTTTTTAGCCTGTAAACAGTAATAAGCTACTTGTTGAATAGTTTTATCAATCTGTATATGTGCATCTTCAACTAATATATTTGATTCAACCACTAAGCAGGAAGCTATCATATAGCGTTCTTTTTCAAGTAAACCTAAAAATCTATCAATAAACTGAACTCTCTCTTCTGCACTGGTACTACTCCATGCCTCAGCTTTCTTATTGGCTAATTTGATTGCTTGATCAACAGTATTTACAGTTGCATAATACGCTTTTCCTATAACTTTACCATTTGCTGATTTTATAGCTTTAGCTTCACATTTTTTATCTTTTTTATCTCCATCAACAATACTAGCAATGCTATATTTATTTCTAATAAGTTTATTAGTTTGTTTTTCATCATTTGCTAGCTTTTCAGGATTATATCTCTCTTCAACAGCCCCAACACCTGATAGTTTTTCATTTGCTAAGCGATGCATATAATATGGGCCACCAGCCTTAGGTCCAGTACCTGACTTACCTTGCCCACCAAACGGTTGTACACCAACAACCGCTCCAACAATATTTCTATTCACATAAACATTGCCTGCTTTTATATTGTTTTTGACATAGTTCATCACTTCATTGATTCTACTATGAACTCCAGCTGTCAAACCATAGCCAGTAGAATTAATATCTCTTACTAATTCTGGAAGTTTATTTGCTTTAAATCTAACTATATGCAAAATTGGACCAAACTGCTCTCTACCCATATCTGATAAGCTATTTATTTCAAAAGTAGTCGGAAGCACAAAAGTGCCTTTTTCAGTCTGTTGATTTGATTGAGATTGGTAAACTAATTTAAATATATCTTTTTTCTCTTCAATATATAAATTTAAATCATCTGCTGCTGCTTGATCAATCACAGGTCCCACATCAGTATCTAAATATTTTGAATCGCCTATTTTTAACTCTTTCATTGCCCCAACTATCATTTTAATATAACTATCAGCAATATCTTCTTGAAGGCACAATATTCGTAAAGCAGAGCAACGTTGACCAGCACTATCAAAAGCTGAACGCATTACATCTGCAGTAACTTGCTCAGGCAAAGAAGATGAATCAACAATTAAGGCATTTTGTCCACCAGTCTCTGCTATAAATGGAACTATTTCACCATCTTTTCTAGCTAAATTTTGATTAATATCAGCAGCAACTTCGGTTGATCCTGTAAATATAACACCTTTACAGTCAGAACCTTTTATTAAAGCATTACCTAAGACTCGGCCTGAGCCAGGAACAAATTGCAATACTTTTTCAGGTAAGCCAGCTTTAAATAAAAGTTCTACCGCTGTATAAGCTATTATTGGAGTTTGGCCAGCTGGCTTAGCTACTACTGTGTTACCAGCTGCTAGAGCAGCTGTAATTTGACCTAAGAAAATAGCTAATGGGAAATTCCATGGGCTTATACATATGATAGCTCCTCTACCACTAAATTGAATTTGCTTTAAATTTTCTGATAACGCCGGTAGATCAGTCGGTTCACCAAATTCTCTTTTAGCTTGAGCAGCATAATAACGACAAAAATCAACAGCCTCTCTAACTTCATCAATACCATTTGCTAACGTTTTACCTGCTTCAATCATTGCTATAGCTATTAGTTTATTAGTATTTAATTCCAATAAATCTGCAAATTTTTCTAAAATTTCTGCTCTTTTTTTAGCTGGCGTAGCATTCCAAGTTTCAAAAGATTCTTCAGCGTTACTCATAGCTATTTTAGCAACATCAAAATCTGCTTTTTTAACTGTACCTATAACTTCATTATTATTAGGGTTTGTAACATCATCTGCTGCAACTTGATCAAACTTAATCCCTGTAACTATTGGTTCAACCTTATAATTATTTTTAGAACTGTATTTATCAATAGACTTATACATTTTATCTAACACCGCAAAATCATTAATATTATGACCTTGTGAATTTAAGCGCGGTGCAACTATATTTTTTGGATAAGGAATATTTGGATGTTGTCCACAACCATAGTCTATAGCTTTTTTAACTGGGTCCTCTATAAGCTCTTCAATAGGCAAGTTTTCATCAACGATTCTATTTACAAAAGAACTATTTGCTCCATTCTCAAGCAACCTTCTGACTAAGTATGCTAAAAGGTGTTTATGGCCTCCTACCGGAGCATATACCCTACATGGGATATCTTCATACCCCGGTTTACCAACTATATTATCATATAAAGCATCACCCATTCCATGCAAACACTGAAATTCAAAATCTTTATTACCATTAGCTAACTCCAATACTACTGCTACAGTTTGGGCATTATGAGTTGCAAATTGCGGATAAATATATTTATGTTGCTCAAAAAGCACTTTAGCGCACGCCTGATACGAAACATCCGTATGATATTTACGTGTAAATACTGGATAACCATCTAGTCCCTGTTCTTGAGCATGCTTAATTTCTGCATCCCAATAAGCTCCTTTAACCAAACGAACCATAAATCTTCTATTAGTTTTTTTAGCAAGATGGGCTAAATATTCAAGTACATAAGGAGCCCTTTTTTGATATGCTTGAACCACTATACCAATACCATCGAAACCTTCCAATGATTGCTCATGAGCCAACCTCTCTACTAGCTCTAGAGATAGTTGTAATCTCTCTGTTTCTTCAGCATCAATATTCATACCGACATTGTTTTGCTTTGCCAACTCAGTCAACTTTAGTAATTTAGGATAAATTTCTGCATGTACTCTTTGATGCTTAGCCACTTCATAGCGAGGGTGAAGTGCTGAGAGCTTTACAGAAATTCCAGGATTATTTTTAATTTCTTTATTGCTAGCATATTTGGCTAATTCGTTTATTGCATGTAAATATTGATCATAATAGTATTCTGCATCTTTCATAGTCATCGCTGCTTCACCAAGCATATCGTACGAATAACTATACCCTTTTGCTACTTTTATTTGTGAAACCTTAAGTGCTTCTTCAATAGTTTCTCCTAAAACATACTGCTTACCAACTATTTTCATTGCTTGCTTCATTGCTTGGCGAATCATTGGTTCACTAGATTTTTTAAGGAAGTTTTGAAAAACTTTACGATATGAACCTTTAGTATCTTTAAGGATTCTACCTGTTAACATCAAACTCCATGTGGCAGCATTAACAAATAAATGTTTTTCTGAACCTACATGCTCTTTCCATGCTGCACTTGTTAACTTATCTTTAATCAATAAATCAATAGTATATTTATCTGGAACTCTTAACAAAGCTTCAGCTAAACACATAAGGACTATACCTTCATCTGAAGACAAATCATATTCGATCATAAAAGCATCTATACCAGATTTTTTTAACCTGCTTTTTCTAACTTCTGCAACCAAATTATAAGCTTTTTCCCTAACTTGCGCTTTTTGAAGATTAGATATTTGTGCTTTATCAACAAGCTTTGTTACTGCTTCCTTTTCATTTATCAACCAATATTGAGAAATATTCATTATTTCCTTAGAAATAGGGTACTCACCTGTATGGTTTAGCAAATTAGTCATACAATTTCCTCTTCTAGCTTAGATTTTTGTGATTATATTTTTTCTTTTCTTGTATAATTTTTTGTATTAGATCTTTATATTTTTCTGGTGGCTCAAGCCCTTTAAAAAGCCACTCAAACATATCACTATCTTCTGAGGTTAAAAACTCAACAAACAATTTTTTATTTACAAGTCCCTCTTTCATATAGCAATTGTTTAAATAAGGTGCCAAAATTATGTCAAGCTCAAGCATTCCTCTTCGTGCTGAATATTTAATTTTATCAACAGAGCTAAATATAAGATCATTATTCTTTATTAACATATTTAAGAGATACATAAATATTAGAATTACACTAGTTTATACTATACTAACCATACAGCCAATATATACTTACTAAAATTATTTAAAAAATTACTCTTTAAATTAGTCAAACAATTAGGTATTATCTAATCTAGATTTACAAATTTATTCAAACAACTATTATTTATCTAAAATAGTTTTACCACAATAAAAATTATAAGGATTAAACCTGATGGCTATTAGTCAAAATGCTATAAAAATACTTCAAGAAATCGATGAATTAGACTTGTTTAAAAACATTTCTGAAGAGTGGTCAACTCTACTTAATGAATCAGACAATGAAATAAAGATCAAAAGACTTTATTCAGCTTTAGTTAAAGAAAGTATACGTCGTGAAACAGCTGAAAGATTAGCAAAGGATGCCAGATCATACTGTGACCTTGTACAAGAGCAATCTAAGCAAAGAATTTCTGATTTAAAAGAAAGTTTAGAAAGCCAAGTAAGTTTCCTAACTCAACAGATCAAAGACCTAAAAGATGAGTCTGCAAAAAACCTAGACTACTATAGAAATGAACTAAAAAAAGCTACTAAAGACTTAATTGATAGCAAAAGTTAGTAACTAACTTTTTCGATATCTAAAATCTCCACTAAATGAGAATACTTCACCGATACCGTTACATCCAGAAAAAACCGCTCTAGAAAAACGCTCTTGGTTATCTTTTTCTATTTCTAAACTATCACAACTAGCTAATTGACGCTTCTGACTATCTAAAACATAGTACTTAGCATCAGCTATACTTACTAAAATGAAAATTGATATTCCAAACACTAGATTTTTTTTAAACATATGCGAATATATTAAGTTTTTATTGAAATAGTATATAATATTAATATTTAAAACCCTAGACTTATTTAGATTCTACAAAAGTCCTCAAAGCTTGCATCGGTTGTGCTGAAAGCTGTAAATCGCCAATATCATTGATTAAAATAAATTTTAACTCTTTATTACTATTTTTTTTATCTACTAACATAGCATCAATATACTCTCGTATACATATATCTTTTGGCAAGTCTATCGTAATACCAAAACTAATAATAAAGTTTTTAAACTGCTGTGCCTGTTGTGGATTTATTTTTCCCAAAAAACTAGAAAAATCAATAGCTTGAGCCATACCTACTCCCACAGCTTCGCCATGCTTTAAACCCAAATATTGCTGACATTTTTCTATAGCATGACCAAATGTATGGCCAAAATTGAGTATGGCCCTAGTCCCTGTAACTTCCATTTCATCATCTGCAACTACTTGGGCTTTAATTTGACAACTTTTCTTAACCATCTCAATAAGAATTTTTTCATCTTTAGCCAATATTTTTTCTGTATTAGAGCTTAGCCAATTATAAAAATCTTTAGATATAAATGCATACTTGACAACCTCAGCTAATCCAGCAATATATTCTCTTTGTGGCAAAGATTTATAAAATTCTAACGAAGTATATACAAGTTTGGGCTGGTAAAAAGCTCCTAGCATATTTTTCCCTAAAGCATGATTTATCGCTGTCTTACCACCAACTGATGAATCTACTTGTGAAAGCAAGGTTGTAGGAATCTGTATAAACTCAACTCCTCTTTGGTATATAGCCGCAGCAAAGCCTGTAATATCACCAACAACACCTCCGCCTAAAGCTATAAGCACCGTTGACGAGCGGTTAAATTTATTCTCAAGCAATGATAATAATATTTTATCTAAACTGATTTGAGATTTATATTGCTCACCATCTTCTAAAATACAAACTTTCGTATCTATATTTTTAGGAAGAGCATTTAAAAGCTTATTTAAATACAAACTCTCAAGTATGGTATTAGTAACAATCAAGACTTGCTTATTAGCAATATAATACTGTAGGTATGAGAAATCCAATGATGAATCAATAATTATTTCATAGCTTTTACTAGATGTAGGCTTTATTAATAACTTATCTATCACAACATCGATTCTTCTACTAGAAATGTAGATATCTTATTAACAATATTTTTAACTGTTGCGCCATTTGTTTCAACAACCACATCAGCTATACTTCTATATAGAGGCTCTCTCTCTGACATAAGCTGCTCAAGTACAGGCTTTTTATCATCAACCCTTAATAAAGGCCTTTTTGTATCTTTAGCTGTTCTCTCAAGTTGCTGCTCAATTGTTGCTTCAAGATACACTACTTTACCTCTAGATGACAATAATGACCTTGTATCAGGGTCTAAAATTGCACCACCTCCAGTAGCTAGTACAATATTTTGTTTTTCAATTAAGATCTCGGAAATGACTTCTCTTTCACGATTTCTAAAACCATCCTCTCCCTCAAGATCAAAGATCCAGTTAATGTCAACTCCGCATTTTTTTTCAATAGTATCATCTGAGTCTATAAACTCTAATTTTAGTTCTTTTGCAAGTTGTTTACCAATAGTAGATTTGCCAGCACCAACTGGGCCTATTAAGAAAATATTTTTTGTTCTGATCATTTTTGACTCAAAATTATATGTTAATTACACACTGTGATAGTTAGCTACTAATCACCCCTTATATATAAAAATTATAGCTATATAAGATACCTAAATATTAACATATTTGCAACCATTTATATGCTTATCTCTGAAGTTTTGTTTCGATAACTTTAGGTGTAATGAAAATTAATAACTCACTATCGTCATCTGAAATCTTTGTATAACTAAATAAATAGCCCAAGTACGGGATATCTCCTAAAAAAGGAATTTTGGTTCGCGTTTCTGTTTGATTCTTTTCATAAATCCCACCAATCACAATAGTATCACCATCTTTAGTCATAACTTTAGTAGTTATTTCTCTTTTTATAATATTTGGAGGAAGATCTGCAGACTCTTGTGACCCTACACTATTTTTTGTTACTAGCAAATCTAAAACTATATTACCGTCTGGAGCTATTTGAGGAGTAACTTGTAGCTCTAATACGGCTTCCTGAAAGGCAATAGATGCTGCACCTGATGCTGTAGATTGATTATACGGTACATCTTGACCTTGTTTAATAAAAGCAGTCTCATTATTAGCAACTATTAAATGAGGTGATGCTACTTGGTTTGCTAGTGATTCATTCTCAAGAGCTCTAATTTCCATACTCAGCTTAACTCCTCCTGCCAAAGTATAAGCAAGCTCAGCCGTAGTTCCTATAAAGCTATCTTCACCCTCTCCTGCTGTTGAATTAAAAGTATCTAGACCTACAGTAACATTTCCAGATGGATCACTAACTCCATAGTTAAAACCTAGTTCCAAACCGCTTGTTCTACTTACTTCCACAATCCTAGACTCAATCAAAACCTGATCATTTGGAATATCTATTTCATTTACAACTTCTTTAATACGAGGTATTTTTTCTTCCGTATCTGTTACAATAAGGGTGTTAGTACGTGCATCAGAAGTTATACTACCGCGTGGAGACATTATGCCACCATTTTGCTTTGCCATAGATGTTATAACTGTTTGAGCCGCTTGTGCTGTAGTATAGTTTAGTGGAATAAACTGTGTGACTAAGGTTGCATTATTCTCTAAAGATCTTTTAGTTTGAAGCTCCAATTGCTCTTGAGCAGCAATTTCGGCAGCTGTAGCCACATATAATATACTACTCATTTTTTTAGTAGCAAGGCCTTTACTGACCAATACAATATTCATAACTTCATTCCAAGGAACATCTTTTAAATCAATAGAAATATTGCCTCGAACACTACTACTTACAACCAAATTTAATCCCGCAAATTCTGACAAAACTTGCAAGACTGTCTGTACAGGAGTATCTTTGAAAGATATAGAAATAGGCTCATTAATATTAAAACCTTCTACACGACTATTACGCCTATCTATTTTAAACTTAAATGTATCACCTTCTTTTAAATCGCTAAGTGTAATTCTATCAAGAGAATGAAGTACAAAAACCACATCATCTCCTTCCTTGTGAATTTTTATAGAATCAACTATAGTATTAAAGACTTTAGTATCAATATTACTAATCCACTTATCAGATATTGTTGTATCCTCAAATCTTATCTTTAATGTATAGCCATCTTCTGAAAGTTCAGTTTTATAGCCTGAGAAATTACTAATATTCTCCTCAAAAGTCACATCAAAGACTGCACTTCCATTTAAGCTACGATGAAATTCAAGATCTTTTATATGTTTATCATATGTTTTCTGGATATTTTCATCTCTACCCACAATCTTAGCTTCAGTTTCTTGCTCTTGTTGTATACTGTTTGAAGACAAAGTCTGGCTATCTTTAGAATCAGCTAAAGATACATTGCAACTCAAAAAACCACTTAATATTATAAATATAGCTAATAATTTCTTTTTTTCAAAAAACATTATTTTACCTTAATGTATAGTAGCTTGAATCTTTTCCCAGACTCTTTTTTGGGTATTTTTGTTCCATTGAGTAACAATCACTCCTTGTTTAGTTACATCTGACACTTGTCCATAATCTTGACCAACAAACTCTCCAATCTTTAAATATATAGGTTTACTTTCCATAGAGTTCTCAACTATGCCCCATTTTTCATTATTTTGATAAACAGTACCTTTAAATTTAAAAGAATCTAATGGGTACTGTTGTAACTTAGTGGTTTTGGTATTCATTATTTTTTGTAATTCCGGTGGTGTTATAATAGCTTTTAATTTAACAACTTTCTTTATAGTTTTTTCTTGTTTTTGGGGCACAATTTTTTCAAAAGGCAATAAATGATTAATATTAAATACATTACGTATTTTTGACAATCTCTCGAAAGTCAACGTATCACCTTTATACTCAGGTATATCAAGTTTTTCTGTACTTTTAACATTTTTCATTTTTTGATCAATAAATTGATCTACTTGTTTTACTCTAGATTCATAATTAGCAAAGCTTAAGTTGTAACAACTAACTACAAGTATAAAAAATATAATTTTTTTCTTATTATATTTATCCATATAGCTTAAGCCCCCACTCCTTGACGAGAATAGGTCTGTAAATTTAGCTCTGTAACCAATTTGTCATCAGACTCTTTTTTAATATTAATATTGGTAATTACTGCAATATCTTTCATATCAATCAATGCCACAAAGAGCTTAATTAATTGCGAAAAATCACCTGTTAACTTAGCTTTAAAATCTAAAGCATATAGATCAAGATATTTGTTTTTCTCAACACCTGCTGGTGATAAGTCTATAATTGCAACTCCAGAACTACTAATATCTTCATTTAAAGCTGATAAAAATATTGGCACAGAGTGGCGTTCTGGGATACTAAATCTTTCTTCGGCATTATGTTGCTCCAGTACTTTAACTTGCCCCTTTAGCGCAATCAAATCTTTTTGTTTTTTTACTAACATTGGAATTCGAGCTTCCATAGCTTCAATATGGTTTTTAATTTGTGTTCCTTTTGAAAGAACTGGGCTAACAAATAAACCATAAAAAATCACCATAAAAACCCAAAGGACTATTAGCATCACAGGCAACTTAAATTTTAAAGGGGCATATAAAAATCTCTTAGCGTGCTTACTAGATAAGAAATTTTCTATTTTACCCATCATCGAATACTCTCCCCTTTAAAGGCATTATCCTCACCAAACTTAAATTCAAGAGAAAAACTTCTTTTACCATTTCTTTCAGAACCTAAGTTCTTGAGCTCTACTTTTTTAACTCTAAATTCTATTTCTAAATTTTTCATAAAGACAGAAAGAAGCTTTAAATCCTCGACATCTCCATTCAATATTACATTATCAGTTCCAGAAACATAATTAATATTAGTTATATAAAGTTGGTCGGTAATAGCTCGAGAAATCTTTTCAATACCAAGTAAAATATAATATTGACTAGCTTTAATATTTGCCAAATCCGACGACATATCTAAAAGTTTATCTCTTTGAGTTTTCACAGAAGAATATTCAACAGCTTCTTTATTTAATTTTGTAATTTGAATCTGTATATAGTTTTCTATTTTCATATCATCTTCACTTGACCACGAAAATATTATAGAAAGTAAAAACATTAAAACAAATGCTACAACAGCCATAAAACCTAAATCTATTGCGATATATGTTAGCTGCTTTTTCCTCCAGCGGCCACGTATAAAATTAAGATTTTTCATACTATAACGCCTCCTGCATAGCTATTGCTATAGCAATAACATATCTATAAGGCTCTTTAATTTCACCATAATTTTCAACATTAATATTTATAAAAGGGTCTAATATTTGACATTTTTTTTGTGATAATTCTAGTATAGAAGCAAAAATACTTTCAAAATTTTGTTTAAGCCCATAAACATATACATTATTATCTTGAGCAGCATCAAAGTTTTCAAAGTCATTACTGCTAAAATCTAAAGACATAAAATCCATAAATCTTAACAGTAATTGTATAGCCTCATCAACATAGCTAGAATCAGACATATTAGAATCAAAAATTTTAACAATATCGTAATTTTTAATCTCCCCATCATAACTAAAACTATAAACCGATATTTTATCAGAATAGAGTCCTAAAAAAACACTATCATTAGAGTTTTTTGATATTTCTGATAAAAAAAGATCATTAACAAAATTAGTAATTACAAGCTTATCCAAAGTACAAACAGATAATGATTTTTTAACTTTTTTAGATATAGAATTTAACTGCTCTATTTTCTGAACATCCGTTATATAATATATATCTAGAGAGCCTTTTTCTTCCATATTAGAAGAAAAGTCATAAGCTATATCTTTATAGTTTTCTGGATATTTTTTTTTCAAAAAATGTTCACTAATATAAAAAGATGGCCCCTCCTTTGTAACAATTTCAAGAGCTTTTTTATCACATGTAATCTCTTCTCTTATAACATCAATATCGTTATAACTTGTAAAACCTAGTTTCACAAACCGTCCAAGCTTGTTTACGGCTATTATATTTGCGATAACACTAGCTATATAATCAGTTATTAATTCACCTTCAAAATATGCTTCTGAATTAAAAATCTCACTATCACAACTAACCAAAGCATAATCTTTTCCTGACTTATCAAGCTTGATAGCAGCAAGTGATGAATTATCATATTCAACCCCTAAAACAGTCCTTTGCGCTTGTTTCCGTCTCTTCTCAAGTAGTAGTGATATCATAAAGCTCTTTTCACCCATTTACTCCAAAACTAGATATTCTAATTCTAGATATATAACCCCTTTTATTCTATAATTAATTCCATACTAAGTAAACTATAGATTTTAAAGGTTAAGGCTGAAACAATTATGCGTATAATACTTCTTGGAGCGCCAGGTGCTGGTAAAGGAACTCAAGCAAAGATAATAGAACAAAAATATAATATTGCCCACATCTCAACCGGAGATATGATCAGAGAAACAATAAAGTCAGGTAGTGATATAGGTCAAGAACTAAAAAATATACTTGATGCTGGTCAACTTGTATCTGATGAATTTATAATAAAAATAGTTAAAGACAGAATCACAAAAGATGATTGTAAAAATGGTTTTCTACTTGATGGAGTTCCACGTACTATAGTTCAAGCTGAACAGTTAGATAAATTAGGCATTGATATTGATTATATAATAGAGATCAATATTGCAGATGAATTACTTATTGAAAGGATTACTGGTAGAAGAGTTCACCCAGCATCAGGTAGAACTTACCATACTAAATTTAACCCTCCAAAAGTTGAAGGAAAGGATGATATAAGTGGAGAATTATTAATCACTCGTACAGATGATAATAAAGATACTGTCAAAGAAAGACTTGCTGTCTATCACAATCAAACCTCTAAGCTGATTGATTTTTATAAAAATTTCTCATCAAATAACACAAAAACACCTAAATATATAAAAGCAAATGGTGACCAAAAAGTTGAAAAAGTAACTGATGATATTTTTAGTAAACTTAAATAAGAATTTACTTTATTCTAAGCATTTCAATAATAATTCTGGAAATGGAATATACTCTACTTTGCCATAATATGACAAGCCTATCTGACAGCTGCGATTAAAAGTAACTCCTATGTCACAATCTTTAATTTGTGCTTTTAAAGAATTAAGACTAGCTGCATTTAATTCTGGTGTTGTAAATCCTTTATCTCCAGCAAAACCACAACAGTATATTCTTTCTGGTACAACAACCTCATCACAGCATCTACTTAATGCATGAATATATTTTTGGTTTATATTTTGTTTCCTTGTTGAACAATCAATATGTAACGCTATTTTTTTAAACTTCTTAACCAAGTTTAAATTATTCAACTTACTAAGAATAATACTGTTAATATTTATTAAATTTACACCTTGATCTTTAGCAAAACTTGCACATGAACTATTATCAATAGTCACATAATCATATTTATTAAAATCAATACTTTTCTGAAGCAAATCTAGTGATCGTTTTTGTTGTTCAAAATTAGCTTGTGAATGATACATTTGACCACAGCATTGATTGTTTAAATTTTTTGGATAGCTAACATCAAAACCTAAGCTCTCTAAAATAGTTTGATTTGAATATTTCAGTTGTTTTTTTTGGCCTGCAAATATTCTATTTGGACAAGATGGTATTAATAAAATTTTTTTCTTAATAGTTTGCTTAGTATCTGTAAATATAGCTTTTTGTATACTAGGCATAGTTTCTAAATATAGTTAATCCGATAGTTATTTGACAACAATGTTATAATATTTAGAAAAAATGTCATCATATAGCCAAGATTTCAGAGATATCGTAATAACTAAATATAAAGAAGGCCTAACAGACAAAGAGCTAAGTAATTTTTTTAATATAGATATCCGTACTACTAGATCTTGGATAAACTTATACGAGACAACTGGTGATTATAAATCTAAGCAAGGCTTGGGTTGCGGTAGAGTAGCAACCTTTACAGATAAGGAAGCGATAGAAAGCTACTTAAGAACATATCCAGATGCAATGGCTTTAGATATTAGAGAAGCATTAGCTCCTGAAATACCTAGAAGCACATTTTATGATTGTCTTACCAGACTTGGTTTTAGTTTTAAAAAAAGACACCTAAATATAGTTAATCTGATAATATTGTGCTAAAGACGTGAGTAATAGCATCAGATTAACTATATATAGGAATAGACTTAAACTTACTATGTATCTGCTGAGTAACATATTGCAAATTTTTCTTTCCAACCACACTACCAACTATATTACCTAAGCTAACTTTCTGCTTAGCGTAATTTATTTGCTTAGCATGATTAAGCGATTTATTATTTTGTATTTTTCGACTAAGAATATATGCACCAGTATCTATATCTACCGGACAACGCATTTTGCATAAGCTCGTTGTAGCACAAGTTTTGACCCCATAATAATCAAAATCTTTAAGCCATTGTTTTTTTTGTAAACCTTCCAGAGTTTCTATTTTTCTAGCAACCGTATTTCTTTGTCTTGGTGAAAGACTAATATTCCTAGATGGGCATACAGGTTCACAAAATCCACATTCCATACACTTATCTATTTGATCATCAACATTATTTAGCTCTTTTAAGTTCTTTATATGTAATTTTTTATCTTTAGTAAGCTTAACATCCGGATTTAATATATTATTTAAATCAAATAGCTTTTTAATTTGCCACATAATATCCCAACATTTTTCACCCCACTCAACTATAGCGAACGGTGAAATATTACGACCACTTCCATGCTCAGACTTTAATGAACCATTATATTTTTTGGCAACTAGAGATGTAAACTCATGCATAAAACCATCATATTTTATGATCTGATTTTTATCATTAAAATCAGGAGTAAGAATAAAATGAACATTTCCTGCTAGCACATGGCCAAATATTGCTGCATTTAAATAATCATATTTTATAAACAGCCTTTTAATATCTAAAATAAGATTTGGTAAATCTAAAATATTTACAGCAACATCTTCAGTTAAAACACTACTTCCTCTAGGTCTTTGCCCTGCAATTGTTGGTAATACTCCATTACGAGCCCTCCAAAGGGTCTTCATCTCAGTTTCACCCGTTCTAAAGCCAGCCTGATGAAATATATTTTCATCTTTAGTATATTCGTTTATAACCTCTAACTTGCCATAAAGATTCTCTTTACTATCTTCAGCTAATTCAACCATTATTGCAGCAATATTTTTATCTTTTAAAGGAATCAAAAAAGGCTGTAGTTCTTCAATATTGGATACTGACTTTAATGATACATAATCCAAGAGTTCAACTGCTGATGGTGTAATTAACTTTAACTTTAGCGTTAATTCTATTAAATCATCTAACCTACCATATATAAGATTCAAAGCTTTATGTTTATATTCTGGAACAGTATTTAAAATAACGTTACTAATAAATCCTAAAGTTCCCTCAGAACCAACAATCAATCTCTCTATGATTTTAATAGGATCATCAAAATCTAAAAAAGCATTTAAACTATAACCGCTAGTATTTTTTATAGAAAATTTCTTTTTAAGAAAAGAAGCCATCTGCTGGTTATCCAATATTTGCTGGCGAATACTCAAAATTGAATCTATAAATTTTTTTTTATTTTTCTTAAATTCATCAATACTCTTAGTCTTTGCTGTATCAAGGACATATCCATCAGCAAAAATTATTCTCATAGAATAAAGTGTAGAATATGAATTTTTAGCTACTCCACAACACATCCCACTTGAATTATTTGCTATTATACCTCCAATCTTAGCAGTATCGATTGAGCCTGGATCAGGACCAATTTTACGATCATATATTTTCAAGTATCTATTAGCTTCAGCTCCAATAATACTAGACTCCAACTTGAGCTTAAAACCTTTGTTATAAACTTCATATTTAAGCCAAGAGTCTGCTGCAAGTACTACTAAAACCTCATCTGTCACAGCCTGTCCTGACAAACTTGTCCCTGCTGTTCTAAAAGTCAACTTAATACCATAAATATTTGCTAACTTAATTACTTCAACTACTTCTTGTTCATTTCTTACAATTAATACTAGCTTTGGAATCATTCTATAAAGGCTTGCATCAGTTGAATATGCATACCTTAGAAGCTCATTTTCAACAACTTGATCATAAGCTATAGAAGCTTTAATTTTAGCTTTAATTTTTTGAAACATTAATAAATTTCCCTACATATATCCTAAAAAAATTATACATTATAAAAAAATTAAGCTTAATTTTTCAATGCAAATAGAATATATCTTGTTAAGTCCCTAAGAGTATCCTGCTCTACAAAATCTGACTTATATAACCAAATTTTTAACTTTTTATTTGACCCTTGTTGAGTAACATACAAATATACCCATCCATTGATAATTATGTGTTTTTTTAGAACCCAGAAATCACTTTCATTTGAATCTATAATAAACTTTAAAGAGCCACCCTGTTCATCAGGCAAAATAATAGCTGTGATAGAAATTTTGTTTTTAACCTCATAAACAATCGATACAAACACTAGAAAAAAACCTAAATAAAATAAGAAACTTTTATCAAAATAGTAGCTTAGTATACAGCTAACAAAAAAAACTAAACACATATAAATAATAGTTCTATTTTTACGTGTTTGCTTAATTTTAATAACCTGCATACTTCCTACATCAAATCATAACCTAATGATTTTAAGGCACGATCATCATCAGACCATCCACTCTTAACTTTCACATGTGTTTTAAGATTAACTTTCATATTGACAAGCCTTTCAATATCTATACGCGAATCTGTACCTATTTTTTTCAATTTAGCTCCTTTAGCCCCAATGATTATGCCTTTTTGGCTATCTCGCTCAACAAGAATGCTAGCATAAATATCAACTATACTTTTCTCCGTATCTACTTTATAGCTATCTATTTCTACAGCTATTTGATATGGTACTTCATTACCTATAGTTCGCATAATTTTTTCACGAATAATCTCAGAAACCATAAACTTAACGCTCCTGTCTGTAATCTGATCATCTTCATAAAAAAAACTCTCTGACTCAGGCAAAAGCTTCTCAATTCTTGTCTCAAGTTCATTAACATTATGCCCCTGCTTAGCAGATACATAAATCACATCATAAAAGCTTAATTTTTCTTTAATAGATTCTATAAACATTGATGCTTCTAAAGATTTCTTCTTATCTACTTTATTAACTACTAGAAATATCGGCATCTGTGCATATTTGAGCTTTTCAACAATATTATCTTCAAGTTCTGTCCATTTACCAATTTCTACTACAAACAAAATCACATCAACATCCTTTACCATAGTAGTTGCTGCTTTATTCATAAATTTATTAATAGCTTTTGGCTCTTTTGTATGAATACCTGGAGTATCAACATATATAAACTGTGTATCACCAAGAGTCTTAACTCCTGTTATTTGATGTCTAGTAGTTTGAGGTTTACGCGAAGTAATACTAACTTTATATTTGAGTATATTGTTTAAGAGAGTTGATTTACCAACATTGGGTCTTCCTATTATTGAAATATAACCACATTTTTTCATATGCAAATTTAAAAGAGAAATAATAAGAGATTGTAGCAGTATTTAACTGGTGTGTCGATTAATGAATTTTGCTAATCTATCCATAGCTTTTTTTAATTCAGACATTTCATTAGCACAACTGATCCTAGCAAAATCCTCTAAACCAAACGCTACCCCTGGCATCATTGCAACAAACTCTTCTTTTAGTAATGCGCTACATAATTCAGCATCAGTTACAAAATTTGTATGTTTAATAAGTTCTCTTAAATCAGGAAAAAGATAAAAAGTACCATCAGCACTTTTCACATCTATATATGGCATGCTACGTAAACTATTGGTTACATAGCTCTCTTTCTCTTTATATGAATCAGCAAAATACTGTAAATCTGTTATAGGCATATTCATAGCAGTGATAGCTGCATATTGAGATATTGAACAAGCACATGTAGTTGATTGTGATTGAAATTTTTTCAGTGCATCATTTAAGGGTTTTGGAGCGATAGTAAATCCTACTCTCCAACCAGTCATTGCAAAATTTTTAGAAACACCACTAGCAATTACATATCTATCTGCCAAATCTGGGGCAACCTCAGTTATTAATGTCATTCTTTTTTTAAAAAATAATTGATCATAAATATCATCACCAATAATCCAAATATTTGGGTATTTTCTTAATAAGTTTGCTAAATCCTCAATACATTGTTTTGAGTAAATAAGGCCTGTTGGATTGTTTGGATTATTAATAATAATTGCTTTGGTTTTATCTGTAATATAATTCTCCAAATCAGCAACATCAATTTCAAATTTATTTTCAAATTTGGTGTTCATAACTATAGGCTTTGCACCAGTTAGAGAAATCATTGCAGGATAAGATACCCAATATGGAGCAAAAAATAAGGCCTCATCTCCATCCTCTAAAATACAATTAAAGATATTATGTAAGCTGTGTTTAGCTCCTGATGTTACACAAACTTGGTCTGCAGCAAAATTAACTCCATAATCTCTTTTATAACGAGCAACTATAGCTTCCCTTAATTCCTTAATGCCATCAACATTTGTGTATTTTGTAATATTCTGATTAATAGCATTTATACCAGCCTGCTTAACCACATCTGGAGTATTAAAACCTGGTTCACCAATAGCAAGTGAAATCACATCATTACCTTCATCTTTTATCTGTTTGGCCAAAGCTGCCATTGCATTAGTAGCAGAAGGAGATACATTTTGAATTTTCTTATTTAAAGAAGCCATTTTTATTCCTTATTTTATATTTTTTGTACTTTAAATTTATCTTCTGTAATCTCAATGCAAGAATAATTATCCACATAAGTATACAGTTCAGAACTAACTAATGGTTCTGATAATACAACATAACTATTCTTATGATTATTTACTTTAAATGGTAAATCAAGAGTTTTTAAAATACCTTCATAACTTATATAGTATAGCGATGGCTGATTTGTAATGGTAGACATTTTTAATGAGTAAGAAGTTTCACCATTTGAATATGCTATACTTGCCTTAACCCTTTCTTCTAAACCATTTTTAGATTGAATCTTCATAATCTGTTCAATAGACTTAACGATCGCCTGTTTTGGCTTTTTATCTAAACCGTTTGATAATGCTAATAAGAATATTGCTTCAGAATCTGTTGAACCAAACCTATATTTAAAATACTCTGGTTTAATCAGTTGCTCTATTTCTTTTCTAATATTATCAAAATCACCTACAGATCCATTATGCATAAAAATTTGATTATTAAAGCAAAAAGGGTGGCTGTTTAAATTAGCTGTTGGAGCGATAGTACTTGCTCTAACATGTGCCATAAAATTTCTACTTTTTATATGTTTTGCTATAGATAGTAAATTCTGATTATTCCATGCTGGTTGAGCATCCTTATAAATTCCAGGTTCTTTATGTAGATTTGTATACCAACCAATGCCAAACCCGTCCCCATTTACTGGAACAGCTCCAAGAGATGATTGTATACTTTGATGTATAAGTGAGTTTTCTGGATCCACCAAAAGATCACTCATCTTTATTTTATCTCCATGATACATTATCCATCTACACATATACTCTACTCCTTAACTTTCCAATGACTAGTACCCCTAAGATACACAGGAAAAGTTGCTTGAGTTAACTTATAATCTTTCTCCTGCTGTTTATATGTTTTATATACAAAATCAACAACATGGTCAACATCTAATTTAAAATCTTCATTCTTAACATCCAACTCAGCAATACTATCTCCTACAAGGTCATACCCCATATGTAAGTTTTTAGAATACTCTTCTAGTTTATAAACTTTTTCTGAAATTATCTTATCTAAAAGATTATCATATAAGCCCAAATAAAAATCACCCATTTTAGCATCAAGAATAACAGCTACATTTTCCGATTTGGTTTCAACACTTTTGGATATAGCAAACATACTAGAAAAACCAACCACAGGTATATCTAAACCAACTGCGAAGCCTTGGCAAACTGCTGCTGCAAGCCTAACTCCAACAAAACTACCTGGACCAACTCCATAAGCTATGAAATCTAATGATTTTTTATCAATCCCTAATTTATCAAAAGCTTCCTTTATCATTTCTAAAATATATTTATTATGCTGGCGAGGAATTTCTCTAGTATCATTATAAATTTTACCACCAGCTGATAAAACAATTGAGCAATATTTACTTGATGTATCTAATATCAAAAAATTCATTTCTTAATTAATAACCTTCTTTATCTGATAATTTTTATCTAAAACTACAAATTCAGCATCATAGCCTATCTTAATCTGTCCTTTTTTTAACCCTAATGATTTTGCCTGGTTTGTACTAGTCATTTTAACTGCTTCATGCAAGCTGCATCCTGTATATTTTAAAACATTTTCTAAAGCTTTATTCATGGTTAAAACACTCCCTGCAAGCACACCATTTTCTAGCCTTGCTTCACCATTTTTAACAATAACTTTTTGCCCACCAAGCTCAAAAACTCCACTTCCTGAGCTTTGAGCTGACATAGCATCTGTAATCAATGCTATATTATCACTACCCTTAATTTCATAAGTAAACTTAACCATATCAGGATGAAGATGTATGCCATCAACTATTAACTCTGCTAAAACTTTTTTTGACATTAATAGTGCTGCTGCTGCTCCAGGATTTCGATGCTCAATCGGAGTCATCGCATTAAATAAATGTGTCGCATGGCTACAACCTTGCTCTATAGCATCTAAAGCCTGAGCCATTGTACAACTAGTATGCCCAATTGAACTTATAATATTCTTACTATTGCAAAACTCTATAATTTTATTAGCGTTTCTTATCTCTGGAGCTATTGTTATTTTTTTGACCATATTATCACAAGCCATATGCCAAGCTGCCATTTTATTAACATCAGATTCTTGTAAATAATTAGGGTTTTGAGCTCCAATTTTACCTGAAGATATAAATGGACCTTCTAAATGAACACCTGTAATTCGTGCTTTTTCAAAATGATTTTGAGAATTATATAATTTAATAGTTTCCATAGCTTTTAATATTTGATCATTTGCTGCTGTCATTGTTGTAGCAAGATAACTCGTGACTCCTTGATAATATAATGATTTTGAAATAACACCCAAGCTATCTACATCAGCATCCATCACATCTGCACCTTTTGAGCCATGGATATGTATATCTATAAATCCAGGTATTACAAAATCTGCTGAATCTAACTCAATAGTTGGCAGATTAAAACTAGCTACTTTTGCATTGTCTACAATAGCACTAACAATATTATCTCTAACTATTATATCCTTATTTTCGAAACCTGTTTGATCATAAATTTTTGCTCCTTTAAGAATATAACTTTGCATATAATAGCTCTAATAGGTAAAATCTTGTTTTATATTAACTAAATTTATAATTTTTATCTACAATGTTACATTGGTTTCCTGGGCATATGCACAAAGCTACTAAAGAGTTTCGCAAAAAAATGCCATCTATTGATATTGCTATTGAAATTGTTGATGGCCGTATTCCCGACTCTAGCAGCAATCATGTTTTAGAACAGATTGTAGGCAATAAGCCTATTATTAAAATATTATCAAAAAATGATCTAGCTGATCCTAAAGTTACTAAAGAATGGCTAAATCATTATAAAGGAAGTGCTATTGCTGTAAATACACTTCAAGATAAGAATGTAATCAAAAAAATCATTGAACTTGCGCAGAGAAAATGTCCAAACAGAGGCACTGTCCTAAAACCAATAAGGGCTATTATTTTTGGATTACCAAATGTTGGAAAATCAACCATGATTAATAAGCTTGCTGGTAGAAAAGTCGCTAAAACAGGTAATGAACCTGCTGTCACAAAACTCCAACAACGTATAGACATTAGTAAAAACTTTATGATATTTGATACTCCAGGAATAATGTTCCCTAGTCCAAAAAGTGAGACTAGTGGTTTTAGAATTGCGAGTATAGGATCTATTCGAGATACTGCGATGGACTATGAAGGAACAGCTTGCTTTTTGATTGATTTTTTAAAAGAAAAAAATCCTAGTGGTTTTTTAAATCGCTATACTATAATAAATAAAAAAAGTCTTATAGAAAAACACCCCCAAGAAATACTCAAAGATATCTCTGGCTCAAAAACTAACTTCAATATAAAGCAAGCAGCTCAAAATATAGTTCATGATTTTAGAAATGGGCACTTTGGTAGAATTTCTTTGGAAGATCCGGATACTTTAACTAGAGAAAAAGAACAAATAGCTATCTCTCAATCTGAAATTTAATAAAAAACTTAATTATCTTAAATGTAAGATCAAACTATTATATAATCTAATTAGTATACCATTAGAAGCTATGCAAATGTCTGAAAAAGAGAACACTTCTAAAAAACCAAAAAAAATAGGGCCTATTACCCTAAATAAGAAAAATACAATAAAATCTCTAATCATACTAGGTATAATCAGCAGCTGTGTTTTTGGAGTTAATAGTTATTTAAGCTACAAACACCAAATGTTTTTAGAAGAACATTCAAATGCTATTTTAAGCATCCAAAATGAAGATAAAGAAGCATATAAAGAATCCTTTGAGATTCTTTCTAAATTAGCTGACAATAATAATGCAACAACTGAAGACTATTTTTATCTAGGTTACTTATATCAATACGGTTATGGTACTCAAAAAAATTACTCTTATGCCTATAAATACTATAAAAAAGCTACAACTAAAGACTATCCAAAAGCCTACTATCAAATTGCTATACTGTATAAAGATGGATTAGGAGTAAATAAAAATGACAAAAAAGCTATTGATTATCTAAAAAAATCTTATGATCTTGGTTATAAAAAATCTATTATCACCCTAGCCCAACTCATAGAAAATAACAATGTATTAATATCTATAGTTGAACCTGAAATTTTATATGAGATATATTTAGCATATAATTCCAACATGCTTATCGAAACAACTACTAATGCTAAAATCAAATATCTTACAACAGCTGCCAGAGAAGGTTATGAGCCCGCTATAATAATTCAAGCTCGTAACTTTTCAAAAGCTGGAGATAATTATAGATCCTTAATGCTGTGGCAGACTTTGCTATATAGCTCAGACCCCAAAGTATCTGAATTAGCAAAAAAACAAATAGTAAAAGTTAATAAACAGGTTAATAAACAAATTAAAAAACAGCAAGAAGAAGAAACAAAAAAACAAGCACAGGAGCGACTTGAAGAAGAAAAAATATTTAATCAAAAACGTTTAGAAAAAATTAAAAGAAATAAACAAATTCAATATAAAAAAAATGTTGGACTTTCCATACCTAAACAGGAACTTAAAGATTTTAATGGTTTAATTTATCTAAACTTATTTAATGTTGACAAAGCTTTACTCCAGCAATTTTATAAAAGTATCACCAATATTTATATACCTATAAGACTTATCAACAACTCCAAAAATATTAGTAATAACTATATGAATGACTTTTTTATAATCTCAAAACTCAAACATAATAAATCATCATTAAGAATAGACTTTGGTAATCAAAATAATAATAAATACGAAGGTATGGTTTATTATTTCTATAATGATAAAAGTAATTTTACGCAAAACATACTCAACAGTATTATAAAAAATATTAATCCAAAAAAATCTTCCTTAACGCCAATAATTATTAATCCAGAGACAGGTTTAGCACAACAAACATACCTAAACAACATAAGAACAAAAAATATTCAAGAAGAAAAGCAAAACAACACTCAAGAAGAAATAGAAGATAATATTCAACTAACTCATGAAGAGCAAATACAAAGAATGCAAGTTTTTGCTCAAAAAGGAGATTTCAGGGAGTTCTATAAACTAGAGCAAGCTGCAAAAGCTGATGATGTATATGCTATATATTATGTTGGCAAATACTACTATAATATTAAAGAATTTGACAAAGCCCTTAAATACTATGAAAAAGCAGCGGACAAAAACTATGGTCCTGCATATTATAAATTAGCTTCTTTATATTATAACGAAGAAAAAAATGGCGTTCCATATGATAAAGATAAAGCTATGCATTATTATAAGAAAGCCGCTGATCTAGGAGTCAGAAATGCTAAGCATATTTTAATGCTAATCAAGTAAATTCATATATTTATATCTACTAAATTTTAAACAAATTTACTTAAAAAAACATTCAGTATAAATATTTGCTATAACCATATTGAACGATTCAAGTATACATAGTAGTATCTGGTGCTACAAACTAGCATATCAGACCTTAACCTCCATGATTAATCAAATAAATAAAGATAGTTTCTATACTGAAGTTACAAAAAAAAACATAGGTGTATATACCCAAAAGCAGCAAAATAAATTACGTGATTCACGTATTATAATTTTTGGATTAGGAGGGGTTGGTGGCATGGAAGCAATTCTTTGTGCAAGAAGTGGTATTGGACACATAAGTGGTGTTGACCCAGATACTTTTGAGCTTTCAAATATTAATCGTCAAATGATCGCGATGTCTTCAACTATGAACAAATATAAAAGTGAATCTACTGAAAATTACTTAAAAGACATAAACCCTTTTCTCAGCACTAGTTTTCATAATATCAAAGTAACTGAGGATAATGTCGATGAACTTATCAAAGGACATGATTTAGTTATGGAGGCTCTAGATGATATGCCATCAAGGATAGTCGTGCATCGTGCAGCCAAAAATCACAATATACCTAGCATCTCAATGTCTGGTAGCCCCCCTCATCGTGGTTTTGTATCTGCTTTTTTCCCAGATGGCATTAGTTATGAAGATGCTTTAAATATCCCAACAAAAGGTAAATCAATATCTGATACTAAGATAACTGATCTTGTCAATGATATTAAGAAAAAAAGAGCCCAATACTCTGTTACAAAAGGAGCCCCTCAACAGTGGGCCAATGATTTTTGCGCAGCTAAAGCAGGATGGATAATTACACCAATAAGAGCAAGTCTTCTAGCATCTTTTAGTTGCCATGAAGCTATTCAGATACTTATCGGCGAAAAGCCATTAGCTACAGCACCAAAAGGTATATATATAGATATGGATAATCTCACCAATCCAGTGCAAGTTATCAATCCAGAATGTGGTCACTGGGAAGCTTATAAAATATAAATAAAGGATTAAGATAATGGCAAATATTGAACAACAAATCTACGCAAGAAATATTGGTGTAATAACACCTCAAGAACAAAGTAAGTTACAGAATACTAAAATTACAGTTATAGGAGCTGGCGGTGTCGGAGGTATTACTTTGATAAGCTTAGCAAGGATGGGTTTTGGTAATATTCAAATAGTTGATGGTGATGAGTTTGACCACAGCAATATTAACCGCCAAATGCTTTCTGGAATTTCTAGAGTAGGAAAAAATAAAGCTGATTGTGCTAAAGAAACTATTCTTGATATTAATCCAAGTATCAATGTCAATTCAATAAAAGAAATGGTTGATGAAAATAATATTGATGAAATAATTCTTGGCTCAGATATAGTTGTTGATGCGACAGATAACCTTGTAACTAGAGTAATAATTCATCGCGCTGCTCAGAAACTTAAAATTGATTCAATATGGATTGCTGTGACACCACCATTTAGAGGTGGAGTTATGGTTTTTAATGATAAAACCGATGATTATGAACTTGTACTTAGCCATCCTTCTCATGGTAAAGAACTAACTTCTGAGGTTAGAAAATCAATTTCTATTATCAAAGATAGACGTGCCAAAGTATCTGTTAAGCATGGAGCCTTAGCAGATTGGGCGGATGCATACGTAAGCAATAATGCCCCTTGGGCGGTAATTTGTCCCGTAGCTAATATAGTTGGAATTGGGGCTAGTTTTGAAGCATTTAAAATTGCTCTAGATAGGAAAAACCTACAACCAACCTACGCCCCAAACTTATTAAAAATAGATATGTCTCAACCAGTCATGATTGAAAAAATAACTCCTCAAAATGGAACTTGGAATAATGCAGAAATCTAAATTACTCTTTTTAACTTTAATAAGTTTTTATTTCTCTAGCCTTTATGCTAATAGCGGTATAGTTTCAAAAAACTATTATATTGAATATAATAATCAAAAAATTCACCTTAAAGAAAAAAACTCCTCAAAGAAAACTAATCAAGGTGTAATTATACTGCTAAATCCCTTAAGTATACCATCAGCTCAAGCTTTTGATGTACCTGACTATTCATTAATGGATTCATTAGCCATTAATGGCTATGATGTTTGGGCAATTGATTTTATTGGTGAAGGCTCATCATCATATCCAAACTCAATGCAAAAAAACCCTGCACCAAAAGGTATATATCCCCTTCAAGCAAAAGATGCTATTAAGCAACTAGCAAGAGCTAATGATTTTATTTTAACTCAAACCAAGCAAAAAGATTTAGCTCTACTAGGGTGGTCATGGGGTTCAATCGTTGCAGCAATGTATAGCATTGATCATCCTAAACAAGTAAATCATTTAATACTCTACGGTTCAATGTATGGTAGTCGCCTAAACACTAAAATGGATGCTATGGTTGTACAGCCATTTAAAGGTAAAAATAATAACTTTAGCGACGAACTCCCAGCTTACCAAAATATCACTTGGAAAATGATCGAACACCACTGGAAAACTATGCTTAAAAATAATAAATCAATAGTTAATCAAAAAGTTATAGACCAGGTTGGTAAAGATTATATTAAAATAGACTCAAACCCTATTATTAAAAATTCTTTACGCCGCCCTATGGGTCCTATGAAAGATCTTTTCTCAATATGGAATAACAAACCAATATATAATATTAATAAATTAACTACTCCAACTCTAGTTATTTATGGTGATCAAGACATGTTCGCAGATAGAAACTTATATAGTAAGTTAACCAATGTCAAATCAAAAAAACAAGTAGTACTTGAGCAAGCAACACACTGGCTGATTTATGAAAAAACCCGTAAACAGTTTTTAGCCCAAGTGTTAAATTTTTTAGGGAAAATGAATAATGAAGAAAGTTAAGATTCTTGATTGTACTCTAAGAGAAGGAGAACAGTCTCAAGGTGTATATTTTTCACTTGCTGAAAAAATAGCTATTGCAAACAAACTAAACCATTTTGGTGTCGATATTATTGAAATTGGTAATCCAAGTATTTCTGAAGATGACTTGCATAATTGTTGTGAAATAGTTAAATCTGTCAATAATGCTACGCTATTAGTTCACTCGCGAGCTAATATAAAAGATATTACTATCGCAAGCAAAACTAATGCTCAATGGATTGGTATATGGGCTTCCTTTAATGATATATCACTTGAAACCAAATTTAATAATAAATCACGCCAATGGATTAAAGAACAAGTAAACACATCTATCAAACTAGCTAAGGATTTTGGTTTTAAAATTAGATTTACTATTGAGGATGCATCTAGAACCTCTATAGATCAGCTTGTTGAGCTGGCTGAATTAGCTCAACAAGCTGGTGCAGACTGTATCAGCTTAGCTGATACAGTTGGAGGTTGGCATCCTAAACAGTGCTATGAAGTTATTAAATCACTCAAAACAAAACTTAACTGTCAACTTGAAATACATCTGCATAATGACCTTGGATTAGCTCAAGCAAATGCTATATCAGCAATTGAAGCTGGTATTGACATTATTGACACTTCAATAATGGGTATCGGAGAAAGAGCTGGTATCTGTGATCTAATCAATATCGCAAAAATTTTACAACATTTTTATAATTCTAAAAATTTTGATTTTAATCTTTCCCAAGATCTTACTGACAAAATCGCAAGAATAGCCCACTTTAGAGTTGAACCACACCACCCTTTAGTAGGTAAAAATGTCTTTACACACACCTCTAAATATCACACCAAAGCTGCTCAAAATAATCCAAAAGCTTACGAAATAATTGACCCAAAAGATTTTGGCCAAGAAAGAAAAATTCTTTCTAATAGTATAACTAAAACCAACGTACAGAGATTTAGCAATAATCTTGAAATATCAAAGCCTTTTATAAAAGGTGCTTCTGAGCTCTTACACCATCGTGATGGAGTCGGCTCAAGATGGGTATTTATGGATAATCGCCTTGATCCACGCAGTCAGTTATATATTATTGAAAGAACTTTCGATATTGACTATTCACAAACCTATGAAGCCCATGTAGATTCTCATGCACATAACTGCGATAGTAATTTTGTATTTATGGGTAATAATGATGATGGTTCAGGGTTAAAAGTAAGTGTTACATTTGGAAATTACCAAGACCAACACACACAAATTATTGAAAGCCCAGCATCTATATATATACCTAAAGATGTATACCATAGTTACTCCTATATTTCTGGTACAGGACGATTTTTGAATCTTGTTTTATCTCCAAATTACAATACAAGCATAGTAAATCAATAACTAATTCTTTCTTATTTATACACTCCTTCTTTCCAATGTTTACGACAAACAGACACATACCTAGTATCTATCTTTTTTAATGAATCATCGTCAACAACTATAGGATTACCTTCTTTTACTGCTTTGCCATTTTGTACCATCATATTGAAACTGGCCTTCTTACCACAATGGCAAATAGTTTTAACCTCTTCTAATGTATCTGCTATAGCTAAAAGTAATGCTGCTGTTTCAAAAGGATCGCCTAAATAATTAGTACGTAAACCATAACAAATCACTGGGATATTTAACACATCAACGATATCTGATAATTGCCAAATTTGCTCTATATTAAAAAAATGAATTTCATCTATCAAAATACAATCCAGCTGATCTTTATCATTATATTTTTCTACAAAATCAAAAATATTATCCTTATTAGACAATGAATAAGCATCTTGATCTATCCCTATACGAGATTTGACCTTATTAAGACCGGCTCTTTTATCTATTGTAGATGTTAAAATTAATGGGGTTTTATCCCTATCTTTATAATTGTAGGCAACTTTAAGAAGATCAAGTGTTTTACCCGCATCCATTGAGGAATACCTAAAATATAGTTTTGCCATTTTTTATAAAACCTTTCTTATTAAATTAATTCCATGACGAATAGGTAGAACTAAACTTTCTAAATCATCTCGTTGAAATACGTATTTATTAAAAGTATCAAGAGCTTTAGCTCGTTTATCTTGAGGATTTAAAACTTCTCCACGCCATAATACATCATCGACAATAATCAACCCATTATCAGATAATTTTTCTATTATAATATCAAAATAGTTTTGTATTTGACTTTTATCTGCATCTATAAAAGCAATATCTATTTGATTAGGTAAATTTGGTAAAATATCGATTGCATCTCCTTTAAAGTATTCAATATTTGGATACTTTGATATAAATTTTTTTGCGACATTTTCACCAGACTGATTGGGTCTATCTATAGTATATATTTTTATATCTGTAGAAATTTCAGCCATTGCAATAGCTGACATTCCTGTAAATGTACCCACATCAACACATAATTTTGCTTTTGTAATAAAAACCAAAAATTGTAGAAATTTAGCAACTATTTTTTCAGATAACATTTGAGCGCCATGGACATTATCTTTAGTATAAGTACTAATTTGATCTAAATTAATAGATAAATTACTAGTATGTTGAAGACAATATTGCCATATATCATCCTGAGTAAATTGATTTTGCTTCATCAGAAATTAAATTTAGTAAAAGACTTTTAGTATTTTGCATTAATAAGCTTTATTAGTCTAGTTAGCAAAAGTGCTTTTAATTAAATTTTATGGTAAAATTTATGCGCGTTTTATTATAATAAATCTCTAGTACTCTTATAGAAAGATTAAAATAACAAAAGAATTTAAAGGTTTAAATTAAATGAAAGAAGAAAAAAAAGTTTTCATAAAAACTTTAGGTTGTCAAATGAATGAGTACGATTCACAAAAAATGCATGACGTGCTCAATGAACATTATACAACTATAAAAACTGATGATTATAAAAGTGCTGATATTGTTTTAATAAATACCTGCTCTATCCGTGAAAAAGCTCAAGAGAAAGTATTTCATCAACTTGGTAGATGGAAAAAACTTAAAGATAAAAATGAACATTTAATCATTGGTGTTGGTGGTTGTGTAGCTTCACAAGAAGGTAAAAATATTATTAAACGAGCTCCTTTTGTAGATTTGGTTTTTGGACCTCAAACTATTCATAGACTTCCAGAAATGATTAAACAAAAAGATGAAACTAAAAAATCTCAAGTAGATATTTCATTTCCAGAAGTTGAGAAATTTGACTTTTTACCAGAGCCAAAAGCAGAAGGTGTAAAAGCATTTGTATCTATTATGGAAGGTTGTGATAAATACTGTTCATATTGTGTAGTACCATATACACGTGGGCCTGAAGTAAATAGACCTTTTGAAGATGTGTTAGGTGAGTGTGCTGCATTAGCAGAACAAGGTGTTAGAGAAATTACCCTTCTAGGACAAAATGTAAACCACTACATGGGCCCTATGGAAAATGGTCAAATAGCAGATTTAGCCTTATTAATTCATTTTATTGCAGAAATTGATGGGATTGGTAGAATTAGATTTCAAACCTCACACCCAGTTGAATTTTCAGAGAATTTGATCGATGCTTATGCAAGCGTACCAGAACTAGCAAATCACCTCCATCTTCCAGTACAACATGGTTCAGATAGAATACTTATCAATATGAAAAGAAACCATACTACTCTAGAATTTAAACAAAAAATTAGAAAGTTAAGAGCTATTCGTTCTGATATTACAATATCATCTGACTTTATTGTTGGTTTTCCAGGTGAAACAGAGGAAGACTTTCAAAAACTGCTTAAATTAGTTAAAGATATTAATTTTGATCAATCATTTAGCTTTATTTATAGTAAACGTCCAGGTACTCCAGCATCTGATTTACCAGATGATACCCCTATGGAAGTAAAAAAAGAAAGATTAAAAAGATTACAAGATTTACTAAATAGTAATGCTCAAATAATATCTAGACAAATGGTGGGCACAGAACAACGTATATTAGTAGAAGGAACCTCTAAAAAAGATGACAATGTCCTAGCGGGTAGAACAGAAAATAATAGAATTGTTAATTTTATAGGCAATAAAGCTTTGATTGGACAATTCACTAAGGTTAGAATAACAGAAAGCTTACCCAACTCTCTAAGAGGAGAAGTAATTTAATATATGAATAAAGCCCAACTTATTATAGAACCATATAACTATGACTCTATGATGTTACTTTGTGGTAATCTTGATGAAAATATCCGTGCCATAGAAAACTATTTCCATGTTGAAATAAAACATCGTGCTGATGAATTTGAAATAACTAGTGATTCAAGTACAAATAATACTCAAGCAAAAAGGTTTATTAAGTCTTGTTATGCAGAAATTCTTTCTGGAAACACCGATTTAGACCTAAAACAAATCACTACTATATTAAATGCTACAGCAAAAGAAAAAATTGCCAATGATTCTAATCCTAAGCAAAATCAACCACAAGAGACCGAGATCCAGCTTAGAGGAAAAAAACTAAAAGCAAGAACTCAAAATCAATCAATCTACCTAGATCATATAAATAATAATTTTGTAACTTTTGGAGTAGGACCTGCTGGTACAGGCAAAACTTATATGGCTATAGCCTGTGCAGTAGCAGCATATGAAAAAGGTGAGGTCAAAAGAATTGTACTTGTTCGCCCTGCTGTTGAGGCTGGCGAAAAACTTGGTTTCCTACCTGGAGATTTAGCTCAGAAAATTGACCCTTATCTACGTCCGATGTATGATGCTTTATTTGATTTTATGGGTGTCGAAAAAGTAACTAAACTAATTGAAAAACAAGCAATAGAAATTGCTCCTTTAGCATATATGCGAGGTAGGACAATCAATGACTCCTTCGTAGTATTAGATGAAAGCCAAAATACCACCAAAGAGCAAATGAAAATGTTTTTGACAAGAATAGGGTTTAATACCACAGCTGTTATAACTGGGGATATTACACAAATTGACTTACCTAAAAATGTGACATCAGGCCTAAATCATGCTCTTTCAATACTTGAAAATATTGATGGAGTTGCTATTAGCTACTTAAAATCTATTGATATTGTCAGACACCAAATAGTTCAAAAAATAGTCAATGCTTATGATAAACATGAAGGTAATGTTTAAATCATTTTTTAGATTTCCTACTTAGCTAATTACTTTTACTAAAACCTGCTGAAAAAAATCTTAATATTCCAGATAATGCAGATACTCCTAACACAGTACCTCCTAATATTTCGTGATTTTTGATGATTAATAAGGTTGAAGACCCTATAACAGCAAATATTACAATAGTCGCTAGAAATATATTTAGCATATTAAAACTAATGGCTTTATTTTCTAATTCTAACTGTTTGTTTGTATTAGCATGCCTACTTTGTTGTTCATTAGATACAATATTAATAACCTTATCAGCAAGCTCAGGGCTAACCTTATGTAATTCTATTAAGCTCTTACTATCAATAGGTAAGCTCTCAATATTTAAATTCTGTTGATAATTTACTGTAACCTTAGAGGTAAGACTTTCATCATTATTATAACTACCTGATTGTTCTAACTTGCTCATATGCTTTTGAAAAATCCTTTGATAAATTAGCTTTATCAACTTTGAAACCATTATTAATGTTGTTATCTGTATTATATTTATTTATAAAATATCCAGTAGGATAGTTTGTAGATAAAAAAATGGCATTAAATAATTTTTTTAACATATCCATTTAATAGCTCCTATTTATATACTACAGTCTACGATATTTATATATTAACATATTGCAAATATTTGTTCTATTTTATATTTTTTTAAGCTTTTCCTTAATAACTATAAAATCCTTTAAAATAAACTTTTATTTAAGATTAGTTAAATGTTTGCATTTAAGTTTTATATATTTTACAGCCAGAATTTATTATTACTTTGTACTAGTATTTAACATGAAAAGAAGTTATTTTCTCCATGTTTTGCAAAAGTATAGTTTTTTATTTTTAATCTATATGATCTTGTGCCTGTGTGTGATACCCTACTGTTAACCACTAAGTCAAAATAGACTAATATTTTTCTATGTAAGCTCTTTTGTAAACTTAGTTTATGGTATAAAATGTTAACTGATGTACTAAAAAAATGTATAATGCATTATATTTAAATACATAAAACTAAAATTTTAAATTAAAACATGTCAATAACAAGGATTTATATATTTATGTATGAGGTTCTATTTCATGTGTTAAATACTTATAACAAGCATGAAGAGAGTGCTTAAAATGGATAAATTTGACTTAAATATTATTAATGAAGATAACTACCACATACCGGATCATAACTTACTTTTAAAATGCTTAAAACTAGTTGCTCAAAAACATAATATCAATCATACTGAAGTAAATGTAAACATTGTTTCAAATGATGCAATGCAACAAATAAATAAACAATTCCGTAATAAAAATAAGCCCACAAATATTATCTCCTTTGAATTTGAGAAACCTCAAGGCTTACCTGATGATATCATCGATAATTTTTTGGGAGATATTGTTATAGCTCCTAGAGTATTAGAAATAGAAGCTAATGAACAAAGTAAAAATATTAATGAACATTGGCAACATATTTTCATTCATGGTTTGTTGCATTTATTAGGATATGATCACCAAAATGATCAAGAAGCAAATACAATGGAAGATTTGGAAATAGAACTACTAGCTGAATTAGGAATAGCCAACCCATATTTTATACAAGAGAGTTAAAATGTCAGATAATAATCCATTTATAAAAAAATTAACTTCAAGCATTTTTAATATTAAAAATGAAGATGCTCTTATAGAAGCTATAAACAAAGCAGCCAGTAATGAAGTAATTGATAAAACTTCACAAAATATGCTAATAGGAGCTATGAAAATATCTTCCCTTGATGTTGATGATATTATGATATCTCACACTAAAATAGTCGCTGTTGATATGTCAATGTCAGTTAGTGAAATACTTGATAAAACTATCAACTCAAGCCATACGAGAGTTCCAGTCTACTGTCAAAATAAAATCGAAGTTTTGGGTATACTTCACTCTAAAGATCTTTTAAAACTAATTTTTGAAAAAGAAATACAATCAGCACATGCTCAAGAATTAAAGCCTGAAGATATTAAAAACATTTTAAGGCCAGCTATTTTTATTCCTGAAACAAAAAAACTTAATGCTATGCTCAAAGATTTTAAAAATAGCCAAAATCATATAGCTATTGTTGTTGATGAATATGGAGCTATTTCTGGATTAATAACTATAGAAGACGTTTTAGAAGAAATTGTTGGAGATATTGAAGATGAATTTGACACAACTAGTGAAGATATCATCAAAATAGCAGATAATAAATACATCATCGATGCTACTACTTCAATAGAAGATTTTAATAAGTATTTTAGTACTTCTATAGATGATGATAGTGATTATGATACAGTAGCTGGATTGATTATTCAGACTCTAGAATGTTTACCAAAAAAAGGGGATAACATAGTTGTGGATGGTTTAAAATTCACGATTCAAGAAGCTGATAGCCGCAAGGTTGTTAAAATTTTAATTGAGAAATTCAAAAATAATGAAAAAAATAATCTTTAAAATACTCCCTCCAATCTTAAGCGGTATATTACTTACATTTGCTTTTGCCCCATTTAGAATTGATATATTAGCAATCATACCTTTAATATCACTTTTTTATATGCTAAATAAGTGTACTAGCATACGCAGTGCTTTCTTTATTTCAGCCTTATTTGGCATTGGTTTTTTTGGCACAAGTATTTCATGGGTGTATATAAGTATTCACCTATTTACTGAATCTATGGCAGCAGGTATATCAGCAGCACTTGCCTTAGTTATTTTGTTAAGTTTTTTACATATAATTCCTTTTGGAACTTTTAGTTATATCCTCTCTAGAAATGCTAATAATTTTGTAAAACTTTTACTATACCCAGCCTTATGGACATTGTTTGAGATAGTAAAAGCTAACCTATTATGGGGAGGTTTCCCATGGGTTTCTTTAGGTTATTCACAAACAGAATCACCTCTAATCTGGTATGCAAATATTGGTGGAGTATATTTAGTTAGCTACATAGTTGCTTTTATAGCGGCAATAATAGCCTTTTACTTATGTAATAAAATTACCATTAAAAAAATTATTATAATTCTAAGCTTTATGGCTTGTTTCTATCTGGGAGGCATAATTATTCACTATTACCAGCCTTCATTAACAACTAATAAATCTCAAAAAGTAGTTTTAGTTCAAGGGGACTTTGGTCAAGGCTTTAAATGGGAGCATGAAAATTTTGAAAAAATGCAAGAATATTATGAAAACATAGATAAACAATACAATAATTCATTAATAATACTCTCTGAAAATGCAATAGTTTCTTTCAGGCAATATATGTATCCTTATTTCAAAAACCTAACCACTATAGCTAACAAAAATAATAATGCTATGCTTATAGGCTCGTTAAGTATTGATCAGGCATCAACAACTAGGGCAAAAATTTATAACAGCTCGATAATGTTAGGCAAAGGAAGCGGGACATATGATAAACATCACCTAGTACCATTTGGAGAATATTTTCCGATTAAATTTTTTGGTTATGTAGATAGTGCTGGTCTTAGTAACTTTAATGCTGGCAAAAAAATACAACCTCTCATGCAAGCATTTGGATATTCCGTGGCTAATTTCATGTGTTATGAAACGGCATATCCAGAGCAAATTAGAGATCAACTACAAGGAGCGGGTTTTATCTCAATAATTAGCGATGATTCATGGTTTGGTGACTCTATAGCTCGTTATCAACAACTACAAATATCACAAGTTCGAGCAATAGAAAATTCTAAATATGTTCTTTCAACTACAAGTAATGGTATAACAGCTATCATAAAACCTAATGGTGAAATTATAAAAGAAATTCCTAAAGATATTAGAGCAAACCTTGTCGGTAAGGTATATATTAATCACGCTAAAACAATATGGACTTTTGTTGGTATGACACTAGTTTGGCTATTGATAATATTTAGTATGATAATTGGGCTAATTATAAAAGAAAGATCCCAAAAATAAATATTCTAACCAAGATTTTTCCTATAAAGAACACAATCAACATTTTTTAGTGTTTGTCTACGAACATAACTCATTCCAGCTTTTTTCATAACAGCTATCGAAGCCAGATGATCAATCGTTGCAAATGCAAAAATCTCACTAAATTCCAAATTATCTTTTGCCCAATTCAGTAAAGTTACCGCTATCTCTGTTGCATAGCCTTTTCCCCAATATTGATGATCTAGTAAGTAGCCTATTTCTATAGCATCTAGCTCTTCCGCATAAGCAAAGCCTGCTCGACCAATACAAGTACCTCTCTCATCAAAAACCATAAAAATAGGAGCCTTATATTTTTCATACCCACCTACAAACCTTTCTATCATTTTTGGAATATCTTTTTCTGATAGAGCCCCATTAGGAAAAAATTTTCTATTTATTGGGTTTGTATCTAATAAAACCGATAAGTTTTTATCCTCTTCACTTCTTGACATTAAACGATATTTCAATCTTGTAGATTTTGGTAATTCCATAAATAAAATCCTTAACAGTAAAACTTAACAATCTTATGATGTTGTAATACAATAACATAAACCTAATTGTTTGTTATTTTAAGCTAAAACCATGCTAGAGACTAATTATAAAAATGCTAAAGTACTGTTTTTTGGTTCAACTAATTGTGAGATGACTCAAAAGGCGATTCGTTTTTTAAAATCTCAACATTGTCAAATTACTGAATACTTAACTGACTATACTCCAACTGCAAATAAACAATCTTTGCTTACAGAAGATGTCAAAAACTGGTATGGTGATTATATAATTTGTTTTAAGACATTATTTTTAGTGCCTAGTTGGCTAATTAACAAAGCTAGTATTAATGGTATTAACTTTCATCCAGCACCCGTTGAGTATCCTGGCAGAGGTTGTATAAACTTTGCAATTTATGATAGATCTCCTACTTATGGTGTTACCGCACATATTATTGATGATGGTATAGATAGTGGTCAAATTTTAGAATGTAGGCGTTTCCATATATTTAAAAATGATGATTTTTTAAGCATTTTTGAACGTGCGCAAGCAAAAATGATGGATCAATTTTATGATATTATTACAAGCATACTTAATGGAGGACAAACACATATTAACACTCTAATAGCCAAATCAAAGCATGAGAAATGGAATGGTAGGCACCGAAAAATATCTCAATTAAATGAAATGCTAACAATTAAACATGATACATCTAAAGAAGATTTAGAAAAAATAATACATGCAAGTGATTTGGATAACAAACCACCTGTAATTTATAGTTAATCCGATAGTTATTTGACAATAATGTTATAATATTTAGAAAAAATGTCATCATATAGCCAAGATTTCAGAGATATCGTAATAACTAAATATAAAGAAGGCCTAACAGACAAAGAGCTAAGTAATTTTTTTAATATAGATATCCGTACTACTAGATCTTGGATAAACTTATACGAGACAACTGGTGATTATAAATCTAAGCAAGGCTTGGGTTGCGGTAGAGTAGCAACCTTTACAGATAAGGAAGCGATAGAAAGCTACTTAAGAACATATCCAGATGCAATGGCTTTAGATATTAGAGAAGCATTAGCTCCTGAAATACCTAGAAGCACATTTTATGATTGTCTTACCAGACTTGGTTTTAGTTTTAAAAAAAGACACCTAAATATAAGCAAAGAAAAGAACAAGATAGGCAAAGTTTTATAGAGGTTGTTGAGACTATTGAACCTAACAAACTTGTATATTTAGATGAAATGGGTATGGATAATAAACAGTCTGTACTAAGAGGATGGTCTCTTGTTGGTAAACCTAGCTATGGTGAAGTTATTGCTTATCAAACTCAGAGAAAAAGTATAGTTGCTGGTTATAACTATTTAGAAAAGAAGATTATAGCACCGCTAGAGTATACTGGATATACAGATACTCAAATTTTTAATCAGTGGTTTGAAGAGCATTTATGTCCTGAGTTAATTCCAAAGACTACTGTTGTTATGGATAATGCTAGTTTTCATAAGTCTCCTAAATTGGCTAAAATAGCAGAGAAGTTTGATATACAGATACTATACCTTCCTGCTTATTCTCCTGATTTAAATCCTATAGAAAAAATTTGGGCCAATTTTAAAAGAATTTTAAGAAAAGTAAATAATTCTTTTGATAATTTATCTGATGCTATTACTCACGTCTTTAGCACAATATTATCAGATTAACTATATATAAATGGTTACGAGTTTAGCTATAATACTAAGTGCAAAAAAAATATTGAAGCATTTAGCATTGCAAAAAAATATTTTTAATATACAATCTAAAAATTATTTTGATCAGCTATTCTTATTTATATGCGCTTATTCATAATTATTTTATCCTTATTTTTATTTATGCCACAGGCTAACTCGGCTCTAAAAGAATCTTTTAAAAGCTTGGAGGAGCAATATGGTGGTAAGCTTGGAATTTACATAATAAAAAATAATAAATCAACTATTACCTATAACAATAATTTTTATTTCCCAATCTGTAGCGTTTTTAAATTCTTACTAGTTGGCGCTATCTTAAAACAAGATATGCATAATCCAGGATTATTAGATAAAAAAATACTAATATCAAAACAATCTATAGCTAAACTTGGATACGCTCCAGTTACTGGTAAAAATATAGGAAAAAGCTTAACCATATCACAACTTTGCTATGCAGCTATACTTAGTGACAATCCTGCTGCAAATATCTTAATCAAAGAGCTTGGTGGTATCAAGAAACTAAATAAATTTATAAAAAATATTGGTGATGAAAATACGAATATTAAAAATTCTGAACCAAAAATCAACTATACTCAACCTAGTAGCAATATAAACAAAACAACTCCAAAAGCTATAACTACTGATCTATATAAACTAACGTTTGGTAATATTCTTGACCAAAAACATAAATTAATATTCACAAAGTATTTGCAAACTAACTATACTGGTGTAAATAGGATAGCTTACAGTACCCCTAAAACCTGGATTATTGGAGATAAAACTGGGACTTGTAGCGAATATGGAGCTACCAATGATATAGCTATAATATGGCCAAAAGATTCAGAACCTTTTGGAATTGGGATTATGTATACAAGCCTTAATAATAAAAAATCTCTTAGCAATGAAAAAATTATTCAACAAGCAACTAAATTAATCATAAAAGATCACTATAAATAAGCTGTTCGCCACATTGAAGAAACATTCTCAACAACTACACTTCGATTTTTAATATTAGTTAAGAAGTGCAGTCCGGTACGTTTTTCAATATCTTCTATAGATACCCTATAATTGGCAATTTTTGTTTTATTAACGCTTGAATTTGGCATAGCAAAAGCGATTGCTTTATTTTCAGATGGTACGTAAATTATTTTAAAGAAATAATCTGGCACTGCTATTTTATTATCACCAATAGTTTTATGGATCTTTTGTTTTTTATATATTGGTCCAGTATAAACATATATATTATTATACATATTTGCCCAAATACGCTCATCTCTTTCTAAGCGCTCCCAGCCTTGCCTATTCAAACCAGCCTTTTGTGGAGACATATTTGATAATAAAAATGATTCATCTGCTGATCTTTTACTAAAGTCCATAGATGCGTATGATGCTAAGTGACCTCTATCATAACCAGAATGAGAATAATCATCTAATGTAGCTCTATATACAAATGGAACGTCATCATCCTCTTTAAACTTATCATTACGCTCAAGTTTATTGGCTACTTTAGCTTTTGTAAGTTTAAATGCAACCCAGCTAGCTTCTTTAGTTGCATAATTATAACCAACCACATAACCATCTCTACATAAATAAAGATTTATTTGAGCCAAACCTTCTGTTACACCAAAACTAGGATTGCCATAGATTAAAAAATCATGGCAATAGTTTGTAACTGCAGGCAATACTCTTTTAGGTGCATATTGTTCTAAATTATCAAATTGATTTACTTGTTGTTTTTTAGCTTCCTCACTTTGAGAAAAAAACTTTGCAATTATATTTTCATTATCTTTCGAAGTATAATGTTTTATAGGTTTGCTACTAGTGAAATAATTATAAACAGCATGTCTAAAGTTTATAAATTTTTCCTTTAAATCAAATTTATCAAGGAATGCTCCTGAAAAACCCCCACAAATAGCTAAACCAAGTAATATAAATATTTTGATATATCTAAAGTTAGAATTTTTATTCTTATTTTTACTATTTTTCTTATGAGCCATGCTTATTTAATATGTCTAGTTTTAAACAATAAGAAATCTCTAACGTCTTGATCCTCTACCAAAGGCAAAACTTCCTTTCGAATCTTACTATAGTAACTATTTATAGCTTTTTTCTCAGTATATGTAAGCATCCATGTCTCTATAAGTTTATATTCATAAGGAATCAAGGTTAAATCCTCAAAACAATAAAAAGGCCCATGACCTGTTGGAGACTCTTGATTACGCTGCTTTACATAACAGAGATTTTCTATTCTAATACCAAATTCTCCAGGAAAGTACGCTCCAGGTTCATTACTTAAAATCATACCTGGCATTAGCTCTACCTTAGAAGCAGAATTTATCCTTTGAGGCCCTTCATGAACTCCCAAAAAACTACCTACACCATGGCCAGTCCCGTGACCATAATCAGCACAAAAGTGCCAAAGATGCTCACGTGCAAGTATATCAAGCTGAGAACCAACAGTACCTTTGGGAAATACTGCCCTACCTAGACCTAAATGCCCCTTTAAAACTAAAGTATAATACCTTCTATGTTCCTTTGTTGGGCTACCAAAATGCAGTACTCTTGTAATATCTGTAGTTCCATCTTTATACTGTCCACCAGAATCACATAATAAAGGTGCTTGATCATCTATTTTTTTTAGATGTGAATCTTTTTTAGCCATATAATGTATAATTGCACCATTTGCAGCATGGCCAACTATATATGAAAAACTATCCTCAACGTAACCTTTTTGCTTAGCACGAAACTCTTTGAGCTTAGCTGAGGCTTCAAGCTCATTAATACCTTGATAATTATTTTCCATCCAATGCCACCATGATATAAATGCGGCAGCATCTTTCTTATGCGCATCTTTTGCCCCGTTTATTTCGATAGAATTTTTCAGAGCTTTACTAAGTATTATTGGAGAATTATCTAAAAATATTTCACTCTTTTCTTGCTGTTCAATAGCTTGTTTCATTGCATAACTTGCACTTGAAATATCTAGTAGATATTTAGCTTCATAAGTTGTTAAATCTTCAAAAAATTGTAGGTATTTTTTTATAAGAATATTATTTGAATCAAGATAGTCTTTTACTTCTGTATTAATTTTAGAGTCATCTATATAGAAATAAACTTCTTCTAGAGTAATAATCAAATAACTAATTGCTAGAGGTGTATGACTAATATCTCTACCGCGTATATTAAGTGCCCACATAATTTCATCTAAACTAGAAATAACTAATGTATTTAGCCCTTTTTCTTTAAGATCTTTACGAATAGTATTAAGCTTGGACTCAATAGATTGGCCTGCATACTGTATTTCATGAACAAATATTTTTTCAGTTGGTACTGGTACAGCTTGATCTAATTCTTGCTGCACTAAGGCAATTAGGTTTTCACTATCAAAAACAACTTTACCACCATTTTTATTAGCAATTTTCAATATATTCTCAGCTCTAATAATCCCTATTTTTTTAGGGTCTATAGCTAATGTCTTATCTGTAAAGTTTGCACCTAACCATTCTTCTATTTTAGAGGCAAAACTTGTTTGCTTAAGTAAGGTAAAATCTTTTTTTTCTAATTGATAATCTGCCTGAGTAAAATATCTACCGTCAGCTGACAAATACGCATGGTCAGTAGTTACTAATACATCTCCCATCGAACCATCAAAGTTACTTATCCAAGCACGATACTGCCAACACTTTGGTACATATTCGTTATTATGATCATCAATTGAAGGTACTAGATAGAAATCATAGCCTTTTTGTTGCATTATTTTTTTTAACATTTGTAGTTTTTCTGACATACTATTCCTTTTTAAAGTTTACTCAAACCACACAAATGTGGCTTGCCTACCTGTGACACCCTCTTTTCGATAAGAATAAAACATTTTATTACTAAATGTACAAAGCCCAGAATCAACAATATCAAAACAATGATTATCATTTAATATCTGTCTAGCAACAAATTTCATATCAAAAAAATACTTATCTTTACTTTTCGAACGAAAAGCTTGGCTAAATACTTCATGTTGATCTACAAACTTATCGTATATATCTACACCAACCTCATAATAATTTTCTGATATACATGGACCAAACCAAGCAACTAAATCAAGTCCTACAAACTCTTTCAATGCTTTTTCTAGTATACCTTGAGATAAACCTTTCCAACCTGCATGCAACGCAGCAACTTTTGTCATTTTTTTATCAAATAAGATTATAGGCAAACAATCAGCTGTTAAAACAACACATGCTTGTTTTGGTTTATTTGTAATGATAGCATCACAAAACCCAGTTTTATATTCATCAAAATTTTTTATAATATTTGTATGATTCTGCCTTAACCACTTTATATCAGCATCTATATATGATTGAAATAAATTACGATTTTTCTCAACTACTATACGCTCATCACCAACATTATCTGCTAAATTAAATTTAGCATACTTTTCCTTACTAAAACCTTGAGTATTATTAGTATATCCTAGCTTTAACCTTGAAAATGATGTGTTAATAAAAATTACTGACATTTTTCCAGATTCACCTATGTATTATTACCATAACGATCCCTAACATATCTCTCAACAATCTCAATAAAATCGTCAGATATATTATCACCTCGTAAAGTATATACCTTTTTGCCATCAATAAATACCGGAGCAACCGGTGATTCTCCACTTCCAGGCAGACTTATACCTATATCAGCATTTTTAGATTCTCCGGGACCATTTACAATACATCCCATCACAGCTACTTTCATGCTTTCAACACCTTTATATTGTTCTTTCCATGAATGCATTTTTTCATCAAGATGATCTTTTACTTGACTAGTCAACTCTCTAAAAAATGAGCTTGTAGTTCTACCACAGCCAGGACAAGATGTAACACTTGGCGTGAAGGTTCTCATTCCAAGATTTTGCAATATTTCACGACAAACACGCACCTCCTCCGTACGAGGAGCATTAGGAGCTGGAGTTAATGATACACGTATAGTATTACCAATGCCTTGCTGTAGTAAAATACCTAAACTAACTGCACTAGCAACTATTCCTTTGGTACCCATACCAGCCTCAGTAAGCCCCAAATGTAAGGCATAATCACATTCTTTCGCTAGTTTTTTGTATACAGTTATCAGATCTTGGACTTCACTAACTTTACATGAAATTATAATTTTATCTTTTGCTAAACCAAGGTCTTGTGCATATTTAGCACTTTCTAAAGCTGACGATATCAAAGCTTTATGCATAATTTGTTGTAAAGTTAAGGGATTATCTTGTGCATTATTTTCATCAATAAGTCTAGCTAACAAAGCTTGATCTAAACTACCCCAGTTTACTCCTATACGTACAGGTTTATCATTTTCTATAGCTATTTTAATAATTTCAGCAAATTGAGTATCTTTTTTCTTACCAAAACCAACATTTCCAGGATTAATACGGTACTTAGCTAAAGCTCTTGCACACTCTGGATGCTTACTAAGTAGTGTATGACCATTATAATGAAAATCTCCAACTAATGGCACGTAACAATCATTTTTAGCTAGCTCTTTGACTATCATTGGCACTGCTGCTGCTGCTGGTTCATCATTTACCGTAAGCCTAACAATTTCACTACCAGCTTTGTGCAAAGCTAATATCTGCTTTACAGTCTTTTCAATATCTGCAGTATATGTATCTGTCATTGATTGAACAACAACTGGATTACTTCCTCCTACCAATACACTACCAATTTTTACAACATTTTTTATTTTATTCATATAAAATTCCAAAAAAATATAATTATATTTTTAAATATTTTGACTAAGTAAATATAATCTAAAATTATAACATCATAATCTAAATTATGAGATATCTATAGTTTATTAAAAACTCCTCTTTTATAAGCTTTTCTAAATGTTTTTATTTTCACCAATATAAATCCATTAATAAATTATTTTTTTTCATACACACTAAAAATAGCAAACTTGTTTCAAATAAAAGGCTAATTCTATACAATTTAAACTAATCCCCTTACAGAAACTATTTTTTAGCAACATGTACTTTAAAGATTTAGAAAATTACTTAAATGACTACTTAAATATAGAAAACTATATAGACTATGCTCCAAACGGTCTCCAAATCCAAGGAGATAAAGATATAAAAAAAGTTATAACTGGTGTTACAGCATGTCAAGAACTAATAGACGCGGCAATAGCAGAGAATGCTGATGCAATTATAGTCCATCATGGCTATTTTTGGAAAGGTGAAAAATATACGATAACAGGTATGAAATATGAGCGCATATCTAAATTAATAAAAAGCGGTATACATTTATTTAGCTATCATCTTCCTTTAGATGGACATAAAGAAATAGGCAACAATACTCTTTTAGCTCAAAAATTAGATTTGACTAATATTAATTTTTTTGGAGTAGGTCCAACTCCTAATATTTTAGTTATGGGAAATTATAATTTAAATTTAGAAAGTCTAGAAAAAAATATTGAAACAAAACTAAATAGAAACCCAACCACTATAAAAGCCAATAATATAAACAAGAAAATTGCAATTTGTACTGGCGGTGCTCAAAGTTATATTGAACACGCATATAATCTTGGGGCAGATACTTTTATATCGGGTGAAATTTCAGAGAAAACAACCCATATTGCTCGTGAACTAGGCATAAACTATATTGCTGCAGGCCATCATGCTACAGAAAAAGAAGGTGTAAAAGCTATAGCCAAACTTCTTAACGAAAAATTCAACTTAGAAACTAAATTTATAGATATATACAATCCAGCCTAGTTTATTTTTATTTCTTTTTTGGCTTTACTTATCAAAGATCTAAACTGATTATTTGAGTTTAAAGCTGAAAATACAGCTCCACCAAGCACATAACCGGCCTGTACATCACTAGACCAATGAGCTCCACATACTACTCTGCTTTGCCCATATTCATAACCTTTTTTAAGAATCTGCTCTTGATTTGATGGATTTATTTCTGCAAGCAGTAATGCAACAGCCCAACCCTCTGTGGTATGGCCTGATGGATAAGAACCATTGTTACGTAATTCTTTTTCACTCTCTGGATCACAAGTAGACTTATCAAAAAAAACAAAAGGTCTAACCCTCATATAATTATTTTTAGCAAAGCTTCCTGATTTAGATGAGGTCTTTATTGTTAAATCTATTAAATCATATATAACAGGAGTAGTCTTTTTTGAAATTTCATAACCAAAACTACTGGAAAAATTACTGGATATTTCTGTCGCTGTATATCCTGCATCTTTTTTTGCAACAATATAGCGCTGGTTATTCCCTTTGTTTCTTTTAGCAAATGATGCTTCAGAGATTGCTTTATCATTCATAAATGCAATGCTATCAGTAGAGGGTGGAGGAGGTAAAAGAGATAAACTATTTGGTACTAAGACTTTTTCTATATCTAATGCCTTTTCTGCATATACGTTAATTGAAAATATTAATAAACCAACTAAAATTGACAAATACTTAAACATATTAAACTCATTTTTTTTTAAGTTAAAATAATATACTATTAAACAAAAAATCTATAAGATTTATGAATTTTTAAATTTATTTTGCAAAACCTTGCTCAATTTCTTCAAGAGTAAGTCCATTAGTTCTTGGTATAAACTTAAATGCAATAAAGCTATATAACAGTGTACATAAACCACAAAATCCAAGTATAACCCCATAGTTTCCATTAAAATATTGAGTCACAGGCATTACAAAGGAGGCCAAAAGTGCTGAAGCCATACTATTTAAAAAAAGTGCAACCGCTAAACCTTTTCTCCTGATATTTGTCGGTAAAAGCTCAGACATAATTACCCATATATAGGCTCCTGGACCGATTGCGAAAAAGAAAATATATAATATAAAACCGATAAGTAATACCACACCTTTAGCTGATGTATCAGGCATAACATATAAAAGTATACTCAAAATTATCAAAACTATTGAAACCATCAATGTTCCAAATGTTATTACGAACTTTCTCTCAATTTTATCAGCGATAACAACAGCTATAGCTGTTGTTATAAAATTAAGACCCGTAATTGCAACACCTCCAACAACAGCAGCATATACAGAACCTAAGCCAGTTTGCTTAAGCATAGTCGGAGCATATTGTAATATGCTGTTTATTCCTGTCATTTGAGCTAAAATCGCAATAGAAAACACTATCAACATAGGAACTAAATAATGCTTTTTTGTTAAACTCGATAATATAGAACCTTCTTCTTTAGTTTTAGCAATTAATTCTTTAACCTCATGCATCTGTTTTTTTTGCAGCTATAACACCTATAGTTTTGATAAGTATTTTCTCTGCTTCGTCTTCTTTGTTTTTCATAATTAGCCATCTAGGAGATTTAATTAAAAATAATCCCCCGATAAACACAATTAAACCAGGGATTAAGGCTGTAAGAAACATTGCTCTCCAATCACCAATTTCTACTCCTGTACTAGGCTGTTTTGTTATAAATAACAGACTTACAGCTGTAGAAATCAAAATCCCAGCAGTTAGAAACAATTGAAAACAAGTCACAGCTAAACCTCTAATTAAACTAGGAACTGACTCAGTAAGATACAGTGGTACAGTTATTGCAACAAATCCAACAGCTATTCCTTGAATCAATCGTGAAACTAATAAAAAATCATAGCTTTTAGCATAATAAACCATAAGAACAGATATTACGAAAATAAGGCCTGATAATGTTATTACATTTTTTCTGCCAAAAATATCAGCAAGTATTCCACCTATAAGGATAGCAAAAGCACCACCAAAAAGGACTGAGCCTCCTAGCCAAGATTCTTGAACAGCCGTCATACCTAACTCTGATTTTATAAAAGGAAGCGCCCCTCCTATAATCCCTATATCATAACCATATAACATCCCACCCATAGCTGAGAAAAAAACAATCACAGTAATTCTAAGCTTAAATTTAATAGGCTTATCCATAATACTAGTACCTTTTTGATTTATTATTAAAAAAATTAAACAGTTTCAGTAATTTTTCTCAAATTACTTGGATTATCAGGGTTATATCCTAAAGATATAGCTAACTCATTGACCATAAGATAAAACTCTTGCAGCAACACAATAGGCTCAAGTATAGGATGAATATTTACATCTACATGTAAATGAACCTTTGCTAATGACTCAGAATCAGTAGTTGCAAAAATAGTTTTTACACCAAGATCTGTCATTTTCTTCACAATCTCATGAGTTCCTTTAGCGCTTTCATCATTTTGTAAAATTGTAAAGGTTGTAAAAGTTTGGTTCATTAATGCAAATGGTCCATGCAAGACTTCAGCTGAACTAAAAGCCTCAGCATGTATGCCACATGTTTCTTTAAACTTAAGAGCCATCTCTTGAACAATAGGAAACCCAAATCCTCTTCCTATTACAAACATATTTTTACTATGTTTCAACTCTTTTATAGCACATGACCAATCTGACTTTAGACTATGCTCTAATGCTGCTGGCAAAGAATTCAGACTATCTAATAAAAATTTATCTTGATTATATTCTGCGACTATACTAATTATAGCAACTAAAGATGTTATAACACTCTTAGTCGCTGCTACAGCATTTTCAATATCTGCTCTAACAGGTAAAACTAAATCTGCACATTCAGATAATGGTGATTTTTCTTTATTTACAATAGCTAAAGTTACACATCCTGCTTTTTTACAACCCTCCAGAGCCAATTTTAAGTCAGGGGATCCTCCTGATTGAGAAATAGCTATAGCTAAAGTTTTATCATCTCCAATATTCTTACCATATATTGTAGTTATAGATGGTGGTAAGGAAGAAACACTTAATCCAAACTGAGTTTCAAATAAATATTTTGCAAAATTAGCGACACAATCAGAACTACCTCTGGCAATAGTTATAATTCTTTTTATATTTTTTTCTTTTAAGATTTTTACTATTTCTTTAATTATTTTTTGGTTTAAATGAAGCTGATTGGCAACTTTCTCAGAACTGCTGCTAGCCTCAAGATACATAAGTGTTTTTGGCATATTTTTCACAAAAAAAGATTCGATAATTTATTATAATGTTGATTTATTTTTTTTACACTAATTTTTAATCAACCCTATAATATTTTAAACACAATATTTTCTTATTTTCATCCACATACTAATGTATACTAAATTAGTATATATAGATGTATACCAATTTGGTAAAGTATGTTAAACTCATCATCTTAACATTTATTAACTTAAGGCAAACTTATGGCGCTACTACTTATATTTTCGTTGTTTATTTTAATAATTTTACAGATTAAAAAAATCAGTTTTAACATCAGGACAATATTAGCTTTAATTATTGGGGTAACTATTGGAGTTTGTTATAATGCTCTTAATAGTAATAGCAATAGTTTTGTACAAATTAGTAATATTTTAGGTGATGGTTACATTTCATTACTTAAAATGCTAATCATTCCAATTGTTTTAACATCTATTACTCATTCAATTACGAACTTAAAAAACTATGATGGCTCTTATGTGGTTAAATTTGCATACAAAACCATAGCTATACTACTACTTCTAACAGGTGTAAGTGCTATTATAGGAGCTACTGTTGCAATTGTAATGAATCTTGGACATGGTATAGATTTATCAACTATTACAGGTAATGTTAGAGATTTAAAAACATCTTCAATATCTGAAACTATCTTAGGGTTTTTACCTGATAATTTATTCCACCAAATGAATAGCAATAATGTCATGGCTGTTGTAATTTTTGCAATATTTCTTGGTTTTTCAATGCTTATAGCACATCGTGAAGATAGCAAGCTTGCAGAGCCTTTCATTAATTTTATAGATTCAGCTTTCTTTATTATAAAAAAGCTAGCTAGAATGATAATTGCTTTAACACCATATGGTGTACTTGGTCTAATGACTCAAATGAGTATTGAACTTAATAAAGGCAGTATATCTACTGTACTTTATTTCATATTAACTTGTTATATAGCTCTAATGATCGTATTAATAATGCATATCGTTCTTTTAGTAATATTTAGAACTAATATAGTTAGATTCTATAAAAGTATTTGGAAAGCTATGCTAGTTGCTGCTACATCCAGATCTAGCATGGGTACTCTACCACTATCTATAGATGGCTTAAATAAGTACGGAACAACTAGTAGTATATCAACCTTTGCTCCTACAATGGGGACAACATTGGGCATGAATGGCTGTGCTGGAGTATTTCCCGCAGTTCTAGCTGTTATGGCAATGAATGCTACTGGTATTGATATCACATTTTCAACTATATTTATGATATCTATCATATGCATGCTTGCTTCGCTTGGTGTTTCTGGCATTCCTGGTACAGCATATGTTGCAGCTGGTGTAGTATTTTCATACTTTGGCTTACCTTGGCAAATGATTGCTTTGGTTATAGGAGTTGATTCTATTATAGATACCTTTAGAACTCCATTAAACATTCATGGAACTATGACTACAGCTATTATAGTTGATAGAACAACAACTTAAATAGCTCTTATGTACCGCAAAAAGTATACTTTACTTTTTCTTTCTCACTTGGAACTAACATATAATTTTTATTATCCTCATCATATTCATAAGGTTTTTTAATAACTTCTAATAAACTGCAAAAACCACTAAAGTTACTTTTTCCAGCAGATTTTATTGCTTTTTCTACTTGGTGGTTTCTAGGGATGTAGATAGGGTTTAATAACATTTTAGAATAATCTATAGAGTTTATAAGATATTTTTTTAACCATCTTTCCAAGCCTTTTTCTTTTAAACTGTCGTATCGTTTAAAAGCTAAATCGCAAAATGTATTTGTATAATCAAGTTTATTTTGATACATATTTATAAATAAGTCTGAAATAATTTCGTCATAATCCTTTATTGATTCATCTACTCCTAGCTTATTACAAAGCATTTTCTTCCACTTACTTTTATATATTTGTGAATACATTTGGAGCTTACTTTCAGCTAAAGCTATAGCTTCTTTCTCATCTGATGAGATCAGTAACAAAAGGCTTTCAGCAAGTCTGGCAATATTCCAACCAGCTATAGAAGCTTGATTTGCAAACCCATACCGCCCATCCTTGTCAATAGAACTAAAAACAGTATCAGGATTATATATATCCATAAAAGCACATGGACCGTAATCTATAGTTTCTCCAGAAATCGTCATATTATCAGTATTCATAACTCCATGGATAAATCCGACTCTCTCCCAGTCAACAATCAAACTACTCTGCTTTTCAATAACATATTCCAACAAACTTAAGGCTCTATTACCATCAATAACTGGAATACTATGCCTAGTAATAGCATAATCTAAAAGCTCTTGAACTTGTCTTTTGCCTTGAAGCGCTGCATATTGAAATGTTCCAACTCTAATATGACTACTTGCAACTCTTACAGCAATAGCTCCTTGCTCTAAACTATTTCTTTGAATTTTTTCACCTGTGAGTATCACTGCTAATATTCTACTTGTAGAGATACCTAGATTATGCATGGCTTCTCCTATAATATACTCTCTTAGCATTGCACCTAAAGTTGCCTTGCCATCACCTCCTCTAGAAAATTTTGTCAAGCCAGCTCCTTTTAAGTGAAAATCTACTAAACTACCATCAGCTTTTTCAAATTCTCCAATAAGAGTTGCTCTACCATCTCCTAATATTGTAAAATGACCAAATTGGTGTCCTGCATAAGCTTGAGAAATAGGTTTTTTACTATCATAACCAAGTAAAAAGCTTAACTGCTCTTTCTCTGTTAAATCATTTAAATCTAAATTTAAATCTTTTTGTAATGAATTATTCAAAAATAATAATTTAGCATTTGGATATTTATATACAGGTTGAGTTGAAAAAAACTGTTCTGGTAGCTCTGCATAAGTATATTCTAAAGAAATCATAAAATAATAAGCTTTATCAAATTTAATTTATTTAATAAATCAAATGGTATATTACAATAACTAACAACTAAACATATTTTTAGGTTAAAATATAGATATAAAGATATTATATTGGATCTTATGTGATGGAATATCTTAGACTAGCAATAGTAGACTCAGAAAATTATAATAATTTCACTTATATTTCTAAAAATAATTTTGATAGAGTTATCGTATTCACCAATAGCCAAGAACTTGACTCTAATTTTAACAAAACCCAAATTTATAATAACTTTGAACTTGTAACCATAATCTATGGTGAAGGTAACAAAGATAATATGGATGGTTATATCTGTGCCAAAGTTGGTGAATATATTGAAAGGTATAAAAACTTTCGTACTTATCTAAGCATTACAATATTTAGTAATGATCGTATATTTAAAGGAATTTCATCATATTATACACGTAAAAGTTTTAATGTTGCCACAGCTGCACCAACACAATGTGATACCGGCACTAGTAATACTGACCCTAAAACCCGTATAAAAAAATTTCTCTCATGCTTTGATGAGGTCGTAAATAAATCGTTTAAAAAAAATTTTAATGAAAGTGATAAAGATGCATTTTATCGTTTAATTAAGCGACATCTTGATAAAGATATTCCTCAACCAATCACTGATATTTTTATTGAGAATAATATTGTCTATTTCTCAAATCATTCACGTAAAATTGGAGTTGATGAGGCTAAATATAATCTATTATAATTTTAAAATCAATATTGCTTAAATTGTTATTCAAGAATAAAGAAACTACCAAAATCAAAAATAAAATACCTTTCAAAGATTATAAAAAAAATAATATAATCTATTTATGTTACTCCCTATGTCTTCATTGATATTAGGAGTTTTATTTTTTATAGGGATAAATTATGTATTTACTATAATCTTTTTAATTTTATTTAGATTGGGATGAAATATGAGTATTGCCAGCTTAAATGGAATAGTTCAGTCTCTTTTTCCAAAAGAAATTGCAACTCGATCAATTTCAATTTACTTAATATGCATGTACTTTTCTCAATTTTTTAGGCAGTATATGATCTGGTTTTTTTAACTTCATCTATGTCAATAGAATTTGCATACTTATCATCAGCAACGCTTTTATTTTAGGACTTTGTTGTAGAGCCTCAGTTCAGAAAGGCACAGAACTTTTGCGATCATAATTCTAAAAAAAGCTGTTTTCTTCTCCTTTTTCTGACATTAAAACCACCTCAAATTTACGGGATAGATCAAATTCAGGATTAAGTGTTTTAAAGTACACTAGCTATACAGCTTCTATAATGATAAAATATCGCATCTTTTTATTTTATTACTAAAAATTTTTATAGCTATGGAATACAGAAAATACATATGTATCGTTTGTGGATTAATATACGATGAGGCTGAAGGCTGGCCAGAAGATGGTATCGAGCCAGGCACTAAATGGGAAGATGTCCCAGAGGATTGGGAATGCCCTGACTGTGGTGTTGGTAAAGATGAATTTGAGCTTTTAGAAGAATAGTTCATACCAATAATAGATGTCCAACCTCTTTCAAAAAATAACTTTTGAAGGTAAAGATTTTACCATCATGAGAGACGATCTCAGCCATCCTATTTTTTCTGGTAACAAAGCTAGAAAGCTTGCATATATTTTAAATAATCTTAGTCAATATTCTCAAATTAAAACTATTATTTCTTTTGGTGGGAATCAGTCAAATTTTATGCTAGCACTCTCTCAACTAGCTAAGTTAAATAATTGGCGCTTTGATTATTGGTTGAAACCTTTACCTATTTTTCTAAAAAAAAATGCTAATGGTAACTTAAAGCTAGCACTAGAAAATGGGATGCGTCTTTTTGAAACTAAAGAAGACTTAAATTTAAAAAATATACAGAATAAATATCACTACAGCAATAAAGAATTATATTTTTTTGACCAAGGTGGTAGAGATCATAATGCTGAAGAAGGTATAGCTGAGTGCGCAATAGAGATTAAAAAATATTGCCGAGCAAATAATATTAATGACTATAGTGTAATAGTTGCTTCTGGAACAGGCACAACAGCACTCTATCTTGAAAAACATCTCCCAAATAAAGTTTTTACTATTCCCTGTATTGGTGATTCAAACTATCTAAAGCTTCAATTTAATATTATAGATAACGACTTATCTCTACCAAAAATTATCTCTCCTAATTTTAAATTTAAATTTGGACAACTTGATATAACAAACTACCAAATTTATAAAAAACTTTTAAAAGAAACAAATATCGAATTTGATTTGCTATATGACCCTATCGCCTGGCAAGTTTTATTAAAAAACTATCATGATCTTACTAAACCTATTATATATATTCATTGTGGTGGAATTAGTGGTAATGACACAATGATTTCAAGATATAAAAGATTTTTGAAAACTAAGCATATTGAGCAATAATAACTTTTTTTACACGCCTTCTAATTTCTTCAATATCTGTCTGCACAGAACGACATAAATTATGTGTTGTATCAAGCTTTTCTTTAGTTGAATTATTTACTTTAATGCTACTTAGGTTAGCCCCACTTGAAAGCTCAATAGCAGTTAAAACACCTGGCTCATCAAGACTTATAGGTTCCTGAATACAGCGTACAGCATGGCGAGCAAAAGCTTTGATTTTTTCCACATTATTATCATACTTATTATCATATTTTAAAAATTGTGCCATCTTATAGGCTATGGCCATGCGAGACTTTTCTTCTAACTGTACATATGCTAATTCATAATCAATATTTTGACTATTTACTTGCTCTGTTTTACCAAACCTCATTGAATGCCATTGAGATAGCTGTAAATCTATACGCTTTAATAATGTTTTAATAATACGCTGATTTTGGTTAAAACGATTTCTAGTTATTTGAAATTGTTTTTTTACTGACTTATCCAGCTCACCAATTCTAAGCTTTTTTATTTCATTTCCCAAAAGCTCAATATTATACTCAATATCCTCGCTAATATTTACAATCTCACATAGATTAACATTAGGTAGAACTTCCGATATAGTCAAAAATGCTTGTTTATAAACCCCTTGGATATGATTATATTTCTGCTCAATTTTTTCTCTTAATTTCTCGATAGAATTAAATAAATAATCCTTTTTTGAATCATCAAATTTAGAAATTGCTTTATAATAATAGATTCGGCGCCCAGTTAAAAGCTCGATAAAAAAAGCAATTGCATGATTAGCATCATCTAAATCAAATAGAGTATACTGACCACTACTATTATATATTTTACTTAAAAACCCAATTTTACGTTCCACACCCTTTTTAAGACTTGCATACTTACCATTTAGTGCTTGTATAAACTTAATTTTTAAAAGTTGTGGTAGCTTCTCATTAGTATCTACTTTTTTATAATATTTTGTGAATTTACGTCTATTAGTTTGACTATCAATTGGAAAACCATTTTCTTTATAAAGCTGAACTACTTGAGCAAATTCTGCGATTTCTTTACCTAGATGAATTTCAAAAGCATAAAAAATTTCCTTACTCGTAGGATGAGATTTACATAGTATTTCATAAGCAATTTTATTATTCCTAACTTCCTCAGTAAGATTTGCAAGACTCAGTTTTTTAGCTAAAAAAAGATGATTATATGATTCATCTATAACTGTGAGAAACTTATCTTGCATTTCTTCTTTTTTTCTATGTTGAATTGCATCAAATACAAGCTTACTAATAAAACCAACAAAACCAACAAAAAATGCATAAAAAGAAAAATACATAACTGTCTGAAAAGGTACTCTTGCTCCGTGACTCAAGTAATATCCTAATGAGATCGCAATAATTGTCACAGGCCCAGCAGCCCAAAAAATTGAAAAAATTGTCGAACGAATATTAGCTCTATGAATTGATGATACCAACTCATTCAAATATGAGTTATTGAGTGAATTTCTCCGAATAAATCTCTTTTTTAGATTTTCTATTTTATGTAACATTACTCAATAAATTTATCTAACTGCTTTTAATTCTAACAAATATTAACCTGCTATCCAACGGCTGCTTTGTAATGCTTTTTTATATAACTAAGTTAATTTTTTATATCAACTAGTGGCAATTAGCTTATATTACTATATAATTTACGGTGAACAGTTAGCTTAAATAATTATTATAAATCTATCTTTTCATAGTTCGTATATAATTATTTATCTTCATGAATACAATAAAAATTCAAAAAACCTTAAAATAAAGTATCTAAGTTTTTAGGTACTTTTGTCCATTATTAGTCTATAATTGTCTGTGATTTTATAAAAATAGGTAAAAACCAAATGATTGAAAATTTAAGAAATATTGCGATTATTGCGCACGTTGACCATGGTAAAACCACTTTAGTTGATAAGTTATTACAACAGTCTGGAACACTTAATACACGTGGAGCAGAAGTTGAAAGAGTTATGGACTCTAATGATATTGAAAAAGAAAGAGGAATTACAATTCTTGCTAAAAACACAGCTCTTAAGTGGAATGACTATAGAATTAACATAGTTGATACTCCAGGACATGCTGACTTTGGTGGTGAGGTTGAGCGTGTCCTATCGATGGTTGACTCTGTACTATTATTAGTAGATGCTGTTGATGGTCCTATGCCTCAAACGAGATTTGTAACTGAAAAGGCTTTTGCACAAGGTTTAAAACCTATCGTTGTAATCAATAAGATTGATAGAGATGGTGCTCGTCCAGATTGGGTTGTAGACCAAGTATTTGATTTATTTGATAGACTTGGAGCTACCGATGAGCAATTAGACTTCCCGATTATTTATGCTTCAGCTATTAATGGTTGGGCAACAAATGAGCTTGGTGAGCAAAAAGAAGATATGACTGATCTTTTTAAAGCTATAATAAATAATGTTGAGCACCCAGCTGTAGACGAGGATGGACCTTTTCAAATGCAAATATCATCTTTAGACTATTCTAGCTTTACTGGTACTATTGGTATTGGCCGTATCCAAAGAGGTCGTATAAAAACAAATACTCCTGTTACTATAGTAAATGCAGCAGGTGAAAAAAGAAATGGGCGTGTACTACAAATACTAGGTTATCTTGGTCTTGATAGAAATGAAGTCTCTGAAGCTAGTGCTGGAGATATAGTGTGTGTAACGGGGATGGAAGGTCTAAAAATCTCTGATACTCTATGTAATCCTGAACATGTTGAAGCTTTACCTGCACTTTCGGTAGATGAGCCTACTATTAGTATGACATTCCAGGTTAATAACTCCCCTTTCGCCGGTAAAGAAGGTAAGTTTGTAACTTCTCGCCAAATCAGAGAAAGATTAGATAAAGAGCTTATACATAATGTAGCTCTAAGAGTTGAACAATTAGAAGATCCTGATAAATTTAAAGTCTCTGGACGTGGTGAACTTCATCTATCAATATTGCTAGAAAATATGCGTCGTGAAGGTTATGAAATTGCAGTATCTCGTCCGCATGTAATCTTCAAAGAAGTAGATGGTGAAAAGCATGAACCATATGAACAAGCTATTATAGATATCAACGAAGAACATCAAGGTACTGTAATGGAAAGAATGGGCTTACGTCAAGGTGAGCTTAAAAATATGGAGCCAGATGGTAAAGGTCGTGTAAAGCTTGAATTTATAATACCATCTCGTGGATTAATCGGGTTCTATACAGAATTTCTAACTATTACATCTGGTTCTGGTATTTTAAATAAAGTATTTGACCATTATGGACCAATGAAAAAACAAACTCTTGAAACTCGTCAAAATGGTACTTTAGTTTCTATGGTATCAGGTAAAGCTGTTGCGTTTTCTCTTTGGAATCTTCAAGAAAGAGGTAAAATGTTTATTAGTCATGCTACAGATGTTTATGAAGGTATGATTATTGGTATTCATAATAGAGATAATGATTTAGCTATCAATCCTTGTAAAGGTAAACAGTTAACTAACGTTCGTGCTTCTGGAAAGGATGAAGCTCTTACTCTAGTAACTCCTATTAAGCTTACACTTGAATATGCTCTTGAATTTATTGAAGATGATGAGCTAGTTGAGATCACTCCTGAATCTATTAGACTAAGAAAAAAACATCTAACTGAATCTGACCGTAAAAAAGCTGCTCGCGGAGCTCTTTAAAAAAATCTGATTATTAGCAATATTATGTAATTTATAATATTGCACCAAACATATCCTATATCTTAATATGTCTTTCTTAAGAGGACTTAAACTAATGAATAGCAAAAAAGTCGACTTTAGTTCAGTATCGAAATCTTATCAAAAAGCTAGACCAAGTATTCCTATAGAAATTATTAATTTTTTGAAAAAAAACACAATATCAAAAGATATAGCCTGGGATTGTGGTACTGGTAATGGCCAAACAGCAATAAAACTAGCCGAATTTATGCAAAAAATCCATGCTAGTGATATTAGTTCAGCTCAATTGAGTAAAGCTTTTCAACATAAGAGCATAAAATATTTTGAAGCTGATGAAGCTAGTAGCTTATTTAAAGAAAAAAGTGTAAATCTCATAACTGTTTCTCAAGCTGCTCACTGGTTTAATATGCAAAGATTTGAGAGCGAATGCTTAAGAATTTTAAAACCCAATGGCTTGGTTGCTATTTGGGCATATCATCATAATATTACTATCAATGGAAAAACAGAAATAATTTATCAAGATTTTTATAAAGCTATCCGCCCATATTTTCCTAGAGGTAGAGAACATATTGATAATTTTTATAAAGACATAGTGATTAATCTACCTATACTAAAATCTCCTGAATTCAAGCAAACAAAAAAAATGATTTTTGAAGATTTTATAGAATATTTAAAGTCATTCTCAGCATATGCAGAATATGTCAAAAAACATAATACTTGCCCTATTTCATCACTTAATTTTTATGATAAATTTAAAGAATCTTGGGGTCATAATAAAAAAGAATATATTGTTAGCTGGCCAATTATATTTAAATGTTATATCAATAATTAATTAAACTTATGATTTAAAATAATGTTATTAAATAAATATATAGAACAAAATGGTTTTGGTAATCCTATAAACATCTTACAGCAAAAAGAAACTTTCTTATTAAAATATGAAAATATTCTAGTCAAAGTTCTACTTAGAACTATCAACCCTTCGGATATATTATCTATACATGGTGAGGGACAATATATCTATAACCACCCTATACCAAGAATACCTGGTTTTGAAGCTATTGGAATAATACTTAAATCAAAAATATTAGGTTATAATATTGGAGATAGAGTGTTAATAATGAAAACAGGTACATGGCAAACTTTCATGGATCTACCTTCTAAATTCTTATTTAAATTACCTAAGAACATTACAAATGAACTGGCTGTACAAGCCTATATCAACGGGCTAACTGCTTGGATTATCCTAACTGAAATAATAAATATCAATCCGAATGATACAATTATAATCAATGCTGGGAATTCTTCTATAGCTAAATTATTCATCCAACTATCAAAATATTTAAACTATAAAATTATAGTTGTTACAAGTAGTCAAAATTATCAAAAATTATATAACTATGGTGCAGATTTCATAATAAATACGAATGAATCACTAAAAGAACAAATAATAAAACGAAATATACCTACACCAAATATTGCCCTTGATGCAGTTGGCGGCTCTGAAGGTGCTAAATTACTAGATATTATAAGTAAGAATGGAAGCTTTATTATATATGGGTGCTTATCTATGCATAATTATCCAAATAATACATCAATATTACTTCGTAAAAAGCAGATAAAACCCAAAAGATTTTTTTTAAAAGAATGGGAAAATAAAGTTGGAATATTATTTAGAAACGCTAAACTTGATCAATTTATAAAATTCATATTGAAAAACAAAGTACATCTACCTGTTTATAAAATAATAGATATAGAAAACTTTAAAGAAGCTCTTCAAGAATACGAAATAAAAATAAATAGTAGAAAAGAAGGCAAAATACTACTAAGTAGCTATTAAGCAATTAGTCTAATTACTATCAAATATTACTAATATCCCGCTGCTAATTCACTACCTCTACGCGGATCTGTAGCTCCATAAACATATTGTCCATCAGACATTACTGATTCAGCGGCTCCCATAGCTGCGTATGGTATGATATTGTTGCCCATCTTTTTGAGTAAATTTATTGTATCTACAGATATACCTTCTTCAACACCCAGTTCCTCTGGCCATAGTTGGCTATGAATTCGAGGATTATTAACAGCTGATTGTAAATTCATATCAAAATCAATAATATTTAAGATAACTTGTAGAGTAGTTGTAATAATACGACTACCTCCAGGTGAGCCTGTTGATAAAAAAGGATTTCCTTTTTTATCAAGTATTATTGTTGGAGTCATTGAGCTTAATGGGCGCTTATTTGGAGCAACAGTGTTTGCCTCACCTTGGATTAAGCCAAATACATTTGCCACACCAACCTTAGAGGCAAAATCATCCATCTCATTATTTAACAAAATCCCTGTACCTGGTACAACGATACCATTACCATAGGAATAATTAAGCGTATATGTATTTGATACCATATTGCCATCTTTATCAACGACACTAAACTGTGTAGTTTGTAGTTTCTCATGATCTTCTGGATCTACATTACTGATTTCTTTACTAGGGATATGCTTATCAATTGTAATTTTTTGAGCTATTTGTTTAGCGTATTTCTTTGATAAAAATTTTGCTATATCCATCTTAACAAAATCAGGATCACCAAGATCGGAGTTTCTATCATTATAAGCATAACTCATCGCATTACTCATAAGGTTAATAGTTTTAGCACTATTATTACCATAATCAGATAATGGGAAATTTTCTAATATATTTAATAATTCTATTAAAATAACACCTCCTGAACTTGGCGGCGGCATAGAATAGATAGTATAACCACGGTATGTACCTTTTAATGGCTTCATCTCTTCAATATTATAGTTTTTTAGATCACTAAGAGTAATTAAACCATTATTTTTTTGCATACTTTTTGCTATTTTATGAGCTATAGAACCTTCATAAAATACTTTTTTACCATCCTTAGCTATAAGTTTTAAGCTCTTAGCAAGTTCTGGTTGTTTAAATATATCACCAACCTCTGGAGCAGAACCATCTTTTTTATAAAAAATTCTCATAGCTTCTGGAGATTTCTCTAACCATGGTTTAGCTGTTACAAGTGATTGATGAAAATCATAGCTTACAGGATAACCATTTTCTGCTAGCCTAATTGCAGGGGCTATTACCTGCTTAAGTGTTAATTTACCATATTTCTGTTGCGCATCAATTAAGCCAGCTACTGTTCCAGGGACTCCTGAAGCACTATATGAGCCTGAAACTTTGCTATAATCAACCTCTCCATCTTTATTTAAAAACATATCCTTAGATGCTTTAGATGGTGCTTTCTCACGATAATTTATAGCTATTGTTTTATGCTTATCTTTTAAATAAATCAACATAAATCCACCACCGCCAAGATTACCAGCTCTTGGTAAGGTAACAGCTAAAGCAAAGCCTACTGCTGCTGCTGCATCTACGGCATTACCACCCTGTTTAAGAATTTTTACACCCACTTTACTTGCCAGAGATTCTTGCGAAGAAACCATACCATGCGTTTTTACTACTGGCTGAGCTATCTGCATTTCCTCTTGAATTGGAATAAAATCATAGCCACTAGGAACTGGCGCTGCCGTTAAAGATATGCTTGGTAAAAGTACCACCATAGACATTATGGTTACAAAAAATTTTTTCATCAATAGTCTCAAGATAATTTAAAGTAATTCCTTAAATATATCAAAATTATGCTGTCAAAAAAATTTTAATGAAGTTAAATTCTAATTTATTTTGTAATAGCTTATGGTCTTAGACTAAACTTTAGCAGCTTCATTAACACTTACCAAACTACTTTTGATTATAGGAACATCAGAAGATGACTGCACAAATTTCTCCTCTCCACTAGAAGCGACTTCTGTATCAATATCTTTATTATGAATACCTAAAACACTTAGTACACTCTGGTTATCTTGTTTAGATAAGGCAGCCATTGGAACTTTTTGTTTCAAAACTTTAGCCATTCCATAATCATAGTTTTGTATATATGCATTTTCCATAGCTGCATAAGGGTCAATAGATACTTCTTGTAAATTAGAATACGCTGGGAGATAAGATACCCCCTGATTTGTATAATATACACCATACACACTCCAATTAATAGCGTATGCAGAAAAAGTCCCAACCCCTGGAGCTAAGAATAAATATGTCAATGGATTAAACATTGCATCTACACCACTAGTTATCCCTTCTAATGTCCCTGGACCAAAAATTGGCCATACAATATATGGTGAAGCATATCCCTTATCATATACCCCCCATTTATGCAGCGTCACAGCAAAGTTTTGATGATATCTAATCGGTAAATTAAACCAACTATTAGCAACATCAAAAAAACCTACTACTCCCAAAGTTGTATTTGTCACAAATCTCATACTATCATCACCAGCATAGCTCCACTGACCTTGAAACAAGTCGTTAGCTACTCTACTAGGTTCAAAAAGATTCTGAAAAATATTAAAAATGCCTTCTTGAAAAATATCAGGAATAATATAATTATAAGTTTTCGCTACAGGAGTTAAAAACTTATAAACTTTACTATTCCATTTATAAGTTTCTCTATTATATTTCTGATATGGGTCTCTTTTATCAATAGGAGTTTCCCACTGAATTGAACAACTAGACAAAATCGTGCTTAGAAGTATTGTTAATGTAACTATTTTAAATTTTGATTTCATAAGGTCTACACTATGCTTAGAATTTAACTGGTATATTATATAAATTTATTGCTATATATAAACTATTAAATTATGATTTTTTTGCTTTTTTTAAAACTTCTCAACCAAAATCGCTGTGGAGCTAAGATTTCAATTAATTTATCAAGATTAGATAACTCTTGTTTAGTTATTAGTGATGAAATAATTTTAGCTCCAAATAATGAAGAACAAAGCCCTTTTGATCCAAAACCAGATAATAGATATAATCCTTCTTCATATTTAAGCTGAGGAATTTTAGACTTCGGATAACCTTTTGATAATGGTTTATAAAAATCTTGCTCAAATGTTACATAATCAACTAATTTACCTATTAAAGGCAGATGGTCTGAAGTCACACACCTTGTAGCGACTCTTGATGCTACTATATTATATGTTTCTGTCTCTCTTTTTAGCATTTTCTTAATCTGTAATAGATTAAATTCATCATCTTCTATCCTTAGCTCTGAAGATATATCATCATTATTTCTAAAAGTAGCTCCAACAACTTGTAACCCTTGCTTATAATTTGGAATTATATAACCTTTATCCATAATAGTTTTATCAATCTCAAATTTTTTTGAAATAACTGTTAGCTGTCCTTGTGATGAATATACAGGTATCTTCTGTAAGTATGGCATTTTTTTAAAAAGCTCATACCCCCCAGCAAATATTACTATATCAAAATTATCATTAAAATTATTAAACTTTAGGCTCCAAGTATTATCTTTATTTTTATTTATCTCAACTAATTCAGTATCTAAGGTCAGGTTGGCGTTTGATAACTTAAGCCAAAGCTGACAGATACTTTTAGGAACTAAAGATAATGCGTTAGGATAATATATAGCCTCATGATTACTAGTCATATCTATAAATTTTGATAGCTCATTTTTAGATAGAAATTTTGCTAAATCTATAGGTATATTTCTTTTTTTAAAAATCTGATGATAGCGTTTTTGATCTTTCTTATCACTTAATATCTGCAAGACTCCCTGATTACATATTTCAATATCATCCTTATATTGATTGATAAAATCTAATATTATTTGGTAACCTTGTGTATGAAACTGATCTGAGTAATTATAATCACTAGTTAGGTATGGCGATAATATACCTGCAAAATTTCCTGAAGCACCACTTGCTACTTTAGTATTTTTATCAAAAATATTTATCTCAAAATCATCAGTCTGAGATAGCTCGTAAGCCATAGCACATCCTGCTAAACCAGCACCTATTATCGCTACTTTTTGCTTATTATGAACCAAAAGGTTTAATACCTTCTTTCTTGCGTTTTTGCTCAGCTCTTAAGATTCGAGCTTGCTTAGGATCTATCGTTAATTCTCGATAAATCTCAATACGATCTTTATCTTTGATAAAATCATCCAAACCAACTATCTTACCATATATTCCAACTGTTAAATTATCTATCTCCTTTAGATCTTGATAAACGTGAGTAATCTTTGATTGCTCAATAACTTGTTTAACAGTAAGAGAGCTCTCAGACTCCACAAAGAATGACTTCTGTTCTTCTGGAAGAGCATAGATAACTTCTACTTTCACTTTCCATAGACCTCTATAGCTCTTTTACAAAATGCATCTAACATTTTTTCAGCAAGTCCTTTAAATACAGGTCCCAAAGCCATTTCGACAAATTTATTTTCAAATGTGAATTCCATGTTTAATAAAACTTTTGATGAATTAGCTGTCAATGGCTCAAAAATCCAATCTCCTGTTAAGGTTTTAAATGGACCACTCATTAGATTCAGATGAATATGCTCATTTTTAATCATTGTATTGTGAGTAGCAAAATCTAACTTAACAAAACCTGATTTGATTTTCAAAGATGCCTTTTTTTCTGTAGCATCTTCTTGAAACATCTCAATATCATAACACATCGGTAAAAATTCAGGATAACTTCTAATATCATTAACCAAATTATACATTTGTTCCGCGGTATAATTTACTTCTGCAGATTTATTAACTTTATTCATTTATTTAATCTTTTGTGATTTACTGGTACTATATAAGGCTACATTGTATATCTTTTACAAAAAATAATAAAGTTATGAGTAAACATAAGGTTTCTCCAGCGACTATAGCTAGAAACAAAAAAGCATTTCATGATTATACTATCCTTGAGAAATTTGAGGCTGGTGTTGTCTTGCAAGGTTGGGAAGTAAAAAGTATCCGCGCGGGTAAAGTACAAATGGTAGATACTCACGTACATGTGCGTCATGGTGAAGCATGGCTTTTTAACTGCCTCATCACCCCCTTACTATCAGCATCCACTCACATTACACCTAATACATCAGCATCGCGTAAACTTCTTCTTAATCGCCGAGAAATAGATAAGATTATGGGCAAGATTGAGCAAAAAGGCTTTACCTGTGTACCGCTAGCAATGTACTGGAAAGGTTCTCGTGTCAAAATTGAGATAGCACTAGCTCAAGGTAAAAAAGTTCACGATAAACGTCAAGCTCAAAAAGACAAAGATTGGAAACTAGAAAAAGATAGATTATTCAAAAAGGCTCAACGCTAGAATGGCTAATTCTCAAATCTCTAAAATAGAAAAAAAACTTCGGCATTACATTACAAAAGCAATAGCTGACTATAAGCTTTTTAATAAGAAAGATAAGGTTATGTTATGCCTATCAGGAGGTAAGGATTCTTTTGGTTTACTAAAAGTAATGCATAATCTCATCAAAGAAAAAGAATATGATATAGACCTTCACGTATATACACTTGACCAATCTCAACCTGGCTGGGATGATAGTAACTTACGTAAGTATCTCGATGATCTAGGTGTATCTTATGAGATTGAAACCAAAAATACTTATGGTGTAGTTATTGACAAAATTCCAGAAGGTAAAACTTACTGCTCATTGTGCTCACGTATGCGTCGTGGTAATATTTATCGCTATGCAAAAGAGCATAAAATGGATAAGATAATCCTAGGCCATCATCGTGATGACTTGATTGAATCTTTACTAATGTCTATATTATATCAAGGACAGATTAAATCTATGCCTCCTAAATTTATCACTCAAGATGGTGAAAATACAGTCATCCGACCAATGGTATTAGTCCAAGAAAGAGATTTGATAGAATTTGCTAAAGAGCAACAATTCCCAATAATCCCATGTAATTTATGTGGCACTCAAGAAAACCTAAAAAGAAAAAAAGTTAAAAAGCTTATTCAAGATCTAGCTCATGAGAATCCAAAAGTACCAAGCAATATTTTAAATTCATTATCAAATGTATTACCTAGCCATTTGATGGATAGAGATCTAATCAGCTCTTTACAAGATTAAATTTAACCTCTTAAGCTTCAAAAAAAATTTTAAAGAATATTCTAAAACATTTAGTTAGATCATAACTAATTTATAACACTCTAAGAAAAACTAGTGATTTTAAATGTATTTGGACACCTACTTTGGTTAGCATTAGGTGTAGTAGCTAATAAAGTTGCTAAATTTTTTTGGTTTGGAGTATCCGCATTTTTAGGTAATGATATAGACACATCAACTAACATACCATCTTTGCAATTTAAATATACTTTATCACTAGAACCTGCTCCGAAACTCTGATTAAAGGCATTATCAAACCGTTTGATAGCTATATCCTTAACAATATTATGGCTAAATAATTGTTATATAGTTAATCTGATAATATTGTGCTAAAGACGTGAGTAATAGCATCAGATAAATTATCAAAAGAATTATTTACTTTTCTTAAAATTCTTTTAAAATTGGCCCAAATTTTTTCTATAGGATTTAAATCAGGAGAATAAGCAGGAAGGTATAGTATCTGTATATCAAACTTCTCTGCTATTTTAGCCAATTTAGGAGACTTATGAAAACTAGCATTATCCATAACAACAGTAGTCTTTGGAATTAACTCAGGACATAAATGCTCTTCAAACCACTGATTAAAAATTTGAGTATCTGTATATCCAGTATACTCTAGCGGTGCTATAATCTTCTTTTCTAAATAGTTATAACCAGCAACTATACTTTTTCTCTGAGTTTGATAAGCAATAACTTCACCATAGCTAGGTTTACCAACAAGAGACCATCCTCTTAGTACAGACTGTTTATTATCCATACCCATTTCATCTAAATATACAAGTTTGTTAGGTTCAATAGTCTCAACAACCTCTATAAAACTTTGCCTATCTTGTTCTTTTCTTTGCTTATATTTAGGTGTCTTTTTTTAAAACTAAAACCAAGTCTGGTAAGACAATCATAAAATGTGCTTCTAGGTATTTCAGGAGCTAATGCTTCTCTAATATCTAAAGCCATTGCATCTGGATATGTTCTTAAGTAGCTTTCTATCGCTTCCTTATCTGTAAAGGTTGCTACTCTACCGCAACCCAAGCCTTGCTTAGATTTATAATCACCAGTTGTCTCGTATAAGTTTATCCAAGATCTAGTAGTACGGATATCTATATTAAAAAAATTACTTAGCTCTTTGTCTGTTAGGCCTTCTTTATATTTAGTTATTACGATATCTCTGAAATCTTGGCTATATGATGACATTTTTTCTAAATATTATAACATTATTGTCAAATAACTATCGGATTAACTATATATTAAACATGGCAACTGCAATTGCAACAGCTGCTGCAGATCACTCCCCTATGTTAGTTATTTCTGGTGATGTGCCGCTAGATGAGACTGGCAAGGGTCTAATTCAAGATAGTAGTTCACTCGGTATAAATACTTCAGCTGTTTTAGCTCCATTAGTATCTGGGCAAGTTGAGGCTCATTCAGCACACCAGGTGCCATTTGGATTAAAAAGCTTAATGAGAAAAATGTTGACTCCTAGCACCAAAGGTCCTGTTCATTTATCAATGACACTAGATGTTCAAGAAAACGATATTTCCGAAGGGTCAACTTATAAAGCTATTTCAGAATCATTATTACATCCAAAATATTTAAATGAGTCTGCATTTTCAGAAGGCAAAAAGATTGTTATCTATGCAGGTAGCGAAGTCAGAAAATCCTGTTCATGGGATTTATTAACTAAATTTGCTGAGAGATACAGTATTCCTGTTGCCACAACAATCAGTGCAAAAGGTGTAATATCAGAACAACATAGTCTATCTTTAGGGATCGTTGGTTGGGTAATGCACCCATTTGCTAATAAAATTATAATGGAAGATGATATTGATGTAATGCTATGCTTGGGTGTGCAGCTTAATTCAGCTGAAACGATGGCTGGTAGTAAAGAGTTTGGTGCTAAAAAAACTATTGTTAGTTATCCAAATTTTCATAATGTATTTCAAAATGTTGAATATGATTATGAGGTTCTTGGTGACAGTTATTCGTTCCTTCAAAAAGCATTGGAAATTAATGATCAACGTAGTAAAATTTTATTAAAAAATAAAGTATTTCGTGAAGAATGGTTAAAAAAAGCAAAAACTTCATGCAATAACGTAAATTTTTATGATTTTGAAAATACTGAAAATACTAGCATACCAATTCATCCAGCAAGATTAGTTAAAGCGTTGCGTAATGTGTTGCCACAAAATTCCATTATGGCTATTGACTCAGGTGCTCACATGATGTTCGCTTTCCATTATTGGACAGTCACAAATCCAACCCAAGTAATTACCGCATTAGACTACATGGGTAGTATGGGCTGGGCATGGGGAGCAATAATAGGCAGCAAGGTTGCATTACCAGACCATCCACATGTATTATTTACAGGAGATGGTTGCACCCTAATGCATGGTATGGAAATTAAAACAGCTGTTGAGTATAATCTACCAATTATTTTTGTAATCTCTAATAATAGAGCTTATGGTAACCCAAAACTTCGTGCTATGAAGTTTAGTCAGAAAGTTAATGATTTTATGAACATACCGGCCTTTGATTTCGCAGCATTAGGACGTTCTTTAGGTGCTGAAGGATTTACAGTAACAGATCCAAATGAATTAGAAGCTACTATTGATAAAGCTTATAAATTAAATAAAGCCGTTGTAATAGATGTTATTGTTGGCAATGTATCTACACCAACTGAAATTTATGATAAATATTTTGCTCAGAGCTTTTTTCATGGTGGAAAATTATAGTCTTAATAATTAAGTGTAATCAAACAGTTTTTGATGGCACCGTTAATTATTGAACATACTCTTTTTCTGGAAGTCTTTTATTCATACTACTACTGGTAATATGACAAAATTAGACAATAAAAATATTAACATTTGCCATCAAGAGTCAAATTAGCCAGAATCTCTATCTTAATATACTTTTTTCAAAAAAATCTAGTAATTCGATTTTGCTAGTGATGGCAATATGCTTAATACATATCAAAATATTATTAAACAAGAAAAAATAGTCGACTTAAAAGCTAGAAAAAAGAAGCCTTGGCATGACTTTTTCCTTTTTATCTACTATATAGCTAATATTATTAGCTATATACAAAAATATTATCTGGACTCTCAATATTTACAATATAAGAATATTTCAATACAAATATTTTTTTAATCAAACCTATAATATTGATATCTAGATACCATAAGAAAGTATTAAATAATTAGTTACTCTACTCTCATGCTAAAATATATATTATTGATGATGAAGTTTGTTATATAAGTTCAGCTAATTTAACTCTTATGGGTTTTAGAAACAATTATGAAACTGTTGTAAAAATACACAATAAAGATAAAATCATGGAAATAAAACAAGAGATAAACAATCTAATACGTAGAGAATTTGTTTGTATAATGGATTATAAACCTATCATTGAGCTTCTATATACTGAACCTAAAAACTAATGGGGGTTTGAAGACTAATCTAAAGTTTTTTTACAAAGAAAATCATGAATCTATATTGATTCATTCCTATAAACTAACTTTTGACAAATTTGCTCCAGAGAAATGCCTTTTTCTCTTAACAAAACTAATAAATGAAATAATAAATCTGCCGTTTCAGAAATTAGTTCATCATTTGAATCCTGTTTCATTGCAGCAATTACAACCTCAACACCCTCTTCACCAACTTTTTGAGCTATTCTAGAAAGACCTTTCTTAAATAAGCTAGTTAGATAACTATTTTCAGGTAAGTAATCTTTTCTTTCTGCTATCAACTTTTCTAATTTATCTACTATATATAAAGAACTATTTCCTTCACCTTGCGTAAAACACGACTTACTACCAGTATGACAAGTTGGCCCATAAGGTATAGCTTTTATTAAAATTGAATCATTATCACAATCTATAGCTATATCTTTTAGCTCAAGAAAATTACCACTTTCTTCACCTTTAGTCCATAAACGTTTTTTACTACGGCTATAAAAGGTTACCTTACCTATATCCAAACTTTTTTCTAAAGCTTCTTTACTCATATAGCCTAGCATCAAAACACTACTATCAAGGGCTGACTGAATAATGACAGGTACTAAATTATCCATTTTTTTCCAAGCTATAGATTCTATGATTTTATTATTCATTGTTTATCCTATTTTACTATTCTTACAGGTATATTATTATCTAAGAGTTCTTTTTTTAGTCTTGTTATAGTTATGATTTCATCATGAAATACGCTAGCAGCCAAAGCACCATCAATATTTGTATATTTAAACACATCTATAAAATGCTGAACTTTTCCAGCGCCCCCAGATGCTATAACTGGAATGGAAACACTAGATTTAATTGCTTTTAAATGCTCCAAATCATAACCACCTTTGACACCATCTTGATTCATACAGTTAAGAACTATCTCACCAGCACCACGAGACTCTACCTCTTTTGCCCAACTAATGGGATCTAATAATGTCTGCACAGTTTTATCAGCACTACCTGTATATTGACAAACTTTAAACTCCCCATTAATAAATTTACTATCGATTCCAACAACAATACATTGTGTTCCAAATTCATAGACTAATTCATTAATTAGATCAGGCCTTGCTAATGCTGCAGAGTTTATTGATATTTTATCGGCTCCTTCATTGAGAATGGCTCTAGCATTTTCTATAGACTTTATGCCGCCAGCAACACAAAATGGAATATTTATTTTTTTAGCTATTTCTTGGACCCATTCTATAGAAAGTAATTTGTTATCAGGGCTTGCGCCAATATCATAAAATACCAACTCATCTGCTCCTACATCTGAATATTTCTGAGCAAGTTCAACAATATCACCAATAATCCTATGATTCCTAAATTTCACACCTTTAACAACTATACCATCTTTGACATCAAGACATGGGATTATTCTTTTAGTTAACATTCTAAAGCCTCTTGAAGTGTAAATTTATTTTCATATAGTGCTTTACCAATTATTACGCCATATGTATTTTGCTCTTTTAATAGCTGTAAGTCTTGTAAACTACCAACTCCACCAGAAGCTATAAACTTAATATCTGGATAAATAGCTGAATAAATTCTATATAATTCAAAATTTGGACCTTGAAGCATACCATCTCTAGAAATATCAGTACATAAAACATGCTCAAGACCATCAGCTAAATAAATTTGTAAAATCTCATCTAAAGTTGTTGTACTAGATTCTTGCCAGCCATGTGTTGCTATATAAGGAGTCCCATCTTTAATAAATACATCCAAAGCCAAAACCATTTTTTTAGCACTGTATTTCGCAAAAAATTTCTTAGTTAAAATGATATCCTTAACTGCTAAACTACCAACAACAATCCTATCTACCCCTATTTCTAAAAGCTTCTCAATAGTTTCAAAATCTTTAATGCCACCACCAACCTGTAATGTCATATTACAATTATTTCTAATTTGTTGAATAGTCTCAAATTGACAAGTTTGACCTTTTTTCGCACCATCTAGATCTACAACATGGATAAACTCTGCACCAGCTTGCTGGTATGCTTTTGCAACATTTTTTGGCTCAAGCCCATAGGTAGTAGTTTTATTAAAATCACCTTTTTCTAAACGAACGCATTTGCCATTTATTAAATCTATTGCTGGAAATATATTCATCTACAAAGCTCCTTGTATAAAATTCTCTAAAACTTTCAGTCCGATACTACCAGATTTCTCAGGGTGAAATTGAATACCATAAAAGTTATCTTTATTAACTATTGCAGTAAAATTATTTATATAATTATTAGTGGCTAAAGTATAAGTATTAAGCTCTGCATAAAAACTATGGACAAAATATACATAATCATCTACAGCTATATTTTTAAATAAAAAATGATCTTTATTTATATTTTGAAAACTATTCCAACCCATATGTGGAATACTAAAACCTTGAGTTTTTTTAAAAGCTTTTACTTTTTCTGAAAAGATACCTAAACACTCAGAATTTCCTTCCTCAGAAAATCTATACATAATTTGCATCCCTAAACAAATTCCTAATACTGGCTGTTTAAGCTGTGGAATAAGTATATCTAATCCATATTGTTTTAAATTTTCCATCGCTGATTTAGCATGGCCAACGCCTGGTAAAATTACACAATCTGCCTTTTTTATCACCTTAGGGTCATGAGTTAAAATTATTTTTTGACCTAGCTTCTCAAAAGAATATTTTATCGAGGCAAAATTGCTACCACAACAATCTACTATCGCTATCATAATACTCCCTTTGAACTTGGAATCTCATCTATACCATCTTTAGCAATCGCCTGCTTAAGAACTTTACCCAACCCTTTAAAACAAGCCTCTATCATATGATGAGTATTCTCACCGCTAACTTTAATATGTAAAGTAGCTTTTAGGCCTTCAGCAAAAGATATAAAAAAATGCTTAACTAACTCTACAGATAAGTCACCAACTATCTCACGATCAAAATTTGCTTTAAATGAACAATAATTTCTACCACTAAGATCTAAGGCTATCTCAACTAAAGCTTCATCCATAGGTAATAAAAAACCATAACGATTTATACCATATTTATCACTCAGAGCTTTTGCTATAGCTTGTGAAAAACTTATTGCAACATCCTCTACGCAATGGTGATCATCAATATGTAAATCACCTTTAGCTATAATCTCTGCACTTATGCCTGCATGTTTTACAATTTGGTCAAGCATATGATCAAAAAACCCAATACCTGTATCTATATTTCTAGTTCCTGAAACATCTAAGTTAACTTTTACAAAAATATCAGTCTCATTAGTTACACGCTTTATTTCAGCTATTCTCGGTTTATTTAGTATCTCACTAGTAATATCATACCAATTCTTATGTTTACCTTGGCCTATTTGGATAGGATTTATCTTTATATTATTAGCTAATTGAATATCTGTCTCTCTATCGCCAATAACATAACTATCCTTTAGAAGTATTTTTTGATCGATCAGATAATTCATTAATAATCCTACTTTTGGTTTACGACAAGCACAATCTTCATCAGCAAAATGAGGGCATATCAAAATATCTTCAAACTTAATCCCTTGAGATTCAAATATTTTTAACATCAGATCATGAGGAGCATCAAAGTCTATTTTCGGAAAAGATTTTGTTCCTAAACCATCTTGATTTGAAATCATCACCAATTTAAAGCCTGCTTTTTGTAATTTTTTAAGAGCTTCAAAAACACCATCGAAAAATTCTAATTTATCTATACTGTCTACTTGTTTATCTATAGCAGGTTCGATAATTAAAGTTCCATCTCTATCTATAAATAAATATTTATCTTGTTTCATATTCACTACTTAATTTTTGTAATACTTTAATTAATTTTTTATTTTCATAAGTTGTTCCTATACTTATCCTTAAAATTTTCTCATCATTAAAAAAATAAGCCATAGAACGAACAACTATCTTATTATCAATAAGCCTATTAAAGACATTCTCTTTAAATCTTACTAAGATAAAATTAGCATCTGATGACCATAATTTATCTAACAAATTCAGCTGTGATAACTTTTTGCATAAATACTGTCTTTGCACTTTTATTTCTAATATTTGATCAGCTATATTTACTAAATTTTGAGCATCAAGCATTGCTAATGCGGTATTTTCAGTAGTTTTTGGAATCGGATATGGGGCTAATATTTTTTTTAACCAAACTATTCTGTCAGCATTAGTGATTATAGTTCCTAATCTAAGTCCTGCCATACCAAAAGATTTTGATAAAGTTCTTAATACCACAAGGTTTTCATACTTATTAATAAGAAGAGATACCGACTTTTCATTGCTAAATTCAATATAGGCTTCATCAACCACAACTACACATCTACTTGATAATTTACTTAAAATTAGTTCAATATCAGCCAATATTATCGATTTACCTGTAGGGTTATTAGGAGTACATAAAAAAAGCAATTTACAGTTATTAGGTATGGTTGCTAAAAGTTCAGTAACATTAATTTCAAAATTATTCTCTTCTTTAAGCTTTAAAGTTTTATAACCTACTCCTTGCAATTGAGCTGCTATTTTATACATTCCAAAAGTTGGATCTACTGCAAATGCAGAATCTTTTTGATACTCACAATACAGTCTAAACAATAGATCAATTCCTTCGTCACTACCTCTGGTAACTAATAGGCTATTAGTACTAGTATTATATATATCTGCTAACCTCTCTACTAATAGCTTCGGCTGTGGCTCAGGATAGCGATTAAATAAGTTTTCATCACCATAGGGAGATTCATTCGCATTAAGCCATATATCTCCTTTTATTTTTAAAGAACGGGCCGATGCATAAGCGCTAAACTTTTGTAAATCTTTACGAATTAATTTCTCAGTACTCTGTTCTTGCATATTTTTATAAGTTCTCCAACCTAATTTTTATTGCATTTTCATGAGCTTTGAGACCTTCTATATCAGCTAGTCTCATTGCCATTGCACCTATATTTTCTAAACCTTCTTTGGATACATTTTGGACACTTATTGCTTTCATAAAATCTACAGTTGCTAAACCACTATAGGCTTTAGCATACCCATAAGTAGGTAAAACATGATTTGACCCTGTAATATAATCTCCCAAAGCCTCAGCTGCCCATGGACCAACAAATATAGCTCCAGCATTTTCAATACTCTCCACATAATCTTCAGCAGATTTTATATTTAAAATAAGATGCTCAGAAGCATATTGATTAGCTATATTAATAGCCTCTTCTATCGAATCTATAACTATAATTGCACTATTTACTAGAGATTTTTCAATTATAGTTCTTCTTAGAGCTATATTTGTCTGCTTAGTAACTTCTTCTTTAACTTTGTTTGCTAAACATTGACTATTTGTTATTAATAACGCTTGAGAGTCTACTCCATGCTCAGCTTGCGCTAGCAAATCTGCAGCAACAAACTTTGGATTAGCAGTATCATCTGCAATTACTAAGACCTCTGAAGGTCCAGCTGGTAAATCTATTGCCGCACCTCGACTATCATTTGCTACTTGCTGTTTTGCTTCTGTAACCCAAGAATTACCTGGACCATAAATTTTATTTACTTTAGGTATAGTTTCGGTACCATATGCTAAAGCTGCTATTGCTTGAGCACCACCTAACTTATATATTTTGGTTACATTACAAATATCTGCCGCTATTAAAATTAATGGATGCACCCTGCCATTTTGATCACAAGGTGTAGTTACATAAATTTCTTTACAACCTGCAATTTGTGCAGGAACGGCTAACATCATTAGAGTTGAAACTAATGGTGCAGAACCTCCTGGAACATATAAACCCACTTTTTCAATAGGCTTATAAACCTTTTTACAAATTACACCATCACCTGTATCGCAGGTAATAGCCTTAGGTTTCATTATCTTATGATAATTAGTTATACGAGCTACAACATTTTTTATTAAAGAAATTTCTTTTTCTGAAACTAAAGAATAACTATGTTTAATTTCAGCTTGAGAAACTGTAAAATTTTCTAAATTTACTCTATCAAATTTAGCAGCAAAACTTAAAAGAGCTTCATCTCCTTTTTGTGCCACTTCATGCAAGATGTTTTGTACACTTGTAACTAATTTAGATTTATTAGTATTAACTGGACGAGCTAAAAGATCTTGTTGCATTACTACACTAAGTTTTTGCCAATTATATATTTCAATCATTATATAATAATTACTCCAGCATTTTCTCTATTGGTAAAACTAATATAGAACTAGCCCCTGCTTTTTTTAATTTCTCTAAAGTTCCCCAAAAAACTCCTTCTTTTGTAACTAAATGTATAGCAACTTTATCATCCCCATATAAAGGCATAATAGTTTGACCTTCATGACCTGGTAAAATATGAGAAATAGTATCAACAGCATCCTTATTAATATGAAACATTATATATTTTCGTTCTTGAGCATGTTTCACTCCTTCAATTCTTCTAAGTAATAATTGGTAATACTCCTCTAGCTCAAGACTAAATTTGTGATTTGAGCGTATCAAAACTGCCTGGCTTTTCATTATTGTGTGTATCTCTTTGAGATTGTTTTCCTCTAATGTTCTACCTGTAGATACCAAATCACAAATGGAACTAGTCATTTTTAGATTAGGAGCTATCTCAACTGAACCAGAAATAGATAATGGATCTAAACCTAAATTATTTTCATCTGAAAATTTTTGGACTAAATAAGGATATGAAGTAGCTATTCTAGTATTTATTAAATCATTAAATTTATTACTAGCATCATGTGGTACCGCTATTGCTAATCTACACTTACCAAAGCCTAATTTTTTAGTTTTGACAATATCATTTTTCTTAGATGTTTTTTCAATGCTAAGTAAATACTCTTCTAGAACATTTTCTCCCACTATACCAAAATCACAAACATTACTATTTACTAACGTTGGAATATCATCATCTCTTACAAATAGAAAATCAATAGGTGCATTTACTGAGTGACATAATAAGCTACTTTTATTTGATAACTCAGTTTTAATACCTATTTTATTAAATAACTCCATTGAATTATCATATAATCTGCCCTTTTTTTGTATTGCAATTCTTAGTCTATTCCTCATTTGACCCCTCTTTTTCAATTTTGTCATAAATAATATTGTAACCTTCTGTACCATAACTAAGACATCTTGCTACTCTACTTATTGTTGTTAAACTAACTCCTGTTTCAGCATGAATTTGTCTATATGTTTTATTTTTCTTTAATTCTTTGACGACTTTCCAACGAGCTGCCATAGCTATTAAATCTACAGGTGTGCATAAATCTTCAAAAAAAAGTTGAGCTTCATTTACTGAATCAAGACTTGTAAAAACCTCAAATAAAGCCTCTAAATTTTCTTTATTATTATTTATTTCTGACATTTTATATTAAATACATAACCTACTGTAATAACATGTTATTACAGAGTGACAAAAATTACAAATATTTAAAATAAAAATATGGAATAAAAAGCTTATTCCTAATTATAGATGCTGGGATCGCATAAAGAGCTGAGTCCATTTAACCTATATATAGTTAATCCGATAGTTATTTGACAATAATGTTATAATATTTAGAAAAAATGTCATCATATAGCCAAGATTTCAGAGATATCGTAATAACTAAATATAAAGAAGGCCTAACAGACAAAGAGCTAAGTAATTTTTTTAATATAGATATCCGTACTACTAGATCTTGGATAAACTTATACGAGACAACTGGTGATTATAAATCTAAGCAAGGCTTGGGTTGCGGTAGAGTAGCAACCTTTACAGATAAGGAAGCGATAGAAAGCTACTTAAGAACATATCCAGATGCAATGGCTTTAGATATTAGAGAAGCATTAGCTCCTGAAATACCTAGAAGCACATTTTATGATTGTCTTAACAGACTTGGTTTTAGTTTTAAAAAAAGACACCTAAATATAAGCAAAGAAAAGAACAAGATAGGCAAAGTTTTATAGAGGTTGTTGAGACTATTGAACCTAACAAACTTGTATATTTAGATGAAATGGGTATGGATAATAAACAGTCTGTACTAAGAGGATGGTCTCTTGTTGGTAAACCTAGCTATGGTGAAGTTATTGCTTATCAAACTCAGAGAAAAAGTATAGTTGCTGGTTATAACTATTTAGAAAAGAAGATTATAGCACCGCTAGAGTATACTGGATATACAGATACTCAAATTTTTAATCAGTGGTTTGAAAAGCATTTATGTCCTGAGTTAATTCCAAAGACTACTGTTGTTATGGATAATGCTAGTTTTCATAAGTCTCCTAAATTGGCTAAAATAGCAGAGAAGTTTGATATACAGATACTATACCTTCCTGCTTATTCTCCTGATTTAAATCCTATAGAAAAAATTTGGGCCAATTTTAAAAGAATTTTAAGAAAAGTAAATAATTCTTTTGATAATTTATCTGATGCTATTACTCACGTCTTTAGCACAATATTATCAGATTAACTATACATAATCAAGAGACCTAAAATTAATGGTACTGTCCCACCCAACAAAAGTAGCTGTTGCTGTACTGATATAAAGAGCATCATAATACATGTAAGTATAAGTACTCCAACCTTATCTATTATATAAACTTGGATAAATAAGTGTGTCTATGGCAATACAAGAAACTAAGAGTACTTTCTTACGTCCAATCTTATCTGATACAAGGCCCCAAAATGGTGCAGTTGAAAAATAACAAATAGATGCAATCATAGTTATAAACATCGCCATATTTATTGAATAATGTAGTTCTCTTTCGAGCGTAGATGGTATGAATGCTGTTGATATATAGATCATAACATAGGCAAATAATTCAAAGTCAAAGTATTCATTACTCGTGGCTAAACTAGCAAAAATTATTTTTTTTTAAAGAGGTATTCTTATTTGTTTTGTTACTAATTTAATTTTTATACGATCAGTTTATAGTATTTATATTTTCTTCAAAGAATTTAGATAGCCAAAATATTAATAAATCTCATAAATAACTGTTGGTGTATCAAAATGTATAGATTCACTCAAACTATTGGATACAACAGCATATTTTTTACTATTTTTTATAAAAACTTTAGTGTCTGTACCCCCATAAGTTTTGTAGGTTTCTATAAGCTTGCAACTATCTTTGAATTGATAAATTATAGAATCAAGTACTGTAACAGGATTTTCTCTTGTACCACCAATAAAATTAGTTCTAAATAAATATGTATCATTACCCTCTTGGTAAACAAAAAAACTTCTTGCTGCCTCACCATCGAGACTTTGTATTTTAATAAAACTATTATTATCCCATTTATAAATTGAGCTACTATATAACAAGTTTGCAAATGCTAAATATTTTTTTCCATCATGAATAAAGTGACAAAAATCTCTCCCACCACCACGCGTCTCAATCTCTTGAAATAATTCAAATTTAGTACCATTCCATTGTAATATTTTAGATGCTCCAAGGTTATCAGCTAATGCTAAGAAGAATTTACCTCTCACTGAAAAAAAGCATGTTTCATACCCCCATATAACGGGAATACTCTGAAAAAGCTCAAATTTTAAACCATTCCAACGATAAATTTGTGAATAACTCTGTTTTTCAATATCAGCCCCTGGCTCTTTTACTCCTTGAGAATAAATAAGATAATGTTGACGCCCAATCTCAAAAAAATTACAACTTTTTGCAGCAAATGTATTAAATGCTTGAAAAAATATAAAATTATCATCAATCCATTCATAAACCTTTGAATCAACATCCATAGTAAAATTAGGGTTTACACCACCCCTAATAGAAGCCACTGCTAAAAAATGCCTCTCATTTATTGTGTAAAAGCTTACATGTTCATTTCCTTGTGATGAAATCTCCTGATACTTAACAAATTTATAATTTTGCCATTTATATATCATGACATAAGTTTCACTATTACCGCCATTCATATTAGGCTCATCACCTTTTATATCTTCAGATAATTGTGGAATTGCTAAATACAGGTCGTTTTTTATTTCAAAAACTTCCACACCTCTTGCACCACTTGATGAAATATTTTGGACTGGTCTTAGCTTCATTTTTTTACCTTTATTTTTGGGGTATCTGCTGGATAAGAACACAAACCAGTAGGAAAACCTTTTGTTAATCCTGGCAAATCCATCTTATCAAATTGCCATTTCTTAGCTACAGCTTCTCCTGCAAGCCAAAATCCAACTGTATTTGATAACATTTGCTTAGGGCTTGTTATGGAAAATTTTAACCTCTGAATAAAATGCTCTATTTGATCAGCTCTTGTTAATTCATAATCACCTGGTAGCACTTGCCTATATGGTATTTTTATATCTTTTACATGAGAAAATGCTGCTTGTGATATATAGTTAATCTGATAATATTGTGCTAAAGACGTGAGTAATAGCATCAGATAAATTATCAAAAGAATTATTTACTTTTCTTAAAATTCTTTTAAAATTGGCCCAAATTTTTTCTATAGGATTTAAATCAGGAGAATAAGCAGGAAGGTATAGTATCTGTATATCCAGTATACTCTAGCGGTGCTATAATCTTCTTTTCTAAATAGTTATAACCAGCAACTATACTTTTTCTCTGAGTTTGATAAGCAATAACTTCACCATAGCTAGGTTTACCAACAAGAGACCATCCTCTTAGTACAGACTGTTTATTATCCATACCCATTTCATCTAAATATACAAGTTTGTTAGGTTCAATAGTCTCAACAACCTCTATAAAACTTTGCCTATCTTGTTCTTTTCTTTGCTTATATTTAGGTGTCTTTTTTTAAAACTAAAACCAAGTCTGTTAAGACAATCATAAAATGTGCTTCTAGGTATTTCAGGAGCTAATGCTTCTCTAATATCTAAAGCCATTGCATCTGGATATGTTCTTAAGTAGCTTTCTATCGCTTCCTTATCTGTAAAGGTTGCTACTCTACCGCAACCCAAGCCTTGCTTAGATTTATAATCACCAGTTGTCTCGTATAAGTTTATCCAAGATCTAGTAGTACGGATATCTATATTAAAAAAATTACTTAGCTCTTTGTCTGTTAGGCCTTCTTTATATTTAGTTATTACGATATCTCTGAAATCTTGGCTATATGATGACATTTTTTCTAAATATTATAACATTATTGTCAAATAACTATCGGATTAACTATAAATGGTCTAGCATATATACTTCCCCAAACCTTATTTGATAAATATTCAAAGTCTTTAGATAAAAGATGGTTTTCTCCTAAATTACTAGGCAAATCGACATATGGAAGTATCAAAATACGCTTTGAATCTAGTATATCCCCAGCTATTGACTCAATAACAGGAACCAACCAATTTGAACCAGATGTTAACCCAGAGCCATAGTTTGTTCCTGCTAAATTATGAAGAATAATTTTGGCATGCTCCCAGTTTATTTTTTTATTAGATAGCGTATTATACAATTCATATACACTCATTAACCCCACGCAAGCAAAGCTCCCAATCATAACTGTATCAAATGAAATAGGATACTCTTCACTAGAAACATTTAAAAAATTTTTAATAACATTTTCACTAGAAAAACTATTCTTATTTTCCTTGACTGAAATTAAATAGTTTGCAGCTAATCCACAACCATAATCAACCATATTTTTTTACTAGCTCTTCTTTACCTCGTAAAACTGGTATTGATAGCTGATTTAGCCAATGCTTACTACCTTGAATTTGATTTAACTCACGCACTTCTGTTAAATGCATTATCATTGGATCAAGATGTTTTTCCCATGAACTATCTCCCATTGATTTTAAAGCTCCTAAATAGGCAATAGCTGGACCCACATGCGATAAACTAGTTAACTCATAAAACCCTGAGTTTGGTGTTGCTCGATATGATGCTGATGTAATTAAAGAATGTTTTTCATCTCCACTATACACATATATTCCAACAGAATCTGCTATGACTAAAGGACCAGATTGTGTTGTTGCATCCTCCGCTATAACCTTAGCTAAATCTTGAGCAATAGCTGTTCTATCTTGTGGATAGTCTGACTTTGTATAACCGGTAAAATCATAGTATAAATCATAAAATGCTTTTGGAGTTTCATATAATATCATTTATCTTCCTTATTAAATATTGGGGTACATATAAATGTTATGGGGCTTATAAATTGTTCTATAATAGAGTTCACTAATTCTGATTGTGTAGCAAAAGCAAAATGATCAATACCATTAATTTCACAATATTGCGAGCTAATAATATTTTTCCTTAAATATAAGCCAACTTCTACTGGGACCTCTTCATCTAAAACACTATTTATTATTAAGGTTGGAGCATTTATATTATTTAATAAATCTCTATTATCATCAAAAGCAATATTATTAAAAAAAGCTAAAATAGCTTCTTTTCTTGCTGCTATTAACATTTTAATAAACCAAGATTTCATTTCTTTCAACTGACTACTATTTTTTTCTTTTATTGCCGGTATGTATAAAATATTTGCTAACTCCTCATAGGTGCTTGTCGCCTTAATTTTTTGAGTAAAATCTGCCAATGATTCATCACTAAATCCCCATTGCCAATCTTTTTGTTTCTTAAAACATGGAGAGGCATTAATTACAATAAGTTTGCCTATCATATTGCTATGTTTGGCAGCAAAATTTAATGCTGCATGACCGCCTGATGCAAATCCAACAAGTATTGGTTTATTAAGTTTTAGTTTTTTTATGCATTGTTTAATATCAGAGACGTACAAATCAGTGATAGAATCAAAATGCTTCGGTAAAGCACTAGATTTACCATAACCACGTAAATCAATAGCTATATTGTGATAATCGCTTTTAAAATATTCAAATTGAGCAAACCAACTATCGGAGTTTAGAGGTAACCCATGAATCCATAAAATAGTTTGACCAGTACCACTTTCTTGATAATATAAATGTCCATTTTCTAATTCAATAATTTTCATTTATCATCAGCCCTTTAGATTTTCATATCAAAAATTTCATTCCCATAACTAGTCCAAATTTTATAAGCTCTTATTTATATATTTTTTAAAATCTTAGTTTTATTTCTTACCACCCTATAAAATATTGATTTAATTATGAAAAAAACTCTTATATTATCTTTTATATTAATATCAGATTTTAACCACCTATGCAAAACTCAAAAAAAGCTTTATTAATAATTTTATTCATATACCTAATTATACCAAATTTGGTTTTTTCAAAAACTAACAACACAAGTAATGATATACAAATACTAGCTTTTCAACAAAATGCTATTGCAAATGTTCAATACAATACCAATGTAACTGGAGGTGATACTGGTGTTACAACTAGAGGTGATCTAAATCAAGCTATTAAATCCTTACAAGATGCTATCAAAAACTCTCAACCTAAAACTTCTGCAATGTTACAACTACAACTATCTTTATTTTCTCTTCAAATAGATACTAAACAGAATCAGGCTGCTGAAAAAACTTTAAATTACCTTATTAAAGAATTCCCAGAGAACCCTATTGTTCAAATTTATGATACTGCTTATTTTTATGTGCTAAAGTTTAAAGACTATAGAGAATCGCTTAAAAAATTAAAAACATCAAAGTGGGCTCAGATGCCAAAATTTATAAAAGCTTTTGATGTAATAGATAGAAATTATAATCTCCATATAAACACAAGTGCCAACCAAATTGAAATAAAAGACGATTCTAATCCTGTAATTATTATACTGGGATATGCCCTTCATCAAGATGGTTCTATGGATGAAGTACTAATCCAAAGATTAGAAACTGGGTTAGAAGCTCACAAAGAATATCCTCATGCAAAAATAATTGTTAGTGGTGGTGGTGTTAGAGCTGGAACTACTGAATCTTATCAAATGAAGCAATGGCTTATAAATAAAAAAGTTCCTTCTAGCCTAATTATTCAAGAAGATCAGTCTATTAGCACCATCTGGAATGCATTTAATACTTTTAAAATCCTTGAGAATTTAAAGCCAAAGGTCAAAGATATTATTCTAATAACATCGGACTCACATATTAGAAGAGCTAATGCGGTGTTTGAGCAAGAAAGCTTAAATACTAATATGGATTTGAAGATTCATAATATAGCATCAGAAACTAGAGATTATAATATTTTAGACCCTCTTACAAACCATGAAAAAACTTTAATTGTCAAAGATACATTTAGAGTAGCTGGTATATGGCAAATGCCAGGTATGGTTTTATAATTTTCATATTAGCTTATTAATTGCGTTAATCCACCATCTCGCTTTATATCGTTTCCTGTCATAAAAACAATCTTTTATATATCATTATAAATTTGTAATAACTACTCTTTCTCAAATTCATCGATGAACTTTTGAGCTGCGGCTATTCTTTCTTTACATAATTTATAACTTTTAGAAGCTTGTTCAAGCATTGGTGCTAGTTCATCCAACAAAGCGGGGTTATCTTGTTCATCTTGTAATTTTTCATTTATTTCTTCCAAAATTTCATAATTTTTAGCAAATTTTTTACTTTGTGTCGCCACTTCTTTTTACCTCTACTTGTATTTGTCCATCTACATATATTATTTCTAAATTTTCACAAGCTTGTGCTTGATTTTTACTGGTTATATATCTACCATTTTCTAGCCTCGTTATACTAAATCCTCTCTTTAATGTAGGCCGTATAGATATTGATAATATTTGCTTATAAAGATACTCGCTAGTATGAGTGTAATATTTTATGGTACTTTTGGCAATACTACGTGATTGTTCATAAGCTTCATCTATACTATGATAATATTGCCTTATTAAATTTTGTGAATTTAGGATTACACTATCATACTGCATATCTATAGACTTAGTATATAACCTAGACATTCTTCTTGTTACTGATAGTATGTTTTTATAAAAATGCTCTATATTTTGATTAGTTTGATGCAAATAATTTTCAGTCCGATCGCTAAAACTAGTATATATATTATCCAACTGTGATTGGCTTTGTTTAGCAATATTTTTTGTTACTTTAACTATAGATCCATAGTTATACTCCGCAGCTTTTGCCTTATCAATTATAGTATTAATAATATAATTGATAACTTTTGATGGGGTATCAAATCGTTTAGTACATATTTCATCAAGGACTGTACTATCACGTTCATGACCAATACCTATCATCACTGGAATCTCACTATTACAGATATTTTGTGCTAACACTATATTATTAAACCAATCTAGATCTGCTTGTGATCCTCCTCCGCGAATAAGTACTACAGCATCATAATTGCGAGATTTTATTCTAATCTTATCAAAGGCCTCTGCAACACTTCTTGCACATTCAAGACCCTGCATTTTTGCCTCGTAAATATCAAATTTACACAAGCCTAATTTTTGAATCTTATCAGCCTCTTCAAAAAAGTCACCTTTACCAGCTGCTGTCAAACTTGTAATCACTGCAATACTTGTAAAATCTTTAGGCATACTAAGATTCTTATTTTTATCTAAAATATCTTTTTTAGATAAGGTTTCTAATATTTCTATTTTACGAGCCTGCCTATCTCCTAATGTAAAAGCTGGATCAATATCGATAATATTTAAACTAAGCCCAAAACTAACATGATAGCTTACAGATACTTTTAACAAAACCTTCATATCTACTTTTAGGTTTTCACCAGTGGTGATGCTAAATTTATTCTGAATATAATCAATCTTATTAGCCCAACAATTACATCTAATTTTCGCGATAGGATACTTACTAAGTCCATTATGCTCGATTAGTTCACCATAATAATGTTTTCCCGATTTTCTCCATTCAGAAAGCTCTGCCATTACCCAAAAACCCTCATAACCAAAACCCATCTCTATGGTACTTTTGATAAGCTCTAGAAAATCACTCAGCTTCAATGATTCATGCATATTTTTTATCGTACTAAGATTAATTTTTAAATTTTCACACTTATATAAATAATATACAAGCACTATCAACATTTAACTAAAAAACCCTAACCTTAATTATTAATATTATGTAATAATTCATATAGTTAAATATATTTCTTGGAATTACAGAATGATCGAAATATCAACGGATGCAATAAAGGAATTAAAAAGAATTCGCCAACATATTCATCAATATCCTGAATTAGGATTTGACGTACATAATACAGCCGACTATATAGCCAAAGAACTTGAAAATCTTGGATTAGAAGTAACTAAAGGTATTGGCAAAACTGGTATTATTGCAGATATAAAAGTTCAAAATGCTACGAAAACTATAGCTTTACGAGCAGATATGGATGCCTTGCCTATTCATGAACAAAATAATTGTAAATACAAATCTAAAGTTGATGGTAAAGCTCATATGTGCGGCCATGATGCCCATTGTGCTATGGTTATAGTTACAGCTCAACATTTGGTAAAAAATAAAGAGCTGCTAAATGTAAATGTACGTTTAATTTTTCAACCATCCGAAGAAGTTTTACCAGGAGGAGCTCCTGCAATGATAGCTGATGGTGCATTAAATGGTGTTGATGAAATATATGGTATACATGTTTCACCTGGTAATGATGAAGGCAAAATGGAGATCTGCACACCAGTTGCTCTTGCTGGTGTAGATCAGTTTCAAATTACTTTTCATGGTAAAGGAGGTCATGCAAGTACTCCTATGACAGCTAATGACCCTATCATTATGGCATGCCAGTTTGTAAATCAAGTTCAAACTATTGTTTCAAGAAATAGCGATAGTTTTGATCCAGTTGTCGTATCTGTTACAGCTATTGAATCTGGATCAGCTTTTAATGTAATACCTAACCAAGCTAAATTAAAAGGGGCTATACGCTATCTCAGCTCTAAAGGAATAAATATTGCTAAAAATCGCTTACATGAAATTGCTAATGGTGTAGTATCAACCTACCAAGGTAAAGTTGGTATTGAATATTATCATGGTTATCCTGAGACACGAAACGATAGTAATGCTGCAGCAAAATCAATCGCTGCAGCTAAAAAAGCATTAGGTGCTGAAAATATTATAGTCTCTAAATCACCTTGGATGGCATCTGAAGACTTCTCATATTTTGCTAAAAAAATACCTGCTTGTTATGCTTTTTTAGGTGTAAAAAATGAAAATAAAGGATTTATATCCATGGTACATGAGCCAACTTTTGATTTATCTAATGAAGCTATGCTAAATGGTGTTAAGTACTACACAACTCTAATAAACTTAGTTAGCTAAAGCAGAAGTTTCATCTAGTATAGAAGTAACTTATAAATAAATTATTATCTCATCATCAATGCCAACTACACTTTTATTAATTATTATTTTTTTGTAACTTTGCAATATAAGTACAAATATTTATTAGTTAAATCAATTTCATTTAAATAAAATATATCAAAACTTTAAAAAGTATTAAAATATTATGGTAATATGATTATGTTGTTATAATAAACAGGTTATTGTATGAGTCATGAAATTGATAAAAATGATGAATTATATGGATTTTTTGATAAAAGTAAGTCTGAAGATATTAAATTAAAAAACAAAAGTTTTACCAATGTAAATGTCTACCTTAATAAGGATGGAAATTACCTTTATGAAAATCAATATAAATTATATGCTTTTGAAAAATATTACTTAATCACAACAGCTAATAGCAATCTAAATCAATTAATAGACTGGGACTTATTCATTACTAGTCATGGTGGAAGCGAATCGACTTTTATTTCTTCAAAATATCATAATCTGAACCAGAATATTCAATATTATTTTTATAATTCATTTAATACTCTATTGTATGCTGGTAAAGAAATGATTAATTTAAGTTTATCGCCCTATTACATAGTGCATAACGGTCTTTTCCAACCATGCAACTATCAAGCAATTGATGATGTAAATAAAGATAGTAGAGCAATAACAGGATATAAATTTTATGAAAACAATGAAAAACTAGATAAAATGGTGAATATGATATTTCAACGAGAATTATTACAGCAAATTTCATCACCATGGTCGGATCAGGAAAGAGTTGAAAGATGTATTGCAAGTGTTTCAAACAACCAAATTCGACTTATACCAAGATTAGGTATGGAAATAACTCTAGAAGATATAGAAAATAAACTAAATAAATATGCATTTAATATAAGTCAAATACATATTTACGCATGCAGAACTCATAGAAATAAAGGTCTTCCATATCTTAAACCTCGAAAGGACGATTTTTATGACAAAAATCATGGTAAATATACTGAAGATGGTGTACGCACTAGTCTACAATATTTTTCATCGCCTGATAAAAAAACAATAAGTAAATTATTAAAAACTTGCTTTAATTTATATGGCAATAATATTAATCCTAATTTTTTTGAGATAATAAAAAAACGTATTAAAGAAAAAGAAGAAATATCTCTATCTCAAAGATGGTCTTAATTAATTTTATTTCTGAACCTATAATCTTTCTAAAAAATAGGATTTAGCACTATAAAGTAAGATTTTACTTTATAGTAGTATGAATTTAAAAGTATTTAACTAGGCAGTATCATAACTGGTCTTCCCTATGAGATAGAGCCATAGTCCCTCCATATATGTTTGCATGTATAGGTAGTTATCTGCTTAACATTATCATTACTAAAATTTATACTATAAGTAGAACTGAAAATATAACCCATCATCATGCTCATTGTAGTATCAAAAGGCATACGAAAACCAATGTAAGATCCATAGTTATACTCCGCAGTTTTTGCCTTATCAACTATAGTATTAATAATATAATTAATAACTTTTGATGGGGTATCAAATCGTTTAGTACATATTTCATCAAGGACTGTACTATCAGCTTCATGACCAATACCTATCATCACTGGAATTTCACTATTACATATATTTTGTACTAACACTATATTATTAAACCAACCTAGATCTTACAGTTTACAAATATTTTTAACAGAACCTTCATATCTACTTTTAGGTTTTCACCAGTGGTGATGCTAAATTTATTCTGAATATAATCAATCTTATTAGCCCAACAATTACATCTAATTTTCGTGTTAGGATACTTACTAAGTCCATTATGCTCGATTAGTTCACCATAATAATGTTTTCCCGATTTTCTCCATTTAGAAAACTCATCATTTGGTAAAAAATAAAAATCTATTAAATATAATTCAACGATTCAAAAAAGTTTTACCAGGAGGAGCTCCTGTAATGATAGCTGACGGTGCATTAAATGTCACAACTCTAATAAACCCGGTTAGCTAAAGCAGAAGTTTCATATAGTATAGAAGTAATTTATAAATAAATTATTTAATGTGTTATATTCTAGATAAAATGAATGAATAGTTTTATATAATTAACTATATTCCATAATTTATATGATTTATTTTTAAGGTTTTATTTAAACCAAATTATTATCTCTTTATCAATACCAGCTATACTTTTATTAGTTATTATTTTTTTGTAACTTTGTAATATAGATACAAACATTTATAGTTAATCCGATAGTTATTTGACAATAATGTTATAATATTTAGAAAAAATGTCATCATATAGCCAAGATTTCAGAGATATCGTAATAACTAAATATAAAGAAGGCCTAACAGACAAAGAGCTAAGTAATTTTTTTAATATAGATATCCGTACTACTAGATCTTGGATAAACTTATACGAGACAACTGGTGATTATAAATCTAAGCAAGGCTTGGGTTGCGGTAGAGTAGCAACCTTTACAGATAAGGAAGCGATAGAAAGCTACTTAAGAACATATCCAGATGCAATGGCTTTAGATATTAGAGAAGCATTAGCTCCTGAAATACCTAGAAGCACATTTTATGATTGTCTTAACAGACTTGGTTTTAGTTTTAAAAAAAGACACCTAAATATAAGCAAAGAAAAGAACAAGATAGGCAAAGTTTTATAGAGGTTGTTGAGACTATTGAACCTAACAAACTTGTATATTTAGATGAAATGGGTATGGATAATAAACAGTCTGTACTAATAGGATGGTCTCTTGTTGGTAAACCTAGCTATGGTGAAGTTATTGCTTATCAAACTCAGAGAAAAAGTATAGTTGCTGGTTATAACTATTTAGAAAAGAAGATTATAGCACCGCTAGAGTATACTGGATATACAGATACTCAAATTTTTAATCAGTGGTTTGAAAAGCATTTATGTCCTGAGTTAATTCCAAAGACTACTGTTGTTATGGATAATGCTAGTTTTCATAAGTCTCCTAAATTGGCTAAAATAGCAGAGAAGTTTGATATACAGATACTATACCTTCCTGCTTATTCTCCTGATTTAAATCCTATAGAAAAAATTTGGGCCAATTTTAAAAGAATTTTAAGAAAAGTAAATAATTCTTTTGATAATTTATCTGATGCTATTACTCACGTCTTTAGCACAATATTATCAGATTAACTATATGACGACACCGAGCGTCGTTTCTTAACCCTTTTGAGAGACATTAATATCAGCTATCTCTAAAACTACTAACAATAACATCATAAAATTGATTTCAAATAATTGAACAATTCTAATACATAATTAAGTTTAATAAAGAACCATATATTTACTCTACATCTTGCCTTTTCCTATAAATACTAAATTACACTCTATTATATCTATAACTTAACTATCATATTCTCATTATTGTTGTGATAGCCACCAACTTTTTTATATAAAAGCAACCCAATAAAAGAAAATATCAAACACATAATACAAATCACAACTGGCCCTAGCCAGATAAAACCCGTATTATCCATAACCACTAAACTAATCATGGGACAAAGACCTCCTACAAAAGCTGAATTTAAACTATAACTAAGAGCTACTCCAGAAAGTCTAAATTCTGTTGGAAAAATATCGCATAAGAAAAACAATGTGGTTGATGCTCCTACTGCATAACAGATAATCAAAACTATCATACCAATATATACACTAAATAAATCTGACATTAGGTAAAATGTTATAGGAATTACTACCAATAAAATTATACATCCTAAACTATAGATTTTTATAAGACCAATCTTATCAGATATATAACCAAAAGCTATTACTGCAATTAAGACAATTATTTGCACAAAAATCATTATAGAGCGTGTATCACTAATACCTAATAATTTTGTAATATAAAAATTAGAATATTGTAATAAAATTATGGCTCCTAAAGCAAAAAGCATTGCAAAACAAAAACCTGTAAAGATATTAATATAGTTTTCTTTTAAAAGAATTAAGATAGACTTTTTCTTTCTATGTGCAATTTTCTTAAATAATGGGGTTTCTATCAATTTTAATCTAGCATAAAATCCAAATACTGCTAACAAACCACCTAAAATGAACCCCGCTCTCCAAGCATATATCCCAAAAACATATTCTAATAAAATACATACAGTTGTAGCAAATACAAAACCTGATAACACAAAAGCAAACAAAATGCTTAATTTAAACCCTAATTGTCTTGAGCTTGATTCATAAACAATTACATAAGCAGCTGGCAACTCTCCACTTAATGCAAACCCTTGTAAGACTCTAAATATAACAAACATCACGCTTGAAACTATACCTAGCATAGCATAGGATGGCATAATTCCCATTAGAAATGATGCTAGACCCATAAGTATTATTGTAAATGTAAAAACTTTTTTTCTACCATAACGATCTCCAAATGTACCTAGAACTATAGCACCTAATGGCCTTACCACATAAGTTAAAGAAAATATTGCTACTGTAATAAAACTTTTAATTACAGGGTTTTGAATAGCTGTAAAAAAAGTATCAATAATCTCTTTTGAAAAAAGTACGTATAAGAGAAAATCATAAACTTCTAATATTGCGCCTATACCGGACAAACCTACTATCTTAAAATCTTGTCTCATATAACATCCTATTTATAGCTTAACTATCATATTCTCATTATTGTTGTGATAACCACCTTTTCTAAAATAAATACATACTCCTACTAATCCTACTATACCACAAACCATACCAACGATTGATGGTCCTAAAAAATGATATTTTGTCATAGTAATAATCATTGTACTAACTAGAGGTGCTATTCCTCCAACACAGGCAAAGGCTAAATTATAGCTTAACCCAACTCCTGAAAGCCTAACATCCGTAGGAAAAAGATAGCATAATAGAAATATAAATGTGGCTGAAACTAAAGAATAACATAACATAATTATTATAGAAGTTACTATTATAGAAAATACCGAAGCATAACAGCTCATTAGATAAAAAATAGGTAAAGCAAATATAGCAACAAGCCCAGATCCTGCTATAAACATCTTAGCAATACCAATTTTATCTGACAAATAACCAAAAATAAAAGTAAAACAAGTAAGGATAAATACGCTTGGTGTAAGTATTAAAGAAATTTGACCCGAGTTATAACTAGGTAAGATATCTTCAACAAATTTATGGATATAAAGTGTCAACATTACACCACCAAACGCAACTATAATTACAATACAGATTCCTGCAAATAAATTAGGTCCATAAGTTGATAATAATGAAGCGAATGAATGTCTTTTCTGCTTATCAATACCCTCAAACTCTGGGGTCTCATGTAAATTTCTACGTACGTAATAGCCTACAAAACCCAACAATCCACCGATTATAAATCCAGCCCTCCAAGCAAAATCACCAAAAATATATTCAAGTGCAAAGCCAACAAAATCTGAGAATAAAAATCCTCCTGTTACAAATGTAAACAAGATTGCTGTAGCAAAACCAATTTTACCTTTTACAGATTCATAAACAATTACATAAGCTCCTGGTAATTCACCTCCTAAAGCTATACCTTGCATTACACGTAATATGACAAATGCAAAGCTAGCGAATAAACCCCACTTAGCATACCCTGGCATTATTCCCATACATAAAGAACAACTCCCCATAAGTAATATTGTAAATAATAAAAGCCTTCTACGACCTATTAAATCTCCAATTATCCCAAGAATTGTCCCAGCAAATGGCCTAACAAGATAAGCTATTGAGAAAATTAAAACTGTCAAGAAAGCTTTAATTGTTGGATTAGTAATCTGAGCAAAAAAAGTTGCTGATATTTCTTTCGAAAAAATCATATATAATACAAAATCATAAAATTCTAATATTGCGCCTATCCCTGCAAGTAAGATTACATTTCTACTATTTCTATCGTACATTATAGTTATGAACTAACTTTGACCTAAAATCATCATACAAGGTTTTATTTTAGTTTAGAAGATATTATCCACATAATAATCATGTTTTAACTAATATTCAGGTAGGCTGACTATTTCTAAGTGCTGCATTTTAGTTTGTAAAAATGTTTCTCCAACAGCCTTAAACTTAAGTGGAATATCAGTAACATAAAATCTATATTTTGGAGTATTACTGAGTTCATTTAAAAGATTCTTATCAATGAGAGATTCATATAACATTTTACTCGCTTGTAATGATGGATCTATCAACCTTACATTCAAGATTTTGGATATAGTCTTTTTAATAATTGGGTAATGAGTGCAACCTAAAATTAAAGCTTCGATATTTTTATCTCTAAAATAATCAAGATATTCTTTAGATATAAGTTCGACAATCTTACCGCTCACAAACCCTTCTTCTATCATAGATACATATAAGCCACAAGCGTTACTGTAAACTTCAATCTTAGGATTACGCTTGTGAATTTCTAAAGCATAAGCATTACTACTTATAGTTGCAGGTGTTGCAATCACCCCTACACTAGATAAATCATTAACTAGACTAATACCTGCACTTATTACATCTATAACAAGTATTTCTTTAGCTATTTCTTGAATAATATCTTTAGCTATCGCTGAAATAGTATTACAAGCTATGATTATTGCTTTAACTTCTTGATCAATCAAAAACTTAACTGTTTGGACTGCAAATTTTTGGATAGTTGCTCTAGATTTTGTACCATATGGAATTCTAGCTATATCACCAAAATAGATAATATCTTCATTTGGTAATATATCCATTATATTCTTAACTACTGTCAAACCACCTATTCCTGAATCAAAGACTCCAATAGGCCTATTATTTATCATTATCTTTTATCAAGCTTCCTAATAATTTTCTTACGAGAACGTGTTGGTATTTTTTCTAAATAATCATCTTTTGCTTGAATAAATGGTAAGAGATTATCTAAAGAAAGTACTGCTTGGTTGGCATCATCTGCTATAAAGTTTTGACTTAATTGAGCATCTTCATTTGCAAAAATTACTACCGTAACTACTGGAATGCCTTTTATATATATTTTTTGTTTATATAAAAAAGTTTGTAAAACTTTTTTCTGAGCAAATGTTTGTCTAATCGGATTTTTTATAGTTTTAGCATAAACTTTATTATTTTGTGAGGTTTTTGACACATTCCATCTCTCCGCCATATTTGCAACTTGAATATAACCACGATTATTCTTTACTTCAACTATATATATTCCTTTACGAGATATAGCAATAAAATCAATCTCCCTATTGCCCACTGTAGATTTCTCATCGGGTAAAATCACTCTATTAAAAAGAACAAAATTATTACCTAGCTTTTTTAACTCCTTTAAGACAATACTCTCACCCTCTGCGCCAGATATTATTATATCTATAGGATTATCATCTTTTGTGATCAAGAAAAAAAATACAAATAGTATAAATGCTAAAGTAAAAGCTATCTCTAATGATTGAGCTACAAATTCAACATTTCCAAGATACAGGTCTACTCCTACAATCAATCCACAAAATATAATCGCAGAATATAAGCTTTTTTTTGCTCTAATTAGGTAATTTCGTAATCTCGCCCAGGTAAAACGCAGAAAAAGCCTATCTTTCTTTAATTTACTTTCTATTGCCATCTCTAATATACTTCTATTTTAAACTTATAGGTTAATAAACTTCTGCTTTACTTCTACTATCTTATCTCTAACCATCGTTGCCTTTTCAAATTCTAATTCTTTAGCATAAGCTCGCATACGCTTTTCTAAAGCTTTAATAACTTTAGTAGCTTCAGCCATACCTAGTATAGCTGAAACATCAACATCATCAACCTTTAAGCGCAAATTATTTTTATACGATTTTTTTTGCATCTCTGGAGAACTATCAAGCATATTATCAATATTTTTTATAATAGTTTTAGGTTCGATATTATATTTTTTATTATGCTCATCTTGCAATTTACGTCGCCGCAAAGTTTCATCCATTGCTTTCTTCATTGATTTTGTAACTATATCTGCATATAAAATGGCCCTGCCATTTTGATTACGAGCAACCCGACCGATTGTTTGAATAAGTGATTTCTCTGAACGTAAAAACCCTTCTTTATCTGCATCAAAAATAAGTAAAATTCCTACTTCTGGCATATCTAACCCTTCTCTTAAAAGATTAATCCCCACCAACACATCAAAAACACCCTGACGCAAATCATGAATAATTTGAACACGTTCAACAGTATCTATATCTGAATGCAAATACCTGACATTAACTCCATGCTCAGAAAGATATTCTGTTAAATTTTCCGCCATTTTTTTAGTAAGTGTTGTTATTAAAACTCTCTCTTGCTTTACTATGGATTTATTTATCTCTGATAAGCCATCTTCAACTTGTATTGCAACAGGGCGTACAAAAACTTCTGGATCTAAAAGGCCTGTTGGACGAATAATTTGCTCAACTGTATTTTGAGATTTTTCTAGCTCATAAATAGCCGGAGTTGCTGATACATATATCGTTTGTGGTACAAGTTTCTCAAATTCATCAAATTTCAGAGGTCGATTATCTAAAGCAGATGGCAATCTAAATCCATACTCAACAAGATTTGTTTTACGTGATCGATCACCTTTATACATTCCTCTAAACTGTGGTAAAGTTACATGAGACTCATCAACTATAACTAAAGCATTTTCTGGTAAATAATCTATAAGCGTCGGTGGTGGATCTCCTGGATTACGCCCTGATAAAAGTCTTGAATAATTCTCAATACCTGTACAGTACCCTAATTCTTGTATCATTTCGATATCATACTTTGTACGCTGCTCTATCCTTTGGGCCTCAAGCAACTTACCTTCTTCTTCAAAATGTTTAACTCTTTCTTTAAGCTCAATTCTAATATCATCTATTATTTGATCTTTACGTTCTTTTGATGCAACATAATGAGTACTTGGAAATATAGTTGCACGATGAATTGAATTTATTTTTTTAGAAGTTAATGAATCTATCATACTTATAGCTTCAATTTCATCATCAAAAAATTCAACTCGAATAGCATCTTTTTCAGAATCTGCAGGGAAAATGTCAAGTATCTCACCTCGCACTCTAAAGCCACCTCGACTAAAATCCATATCATTACGAGAATACTGCATTTCTACAAGTTTTATTTGTGCTTGTTTCATGCTTAATATTTCACCAACCTTCAAATGTAACAGCATTTGCATATATTGTTCAGGATCACCTAAGCCATATATTGCTGAAACTGTCGCAACTATAATCACATCATTTCGCTCTAATATCGCCTTTGTAGCAGATAACCTCATTTGCTCAATATGCTCATTTACCGATGAATCTTTTTCAATATAAGTATCAGATGCTGCAACATATGCTTCTGGTTGATAATAATCATAATATGAAACAAAATACTCTACCGCATTATCAGGAAAATACTGTTTAAATTCAGAATAAAGCTGAGCTGCTAATGTCTTATTATGAGCAACAATCAAACATGGCTTTTGAGTTTTTTGAATAACGTTTGCTATAGTATAAGTTTTACCAGAACCTGTTACCCCAAGTAAAACTTGGTGATCTAAGCCATCATTTATACCATTTACTAAAGATTTAATAGCCTCTGGTTGATCACCTGCTGGATCGTATTTTGTTACTAAATTAAATTTATCCATTCTTCCTAAATTTTTTTGATTTATTTGTTTTATAAAACATTCAAATACATTGGCCTAAAAAATATACTTTTCTATACCGACATATCTAGCCTACTAAGCAAAATATAGTGCATATCTACACTTAGAAATTATAGCTAATACCAGAAGTAATAAAATTAGCATAACCTTCTTTAAATGATTTAACATAAAGATAAGTAACTATAAAATCCATATTTTCAATTATTCCAGATGGCATTGCTAAAGATATAGGTAACGCAATCAAACCTGATTGAATATGTCTACCTTCCTGCAATTCATCTTCCTTAAAGATATCTCCTATTCCTAAGCCAATTCCTATACCTGCTTTTAAATTATCAAAAAACTTATAATTATATTTCACAAGACCTAAATATGAATTACCATCTAATTTGCTTTTCTTGTGATTAGCAAAATATCCAAGATATCTAAATTCTGCTGAGATATTTTTTTGAAAAAAATATCCCAATGTTGTAGTAACTACGCCTGTATTATGAGGAGAATCACTAACATATCCCCAACCTCCAGAAACTGTAACAAAAAAATCATTTTTATTAACAGTATTAAACTCTGATACTGCTCCATAAGCTATTGTACTTAAAAGATAAACTATCAAAACAATATTTTTAAGCATACTAGAAAAGGTACTCTTCTAACTCATATAGTAATGCTTGTTGTTCCTCAGTTAGGTCACGGTTTGCTCGTAAATCCTGCATTTCTTGATAAATATCTTCTAAAGTTTTACGTGTTTTACCTCTATGATCAACTAAAAAATCCTCAGCATCCAAACTGACAATTTTATTTAGATATTCTTGAAACTCTATTTGAGATCCTTCTGGTAGCTTTGAGAAATCTAATCTCCCTAATATACGTACAGCTCTAGCATAAAAATCTTTAGACAATTGTTTAAGTATTTTAGATTTTTGATTTATCGATAGACTATGAAATTTATTGCATTCTTTTTCATCTGCCAAACTCATAAAATTACTTTGATAAATACATGCATCACTATCAATATTCTTAATTTCAGGATATTTATACTCTAAAACATAGTCTATAAAATTAACAAAAATCTCAGAATTATGTTTTATAAAATCTTTATTTGCCTTAATAAGATCTAACCTATCTTGCGGCAACTTACCTACAAAACGAGTTTTAGCTGGCAATATCAATGGGATATCACCCCATTTCTTATTAATGGTCAAACGCCAATGTTCTGCCTCTAAACTACCAAATTCTTCAATAAAATCACTAAAGAGATAGCTATCTAATCGCAAAAATATTTCTTGGTTTTTATAATGCCTATGCTGACCTAGCTCAAGTATTGCTGACATGAAATTATTTTTATAACCAAAGACTCCACTAACTGAGATAGCTTGCTTAAATTTAAATTCTGCAACCTCTAAACCTATATCTAGTTGGGTTAAAGTATTTTCATCATTCTGTTTATTAAATTTAGCTAATAAAAATTGCCACATCTTTGAGTTTGCTGTTTTAAGATTTTTAGCTAACTCCACTGTAACTAAAACATCTGTAATAGCATCATGAGCCCTACCACCACTATAAAAACTATTCTCAATATTTAAATTTTCTAATTTTAGAGATACTTTTTTTTGTCCCTCATTGTCAATAACTTGAGGCCATTTTAATGCTGCATTACAAAATAGATAATAACAACTTACTATTGGAAATAAATCTGCTCTAGAGCAACTATTTTTAAACTGATGACTGTATGGAGGTAACATATTTTTAAAAAATGCAAAGCGTAAAAACTCATCATCAAACCCAAGAGTATTATAGCCAATGCTTATTGTTCCCGGGGTGTTGATTATTTTATGAATTTTTCTAATTGCATCATACTCTGAGATACCATAATTTGTTTGAGAAATTGAAATATGGTGGATAATTGTAGCTGTAGGACTAGGCGTCGTATCAGGATTTAATTTTACAAAAAAATTATATCTTTGTATTTCATTAAAATCTAGATCTGTTCTAACTGCAGCAAACTGCAAAACCTGGTCAAACGAATTATTAATCCCACTAGTTTCTAAGTCATAGAACAAGAAAGTCTGATTGCTAAACATTATAAGATTTTAAACTCTAATTTGATTGGATTCTTGACTAAGAATTTTAACATACCTTTAGAAAGATTAGTAACCTTGCCACAAATACCATTAAAAAATAAAATTAAAGTACAAACTTGTGTATAAAATATATTTCAATGAAGTATAGTGCTGATATCTCAAGTAAATATAATTACAAATATCTAAACTTACCTAAGATAGTCCTAATCTTAATTATTAGAAAATGGTGATAACCCAAATAAACTATTTTTACTTGCCCGTAACCTTATTTCCCCTGATCCATCTCCAGCAGCATAATTCTGAATTAATATACTACCATTTAATGTACTAATCATATAAGGAGATCCAGAAATTCGAAAATCAAAATCGGGAATATAATCAAATTTAGCTCTATCGCCTAACTCTATCTTGCCATCTTGTAAAGGAAAGCTTATTGAAAGATATGACTTACCCTCTAAACCAGGGTTTACAAACTTAAATGTAACATCTAAATTATTTCCTATTCTTGCCGTTTTAATAGGATATGCAGATACCCCTAAATCAGAAGGAGGAAGGCTCATATCTATCCGTTCTCCACGCTCGTTATAAAGTGTAATATCCACTACTAAATCATAACCAACCAAACTATCTGCTAAATCTTTATAATCATTTATAATATCACTTGTAGTAGCATTTAATTCAGTTATAGCCTGCGAGCAATTTAAAATCGTAGCACTTGGATCTTTTGCTAACTCTCCTACTAAAGATTGAATACTATAACATTTCTGTATAACTTTTGCTGCTGGCGAAAGAATCTGTGCATTCTCATTTATTTGTCTCATAGCTGTGAAATAATTGTTATTCTCAATAACATCTATATATTTCTGATAAAAATTATTTATTTTATTAACTAGCTCGGAGTTACCTGAAGCATTTAGCCAGTTTATAAAATCAGGGTTTAATAAGCGTGCTTTATCATTACGAGCATTATATAACGTACTAAGCATTTGTCCAGAACCCTCCCTCGTTTGTACAAGGGTATCATAATCATTTAAATGATTTTTATACTCAGTATCAACCCAGCCAGCTGGTGCTGCGTAGCTATTAAAAGAAGTAAAACCACTTGCATTAACCTCTATTGCTTTTAAAGGTAAATTATCTCCCTCCTTGGGATATAAATACTTTTTCTCCCTTGTTAGGTATCCTATAATACATTGTAGCAGTGTCTAACTCACCTTTAACATCACTAAATTTTTGATTAAAATCATCAGTAAATTTTTGCAAATCCTCAGGTTTAAAACTATAAGTATTTGCCTCTTCACTTTTAAGCTGCATAAGCTTATTTTCGGACTCACTACCCATAACCTTAAAATAAGAAACTGAAATACTACCATTAATATTAGTCTCACTAGCGACATTTTTTATTTCTTGAGTTAGATCGGCCACTTTTGGAATACCAAATGACATTTTAAAACGAAAGCTGTTGTAGTCACTTTGACTATTCAAATGCACACTAACCATGTATAAGATAGTAGCTTGCCCTACTGAACTTGTTGTAAAGTAAGGCCCACAATTTTCATATACAAAACCTTCTTCATGTTTAGTTGATATTTTAAAGCCACCGCTAGTCAAAGATACCTTCGTCCCACTTATAATATAATTCACTGTTAATGCACTTGTTTGTGTTTCATTCAAAGTATCTAATTCACCTCCTGCAGAAAAAGGCAATCCTCCAACCTCAAACTCTCCTTTAGCTCCTATATTTATCCCTAACTGATTAAAGGCCTGAGAAAAATTAAATTGTAAATTCCCGTTTTCATATTCATAAACTTGATTTGAATCTTGCTGAATTGGTACACATCCAGCTGAAAGCAGCCTAGGATCACGGTTTGGATATATACTAAGCATAGATCCTGGTACCGCACCATATCCAAGCATATTATTACCTGCTGAATACCCTATACCAACTCCAACCAAAGATCCAAAAACCAAAATTTTTATTATTCATATGCCGTCAAATAAGTTAATAAATAAAAAATATTAAATATTAAATATTAAATATTAAATATTAAATATTAAATTTATTATAAATTATATAGCATATATTTCAACTATTAATTACCTTGAAATAATCATCAAGACAACCATTGCGGCCAACCATTCTTTTATTAATATTTTTGCTTGAATCTAAAAGAAATACACAGAAACTAAAATATCTTGGTAAGTGAAAAATTAATATGATAAATTTGTTAATAAGTTTACTGGTGCTATAGTTAATCTGATAATATTGTGCTAAAGACGTGAGTAATAGCATCAGATAAATTATCAAAAGAATTATTTACTTTTCTTAAAATTCTTTTAAAATTGGCCCAAATTTTTTCTATAGGATTTAAATCAGGAGAATAAGCAGGAAGGTATAGTATCTGTATATCAAACTTCTCTGCTATTTTAGCCAATTTAGGAGACTTATGAAAACTAGCATTATCCATAACAACAGTAGTCTTTGGAATTAACTCAGGACATAAATGCTCTTCAAACCACTGATTAAAAATTTGAGTATCTGTATATCCAGTATACTCTAGCGGTGCTATAATCTTCTTTTCTAAATAGTTATAACCAGCAACTATACTTTTTCTCTGAGTTTGATAAGCAATAACTTCACCATAGCTAGGTTTACCAACAAGAGACCATCCTCTTAGTACAGACTGTTTATTATCCATACCCATTTCATCTAAATATACAAGTTTGTTAGGTTCAATAGTCTCAACAACCTCTATAAAACTTTGCCTATCTTGTTCTTTTCTTTGCTTATATTTAGGTGTCTTTTTTTAAAACTAAAACCAAGTCTGGTAAGACAATCATAAAATGTGCTTCTAGGTATTTCAGGAGCTAATGCTTCTCTAATATCTAAAGCCATTGCATCTGGATATGTTCTTAAGTAGCTTTCTATCGCTTCCTTATCTGTAAAGGTTGCTACTCTACCGCAACCCAAGCCTTGCTTAGATTTATAATCACCAGTTGTCTCGTATAAGTTTATCCAAGATCTAGTAGTACGGATATCTATATTAAAAAAATTACTTAGCTCTTTGTCTGTTAGGCCTTCTTTATATTTAGTTATTACGATATCTCTGAAATCTTGGCTATATGATGACATTTTTTCTAAATATTATAACATTATTGTCAAATAACTATCGGATTAACTATATCAATAAAAAAAGAACCAAGACTTACAGATAGAAAAGAGAAAACTTAATCAGTTAATTCTTTATTTAAGCTGGCTGACGAGTTGCTGCGATTGTTACATCTCTAATATTTATATTTTGAGGCTGAGAGTACATAAATATTGCCGTACGCGCTATATCATCTGCAACAAGAACTCCACCCATAGATTCCTTCCATTCTTCATATGAATCTTTTATTTCATCTGAAGTTGTATGGCTTAGAAGCTCAGTATCAACAGCTCCTGGGCATATTGTCATTACTCTTACATTATCATCTGCAACTTCTTCACGCACATTTTCACTCATTGAAGAAACAGCAAATTTTGTACCAACATACGCTGCATGATTAGGAAATGACTTTTTACCTGCAATAGAACTTATATTAATAATAGTTCCAGTTTTTCTAGCTTTCATACTACTTAAAACTGCCTGCATACCATTAAGCAATGCTAAAACATTAACATCAAACATTTTCTGCCACTCTATTGAATCCTGAGTATCTACTTGTCCAAGTAACATCATACCAGCATTGTTTATTAAGCAATTCACAGGGCCATATTCAGCTTCTGCTTCTTTTATAGCATTTTTAAATGCTAAAGCATTCGTAACATCTACTTTACGTATCATAGTATTTGGAAGACCTAATTCTTGGATTTTCTCTATACGTCTACCAATAAGTAAAAGCGAATGACCTGCTTCTGAAAAACGCTTTGCAATTGCAGCTCCAATTCCTGAACTTGCACCTGTTATTACTACTAATGATTTACTCATTTTTTTCTCCTTTGTTGTTAAAATAACCTTTACTTTCTTTCATTAATTGTAAATTCTATAGAACTTTATTAGACTAATAAATACATATAACCATAAAACATTGTTATAAAATAATGAACAATATTTACTGGCGTGGTATCTATGCTTTCATCCATGTTGCAGAAAAACAAAGCTTCACAAAGGCTGCAAATAGCCTTAACATGGCGAAATCTAATCTTAGTCAAAATATCAAAGATCTAGAAAATCATTTAAAAGTGCAACTACTCTATAGAAGCACAAGGCATGTTAGGCTTACAGAAATAGGTGAAAAATATTATCATAAATGTAAAAATCTACTAGAAGAGCTAGATATAGCTAGTCAATTAGTCACACAAGAAAATAATGAATTAAGTGGAAGTATAAAAATAAACTGTGTTGGTGGAGTGCTCGGTGAAGAAGTGGTTGCTCCAATACTATTAACTTTCCAACAACAAAACCCAAAAGTAAGGATTTATTTAGATTTTTCAAGTAACCAAACAAATCTTTTAGAAAGTGAGTATGATTTAGTCATCCGCATGGGAAACATTCCTGATTCAAGCCTAATTATTTCACCACTACAAACCGTTACTACCAAATATGTAGCTAATAAAGATTTTCTAAAAAAATATGGTGAAATAAATAATCCTAGACAACTAGAAAACATGCCGATCATTTATGGTAGTGTTAAACAATGGTCTCTAACTTCAATAAATGATAAATACACTCTTCATGCTCACAATAACTGTATATATGTAGCCAATGGCAGGGTAATGCAGCAAGCAGCCATACTTGGATTAGGTGTTACAAGATTATTAGATATATATGTGGAAGCTAATATCAAAAATGGCAAGCTAGTTGAAATACTTCCAGAATATGCAGAATCAACACAGTTAACAATATTATCTTTACCTGCAAAATATCAACTAAAAAGAATCACCTCTTTAATCAAATATTGTAAGGAAAATTTTAAGAAAAAATATCAAGACGTTTTTAATGATTAATTTTATTTAAGCACCCTATCATACCTAATTGTTATTTTTTTAAAGTTACTATTAATTTGTTCTTTTGTATAAGCAACCAACTCAATATATAAATCACTATTATGTTTTTTTTGTTGGATAAAAAGTGTTCTATATGTTTTCAGATTAATTAGCAATTCATCCATTAATAATAGTATTTTCTTATATTGATAATATTTCTTTGTAGTGGCAAATTCATATTTAGCATTCGTAAGCGTTTCGCTTAGTCCCATATTTTGATCAACAAGTGAAATTAATTTTTGATTCTTAACACTTCCATCTACTTCATCTACTAATCTTTTAAGTTCACCATAAATACTATACATCTCTTTATTAAAAAGTATTCTGTTCTTTTGTCCTCTAGTTAAGAAAGTAATCAACACAATACAAAGAGTACCTATAGCAACATTGATTACCCTAACAAAAAAAAGTTCCATACTCCAGCCTATAAACAAACCAAAATACATAACTAAATATATATGTATAAAAAAAACACTTGTAGCATAATTTAAAAATAATGAGTATATATAGAATGCAAGAGCTATCCCACATAGAACTGCAATAAATGTAAAATCTGCAGCTATATTTTTTTGTACAATCATCAATACTAAAGATCCACATAACGTTCCTAATAAGGAAAATATAACAATGGATTTACCTCTTTTATATATAACACTTGAACTAGTACTTGCTGCGACACTAATTACAGCTATTACAACCCAATAAATCCTATCTTTAAAATGTTGTTCATCAGTCATGCTAAATAAACAATACGCAATAGCCAAACCCAAAGTAGAAGCTAATAACACCCTATAAGCAAGTAACGTAGTATCAGCAAGCTTATCAATATGTTTATCCTTGAATAAGATCATCATAAGCCTCTTTAATGTTATCTATATTGATAAACATATCATCTAATAACAATACAATATCAAACAAAATTTTCTTCTTTTTTTTATCATTCTTATACTTTTCAATATAATTCATTTCAAACTTATATTTTAAATATTCTATTTCACTAAGCCTATTTTCTAACAAACTATTTTTTGCTTGTATATACAATATTAAAATTAATGTCTTTTTAAATATTTCTTCAAAATCTTGAGATAAATGTTCAACTTCCTCGATATTATCAAACCCTAAACGCATATGGTTGACATTCAAACTTTTATAATTAAGTATTAATTTAGTAATTAGCCTATTAAGCATGACCAGATTATGGCAAAAATATCTCCATTTATCTTGTTTAGCTTTGCGTAAAAACATCACCCCATGTATCTTTAAAGATTGAATATTTTTTAATTTAATATTACTTGCCTCAATAATTCTAGTTTGAGTAAATCTTCTGAAGCGAGATTTTTCAAACGTATCGTTATAATGCCTCACAAAGAACTTAAATGAATTTTTTGAAATCTTTTTAATATCTTCAACTTGCATAATCTTATAACTATTTATCACTAAAATATAAAAAGCTAGACCTATAATTAATGCTGATATGGTGAAATATTTATGGTTTTCAATACCTAAAGGATACCTAATAAAAGAGACGCAAGCCAAAACCAGTATCATTACTGGAAAAAAAGCAAAAGCCTCACCAAATTTTCTCATCCAGAAACCAACAAATATAACCAATATTATCAACATAAAGTAATTTTCAAAAATCGTATGTACATATGGTGAAATATTTATAATAAGAATAGATAATATAAGGTAACCAAAGAAAGCTCTTCTTCTTGCTTCTATGCTACCCATCAAAATACTGGCTGCAAAATTAATTATGTATAAAACAATTAAAACTATTAAGTTTTTATTAAAATCAGAAATTGTGGCAATTGCTAAAAATATAAAAAAAATTATAGCTGCTTTGATAGCACTATCCTGAAAGATTTTTATAGGGTCTTGATTAATATATTTATGATAAATCTCACTAATTTTTAGCATTATCACCTACCATATAAAATATAACCCCCTATAGTTTTAGATTATATGCCAAATCATTGATAATTAATATTAATGATGTAGTTATTTTTATAATAAAATGTAGTAAAATTTAAGAGCATAAAATAATATAAAATGATTTTCTAACTATGATTTATAATGATACATATGATGTTATTGTTGTTGGCGGTGGTCACGCGGGTGTCGAAGCTGCTGCTGCATCTGCCCGTATAGGAGCTAGAACTCTACTTTTAACACAGAATATAGACACTATTGGACAAATGTCATGTAACCCTGCAATTGGAGGCATAGGTAAAGGCCATCTTGTCAAAGAAATAGACGCTATGGGTGGAATAATGGCAAAAGCCATTGATATGGCAGGTATCCAGTTTAGAATATTAAACTCTCGTAAAGGACCAGCTGTTAGAGCTACAAGAGCTCAAGCAGATAGAGTACTATACAAAAAAGCTATAAATTCTCTAATAAATAACCAGCAAAATCTAGAAATTTTTCAAGACTCTGTAGATGATTTAATAGTTCAAAAAGATTCTGTCTGTGGAGTCATCACAAAAACAGGAATAACATTTAGATCTAAAAAAGTAATCCTAACGGTAGGTACTTTTTTGGGTGGTAAAATACATATTGGTAAAATTTCTCAATCTGGAGGAAGAGCAGGTGATCAACCATCAAATGCGCTTGCCGAACGCTTAAGAGCTTTGCCCTTCAGGGTTGATAGACTTAAAACAGGTACTCCTCCACGTATCGATAGACGTAGTGTTGATTTTAGCGTAATGGATGTTCAACATGGCGATAATCCAGCCCCTTATTTTTCATTTTTTTCTAAAGGAAAGGTAAATCACCCAGAACAAATACCTTGCCATATTACATATACAAATCCTAAAACTCATCAGATAATAACAAATAATCTTGATAAGTCTGCGATGTATAGTGGCTTAATAGAAGGAATCGGACCTCGCTATTGTCCTTCTATCGAAGACAAGGTTGTCAGATTTGCTGATAAAGATAGACATCAGATTTTTGTTGAGCCAGAAGGCCTAAATAGTATTGAATTATATCCTAATGGACTATCAACAAGCTTACCATTTGAGGTTCAATGTGATTATATCCGTTCCATCAAAGGGTTTGAAAGAGCATTTATAATGCGCCCAGGCTATGCAATTGAATATGACTTCTTTGATCCAAGAGATCTAAAACCAACTCTTGAAACAAAATATATAAATAATCTATATTTTGCAGGTCAAATAAATGGTACAACAGGTTATGAAGAAGCTGGAGCACAGGGATTAGTTGCTGGTGTAAATGCCGCAATAAGCCTAGATAGTGATAAATTCTGGTATCCTACTCGTGCCAATAGTTATATGGGCGTACTAATTGATGATCTTATAACAAAAGGTACGAAAGAACCATATAGAATGTTTACATCGCGTGCTGAGTATAGGCTAATTTTGCGTGAAGATAATGCTGATCTACGCCTATCTGATAAAGCTTGTGAATTAGGCTTATTAAATAAAGAAGACCAACTACATTACGTCCATAAAAAAACTGCTATAAATGATAATATAGCGCTAATGAAAAATACATGGATAGGTCCTCAAACACAAAAAGCTCGAGAGCTTGAAAAATTTCTAGAAAAAAAAATGACTCGAGAAAGCACTTTATATGATTTACTAAAACGTCCAGAATTAGATTACTCTAAACTACAGCAAATACCTGATTTAAACCTTAAACTAAATGATCCAGATACAATCGAGCAAATAGAAATTTCTGCAAAATATTCTGGCTACATAGAACGTCAAAATAAAGATATTGCAAAATCTGCTAGTTTTGAGCAAAAAATCATCCCTAATGATTTTAATTATAATCAAGTTAAAGGTTTATCTAATGAGGTTCTACAAAAGCTAACTGAACAAAGACCTACCACGCTAGGTGAAGCATCTCGAATACCTGGTGTAACTCCTGCAGCCATATCATTATTAACTATATATATGAAAAAAACTGGATTTATAAAATAGAGGTTAAATATATGCAAAGAAATATTTTTAAAATAACTTTATTGGCTTGTTTAACACTACTTCTTTTTTCTTGTGCCACTAGACAAAATTATATAAACCAACAAAAAGCATGGATTGGTAAAAATATAGAAGCCTATATAAAAGAATTTGGTATGCCTCAAAATGTAATCTACGTTGCTCCTAACCCAAATATTGAAACATATGTATATGTAAGTAAAGCTGTAAACCCAAATACGCCAGCTTTTGCAGGCAACCCAATGAATAGCTTAATCATGGCAAATAGAAACCCCAGATTTGTACAGTTTGGAGCACTTATGTGTACAACATGGGTTTCTATCAATAAAAACACTAAAATTATAAAAAATATTACATTTCGTGGTAATTATTGTGCAACAAGAAATTAAATCAGGGAGAGTAAATGAATATTAAACAAACATCCACACCTTTAGTCACAGGGCTTGTTTCAGCTTCTATCTGTTTTAGCTTTGGTTTTTTTACAAATGTGTTTAAATATAATGGCCTCGAGTTCTTTTATGCTTATATTGCCTTTTTAATATTACTATGTTACCCAATGAATCTAGTTGCAATATATCTACAACAAGCTTTTCCAAATTTAAACACCCATAGCAAACTAGTCACTCAAATTACAGGTAGCTCAAAGCTTAAGCCAATCAGTCTTCTACTTACAGGACTTATAATAATAATAATTTCTTTTGTAATGCTTAATATCTCATCTTATATTTTAGATTTTTTTGATAATGTTCCTGCCATAGATAGATTAAGTAACAGTAGCTTAAAATTCAGTAGTAATCTACCTGTTTATATTATCTTAAGCGCTATATTTATTACCATTTTTTTACTATTTATCTTAGTACATAGTAAAAAAATAAATCTTAATAAAATTCTAGAGACCTTAGCTCACATCTCTCTATACCTTGTTGCCATATTGATGTTAATAGTAATGTATTCACCACAATGCACTATAGGTATAAAAGAATTCTTTTTAAGCTTAAATTATCAAAATATTGGACAAATACGTAGTATGCTTGGCTTAGCTTTAGTCTTTGCAATACTTAGTAATTTCATATCTATTGCCTTTTATAAAAATATCATAAACACAAAAATCAACGACTATAACAAACTTAAAATTGACTCTTTGAAAAGCACTTTCTACAACGTTATATTTTCCCTGATAATTTGTATAACTATATATACGATTCTTGGCGATTATAAAATGTATCTACAACCAGATAATGAAATTCAAATAACAGCAATTTTTAAAATATTAGAACAGAATTCTCCTGCATACTATCTTTTACTTGAGGTTATTTTTATAACTTTAAACCTTATTGTTTTCATAGCTGCATTAAAATATATCTTTGAAATAACCAGCAAGCTTCATATAAGAATTCTCCTTTTACTTATTCCATTCATAATGACAATTAGTTTTATAACAGTCGATATTACTTACATTGATTTTTCAAAAATGCTAGGATTACACCTACTAATAATTTTTATATTCTTATTTGAAGTATTCATTATTGGATGGGTTTATGATGCTCAAAAACTAAGCTATGAAATACTAAAGAGCACAGGAACAAAACTTTCTTCACTATTTAATATAATGCTTAGAATTATTATTCCATTCATATGCTTATATGTAGTTATTGGCTACATTTTCTTGTCAATGTCAATAATCTGGCAATTCATAGCGACTTTAGCTTGTATGATAATCTATATCATCAAGGGAAGTGTTCTTAGTAAAATATTTAACAATAGAAGGTTTTAAAATGTTTTTAAATAAAAAAAATAACCAAAATGAACTTAAGAAACTCGCAGCTATTGAAGCAGCTAAACATATAAATTCTGAAATAACTCTTGGGGTTGGTACAGGCAGTACAGTAGTTTTTTTGATAGATGAGCTAATAAATTACAAAGATAAAATAAAACAAGTAGTTTCTAGCTCAGAAGACTCTACAAAAAAGCTTAAAGCGCTAGGTTTTGATGTAGTTGACCTTAATTACGCTGGTGAAATTGATTTATATATTGATGGTGCTGATGAGTGTAATAACCATAAAGAACTTATCAAAGGCGGCGGCGCTGCTCTTACACGAGAAAAAATTTGTGTTGCTGCTGCTAAAAAATTTATCTGTATCATTGATGAATCTAAAAAAGTCAATATTCTTGGGGAATTTCCCCTACCTATAGAGGTTATACCAATGGCTAGAAGCTATGTAGCTCGTGAGATAGTCAAACTAGGTGGCCAACCTGTATATAGAGAACAAACAATCACAGATAATGGTAATGTTATTTTAGATATACATAACCTAAAAATAAACAACCCTATAGATTTAGAAACTAAGTTAAATCAAATTACAGGTGTGGTGACTAATGGATTATTTGCTTTAAAGCCTGCAGATGTAGTTATTATGGCTAAAGCTAATGGAACTATTGATAGAGTTTAACTTCTTTTTTCAACCTATAGTTTTATTAAAAAATATAGCAATTATATTATAAACTTATAGTGCAAAATATTTAATCAAGAAGCTATCATTACTCTCAATTTTTGCATTAATTTCAAGCTTAAGATCTCTATCTATAGTCAATTGTATATAAAATAACATATCTTCAAGAGCTACAATATATCGTTACTTATGTATCATATAGCTTGTCTCGCTAAATATAGGAAATCAATATTCACAGATGAACTAGAGTATCTATCTAAAAGATATTTTGAAATATAATATAAACACAAAATAAACTAGTGTATTTTCCTACGAAAATAGTTCAAATGATAAACAGAACAGCTATAAAAACCTGTAAATTATAGTTAATCTGATAATATTGTGCTAAAGACGTGAGTAATAGCATCAGATAAATTATCAAAAGAATTATTTACTTTTCTTAAAATTCTTTTAAAATTGGCCCAAATTTTTTCTATAGGATTTAAATCAGGAGAATAAGCAGGAAGGTATAGTATCTGTATATCAAACTTCTCTGCTATTTTAGCCAATTTAGGAGACTTATGAAAACTAGCATTATCCATAACAACAGTAGTCTTTGGAATTAACTCAGGACATAAATGCTCTTCAAACCACTGATTAAAAATTTGAGTATCTGTATATCCAGTATACTCTAGCGGTGCTATAATCTTCTTTTCTAAATAGTTATAACCAGCAACTATACTTTTTCTCTGAGTTTGATAAGCAATAACTTCACCATAGCTAGGTTTACCAACAAGAGACCATCCTCTTAGTACAGACTGTTTATTATCCATACCCATTTCATCTAAATATACAAGTTTGTTAGGTTCAATAGTCTCAACAACCTCTATAAAACTTTGCCTATCTTGTTCTTTTCTTTGCTTATATTTAGGTGTCTTTTTTTAAAACTAAAACCAAGTCTGGTAAGACAATCATAAAATGTGCTTCTAGGTATTTCAGGAGCTAATGCTTCTCTAATATCTAAAGCCATTGCATCTGGATATGTTCTTAAGTAGCTTTCTATCGCTTCCTTATCTGTAAAGGTTGCTACTCTACCGCAACCCAAGCCTTGCTTAGATTTATAATCACCAGTTGTCTCGTATAAGTTTATCCAAGATCTAGTAGTACGGATATCTATATTAAAAAAATTACTTAGCTCTTTGTCTGTTAGGCCTTCTTTATATTTAGTTATTACGATATCTCTGAAATCTTGGCTATATGATGACATTTTTTCTAAATATTATAACATTATTGTCAAATAACTATCGGATTAACTATATATAAAACAAAAAAACTACCTTATTAATTTTCTCATCAATAAAGGAACTAATGCTAATATAGCTAAAACACTTAAAGCAGATATAAACTTAGCATCAATAAAACCTACTATATTTTCTTCTACAAGCATCTGCTTAAAATGAATTCCAAACCAAACATAAATAAATGTCACAGGAACGATTCCAAATAAAGTAGTAAAGAAAAATATATTATTTCTAACCTTCAATATAGCAGCTAAAATATTTGGTACAAAAAAAGGTATTGGTAACAACCTAGATATAAAAAGAATCATAATAGGATGATGCTCTACTAAAAACTTAAATTTTGAAACAATTTTATATTTAGATTTAGCAGATGTATCACCCCAATTATATTTTATAATTAAAAAAACTAGCATAGCTCCAGTTGTTGCTGAAAACATACAAATAATAAAACCTAACCACAACCCAAACAAAAGGCCTGCTAAAATTTTCAAAAATGGTTTAATAGGTATAGAAAAAAATACAGTAATTATATAAATAATTGAATATATAATACTAGCAATAATAGAATGTTGATTCACATAGAAACTAGTTTGAATATAAACTGACTTTAATTGTTCTAAGCTAAATGATTTATAACCATTTAAAACTAGAAATATAAGAATCCCAAAACTTAAAAAGATTATTAATAATAATCTTTTAATAAGTAATGGAGGTAAATTCTTCACTTAGAATTTTAAGAAATATTTAGGTAATAGGAATTATACTAAGCTAAAGCAGATTTTGCTTTTTCTACAACCGCTGCAAATGCATCTTTGTTATATACAGCCAATTCAGCTAATGCTTTTCTATCCAATTCAACACCTGCTTTATTTAAACCATTTATTAATTGGCTATAGCTAATATCATGTTGCCTAGCAGCAGCATTGATACGAACAATCCACAAAGATCTGAATGTTCTTTTCTTAACTTTACGGTCTCTATATGCATATTGACCTGCTTTAATTACAGCCTGTTTAGCTACTCTATAGACTCTTGAACGAGCACCATAGTAACCTTTAGCTTGTTTTAAAACCTTTTTATGACGTGCGCGCGCTGTTACGCCTCTTTTTACTCTTGACATGGTTTAGTTCTCCACTTTAAAATTATTTAATCTATGCATAAGGCATTTGTTGATTTAAGCTAGCTGTATCAACTTTTGCTACTTGATTCATACCTCTTAAATGACGCTTTCTCTTAGTTGTCATCTTAGTGTTGATATGAGCACGATTGGCACAACGATGTTTAAAACCACCCTTGCCAGTTCTTTTAAAGCGCTTAGCCGCACCACTTTTTGTTTTTAACTTTGGCATATTTAAATACTCCGCATTTATATTGCTTGTTGTTATTGTTATTTTTTCTTTGGTCCTAAAACCATTATCATTTGACGACCTTCCATTTTAGGTTGGTGTTCCACCGCACCGTATTCAGCTGCATCATTTGCCATACGCTTAAGCATTTGCATACCAAGCTCTTTGTGTGACATTTCTCTACCTCTAAATCTAAGTGTGACTTTTACTTTATCGCCTTTTTCTAGGAACTTTATCAGGTTGCGTAGTTTTACCTGGTAGTCACCCACATCAGTCACAGGTCTAAGCTTTACTTCTTTTACCTGTGTCTGTTTTTGGTTTTTTTTAGCTAGTGCTTTTTTCTTACCTTGTTCAAATAAGTATTTACCATAATCCATCAAACGACAGACCGGTGGTTTAGCATTTGCTACCATTTCAACCAAATCAACATCAGCCTGTCCTGCTAATGCTAATGCTTCATTAAGAGAAACAACACCTATTTGCTCTCCCTCAACACCTACTAGACGCACTTCTCTTGCCTTTATCTGGTCATTTATAAGTGCTTTCTTTTCTGCTTTAATAACTTTTTTCCTCCTAAAGAAATTGCTATCTTTTACTTTTTATTTCTGTACTTAGCATATCTATGAAATTTTCAACTGATATTTGCCCAAGTGATTCACCACTATGTTTACGTACTGATATGACTTGTTGCTCTTCCTCATTTCTACCAATAATCACAAAGTATGGTACACGCGAAAGAGTATGCTCACGTATTTTAAACCCAATCTTCTCATTTCTCAAGTCTAAATTTGCTCTTATGCCATTTTTTTCAAGGCACTGGTAAACTTTTGAACAATACTCGTCTTGATTGTTACTAATTCCTGTAACAACCACCTGTACTGGTGATAACCATAGTGGGAAATTACCAGCATGGTGCTCAATAAGCATACCAATAAATCTCTCAAGAGACCCAACTATAGCCCTATGTAACATAACCGGTGTTTGCTTATCTCCATTATGATCTATATAAGTTGCACCAAGACGATTTGGCATTGAGAAATCCATCTGGATTGTACCACACTGCCAACTTCTTCCAATAGCATCTTTTAGATGAAATTCTATCTTAGGCCCATAAAACGCCCCTTCACCTGGTAATAATGAAAATCCAATACCATTTTTCTTAAGAGCATCTTGCAAAGCTGACTCAGATTCATCCCATTCTTCATCACTACCAATACGATTCTCTGGTCTTAAAGCAATTTTTACATCAAAATTATCAAAACCAAAGTCTTTATAAACTTCAAAACATTGCTTTACCATTTGAATAACTTCTTCTTCTACTTGGCCTGCTGTACAAAATATATGCCCATCATCCTGAGTAAAACTTCTAACACGAAGAAGCCCATGTAATGATCCTGATGGTTCATTACGATGTACAATTCCAAATTCGGCCATTCGAATAGGAAGATCACGATAACTATGTAATTTAGTATTATAAACTTGTACACAAGTTGGGCAATTCATAGGTCTTAAAGCAAAATCTTTATTCTCAGACTTTGTTTTAAACATATTCTCCGCATATTTAGCTGCGTGACCTGATTTTTCCCACATTGAAAAATCAGCTATTAATGGAGTACGAATTTCTTTACAACCATACTTATTATTTGATGCACGCATATAGTCTTCTACTTCACGCCAGATCCTTGTACCATTATCATGCCAAAAAGCAATACCAGGAGAGTCTTCTTGAAAATGAAATAAATCTAACGTCTTACCAATCTTACGATGATCTCGTTTTTCAGCTTCTTCTAGCATATGTAAATATTGTTCTAAATCTTCTTTAGCTGCCCAACAAGTACCATATATTCTTGTTAACATCTCATTATCAGAATTACCTCGCCAGTACGCCCCAGCCAATTTGGTAAGCTTAAAAGCCTTAAGTAATGATGTGCTTGGAATATGTGGACCTCGACACAAATCACTAAAACTGCCTTGTGTATAGATTTTTACTGTTTCACTATCTATATTATCAATTATTTCAACTTTATAATTCTCACCCTGAGCTTTGAAAAACTCTACTGCCTCTTGCTTAGGAACAGCCTTATAAGTTACTGGAGTAGCTTTTTTTACTAACTCTTTCATTTTCTTTTCTATTTTTGGTAAATCAGACTCACCAATAGTTTCTTTAAAAGAAAAATCATAATAAAAACCATTATCAATAACGGGACCAATTGTAACCTCTGTACTTGGATATAATTCTTTTACAGCATGTGCCAAAAGGTGGGCACAAGAATGACGTAAAATTTCAAGCCCTTCATTATCATTTATAGTTATAAGCTTAACCTCACAATCATTTGTAAGAGCATCCTTAGCATCTCTAAATTCACCGTTTATGTATACTCCAACAGTTACTTTAGCTAAGCTAGAAGATATAGATTTTGCAACTTGCAAGGCATTAACCCCACTCTCAAACTCTTTCATAGAGCCATCAGGAAATTTAATATTTATCATGAGTTATACTTTCTTTTTATTAAAAATAATTACATACGGACTACATTATATGATATAGCTATAAATATGTAAATTACATTAATATATCCTACATCTAATAAAACAATTTTATATAAAAATATTATTATTAATCACATATAGTTAATCCGATAGTTATTTGACAATAATGTTATAATATTTAGAAAAAATGTCATCATATAGCCAAGATTTCAGAGGTATCGTAATAACTAAATATAAAGAAGGCCTAACAGACAAAGAGCTAAGTAATTTTTTTAATATAGATATCCGTACTACTAGATCTTGGATAAACTTATACGAGACAACTGGTGATTATAAATCTAAGCAAGGCTTGGGTTGCGGTAGAGTAGCAACCTTTACAGATAAGGAAGCGATAGAAAGCTACTTAAGAACATATCCAGATGCAATGGCTTTAGATATTAGAGAAGCATTAGCTCCTGAAATACCTAGAAGCACATTTTATGATTGTCTTACCAGACTTGGTTTTAGTTTTAAAAAAAGACACCTAAATATAAGCAAAGAAAAGAACAAGATAGGCAAAGTTTTATAGAGGTTGTTGAGACTATTGAACCTAACAAACTTGTATATTTAGATGAAATGGGTATGGATAATAAACAGTCTGTACTAAGAGGATGGTCTCTTGTTGGTAAACCTAGCTATGGTGAAGTTATTGCTTATCAAACTCAGAGAAAAAGTATAGTTGCTGGTTATAACTATTTAGAAAAGAAGATTATAGCACCGCTAGAGTATACTGGATATACAGATACTCAAATTTTTAATCAGTGGTTTGAAGAGCATTTATGTCCTGAGTTAATTCCAAAGACTACTGTTGTTATGGATAATGCTAGTTTTCATAAGTCTCCTAAATTGGCTAAAATAGCAGAGAAGTTTGATATACAGATACTATACCTTCCTGCTTATTCTCCTGATTTAAATCCTATAGAAAAAATTTGGGCCAATTTTAAAAGAATTTTAAGAAAAGTAAATAATTCTTTTGATAATTTATCTGATGCTATTACTCACGTCTTTAGCACAATATTATCAGATTAACTATATCAGATTAACTATATCAATAAATAAAACCTATTTACAAAAAATATTTTTCTATTGATATCAATTATTTTTATCAAAAGATTACTATTATTATGTCTAAGATCTTTTTATATTACCTACATTTTAAAATTCTTTAATTCTAATATTAAAATTAACATAAAAACATTCATATAATTTATTATTAAGCACTTTAGCTACTTATTTTAAATTTTTAAACAAAATTGATAATATTAAATAAAGCTGATCTGATAATAAAATTTAAATATCCGTATTTAAAATATATAAAGATAAGGAGTCTTATCATGAAACTAAATAAAATCACTGTATTAACAGGCTTAGTATTATTAATAAGCTCTCAAGCATACTCACATGGTTATGTAGAAAACCCTGCATCTCGTGGGCTATTATGTAAAAATGGAGCAAATAAAAACTGTGGGTCAAGAGCCCAATATGAACCCCAATCTATTGAACAAGTAGATGATTTTTTTAATTTAGGAACTCTTGACAATAATATGGGGAGTGCTGGTGTCTCAGGATTTGAACCTCTTGATGAACAAGAACAAAGCAGATGGGCTAAGACAGTTGTAAAACCTGATGAGCCATTAAAAATAAAATGGTTATTCACTGCAAATCATAAATCAAAACATTTTAAATTTTATATTACAAAGCCTAATTGGGATCCGAATAAACTTTTACAAAGATCTGATTTTGAAGATACTCCATTAAATTGTTATGATCCTCAGCCTGCTTGGGTAGCTCCTAATCAGCCACCTAAAGATGGCCTAACATTTACTTGTACTATGCCAGAACGTTCCGGATATCAAATTATCATGGCAGAATGGGATGTAGAAGATACAAGAATGAGCTTCTATAACTTATTAGATTTAGATTTCACTAATGATAAACCAGCAGGTATAGTTATCTTGCCTAATGGCACATCTGATGAAGGTGGATCAGAACAATCTGGCGTACCTAAGTATAATATAAATAATTCATACCCAACACCTGGTACCGAAGTTATTTTTGAAAATAAAATTTATCAAAATAAATGGTATATAAATCCTGGCGAGTCTCCAAAACAAAACAATGGATGGGAATATATTAGAGATTATGAAGAACAATTAGACCCTACAGATCCATTCTCAGTTGAAGCTACTAAGTTTACTATAAACCCTTTAGATATTAAACAAGGAGATAAGATTATCCTTCAGGTTGCTGAAAAATCTAAGGAAATGGTTGACTATCCTCTTTTAACTATTCCTGAAGGTATGAGCACCAATGATTTCTTTATAGAATTAACAAGCATTATAAATAAACTTAGCTCAGAAAAACTAGATAATCAAATAATTGCTGGCGTTAAAAATAATAATAATAATGTTGTACCAAATGATAATTCTCTATACATTTATCAAACAGCAGATAAACCATATGATCAAATTAGTTTCTATTACCAGCAAGCTAGTCACAATATTAAAAACATGCTTCATTTGATGGATTTTAATAATGAATATACTTTAGATACAGATGGTAAACTTCATATTAATGCTAAAATAATGTCACACAGTTCAGCTAAAGCTAATATTTCTATAGTGCTCCAGGATAGCACAGGCAAAGAGATATATAGAAAGTCTGATATAGAAATATTACCTACATATACTTATGATCTAGCCTTATCAATAGAGAATGTTAGCTCAGGTAGCTATAAACTTATCATATCAAGCAATATTGCTGGGGCTAAAGCATGGCAACAAACTATGGATATTGAAGTCAAAAGCTCAGGATCATCTGAAGACACTCCAACCCTAGATAAAAATATAGATATTACTATAGAATCAAATACTCCTTACTATCAAATCAAAGCCGATGATTCTGTGATACCTAGAACTTGGTCATCAAACATTGGTCCAACCAATCTAGTCAATTACCAAATAACTATAGCCACATGGAATAAAACCCTTCAAGCAAGTGATAATGATAATTCAGTATATACTAAGTGCCCACTACCTACCAACAATCAAACAAGCATCACATATTTAGTTAATGGAAGCCTTGATAGCGTAAGCTGTAAAATCAAATAATCACCTCTAATTGATTATTTCTACAATCAAAATTTTACTATATAGCAAATACATTTATTCAAGTACTACCTTAGTTTATATAAAATTATTCCACATGACTTTCATAATCTTGTGGAGACAACAATTTCTCTATTTCACTAGAATTTGTAGTTTCCATCTCAAAAAGCCACCCATTTTTATAGCATGACTCATTTATAAGGCTTGGATTATCTGCCAAATTTTTATTAATGCTAGTAACTTTCCCAGTCAATGGAGAATATATATCAGAAGCGGTTTTTACTGATTCTATCACACAAATTTCATCATCTTTATTATAAATTTGACCTATCTTAGGTAAGTCAACATACACAATTTCTCCGAATTCATTTTGAGAGTAATCATCAATTCCTACTCTAACAATATCATTTTTAACTTCAACCCACTCATTTGATGTTGTATATAAATATTTTTGATTAATTTCTGACATATTTTCCTCGAAAATAAAATATATTAATTATTTTAGCTAATGGATGATAATAGCATAAAAATCCTTTAAAATTAATTTGGTTAAACAAAAAACAAGCTATTTAAACCTATGGACTTAAAAAACAAAAATATAATCATTACAGCAGGAGGTACAGGAGGCCATATTTACCCAGCATTAGCAGTAGCACACCTACTAGCTGAAAATGGAGCTAATATTATATGGGTTGGTACCCCAAATAGTATGGAAGCAAATATAGTTCCTAAAGATTTTAATATACAATACATAAAATCATCAGGCATAAGAGGTAAAGGTCTTATTAAAAAGATAGTTTTTCCTGCAAAACTTGCCATAAGTACTATAAGAGCTAGATCTATATTAAAAAAATTTAATATAGATCTAGTAATTGGTTTTGGAGGTTATGTCTCTGGACCAATATGCTTAGCTGCTGTACAAAAAAAAATACCTATAATAATACATGAACAAAATGCAAAAATTGGTTTAACCAATAGAGTACTTGCTAAATTAGCTAACAAGATATGTTTAGCATTTGAAATAGAAAATTTAAATAATTATTTCACCTCCAAACAATTAAATAAAGTTAAGATTGTCGGCAATCCAATTAGAAAAGATATTGTTGCCTTAGGTAATTTTCAAATTAATTATTACCCTAACAACCAACCTCTAAAGATCCTAATACTGGGTGGCAGTCAAGGGGCTAAAGCAATAAATGATATTATTCCCAGTTTAATTACTGAACTAAATAACCAAAATATAGATATTAAAGTTTGGCATCAAACTGGACGATTATCTTTTGAAGAAACTAAATCTAAATATAAATCTATCGCTCCAAAACATATAAAAGAAATTTCTCCTTTCATTTTTGACATTGCAGAAGCTTATAAATGGGCAAATATAGTTATTTGTAGAGCTGGTGCTCTTACAGTGTCTGAATGTGCCGCAGCAGGTAAACCTGCTATTTTCATACCTCTCCCATCTGCTGTTGATGACCATCAGTTTTATAATGCTCAAAATATGGTAAGAAATAATGCTGGTTTTTGTCTAAGACAAGAACAGATGACTTTGGAGAATTTAATAGATATAATTAAGCCTTTCACGCTTAATAAAGAAAAAATAACTGAAATATCTAAAATAGCAAAAAAAACATTGATAAAAAACTCAAGTGAACAAATATTAGAGTGTATAAAAGAAATTTTAGACAAAAATAAATAATAAATAAGGATTTTAAAATGAACTTTGATATGTCAAAGCTGATGCAACAAGCTCAAAAAATGCAAGAACAAATGAAAAAAGCTCAAGAAGAAAAATCTAGTTTAGAAGTTACTGGAGAAGCTGGAGCTGGTCTAGTAAAAATAACTATGACTGGTAAATATGATGTTAAATCCGTAAATATTGATGATTCACTAATGAATGAAGATAAAGAAATATTAGAAGACTTAATTGCCGCAGCTGTTAATAGTGCAGTAAAAAAAGTTGAAGAAAATTCATCTTCTTCCAATGATATTCAAAAAATGGCGAAAGATGCTGGTATCGATTTACCTAGTGGCATGGACTTTCCTTTTAAATAATGGACAATAAAATATTTTCTCCAAAAATTACTGCCGTAATAGAGTCATTACGTAAACTTCCAACTATTGGAAAAAAGTCATCTCAGAGGCTGACATTGCACTTATTAGATAAATCTCCTGAAACTGCAAACGCTATCGCCAACTCTCTTTTAGACGCTACTCAAAATATAAAAAAATGTCAGTATTGCCAAGCTTTAACTGAAGAAACTATTTGCAATATATGTGACAGCTCTAACCGTAATGACTCTAAGTTATGTATTATTGAAAGTATGCTAGATATGATAGCTATCGAAGAAGCTGATATTTTTAAGGGTAAGTACTTTATCTTAAACGGCAGAATTTCTCCACTTGATGGAATTGGTCCAAGCGAACTAAAACTTGATATTTTAGAAAATATCATAGCATCTCGAAAAGTTGATGAAATAATACTAGCCATAAGCTCTACTGTTGAGGGTGAAACTACAGCACATTTTATATCTCAAATGATAGGTAAAAATATAAAAATCTCACGGATTGGTTTTGGCATACCTTTTGGTGGTGAGCTAGAATACCTGGATCAACAGACTCTTTTTCATGCTTTTAATGCCAGGACTAATTTTTAAATTTCAACAAATAATTATAGCACAACAATATATTCTCTGATGTTACTTATAAATTAAGAACTCTCTCAACAGTATTGCATACATTAAGCTTTCTAATCATTCTAATTAATAAATATAACTCTCTCCTATTTCTAACTACCACTACAGCTGCAAGTTTAGCTTCTTTATTATCTAACGCTATCATATCAAAGCTACGAATATCCACTCCCTCTCTTGCTAAAGTAGCCGTTATTTTAGCTATAGCTCCTGAAATGTTTTTGAGAGTTATTGCAATTCTAGCCTTAAAGCTTGGGTCATCATCACTATTAGTAAACCAGTCAGCTTTTATTTGTTTAGAGTTTTCACACTTAAGTTTAGCATATAAATTATTACAACTTTTTCTATGCACTTCAATATTTCCATCTTCATTTAAAGTGCCCATAATTTCATCATTTGGCAATGGCAGGCAACACTCAGAAATACGAGGATCATCTCCATATCTTATTTGCAGCTTAGATTCAGATGGTTTTTTATAAGAATTACGTACATCATCAACATATTTAACAATAAAATCTATAAAATTATTAGGATCGACTAAACCTAAACCAGTATCTAAATAAAAACGATTTATAGTATCAATTCCCTCATAGTTAAACAAAGCTCCATCTATTATTTCACTTGGCACTTCTCTAAGCTCAACACCCCGTAATCTAAGCTCTCCCTCAACAATATCTTTACCTCTTATATAATCTATATTTTTATACTGTTGTTTTAAAAATTCTTTTATTGCAGATTTAGCTCTACCTGTTTCAACAAAGCTTAACCAGGCTGGATTTGGGTCAGCTATAGCAGAAGTAATAATCTCGATATTATCCCCCTGTCTAAGCCTATAGTTTAATGATACATTTTTTCTATTAACCCTTGCTGCGATGCATTTATTACCTATATCTGTATGTATAAAGTATGCAAAATCAATACATGTAGAATTTATAGGTAATTCAACAATCTCTCCTTGAGGAGTAAACACAAAAACATCATTATTAAATATATCAGTTTTTACATTTTCTAAAAACTCCACTGAGCTTGCCGTATAGACATTAATATCAGATATTTTTTTTAACCATCTCTGCAATGCTTTATCAGTTTTTTCACCTATCTTATAACTCCAATGAGCAGCAATACCATATTCAGCTTGACGGTTCATTTTTTCAGTTTTGATTTGTATTTCTAGAGGTATATTATATGGCCCTAAAACTACAGTATGAATTGATCTATACCCATTAGCCTTAGGCGTTGCTATGTAATCTTTAAATTTCTGTGGTATTGGTTTATACAACTCATGCACTTTTCCAAGGGCTACATAACAATCCATTCTATTAGGAACAATAATTTTATATGCATACATATCCATAATTTCATCAAATGATATACCTTTCTTGCGCATTTTATTATAAATACTATAAAGGGTTTTTTTTCTAGCTTTAATATCATTTGGAGAAACTAGCTCTCCTAATTTTCCGACCAATGCATCTTTCACTTCATAGAAAACTTTTTCTTTATTTTTTTCAACTTTTTTAACTTTTTCCTCTAAAATATGATATCGATAAGGATGCATTCCTTCAAAAGCTAATGTCTCTAATTGTTCTTTTAATGTATTTATCCCCAACCTATGAGCGATTGGGGCAAATACATCTAGAGTTTCTTTCGATATCCTACGTTTTTTCTCAGGCTTAAGGGGAGCTAAAGTTCTCATATTATGAAGTCTATCTGCCAGCTTTATAAGTATTACACGGACATCCTTAGTTACTGAAAGCAACATTTTACGGAAATTTTCAGCTTGCTGCTCAGCTCTATTTTTATGTCTGATTTGAGTAAGTTTTGTAACTCCTTCAACTAATTGGGCAACTTTTTCACCAAAACGTTCAGTAATATCGTCAGCAGTATACTCAGTATCTTCAACAACATCATGCAATAAAGCTGCAATAATAGTGTCCACATCCATCCTCAAATTAGCTAACACGCAAGCAACAGCTACTGGATGAGTAAAATAAGGCTCACCAGAACTCCTCACCTGAGTCTCATGTGCATCAGCACCAAATATAAATGCTTGAGCGATTCTTGACCTTTCTACAGCTGGGAGATATTTTGAAATTAAATTATTAAGAGTATAGTAACAAAACATATTTATTTACTAGAAGTTTATATTTCTTAGCTAAATGATAAATTGAATTAGAAATCAAAGCAATTTATTACTACTTTGTTTTAAAAGAAACCAAATACTTTCTTGAAATAAGTGCCATAAACACTATTAAACTAATATCAATTATCAATAAAACTGTTGCTAAAACTGTGTTGTATCGTTTTTGAGAAAATACAGCTCCTTGGCCAGGAGCTGCTACAGTTAATGGATTATATACCAACCCATACCTTTTAACAATATTAGCTCCAATATCCCTAACATTAACTACAGGAACATTTTCTTTCAAAAAATTTACAGCTACTGAATTGACTGTTTGATATTCCGGAGGTAAATCTTTTGTTACTCCGGTAGGAAAACTTGGTAATTTAATAATACGTTGTTTTGATTCGCTAGACTTAGGCTTTTTAGAATCTTTATTCTTACTATCTATATCGCCATTATCACTAGTTTTTATCTTAGGCTGTTTCAACCCTATAGAGGCCATATTACCTCCTACATTTATATAAGCTTTAATCTTATTATCACCAGCAGCCTTTTTGTACATTTCCATCCGCGTATCTATAGATGTATCTGTAGCATTATGATACGGAATATTTATAACTTTATAATCATTTCTTTTTATAGCATCACTTAACTTCAAAATAGCTCCTGGTGTCATACCATAACCATTATCTCTAGAACCACCTAAAGTAGACCCCAAAATATCAAAATCAAAAATCTTTTTACTTACTAAGTTATGATAAATATCAGGCCATGTAAAATTAGGTCTATTTGCTCCAAATTGTGAGGCACCTGTTGAAAAAATAATTAAAGGCTTTAACTTTAATGTTTTAATAGCAGCAAGCATAGCTATATCTAAAGCAGGATATGACCCTGTTTCTTGTACAGCAACTGTATCACCCTCATTCAGATCCAGTTCACTAAGCCAACTGACAAATATAGCTGACATATTTGGGTTAACAGAGGATCTTTTTGCATATAAGTCACCTGAATCAGTAGTAATTTCGGTCATTGATAAACCAATTAAACCAGTACATGTGACATCACCAACTGTTTTACAGAGATACCCTTTAGACATAAAAAGTTCTTGTGTAAACTTAAAAGCTTTATCAGTTAATTCTGCCGCCTCTAATTTTTGTGTATATCCTTTAGTCTCAACAACTAGATTTTTCTCTACTATATATAAAGAAATAATCATAAAAGCACTTAAGAACAATATTATATAGCGCGACAAAAATTTACGGTGCCAATACATCGTTTTCATATTATATTCCTACTATTTGAGGGCCAATTAAAACTATTAATAGCAAACGTATAATAATGGAAGCTATTAGTAAAGAACCAACTGTTTCGATAAGTCCTTGTCTATCTATAGATAAAGCTATTAACCCTGGAATAATATATCCAATAACTTGAACCTGATTAGAATAAAAACTAGCTGCCATATACTGTGAAAAAAAACTATTACACATAGTACCTAGTATAAAAGACAAAAGCACTGTGATAGCAATTCGTCTTCTACCATAAATAATCATAAATTTTGACATAAACCTAACTATACCAAATATTACTATTGAAATAGCAATTGTAACTATAACTCTATCAGGGGCACCCATCTCTAGAGCAAAGTATCCTGGCACGACCATACCACCTGTTGACAGCCCTAAAAGTGATACAAATATCAGTCCAACTATAAGACCTATTCCTATCGAGAGTGTTAATGGATCCATATTCTCTCCTATATATTATTTAAATTAAAAACCATGTTTCTGTTTATGACTTTGATCACAATAGTCAATTAAGCTCATACCTATATCTTTTATATTACCAACTCCGACAAGCATATAAGAACTTGTCTGCTGAGCGGAATAAATCTTCTCTAAAATTTGTTGCGGCTTCATACCTTCACAAATAATTATCTTTGAAAGCTCAGAGCTACTAGCTTTAGCATATTTTTTATAGAAAGACACAAAAACATCTGTACCAGTCCCAATAAGCACAACTAAATCTGGCTTCTGCCACCCAAGTATTGCTTCGGCTATTTGCTTAGATCTATCCTCTCTATCAGCTCTACAGTTTACAACAAGCACTTTTTTATCACAACTTTCGTATTTTTCATAAAGCTTATCCCATAACATTTTTGTAGAAACTGGATCATTAGCAGCAAATGCATTTGCAAAATTCATTTCTGAATTTTGAATATCAAAATTATACTCTGTCATTGCTCCAGGATCTGGAGTTGCCTCCCACATGCCTTTCAGTGCAATCTCTCTAGGGATACCCAAATCATCAGTAACTTTAAGAGCTAATGCAACATTTATCTTAAATTCTGAATAAACAAATTTATCAATTTCTTCATCTGTGATCTTCTCAGCATCCCCTATAGAGGCTGCAATAAGTTCACTATCTCTATCTTTACAAACATATCTAAAAAAATCCAAATGCACATCTTCAGCTGTAAAATATTTTGATTTAACAGGAACTGTACCAGCCAGAGCTTTGGCAACATCTCTCTCAGTTGGGCCCATCACATCTAAATGGTCTGGTCTAGCATTAGTAAGCACTCCATGAGTTGCTTTAATTAATTTTAATTCGCATAAGGATTGTAATAGAGGTTGAAGAGCCATACACTCAATTACTATTGCATCTGCTTTAGCTCTTTTTGCTTTAAACATTATCTTAACCTGCTCAGCAATATTACTAAATCCAATTCTAAATACAGGTGTTTCTGAGCCATCAACATCAATATATCTAGCTAAAGTACCTGTAGTTTTAGCCACTGTTGTATAGCCACCAGCCCTAACCCCTGCTGCTATTAGCCTAGCAACACTAGATTTTCCTCTTGTACCATTTACATGAATTCTAATAGGTACACTTTTAATACTGCTACTATGCACAATATTCTCTATTATCAGATATAGAGACAATACAATAAAAACACCTAAAATTAACCAAAAATCCAAAACAGTCACCTTCTAAGTAAAACTCATAACAATTATAACACTGAGAATAAGAGATATAAAGATTTAGAGTTTATACTACTTAACTAATATTGCTAAATCTTGTCTCTGGCATTTTATACATTATGGGAATCATAATAATAGAGGATATAATCAAAAGCCAAGCTGGAGCTAGCATGTTACCAGAAGCTACGACTAAAGCTGTTGCTATAAATGGAATAGTTCCTCCAAAAAAAGAATTACCGATATTATAACTTAATGCATTACCACTATAGCGATATTTTGTCTCAAAAAGCTCAGGTGCAGCAGCCCCATACGCCCCCCACACAGCCATCAAAGGTATACTCAAAATCACCATAGCTAATACAAGCCACACCATTCCCTTATCCATGATTATAAAACAAGGATATGCAAATATTATATACACAAATATAGAAAACTTTATAAGAGGTTTTCTACCTACAATATCACTTAAAAATCCCCATAATGGTGCTGAAAAAGAAAAAATTAAGCTAAATAAAGTAATAATTGCTAATGAGTAAAATTCCGAATAATGTAATTCAGTAAAATAGCTTTCCAAATATGAAAGTACTAAGTAGTAAATAATATTAGCATAAGCAGATAATGCTATTGCTAAGAACAAAGGTTTGGATTGCTTTGTAAACATTTCTCTTACAGGTTTTGCAGATATATCACCTTGCTTTTGCAATTGCTCAAAAGAAGAGCTCTCAGGTATCAATAAACGCATAGTGAATGCCATTATAGCAAGAACTAAACCTATAGCATAACCTACTCTCCAACCCCATGAGTTTAAAATATCATGAGTAAATAAAGCAAAAAGTAACATTGCAACAAGTGAAGCAAAGAATACTCCTGCACCTGATGACATCGTAGCAAAACTTGCTACAAGCCCTCTACGATTAGATTTAGTGGATTCAATCATAATAACCATAACTCCACCATACGACCCACCTATAGAAAAACCTTGCAAAAGCCTCATTAAAATAAGGATAATAGGTGCTAAAATGCCAATACTACTATAACCAGGAAGCAGCATTATAATAAACATTGGCAAAATCATTAGAGATATTGAAATTATTAAAGCTTTTTTTCTACCAAAACGATCACCAAAGCTCCCCATTATAACGCTGCCTATAGGACCCATAAAAAAACCAGCAGCAAACACACCAAAAGTCATAAGTATAGCTGTATACTTACTAACATCTGGAAAAAAAATATGAGCAATTATTGGTGTCAAATATGCAAAAAGCATAAAATCATACCATTCAACTATAGTACTGGCAGAAGCAAAAAAAACATGTTTTTTTGAAAAATTTTTCACTGTCACTAATCAATAAGATATATCTTGGGTAAATACTTTATAGACTAAAATGCTAATTTGCAAACCGATATACTATAAATAGCAATAAAACAAAATGGTATAAAAATACAAACTTAGAATCAAAAAAAATCAAGGTAATTATAAGGTACTGTCGTAAACTGCCAATTATCTTATTTTGTAGTATGATTTTATCATAAATATAATTATGTTTTTATATGTTAGATTTCACAGGTAGGCACTTTACAAAACTAATGATTCTCCAAGCACTTCGTTAGCATTTATTACATCCATTAAATGTAGAAAAGTTGATGAAAGAGCATGGAGTTAGCATAGGCCATAGCACTACTATAGATCGTTGAGTCATCAAATATGCTAAAGAGCATAAAGACTACTTTCAGTAAGCATTTCAAGAAATATGGTAGTTATGTTAGCTGGAAGATGGATGAAACCTACTTAAAACATAAAGGTAAATATGGAGGTACTCTAGATTTTATGGTTTCAGATAAAAAAGATGAAAAAGCTACATGCTGGTAAGATGATTGTTTGGGTTCAGATTTATGCTATAGCTACATATAGTTAATCCGATAGTTATTTGACAATAATGTTATAATATTTAGAAAAAATGTCATCATATAGCCAAGATTTCAGAGATATCGTAATAACTAAATATAAAGAAGGCCTAACAGACAAAGAGCTAAGTAATTTTTTTAATATAGATATCCGTACTACTAGATCTTGGATAAACTTATACGAGACAACTGGTGATTATAAATCTAAGCAAGGCTTGGGTTGCGGTAGAGTAGCAACCTTTACAGATAAGGAAGCGATAGAAAGCTACTTAAGAACATATCCAGATGCAATGGCTTTAGATATTAGAGAAGCATTAGCTCCTGAAATACCTAGAAGCACATTTTATGATTGTCTTACCAGACTTGGTTTTAGTTTTAAAAAAAGACACCTAAATATAAGCAAAGAAAAGAACAAGATAGGCAAAGTTTTATAGAGGTTGTTGAGACTATTGAACCTAACAAACTTGTATATTTAGATGAAATGGGTATGGATAATAAACAGTCTGTACTAAGAGGATGGTCTCTTGTTGGTAAACCTAGCTATGGTGAAGTTATTGCTTATCAAACTCAGAGAAAAAGTATAGTTGCTGGTTATAACTATTTAGAAAAGAAGATTATAGCACCGCTAGAGTATACTGGATATACAGATACTCAAATTTTTAATCAGTGGTTTGAAAAGCATTTATGTCCTGAGTTAATTCCAAAGACTACTGTTGTTATGGATAATGCTAGTTTTCATAAGTCTCCTAAATTGGCTAAAATAGCAGAGAAGTTTGATATACAGATACTATACCTTCCTGCTTATTCTCCTGATTTAAATCCTATAGAAAAAATTTGGGCCAATTTTAAAAGAATTTTAAGAAAAGTAAATAATTCTTTTGATAATTTATCTGATGCTATTACTCACGTCTTTAGCACAATATTATCAGATTAACTATATCTAGTATTAGACAACCTATTGAATCTTTAAATAATTGGATAGAAGAAAAAACAAGAATAGAAATTGCTAGCAAAGCTCACTCAATTAAAGGCTTGATGGTACATATATTTAGTAGATTGCTACTTCTTTTGAAATCCTTACCTAAAAAACTTTGTAGCTCTTAACTGTTGATTTGCATTAAAAGCGCATGCAGCTGCTGCCATGACATCTCTTCTGTACTTAACATATGTTTTATTAGTATATTTTGTGGTTTATTAAAAGCATAAACATCGTACTTATCTATAGTTTTCATGCTTTTTGAGAGATTATCTCGACATAAATTTATTTGTTTATTGAGTAAAGCTAGATAGTTATCTTGAGAATGAGTAAAACTAAAATCTTTTATTAAATTCTGAAGTAATGTAATTGTACTATCTAGGTCTGGAGTATTAGAAGTGTCTTTGTGTAGTTGATTAACTTTTTTGATCTTTAATGACACTCCAGTAAATAGACAACCAAGATTTATATCAAAATGTTTTTTTTATACTCATCACATGCTGTTAATATACATATTTTTAAAGTATTCAGTATTAATTCATCAATATCTTTGTACACAACGTCTATTTTTTTCACTTTATATGATTCTATAGTTTCTTTTAAATAAAGTGGTAGCATATTATTTTCAGTAATAATCTGTTTCATCAAGTATATATGTTCTACATTAACTATAGAATGTTGCAAGTTTTTTTTACTCTTATCCCAGGCTTTATTACTTTCTATAAAATCAAAAAAAGCATCATTGCCTTCTTCATCAAGCTTCCAAGGATAGAATATAACATCTTGTAAAATGTATGCTATAGTTAATCTGATAATATTATGCTAAAGACGTGAGTAATAGCATCAGATAAATTATCAAAAGAATTATTTACTTTTCTTAAAATTCTTTTAAAATTGGCCCAAATTTTTTCTATAGGATTTAAATCAGGAGAATAAGCAGGAAGGTATAGTATCTGTATATCAAACTTCTCTGCTATTTTAGCCAATTTAGGAGACTTATGAAAACTAGCATTATCCATAACAACAGTAGTCTTTGGAATTAACTCAGGACATAAATGCTCTTCAAACCACTGATTAAAAATTTGAGTATCTGTATATCCAGTATACTCTAGCGGTGCTATAATCTTCTTTTCTAAATAGTTATAACCAGCAACTATACTTTTTCTCTGAGTTTGATAAGCAATAACTTCACCATAGCTAGGTTTACCAACAAGAGACCATCCTCTTAGTACAGACTGTTTATTATCCATACCCATTTCATCTAAATATACAAGTTTGTTAGGTTCAATAGTCTCAACAACCTCTATAAAACTTTGCCTATCTTGTTCTTTTCTTTGCTTATATTTAGGTGTCTTTTTTTAAAACTAAAACCAAGTCTGGTAAGACAATCATAAAATGTGCTTCTAGGTATTTCAGGAGCTAATGCTTCTCTAATATCTAAAGCCATTGCATCTGGATATGTTCTTAAGTAGCTTTCTATCGCTTCCTTATCTGTAAAGGTTGCTACTCTACCGCAACCCAAGCCTTGCTTAGATTTATAATCACCAGTTGTCTCGTATAAGTTTATCCAAGATCTAGTAGTACGGATATCTATATTAAAAAAATTACTTAGCTCTTTGTCTGTTAGGCCTTCTTTATATTTAGTTATTACGATATCTCTGAAATCTTGGCTATATGATGACATTTTTTCTAAATATTATAACATTATTGTCAAATAACTATCGGATTAACTATACATAAGACTGTAATAGATAAGTATGATGAGATTGAAGGCTAGGATTGCTATATCTACCACTACACAAAAAAACTTCAATATAACCATTTTTTTGGTGCAAATATCCAGCATAATAGATATTTTCTTCATTAGATATCGACGGATGCCCATACTGGTCATCCCAGTTAATATATTTATGTAATGATTTATCTATTCCCATTTTTAAACTATCATTATAGTTGTTTTTTATGCCTGTATTAAAATTAAAACTTTCTGTAAGAACAAAGATTCTGAAATCATCAATAGCTAAAGGGCAGTGATAACCTTGTGTTAAATTTTCATATGCAGGGTTTATGGCTTTTTCATTAGCTCTTTTATATTTAGCAGGGATAGGCTTAATATGTTCTTTTATAAGTTTTTCAATATTATTCATAAATAAATACCATGTATTTTCAGCTCTGTCGCAAACTGACAATTACCTAAATTATGTAGTAGTATTATATCACAATAATAATTTATTATTTATTATATAAATTTTATACTATCTTACTATTTAATTAATAATATAACTATTTAGATGAAATATATCTAAACATTGGAAAGAACAAAAAGATAGTAGCATAGCAATGCTAGATAAATTATAATCTAAAAGTTTAAAGTGTTTGAAAGAGAGTTAAAAATGAAGTTTATTAGGTTTTGTGAAACTCAAATAACCAAAAAGTAACTAAAAAACGTCTAAAAGGTATTTAACTCTTTCAAATAGATATTCTATAGGAGATTTACTCAGATCAACCTCAATTCGGAGTTAAATTAGTCCATTGAAATTCTTCTCTACCCAACAATTTCAGTATGAGCCATAATCCAAGTAGACAGACAGGTCATCAAATACTTTATGCCTTTTTTCTCTTAAGTTATGATACACAGATAATTTCGTCGCATCAACATAGTAGATATATGTGTGCTTACCTTGATTTGAGCCAATAAAATCAGCTAATAAACCTAAAGGCTTGAAGAACAAATTCTAAAAATCTTATATAGATTAGGATATTAAGAAAAAATCTATTTAAATATTCACATAAAAAATCATTTATTCCAGAGAAATGGTATTAGTAATGCTCCGATATTCTTTGAATTTATTTGAAACACCTTTGTGGTGCGGACGGGGAGACTCGAACTCCCACAGTTTTACCCGCTGGAACCTAAATCCAGTGCGTCTACCAATTTCGCCACGTCCGCAATATCTGGGGTGATTGATGGGGCTCGAACCCACGACAGCCGGAATCACAATCCGGGGCTCTACCAACTGAGCTACAACCACCATTACAAATTACTATTACTATTACTATTACTATTACTATTACTATTACTATTACTATTACTATTACTATTACTATTACTATTACTATTACTATTACTATTACTATTACTATTACTCATTGTAATGGCACGTCTGGCAGGATTCGAACCTGCTACCCTCGGCTTAGAAGGCCGATGCTCTATCCAGATGAGCTACAGACGCATCAAAAATGGTCGGAGCAGAGGGATTTGAACCCCCGACCCTCTGGTCCCAAACCAGATGCGCTACCAAGCTGCGCTATGCTCCGACAATATTTTAACTAATGGTGGCCTGAGGCGGAATCGAACCACCGACACGAGGATTTTCAATCCTCTGCTCTACCGACTGAGCTATCAGGCCAATGACGAGTATTATACCTATACAGATGTATTTAAGTCAATAGTTTTATTAGTATTTTACAATATTTTTTACTCATAAAAGGTTTTTATATTTTGGTCATCAGCATACGCATATAAAGTTTGGGCTATTGAAGTCGATCCTGAATGTATATTACCGTATCGATCAATAGCAATTAAACCCACATAATCACCATCTTGATCACTCTCTATTATTGTTTTATCTACAGCTTGTATTAAAGTCATTCCATCTTTAATTCTAGTAGCAATCTTAGCTGCTACTGCTTGATTTACAATATGCTCACCAATGCCAGTACAAGAAATTCCAACATACTCATTAGTAAAATTTCCTGCAACAGTAGGACTATCACCCACTCTACCTGGGTATTCAAAGCCTGCTCCACCAGTTGATGTAACAGAACATATTTTACCTTTAGAATCTAATACCACTACACCTACTGTCCCTGTATAACCTTTTTTTAATTCTAAATATTCTTGATATCTTTTCTCTGTCATTGGGTTATATTTAGGCAGCTTCATAATAGTGTGGGCAAAGTCTGTAGCTTGATTACCAGCTAAAATGCTATTATGTTGTTGCATCAGTTTACTTGCTACTTCAATAGGATTCCTAATATTCTGAACATTAATAACCCCAGCAAATTTTTTATTACAACTATCCATGATAGAAGCAGACATTCTTATTTGACCATCTTGTTGGACTCTAGAACCTGTACCAGCATTAAAAATTTCATCATCTTCTAAGAGCATAGCGGTGTAAACAGCAGTATTATTAGCATCATCAAACTTTTTTAAATACTTATGAGCTTTTTCAATAATAAGTAAAAGATGATTATGGTAGTCTATAAAAGATGTTTTTTTATCTTCTCTTGCACCACAACCGCCATGAATTATAATTTTTTGCATATATAAAACCTATTCAAGTAAATTAACAGAGAAATTAAAACACCTTGAAGCTAATATTCGACTAAACTAGTATTTAAGTCAAATTTTTGACCTTCTAGTAACATATGCATCCGAATATCTACTAAACTAATTGGTGAGTTATTACGAGCATTATGTAGCGAAGAATGCTTAAGATGGGAGAAATCTATAATAGTTACCATACCAGAACCTACAACTTCTATTACATCTTCTGAGTTCAGTAGTGCTGAAGTATCCTCATCAATACCTACACCAACCATATAAGGGTTATAAGATAATGCTGCCAACAACCTCCCTAACCTATCTCGCTGTGAGAAGTGCTGATCAACAAGAAGCTTATTAGTAAGTCCTAAGCCAGGGGCTAAATTAACCATATTACATCTAGGCATCAAACCTGCCTGACCACCAGCTATCATAAACCCAGAGATAAAAGCAGCTCCTGCAGAAGTTCCTGCCACGTTAACACCTTTAGCATTTAGTCTTCTGATTAATTGGGCTATAGGTGTACCCCCAAGCGTAGTAGATAATAAAAGCTGATTTCCTCCAGTAATAAATATACCTGTACACTGAGAAAGCTGATCTTGGTACTCTTGATTAACTGTAGCTTCCAAACGTGTTTCTATTTTCAGATTATAGACTTCATTGGCTCCCATTTCATTAAAAATATCTACATAGATATCTCCAGTATCTGGTAGTTTAGAAGCTGTTGGTATAACAGCAATTTTTGCATCTTTACCGCCAGATAACTCAATAAACTTTTCTAACACAGTCGGGCTAGCAAATTTATCTTCTCCTCCACCAATTGGCATAATAAATCCCCGATGGTCACTTTTTGCTGGCTTAGAAGGCATATTAAAAATCTCCTTTAAATAAACAGTTTCTTATATAAAAATAAAAATCATTTTCGTTAAAATAATACTAACTAATCAATAATATTTCTATAAAAATGGTTTATTTTTAGCATCTAAATAGATATATACAAAATATTTACGTCATTATTAATTGATGATATGCTATCTGGTAAGTAATTATCACTAACTAAACGTTACTAAAAATGAACAATATAAAAGCTCTGACCATCGGGGGTGCTACACTCGATACTATTATTGAATATGAGGAAATGTTTACTATGAACATGCAAAAAAAAGATACTACTGAGACTTTTATGTTACTTGAAGAAGGCGCAAAAATTGAAGTCAAAGAACATAACTCTTTTTCAGGTGGCGGAGCAACTAACGCTGCAGTTTCATTTAAAAAACAAGGCATAGATGTTAGTTTTTTTGGCAAAATTGGTAAAGATATAGCCGGTAAAAAAATAATTCAGGAGCTTAAAACTATTGGAATAGACATATCGAATATTAAATATTCTGAAAAATATGGTACCGCAACTTCCTATGTAATACCGACACTTAGCGGCGATAGAACAATTTTTGCTTATAGAGGAGCCAATAAAGACATACTCAAGGATGATCTACCGTCTCAAGCAATTATAGATAGTGATTTTATATATATAACCTCATTAAGTGAATCATCTGCAGCTAGATTACCAGAAATAGTTAAGCTTGCATCAGAAAATAATACTAAAGTAGCAATTAACCCAGGTTCAAGTCAGCTAAGTGTCGGTGAGAGCTTCATTAAAGATTCAATGTTCGGGATTAATATTCTAGTTTTAAACTATCAAGAAGCACAAAAACTGATGATTTCATTGCTTTCTATAAATGATCAAAGTATTGCAGCAACAAAAGATAGGCTAGAAACAACTATAGATGATGAAAATAGTGACTTTTTAAATGCCACATTTAGATTAAAAGATTTCTTTGGAATATGCTTAGACCTTGGTGTTAGAGTGATTGTTGTAACTGATGGTGCTAATGGAGTTTATGCTGCGACAAAAGAAAATATTTATCACAGCGAGTCTTTAAGTATTAAAAATGTAATTAATACATTAGGCGCAGGAGATGCTTTTAGTTCTACTTTTTGTGCTAATATTTATAAAGGTAAAACTATTGAAGAAGCAATAAAATATGCACTTATAAATGCCAGTCATGTAATCCAACATCCAGACGCAAAATCAGGATTACAAGAAATGGCTTCTTTAGATGAAATAAAATCAAGAATAGATACAGAATTAGATAATAAAATTAATATCACTTTCTGGTAGCAATATATTTACCTTCAAAAAAAGATTCCACATCTGCAACATAGAAATCTATTTCTTGATTATCATAAAAATTTGCCTTAGATTTATTATCATCGGCATGGACTAAAACTGTCTGCATCCCTAAATTCTTAGCTGTGACTAAGTTATGCGATGAATCCTCAAAAAATACTGCATTAGAGAAATCTATATCAAATCTATTCCTACCTATTTCGAAATACTTACTCTTTGGCTTTGCTATCAAACCTGTATCCTCTATAGTCAATATACCGTCAAAATAATTTTCTAACCCTAACTGCTTTAATACTCTAGTTGTATGAAAATCAGAAGCATTAGTAAATATATAAGTTTGATTACCTTTCTTTAATTTACCTATACATTCATTTAGATCTTGATTTGGTTTAAAGTGATCAATATCTATATCATCTATAAAATCTAAAAACTCTTTATGATCAATATTGTGATAACGCATCATCCCAAGCATAGTTGAGCCAAACTCATAATATAATTCATCACGAATAATATTAGCTTTCTCATTATCAGAAATGTTTAGTTTAAATTTAATGTATTCACTCATCTTTTTTAACTGACTATCAAATAAGCCATTTTTATAAGAATAAAGTGTATTATCTAAGTCAAATATATAGGTTTTCACTGCTTAAATTTATTTTCTTAATTAAAAAGTTATCAAACATTATAACATTTAGTTTAATAAAGTTTGATATAGCTCTTTAGCAGCATTATTCCAAGAGAAGCACCTAGCTCTCTCCAAAGATTGTTGTGACATCCTTTTCTGCAAACTTTCATCATCTAAAATAAATTGTACTTTATTACAAATATCTCCCTCATCATTAGGATCAATTAAAACAGCATATTTACCTACCACCTCTGGCATAGATGAGCTTTCTGAACAAACTACAGGCACTCCATAACTCATAGCTTCTAAAATAGGTAAACCAAAACCTTCATATAATGACGGATAAACAAATAAACTCGCATTCTTATAAAATTCTATCAAAGTTCGATTATCTACATAATTGTAAATCTTCACAAACTTATCTAAGCCTAATAAGCTTACTTGGTGATTCAAATCCACCCCTCCCCAGCCCTGAGCTCCCACAATAAAAAGTTTATACTTATTCTTTGTTGCTTGGCTTAATTTTGAATATGCATTTATTAAACTAATAATATTTTTCCTTGGTTCAATAGTTCCTACAAAAAGGATATATTTTTGACTTAATTCATTATGATTAGCTTTTATTTCACCTAAACTACTACCTGGATATATTCTAAATACTTTATTCTTTTTACCAAAATATCTTTTAATATCATTTTTTGTCGAATCTGAAACTGTTATAATTACATCCGCTTTTTTCATAGAACTAGGTACTCTTAGAGAATCAAATAATCTAGTTTTTGTCATCAATAGCTCAGGGCGAACTTTATAAACCAGATCATGAATAGTCACTATATATTTTATATTTTGTACTTTTTTAGGAAGCTTATGAGAGGGACCCCAAAAATAATCCAACTGATATCTAGAGATAATCTTATCTAAAAAAATAAACCAAAAAATAAACCAAAAAATAAGCAGCAGCTTATTAGTAAAGTTAAATTCAACTACTTGAATATTATTATCTAACTGCTCCTTTATGCTTTTATTTAATTTTAATGGTGAAAAAATAATTATGGAAATATTTGTGTTTTTAGATAAAGCTTTAATCATCTCTAAAGTATATCTACCTATACCTGTTATATTTTTCTTGGTTAAAGTATAAACATCTATACCTATAATCATAATACTGGCCTTATTTTCACTTTTTAAATATTTTTTCTTTTCTTATGATTTGTTTAATTCTTTTTATTAAGGGTAATTTTTGTAAAATATACAAAAAAGCTAATTTAATAAATATATATATCGAAAATGTATATGAATAGCCATTTTTAAGCCTACATTTTATATCTTCTAATCTTGCTTTAAAAAAATTAGAACTCGCACCGGATACTGAAAAGTAGCACCCTATAATATTTATATAATATCCATGGTAGCTTCTACTTGATCTAAGCATTCTAAGAAAAAACTCATAATCTGCTGCTACTTCAAAAGAGGTATCAAAGCCCCCTTCTTTCTGATAAATTTCTTTTTTAACATATAAGGTTTGATGGCAAAAAGGCTGATATTTATGAGCATGATTATAAAATTTTTGTGTGCCAAATTTTATACCTTTTGATATCCACTCTAATTTATTATTAAAAAAAACAGCATCACTATAAATATAGCTAATATTTTTATATTTCATCAAATGATTATTATATTTTTCAAAAATATCCTGCGAATAATAATCATCGGAATTCAAAAATCCAATATAATCACCAGTTGCTAGCTTTAAACCTTTATTCATAGCATCATAGATACCATTATCAGGTTCTGATACTAATATATCTACTATATCATTATACTCGTTAATAATATTTAGAGTATTATCTGTTGAACCTCCATCGATAATTATATACTCAATATTTTTATAATAAGTTTGATCTTTGATACTTTGTAAAGCCTTTTGTATAGTTTGCGCTGAATTATAACAAACAGTAATTACACTAAATCTTATATTTTGGTGGTTATTATCTTTCATAGCTAATTCTTACCAGCTAATATGTCTTCATATAGTTTAATATACTTCTTAGCAATCACCTTACTATCAAATTCTCTTAAAATTTTAGTGCGAGCATCTTCACAAAAAAAATCATAATTATTTAAAATCCATTCTATACCATTAGTCAAATCTTTAGTTTCAAAAGCTTTAGCTAAATAACCATTTTTCTTATGTTCTATCATATCTTTATTACCACCTATATCAAAAGCAACTACAGGCGTGTTACAAGATAAACTTTCCATAATCACATTTGATAAATTTTCTTGCTTACTTGGCACTATAACAACATCTACAGCACTATAAAGCATAGCTAGACTGATATCATCATTTAACACCCCTAAATAATGAGTTTTAAAAGCCAAGTCAAGAGGTGTTTTAGGCTGACTGCTTCCCAAAACCACGAGTTCAACATCATTTCTTTTAATTTCATTAAGCGACTGCTGAAGCTCACCAAACCCTTTACGTAAGTCACTTGTTGCTTTTATAGCACCAAAAAGAATAAGTGTTTTATTTTTAGGTAAACGATAAGCATCTCTCGCTACTTGCTTATTTAATGGCCTATATATATCTGTATTGATAGGATTTGGTAAATTGGTATGATTTTTATCTTTTAAAAGTAAGCTGTTTTTTGATATTTCATTTAACCATTTACTAAGACCTATTATAGTAATCTCTTTTTGCTTATAAATTCTTTGTTTACGCCGCATAATTTTTCTACTAGTATCATTCATATTTCTGCTAGAAAGTATTGGGCAATTACCGCATTCTTTTAAGTAATTAGAACACTCATCTGTATAGTGGCAGCCACCTGTAAATGCCCACATATCATGCAAAGACCAAACTAAAGGAGCTTTAATCTTTATTAGATCCTCTAGTTTTATCATTCCACCATTTATCCAGTGTAAATGTACAATATCTGGATTTATATTATTAATCTTTTCTATAAGCTTTTGAGATGATATATTTGCTACACTAAAAAGCGCCTGGAACTTATTTTTATATTTTCTTTTTATCAAAAACTGTTCTAATCTTGGCTTTAAATATGCCATTAATTTTTCAAAATTAGTATTTGGTGCTAACACTGTACAATCATCACTTCTTTTATCTAAAACTAGCATCTGACTATCTATATTAGCCTTGATTAAAGATTTATGTAGCCTATATGCAGCACGGCCTGCTCCACCAAACATATCTGTATAATTCACTATGAGAATTTTCATCTTGTTATTACCCGCTTAATTGACCTTAACATATACCTTAGAACTTCAATAATAGGGAATATTTTTTTTGACACTTTTTCAAAAGCTCTTATTTTTTTCCAATTTATTTTTTTCTCAACTATTTTTTTATAAATAGTTGCGTGGCTACCTTCAAGTGATCCAATTATTTCAAGACCTATCATTTTCGCAAAACTATTAAAACTATATCTAAGATGAAAAGTTTGTGGTAGATGACATTTTATTACTGGTTGAAAACAATTAGCTATTATTAAATATCCTCCTGTTTTTACACTTTTTACCATACTAGCAAAATCATAAATTGGATCAACTACATGTTCTAAAACATCTGTTGATACTAAACAATCATAACCACTCTCTAAATTATTGATAATATTTATATTTTTAAAATCAGCAGCTCTTTTAATCCCAAAATTACTAGGATGCGGTTCATAAATATGCACTTTTATATTTTGATCTTTTTGAGCAATTAATCTTGCTAGAGTTCCAAATCCACCACCATAATCTATCACATTTTTAAAATCGTTTTGTATAACCCAATTGCTTATAGCATGACGATGTTTCATAGATTCTTCATGCTGCTCTATGAAAAGTCCGTTTAAAAGCCAAACTGGGTGGTAATAGAACTTACTTATCTTTTCCCAATCAAGATTTATATTATCACAAGCATAATCTTCCCAAACCAAATCAATAAGATGCCATATTTGTTCAAGATCATTTATCTCATTTTTTTTCCTTTTTAGAAGCTCTTTGATTTCTTCTCTTTCTACTTGTGTTAAACCCTTATCTGTCAAACCGATGTTCATGCTATAAGCCTTTCAATTTCATTCATACTCTAGGTTTAATATATTTTTTTATATACCTATATAATTCCAAAACTTTTTTGGGGGTAAAATTTAACAACCAACGCTTAAAGTGATTATCATTAAACATATTTTTTTCTATAAAAACATCTGCTCTAAAAAATCTGCTAACATAAGGTGGATGGATTAAAGGAAAGTCTACGCTTTCACTTACTAAACAGTGAAATTTTGTTTTAGTTTTACAGTTACTGGCATCTTCGCCAAACCCAATATTAGATACTAGATTTTTATTTGGGGTTATTGTTAAAGAATTATTCATCCAAGTTGATAATAATAATAAATAATCCCAATGCAATTTAGATTTCTTATCATACATATTCTGAAAGATATTATTCCAGTAATATAGTGACTTCTTAGTATAAAGTACATTTTTCAAGCCATTCGATTCTTTAAACCTTGGCCATCCACACATAGAAAAATCCAATAATTCCCATGTTCTTTTCCACGTAGCCCACCCCCAAATATGAGTATAACTAGAAAAATAATAGCTATCTTTTGTAATATTCACCCCATCTTGAAAATTATTTCCAGAGATTACAGATACTCTAGCATCATCCTCATAATATTCTAACAATTCATGGCAGAATTTAAAAAAACTAAAACAAGGGACACAATCATCTTCCAAAATAATGGCTCTATCAACATGCTCAAAAACCCAACTAATCCCATTTGAAGTTGATAAAAAGCTACCTTTATTAATTTCAGAAAAATTAGTATATAGCTCACAGTCCCAATCTATATTATTGATAATAGACCTAGCCTCTAAACACTTAGCATGATCACCTGAAATGTTTTCTCTAGGTCCATCTGCTGTTATAAAAAGTTTCTGTGGTCTAACTGCTTTTATTTTTTCAAAAACTTGCTTTGTTTCATTAGGTCTATTAAAAATATGAAAAGAAATAGCTGTAGATAATAGTTTATCCTTCATCACTAGCTTTTTTCCTAAGGTTATTCCAAAATGAAACACAAGGTATTTTATCCAAATCACATCTACTTAAATATTTTTTAGCAACTTCTATAACTTCTTCAGCCAAATTTTCTTTCAAGGTTATTGGTTTCAAACCATGAGTTAAAAAACTACTATTTTCAACATATAATTCATTCTCATTATCTTCTTTTCTTGGATTAGAAATAAAATTTAATTTTGCTCCTGTAATATTTGAAACTATTTTTGCTAAATTTCGTATCTTATGCGTCTCTGTCATTTGATTAAATATTTTGACTCGACCCCCTTGTTTTGGAGGGTTATTGACAGCTATTTCTACACATCTAACTGTATCTTGTATATGGATAAAAGCTCTAGTCTGGCCACCAGTTCCATGAACAGTAAGATCATGCCCCACTGCTGCTTGCATCAAAAATCGATTTAAAACAGTTCCATAATCTCCATCATAGTCAAATCGATTTACAAGTTTTTCATCTTTTTTTGTTTCCTCTGTTTGGGTGCCCCATACTATCCCCTGATGAAGATCAGTAATCTTTATACCATCATTTTTATTATAATAAGCAAACATTAATTGATCTTGTGTTTTTGTCATATGATAGATACTACCTGGATTAGTAGGGTATAAAATCTCATAATCAATTAACTCTCCCCCCTCTTTTTCCAACTTAACTTTTAAATATCCCTCAGGTATTTTCATCCCTGCTGTGCCATACCCATAAACCCCCATAGTTCCCAGATGAACAATATGAATATCTTGTTCTGACTCTGTAACTGCTGCAAGCAAATTATTAGTACCATTTATATTATTAGTAACAGTATAGCGCTTATGCTTTGACGATTTCATTGAGTATGGAGCAGCTCTTTGTTCAGCTAAATGTACAATACAGTCTGGTTTAAATTCTTTGAGCAAGCGTAACAATAACTCATATTCTTTAGCAATATCTAAATTAATAAATTTTATTTTATTTCCTGATACTTCTTTCCAAGTTTTTATACGAATACTTATTGTCTGAATTGGAGTAAGGCTGTCAGTTTCTAATTCATTATCAATGTTTCTGCGGGACAAATTATCTATAATAATTACTTGATGCCCTAAATTTGATAAATGTAAACTTATAGGCCAACCACAAAACCCGTCACCACCTAATATGATTATTTTTTTCATCCTTAACTTCCTACTTCCTATTATTTATTATTTCACATCAATAAAATACTTTTACCAAAATCCACATAATCCTAAACAACTATAATTTAACCATTCATATTTCATTAATATCAAATATATCAGCCCATTTTGGATAAATACTAATATGTGATTCCACCTTACTTTTCCAACCATACCAATATTTTGGAAAAATAACTTTTTTCCTATTTTTCATCAAATATGCTCCCCACCAAGAGAAACTACTATTAGAAGTAATACCATACTCACATAACGTCATCAAGCTCAAATCTATTGCCATGCTATTTCTAGAGATATATTTATTTTTTATATGCGAAAAACAACATTCAACAAACTCAGTATCATCGCTTAAAAATATAAAATATGGGTTATCTACTTCTGATTCAATTTTACTGATCGCTCTTAAAAAGTATTTCTTAGGTAAATTAATCCCCTTATTATCCAAAAAACTTTCAAATAAATAGTCTCCCCTTCTTATATGAACAAACACCTTTGTATAAATATTTTCGATACTACTTAAAATTTTACTAGATTGCTCTATATATTTTGATTTTATTTCAAAATCTAATTTTCTAACATCAAAAAACTTCTCTGACTGAAAAAAATTTGTTTCAACATATTTAATAGGAAATATACCTTTTTTTTCTAGATAAAATGGTAGTGCAGATACTTCATTTCTGCATTGTTTAATATATCCAATAAGCTTTAATTTAATAAATAAATGCAATAGTTTCTTAAATATTTTTTTCATAAAAAAACGTTTATATCTACCAACCTGGTAATTTCTATTTTTTTTATTATGACATATAAAAACCTCTAAGAATTGATCCATATCTATAGTAATAATCTTTTCATTTTTTTTAGATATGGTGTTTAAAAATGCATATTGAAAAATTTGATTACCTAACCTTCCATCTGAAAAAAAAACTATCATCCTTTTTTACAACATATTATGATATTGCTTTATATAACTAGAATACATTAAATTACTTACATGTGAGCTATAAAATTTAATGTATTCTACTTTAAACATATTTTTTATTTAAAAATACTTTGTTTTTATTTTGATATATAATTTTATCAATTATATTTCTTTTGAAAAAAATTATTAATATACACTTTATACATTTTTTATTTTTTTTAGCATAAATAGACCAGTGCCAAAACCTTTCTCTTGATCATAAAAATCATATAGCTTTGTACCATAGTGATACTTTTCATCAACGACTTCAAAACCATTAAAAAAACTCAAAACATACTCTCTTGTAAATGCTCTATGTGCATTAAAATATATTTTATTTTCGATATCAACAGGAACACTTAATAATAAATACCCTCCTATCTTTAACACCCTTTTAAGTTCATTAATCGCTTTTTCACTCCCAAATGGATCTATAAGGTCTCCATACCTACCTAAACCAATATGTTCAACAACACATAATGATGATAATGTTTCTATCGATTCATTCTCAAAAGGCAATTTTAAAATAGAGCCTTTCTTAAAATATAAATTTGGTAACCTTAACTGTATAGGTCTAATATCCACCATAGTTATGGGTATAAATTGAGATAATATACCCATAGTTTTTGCAGAGCTGCCAATATCATAATGATGAGATGGTTTTAAATCAAAAATATGCTTTGCTGCCCAGCTATCTTGAAAAAAGTATGTCGGCTCAATTGGTGTATAACTACTATTATCAAATAAACATGGATAATATTCTATTTTTGAAAAATTTTTATTTTTATCCATTTTTTTAAGATGAGATAAATCCTTTAAAAACCAACTGATTTTCCTTATCATGGAGATTGGCTTAAACGAAAAAAACCCAGCTACACTTTTGTATATAATAAAAGAGTTCTTTAAAAATTTATTTTTTTTCAAAAAGCTCATAGATACAACCCTATTTTTCTAAAAATTTTACCAAGCAATCTATTTTTGTTTTTTGCTTTTGCAATATTTGTAATTATATTTTGCAAATAAATCTTAAACTCCATTTCATAACACTTTGGCAAAATATAGATAACATCATCTAATTCTAAAAGCTCCCAGCCCTCTGGAATAACTTTCAGAATATCTATTAGAGATGGCCAGTTCTCTATTTTATGAGGTTTTGGTGGCGGTGCTAAAAATAGCCTAGCATCATCAATTAAAATAATACTATTTTTCTTTAAGAAACTAAAAATAATATCAAGCTCCTCAATAAGTGGACATTCATCATTTTCTCCATACGTTTTTCCTCCACTCCAATGAGAATCTAACCAAAATAAAAGATTATTCTCTTTCTCAATAATATTTTTTAGATGATCTCTTGTATCACCCTTTAACATTATTACATTAGATATATTTTCTAAGCTAGATTTTGCTTCATTAAACATATCCTCTGACTTCTCTATAGTATAGACTTTAGAAAAATAATGACTCATCTGCTTAGCCGTGCCTCCTTTATATGTTCCGCCCTCTACGAAAACATTAAGGTTCATAAGCTTTCTTAAAAAATCGACCTTTTCTTTGGGAGCACCCATACTAACTAGTCCCATTTGTATTACCTTATTTTTATTTTATAAAATGTAAAAATTGCTTTAATTTGTAAAATAGCATTCTCTCTTGTTTTACTATAAAAAAAATCTAATGCAAAAGTTGTTACTGCAAACGATACTATAGTTGCATAAACTGCACCTTGAGCTTGGTAGATAGGAATCCAGATAATATTTAATAAAATATTGACAATAGCTCCACAAAACATAGTCATAGCAGAAAATTTAATGAGATTCTCAGTTAAAAGAAATGCTCCTCTTGCCACTCCCATATATGCAAAAAATAGCCTAACTGACATTAACGATAATAAGATACCTGCTGGTTGATAAGCTTGACCAAATAATATAACCATTATTTTATCTGCAAAAAAATAAATTGGTAAACCTAAAATTAAAAATGATAAAAAACTTAATCTATAAAAATTAAGAAGCCTATTCTGATATGCTTTTTTAGATTGCTTTTTTGCATTTTGTATTGCAGGATAAAGAGAGTTTTTTAACACAACAACAATAAAAGCCAAAGGTTCTATTAATCTAATAGCTACGCTAAGATAGCCAACCTCTTGACTAGTTGATAGGTAATTGAGCATAACTTGATCTATCCTTGCCTGTATCATCAAAAGGCTCCCACTCAAAATCAAAGGCCAACTATCTCTTAATAACGATTTTGCAATATCTAATTTAAAGCGCCATTTTTTGATATTACCAAAATGCTTTGACTGATAAAAATAAATAAAACCTAATGATAGAGTGAAACTATCCAATACAATTACTGCTGCAAAATATATTAATTTAGCTCCCACAATTATTAAGGCCACTTTTGTGATTGAAGATATTATTAATGAAATTAGATTAGCAAATGCCACAAACTTACCTTTTACTTGACTCTGAAAAAAGAAGTCTAATACATTAAAACTTTGCATCATTGTAGAAAAAGCTACTACAAATATTATACTTTTTGTATAGAAATCCTCTTCTGAAAAATAAAGAACTATTAACATCACTATTATTAATGTAAAAAATCCTAATAATTTTAGGCCCAAAGCACTGCCTAAAATGAAATCTGATTTACTTGAATCCTTTATTAATTCCCTAACTACTATTCCATCTAAGCCCAAAGTAGTTAATATACTAAAAAGAGCCACAAAGCTAGTAGCATAACTTAAGATACCAAAATCTCTTGGTCCAAGATATCTAGCAACCCATATTCCTACTATTAGAGATGCTAGTATTCTAGAAATATTACCCACAAATAACCAGCCAGTGTTTAAAAAATATTTTTTAAAACCTTCTGATAATTTAATGGTTCGAATCATTTAGTACCTCACTATAGATAGAATAATAACTCTCAACTAATTTATCTAAACAAAATACATCTTCAAATCTAGCCTGAGCATTTTTACCATATTCACTTGCTTTAACCTCATCATACCAAAGCTCTCCTAGTTTTTCTTTAAGATTTTTAACACTATTTGGCTTTGCTACTAAACCTGTTTGTTTATCTATATTTACAAAGGTTGTCCCTGTACCAATCTCACAAGTAATCATTGGTTTAGCAAATATGCTAGCTTCTAATAAAACCAATCCAAAAGCCTCTGTTCTTATGTTGGATGGTAGTACTAAAGCATAGCTTAACTTCAGCAATGATAGCTTATCTTTGTCATTTAGAGCACCTAGGAATTTTATATTTTGTAACTTCTTTTGCTCAACTTTTTTCTCCAAAAACCCTCTCTGATCTCCATCTCCTACTATTAGTAAACAATAATCTTGCTCTTCCATAGCGTCTATTAATAGATCTAAACCCTTATAGTATCTCAACCCACCAATATAAATAAAAAATTTCTCAAACCCTATATTTTTTTTCCAAAAAACATAATTTTTTTCATCAATATCATAATTACTTTTATCTAAACTCATTGGAATATTCTTTTTTGGGACTTTTATTTTTTTTAATACTTCACTAGTTTCAAGATAGTTCGGTGATGTTGGTAAAATAAATTTGGCCCCATTAAGAAATTTTTTCATTAATGGTCTATACAACAACATCAATTTCTTCTGCTTTATAATATCTGAATGATAGGTAACTATATACGGTATATTTGATCCACTTATAGTGTGCAATAAGTCAGCAAATGGATATGGAAAATGATAATGAATAATATCAACTTTTTTGATTAATTCTTTAAATTTTTTTACTGCTGATAATGAAAAAGTAGTAGAAGCCATATTTAAATCTGTTTTAGCAAAATGCAATGTATAAAAATCTTTTTTAAAGGTTTCATTTTTTTTACCCATTGCTAATATATGTATCTCAACATCGTGTTTTTTAGCTATAGCTATTGACAACTCATGTATAAATTTTTCTACACCTCCATAACTATATGGGTAAAAAGATTTAAACACATGTAAGATTTTCATTTTTTTAAATATCATTCTCTCTAGCATAAATTTGCCATCTAACAATATCTTGACAAATATCTTCTATACTTTTTTTAGTTTCAAACCCTAGAGCTTCTTTTGCTTTATTAACATCAGCAAAACTTTCTGCTATATCTCCAGCTCGTCTATCAACTATTTTATACGCTATTTTCTTACCCAAAGCATTTTCATAAGCTTTAATAAGCTCTATAACTGAATATCCTCTACCTGAACCTAAGTTATAAGCTCTCCAAGCAGAAGTATCCTGTAACATTTTTTCTAATGCCAATATATGTCCAACAGCTAAGTCTACAACATGTATATAATCTCTAATACCAGTACCATCTTGAGTTTTATAATCTCCACCAAATACACTTAACTGTTTTAACTTTCCAGCTCCTACTTGAGCTATATATGGCATTAAATTATTAGGAGTACCTTGAGGATCCTCTCCTAGCAAGCCACTACTATGAGCCCCTACGGGATTAAAATAACGTAAACAAGTAATATTAAATTTATTATCAGCATTCTGAAGATCCGCTAAGATATTTTCTAACATCAGCTTAGTTGATCCATATGGATTAGTCGCACTTAATGGCATATTTTCTGCAAAAGGAGCCTTATTCTTCATTCCATATACTGTAGCTGAAGAACTAAATACAAAGTTATAAACTTTATATTGCTGCATTAATTCAAGGAGATTAATCGTCCCTTGAATATTGTTATGGTAATAAGATAGAGGCTTCTCAACACTTTCACCTACTGCCTTAAAGCCTGCAAAATGAATAACTGAATCTATATTATGTTCATTAAAAACTTTAGTGAGGTTACTTTTATTTAATAAATCAATTTCATAAAAATAAATACTCTTAGCCGTAATTTTTTTTATCCGATCTACAACAGATTTCTTACTATTTACTAAATTATCAACCACCACCACTTGATAGCCTTTATCTAATAACTCTACTACAGTATGACTACCAATATAGCCAACCCCACCTGTTACTAATATCTTTTTATTCATATAAATACTCTGTATAGTTTTTATTAGCTACTTTCTTCACTTCTATTTCTAGTGTATCTCTTTTTGGGAAAATTAACTTAATAAGTTTGATACAAATTACTCTAAATGTTTCTATCATAATTAGCAGATCAAAAATAAAACTCCACCTTCTTATATAAACAAGATCTAGCTTTAGTTTGTTTTCTGGTAAAGTCGTATAGTTAGTTAAAACCTGAGCATAACCAGTAATCCCAGCCTTAATCTTTGTCCTATAAGAAAATTCTGGCGTCTGATTAATAAACTCTTCGATCAATTCTGGTCGCTCAGGTCTAGGCCCGACTATTGACATATCTCCAACTAAAACATTAAAAAATTGTGGTAACTCATCTAACCATAAAGGCCTAATTAACTTACCGACACTTGTAATCCGACAATCATTATCAATTGCCCAAACGGGCCCTAAATTGTCTTCTGCCCCAATTTCCATACTTCTAAACTTAATAAGTTTGAATTTTTTATTATTTTTTGTGATTCTTTCTTGAAGAAAGAATGGATTTTGCCTATCTTCTAAATAAATTAATACCGCGATCAATAGCATTATTGGGAAACTTATAATAATAAATATCGTACTAAAAATTATATCAAAAATTCTTTTAACAATTTGTGCTTCAATAGATAATCCAAAATTTTTCACATTCATAGCTAGGCTATCACCTAATGGAACAATAATAGCCCCCCAAACAGATATCTCATACTTGCGTGGAATCAATACTAACTCAACATTATATTGATTTAAAATTGATAAAGTTTCATCATTTATTTTTTTTAAAGCGTGATCTGAAATAAAAACCTTAGAATATCCAGCTATAATATTTATTAATTCAACACCTTCTTCATCAACACTAAAATAACCTTTAACCTCTTCATTAGGTAACTTAGATATATAGGTTTTCTCAAAAAGCCAATCTTGCTCTTGCTTAATACCTATTATAAGTATTTTATTGTTTATAGTACTTCTTATTAAACTCCTAAAAACAATTCTAGATAATGACAATGAAAAAATTTGAATTAAAAAACCTAAAATAATTAAACTTCGCGGAAATGAGAAGCCTCTTAAAAAAAAAGCTAATGAAGTTATAATCATCGCAATCGTTAAAGCACATAAAAAAACTTTTAGAATATTTCTTGATTTTGAAATTTTTTCACCATTTGTGTACTCTGCAATGAGAAAAACTAAAATAGAAATCACAGCTATAAAAACTGCCATGAAATTAAAAATCCTAGAATTACTAACTCCATAATCTAAAATATGAAGAGGTATAGAATAACTTAACAATATAATTAAGACTGATACTAATAACTCTACTATTTTAAAACTTATTAGCTTATTAAACCTTAGTAAGTTCATTTCTCATCTTATCAATCGTTTGCTCATAACTATCTGAATTAAAAATAGCGGAGCCTGCAACAAATGCATTCACCCCTGTTTTTGCAATTTCCACAATATTATCAGGGTTAACACCTCCATCAATCTCAAGCAAAATATCTTGACCAGTAGTTTTAATCCACTGAGAAACTTCTTCTGCTTTATTTAGCATCCTAGGAATAAATTTCTGCCCACCAAACCCAGGATTCACAGACATTAACAAAATCCTATCAATATAAGACTCTACATATTTTAAACAATCAATATTAGTTGCTGGATTTAAAGCTAGTCCAGCTTGTATACCAAATGATTTAATCAATTGCAAACTTCTATCAACATGTTCACTTGCCTCAGGATGAAAAACAATGCTGCTAGCTCCAGCCTTAGCAAAGCTCTCTATTAAACTATCAACTGGCTTAACCATCAAATGCACATCCATCCCTGCTGTTATACCATAATTTCTCAAAGCTTTAAGCACCATAGGCCCAAATGTTAAATTAGGTACATAATGGTTATCCATAACATCAAAATGAACATTATCAGCACCAGCAGATAATACAGCTTTGACATCATCTCCTAACCTAGCCAAATCAGCAGATAAAATTGATGGATTAATTTGAAAATTTTTCATATTTTTTATTTTACACAGCCCAAAGTTGAAGTTAATTTTAACATAACAACATAAAATATTTGAGCTAATACCTAACAAAAACTATAATAACCGAGTAAATATAACTTTTTATAATAAATTAAGGCAAGGTATGGATCACGTAAACAATGCAAAACAAACTTTTGATTTAGAAATTAATGCTCTTAAAAAGTTAAAAGATTCAATTGACAACAGTTTTAACGAGGCTTGCAAATTAATTCTAAAAAATAATCTTGGTCGTGTGATTGTCACAGGCATGGGTAAATCTGGACATATTGGTAAAAAAATAGCAGCTACTTTAGCAAGTACGGGAACTCCTGCTTTTTTTGTTCATCCAGGTGAAGCTGGTCATGGTGACTTTGGTATGATAACAGACAAAGATGTATTAGTAGCAATCTCCAACTCTGGTAACGCTACTGAAATTATGGGGTTAATGCCTATGGTTAAACACCTTGGCATACCAGTAATTAGTATCACAAGTAATAAAAACTCTATGCTTGCAAAAGCTAGTCAAGTCGTCTTAAATTTGTATATAGAGAATGAAGCATGTCCTCTAAATTTAGCACCTACCTCTAGTACCACTGCAACTTTAGTTCTTGGTGATGCATTAGCAATAGCTTTACTAAAGGCAAAAAACTTCTCAGCGGAAGATTTTGCATTCTCTCACCCTAGTGGTGCTTTAGGCAAAAAACTTATTTTAAAGGTTGAGAATATTATGCGTATTGCAAATGAAATACCTATAGTAAAACCAGATGATACTATTAGAAAAGCTATCCTTGAAATAAGTGATAAAGGTATTGGCAGTACGCTAGTTGCTGATGATAATAAGATTGTTGGAATATTTACCGATGGTGACTTAAGAAGAATTTTTGAAGGAGATAATTTTGACTCGCACTTAGCAATAAAAGATGTAATGACAAAAAATCCTAAAACTGCATCTGCTTCTGATATGGCTGTGACAGCACTAGAGAAAATGGAGCAATTTAGCATAACAAGTCTTGCTGTCACTACTGAAAACGATAAAATCTTAGGTGTAATAACCCTTCATGATCTTGTAAAACTTGGATTAAAGTAATTAGATTTTATTTTTTAGTTTTAATTTTGATAATATTTCTAGCATGCCATGCATACATACTCTGTAATAATGTATCTTTACTACTATCGTCAATTCTCTGAAAATCATCTATTTCAAAAGTTGCTACTCCTATATTAGCTAAACTATTAATTAAGGCATATTCTAATTGATTAAGTTTTTGAAAAATTACTCTATGATTTATATTACGACAAACACAATAAAAAAAACTTTCTTTATCTTCAAGTATTGCTATTTTTCCAAGCTTACTAATATCAAAAGGTAGGGTTACAATAGTAAGGCTAGGGTTAATTTCTATTCGAACAATATCTTCATACCCTTTGATATTGGTAAATGGTTTAGTATCAGTATCAATAATACAATCAGCTATTTCAGTATCAAAAACTAACCATTCAAACTCAATTAGCTTTCTTAATATTTCTGGCATAGCTATTTCTTTTGAACAATTCAAAATTTCTGTGGCTATCTGATGAAACTCAGGTGCTAAATTTTTATTTTTTAGTAAAAAAAACTCTATAAGAATATTTTTCAACTTTTCATCTGCGTAAAAATCAAAATATGAAAATGTATTCTGTATTACACCGTATATATTACCTACAATAAAATCTCTATACATCTTGATTGGTTTTTCTTCTGTATTACCGTTTCTAATAAGATGAGTGAAACTCTGCATTTTTAATTTTAGATCTTTTGATATATCCATTTTAAACTATATTCTATTATCTATGTAATTAGTTATTTCATTAAGCTCTGAAACAAGTTCACTAAGTTCTGGAACAAAATTATCTCTTTCTAATAAGAATGGATGCCAACCGTGTTTTTTTACTGCAAATCGAGCAAGACTTTTTACTTCTTTAATAACATTCTTACCATGAGTATCTATAATAAAATCTTCTTTTTTATTATGACCGGCTATATGATAGTAACTAATATTTTTTGAATTAATGCTATCGATAAAATCATATGGATCATAACCATGATTATTACCATTAACATAAACATTATTAATATCTAAAAGCAACTTTGCTCCACTTCTATTCAAAATACTATTAATAAATTCAATCTCTGGCATATCCTGATTATACTCATGATAATAAGATATATTCTCTAAAACCAGAGGTCTCTTAATGATATCTTGAACTTGCTGAATTCTACTACATAAATAGTCAATATTATTTTTTTCTCTAGGAACTGGTAATAGATCATATAAATAACCATTCTCATCATCTGTAAAACATAAATGGTCACTATATATTTCTATATCATATCTATCAAGAAATAATTTAACTTGATTTATAAAATTAATATTTAATGGTTGAAAACCACCTATAGATAGGTTTAAGCCATGGGCAATAAGTGGATATATTTCAGATACTTTATCTAAAAAATCTCTTTTGTAACCACCAAGGTTCATCCAATTTTCTGGTGCGAGTTCTAAAAAATCAATACCTTCTATTTTTGTGGTTGAAAGTAGTGATTGATGTTTAAATTTTAAACCTATACCTTGGGTTTTCTTATCATTAACCACAAGATCCACTTGAGCATTTTCCAGATTCAGCAGAACAAGATCCCTCTGACAATTTTGCTGAATTAGTCGTATCTTTATTTCCATTAGCTTTTAAATCTACAGAACCACTTTGTGCAGAAATAACTGATGTATCTGCTGCTTGATCCTGAGCTAAAGCAACTCCAAAAGACATTGAAGCTGTTAACGCGATTGTTAGTGGAATTCTTTTCTTCATATTTTAAGTACCTTCTATTTAGCTTTATAACATTTATTAAAAAAATAAAACATTATTATAAAACATTACCCATACTTACACAATGGTAACCAGCATCTACATGGACAACTTCTCCTGTAATACCTGAAGCCATATCTGAACATAAGAAAGCAACAGTATTACCTACCTCCATAATATCGACATTCTTTTTAAGTGGTGAAACCATCGCATTATAATCAAGCATTTTCTTAAAATTTGAAATTCCCGATGCTGCTAAAGTCTTAATTGGACCAGCAGATACTGCATTTACATTTATTCCTTCTTCACCTAATGCAAGAGCTGTATATCTAACTGTAGCCTCAAGAGAAGCTTTTGCAATACCCATAGTATTATAGCTAGGCATAGCTTTTTCAGCACCAATATAAGTAAGAGCAACCATAGAAGCATTTCTATCCTTCATCATACCTCGGCCTTCTTTTGCAAGCGCTGCAAATGAATAAGCACTAATATCATGAGCAATGTTAAATCCTTCACGACTTACACAATCAATAAAATTACCTTCTAACTGATCACGTGGTGCAAATGCTATTGAATGAATAATACCATCCAAACCATCCCATACTTTGCCAAGATCTATAAATAAATCTTTGATTTCTTGATCAGAGGTCACATCACAACGCAAAACTGCAGCTGGATTAAATTCAGCAGCAATTTTCTCTACCCTTTCTTTAAACTGGCCAACATATGTAAAAGCAAGTTCTGCACCCTCTCTATGCATAGCTTTCGCAATACCGTATGCAATTGATTTATTACTCAAAAGACCTGTAATCAATATCTTTTTTCCTGCTAGAAAACCCATGTTTTAATCTCCCTTGTGGATTTTTATTTAAACTAAAAAAACACACCATATAATCACAAAAATTTATATAGTGTAAATATTGTAAACTAATGGGTATAATTATAATTAATCACAGACTAAAACACTAGTTTAATTTTATATAGGTCACTAAATGAAATATAAAAACAAAAAAATAGTTCCTTCACATAATGGAGAGGTAACATTCGATAGGGCTAAAGCAACCTGGAACATTATGAAAATAACTGCTGAATTAGTTGAAGGATATGAGCGTTTAGATAATCTAACCCCAGCTATAAGTATTTTTGGCTCTGCTAGAATAAAAGAGGATAATAAGTATTATGCAGAATCAGTAGAACTTGCTGAATTGCTATCAAACCATGGTTTTACCGTAATTACTGGCGGTGGGCCAGGTATTATGGAAGCTGGCAATAAAGGCGCTTCCAAAGGAGGGTCACCAAGTGTTGGTCTAAATATAACCCTACCACATGAACAAAAGCCAAATCAATATCAAGATATCAGTCTAATTTATAGATACTTCTTCACTCGTAAAGCAATGTTTATTAAACATTCTATGGCATATATAGTAATGCCAGGCGGTTTTGGTACTATGGATGAGCTCTTTGATATCACCACATTAGTTCAAACCAAAAAAAAAGCATATATGCCTGTTATACTTTTTGGCAAACATTTTTGGGGTGGTTTAATGGATTGGATAAAAACCACCATGGTTGAAAATGGTGTTATTGATAGAAATGATCTCACAATTCTACATTTGGTAGATAGTATAGATGAAACTATTGAAATCATTAGAGATCACTACAATAATACATATCATTCAGCAGAACACGCAAAACTAGTATTTTAAAAGGCTTTTACATGGATATTAACTATATATCGGCAACCTTAATAAATAATTCTTTACCAATTATCACAGCTTTTAGTGTCTTAATCCATATCTTCTGTGGCCTGAGTATTGCCAAAGATATTCCAAGAATTTTAAACAAAAGAATTACTACTATATTATTACCCAAAAACATATGGATTCTAGTTGGATTAATATTTGGAATCTGGGGACTTTTAATATACTGGCTAATGCATCATTCTAATATTTCAAAAGAATAAAAAAGGAGCAATATTATGAGTAATAATAATTTATGGGAATCAAAATCATATAATTCAATAGGGAAATTCGTTACTAACTATGGCAACGAAATCGTTGAACTTTTAGCACCTTCCAAAGGACAAAAAATCCTAGACTTAGGATGTGGAACTGGTGAGCTATCAAATGAAATTAAATTAAAAGGCTGTGATGTTACTGGTGTTGATATATCAACAAGTATGCTAGAACAAGCACAAAAAAATTATCCGGATATAAAGTTTAAATACGCTGATGCACAGCACAATTTACAATTTGATTCTGAAAGCTTTGATGCGGTTTTTTCAAATGCGGCTCTTCACTGGATGACAAATCCTACAGCCGTTATAAAAAACATCAACAATATATTAAAAAAAGATGGTAAATTTGTATTTGAAATGGGTGGTAAAAACAATATAAAAAACTTACTATCTAGTTTAGATGCAGCTTCACATAAATACGGTTTAAAAAACTATAATTTAGATAATTTTTACCCTAGTATTTCAGAGTACAGTTCATTGCTTGAAAAAAATGGCTTTATAGTAAAATATGCCATATTGTTTGAAAGACCAACTTTACTAGAAGGTTTGAGTGGCTTTAAAAATTGGGTTAAAACCTTTAGAATAAATTTATTAAATAAGATAGATGATATTGATGGATTTCTGAACTACGCTGAAAAGCTTGCTAAACCTGATTTATATAAAGATGGCTGTTGGTATGCTGATTATGTTAGGTTGAGAGCTGTAGCATATAAACTATAAAGCCAATAATGGCTACTTCTTTTGAAGCTCTTCAATATCTTTTCTAACAATATCATCAACAATTTCCTTACTTAAAGTATGATCAATGTCTTCGATAAGACTAACTCTACCCCATGTACTTTCAAAAAACTTATTATCAACGATAGTATCTTTCTCAGCAAGAGTAACCCTAATTTTTTTGTTAAACCTACCTAATTTACCATTAATAAATAATAAAAAATATGCTCCTAGCATTTTTCTAATCTTAACTTTTCTAAGTACTCTCATTGTTTTATGATGAATAAAAAACGGTGTAATTAAATGAAGTTTTTCATAAAAAGTCTCATCAATAAGAGAAGAAATACCCGCAGACATAGATATGGCATAAATAAGGTCATAATTACCTGAGTTAATATCATATTTATCAATGATTCTTCTTAGCTTTCTTTTAACAAAAACTGGTCGTCCCAAGGCAACTGTAGTTACTTTAACTTTTATACCATCAACACTGACATGCTCAACCGTATCACCCTTACTATAGTAACCTCTTATTATCAATACACTTAGCGTTTTTTGTTTCGCTATACAGTTCTCCATTAGGCTTTTTCAATAAGCTCTATTTGATAACCATCTGGATCTTTTATAAATGCTATAATCTGTGATCCACCTTTTAAAGGTCCTGCTTCACGAGTAACTACACCTCCTTTTACTTTAACAGCTTCACAAGCTTTATAAACATCGTCAACTTGCATACATAGATGACCAAATGCATTACCATGATCATATTCATGATCACCCCAATTATAAGTAAGCTCTAAAACAGTATGATCAGATATTTTTCCATAACCTAAAAACACTAAAGTATACTTATACTCTTCATTATCCATCTTCTTTTGGATAGTCATTCCTAAAATATTTGTATAGAAATCTAGTGCTTTATCTAAATCTTTAACTCGTAACATCACATGGGCAAATCTCATAATAATCCTCTCTAGAATATAGTTGTTATTAATAGGTATTTTTGCTATATTATAGCAGATTTTTATTCCCCTGTTCGTAACTCTCCAGGGTAAACAAAACTACAAGGAAAAACATGACTAACTTTGATATTCTAATATTATTTACATTTATAGATTTTTTTATTTTATTTCTTGCATATAAACTATTTGGTAAAAAAGGTTTACACATTTTTATTGTAATGAGCGTAATAGCTGCAAATATCCAGGTAAATAAAGGTGTATCATATGATATTGCAGGATTTCATATTATGGCAACATTAGGCAATGTAATGTTTGGTGGAATCTTTACCGCAAATGATCTACTTAATGAAAAATATGGCAAGCAAGAAGCCAGAAGGGCTGTATTAAAATCAATATTTTTTGGACTTTCATTTGTTCTTTTAATGTTTATTTCCACTCTATTTGTGAGCCTAAATGATCAGTTCTACAACTCTGCAAATGATAGTTTAAATTTATTTTTCTCAATCAATGGAGGTGCCCTAAAGGCTGTGATCATAGGCAACCTTGTTTATCTAATATCACAACTTTTTGATGTTCTAATATACTCTAAAATTAAAAGCTATAGCTCTGATATAAAATGGCTTTGGCTCAGAAATACCGGTTCAACTTTAATATCTCAAATACTGGACACATCTTTAATTACATGCGGTTTTGCATTAGCTGGTGTAATACCTATGGAATACACTCTTGAAATAATAATCTCAACTTTAGTTATAAAATATATAATCGCTTTAATAAATGCTCCCTTATTTTATATTTTAGCATTCACTAAACCAAGACAGACTATAGTTAAAAAATCATAATAAATAATATTAAACTTATAAATCCTAAATAAAACCAATTTTGCACCTGCTGTGGTATTTTTCCAGCTAATTTAACACCTATTGACGAGCCAACAAAAGCCCCGATAATAATACCAAGAGCTGCAGGAATATATATAAACCCTAGACAATATTCTGGAATATCTACTGCATTATAACCAATAATAATATAAGAAATAGCTCCAAATAATGCTAAAAATGGAGTAATAGCAGTAGCTATTGCCGCTGCTTTTGTAAGCGTATAATTATACTGGCGTAAAAAAGGTACTATTATTACACTCCCTCCAATTCCAAGTAAGACAGCTATACAACCTGTTATAAGACCATATGTATACAACACCCTTGTTGCCGGCTCAATTTCTTCATCTTTATTTTTAAGAAATTTATGTTTTGTTGTAGAAAATAATTTCAAGCCTAACTTTATGATCGTATATATCAAAAATAGAATAAATAAAATCCTTAAAAATCCACTAGAAAGATAGCTAGTAATAGCTGCACCAAAGATAGTTCCTACGACTAGTCCGCATTTTAATTTAAAAGCAATTTTCCAAAGAATATTTTTTGCCCTATAATGAATATATGTCGTTGTTAAAGATGTGAAAACCATCGCAAATAAAGATGTAGCTATTGCAATATGCATATTATTAGCAATAAATTCTGGCTTATAAATAGTTATAAATGTAGCCACTGCTGGGACAACTATTAGACCTCCTCCAAAACCAAAAAGTCCTGCTAAAACCCCCACCAAAAGGCCTACAATTATAAAAATCAACATTATAATTAGCACTTATAAATACTCCTTATTTAACTTAAATATCTATATCAACTTTAGCTTAACTAAAGCATGATATACACCATCATGGTAGTTGGCTTTAGTTATTATATTTGCTTTTTCTTTTAATTGTTCTGAAGCATTTTCCATAGCAACTGCGATATCGACTCGATCAAACATTTCCAAATCATTATTACCATCACCAAATGCATAAATCTGATAGTCTTCTAACCCTAAGTTTTCAACCACTTTATCAATTCCATCTGCCTTTGTATGGCCTGCCAAATAACAATCAACATAACCATTTTCATTATGTGGTGCTATAACATAATCATTACCTAACGTATGCTGCAAAGCTACTGAATCAACTTTTTTACCTAACACTAAGGCATTATAAATCGTTACATTATACAGATTATGTGTTGTAATAATTTTATCTCTGTTAACAACAACATTATTATAAAAATAACTAAGATCATCAGATTCAATATTATTAACATAAGCAAACTTTCCTTCAAAAAGCCAATCATGATTATGCTTTTCACAAAATTCTAAGACTTTATCTATCGCATTTTGTGGAAAAAGTTTCTCATAAATAAGTTCATCCTGAACTCTAACAACAGAACCATTAGCTGTGATAAAACCATCCATAGGTATTTCTAACACTGCTGATGGGATAAAGCCTTGTGTCCGGCCTGTAGCTATAAAAGTTTTATAGCCTTTTCTTCTTAAGCTTTTTATAGCTTGAATATTTTTATCTGAGACAAAAAGATGACCTTTTTTCTCATATACCAAGGTTCCATCAATATCAAAAAAGAATGCTTTTTTCATTTCTCTCCTTAAGAATATAACTAAAAGCTAAAAAATATAGTAAATTTAAACAATCAACTCTCATTGCTAGATATGGCTATAAATGTTGGTCCTTTAAATTTCAGAGCCTGATCTAAGGCTTCTTTATAGTTGTTTTTATTAACTTTAATAATTTGAGCACCGAAACCTCTAGCAATACTACATAAATCTAATTCAGGATTTGTAATATCCATTCCAATATATGATTGTTCTGGAGTTGCTGGAACTTGTAGATGCCACAACTCTTTTAAGATCTTATATTCATTATTAATAGTGCATATAAATATTACAGGAATATTATATCGTGCAGCGGTCCAAATACTGTGAATTGAATACATGCTTCCTCCATCACCAACGAAACAAATACTATGTTTTTTACTATGCAAAGAAACACCAACAGCTAGAGGCATAGCCATACCTAATGCGCCTCCTCGAGGCTCATAATAAACCCTTGAAAATTTTAGGAAATAAGTTATCTCCTCTATTAATGTTTGATTAGTAGAACCTTCAATTACTATAGCAATATCACGAGCAGAATAATTTAATATATTGAACAACAAGCTACTTTTATCCAAATTAATTTCTTCTCTAAGTAAAAGAGAATTATTATTTTGTAAATTATTATCTTTAAAAAAATTATTAATTATCTCTAAATTACTACCGATATCCCCTCTAACAACATAATCAAAAGGATAGTCATATCTAGTTCTTATATTTCCATTACTAAATTGAATTAAAGTGCATTTTTCTGGTATTGTCTGCTTTTCATTATATAAAAATGACTGAATTTTTTCACCTAATAAAATAATAATTTCATAGTTAGATAATAAATCATTAGCTTCTGAAGAAACAGCAGGTATAACCCCTTTATAATTTGAAATATTAACATCAATTGATGTCTTCAAAGAAAATGGTGCCAAATATATATCAGTATCTAATTTAGTGCTTATTTCACTTAAATTTACTTTAATTTTATTACTCCAAACTGCTTCAGCATCAACTACAAAAGCTATTTTGTTTTTGCATTTTTCCAGCAAATCATTTATATCATCTAGACCTAAAGCTTGAGTGTCATTTATCAGCTTAGTTGGCTTGAAATATCCCGTATCACACTCATCAGTATAAATTTCCATTGGAATAGATAAAAAAGTTGGAGCCTTAGATTCTAATGATTCTAAATAACACCTTTGAAGAGCTATATTTAAATCAGATATATGTTGTACTTCATATTGTGCTTTAGTTGCAGTTTTAGCTAACTCCATTAAATCGCCTGATAAAATCGGCTTATGAATAAGATGGTTTCTATTTTGTTGTCCAGTTATAACAAAAAGAGGGATCCCTGCAGCATATGCATTAAACATATTGCTCATTGCATTTGCTAAACCTGGGTATGTGTGTATATTTAAAATAGCTGGCTTACCACTTTCTAGAGCATATCCTGCGGCAACTCCTGTTGCTACAGACTCGTGTAAACCCAAGATATATTCACAATTATTATTTTTTGAAATCACATCCAAAAAGGTGGTTTCTGTAGTGCCTGGGTTACCAAAAACATATTCAATTTCAAATGTATTTAAAAAATAATTTAAAATTTCCTTACCATTTTTTTGCATAAGTATCTCCATTTCATAAAGTGAACTTAAATATTAAAACTCCTATTTAACAACTTTTATTATACAGTCTAGTCAATAAATAAACATAGCATCACCGTAACTAAAAAATCTATATTTTTCAGCGATAGCGTGCTGATATGCACCCATGATTTTTTCTTTATCTGCAAATGCACTTACTAACATAATAAGTGTCGACTTCGGTAAATGAAAATTAGTAATCATTGCATCTATAATATTAAACTTCTTGCCAGGATATAAAAATATATCTGTCTCACCCTGAAAAGGTTGAATCTCACCAGATTGAGCTGCTGTCTCAAGTGAGCGTACTGAGGTTGTCCCTACTGCTATTACCCTACCACCATTTGCTTTTGTTTGCTTAATTTTCTGACAAACATCTTCCGGCACAGATACAACTTCTGAATGCATTTTATGATTATCTACATCATCAACCTGTACCGGCTTAAAAGTTCCAGAGCCAACATGAAGCGTAACATATGCAGTGTCTACCCCTTTACTTTTAATTTGTTTCATTAACTCATCTGAAAAATGCAAACCTGCTGTTGGTGCTGCAACTGAGCCAAGATCTTTAGCATATACAGTTTGATAACGTTCAGCATCAAATTCCTCATCTTCACGATTCATATATGGAGGTAGTGGAATATGCCCAAATTCTTCCATTATCTCATAGATATTTTTATCACCTTGCAACTCTAATTGATACATTCCACCATCTTTTTCTAGCACTTTTGCAAGAGTATCTTGGACATATATCTCACTACCAATAGCTGGTGAGCGATTTGCTCTAATATGTGTTTCAAAAATTTTTGGTGCTTTTATTCTTTCTATTAAATATTCAAGTTTTGCTCCTGTACTTTTTTCACCATAAAGTCTAGCTAACATAACTTTACTATTATTGAATATTAATAAATCTTTATCCGTTATAAAGTCAATAAAATCTGTAAATTTGTGATTTATTATCTCACCTGTTTGTTTATTTAATTTTAAAAGCCTACTAGCGTCTCTATTTTCTAACGGATAACTAGCAATTAATCCTTCTGGTAATTTGTAATCAAAATCATCTGTTTTCATTTAGTAATTTTTTTTTTAACTTTCTGAGCGAAATATTATCATAACTTAGATAATTGATATAACAATTTAGGTCATTTTCAATCTAATATGTTATTATGCGTAGATACGACAATTTACAATTTATATATAAATATTTATGTTATTTTCAGACCTACAAATAAATCAAGATATTCTAGATACATTAAAAAATAAAAATATCAAAACTCCTGCAAACTCACAAATCTTAAGCTTTGAAAAAATATCAGCTGGAAATAATATTTGGCTGAAATCACCAACTGGGAGTGGTAAAACATTGGCCTATATTTTACCAATTATAAATAAACTAATAGTAGAAAAAAAATCTCTAACACAAGTTGTATTTTTTACACCCACTCATGAGTTAGCAATTCAGATTAGCAACTTCATAAACGAAACTTTTTCAAGTATAGGTATTAAATCATTAGCTTTGATAGGTAAAGCATCCATAGAAAGGCAAAAAGAAAAACTAAAGAAAAAACCAAATATTATTGTTGGTTCTGTTGGACGAATCTTAGAGCTTGTAGATCAGAAAAAGCTAAAAGCAGATCATTTAAAATACTGTATCATTGATGAAGCTGATCGCATGCTTGAAGATGATAGCTTAAAAACTCTAAAACAAATAATATCTAAAAATACTAACTTACAATATATACTAGGCTCTGCAACTATCAAAAACCATGCTTTTGATGTTGCTAATAATTTTATTGAAAACCTAGAACTTATTGATAACTCAAAAGAAGAAGAAACTATCCAACATAGTTACATCATTGCTGATGGTAATCGTAAAACAGATACTTTACGAAGCCTGCTAAACAAAATATCCCCCGCTAAATCTATAGTATTTTTACATAGAAACAACGATGTTAATTTTGTCACAAAAAAAATAGATAAGCTAGAATCTGAGGTTGGTTCAATTCATGGAGAACAAAATAAAATCGATAGAGCTAATACAATCAGAAAATTTAAAAATGGACAAATTAAAGTTTTAGTCGCCTCTGATGTTGCTGCTAGAGGACTTGATATTAATGATGTTGATTTTGTAATAAACTATGATATCCCTTCAAAGCCAGAAGACTATCAACATCGAGCAGGTCGAACCGGTAGGATGGGTAACTCTGGTAAGAGTATTCTAATCATCAAAAAAATCGAATTTTCTTATATAGAAAAATTACAAAAAAAGTTGGATATTAATATTAATCGATATTAATTCTACAATCCAATTAAATTAGTAGCTCAACAATGTCTCTATTTATTACCTTTTTTCGTATTGAGAATCACAGATGTAGGAGTCCCACCAATTATAGTGTCATAACCAACCTTCAAGGAATGAGCAAAATTATCCCCTAAAGGTAAAAAACTAAGGAAATCATCCATTTCGTTCTTTGAAAGAATCTCTTTAACCATTAATCCGTTTTGAGCATCATATAAAGATTCTAAAATAATCTCCAAACCTTCATGAATCTGACTACGAACTTTAATTCTCCCACCACCTTTTGATAAATTTAATCTAGACCTAGGAATCTCACTATAAAGTTTGTCGATAAATTTCTGAATTTGTTCAAATTGGAATGATCCATAATCTTCATATAGTTAATCTGATAATATTGTGCTAAAGACGTGAGTAATAGCATCAGATAAATTATCAAAAGAATTATTTACTTTTCTTAAAATTCTTTTAAAATTGGCCCAAATTTTTTCTATAGGATTTAAATCAGGAGAATAAGCAGGAAGGTATAGTATCTGTATATCAAACTTCTCTGCTATTTTAGCCAATTTAGGAGACTTATGAAAACTAGCATTATCCATAACAACAGTAGTCTTTGGAATTAACTCAGGACATAAATGCTCTTCAAACCACTGATTAAAAATTTGAGTATCTGTATATCCAGTATACTCTAGCGGTGCTATAATCTTCTTTTCTAAATAGTTATAACCAGCAACTATACTTTTTCTCTGAGTTTGATAAGCAATAACTTCACCATAGCTAGGTTTACCAACAAGAGACCATCCTCTTAGTACAGACTGTTTATTATCCATACCCATTTCATCTAAATATACAAGTTTGTTAGGTTCAATAGTCTCAACAACCTCTATAAAACTTTGCCTATCTTGTTCTTTTCTTTGCTTATATTTAGGTGTCTTTTTTAAAAACTAAAACCAAGTCTGGTAAGACAATCATAAAATGTGCTTCTAGGTATTTCAGGAGCTAATGCTTCTCTAATATCTAAAGCCATTGCATCTGGATATGTTCTTAAGTAGCTTTCTATCGCTTCCTTATCTGTAAAGGTTGCTACTCTACCGCAACCCAAGCCTTGCTTAGATTTATAATCACCAGTTGTCTCGTATAAGTTTATCCAAGATCTAGTAGTACGGATATCTATATTAAAAAAATTACTTAGCTCTTTGTCTGTTAGGCCTTCTTTATATTTAGTTATTACGATATCTCTGAAATCTTGGCTATATGATGACATTTTTTCTAAATATTATAACATTATTGTCAAATAACTATCGGATTAACTATAATTATTATATGTTGAGGCTAACCCTGGTAACACTGAAAATATACTATAAATTCCTGCTCGTATCTCTGAGTTTTCAACAGTTTCTTCTCGAGAATTTAATTTAGAAAATATAAATTGGATTACATTAATAAATTGATCTAAATTAATATTTCGTTTTTTAAAATAATTGTAAGTAAAAGTACCTAAACCATATTCTGACCTATTAGAATTAAGAAGCTTTAAATTTGTTTCGATAATCGACTGACTTACATTTCCCATAAATACATCACGTTTCAAATTAGACATTAAAAGATTGCTTAAAATAGATCTCACACATATTATTAAGGACACTAATTGTAAGGATCCTATCTCTGTTTGTTGCCAACCAAATTTAAATTTTTGGTAACTCCACAATCTCTCTAATTGTTCAGTATTTTTCAGCTTATACCCTAGGGTTAACAGATTTTGCTCTAAAACCACAGGATCTAGCATCTTGCTATATATATCCATTTCTTTCTGATGTTTATTAATAGTTATAAGAAACATTTTTAGCCCTGAAATCAGTTCCGTCTCATTTTTTTCAAAATTAAGATTAATAGGAATTTCTAATGCTTGAGATTTTTTTATAGAAGTTACATAAGATTGATAGAATTTTGTAATAATTTCTTCGCCTTTGGTAGGTAAATCTGCTATTAATTGTGGCATATCGTAATAGCCATATATAGATTTTGCATAACGACCAAGTTCTTTCTTAATCTGTGAAGCATCTTTACTAAAATGACCTATACTTTTTCGTTCATTATTTTGACGTTCATACTCCATTCCTTGCTCAAAAGGAGTAACAAACTCCTGTATGTCAAATCCACGCTCACCAAAACTCGTCATATAGTTAATCTGATAATATTGTGCTAAAGACGTGAGTAATAGCATCAGATAAATTATCAAAAGAATTATTTACTTTTCTTAAAATTCTTTTAAAATTGGCCCAAATTTTTTCTATAGGATTTAAATCAGGAGAATAAGCAGGAAGGTATAGTATCTGTATATCCAGTATACTCTAGCGGTGCTATAATCTTCTTTTCTAAATAGTTATAACCAGCAACTATACTTTTTCTCTGAGTTTGATAAGCAATAACTTCACCATAGCTAGGTTTACCAACAAGAGACCATCCTCTTAGTACAGACTGTTTATTATCCATACCCATTTCATCTAAATATACAAGTTTGTTAGGTTCAATAGTCTCAACAACCTCTATAAAACTTTGCCTATCTTGTTCTTTTCTTTGCTTATATTTAGGTGTCTTTTTTTAAAACTAAAACCAAGTCTGGTAAGACAATCATAAAATGTGCTTCTAGGTATTTCAGGAGCTAATGCTTCTCTAATATCTAAAGCCATTGCATCTGGATATGTTCTTAAGTAGCTTTCTATCGCTTCCTTATCTGTAAAGGTTGCTACTCTACCGCAACCCAAGCCTTGCTTAGATTTATAATCACCAGTTGTCTCGTATAAGTTTATCCAAGATCTAGTAGTACGGATATCTATATTAAAAAAATTACTTAGCTCTTTGTCTGTTAGGCCTTCTTTATATTTAGTTATTACGATATCTCTGAAATCTTGGCTATATGATGACATTTTTTCTAAATATTATAACATTATTGTCAAATAACTATCGGATTAACTATAATTATTATATGTTGAGGCTAACCCTGGTAACACTGAAAATATACTATAAATTCCTGCTCGTATCTCTGAGTTTTCAACAGTTTCTTCTCGAGAATTTAATTTAGAAAATATAAATTGGATTACATTAATAAATTGATCTAAATTAATATTTCGTTTTTTAAAATAATTGTAAGTAAAAGTACCTAAACCATATTCTGACCTATTAGAATTAAGAAGCTTTAAATTTGTTTCGATAATCGACTGGCCTACGATTCTCAAATTCATCAACCATTTTATCCCCATATTTTAAATAGGTCTCCATCTGATTCATACATTTCATCTTATCACGCACAGTTAAAATACAATTAATCAAGCCATCGATGGTTGATTCAAGTATCATATAATTTCTCATATAAATTTTTCCTTAAGTTAAAATTGCAAGATATTTAGATTAATAACATTAAATTCAGATTGTACCATAATTAATAATTAACTTTAAATAATTTAAATGTTGTGTGATTAATAACCTTAATTTCATTAATTTTTTATTTTAAACCGAGATATAGCCTTACTATATATAAAATTTTATAATTATAGTTCTTTAAAATATTTGATCGAAAACATTTAGCTATTGATAAATAGCAATATAAGAATAGTAAATTAGTTACAATAATACTGTCAAAATTAATTAGAAAACAATAAAATAAAATTCGTGATTCTTTTTTAATAGCTAATTGAGATTAATTGGTAAATTTAAATTCAATTTTCCTGGTTCATTCCTTATAGTTAGGTCAAATAGCCATATGTTTTTAGTATGTTCAATACATTAGGAATCAATCCTTTATTAAACCTTAGAAAGTCTTTTTGCGCATTGATAGCCGCAGATATGACTATGTTATGATCTTTAATATATATAACGTTCGTATTAAATCCAAAATTACTACCAGTATGAGAATACACTTCAACATTATATTTCTTAATATATCATTTTGTAATACCAAGGCCATACTTATATCCATCATGTGTTGGTACCCCTTTTAGCATTTTTATCAATGCATCATTAGGCAAAATTGTTTTATCTATAAAAAGTGCATCATACCACTTAACTATATCGGGAACACTCATTATAATACCTCCTGCTGCGGGTGCAATGAATGACTGTGAAATATCAATAGGAGTAACGTTGTAGGCTAGCTCAGATTGCTTTCCATTTTTGATATAGACCCTTGGGTATTTTCTAAACACGTTCATTAAATTAGCAGGCCAATAGGGATTTTCTGGCATGTATCCTTGTGATATTTGATTAGTAATCGACATCGGAACTGGACTATGTTCATTACTTGGATAAAAATAATCAGTTACACCCATTTTAATCAGGAGTGAATCGATGGCTTTACTAAGAGGAGTTTTAGAGACAGTGTTGTATACCATTTGTGCTAAGATGTAGTCCGTATTGCTGTAGTAGAATTTTCCTGGTGTACCTGGAGGAAATAATATGTTTTGTTGAAAAGCTAGTCTAATAAGTGATTTGCTGTCCCAATGTTTCAAAGGTGTGGATTTAAATTTATTTTCATATGCTTTAGTAGTTAGTGCATCAGGAAGTCCACTAGTATGGTTTAAAAGCTCTAGTATCGTGATTCCGTGGAGCTGAGGGTAGTTTTTGATAAGTTTACTTAATTCCCCGGGGTGTTTGCTTGCAATTTCTGAAAGAGTTGTTTGTAAAGTTAGTTTGTGCTGATCAACGAGCTCCAAGATTGCAGCACTAGTGAAAGATTTTGTAATACTTCCTACTGGGAAAAGCGTATTAGGAGCCATTAACTTCCCAGTATAAATATTAGCAACCCCAGCAGCAAAAGTCTTAGTTACATGGCCAGGCAGTTTGACACTTAGAACAACACCAGGAATATTATATTCTTGTATGAATGTTTTCACGCTGTTGTCTAAGGCAGTATCAACAGGTTGATTATTCGCTGTACCTGCCATGTTAACGACTCCAAATACTACTATACTACTAATTAAAAAGTATGAAAAATATTTTATGTTTATAGTGTTTTTAAATATTTTAAACATAGTTTTTTTACCCTAAAATTAATAAAATAAGTACTGTATTTAGAATTACAGCTCTTATCTTTATAGCGCTTGTTTTACTACTAATTTTTTTACGATACTATTTTTATCAACAAATTCTAACCCAGCTCTACGAGCTTTTTTAAGATACTCATTATCACTACCAAAGACTTCTTTAAATGACTTCATCAAAACCATCATTTTAGTATTATCAAGTTTTCTTTCACGCTGATATTTATCTAAAGTTGATAGATGTCCAATTAGTCTACCTTTAGCAAAAGCCTCACTTACTACTCCTGTCAAAGCTACCACATCTTTAAAACCAATATTAACTCCTTGACCCGCCAACGGGTGGATAGTATGTGCGGCATCACCAACTAATACAACATTATCTTTTGCATAGCTAGTGGCATGGCGTTGGATAAGCTCAAAACGGAATCTCTTTGATAAAAGCTTTACATCTCCAAGCAGATTACCAATAGCTTTTGCCAACTCTACTTCAAACTTCTCATCAGTTAAACTCATCAAAAAGTTAGCATAGTTAGATTCTATAGACCAAACTATCGATATTTTATACGGGTCTTGCAAAGGCAAAAATGCCAATACTCCTTTATCATAAAATCTTTGGTACGCTGTTTGATGATGTTCTTTTTCAAGCTTAAGTGTTGCAACTATGGCAGTATGCTTGTATGGTTTGATCTTAGTCTCAAAATTAAAATAATCTCGCACAAAAGAGTTTGCGCCATCAGCTCCCACAACCAAGCCAGTTTCAATAATTTTATCTGCTAAGATTATTTTTTCAGTATTGCCATTTTTTTGGATTTTTTCAATTTTTTGATTAGTGAAAATCTCAATACCAGTGTCATTGATTTTTTCAATTAAAGCTTGCGTTATTACATTATTTTCTATGATAGTTCCTAGACTATGCTCAGCAATCTCCTCAGCTGTGATATTGATACTTTGACTAGGTTCATCATCCCAAACTTTCATTTGATAATATGGTGAAATACGATTATTTTTAACAATATTCCATATACCCAAATCTTGTAGCAACTTCTTTGATGTGTGATTTATCGCACTAACTCTTGTTTCAATTCGATTTGTACTTAAAGCTTTGCCACTAAGCTCACCCGCCTCTATAAGAGCAACTTGTAAGCCGTTTTTGTGTAGCGCTAAAGCTAGGCTTAACCCAACCATGCCAGCACCTACAATTACAACATCTTTTTGAATATTTTTAACGCTCATCTTCAACCACCTTTCTCATCAAAGTTGAACCTTTACTAAGTTTACCCATCATCACTCGTGATAAAACTTTTTTAGCTATCTTACTTCTTTGTAATAAATGTAATCCAACATTTCTACTAGTTACTAACCTACTATCATTAGAAACAAACCATTTAACAAAGCCATGTGTAACGCCAATCGTTCTATCATGATCTGGCTTTCTAGCTTTAGCAAACTCTTTTAATACATTTTCAACAGTACTTTTTGAAAACTTACTTTTTGCAAGCAAATCATATAAAAAACCTATATCTCTAATACTTAAATTCATCCCCTGGCCTGATACCGGATGTAAAAAATGTAAAGCATTACCAAAAAATAAGACATTATCCTTGTAAATATCCTTTGATTGAACAAGATATAAAGGAAAAATAGCTGGCTTTGCAACTAGTCTAATTTTCCCTAATCTAAAACCAAATCTATCTTGAACCAGCTCTTCAAAGTCATTTATATCCAATGCTAATTTTACCTTTGAATCATCTCTATCGACAGTCCAGACACAACCCATAGTAGTTTTTGATTTTGGTAACATCGCAAGCACACCATCGCTCATAAACCTTTCAAAAGCAGTATTGTCATTACTAAGATCTGTTTGAATATCAAAAACAACTGCATCTTGTTTGTAATCTATAGTATCTGCTCCTATATTAAGCATTTTACGTATACTTGAATTTACTCCATCACAAGCGATAACAAGCTTTGCAGCTATTGATTTTTTAACCTTATTCTGATCTACAACTAATGAATATTTGCCATCATTTTTTTGTAGAGCTACAACCTCAGTTTCAAAATATTTTATAATATTTGAATTATTAGCAACCTTTTGCATAGCAGCTCTTAATAACTCTTGCATCGGGATAATAGCTCCTAAAAACGGTAGATCCTCATCTTTAGCAAAAATCTCTGCCCGACCATACCTACCTTTATCAGAAATATGAACTTTTTTTATTGCCTGAGATGTGATTGCAACTTTATCCCATAATTCAAGAGTATTAAGAAAAGCTATTGATGAATATGATACAGCTATACTTCTATTATCATTTTTAACTTCAAGCTGATCTTTTTCTATATGAACAATTTTACAACCTGTTTTAGCCAGAGCTAATGAAGTTAACAAACCAACTATTCCACCACCAACAACAGCTATATCAAATTTTTCACTCACGTTAATGCCTAAACTTTTTCACTATCTATAAGTAAAACAGCTACTTTAGTATATTCGAGTAACTCCATAAAATCATCCTCACAACTTTCATCTTGACCTAGAGAATCATAATCCATATATGATATTTGCATCAAATCATGGATTGCTTCTTTAATTTCTTTGTCTTTTGAACTCTCAAAATCTAAACCGAATAATCCCACACCTGATAAAAAACCTCTAATCCAATAAGTTAGAGCTTCTGCTCTATAGCTTAGAGGTTCATCATCTTCAGGAATAAATAAATCAAAAGTAAGTCCTTTCTCATCAAACTGCGACCTAGTATAATCATATAGTTTTTTCATAGTTTGCAGAGCTGAGGCAAATATAAGATCTCCTTCTTCAATAGGCTTTGTCATAAGTGAATCAGACCAAGCTGTAAATTTAACTTCTGCCCCAAAGCTAAATAGCGCACAGAGAAGTCCATGAGCTTCTGAAGAGGTTGTCAAAGCATGCATTACCTTTAACGCCTCTGTAACATCTTCAAAATTAGGTTTATCATTTTTCATAGAAAAGTATTTATTTTATTATTTATTGCTAAATATTTTACTGCATCTAAGCTCTTAGTTATAGGTATTTTTTGAAAGATATTTTAAAAATATAAACATCAGAAATCTTAGTATCATATTGCGGAAATATTTATGCACTTTGATCTTTCTTTGGAATCCATAAATCTGCTAATTGTGCAGCATCTACTCTTGTACTAACTTGACTAGTGTCTTCAACATTTCCTCCATCATCATTAGTTATCATACTAGATAATACATCTGCTATCTTAACTGAGTTTTTTGATAAGAATATCTGAAATTCATCATTAGCATCTATAATTAAATCATTACCTTCAAACTGCTCATCAAAATAATTTTTTAAATTCACCGAACTCATTGCCTCACTAAGGTTAATCTGCAAATCATCACCTGTTTTGACTAATGATATCTGATCTCTAGATATATCATTAAGTTTCAGAGTATCTATGGCATTATCTTTTACTAGATTTATAGTATCATTACCATCACCAAGTGAATAATTATAAACATCAGCTCCCTGACCACCAGTGATAATATCATCTCCTTTTCCTCCAGTAATAATATCCTCACCATCATTACCATTTATAATATTATCATTAGCATTCCCTATTAAAGTATCCTCTGAGTCTGTACCAATTTTAATATCTGATTTATGTAAAATATAGCCATCTGCAAATTCAAATCTATCTAATGTAGTTCCTTGGAAATCTTTAAAAATTAATTTATCTGTATCAGAACCGCTAAAAGTCACATGGACATCATTACCATTATATTTAAAATTTAAATCATCCGCTGATATACCTTCGCCAAACTTAATGGTATCTCTAACATCACTCTCATATACCGTTTTAGCATAATCATTTGATAACATCTCCGTTATAGTATCTACTCCATCTCCTTTATTAAAAATATAAGTATCACTACCATAACCTCCAGCTAGAGTATCGTTACCTCTGCCTCCAGCCAATATATCATCTCCCTTATTATATTTTGCTTCCTTCTTCCTAGCATCAAAAGTAAATCTTTTATAACCAACCTCCGAAGTGATTATATTATCTCCTATTAGTGTGTCGTCTCCTTCTCCACCATAAAGAATATCTGACTGACTACCTCCATGTAAGTAATCATCTCCATCTTCCCCATATATAGTTAATCTGATAATATTGTGCTAAAGACGTGAGTAATAGCATCAGATAAATTATCAAAAGAATTATTTACTTTTCTTAAAATTCTTTTAAAATTGGCCCAAATTTTTTCTATAGGATTTAAATCAGGAGAATAAGCAGGAAGGTATAGTATCTGTATATCAAACTTCTCTGCTATTTTAGCCAATTTAGGAGACTTATGAAAACTAGCATTATCCATAACAACAGTAGTCTTTGGAATTAACTCAGGACATAAATGCTCTTCAAACCACTGATTAAAAATTTGAGTATCTGTATATCCAGTATACTCTAGCGGTGCTATAATCTTCTTTTCTAAATAGTTATAACCAGCAACTATACTTTTTCTCTGAGTTTGATAAGCAATAACTTCACCATAGCTAGGTTTACCAACAAGAGACCATCCTCTTAGTACAGACTGTTTATTATCCATACCCATTTCATCTAAATATACAAGTTTGTTAGGTTCAATAGTCTCAACAACCTCTATAAAACTTTGCCTATCTTGTTCTTTTCTTTGCTTATATTTAGGTGTCTTTTTTTAAAACTAAAACCAAGTCTGGTAAGACAATCATAAAATGTGCTTCTAGGTATTTCAGGAGCTAATGCTTCTCTAATATCTAAAGCCATTGCATCTGGATATGTTCTTAAGTAGCTTTCTATCGCTTCCTTATCTGTAAAGGTTGCTACTCTACCGCAACCCAAGCCTTGCTTAGATTTATAATCACCAGTTGTCTCGTATAAGTTTATCCAAGATCTAGTAGTACGGATATCTATATTAAAAAAATTACTTAGCTCTTTGTCTGTTAGGCCTTCTTTATATTTAGTTATTACGATATCTCTGAAATCTTGGCTATATGATGACATTTTTTCTAAATATTATAACATTATTGTCAAATAACTATCGGATTAACTATAATATCTATCCTAGAAAAATATGCCCAAATAACTACAAAAACTATTAAAAAAATCAAACAATACAACATTACCTTAAGTAGCGGGTGTGGAGGTCTATCAGTGACTTCTAAGACTCCTGGTAAAAAGCTATAAGCATCTGTGCGAGCATTTCGTTTTTCAGCAAATGCCTTACGGTTGCACCAAAAGTCTCTAATCCTCGCTGATCTTTTATACTTCTCTTTTTTATCAGGTATTTTACTATTTTCGAGGCCCATTAGATTACTCCCTGAGCTTGTGAGTTATGTAGTGAAGCATATTTACCATTTTTTGCTAAAAGCTCGGAATGACTACCATCTTCAAGAATAACTCCTTGATCTATATAGACAATACGATCACAACTTCGTACTGTAGATAAGCGGTGTGCAATAATAAAGACTGTTCTACCTTGTGATATTTGTGCCATATTCTCTTGAATAATTTTCTCAGATTCATAATCTAGCGCTGAAGTTGCCTCATCAAAGATAAGTATCTTAGGATTATTCATTAAGGCTCTAGCTATAGATAATCTTTGCTTTTGTCCTCCAGAAAAATTAGTGCCTCCTTCCTCTATAATCACATCATAACCATCTTTTAGCTCTAAGATAAACTCCTCAGCACCAGCATTGCGTGCTGCAGCTACTACTTTTTGCATATTTGCACTAGGGTTCGTAAGAGCAATATTTTCACGAATTGAGCGGTTAAACATAAAATTTTCTTGCAAAACTACACCAATATTTTGTCTAAGCCAAACAGTATCAACTGTTGATAAATCCATACTATCAACAAGCACTTTACCAGATTCTGGCTGATATAGCCTTTGAATAAGCTTAGTAAGTGTGCTTTTACCACTACCTGATCTACCAACTATACCTATAGACTGTCCTGTCTTAACTTCAAGATTGATACCATTTAAAATTAATTTACTGTCTGCTGTATACCTAAATTTAACATCTCTAAAGCTGACATTCCCTGCAAATACTGGTAATGAACTTTTACTAAGCTTATTATTTAATTCTGTTGGCGAATTTAGAATATCACCGAGTCTTCTTAAAGATACACCCACTTGCTGAAATTCTTGCCAAAGATTAACAAGCTTTAAAATTGGTTGAGTAACACGCCCTGCAAGCATATTAAAAGCTATTAGTTGACCTACGGTTAATTTACCTAGTATTACCATATGTGCACCAACAAATATATAGTTAATCTGATAATATTGTGCTAAAGACGTGAGTAATAGCATCAGATAAATTATCAAAAGAATTATTTACTTTTCTTAAAATTCTTTTAAAATTGGCCCAAATTTTTTCTATAGGATTTAAATCAGGAGAATAAGCAGGAAGGTATAGTATCTGTATATCAAACTTCTCTGCTATTTTAGCCAATTTAGGAGACTTATGAAAACTAGCATTATCCATAACAACAGTAGTCTTTGGAATTAACTCAGGACATAAATGCTCTTCAAACCACTGATTAAAAATTTGAGTATCTGTATATCCAGTATACTCTAGCGGTGCTATAATCTTCTTTTCTAAATAGTTATAACCAGCAACTATACTTTTTCTCTGAGTTTGATAAGCAATAACTTCACCATAGCTAGGTTTACCAACAAGAGACCATCCTCTTAGTACAGACTGTTTATTATCCATACCCATTTCATCTAAATATACAAGTTTGTTAGGTTCAATAGTCTCAACAACCTCTATAAAACTTTGCCTATCTTGTTCTTTTCTTTGCTTATATTTAGGTGTCTTTTTTAAAAACTAAAACCAAGTCTGGTAAGACAATCATAAAATGTGCTTCTAGGTATTTCAGGAGCTAATGCTTCTCTAATATCTAAAGCCATTGCATCTGGATATGTTCTTAAGTAGCTTTCTATCGCTTCCTTATCTGTAAAGGTTGCTACTCTACCGCAACCCAAGCCTTGCTTAGATTTATAATCACCAGTTGTCTCGTATAAGTTTATCCAAGATCTAGTAGTACGGATATCTATATTAAAAAAATTACTTAGCTCTTTGTCTGTTAGGCCTTCTTTATATTTAGTTATTACGATATCTCTGAAATCTTGGCTATATGATGACATTTTTTCTAAATATTATAACATTATTGTCAAATAACTATCGGATTAACTATAATAGCAATAGTAGTTAGCTTACTAACAAGCTCGGCAAATTGTCCTGCAATATTACCAAGGTTTTGAGACCTAAAAGATGCTTTAAACATATTCGGTAAGATTATCTTCCCACTTGCGTTGCATTTGTGGCTCAATGGCATTAGCCTTAACCGTCTGAATACCTGTAATTGATTCAGTTAAAAATGACTGATTTTTTGCTCCAGTGGCAAAAACATTATTAAGTCTATGCTTAAGAATTGGTGTTATAAATATCGAAAGTAACAAATAAATAGGTATCGTAGATAAAACAATGAAGGTCAGCTCCCAACTATATAAAAATAAAACAATAATAAATATAAAAGTAAACGATAAATCAATTACTAAAGTCAGTGCTGTACTTGTGATAAAGCTACGAATGCTATCTAACTCTTTAACTCTAGCAACATTTTGCCCAACTTGCCTAGTCTCAAAATATGCTAAAGGTAATTTCATCAAATGTGAAAATAATTTTGACCCTAATACCACATCAACTCTTGAAGTTGTATGACTAAATAAATATGTCCGTATCGTACTAAATATAACTTCAAAAATAGCTACAACCAAAAACACTATCGCTAAAGTATTTAGTGTCGTAAGACCATTATGCATAATTACTTTATCCATAACCACCTGAAAGAAAAATGGTGTAACCAAACCAAATAATTGAATAAACAACGATGCGATTAAAACATCTTTAAAAATATGTTTATATTTCCACAAAGCTGGTATAAACCATTTAATATTAAATTGCTCTTTAGTTGATTTCTGGACTTCTTTATAACTTATAAGTATAGCTGTATTATTATATACTTTATTTAATTGCTCCTCTGTTAGTTTTATCAACTCTGTAATACCCTGACGAATAACTAAATATTTATCATTTTGAATTGCTGCTAAAATAAAATACTCGCCTGCCTTATCCTGGAGTATTGCGGGTAATGTTCTAGGATTGATATTTTTAGGTTTTAAATTCATAAGCTTAGCTTTGAAATTATTTGCCCTAATGGCTCGTAATAGGCTGACCTCTGATATACTACTGTCAAGTTCGCCATACTCATGCAGGATTTGCTTTGGGTCAATAGCTACTTTATTGAAATTAGCTATTTGACAAAAACAAAATATCAAACTATTCATAATAAAATCTCTTATATGAATATAATTATTTATAATAAATAATTATTAGTAGATATAAAACTATAGTGACATAGCATTTTTAAAAAATGACAAATAAATTTTTAATTACATTGACTAGCTTACTATGTATTTTACCTAACTGCTTTGCAAATAGTATTATTTACTATTGTCCAGCCCCTAATGATTTTAAAAATATCAATAATAAGCTAATAGCTAAAACTAGTTTTCATAGCTATAATCATACTTGGCAAGTTTATGGCAATACTTCTTCACAATTTCCTGAGTATCCACTTACTTTTAAAGGAGCAAACTTAGTTCACTGTAAAAACAACTTATGTCAGCTAAAATGTTACTATTACTCAAATATTGAGGGTCACATTATTACTAGCATTATACAATCAAACAAAAATATACATATCTATCAACATCTAAATCATTATTTACAAAATTTTAATTGTCAATATACTGAGCATGTAGATTGCCCATTTATCATAGATGTCTTTAATTTTAATGACTAAAGCTTGTTTAACTCCCTTAAACCTTAAGGTTTCTATAGGAATCTTACTAAGATTACTTTATTATCTCTGTCATCTAGAATATTAACAGGTTATAAAGACTCATTAACTTCACTGTTAAAAGCTTAAATTTAACCTAGATCAAAATATCTAATCCCCTAAAAACCATACCATTAATCAATAATAAAATTTGATTATACTTTGTATTATATTAAAATAACAAAACCATTCTCTCAAAAATTATTTTAAATTAAAAGTCAAGAAGAATTTCTATGTTTTTTTGCTATAATTAGTTTAAAAAATATAATTATTTGTTATATAATTATGGTCGAATTCAAGAGTTTAGTTGCCTGGATTATTTGTGATTTAGTTACAATCTTGAGCCGATACTACTTAGAAAAGGGAGTTTTGGTATTTTAACTAGAGAGCAAGCTTTGATGCCTAGCATTTACAAAGAAGCCCAACGTTAAAATTATGACACCCAACTTGATACCAAAAAGGGATCAAGATATTGGACTAAAACGGTAATCTGGACAACTATTTTTTTTAAGCTTTCTAACTATGAACAAAAATCAAATCCGTCAAAAATTATTAAGTATACGTAATAATTTAATAGATAAAAAAACCCTCTCTAATAAAGTAAATTTAAAAGTTATACAGTACATAGACAGTAATTTTAAGAATGCTAAAATAGCTAGCTTTATCTCGCTTAATAACGAATTAAATACTGATTTAATTAATAGCCATTTTGAAAACATACATTTTCCAATAATTCATCCATTTAGAAAACATAGTCTCTGGTTTGCAAAGGATTCTAAAAATTATTATTTAAATAAATACAAAATTAAAGAGCCTTTTTATACAGTTAAAGATATAGTTACAGCCTGGGAATTGGATATTATAATAGTCCCTATAATTGGTTTTAATGAAAATAAGTACAGGATGGGCATGGGTGGAGGTTTCTATGACTATACACTCAGTTTTAAAAATACATCTAAATCGCCTTTAACTATTGGTGTAGCCTTTGATGAACAGCAAAATAATGATATTATCATAGATACGTACGATATTAAGCTTGATCTAATCATCACGCCAACAAGGATCATCTAAAATGGATAGTACCTCTGTGTCTGTAGAACTAAAAAATCAAATACTATCTAAAATAGATCCAGAAGCAGTAATTAATATCATCGATGAAACACATAAACATCTAAAACATAATGGCTATATGCCTGGAAAATATCATTTTATTCTTAATATAAATTCTAAAAAATTAAACAATATGAAAAAAATCGACTCTCACAAAGAGATATATAGAGCTGCTAGCTCTCTTATGCCATACATTCATGCCTTAACAATAAAGATTGCTCTAAAAAAGGAAATCATAAATGTTTGACCTCTTAGCAAACTTCAATGCTCATATTTCATACTTTGTAGACACTATGGGTGTATGGTTTTATGTAATTTTATTTTTTATTATTTTTTGTGAAACAGGTTCTGTTTTAGGGATATTTTTCCCTGGTGATTCCTTACTCTTCACTGTTGGAATAACTGCAGCTGCAACGGGATTAAATATCCATTTTGCAGTATTGGCAATTTTTCTAGGTGCTATAACTGGAGATACGTGTAATTATATAACAGGCAAGTTTATTGGCGAAAAAATGTTTAGTACCCACGCTAAATTTTTCAAAAGTGCTTATCTAATAAAAACAAAAAAATTCTTAAACAAACATGGCAGTAAAGCCATTATTTTTTCGAGATTTATTGCATTCGTTCGAACCATAATTCCATTTGTAGCAGGTGTTAGTAAAATGAATTATATTAAATTTATTATATATGGCATCATTTCAGCAATAATCTGGTCTTTTTCAATTACCTATACTGTATATTTTTTTAGTGATAATTTATTTGTTAAGAAAAATTTAAGCCTTATCATCGCCTTAATGATAGCATTGGTTATAGGCCAAATGCTCATAAAAAGCATTAAAAACAAAATAAAAACAAAAAAATCTTAACCTTTATGAATTATTTTTTTATAATCTAACGACAAATTATTAGCGAGTTTCATCCATGAACACTATCTCAGCACTACTAAACATTGTATTGCACTTAGATCAATTTATCAGCACCTATATTAATATTTTAGGTGATTGGACCTACTTATTACTTTTTGTAGTAATATTTTGTGAAACTGGATTAGTTATAACTCCTTTTTTACCTGGAGATTCACTCCTTTTTGCACTAGGGCTTACCGGCGCAGCTACAACACTTAATATACATTTGGTCGCGCCCATCTTAGTAGTGGCTGCTGTTTGTGGTGACTCTTGTAATTATTTCTTAGGTAGAATGATTGGTAAACGAATTTTTAAAGATGATGCTAAGATACTCAAAACAGCTCACCTTCTAAAAGCGCAACAATTCTTTAATAGGTATGGCCCTATTGCTATCATTCTTGCTAGATTTACACCAATAGTCAGAACATTTATGCCATTTACCGCCGGTATGGCACGCATGAAGTATCCAAAATTTGTTATCATGGGTATACTTGGAGCCTTTATTTGGGTTTATTCAATTGTATATTTAGCATTCTTCTTTAGTAATAATGCTTTTGTCAAAAAATATTTCGGTATTTTCATAATTTTAATTGTTTTACTATCTTTGATACCTCCGGCCATATCTCTTATCAAAGCATTATATTTAAATGCAAAATTAGATAAAATTATCTACTTTATTAAACGTAAATAATCTAGTAAAAGTTTACGGCTTTCTAACTGTTTACCAGCTAAAACAAAATCAATGTATACTCGAAGTACTTGAGAAATAGCTTTTAAATCATCTTTTGACCATAAGTCTACTGGTTGACTGATTTTTAAAAGATTTTTACCAATGATGGTATTATAACCATTAACTAAAGTTTTTTTAAAACCACTAGGTAATATTGTATAGTTACAATTATTTTCAATTGGCATGCTATCAACATCACAATCAACATATATTCCCTGACCTAAACTCTCCAGCAGTTCAAGCTCAAAGATCCTTAGTAAATACTTATAATTATTATCATTAATATTTTTTAAAATAAAATCATACTTATTAAACAAAGCAATCTCTTCATGAGAATAACTAAGCAGCAAATACATCAATTCGTTTATATACTGTAAAGACAGTAAATTAATATATGTTTTTTGATAAAATGATTTAACAAACTCAATATTATAGACCTTACTTAGGCCATCAGTTTTTTTAGAAAAACCAATCTGGCCACGTAATTTTACCAACGGCTGATATAAATTCGATGTTTTTTTTGTTGTTCTAATTAAAGCTGATATTTTACCAAATTCGGGAGTAAATATACTAGCAATTATAGAGTTTTCTTTATATTTACGCTGATGTAATATATAAAAATTATACAGCTGATCCTTCATAAATATTCTCTATAAGTTGAACTAGTTGTAAAGCATTTCTATACTTAATCTCGGGTAAACCAAAGTCATTAATAAGCTGCTCTAAAGATATATCATCTAAGTTCTCAGCATTCTCTAGCTTTAACTGCAACCACTTGGTCATAGCTAAAATATATGCATCTCCTGATACTCTATATGACACTTTTCTACCTAAAATATATAACTCGATTTTCGAAAAATTATCACTGACAACATACTTTCGCTGTTTTGCTAATATAAGACTATCGTCAACCTTAATCTTCGATAGCAAATTTTTAACCAATTTATTATACATATGACCTCACTTTTGGAGATATAGCCCTTATTAGATCTACTTTATCTATTATCAAAGACACTGCTTTTTGAATTTGCTCTTGGGTTGTTTGTAAGCCAAATGAAACTCTAATAGTTGAATCAGCCTTACTAGCAGTTAAACCAATAGCACTCAAAACATGTGAAGGTTCAACAGCCTGAGAATTACACGCAGAACCCATAGATAAACATATATTATTCAACATTGCCAACAAGGTTTCACCCTTCACCCCAATAAATGTAATACTTAGAATTCCTGGGTAGCTACTATTAAGGTCAGTATTTATTTGTAAATCATTTATTTTTAGTATTTTTTCTAAAAATAAATTCCTCATTGCGGTTACATGCTCAAGATTCCACTTTTTTTTAGCAAACATTTCTTTACAAGCTCTAGCTAACGCAAATATCTGATAATTTGCTAATGTTCCAGCCCTGAAACCAAACTCTTGCGCTCCACCATGTATTTGCTTAAGAAGTTTAACTTTAGGTCTTTTTGATCTTATATACAAAAACCCTACTCCTTTAGGAGCATATAATTTATGCCCTGAAACTGATAACAAATCGATATTCATCCTATTAATATCTATATCGATTTTACCATAAGCCTGAGCCGCATCTACATGAAATAAGACTTGTTTCTCTTTAGTTAGCTGACCTATTTCATATAAATCGTTCATACTTCCAAGTTCATTATTTACTGCCATCAAACTTACTAGTATAGTTTTTTCTGTAATTGCAGTTTTAAGCTCATCTATATTAATTTTACCAAACTGATCAACATCCAAATAAGTAATATTATAACCTTGTGTACCCAAAAACTCACATACATCTAGTACAGCCTTATGTTCAGATTTTGATGTAATTATATGTCTACCTTTTTCTTTATATTCATAAGCTATACCTTTTATGGCAAGATTATTGGATTCTGTAGCACCTGATGTAAACACTATCTCTCTTGGCAAAACCCCCAATGTTTCCGCTACTTCAACTCGTGATTTTTCTATTTTAACATTAACGATTTCGGCTTGTTCATATGTAGACGATCCTGAATTGAAAAAATCTTCATTATTCGTTATAGAATCTACCATTACTTTTTTAACACTTAAACTAAGTGGAGCAGTCGCCGCATAATCTAGATAAATAAGGCCCATTTAAACTTTAATAATTCTTTTATTTATTAGCTAATATTGCTATTATATCAAATAATTGCATACATAGTAATTTAACAAAATCGTGACAAATTAAGCATATGATTGGAGATGGTAAATCTAATCAGTTTCGCAAAAGAAATTTGGCTTAAAAAAAATTAGCGATTTATTAAACAGGTCAAAAAGACCAAAAGCGAGTTAGTTCGTTAAACAACTAACTACGAATTATATTTTTAGAAGGAAAATTTAAAACAAATGAAAAAAATACTTATAAATAGTAAAAGTAGCGAAGAAACAAGGATTGCAACCTTAGATAATGGAAAGTTAATAGATTTAGATATTGAAAATGTTGATAGAGAACAAAAGAAAGCAAATATATACAAAGGTTATATTTCAAGAATTGAACCTAGCTTAAATGCTATCTTTGTTAACTATGGCGAAGATAAGAATGGTTTTCTACCATTTAAAGAAGTGTCTGAATACTACCTTAAAGATATTCCAAAAGGTGATAATATAGCCCACCTACTTTCAGAAGGTCAAGAGTTAATTGTACAAATAGACAAAGAGGAACGCGGTGATAAGGGAGCGGCTCTTACTACATTTATTACATTAGCAGGATCATATATGGTTCTACTACCAAACAGTGGTGATGGCGGTGGAATCTCTCGTCGCGTGGAAGGAGAGGACCGAGAGAAGCTTAAAAGATACTTAAAAGATCTTAATATTCCTAAAAATATGAGTGTAATCGCAAGAACTGCCTGTGTTGAGTGTTCTTTTGAAGAGTTAAAACACGACTTTGATGCACTAGTTGAGCTATGGGCATCAATATCTCAAGCATATCACAAAATCAAAAAAACTACTCTTTTGCATAAAGAAAGTGACATTATTGTAAGAACAGTAAGAGATCACTTAAAAGAAGATGTTAGAGAAATTATTGTAGATTCTAAAGAGTGTTTTAATGATGTTAAAAGGCAATTAGGTCTATTAAGACAAAGTTTTGACATAAATAAAGTTAAATTATATAGTGAAGAATTACCCTTATTCACACAATTTGGCATTGATCAACAGATTGAAAATGCTTACAAAAGAGAAATTCGTTTACCATCAGGTGGCTCTATTGTAATTGATACAACAGAAGCTCTAGTTGCAATAGATATCAACTCATCTAGAGCTAATAAAGCAGAAGATGTTGAAACAACTGCATTTAAAACAAATTTAGAAGCTGCTGAAGAAGTTGCAAGACAATTAAGAATCCGTGACCTAGGTGGTCTTGTAATAGTTGATTTCATCGATATGTCATTTCATCCAAACAGAAAGCAAGTTGAAGAAAAGCTAATGGATGCTTTACAGCAAGATAAAGCCCGCATCCAAATGTCTCGCATATCTAAATTAGGGCTTGTAGAGATCTCTAGACAACGTCTAAGCGCATCTATAAACGAAAGTGTAATGCAAAAATGCCCCCGCTGTGAAGGTCATGGATTTATCAAAACAACTCAAGCTACAGCTCTTACAATTATACGTAAGATTAGAGCAGAAGCTATAAAAGAAGATACTAATGAAATTCGTGTGCAAGTTCCTGTGGATATAGCGGCTTATATTCTAAACGAAAAGAGAGATAGTATTGTAAATATAGAAAGAATCTCAGAAGTTAAAGTTATGATTATACCTAACTTCAACATGGAATCACCTAAATTCCAAATGCAAAGAATATGGGGTACTAGCTATAAATCAAACCGTACTAGCTCAGATTTGATTGAAGATGTTTATAGTGTCGAAATTCCAAAATCTGGCAAGAAAAAAATTGCAGCTGTAGAATTAAATAAGACTCAGCAAAACAAGCCTATAGTTAAAAATGAAAATGAACAGTTAAGTAGCAAACAAGATAAAACAACTGAAAAAAACAAACCTGAAATAAAAGCTAAAGAAGAACCAAAGAAAAAAGGTTTTTTAAGCAAATTAGCCGGACTTTTCTCCACCGAGACTGAACAAAAAACACTGCCAAAGTCAGCTCAACAACCACAAAAGCAACATAATAATAAAAGTCAAAATGCTCAAAAACCTCAGCAAAACAAGTCTCCTAGAGATAATGCTCAGCGCAATGATTCTGATCGTACTAATAAACGTAATGATAGCGGTACTAATCAAAATGCTCAAAAACCTCAGCAAAACAAGCCTCCTAGAGATAATGCTCAACGTAATGATCGTGATCGTATTAGTAGTGATAGAAATGATCACAACAAAAATAAAAGGAGTAATGACAAATTTGATAAAAAACCCAGTAATCGTAACAGCAGAAGTAATAATTTAAGCTTAAATAATGCTGAAGAAGTTGTTGATATTACAAAAGTTAAATACGGAAATCAAAACTCTACAGCCAAAGTTGATAATATAAAAAAAATCATCTCTAAAACTCCAGAAGAGTTTGTTTCAGTAATGGTTAAAGATGTCCTAAAAAATTATGATAGCTTAAAAGATGATGGTTCTAAAAAAATAACTACTGAAGAGAAAGTTAGAACACATAAGTATCTAAAATTCAATACAGTTTCTGTGGATGAAGAAATAATTGCTATTAAAGAAGCAAATAAAGCAGCTTCTAAGACTTTAATAAATGAAGAGTCTAACCAACAGGCTAATGTTGAAATAATAGAAACTCAAAAAAATGAAATATCTTCTTCTGAATTAAAAGAAAAAACTATAAAAAATAAAGAAACCAAGAAAACATCAGAAAAGATAGAAGAGAAAAAAATCATCCCTGAAAACAAGCCTAAAAAAGATAAGCAACCAGCTGCTAAAAATAATAAGAAAGATAAGCCTGTAGAAAAAGAAACTAAGCAAGAACAAGCTAAGCCTGAATATATAAACTACTCAGCTGCTATTGATTCTGAATCTCAAGCTCTAATATAAGGTTTTATGTAATGTTACAATACCCTCATATTGACCCAGTTGCTTTGCAGCTTGGCCCTATAAAAATCCACTGGTACGGTCTAATGTATTTATTTGGAATTTTTGCTGGCTGGTTTTTAATAAAATACAGAGCCAAGATTAAACCATGGGCGCCAATCAAACCAGATCAAGCTGGTGACCTGACCTTTTATATTGCTATTGGGGTCATACTAGGGGGCAGAATTGGTTATATAATTTTTTATAATTTACCTTACTACTTTCACAACCCATTACAAATGTTTTTTTTATGGGATGGTGGAATGTCATTCCATGGAGGTTTTATAGGTGTATTAATTGCATTTGCTATTTTTGCTAAAAAAGTAGGAGCAAACTTCTTTGACTTAGGTGAGTTTGCTGCTCCAGTTGTACCAATTGGCCTTGGTGCTGGTAGGATAGGAAACTTCATCAATGGTGAACTTTGGGGTAAGGTTACAGACTCACCTATAGGAATGATTTTTCCAACCGGAGGTCCATTTCCAAGATACCCATCTCAACTATTTGAATTTTTCTTCGAAGGTGTTGTACTGTTTAGCATACTGTGGCTTGTGACCATTAAAGAAAGACCCCGTTATCTAGTACTTGGCCTATTTATGCTTCTATATGGTTGTGCTAGGTTTGTTTGTGAATTCTTCAGACAGCCTGATCCTCAATATGGCTATATATTTTTTAACTGGATGACTATGGGACAAATATTATCAATCCCAATGATTCTATTTGGCGCTTTGATTCTAATCATAGTCTTTATTAAGACAAGAGGTAAAGACAGATGCAAGAATATTTAAAATTTCTTGAGCATATTAAAAAAAATGGTGCTCAAAAAGGAGATAGAACAGGCACCGGTACAAAAAGTATTTTTGGTTACCAAATGCGTTTTGATCTTCAAGAAGGTTTTCCATTAGTCACTACTAAAAAAATCCATCTACCTAGTGTAGTACATGAGCTACTTTGGTTTCTAAGTGGCAATACAAACGTTAAATACTTAAATGAAAACAAGGTTAAAATTTGGAATGAATGGGCTACTGAAAGTGGAGAGCTTGGCCCTATCTACGGTAAGCAATGGCGTAATTTTAATGATCAAGGTGTTGACCAAATAGCTGAAGTTATTAAAATGCTAAGGAACAATCCAAATTCACGTAGAATTTTAGTCTCTGCATGGAATCCATGCGTTGTACCATCTGAGAAAATATCCCCCCAAGAAAATGTTGAAATAGGCAACTCAGCTTTACCCCCTTGTCATGCTATGTTTCAATTTTATGTTGCTGATAATAAATTATCTTGTATGCTAACGCAAAGAAGTGCTGATGCTTTTCTTGGTGTACCGTTTAATATTGCTAGCTATTCGCTACTTACACACATGATTGCACAACAATGTGATTTAGATTTAGGGGAGTTTATCTGGTCTGGTGGAGATTGTCATATATATAACAACCATATAGATCAAGTTAATCAACAACTTAGTCGTAAGCCTCTAGAGTTGCCTACTCTTAGGATTTTGAAGAAACCTGATTCTATATTTACTTACAAATATGAAGATTTTAATTTTGAAAATTATAATTATCACCCTGCTATTAAGGCAAAAATATCTGTATAGAGGATCTAATAGATGAGTCAACTCTCACTAAGTAAAAAGAAAATTCCAATTCTACTTTTAGAAGGTATTCATTTAAATGCTTTAGAATCTTTTAAGGCTGCAGGATATGAAAATATTGAGCTTCTTAATACTGCTCTTGAAGGCCAAGCACTTGTAGATAAACTTAAAAATTTTAAACTAGTTGGTTTACGCTCACGTACTCAACTTACAAGAGAAGTTTTAGAACAATCTCAACACCTTACAGCAATAGGATGTTTTTGTATTGGCACAAATCAAGTTGATCTAAAAACTGCTAAGAACTTAGGCATACCTGTTTTTAACGCACCATTTTCAAACACCCGAAGTGTAGCTGAATTGGTAATTGCGCAAGCTATTTTACTCATCAGAAATGTGGTTGATAAAAATGCCAAGACTCATCGTGGAGAATGGTTAAAATCAGCAGATAATGCCAATGAAGTAAGAGGTAAAACTCTAGGAATCATTGGTTATGGACATATTGGCATGCAACTTGGAATTCTTGCGGAAAATCTTGGGCTAAATGTTATATTTCATGATATTGAAGAAAAGCTTCCTTTAGGAAATGCTCGACAAGTTAGTAACCTAAAAATACTTTTAAAACAATCAGATGTTGTATCTTTACATGTACCACAGTTACCTACTACAGCTAATATGATTTCAACAAAAGAGTTGAATCTTATGAAAGAAAATTCTGTAATCATAAATGCATCCAGAGGTAATGTTATTGATATTAACGCTTTAGTTATAGCTCTAGAAAAAAAGAAACTTAAAGGCGCAGCAATTGATGTTTTCCCAAAAGAGCCATCTGCTAAAGGTGAAATCTTTGAAAGCCCTCTTAGAAATTTTGATAATGTATTTTTAACTCCTCATATAGGTGGTAGTACTATAGAGGCACAAGAAAATATTGCTAATGAAGTAAGTGCAAAACTCATCAAATACTCAGATAATGGTTCTACACTTAATGCTGTTAATTTTCCTGAACTATCTTTACCTAGTAATACAGAAACTCATCGTATTTTACATATTCATAAAAATATTCCTGGCATAATGAATGAGTTAAACAAAATATTAGCTACTAAAAATCTAAATGTTGAAGGTCAATACCTAAGGACATTAGACAACATAGGCTATGTTGTAATGGATATTAGATCAAGTTCAAATCAAGCAAAAGATCTTATTGAGGAGTTCAAAAAAATAAAAGCTACAATAAAGGCTCGTTATTTAGTATAAATGTCTATTAGTAAAACGCATATTTTAGCTAGAATAAATAAATACAAACCTTCACAAATAATCATTGGTTATAGTGGAGGAGTTGATTCTAGTGTTTTATTAAACATTTGCAAGAATATTGAAATACCTATCATTGCAATTTATATTAATCACAATATTCACCCAAACGCATTAAGTTGGCAAACCCACTGTCAGAAAACATGTGCTAACTATCAAATAGATTTCATAAGCCACCCCTTGAAACAAGCTCCAAAAGGTGAAAGTTTCGAAGCCTGGGCTAGCAATCAAAGGATGTGTTTTTTTCAAAATATAATGAAGAAATACTCTAAGCCTCTTCTCTTACTAGGACATCATCAAGATGATCAAGCAGAAACTTTCCTTATTCAGGCAATCAGAGGCTCTGGACTTGCTGGCTTAGCAGGAATGCCAGAATATAAGAAACTAGCTACTGGATCAGTACTACGCCCTCTTCTAAACTACACAAAACAAGAAATTGAACACTTTGCTAAACAAAATAATATTGCTCATATTTTTGATAATAGTAATCAAAATTCAAAATACAGAAGAAACTTAGTCCGCAATGAAATAATTCCAATATTAAAACAAGTAAATCCAAGCATTAATCAAACACTTTCTCGCAGTGCAAATATTTGTGCACAAAGTAATAATATTCTAAACAAACTACTATTAGAAAAATTGCTATTTATATCTCAAGGCAAAAATATTATTTTCGATAAAATAATAATACTAGACAACGATATTCAAAAAAGCATCATACACCTTTGGTTTAAGCAAAACACCAACCAAAGTTTAAAAAGTAAGCAAGTCGAAAAAATACATACTGCTATTAACAGTAATACTGGTACAGGCTGGAAAATTGACATTAGCAAAGATTTTCGAGTCTGTATTGAGTATGGCCTACTTCTAATTAGATCTACAACTAAACCTGCTCAAAACATAGATCAAAAAGATGTAATTAATTGGCTTAAAACCAATTTAAATACTCAAATTGATTTTAATAATATAGTTATTCGAGATAAAAAACCAAATGACAAATGCTCCTATATAGGTAGGAATAAACCAAATAAACTAAAAATATTATTTCAAGAACTTAAAATTCCAGCTGTCGATAGAAATAAAGTTAAAGTCATTGAACTAAACAATAATATCATCGCAATATATCCATTTTTTATTTGTAACTAGTCTTTTTTTATTTTATCTGGTAACAATATAGTAAATATTAAAACAATAATACATCCTACCAATACATTAAAAAAGCGATCCATCAAGAAATTTGCAGGATGAGTATTAGCAAATAAACTAGGATCAAAGGCTGAAGATATATATACTCTTGATATTCATATATATAATCACTCCTCCAACTGAAACCCCTATTATAGTACCTAAAATTCTATGAATTAATTTTTTAATGAACATATTATAGTTAATCTGATAATATTATGCTAAAGACGTGAGTAATAGCATCAGATAAATTATATAAACTCTTTTCACTATCTAGTAAAAACTTATAATAATCTATACTTGCTTGAGCCGACACTATATGTTGCAAATAGTCTTCATTATCCAAAATAAGTAAAGGTTGATCTTTTTTCACAAACTGATTATCTTCTATAGGTATAGATTTAATTACAAAAGCTATTTGACTATTTACAGGATAAATATTAAATCTTACAAAAGCATCATTAGTATATGTATGAAGTAAATAATGCCTAAATTAAAAAAAGACTAAAAATAATACAACCATAGTCCCTAAGTGAAAAGATCTTTCTTTTGTGAATATTTTTCTCATAATAAATAATTTTAGAAATAACTATAATTATATTAAAAAGACAATCTCTCTAGTAACTACATGAAAAGATTTTTATATTTTAATCTTCTAACACTCAAAGCTATAATAAACCATAAAGCAATCATTCCAACAAGGACTAAAGCAATATTAGTAAACAAACCTTCGAAAAGATTTGCTTGTGTAATTAAATCAGTATGTTGTGATACCTCTTTAAATGAAGCTATATTTGCAACTCTAGCCCCAATAAATCCAGCAATACTACCTGTAAACAACATATACATAGCTGCCAAAAAGCTTGTGTTATGCTGACTATCTATAGCTGTGATCTCTGATAAAGCAATTGGATCAATAAACAACTCCGAAATACCTAATGCAAATATTGCAAAAATCACCCATCCAATATTAGCTTTTCCATAAATTGTAGCTTCATTAGCTGCTAATATTAATAATATAAAACATAAAAGTTGAAAAATAAAACCAAACATAAATTTTATCATCCGACCAAAATCTCCATCTAGACCTTTATAGACCTTCCACAACCATGCTATAAACCCTCCTCCTAAAATAATAGCAAAGGAGTTTACAGAACTAATAATACTAGCAGGAATATAGAATCCTAAAATATACTTATGTACATTTCTTTCTACAAACAACTCTACTGAAGTAAATATTTGCTCATCAAATATCCAAAAAACTATACCAAATAATGCAAAAGGAATTATCAATATTAATCTTTCACGCACAGGTTTATCTGCGTTAAGATATATTTTTATAAACCATAATACACTAACAATAGTTACAATGAGAATCAAATACCCTTCATACTGATATTTTAAAGCTAAATAGCATATAAATATTATTAAGAAAGATATAGCAAAGGTATCTAAAGTTTTAGCTCTCAAAGAGACTTTGCCCTCACTTGGGCATGGGATATGCTTACTACCAATCAGAAATATAATTATTCCTATTATCATCCCTACTCCTGCAAGACCAAAACCATAGTCCCAACCATAGATATTTGCAATGATACCACATACTATTGGAGCGAGCAACCCACCTATATTCCCCCCCAAATATATCAAGGTAAAAGCAGAGTCCCTTTTTGTATCATTTTTATGATATAACTCCCCAACTAAGCAAGGAACATTACTTTTAAAATAACCATAACCACATATAATAAAAGACATTCCTAAAAATAATAATTGTTCCCCATCTATACCAATTATAATATGTCCGCATGACATAAGTACTGCACCGACAATGACAGTTTGTTTAAAACCTAATAGCTTATCAGCAAGTATGCCACCAAATATTGGAGTTAAATAAACTAAAGCAACAAAAGAACCATATATAGAATATGAAAGACTATCTGAAAGTAATAGCTGTTGGGTTAGATAAAGAATTAGAAGAGTCCTCATACCGTAAAAGCTAAAATACTCCCACATGTATATTGCTATGATATACCACAAGGCTTTAGGATGCTTGTTAATTGCCATTTATAAAATTATAGCTAGTATTAGTGCTCAAATTATAACCTAATTTAATAATTAATTATTATATAATTTGTTTAAAATATTTTCATAACTATGTTTTAAAAGTATGCTAGTATTATCTATTAGATGATTATAGGAGAAATATAAATTATGAAAGATTTTTTTAAGAAAATATCTACCTTAATTATAATACTATCTATGCTTACATCCCAAGCAAGCGCTTGTACAGCAATTTCATTATCCAAAAATGGTCATGTAGTTTCTGGAAGAACTATGGAGTGGGGTTTAGACTGGAATTGGGAAGTTATCTACGAGCCCAAAGGATCAGAAAATACACTTTCAGCCCCAACCAACTTAAACCTAGCTAAACATACTTATATTTCTAAATATGCAGTACTAGGTACTGGCTTAGTTGTTGATTCACAAACTTTTTTAGCTGATGGGCAAAATAGCCAAGGCCTAAGTATAAGTGCAAATTATTTACCAGGGTTTACTCAATACCAAAATGTAAACAAAAATGACACCAAATATGCTGCTATCACACAAATTTTAACTTTAATTTTAAGTCAAAGCACAACTGTACAAGAAGCAAAAGATATTCTTGAACAATATAAAGTTTGGTCAGATGACACCACCAAGATAAATGGAGTTGTTCCAGACCTTCATTTTCTTATTACAGATAAAGATGGCAAAGGCATTGTCGTTGAGTATATTAAAGGTGTACCAGTATTTTATAATATCAAATCCAATGTAAAAGTAATGACTAACTCACCAACCTATGATTGGCATATGATAAACCTAAGAAACTACCTAAATTTAAGCAATGAAACAATAAAAAAAGTAAGAATAAAAGATGCTCTTGGGAAAAATTCATCAGACCCTATTCAAAATATCAATGCACTAGGCCAAGGAAATGGCTTCTTAGGCATGCCTGGTGATTACTCACCACCATCAAGATTTATTAAAACTGAAATCCTAGGCTACTATGCTAATAATAAAGGAGATAATCAGGAAAACTTAGTATCGAAAGTTACTCATATATTAAACAATGTCGATATTACTAAAGGTACAGTTGTAGAGAAAGATGGTAATGATATGATATTTGATCATACTGCATTTACTGCAATAAAAGATCTTAGTAATAATAAGCTTTATATTAAGGCGTATGGCCGTCCTAATGATGTTGCTGTTATTGATTTAAACACTCTAATTAAAGATAATGCTAAAGCTTTTGCTATTGATATTAGTAAATTACCCTACCCTGATAATAATATAACTAACAAGATAATATCATCGCAATAGTAATTTATTTTTTTATCTTATCAAGAAGTATATTATAAACTTCTTGTATTCCTTGAGCCTCATTTTGAATCTTATATTTTGATGTTACCAAATCATAACCATTTTGAGCTATTGTTTTTCGATGAGCTTCATCTGAGATTAAATTTTCAAGTTTAATCGCGATTTGCTGGCTTGACTGAGGCTCAACTAAATATGCATTTTGGTCATCAGTCATAATTTCAGGCCAAGCTCCTGCTTTAGTAGCTATTACTGCACATTTTGACGCCATTGCTTCTAATGCAGGCAAACCAAAGCCTTCATTATGGCTAGCGCATACTACAATATCTAAAGCTCTATACCATTGAGGTACCTCAGCAGAATCTTTTAAAAAACCAGTAAATACGATTCTATCACCTAAGCCAGCTACTTTTATTTGTTTTTCTAAAGTTTGTTTAAATTCGATATCCTTAGGAGTAGCTTCACCAATTACAACTACTGTCCATTCAGGATATTTATCCAAAACTTGAATAACCGCTTCAATAAATTCTTTTGTACCTTTGGATTTTCTAATTCTACCAAATATACCTATACCATATTTACCAGGCATATTTTTTTGCTGCCATATGATACTTTTATCTTCAGCTGGGTAGAAAACCTCTGTATTGACACCATGAGGAACTATATATGGCTTATTTTCTAAATATCCAGCCGATATTTTAGATGGACAAATAATAGCTGACATTTGATTTATATAAAATTTTGTCAATTTCTTATGATGGCGTTGAGCTACAGATGTAAAGATAAGGACTATTTTATATCTAAATATATACTTCAATATTATTCCAACTAGCATATCTATATTTCTACGCGCATGCCAAATACGCCATTTATCTCTCCAGCAACCAAATAAAAAATCTCTAAACCTGATTTTATTAAACTCACCTAACTCAAGATTGAAACCCATCCCAACAATATTTATTAGTTTAGCTTGTTCTGGCATAACAGCTAACATACTGGCATTTATACCAGAGAAGCGTCTCCCCAAAGAAGGCGCTATCACCTGAACATCCTTAATATTAATATTTTTCACTTAGCATTTGATATCAAATTTTTTAGCATATTCTCATACTAAAACAAAGATATAATATTTACAAGCCAATAAGCTATGATTATAAATATAGCACATGTTTTTATATAATAACTCGGGTCTACAGCCAACATTCTTGCATATTAAATGCTATAATGGTTTAAGGTGTTGTTGAATATAATATAATTAATTTAGATGGCTTTTTTTAAAAAAATTATAGGGGCTTTTTCTGCTAAAAAACCTATTATAAAAGAAAATACTTTCTTAATATGGGAACCCTGCTCTCATAGTCATGCTGAGATTGTTCCAGGTTATGCTAAATATCTCTTAGACTTAGGGTATCATGTCTCTATACTAATGGAACCTAAAAGATATAAAGAAGGTCTTTTTTGCAGATTTAAAAATGACAATATTTCATATAATAAAATCTCTAGAAAAAAAATAAAAAAATACTTCAAAAAATCTTCTTTAAAAAATGTTAAAGGAGTCCTAGTAACAACTTTAGGTAAACTATACGATAATAAAGATATTTCTCAAGCATATAATTTCTTTAATCCAAACGTAAATAGGAAAAAAATATTTTTTGTTGAGCATGAAATAGATACATATATAGATAATAATAATAATCCCAGACAAGATATTATTACACTACGAAAAATGAATTATAAAAATGCCAAAACTATAACTATAAATCCTCATTACTTTGGCCAGATTACTACAAAAATCAAAAACTCTCTTACAAATTTTGTAACTATCGGAGAACTATCTGATAAAAGAAAAAGCTCAAAACTACTTATAGCTGCTGCTCAAGAACTAATTGAAAAAGGCATAAATAACTTCAAAATAACAGTAATAGGTAAAGGTAGTATTAAAAACATACCTAATAGACTACAACCATATTTTGATATAAAAGGACGACTTAGTTTTGATAAGATGTACGATGAGATTGATAAAGCTGACTTTATTCTTTCTGCATACCAGGATACTAAATTACATCACAAATACATTACTTGTAAAACTAGCGGAACTTTTCAACTAGTTTATGGTTTTTTAAAGCCAATTATAATTAGAGAAAGTTTCGCAAGCATTAATGGATTTAATTCCAACAATGCTATTTTGTACCATAGAGATATAAATTATAGTGATGCTCTAAAAAAAGGCATTGATCTAACAGTTCCAGAATATATGCAAATTCAAGATAATTTAAAAAATCTTTCTCGAAACATATATAACGAATCAAAAGAAAACCTTAATAAATTGATTAAAAATAAAGAAAAGGTCTAATATAATGAATAAGGTACCTATAGTTCTTACGTTTGATAAAAGGATTATTTTTGGAGCTGCTATAGCAATCCAAAGCTTAATTGATCATGCCAAACCAACCACTTCGTACGATATTTATGTCTATCACCCAGACATAAGCGGCAATAGTATCAGGCATTTTAAAAAAATGCTAGCTAATAGTAATCATTGTATTACTTTCACACATATCCACAAATCAAGATTCAAAGGTGCTCCAATATAGTTAATCCGATAGTTATTTGACAATAATGTTATAATATTTAGAAAAAATGTCATCATATAGCCAAGATTTCAGAGATATCGTAATAACTAAATATAAAGAAGGCCTAACAGACAAAGAGTTAAGTAATTTTTTTAATATAGATATCCGTACTACTAGATCTTGGATAAACTTATACGAGACAACTGGTGATTATAAATCTAAGCAAGGCTTGGGTTGCGGTAGAGTAGCAACCTTTACAGATAAGGAAGCGATAGAAAGCTACTTAAGAACATATCCAGATGCAATGGCTTTAGATATTAGAGAAGCATTAGCTCCTGAAATACCTAGAAGCACATTTTATGATTGTCTTACCAGACTTGGTTTTAGTTTTAAAAAAAGACACCTAAATATAAGCAAAGAAAAGAACAAGATAGGCAAAGTTTTATAGAGGTTGTTGAGACTATTGAACCTAACAAACTTGTATATTTAGATGAAATGGGTATGGATAATAAACAGTCTGTACTAAGAGGATGGTCTCTTGTTGGTAAACCTAGCTATGGTGAAGTTATTGCTTATCAAACTCAGAGAAAAAGTATAGTTGCTGGTTATAACTATTTAGAAAAGAAGATTATAGCACCGCTAGAGTATACTGGATATACAGATACTCAAATTTTTAATCAGTGGTTTGAAGAGCATTTATGTCCTGAGTTAATTCCAAAGACTACTGTTGTTATGGATAATGCTAGTTTTCATAAGTCTCCTAAATTGGCTAAAATAGCAGAGAAGTTTGATATACAGATACTATACCTTCCTGCTTATTCTCCTGATTTAAATCCTATAGAAAAAATTTGGGCCAATTTTAAAAGAATTTTAAGAAAAGTAAATAATTCTTTTGATAATTTATCTGATGCTATTACTCACGTCTTTAGCACAATATTATCAGATTAACTATAAATAAGGGCGGCAGCTGGACAGAAATAGTTTACTATAGATTGCTTACTCCTGAACTTCTTCCTCAATATGATAAAGCTATCTATGTTGATGTTGATGTTTTATTTAAAAAAGATCTTAGTGGTGCTTTTAATATTGATATATCTAAATATGAATGTGCTGCTGTCCCAATTGAGCTTAATAGTGATAAAATGCTTTGTCATAAATATTTCCCAGAAAATAAAAATAAATATATTTATATTTCAAGTTTCCTAGTTATGAACTTAAAGCTTATGAGAGAAGAAAAAACTGTACAAAAATTTTTAGATATTATTGAATCATTTGATAAAAGGCTAAAATTTTTTGATTTAGACACTCTAAACATAGCCTGTGACAGGTTTTATGATTTACCATTTTCATATGGAACACTTCAAAGCATCTATTATAAAACCGATGTAACAAGTGCAGGAGAGTTTCCATTTTTGAAAGATATTTATAGTAAAGATGAACTTGAAAAAGCCAAATCAGATACTTTTTTCATCCACTATGCAGGTAAGCCAGGTAAGCCTTGGCGAATGAAAAAACCTTATACTGATTATCAAGATTATATAAATAAAATCCCAAAAAAATTAAAAAAAATTACTTTTAGAGACATTAGAAAAAAACTTCTTAGCAAATATTGAAAAACTTTAGTTTCTTTTCATTTTTTCATAGCCAATTACTTTCTTAATGATCCTTTGCGCTAAAATTGGTTTTAAAATACAATATTTCAAAGCCGCTAAACGAACTTTCTTAATTTCTTTAGTAATATATAAATAATCAATAATATAAAGTTCTTTTTTCTTCAGAAAATATTTTGATTTTATTCTTGGCTTATTACTTTCAACATAACATTTATCATTAAACCAGCACACTTGATAATTCTTAGCTAACTCAAAACCACCATAAAGCTCTTTACGATATCCTGAATATACATTTAAGCTAAAATGTTTGCCTTTAGAATCTAAAATAGCTTGATTATTACGTGTCAATATCTCAAAATTAAACTTATTTACTTGGTGACTTCCTGATAAAATCACTGAATTTTCATCTCTACCCAAACATAAATTAATAGCTTTACCAAGTAAGTTTGGACCTGTAGGACTTAAAGCATCATTGCCATAATAATTATTTTTAGAGTTTTCAACTATCATATCAATAGCTTTCTTAAAAAAAGGATGCTTAGGCTTTGAGCAAAGAAATGCTTGAAATATATAGCCATCAAATTCAAAATCTTTTAAAAATCTATCTTTAACAGATAAAAAATCTATATCTTTAGATATAATGCTAGTAAGTGATTGTAAAGGAACGTTCTTAACATCCGAATATACGCCTCCATACATATAAAGAACACAATATCTAAATAAATCAGCCTTGTATGCCTTAGGAAATATATTATTATAAGCTTGCAAAACTTCAGTATCAAAATTTAATTTTATAAATTCCAATACTTGCTCATCATTATATAAATATAGTTCCCAATCAGGGTTTTTATCTACCCATAACTGAATGTTATTATACATTTCGTCACTTAAATTATGGGAATGCCAAGTCATAAATATTTTTTTGGGAATACATACTTCCTCTATATCAATATTATTCTTTGGTAAATAAGATTTAAAATACTTCATAATGATCTATACCTTTTCATGTAAATTAATCAACCTTTGATAAAAATATTCCTAGCAAGGTAAAAAATGCAGTTACTTCATATTGTGTTGTCAAATAAAAGCCAGTACAAGACGCTATCAAATAAGCTAATATTAAAACTCTAAGATTAAATCTAGCCTCAAATGAAAAATACTTTGTAATATAAAGTAAGTTCAAGAAAAACATCAACAAAAATAATGCTGCGAAAAAGCCACCCATAAAAATATAAGTTATAAATCCATTATGTGGCTCTATTGGGTGATTTTTAATAACCATTTTATTATTTTGTAACGCTTCACTATTTTTTATCAATGATTCGGTACAATAATTTATATCTGAGGTATTCCCAGTAAATGAACAACCAAAAAAGAAAACACTAGGATACTTCTTAAAAACTTCTATAGAAGAAATATAATAGATAACCCTCAGACCAGTTGACTGTTGTTCTAGACTCTCTCTTTCTTCCTTTGTGTAACTTTTTGAAGCTACAACTCTTTCAATACTATTCACAAAATCTAAAGATTTATCGTGAAAAATTCGACTTTTATGAAAAGCCATACCAAAGACAATTATTAAAGCTAAAAATGCCAAAACAGCTGTTATTAACATTTTTCTTATATTAAACTCATTATTTCTAATGCTATAGGTTTTTATAAAAATAAAACCATAATAAAGTAATACTAAAAATTCAACAATATAACCAATCTTACTGGTATTAATAAATAAATCTGTAAAAATTACTAACAAAGCTGAACATGCAAGAAGTGTTTTACTGCTTATTTTTTTAGCCTTAATAGCTAAATTAATAAGGCAAACTGATACAAATGGAAATGTAAAAGCTATTACACCTTGGACATTAGATCCCACTCCAAAATTTCCATATATCCCTAATAAATCAATATTAGGATCATATAAAAACTTAAAAAAACACACTAATGAAAATAGTATCGCCACCGTCAAATATGACCATAGTAGATAATTTGAAAGCTGCTTATTTTTTGATAAAAAATAACTAAGTGAAAATGCATACAATACAATAACAGCTGGATTAGAATATGATATTACCTGACTAATAGGAACAGTTTGATCTTTTATAAAAAAAGCATAAATATATGAGGCTGTAATTATTATGCCGGCAAGCATCAAGAAAAACAAAGGCATGTAATACTTTAATCTAGATCTATCTAAGGAAAAATCTCTGTTTAAAAAGTAAAGTACTATGACTGTAAAAAATGATATCGAAATCACAGCTCTAGCAAATAAGAAAATACTAACAAAAATAGCTATTCCTGCTACTAAAACTACTTTAGGAATTACATTTTTTTTCATAACTAATTTAAACCTACTCATAATTATTTAAATGCATATTCTTTTAAAAACTTAAAAATCTCTTTAAATGATTTTTTTGGCTTATTTTTTTCAATTTCTCGGTGATGATTTCTAATTAACTGTCTAAGCTTTTGAATATCTAGCTCAGGAAAATCTTGTATCACTTTCTCTAAAGTTTTATTGGATTTATCAGGATCTAAAAGATTGTTACGTATATTCTCTAATCTTTGCAGTAATAAATTAGACTCTTTATCTTTATTAACAAGTGCATCATAAAATTTTTGTATTTCTTCAATATTTTCTGCTTTCCTTAAAAGCTTACCTATAAATTGTACCTGCCTTTTAAAAGCTATTTTACTCATGCTTCTAGCTGCTACTATATTATGATGAATACTCTCAGATACTGGTAGCTTCTTAAGCTGTTCATTATTTAGCGCTACAAGAGCCTTACCAAAATCTGTAATTTCTAAAACATCTTTTTTTACAGTGCTTTTACTTTTACTATCTTTATAGTGAGAATTTTCTTCTTCTCTTTGCAGACGATCAATTTCATCAAGATCAATAACTTTACTCATGGCTTTGCTTTTTATTTTATATATAAATAATATAAGATATAATTTTAAACATTTAATTTCTTTTATCCACCTAAAAAATACAGGGAGACCGCTAAATATGTTTAGCTTTGACAAAAATGACCTAAAAAATACTGATAAAGAAATCTTTGGTGCTATAGAACTTGAAGTAAAAAGACAACATGAACATGTTGAACTTATAGCATCAGAAAACTATGCTAGTCCTGCTGTTATGGAAGCTCAAGGATCGCAACTTACTAACAAATATGCTGAAGGATATCATGGTAAAAGATACTATGGCGGCTGTGAATTTGTTGATATTGCTGAAAAACTAGCTATTGAAAGAGCTCAAAAATTATTTGGGGTGGATTATGCAAATGTGCAACCACACTCAGGATCTCAAGCAAATGCTGCAGTATATAATGCGGTTCTAAAACCTGGTGATACTGTTCTAGGTATGGATTTAGGTGCAGGTGGACATCTTACTCACGGTAGTAAAGTAAATTTTTCTGGAAAAATATATAATGCGATCCAGTATGGTCTTGATGAAAGTGGCGATATTGATTATAAACAAGTAGCTGAACTAGCAAAGAAACATCAGCCAAAAATGATAATTGCTGGATTTTCAGCATTTTCAGGAGTTATTGATTGGAAAAAATTTAGAGAAATAGCAGACTCAATCAATGCGGTTCTTATGGCTGATATTGCCCATGTAGCAGGACTTATAGCTGCTGGAGTCTATCCAAACCCCTTCCCTTATGTTGATGTTGCTACCTCTACAACTCACAAAACACTTAGAGGGCCTCGAGGCGGCTTAATTCTTTGCAAAGGTAATCCTGATTTAGCTAAAAAACTTCAATCGGCTATTTTTCCAGGCATTCAAGGAGGACCTTTAATGCACGTAATAGCAGCAAAAGCAGTTGCATTTAAAGAAGCTTTAGAGCCAAGTTTTATTGATTATCAAAAACAAGTTTTAAAAAATGCTAAAGCTATTGAAAAAGTACTAAAGGAACGTGATATTAACATAATATCTGGAGGTACTAACAACCACCTATTACTTTTAGATATTACAAATACTGGTTTTTCAGGCAAAGAAGCTGAAGCTGCATTAGGTAGAGCAAATATAACTGTAAATAAAAACTCTATTCCAAATGATACGCGCTCTCCTTTTGTAACAAGCGGTTTAAGAATTGGAAGTCCAGCTATTACAACCAGAGGCTTTAAAGAAAAAGAATGTGAGATCATTGCTAATCTTTTAGCTGATGTAGTATACAACTGCGGTAATGATCAGGTTGAACAAGACACTGCCTCTAAGATTCTTAATCTATGTGACAAATTCCCTGTTTATAAATAAAACATTAAAATAACCTACCCTCTAATCTAAAACATCTCTATTATGTTAGAAAATAGTGGTGATAAAATAAAGGAGTATACAGATGTATAAATTAATTATCATATTTTGTTCAATAGTTATATTAGGAGGATGTATCAATATTACTGAGGCTCCAAAAAAAGCAAATAATAACTCAAAACAATCAACTAATAACCAACTCCTCCCACCAGAGTATCTAAGTATTGATGGATTTAAATCTTGTTTAAAAACAGAGTCTAAAGGATCTGCACAATTTTATTGTATGCCAAATAGCAAACCTGAAAGCTGCTCTGATGAGGCTTGGGAAAAGTTAAATAATCTTAAAGGCTCAGAAAAAATCCCGTCTTGTAAAAATATTTAAAGTAAAAACTAAAGCCAACCAAATAATCTCTGGAACATACTTGGTATCTCAGTCCCATCTGGACGTAGATTTATTAAAAACTTATTCTTAGGATAGTTCTTCTTAAGCACTTTAATATTTGCTTTAGCTTGATCAAATAATCCAAGCTTATTATATGCTCTTATAGTAAGGACAAGAGCATCTTCTGTTGATGTGCTTTGCGGGTAGTTCCTTATAATCTGAGAGGCTCTATCGATCGCAGCATTATAAGCTCCACGTTTAAAATAAAAGTGTGCAATATCATTATAATGCTCAGCAACTATATTGTTTATAAAAAGCATTCTACGTTTAGCATCTGGAGCAAAGCTGCCCTTCGGGTCTAATTTCAGAGCTTTTTCAAAATTTGTATAAGCATCTTTGTAACCTGTTGGATCATGGAAATTCATATCATAAGGTGCGTAAGTTTGTAATAAACCTCGGCCATCTTCAAACCCTACGACTCCAATCATATAATATACATAGCCTTTATATTTACTATATGGATACATTTTAATGAATTGCTGACCTAAAGCTAATGCCATTGTTGATTCATCATCCATATAATACACATATATTAAATCAACCATTCCTTTTTCAGCTAATGGTGTAAATGGATATTGTGCGACTAAAGACTTATAAGATCTTATAGCATCAAAATATTTTCCGTTCTGCATTTGCTGATGAGCTTTAACATAAATAAAGCTCGCAGTATAACCCGTATAGACTTGCGGTAGCTCACTATCTTTCTTAGGGCCACATGAAGTTAATGATAGAACTACCAAAATAGTAGCAACTAAATATAAAAACCTACGCATTATGATTAACTATCCTTAGAATTTTCTTATATAATTATCTATAAAATAACTATTTTTTTATAAAAAGCTCATAAAAAGCATAAATAACATGGCAAATGATAATACACTATCAAATAAATTTCAGCAAAATATTCTTCTGCAACCAGAGGATGCTGGTAAAAGAATTGATGTAGTAATTAATAATTTATTTGAGCAATTCTCACGCTCTCAAATTCAAAAGTGGATAAAAGATAATTTTATAACTGTAAATGATAAACCCATAAAGGCAAAATATATTGTCTTAGGGGACGAACATGTTGAAATAAATGTGGAACTCCTTCCAACTAATGAATGGTTGGCAGAAGATATAACTTTGGATATTATTTATGAAGATGATGATATCATTGTAATTAATAAACCTGTAAATATGGTAGTTCACCCAGGAGCTGGTAATATGACAGGTACTATTTCAAATGCACTCCTATATCATTGCAGCAATCAAGATAAATTACCACGTGCAGGTATAGTTCATCGTCTGGATAAAGATACATCAGGATTAATGGTAGCTGCTAAAAGTAGTACAGCTTACCATAGCCTAGTGCAGCAACTATCTGAAAGAAAAGTAACTCGAAAATATCTTGCTATAGTTGAAGGTGAAATATATTCAGAAGGTGAAATTAATGAGCCTATTGGTAGAGATCCAAACAATCGTATCAAAATGGCAATAAATTATAATGGTAAAGAAGCAATCACCAACTACAAACCTATTGAGATTTATGATGGCTTTACTCTTGTAGAATGTCAGCTTAAAACAGGAAGAACTCATCAAATAAGAGTTCATATGAAAAGTATCAAACATCCCCTAGTTGGAGATCAGACTTATAACAAATCATCTATTAAACTGGAGAAACTCGAAATAAATAATATCGATCGTCAAGCTTTACATGCATATCGTCTTTCATTTATTCACCCTACCAGAGGCACAGTGGCTAAATTTAAGAGTAAACTACCAGATGATATGTTAGAGTTAAAAGTTCAGCTTGAACAAACAATAGAGTCCCAAAATGATCAACTTGAAGAGGATTTTTATGATTATGAGTATATTGAGTAAAAAAATTATCTCTAAATATTTAATTATACCAATATCTTTAATTGGTTTTACTATAATCCTATCTGTAGAAACAAATACAAATTATTCTATGACAGATTATTCTATAGAATCTAAACTCCATCACTATTCACCTAAACCTGATTTCGCGGGTATTAAAGATGTTAATCAACGTAAAATCTCTTTTATAAATTATGTTTTAACAGGCATAAAAACAGCTAATGAAGAAATTTGTTTACAACAACAAAGAATAGATGCTCTTAAGCGCATATACAATAAAAAACATTCTCTAAACAAAAAACAACAGCAATTATTAAAAAACTATTCAACCCGTTATAAAATAGCGGATACCCACAAGATTTCTGAAGTATTAGATCTACTAAAAATAAAAATAGGAATAGCCCCAGCAAGTTTTGTACTTGCCCAAGCAATACTAGAGAGTGGCTGGGGTACATCAAGGTTTGCAAGAGAGTATAATAATTATTTTGGACTTCACTGCTTTACTAATACTTGTGGAATAAAAGCCCAATCATCAAATGTATACTTAGAAGTTTTCTCTAACCTTGATGAAAGCGTTTTAGGATATTACTATCGACTAAATACTGGATCAAAATTTAAAGATTTTCGAATTGTCCGCCAAAAAGTGAATTCTAATGAGCTACCTGATAGTGCATTATTTGACACGCTTGAGAATTATTCAGAAATAGGTGGTGAAGCGTACCAAGCAAGACTTAAAAATATCATCAAACAGAATAATTTAACGAAATATAACTCGATTAAATACTGTTAATATCCAACCTATAGATTGGTATTAGTCTGTTTTTTCTAGTATATTAATTATTATAGCTAGTTATTTAATGTAAAAATAAATGGAAATAAAACTTGATAAAGATACTATTTATTTTGAAGGCCTAATAACCCTTAAACAAATCAGACCAAAATTAGTTGAAAAAAAAACAGCCAATCTAAAAAATCAAATAAAACAAATAGATATAACAAAAATTAAAGCCCTTGATACTGCTGGTGCCTATTTTATTCTTAAAACTGCAGATGAGCTAAATTTAACAACAGAGAATATATTAGTTGCGAACCCTAAAGATAGAAGCCTAATTGAAATTGTTATACAAAACTTTCCAAATAAAATCGATGAGTCGTTTACAAAAAAATCTAACCTTGTTTTTAATAGTATCTATACATTAGGTAAAAACACAAATAACCTTCTTGCTGAAATCAGAGCAATAATTAGTTTTTTAGGAGCCATTTTTTTAGGTTATATGAACCTTATACGCAGGCCTTATAAATCTTTTTTTTCAATCGTACTAAATATTGCATATGACTCAACTATTAAGGCACTTGGTATAGTGATGCTCTTATCTCTAATTATAGGCTTGGTTCTCACATACTTACCTCTTGATTTAATGATGCAATATGGAACGCAAATATTTGTTGTAGATATGCTAGGAATTTCTTCATTCAGGGAGTTTGCACCCTTATTTACTGCTATTATTATTGCTGGTAGGAGTGGCTCAGCATTTACATCAGAGATTGGTATCATGAAAGTAAATGAAGAAATAGATGCTTTGCAAACGATTGGAGAAGATCCTATGCAAAGACTTGTTTTACCAAGAATTACAGCTTTAATAATCAGCTTACCAGTATTAGCAACTATAGCAATGGTTGCTAATATTATTGGTGGTATGATTATTGCAGATATGATTGCGGATATTACGCCATTACAATTTATAGAAAGACTTTTCACACATGTTAATGTTAACCATTTTTATATAGGCCTAATTAAAACACCTTTTTTTGCTTTAGTTATAGCTGGAATTGGTTGTCACCAAGGTATATCTGTTAAAAGAGATTCACAAAGTGTTGGTAAAGCAACTACAACAAGTGTTGTTTATTCAATATTTTTAATAATTGTAGTTGATGCTATTTTTGCAATAGCACTAAACGGCGTAGCTTAGAGGATCATATAATGAATGAAGATATTATTATTCAAGTAAGAAATCTAAGTACAAAATTTGGTAAAGAATGGATTCATAAAGATCTAAACCTTGATATTCCTGCAAAAAAAATTAGTTGTATAATAGGAGCTAGTGGCTGTGGGAAAACTACCCTGATGCGAGAGATCCTAATGCTACAACCTATATACTCTGGCAAGATATACCTCCTGAATCAAGAAATATCAAAATTAGCTGATAATCCAATCAAACGCAAACAGATATCTAGTAACATGAGTATGATGTTCCAGCATTGTGCACTATTCTCATCTTTAACAAATTTACAGAATGTTATATTTCCTCTTAAGCAACATACAAAGCTACCTTTAGACATCCTTACTGATATAGCTATTATAAAGTTAAAAATGGTAGGCCTTGGTGAAGAGGCATTTAATAAGTATCCTTCTGAAATTAGTGGTGGTATGTTAAAAAGAGTCGCTTTAGCTAGAACTATTGTTTTAGACCCTAAAATTGTATTCCTAGATGAACCAAATGCGGGACTAGACCCATACTCTGCCAGAGCTATGGATGAGCTTATTTTATATCTTAAAGAAGAGCTAACAATGTCTGTAGTGATGATTACTCATGATCTAAATACTATTTGGAATATCGTTGATGATATTATATACATGGATAAAATGAAGATAATGCTACATGATACAGTTAAATTTGTATCCCAACAAACTCAACATGAAAGTATCAGAAATTTTTTTGGTTCATATAATGATGATAAATTTTAGGAGCTTATAAAATGAATGAAAATAGTATCAAGAATCTCATTGCAGGACTATTTATAATTTTTATGGTATTTGTCATGATATTTATAGGTTTTTTCCTATCAGGTGGTTTTAGAAATCAATCGACAACAACTTTTATAACTAATTTTAAAAGCATATCAGGGCTAAATATAGGTTCAGAGGTTGCCTATAAAGGTTTTAGTATTGGTAAAGTTTCTAATATTTCTATAAATAAAGAAAACCCAAAACTTGTAAGTGTTTATATGATAATTAATAGTGAGATACCTATATATAAACAAACTGTTGCAACACTACAAACGATAGGTATAACAGGTCAATCAAAAGTTGAGCTATCTTTAGATATAAAGAAAAATGATATTGGCCTAGATTTACTTCCAATAAAAAAAGGACAAATACCAGAAATAAAATCAAAACCTTCTCAATTTGAGAGTATCTTAAGTAAAGTAAATGGCATAGCTGATTCTCTAGAAAAAATTTCTGGTAAGTTTAATAAAATGATGTCCCCACAAAACTTAGATAGATTTAATCAATTCACAGATAGCATAAACATATTGCTTTACAATCTCAGTAATTCTTCAATTTATTTTAATAAAACACTAATGAATTTCAATGATACAATGTCCAAAACTCAAGAGACCATAACTCGCGTAAATGATGTTATGAAAATGTTACAATACGATCCTTCTATTGTTGTTAGAGGCGTGGAACATAAGGAATAAAATTATGAAAAAATATTTATTAATAATTATAGCAATACTATTACCTTTTGAAATATTTGCTTTTTCTTTAGTTGGCGACCCTATCAAAGTCCCCACTGAAAAAGAATATATAATCTATAGTAAAGAAATAGAGGCTAAACCTCTACCCAATGTAAAAGAAGCAGACATTAATACAACCTTGCTAGTATATAATATTCAAACACAGATATCTAAAGCATCTCAAATGTTTTATATAGAAGATAATGAGCTACATAGCTTTAAAAATAGCTCATGGGCTTTACCTGTCTCAAAGATGCTTACAGTAGCAACATTTGAATATATTTTAGATCATAATATTGTTAATAGTTTAGCATTCCAAGATCTTAATATTCGTCAAGATTTCACACTATCAGGAACAACCCCTTATGGGCCTATCTTAGATTTAGATAATAATGAATTTTTCTTTTATATAACTTTTTACTTGAAAAATGAAATAAATGGTGAAACAAAAATCAAAACCATAAAATATCATAGAAAAATATCAAGTAATAATGTAAGTGCTTATGAATATGCCAAATTAACAAGTGATGGCCTATCTCACATACTCCATAGACTTAAGCCATGGTTAATAAAAAACCTCGAGATTCAAAAAAATAAAAATATAAATACACCAGCTTCAGGGAGCAGCACTTTATTAAATATGGCTACTAAGCTATAAAGCTAGCAATCAGTCCTATCACTCCACCAAATATTCCTCCCCAAACAACTAACCAGCCAAGATGTTCACGAATAATTTTTTGAATCATCTCTTTTACCATTTGAGGAGTTAATTCATTTAGACGATTATCTATTACTTTTTCAATTTTTTCAGCAGCTTTTTGAGAAATAGAGCTACTATCTATATTCAAATCTGAAATTAACTCTAAAACTTTAGTATCTAATTTTCTAACAAAAGGTTCTCTTAAACCTTCTAATCCATCTTTTCCACCTAAAAACATATCTATCATTGAGCCATATTTACTACTCATTAACATATCTATGAAACTATCAAAAAGTTTATTATAATCAATTTTTGAAGCTATAGTGTTACCAAGATATTTTTTAATATCCTCATTTGCAAGAAATTTATCCAAATTTTCCTGTGAAAAAAACTGCTCCATAATCATTTTTTTAATAGCTTTTTTGAAACTTTCAAACTTATTAGGAATAATCCCAGAACCATATAAAAAAGGAATTTTCTCAAATAGCATATATATTGCTATCCAATTAGTTAATGCCCCTGATAGAGCATAAAATCCTATATCTTTGATATGATTCTCCATAAAATACCAGCCAATTATAGCTAATATAAGAGCTACCAAATTTGTTACAAAACTTTTATTAAATATACTCATAACTTTCCCTATTCTTTAACTATTTAAGAACTTATAATAAAGAATAAACATTTTACCAAATTTTAAAATTATGAGAACTATTCGTGGTTTTTTTTCTGATATTTCGCAAGTAACTAAAAAGACAAATATTTCAGGAGAGTATTACAACTATTTCAAAAATGTTCTAAGGTTAAAAAAATATGACATTATAGAATTATTCAATAATGTTGATGGCATTCAATATCAAACAGAAATTATAGAAATAAATAATAAAAATATTAATATTAACGTTATTAGTTCAAAGAAAATAGATAGTGAAAACTCCTATGATAGCAGCCTATATTTAGCTATTATAAAAAATGAAAATTTTGAATTAGTAATTCAAAAGGCTACTGAGCTTGGGGTTAATAATATTTACCCAATTATTACAGAGTTAACAAATCATAAGTTTGATAAAAAAGGGTTTGATAAAAAAATTGAAAGATGGCATAAAATTGCAATTTCAGCAACTGAACAATGTGGTCGAGTGTTCATACCCAAAATACACCCTCCAATCCAGTTAAATAATCTAAATATACCACCTAATGCTATCAATATAGCTTTATGTCCCTACTCCAATACTACTGATAGCTTTATTAATAAAGTTAAGGCTAACTCAAACTTCAATATTTTTATTGGGCCAGAAGGAGGCTTTAGTAGTAAAGAAATGATTTCTTTCAAAAATCATAATTTTTGTCTAGTCAATCTAGGTAAGAGAATACTAAAAGCAGAAACAGCCCCTATAAATATTCTATCAATTATAAACTTTATTAAATAACCACACATGGAATTATTGCAAAAATCTAGTGTCAATGATTTAATTAGCTTTTAAATATCTTGAATTATTAAGAAAATTATCTATGCAAAAAAATTATAAAACTTTATCTGCACCCTTTTGGATTGTTTGGGGAATAGAATTTTGGGAAAGATTTGGCTTTTATGGCTTCCAAGCTATTATTGCTTTATATTTCACTCAAAAACTAGGACTAAGCGAAAGAGAAATAATTTATAGTTAATCCGATAGTTATTTGACAATAATGTTATAATATTTAGAAAAAATGTCATCATATAGCCAAGATTTCAGAGATATCGTAATAACTAAATATAAAGAAGGCCTAACAGACAAAGAGCTAAGTAATTTTTTTAATATAGATATCCGTACTACTAGATCTTGGATAAACTTATACGAGACAACTGGTGATTATAAATCTAAGCAAGGCTTGGGTTGCGGTAGAGTAGCAACCTTTACAGATAAGGAAGCGATAGAAAGCTACTTAAGAACATATCCAGATGCAATGGCTTTAGATATTAGAGAAGCATTAGCTCCTGAAATACCTAGAAGCACATTTTATGATTGTCTTACCAGACTTGGTTTTAGTTTTAAAAAAAGACACCTAAATATAAGCAAAGAAAAGAACAAGATAGGCAAAGTTTTATAGAGGTTGTTGAGACTATTGAACCTAACAAACTTGTATATTTAGATGAAATGGGTATGGATAATAAACAGTCTGTACTAAGAGGATGGTCTCTTGTTGGTAAACCTAGCTATGGTGAAGTTATTGCTTATCAAACTCAGAGAAAAAGTATAGTTGCTGGTTATAACTATTTAGAAAAGAAGATTATAGCACCGCTAGAGTATACTGGATATACAGATACTCAAATTCTTAATCAGTGGTTTGAAGAGCATTTATGTCCTGAGTTAATTCCAAAGACTACTGTTGTTATGGATAATGCTAGTTTTCATAAGTCTCCTAAATTGGCTAAAATAGCAGAGAAGTTTGATATACAGATACTATACCTTCCTGCTTATTCTCCTGATTTAAATCCTATAGAAAAAATTTGGGCCAATTTTAAAAGAATTTTAAGAAAAGTAAATAATTCTTTTGATAATTTATCTGATGCTATTACTCACGTCTTTAGCACAATATTATCAGATTAACTATATCTAATGGGATCATTTCTTGCCTTTACCGTTGGCTTTATTTGGATAGGAGGTATAATTGGTGACAAAATCTTTGGTGCTAAAAGAACAATTATCTTAGGAGCAGCAATCCTTGGTATATCTTACTTAAGTTTTAGTATTGCTGCCAAAGAAAATATTTATTATATTTTTTCTGGAATAATTATAGGAAATGCTATATTTAAAGCTAACCCATCATCATTGATATCAAAAATGTTTAAAAAAGGTGATGGGCAACTTAACAGTGCAATGACTCTTTACTACCTTGCAATCAATATTGGTGGTCTAATTTGTGTAGCTTTAACCCCTGTGATTTCACAATTTTATGGTTATAAACAAGCATTTGTTCTTTGCGGAGTTGGTTTATTTATTGGTCTTATAGGTTTCTTAATTTTTTATAAAAAAATGGATAACTTAGATACTGAAGCTGGCAAGCACCCTATTAATAAAACTTATGCAATATACACTTTTATAGGAGCAGTATCTGCATTTCTTATTATTGTGAATATACTGCCAAATACTACTTTATGTATCGAACTAACTGTTGTTGTAGTAACTATAGCTACGGTATATTTTCTATATATTGCTTTTAAACTCGAAAAACATGAAAGAAACAGAATGTTAGTAGCTTTTGTATTAATTATTGAGGCGATAGTTTTCTATTCTTTATATTTTCAAATGCCAACTACTTTAACCTTTTTTGCTCAACATAACGTTGAACTTTCAATATTTGGTTGGAATATCCCTGCGGCACAATACCAATTCTTAAACCCTCTGTGGATCTTAATTTTTTCACCAATATTAGCTATTGTATACAAAAAAAGTAAGCTAACTCATGCGACTAAATTCTGTATAGGAACAGCCTTAATGTTCGTTTCTTATACAACACTATATTGCACCCGATATTTTGCTACTGATGCTATTATCTCTGGAAATTGGTTAATCTTATCTTATGCAAGCTCCTCATTAGGAGAGCTTTTAATTTCAGGACTTGGTTTAGCAATGGTGGCTGAACTATGCCCATCTTTTATATCAGGATTTGTGATGGGTTTCTGGTTTTTAGCTACCATGATTGCTTCTTATATAGCCTCATACATAGGATCATTTATAGCACTACCACAAACTGGAGATATAATTACCAAATATCAAAGCTTAGAAACTTACACCTCAGTATTTGGATGGATCGCGGTTGGTATTTTGGCAGTGACAATTATAATGGTAATTATAACACCTCTATTGAATCGATATACAAATCAAATAACAATAATTGAAGATCATAAAGCTGACATTGATAATCTCACAGATAACTCTTCAAAATAACTGAAATAAATAGTTATTTTCTAAATATATCTCTCTCAAACTTATATAAATACTTAGTTTTTTTGCTAAAATAATAAACAATAATGAAATAATACCTTTTCAGCATGAGTACATTCTCTAATAACACATGGTTTGCAAACTACCCTAGTCAAACTCCAAAGAATATAGAAAAAAATCAATATACTATATTAGATCTATATGAAAAGGCAATTAACCAATTTCCATATCGAGATGCTGTATCATGCCATGATGTCAACTTAACATTTTCTCAACTTGATAACTTGGCTACAAAAACTGCTAGTTATTTACAAAATGAACTAGGGATAGCAAAAGGAGACCGTGTAGCTATAGTTTTGCCTAACTGCCTGCAGTTTACTGTTAGCCTATTTGCTTGCATTAAGATTGGAGCTGTATTTGTTAATGTAAACCCTTTATATAAGTCCGATGAGATTGAAGCTATATTCAATAATTGCAGTGTTAAAGCTGCGATTGTAATGGATATGTTCGCCCATCATATTCAAAAAGCACGTATAAATATCCATTCATTAGAAAAAATTATTGTTACAAATATTGCTGATCTTTACCCTTTCCCTAAAAAGCAAATTATTGGTTTCATTTCTAAATATTTAATTAAAGATAAGCCTCGATATTATAAAGGATCTTTTCTACAATTTTCTAAAATGTTAGAAGCAGATAAAAAACTATACAAAAAACCAAATATTAAAAAAGAAAATATTCTGTGTTTACAATACTCAAGTGGAACTACTGGAATGCCTAAAGGCGCCATACTCACCCATAATAATGTTGCATCAAATATACAACAGGTTTGGGCTTGGATAAATCATGACATGGATATGTCCGACCAAATGATAGTAACAGCGCTACCTCTTTATCATATATTCTCTTTGAGTGCTAACTTACTATGTTTTTTCTTTGCTGGTGCAAAAAATATACTTATTCCAAATGCTCGAGATATCAAAGACCTAATCAAAACTCTATCAAAAAATGAATTTACTATTTTTAATGGGCTCAATACTCTTTATATGGCTATGCTTGATCATCCTGATTTTGAAAAAATAAATAAAACTAGGTATAAATACTCTTTAAGTGGTGGAATGCCTATATCCCGTAAAGTATACCTGCAATGGCTTGATAGAACTGGTGTTGAACTTAAAGAAGGTTATGGTATGACAGAAATGTCTCCTGCTATTTCGCTTAATAAATTTAATGAGTCTGAAGATGATTATTTTGGTACATGCGGTTATCCAATATCTGGAACAGAAGTTAGTATTAGAGATTTAGAAACTCATAAAGAAATAAATAAATGTTTTAAAGAAGGTGAAATATGGCTCAATGGACCCCAAAAATGTCAAGGTTTCTGGAATGATAAAAAAAATAATCAATTATACTTTTCAGATGATGGTTGGCTAAAGACTGGAGATATTGGCTATATTGATAAAAAAGGCCGCTTAACTATATCTGATAGAATTAAGAATATGATTATAGTTTCTGGATTTAACGTATATCCACGAGAGATTGAAATATCTATACTTAAACTTGCTGATGTAAAAGAAGTAGCTGTAACTGGTATAAAATCTAAAACCTCTGGGGAAAGAGCAGTTGCGTTTATTTCAATAGAGAAAAACTCTAAGCTAACAGAAAATATTATAATTAATCATTGTAAAGAAAAATTAGCAAGTTATAAAGTTCCCAAAGCTTGCATTTTTGTAAACACTCTACCTAAAAATAATACTGGTAAAATAGATATTAAAAAACTTAAACAAGAGTTTATCGATTAATAAAATCTAATCAAACAAGCCAGATATTTATGAAAGTGCTTATTATACTATTTATAGCTACTGCTTTGCCGCCTATAAGATTTTAGCTAAAATTCACTATTTATTTCTCATATAATGCTATAATACATTGTTAAAATTATATAATACTTTAAAAAAGTAAATATTTAGATTTATCTATTTAAACTCTATATTTTATACGAACTGAGTTTTTTTATAAAAACCAATAAGCGAAAATAAGCCTATGCAAGCTAATACACCTAATATTGGATTTTGGAGTCAAAAAAGGACAATCGTTGCTCTTGCTATAAGCTTACTAGCTTTAGCAGAGATTGTCGACTTAACTATTGTGGCTGTTGCAATCCCTCAAATCATGGGAGCTATTGGAGCTAATGTTGAAACCATAGCAGATGTAACTACTGTATATATTGTTACAGCAGCAATATTTATACTCCTTTCTGGACTTGTTATAGAAAAATATGGTATAAAGCGAGTAGCTCTTATTTCATCAGTAATATTTGGTGTATCATCTATTATGTGTGGGCTTTCTACTTCTTTACCAGAAATGATAGTTTTTAGAACCTTCCAAGGTTTAGGAGGAGCATTTTTACCATCAGTCGCGCAAACATATATCTCTACTAGCTTCAAGAATGAAGAATATAATAAAATGATGACAGTATATAGTATGGTTATAGTTATGGGCCCTATTATAGGCCCTGTACTTGGTGGAGCTATTTGTGAGAATTTATCATGGGAATGGATTTTTTATGTAAACGTACCTCTTTGTGTAATAGCTTTTGTAGTCATTTTGTTTATGATGGAGGCAACCCCAATTAAAAAAATCAAAATTGATTATATTAGCTTTGGATTTATGGCTATTGGAGTCGGTTGTCTTGAGCTTTTTATTGATAATGGTAATACTAATGGCTGGTTTGAATCTATTGAAATGATAATTTTACTTGCTACATCAATAGTTTCTTTAAGTTTTTTTATTTGGAGAGGTCTGATTTACTCCTCTGTTGTAAAACTAAAAATATTTAAAAATCTGAACTTTGTTATAGCTTGCTTTTTATGCTTTATGTTTGTGCTATTATTCTCAGCCGCTATGGCATACTTACCAACCATGCTCCAACAAGTTTATGGGTACCCTGTTGATTTAGCAGGATATATAACAGCACCCAGAGGTCTTGCAGCAGTTATAGGGGCAGCTTTAACTCAAACTATTTTGATTAAAAAACTAGGTGTAAAAATTACAATTTGCCTTGGAATGATTACGTTCGGAATTGCTTGCTTAATTCAAGCAAGCTTCTCTGCTACACTAAATGAGTTTGATGTTATACTTACCACAGCAATTCAAGGGTTTGGAATGATGATGTTTTTTATACCTTTTATGAGTGTCCTTGTAGTTGGGGTTGCAGATGAGGATATGGGTGATATGTCAGGCTCTTTTAATTTTTTTAGAAATTTTGGAAGCTCCGTTGGAACAGCCTTTGTAGCAACTTTTATATCGAGAAACCAACAAACAACTTTTCAAGAACTATCTCAAAATATATCTTCTATGAATAATAGTTTTCAAGCATGGAGTTATAATTTCTCTATGGCTGACACTAGCACAACTATTGCTATTGCAAAACAACAGGTCATGCATCAAAGTAGTCTTTTAAGTTATATTAATTCTTTCTATGTAATAGGCATCCTTAGCATAGCCTTAGCTATTGTACCTTTACTATTAAAAGAACCCCCTAAAGATGCTTCAGCACCAATAATGCATTAAATGATAATAGGAACATCAAATGTCACAAGAAAACATACAAAAAACCAATTTAGAAAAAAAACATAAAGAATCTAAATTTTCCACTAAAAAAATAGTGATTGGTTGCAGTATTATAGCTGCTACAGCAATAGCTATTTATGGCTATTATATGTATAACAAAATATTTCCTAATACTAATAATGCGTATGTAAAAGCAGATATAATTAATATTTCACCCAAAGTTAGCGGCTATATTGAAAAAGTTTATGTTAAAAATAATCAGTACGTCCACAAAGGAGATAAGCTAGTACAAATAGATCCTCAAGACTATCAATATCAAGTGGCTCAAGCTAATACTAAAGTTATCCAAGCAAAAGGAGAACTTGCGTTAGCTCAAGAAAGAGTAAACGTAGCTAAATCTAATCTAATGAAAACGCAAGCTTCCTTAGATACTGCCACAAATATGGCTGATAGATACATCAAACTATACAAAGCTGATGCTGGTTCCTTACAGGATGCACAAAAATATATGAACCAAAAAATACAAGCAGAAAAAGCTAATGATCAGGCATATTCCAATCTTAAACAATCTCTAGTTCAAGTTGAAATTGCTAAATCTCAAATTGGTGCTGCGAAAATAGGTTATGATAATTCCAACTTAAATCTTGGTTATACCACACTAATCGCACCAGATGATGGCTATGTATCAAATTTGAAAATTTATAAAGGCCAACTAGTTTCTCAAGGCCAACCTTTATTTGGATTTATTGATAATAAAAAATGGTGGGTTGATGCAAACTTTAAAGAAACAGATCTTGATAGAATCAAGCCAGGTCAAAAAGTTAAAATAGAATTAGATATGTATAGTCATACCTACATTGGTAAAGTGGATAGCTTAAGCTATGCAACTGGATCAGTTTTTTCACTATTACCACCAGAAAATGCTACAGGAAACTGGGTTAAGGTTACACAACGCTTCCCTGTAAAAATAACTTTAAAAAATGATCTTAAATATCCTCTAAGAGTTGGTGCAAGTGCAACAGTTAAAGTAGATACTTTATAGGTAACAATTATGATTAAGAAAAAAATACTCTCTTTAACTATGATTGCTACTACACTATTAACTTCTAGTTGTAGCTTTTTTAGCCCAAAATATGAAAGACCTAAAATAAAAACTCCTGCCCTATGGAATAACCAAGATAAAAACATAGAAATAACTAAAGACTGGAATCTTACTAAACTTGCCTGGTGGAGAGGTTTTGATGATCCAGTTTTAAATAATCTCATAACCACAGCATTGAAAGATAACAATAAACTTCAAGTCTCCATAGGTAATATACTCCAAGCTAACTCTGAAATACATAAAGCTAACTATGGATGGCTTCCTACAGCAAGTGTAGGTGGTGGCGGGTTTATCGCTCAAACATTTGATACAAGCTCTAGTGCAAGCATACCAGCATTAAAAGCCCCAAATTCCATTACAGCTGGTGGCGCTTTAGTTGGCATACTTCCTAGCTATACAGTAAATATAATTAGGCAATTTAAACTAGGTGAAATTGCTAGACTTAGTAAAAAAATGCAGATCAATCTTAAAAATACTACAAGATTATCAATTATTGGCCAGGTAAGCGCCGCATACTTCTCTCTAATTACAGCTGAAGAACAATTAAGACTTCAAACGGATATGGTTAATCAATTAGAATTACTATTTCATTATGCTCAAGATCAACACAAGCTTGGAGAAAGCTCTCCAATGCTTGAAGAAATCATAAGGCAGCAACTTGAAGTACAAAAAGGTAAAGTAGCTATAATTAAAAATAATATAGTCCACTTTCAAAACACTCTTAAAATACTAATGGGCAGAAATCCAGGTAAGATTGTCACCTCTAGAACTCTTAATGATATTAATGCTAATGTTAAAGTACCTGTCAATATGCCTTCACAAATTTTACAAAATCGTCCTGATATTGCTATAGCTGAATATAAGCTTGAAACAGCAAATGCAAACATTGGTCTAGCTAGATCACAATTTTTTCCAAGCATTGACTTAACTGGTGCATTTGGCAATGTCACTTTAGCTCTTGGAGAGCTAGCTACAATGAATGCTTGGGCATGGGCTGCTGAAGCAGTAGCTGCTGTACCAGTATTTAATTTAAGTATTCTTGCTGATAGTAATAAAGCAAAAGCTCAGTTCTATCAAGGTTACTATGATTACATCAACACTTTACAGCAAGCATTTCAAGATGTTGATGATAGTCTATCTGAGAGATCTGCTAATGAGGAAAACTATAAAGAACAAACAGTCTCTCTAAAATCCACAAAAATACAAGAAAATATTTTTGCACAAAAATACCAAGCAGGGGCAATAAGTAAAGCTCAATACTCAGGTATAAATCTAAATGTGCTTTATCAAAAAATGCAAGTTAACCAGGCTAAATTACAATCTCTTATTAGTATAGTCAACCTATATCAATCATTAGGAAGTGGCTATAATGTCGATAATTATAGTAAGCCTCATTACAATAATCCTGCATTTGATAAATAAGATTTTAATCTATCGACTCTCTCTATAAAAGATGAAGATAATTACTACAAACAAATATCCTTGATATGGTAAAATTAAACATTTAAATTAAAACACTTAAGAATATAATATTAGACATTTTATGGCTTCATTATATTCTAGGTCAAGGTTATATAATAATGAAAGTAATAAAAAACTTAAAGCCTCAAGAGTATTCACAAAAATTAGTTGATTGGTTAAAAGAAAATTGTTTAAACTATCCAGCTAATGGCTTTGTAATAGGTCTAAGTGGTGGTATTGATTCAGCTGTTGCCGTAGCCTTAGCAACTAAAACCACCCTTCCTGTAACAGGGTTAATCATGCCCTCTAAAAACAATGAAGATACTGACACTCAAGATGCTGTTGAATTAGCTAAAAAACTTAATATAGATTATCACATAGTCCCTATTCAACCTACTTATGAAGTTTTTTCAAAAACAACTGAAAAAATGAATAATCCTAAAAGTGATCGACAACATGTTATAAAAGGTAATGCTCAAGCTCGTCTTAGGATGATGTATCTTTACTCTTATGCTCAACAAAACAATAGAATAGTTATAGGTACTGATAATGCCTGTGAATGGCATATGGGATACTTCACTAAATTTGGCGATGGCGCTGCAGATATTCTCCCTCTTATAAAACTGAAAAAAGCACAAGTTTTTGAGCTAGGTAAATACCTAAAGATTCAGCAAAACATTTTAATAAAAAAACCATCTGCAGGTTTATGGGTTGGACAAACTGATGAAGATGAAATGGGGGTAACCTATAAAGAAATAGATGATTTCTTAGATGGAAAACCAGTTAGTGACCATGCCTTAAGTAAAATAAATTTTTGGCATAATCGAAGCCATCATAAAAGATTACCTGCCCTAACTCCTTCATTCTAATCTTAATATTACTTCCAAATCTTAATCTAAAAGATTGATTAACTTTTATATTCTGGTTAAGATTATTAAAAAGGTCTATGGGTTATAAGATATGAAAAAATTACTTTTAATTTTACCAATAATAGCATCTGTATTAGCATCATGCGCTTTTCTAGAAAGTTATAATAAACCTAAAGAAGAGTTGTATATAAATGTTCGCACCCCTCATATTCATGATATGAGTTTTGATAAAAATAATGATTTACCTAAAGATATAAAAAATGAAAGTTACTACGATGTTGATATTTCTGGATCTGCTCTAAAAAACTGTGAAGTTAGAGATTATGGTGATGCTAAAGTTAAGCAACCTGGGAGAAACAAAGTTTTTGTAGGTAAAGCTAATGACTGGGAAATCATCCGAATAGACTGCAGTAAAGATAAAGGTAATGGTAACAGTGGTGAAAAACATGATTTAGAAATTAAAATATATACTAATGATAAGGTTTATCATGGTAAAACAGAATTAGAACACGAATAGAATAATATAACTTTTATATCCTAATTATTATAACTCGATATCACAATAATCAAATATATATAAAATTACCTTTGTTTGTAATTATTCAAAAAACTTTTTTGCATAATCTTTGACATTATCAAGCCATGTTTTACTTTTTGGAGAATGTTTGCTTTCATAAGCTTCACCTAAACTATCAGCAAATTTCTGCAGTAGATTCTTTTGCTCAGCACTTAAGTTTACTGGAGTTTCTACAACCACTTTGCATAATAAATCGCCACGCCTTTGTCCACGCAATGATTTCATACCTTTTTCTCTCAAACGGAATATTTTATCAGTTTGAGTTTCAGGGACTACTTTTAGTTGCACTTCTCCATCAAGAGTTGGCACTTGTATTTCACCACCTAAGCAAGCAGTTGTAAAGCTTATAGGCATTTCACAGTAAAGATTTATGTCTTTTCTTTCAAAAAGCTTATGTTCTTTGACCATAACTTGTACATATAAATCCCCATTCATTAAGCCACTTGAACCAGCATCGCCCTCACCTTGTAATCTTATACGATCACCAGTATCAACACCTGCAGGTATTTTAACTTTTAGAGTTTTTTGTTTTTTAACTTTACCAACTCCATGACAATCTTCGCAAGGATCTGCAATACTTGAACCACTACCATTACACACAGGACAAGTTTGCTCAAAAGCAAAGAAACCTTGTTGGCGACGAATAGTACCTTGACCATGACATGCATGGCAAGTAGTCTTTGATTTTGATTTTGAACCAGTTCCATCACAGCTATCACAATCTGACATTCTTGGTATATTTATTTCCTTTTCTACTCCAAAAAAAGCTTCTTCTAAAGTTATTTCAAGAGTATATTCAAGGTCACTACCTCGAGAAGCCCCAGATCTTGATGATCCACTTCGGCCACTACCTCCTCCAAAGAATGTATCAAAAATATCCTCAAAACCACTAAAGCCGCCTGCGTGACCACCTGCCCCACCTTGTTGGTTTACACCAGCATGACCGAATTGATCATAACGAGAACGTTTTTGATCATCACTTAAAATTTCGTAAGCCTCTGAAACTTCTTTAAATTTAATTTCAGCTGATTTATCATTAGGGTTACGATCAGGGTGATATTTCATCGCAAGCTTTCTGTAAGCTCGCTTAATTTCAGTGCCATTAGCTGTCTTTGCGACACTAAGAGTTTCATAATAACATTTCTGTTGTTGCATTATATTTTAACCTAAAAATTTAAGACAGATTATTATACCAAATAGAAAAGTGCGGATAAACCGCACTTTAGTGATTAATTAGATTTCTTATTTTTTGCTCTCGTCATCAACATCTTCAAAATCAGCATCAACAACATCTTCGTCTTTTGCTTTTTCTGTACTTGATTCTCCGCCCTCTGCGCCAGGAGCTTGTGCTTGCTCTGCATAAGCTTTTTGAGCAATAGGCGTAAATACTTCTTCAAGAGCTTTAGTTTTAGTTTCAATAGCTTCTTTATCATCGCCCTTAGAAACTTCTTCAAGCTCTTTACAAGCTGCTTCTATTGCTTCTTTTTCTTCAGCAGTTACTTTTTCGCCTAGCTCACCAATCGCTTTTCTTGAGCTATGAATTAAGTTATCAGCAGCATTTCTTACTGTTACTAACTCATGGAACTTTTTATCTGATTCAGAATTAGCTTCCGCATCTTGTACCATTTTTTCTATCTCTTCTTCAGAAATACCACCACATGATTTAATCACGATATTTTGCTCTTTTCCTGTAGCTTTATCTTTTGCAGATACGTTCATTATACCGTTAGCATCTACATCAAAAGTTACTTCGATTTGAGGCATGCCACGAGGAGATGGTGGTATATCAGCCAAGTCAAACCTACCTAAAGATTTATTTGCTGAAGCCATTTCACGCTCACCTTGAAGTACATGAATAGTTACCGCAGGCTGGTTATCTTCAGCTGTTGAAAATACTTGTGACTTCTTAGTAGGGATAGTCGTATTTCTATCAATAAGCTTAGTCATCACACCACCCATAGTTTCGATACCTACTGACAATGGAGTCACATCTAGTAAAAGTACATCCTTCACGTCACCAGAAAGTACGCCACCTTGAATCGCCGCACCAACTGCTACTGCTTCATCAGGGTTGACATCTTTACGTGGCTCTTTACCGAAGAACTCTTTTACTTTAGCTTGTACTAAAGGCATACGAGTTTGTCCACCAACTAGCAATACTTCTGTAATATCAGATTTGCTTAAACCTGCATCTTCTAAAGCTTTTTTACAAGGCTCTAATGTTCTAGCAACCAAATCACCAACCAATGATTCAAATTTAGCTCGAGTGATCTTCACATTTAAATGCTTAGGACCTGTAGCATCAGCCGTCACATAAGGTAGGTTAACATCAGTCTGTTGAGCTGAAGATAATTCTACTTTTGCTTTTTCAGCAGCTTCACGTACACGCTGAAGAGCTAGCTTATCATTATGAAGGTCAATACCTTGTTCTTTTTTGAATTCATCAATTAGGTAATCCATAAGAACTAAGTCAAAATCTTCACCACCAAGAAAAGTATCGCCATTTGTAGATAGTACTTCGATTTGGTTATCGCCATCAACATCAGCAATTTCGATGATAGAGATATCAAATGTACCACCACCTAAATCGTATACTGCAACTGTTTGCTCACCTTTCTTAGAATCCACACCATAAGCTAATGCTGCAGCTGTTGGCTCATTGATGATTCTTTTTACATCAAGGCCTGCAATTTTACCGGCATCTTTAGTAGCTTGTCTTTGACTATCGTTAAAGTAAGCAGGAACTGTAATTACAGCTTCAGTTACAGGCTCACCCAAGAAGTCTTCTGCCGTTTTCTTCATTTTTCTCAAAATTTCAGCAGAGACTTGAGGTGGTGCCATTTTTTTACCTTCTTTAGTAGCAACCCAAGCATCACCATTATCAGCTTTAACTACTGCGTAAGGTACTTTCTTTTTTATATCGTTTTGTACTGCTTTATCATCATACTTACGACCTATAAGTCTTTTGATTGCAAAAAAAGTATCATCAGGATTTGTTACAGCTTGTCTTTTAGCTGATTGACCAACTAAAATTTCGCCACCATCTGTGTAAGCCACAACTGAAGGAGTTGTTCTATGACCTTCAGCATTTTCTATCACTTTAGCGCTCTTACCATCCATGATAGCAAGACAAGAGTTAGTAGTTCCTAAATCTATTCCAATTATTTTACCCATTGTTTTATTCTCCTATTTATAACTTGTTATTTTATAATTTCAAATTCATTAATCTATATATGGCTATGTTTTGTCAAATTTCAAGAAATATTTCTTAATTTTTTACGACTATTACTTTTGCTGCTCTAACAACACGGCCATTCAACAAATATCCTTTTTGGAAGACTTCAAAAACAGTATTATCCTCAATCTCTGGATTTGGTATCATCGCTATGGCTTCATGAAAATTAGGGTCAAACTTATCTCCAACCGGATTTAATTCCTCTAAGCCATTTTTCTTCAAAACATCTAAAAGCATCTTAGATGTCATCTCAACACCTTCTTTCATAGCAACAGCTTCTTCAAGCTTCACCTCATGTTTTAATGCTTGGTCTATACTATCTGTTACAGGCATAAGTTCTTTTGCAAATTTTTCGATTCCAAACTTACGTGCATTAGAAACATCTCTTTCCGCACGTTTACGAATATTTTCCATTTCAGCTTTTGCTCTTAGAGCTTCATTTTTAAATGAATCGCATGTTTCTTCAAGTTCTTTAATAGTATCTTTTGCTTTTTCTAACTGTTCATCTATTGAAAGCTCATCTAACTGAGTGTCTGCTGATTCTTGAGCTTCAGTATTTAAATCTGAAGAATCGATATCTTTTGCTTTTTCTTTTTTACTCATTATTATAACCTTTTATTTTGCGTCTATTGATATTACAATCTGATAGATTGTGATTATTTTCATATTTTCAAGATAATTATTGATATTTTTTTAATACAGGTGGCAAAAATATAATGAAAGTTTCAAAAAAAATAAGCCTTATACTATTAACAATATTCATCTCTAGCTGTGCTAATATTACGGCTCAACACTATTTAACAAAAAAATATTCAAAAAAAGTAAAATATGAAAAATCAAGTTTTAAAGATCTAAGTAACTGGCGCGATGCTAACCAGCTAAAATCTTTTAAGGTATTTAAAAAATCTTGTGAAAAAATAATCGAAGAAAATAATCCTCAATATAATAACTGGTTAAATATTTGCAAGAAAACAATCCAAACCAATCTTAAATCAAATAATGAAGCCAAATTTTTCTTTGAAAAAAATTTTACTCCTTACAAAATTTTATATGAAAATAAAGACACTGGAATATTTACTGGCTACTATGAGCCAACAATAAAGGGGAGCTTAGTCAAAACCTTACAATATACAGTTCCAATCTATCGTACACCTGATGATTTGATAAAAAAGCAAGAAACTAATGGTAACTACTCTTTTGGCAGATACCAAAAAAATGAATTCATTCCATACTACACCCGAGAACAAATATCGCAAGGGAATATATTTTCCAACAAAGATGTTTTAGTATGGGTAAAATCCAAAGTAGATAGATCTTTTCTTCAAATCCAAGGTTCCGGACGCATACAAACAGATAGTGGTGACATTCTACTAGGATATGATAGTCAAAATGGACATCAGTACAAACCTATTGGCAAATACCTAATTGATCATGGCTATGCATCTGCTGAAGGTATGTCAATGCAATCAATAAAAGCTTGGCTATACGATAATAAAAACAAAGTTGATGAAGTATTAAACTATGATCCATCATTTGTATTCTTTAGATATTTAAATCGTAACAATGCTGTAGGTGCTCAAGATGTCGAATTAACGCCAGGATATTCTCTAGCTATAGATGATAAATATTATCCATATGGAGTACCATTATGGCTTGAAACTGATTATTACAAAGACAATAATGAAGATACAAAACCTTTAGATAGATTGATGATAGCTCAAGATACTGGAGGTGCAATACTTGGTCCAATTAGAGGAGATGTATTTTGGGGTCATGGCAAACAAGCTGAGTTTAATGCTGGACATATGAATAATCGTGGCAAATTATGGATACTTTTACCAAAAGAATAATATGAAACATTTTAACACTATAACTATAGGCGCCGGTATATCTGGAATAAGTTTTGCAAAAAAACTTTCTGATTCTGGAATAGAAAACTGTATTTTTGAAGCAAATAAGGTTGGTGGTTGTATTGACTCTATTAAATATAAAGATTTTTGGTTTGAAATGGGAGCTCACACCATCTATAACTCATACTCAGAAACCATAGAATATATTAGTAATAATTCCCTAGAAAAGGAAATATTGTCAAGAAAAAAAGCACCTTTTTTATTTGTGCAACCAAACAATAAAATCCAAAGCATATTTATAAATCTAAACCTATTTAGTTTAGCTCTAAAATATTTAAAAAACAAAAAAACTTCAAAAGAAAATAAAACTGTAGAAGAATATGCCTCAAAAGTGTTTGGGAAAGCTAACTATCTCAAAACTTTAAAATATTGCTTCAATGCAGTCCTTTCACAAGATAGTAAAGATTTTCCTATGGAATATTTATTTAAAAAATATCAGCGCAATACAGCTTTTCCCAGAAGCTTCACTCTAAGGAATGGCTTATCAAAACTTTTAAAAAATCATAATCAAAACATTATAAAAGAATCAGTTTCTCGAATATTAAGAGATAATAATAGCTGGATCATACAAACAAAAAATCAAAGCTACTCATGTGATAACCTCTGCTTAGCTACTCCATGGCATATCACAGAGGCTCTTTTAAAAGATGTAGCTCCAGTCATCGCAAAACACAACTTCCGACCGAAACTCTCCAAATTAATAAGTCTAGGGATTGTTGTTACAAAAGAATCTTTAAAACATATCAAAAACCTAGCAGGCTTAATAGGTAAAGAACAATTTTTCTATTCAGCAGTTAGCAGAGATGTTATTGAACACACAAGACTACGAGCAATAGTATTTCACTGCCATAAAGAATATTCTCAAACCATTTTAATAAAAAAAATAATTAAATTATTAGAAATATCAGAACAAGATATTCTATACACTCAGATTAAGCATAACTATTTACCAAAATATCACCGTAACCATAAGCTTTTTTTAAATGATCTCAGCATAGAGTTAGCTAAAGTTCCTAATCTATACCTAACTGGCAACTTCTTTGATAGACTTGCTATTGAAAATTGTATTAGAAGGTCTAATAACCAAGCAAATAAACTCCTCAACAATTATTTAAATAAGTAAGCTCAAGCCCAGAACAAATCTATTAAAAAATAGTGCTAAGGTAATTAAAACAATCATAATCACTAACTAGGATTGGCCTTTGTTTGAAAAAACAATTTGATTATTATCTCTATAAAATGTATCATATACACTGCTTAAAATTTCAAACTAACAACAAGTTTTAAACACTCTTGTCTAATAGAATTTTTTGCTAAAACTGAGTAATTGACAACAATAATATAAAGGAAAAAAGATGAAAACGTTTACTGCAAAACCATCAAATATCAAAAGAGAATGGCTTTTGATTGATGCTACAGATAAAACTTTAGGTCGTCTAGCTACTGAAGTAGCAATGATCCTAAGAGGTAAAAACAAACCAGAATATACTCCTCATATGGATACTGGTGATTATGTCGTGATAGTAAATGCTGAAAAAGTTACTGTAACAGGTAACAAGAAAAAAGCTAAAATCTATCATCATCACACTGGCTATATTGGTGGTATCAAATCAGTATCTTTTGAGAAACTGATTGCAACTCATCCAGAAAGAGCTATTGAAAAAGCTGTTAAAGGCATGCTTCCAAGAACTCCACTAGGTCGTGCAATGTTCAAAAAGTTAAAAGTTTATGCTGGTGAAACTCACCCACATACAGCTCAACAACCTCAAGCTCAAAATATTTAATAAAGGATGGTAAAAAATGTCAGAATATAATTATGGTACAGGTCGTCGTAAAAGCTCTGTGGCTCGTGTATTTATGAAAAAAGGTAATGGTCAATTTATTGTTAATGGACTTCCATTAGAACAGTATTTATGTCGTGAGACAGATTGCATGGTTGTTAAACAACCTCTAGAACTAACTAGCAACACTGATAACTTTGATTTCAAAGTAACTGTCAAAGGTGGTGGTACTACTGGTCAAGCTGGAGCTATTCGTCTTGGTATAACTAGAGCTCTTATCGAATATGATGAAGATCTTAAGCCAGCCCTTCGTGAAGCAGGATTCGTAACTCGTGATTCTCGTAAAGTTGAGCGTAAGAAGCCAGGCCTTAGAAAAGCACGTAGAAAAAGACAATTCTCTAAACGTTAATATATCATTTATATTAACCATTTCTATTATGCTTTTATTCCATTATTAGGAGGATAAAACTTTGGTTTTATACATAAAAAAAGATGATATCTATAGTGATATCGTAAGAACAATCCTTCTTATCAAAGGTGCTAATGCACAGCTTATAGATGTTTCCGAAGAAGAAAATTCCAAATACCTTGAAGAGCTAAATATCATCACACCAAATGGCAATATCCCAACTCTAAGTACGGATGAATTTGCTGTATATAGGCTTAATGTAGTTATAGAAGCTATCGAAGATCTATACCCTTTTCCTCCTATGTTTCCGGTATTTCCAAAACAGAGAGCTAATGCTAGAATTTTATTAGAATATGTTAATAAAACTTTTCTGCAGAATTTATTTAAGCTTCAGGAAAATAAACTAGATGAAAAGGAAGCTGATGATATTAAGCTAATTATGCAAAAAGACATAATAAACACGTACAAAACAATAGTTAATGAAAGAGAAGTTAATGCTGAAAGCAATCCTGATGCTCAAAATATTAATGTTCTGACTTTAATAATTACTTTTGTTTTTTACTACTTTATTAAGCTAAAGATCTCAATTCCTACAAAAGATAAAAATATTGTTAAGGAAATTAAAGATTTGTTTAGTGAGTCAAATTTCATTAAAGCTATCAAAGGAGAAGGAGCTTAATATGGCGATGCTTAGAGCCTATATAGTTAAGGCAACATATGACTGGTTGGTTGATCATACTTTTACACCATACGTATTAGTAGATACTGAATATGACAATGTCGTAGTACCTAAAAATTATATTGATGAAGATAAGAAAATATTACTAGACCTGTCTCCTCAAGCCATTCAAAACTTAAATATAGATGATAAACATATAACTTTCGAAGCTTCTTTTGATGGTGAAGCAATGTCTGTTAATCTCCCTATAGAAGCAGTTTTAGAAGTTTTTTCCAAAGAAACGGAACAGGGAATGTATGCTCGCGAATTTGGTTATGGTATTAATATTGATGAAGGTGAAGATGACGAAACAGCCAATCCTAAAAAAGATGGTGAATCAAACATTGATAATGTCATCACCTTAGATTAATTTGTATACTTACTCCTAACTAATATTACTTATCAAGCTTTACATTAAAATAATATAAGCATAGATTTTAACTCTTCATAGTAGCTTACTTAATTTTTGATTTTAGTAGCTACTTATTTCTAATACCCATCCACACCTAGATTATGGTGTTTTGAAAAAATTCAAAACAATATTATTGGCTCTGTTGCAACTATAGTTAATCTGATAATATTGTGCTAAAGACGTGAGTAATAGCATCAGATAAATTATCAAAAGAATTATTTACTTTTCTTAAAATTCTTTTAAAATTGGCCCAAATTTTTTCTATAGGATTTAAATCAGGAGAATAAGTAGGAAGGTATAGTATCTGTATATCAAACTTCTCTGCTATTTTAGCCAATTTAGGAGATTTATGAAAACTAGCATTATCCATAACAACAGTAGTCTTTGGAATTAACTCAGGACATAAATGCTCTTCAAACCACTGATTAAAAATTTGAGTATCTGTATATCCAGTATACTCTAGCGGTGCTATAATCTTCTTTTCTAAATAGTTATAACCAGCAACTATACTTTTTCTCTGAGTTTGATAAGCAATAACTTCACCATAGCTAGGTTTACCAACAAGAGACCATCCTCTTAGTACAGACTGTTTATTATCCATACCCATTTCATCTAAATATACAAGTTTGTTAGGTTCAATAGTCTCAACAACCTCTATAAAACTTTGCCTATCTTGTTCTTTTCTTTGCTTATATTTAGGTGTCTTTTTTTAAAACTAAAACCAAGTCTGTTAAGACAATCATAAAATGTGCTTCTAGGTATTTCAGGAGCTAATGCTTCTCTAATATCTAAAGCCATTGCATCTGGATATGTTCTTAAGTAGCTTTCTATCGCTTCCTTATCTGTAAAGGTTGCTACTCTACCGCAACCCAAGCCTTGCTTAGATTTATAATCACCAGTTGTCTCGTATAAGTTTATCCAAGATCTAGTAGTACGGATATCTATATTAAAAAAATTACTTAGCTCTTTGTCTGTTAGGCCTTCTTTATATTTAGTTATTACGATATCTCTGAAATCTTGGCTATATGATGACATTTTTTCTAAATATTATAACATTATTGTCAAATAACTATCGGATTAACTATATTTGAATATTTAAATTAATCACAGGATATCATTATGAGTAAAAATATATTTCAAAGAATAAAAACTAGAGAATTAATAGTATTGTTTATTATTATAATAGCAATTATTATACAACTTTATTTTGATAGAAAAGGTTTTAACTACTTACTTTTTATACCTTTATTTACACTTATAACTTTTTATTTTAATGAAATAAAATCTATAAAATTTGCAAATATTGAATTGAAAAATTAAATAAACCAGTAAAAGACTTAGCCAAGGCTGCTATAAATAATGACTATAAAGCTCGTAATGATAAAGAAGCAGCAGCTATAGCCTACTTAAATGGTATTATTGAAAATGGATTGTCTATGAAATCTAATTAGAATTCACATAATGATGTGAGCCGAGCCTAAACTGTTTGAAGCAATAGCTATTATATCGACTTCGAGAGACCTATTCTCATCTTCCATCCAGTTCAGTATTTTGCCTTCGTAGCACACTATGTACTCGCAAACATACCTTATTTGCAAATAACTAATTTATATTAAAAACCGAAAAAACTGTGGACTCTGCAAACAATTCCTATAACTAATTCCATATTTTAAATACCATCTAATTGCCCATAGAATTACTACACCATAGAAATACTTATGTTTGAATCCATTCATAAAAAACCAAAATCAAATAATTGCTATAGTCCAAATATCTTTGCTATCACAAACAAATAGCAGTCTGATAATTCACATCTTGGAACATGGAATTTTAAAATGATTTCTAGCCTGATATATAAAATTAATTTCCATTACCTCTATAATAACTCTTTATTACTAGTGATAAATAAACCACATATTAATAAGTTTTTCTATCTGTGAGAAAAAAAACTGGTAAATATCCCACTATGAAACTTACCGGAATACATACGGTTGCCCAATAAAAAACAAAACTCTCTTGATCTAAGAGCAAATAACAAACAAATGAACTTATGATCCCAATTATGACACTACAAATAGCTCCTACCAAATTAAGTCTCTTGCCATAAAACCCATATAATAAGCTAAAGCAGCAATAGGAATATTAAATAATAACATTTTATCAAGAATTTGATCTATGAATTCATTTGCAATAAAATAACTCAGTATTGCTATACCACAAACCGTGATCACACTATTTTTCTTAGTTTTATTTTTTTGAAAATGCACAAAACATATCGAAGCCATAGTATTCCACAGTGCAGCTATAGTTGTTAATGCTATTAAAAATAATACTATATAAAATAAGAGTATTGCTGGCTTGGCAAATAGCTGTGAAATCATAATTATCAGAGCTCTATCTGGAGAGATACCAGAAACAAAACTACTATATTTTGCTGTAGCAAAAACGGCCACAAGATAAAATAAGCTTACTATTATAGATGTCAGCAGAACTGAATAAAATGCAACCTTTGCTGATTTTGCAGCAAATATTTTCTGCCCATACCAGGGAGATATAGTTAATCCGATAGTTATTTGACAATAATGTTATAATATTTAGAAAAAATGTCATCATATAGCCAAGATTTCAGAGATATCGTAATAACTAAATATAAAGAAGGCCTAACAGACAAAGAGCTAAGTAATTTTTTTAATATAGATATCCGTACTACTAGATCTTGGATAAACTTATACGAGACAACTGGTGATTATAAATCTAAGCAAGGCTTGGGTTGCGGTAGAGTAGCAACCTTTACAGATAAGGAAGCGATAGAAAGCTACTTAAGAACATATCCAGATGCAATGGCTTTAGATATTAGAGAAGCATTAGCTCCTGAAATACCTAGAAGCACATTTTATGATTGTCTTACCAGACTTGGTTTTAGTTTTAAAAAAAGACACCTAAATATAAGCAAAGAAAAGAACAAGATAGGCAAAGTTTTATAGAGGTTGTTGAGACTATTGAACCTAACAAACTTGTATATTTAGATGAAATGGGTATGGATAATAAACAGTCTGTACTAAGAGGATGGTCTCTTGTTGGTAAACCTAGCTATGGTGAAGTTATTGCTTATCAAACTCAGAGAAAAAGTATAGTTGCTGGTTATAACTATTTAGAAAAGAAGATTATAGCACCGCTAGAGTATACTGGATATACAGATACTATACCTTCCTGCTTATTCTCCTGATTTAAATCCTATAGAAAAAATTTGGGCCAATTTTAAAAGAATTTTAAGAAAAGTAAATAATTCTTTTGATAATTTATCTGATGCTATTACTCACGTCTTTAGCACAATATTATCAGATTAACTATAAAATATAAGTAAAAGCGGTTAAGATAGCCAAAGAAATTGAAAAAGAGATTGGCAAAGATACCTTTATACCTGGCTCTTGAGATTTAGAGAAGGAAGAAACATCCATATTTAATGCAAGGTATGCTAAATATATACAAAACAATAATGAGAATATAAAACTTAATCTATCTATTCTCACTATTGATAAAAGACCATCTCTAATGGTAAATAAAAGCATAATCAAACAAGCTATACCACTAATTAGCCAATGGTTATACTCAGGGAAAAGCTGTTGAAAACAAATAGCAACTGAATGAATAAAATTAGCTCCAAAACCAAGCATTGCGACTAATAGACAGATTGCCACAAAAAAACCAAATATAGGATTATATCTTTGAGAAAAAAACTCTGAAACTGTTATAGCATCAAATCTTTTCCATTTTTTTGCAACCACAAAAGTATAAAACAATAAACCAATGAGAAATACCATACCTAAAGAAATTGCTGAGCTACCATAAATATACCCTAGGCTTGAGAAACCTATAAGTGTCGAAATATTTAGCTCTGTCATGACTAAAGTGGCGGTTAAAGCAAATATTCCTAAGCTTTTTCTTGCTGTGTAATATTTTTCTGAAGTATCCACCAATAATGTATCCTCTAAAGCAATAATTTTATTGGCTTATAACTTTTTCTATGGATATCCAATATGCCATATTCTTTTATATTCTTAAGATGCTCTTTTGTAGGGTAGCCTTTATGTTTAGCAAAACCATACTGAGGATATAATTCATCGTGCTTTAGACATATCTTGTCTCGATAAACTTTAGCTAATATAGAAGCTGCGGATATTTCTATAACTTTGGAATCTCCTTTCACTATGGCTTCGGAAGCATACTCCCAAATTGGTAGCTTATTTCCATCTACTAAAACTCTATCAAACTGATTTTTTAAATTATTTGCAACTTGCTTCATCGCCTTTAAAGTAGCTTGTAAAATATTTAATCTATCAATTTCTTGTGGCGAAACTTCTACTATTGAGTATTTTTCTGCTTTAGAAATAATTTCTAAATAAAGAGCTTGACGTTTTTTATCACTTATTTTTTTTGAATCAGTTAATCCATCAATTTTCGTTTTTTGATTTAAAATCACACCTGCGGCAACTACTGGTCCAGATAAAGGACCCCTTCCAGCTTCATCTATACCCAATATAATCATATTATTTCCCTTGATTATCCAATGATGTTAAAAATCCTCTTAAAATATTTATTTCTTGAGTCTCTAACTCGCTCCGTTGGAAAAGTCTTCTTATTTTATCTATAACATAGCCTGGTTTATCTTTATCTAAAAACCCAGTTTTTATCATACTATCTTCAAAGTGTTTATATAGCCCTTGTTGCTCTTTTACAGATGCCTTTTTATGCAAATGATTATATTCGGGGACCTCTTTTAATGAATCTGAAGATTCAGTAGCTTGTTTATATATCTCATATGCAACTAGCTGTACTGCTTGTGCTAAATTTAAAGAAGTATAACCTTCATTTGATGGTATATAAGCGTGTACATTACTCATTAACAATTCTTCATTTAATAATCCAGTTCTTTCACGGCCAAAAAGGATTGCTATTTTTTCATCATATTTTTCAATCTTACTCAAAATTTTTGTAGCAACCTTTGTAATTGACTCAATTGGTAAAGATACTCGCCTAACTCTTGCACTTGTTCCAACAACATAATCAATACCATCTAAAGCCTCTTCCAATGAATCCACTATTTGAGCATTTTTTACAACCTCTGTAGCGTGACATGACAAGGCTATTGCTTCATCATTAATTTGTTTTTTTGGATTTACAAGCCACAAATTTGTTAAACCCATATTTAGTATAGCTCTTGCCGTCGAGCCAACATTGCCACTATGAGAAGGCTCTACAAGCACAATTCTAATATTTTTAAAAATTTTATTCATTATTTTGTATTAATAATTAGTTTATATAAATCATCCGCAGTTTTTACTTGCTGAAAACATTTTTGTATATCGTCACTTTTTAGGAATATAGCTAGTTGTTTTAATAATTCCATATGAATTTCAGATATATTTTCTGGAAAAAATATACCTACAGCTATTTTTATATCATCATTAATAGAATCATCGTAATAACTATTCTTAAGCGTTACTATGACTATTTTGGTTGTATTAAGATTTTCTACCCTACAATGAGGAATATAAATATTTTTACCAATATATGTATTACCTATTCTTTCTCTTTTATAAATATTGCTAAGTACAAGATCCTCACTAACATTTGGGTAAGCATCAGCTAATCTATTAGCTATAAATTCTATTAATCGTTTTTTAGATTCAATATTTAGATTTAGAATAATATTTTTCTTATCAATTAGAGCTTTTAGATTCATAGAACAATAAGATAGGTTAAAAATGAAAATATATTATTCACTATGGTTGCATCTCATTTTGTCTTTATGTCTTTTAATTTGACGAGCTAATTTATCTTCAAGCATATCTATAGCAGCATACAAATCTTTATCTTCTGCTTTTGCTACAAACTCACTACCAGGAACTGCGACAATAGCTTCTGCTACTTGCTGGTCTTTTTCTACAGCTAAAATAACTTTTGTAGAAGTAATATTATCAAAATAATGTCCTACCTTACCAACCTTCTCATCAACATAGTTTTTAATTGAATCAGTAACTTCTACGTGTCTACCTGTAATTTGAATATTCATATAAACCTCCAGATTTAATGTCTAACACACGGTACTACCCTGTTTTAATAATCATCGAAATGATATACTTGCACTTTATAAGTATACAAGTTAAAAACCATAAAGAAAAGCGATGAACAACAATGCAAAACAAATTTTAACCTCGTTAGGATTAATTGCTGTAGCAATTATATCATTTATACTTTTTGCTCCTTTATTTATATTTTTAATAATTTTTTTAATGATTTTTTCTTTTTTATTACGTAGAAAAATTATAAAGCAAAATCCTGATTTTTTTAAACAATATAATAACAAGAAAAAAGGAAGGATTATTGATCAAGAAAACGATAATCATTTTAATAATTCTGACCCTAACCAAAAACTAAAATAGATATGTACACAAAAGACACAATCGTTGCAATAGCTACCCCACAGGGCAATGGTGGTATAGGCATAGTCCGACTATCAGGAATAAATGCTCTAAATATTGCACAAAAGCTCACAAAAAAAGAACTAAAACCTCGTCATGCTACATTTTGTAATATTTATAATAACCAAGAGATTATAGATCATGGAATTACTATCTTTTTTAATTCTCCATTCTCATATACAGGTGAAGATATTGTTGAAATACAGGCTCATGGTAATCCTTTTATACTAAACTTAATTATAAAAGCTGCTATTGATTGTGGTGCTAGAATAGCAAAAGCTGGTGAATTCACAGAAAGAGCCTTTATGAATAATAAGCTTGATTTAGCTCAAGCTGAAGCTGTGGCTGATATCATAAACGCCTCATCTGAGATCGCAGCAAAATCTGCTACTAAATCATTACAAGGCGACTTCTCAAAAGAAATAAATAACCTTCTCGAAAAATTAATTTATCTAAGAATGTATGTTGAAGCATCTATAGATTTCCCAGAAGAAGAAATAAACTTTTTAGAAGATCAGAAGATACATAATAGTCTGGCACAAATTTATAATACTATTTTAGAAGTACGTAATAGCTGTAAACAAGGAGCTATTTTAGCAGAAGGCGTTACATTAATACTAGTTGGTAAACCTAATGCTGGTAAATCTAGTCTTTTAAATGCTCTAGCTGGCAAAGAATCTGCAATTGTAACATCTATTGCTGGCACTACTAGAGACATTGTTAAAGAACATATTCAAATCAATGGCGTACCTATGCATATAATAGATACCGCAGGATTAAGAAATAGTGATGATATAATTGAAACTGAAGGTGTAAAAAGAGCTATTACAAAAATTCAAGAAGCTGACCAAGTTCTCTTTGTAACTGATGATTATATTAATAGCAAAGTCACATTTAGTGATATAAAAGATATAATTCCAGAATTTTATGCCCAAATCCCTAAGAATATAGATATTACATATGTACATAACAAAATAGACCTACTTCAAGGTGCTCCTGAAAATCAGGATAATCATATATATATATCAGCTGCAAATAATATAGGTATTGATAAGTTAAAATCTCATATTCTAAAAAAAGTAGGATATACAAACCAGAATGAAAGCATCTATACAGCACGTGAAAGACACGTGGATGCTATTAATAAAGCCTTTGATCACATCAAACTAGCTAAACATCAACTTGAGCTTGGTCATGGTGAATTACTTGCCGAAGAACTACTGATTGTACAAGAATATCTTAATTCAATCACAGGTGAATTTAGCTCTGATGACTTACTGGGAGAAATTTTCTCAAGTTTTTGCATTGGTAAATAAAGATTAGTAATATTTTTCACTTGCAGAAGTAACCCTATCCTCTAGTGCTTGGACACTACTTGAAGTATGTACTGATCTTTTCTCACGAGAATTTAATGTACTGTAGTTAACATAATTAGCATAAGCAGCTGACTGGATTAATATTAGCATCAAACAATATGTATATATTTTCATAATAAACTTAAATTTAATTATTTATATTTCTATAATTATAACATTATATTAATAAAATACATGAATAAGTTTTTACAAAGTTTATTATAAATTAAAATAATTTATAATTTTGCAAACATACGTCTATAAACTTAATAAACTCCTGTTCTAAATTATTACGTATACCCACATCTCTAACTAGATAGAAACTAGTTTCGCCAAAATAGTATTCTTCTAAAATAGGTATCACATTATCTTTATTACTTACAAATATGTTCAAAGTATTTATAATACTATTACACTTTGTTGTTAAATTAATATCATAAATTGCATTACTAAGAAATATCTTAGGCTCTATATCAACCTCCTCTCTAAGACCATTTTCTTCAGAGATTCCAATCAAATTATTTTGACATTCATTATGGTCAACGAATCCCATTATCCTATGATTTTTTAAATCTTTTACTCTTTTAGGAACACCTTTTTCTTGGACATATTTCTTAGACGCATATAGCTTACTTTTTGCTTTTACTAAAGTTTTTATTGTACAATTATTCACTTCTGGTTTTTTTGTAGTGATTGCCACATCTATACCATCTTTAACTAAATCCGTAACTTTAACAGCATAGCTGAATATTATTTTTACATTAGGATATCTTGTATAGAATATATCTAATTTATCAGCAATAACATTATCAAAGAAAATTTTTGGAAGTCCTACCTTTAATATGCCTTGAATTTCTTTAGAACTATTTAAAAGCTTTTGAAGAGTATCATTTGCTTTTACTTCTATATCACAAAAACTTTTATACAAAATCTTTCCTTCAGCTGTCATCTCTACTAAGCCTCTAGAATTTCTCTTTATAAGCTTAGTGTTCATTGATTCTTCTAAATTTTGAATTCTACGTGACACAGTACTCTGAGACACATTTATTAATTTAGCTAACTCTGTAAACGTTCCTATATTTATAAGCTTAATAAAGAGAAAAATATCATCATAACTCATAACCTCTCCTTTTGCATAATAGCTATGCATTAATTGTTATGGACAAATTAATACTACTACAAATATACTATCCTGTGTTAGTCGAGTTACTAACTTTAAACTAAAAAAGCAATTCATGGGAAAACTAAAATGAAAAAGACAATATCAAAATTTTTACTTGGCACAATTCTATTAACAATCGTTATTCCTGCTTTTGCATGCTCTGAATTAAATCATGATTTTGGAAACAATTTAGGAATATATTCTGCTAGAACAAAGGATCTATTTATAGATTTAGAACCAAGCTTAACGATTTATCCAAGGGGTACAAAGGAAAAAGGAAGGCTTACTAAGAATTCTCTTAATTGGACAGATAAGTATGGCTATGTTTCTGTAGATGAAACCAATTTATATAACCTTACCGCAGAAGGAATTAATGAGAAAGGCTTAGCTGCACATTTATTATATTTTGGAGAAATGCAACAGCCTGAAAGAGATGTCAATATTAAAGGTATCAATGGTTTAGTTTGGATTAGATACATATTGGGTAATTATTGAACAGTTCAAGAAGTTTTAAATAATCTCCAAAATTACCAAATATACACACCTAAAGTTAAGCTTAATGGTAAAGAAGGCTTTTTACCTATTCATTATTCTATCGAAGATTCTCAAGGTAATAGTGCTATAATTGAATATGTTAATGGTGAACTTAAAGTACACAAGAATATCAAAGCTATGACTAATGAGCCAAGCTTAGAAAAGCAAAATGAGAATCTTGATATAATAAAAAGTCTTGATGCTTACAATATAGATAATGTACCTGGTGGTGCTAAATCTGAAAACAGGTTCGTGAGAGCCAGTTTTATAAGTGAAAATATGCCTGAAGCTTCTACTGCTAAAGATGCTGTAAACTATATGTTTGCTGCTGCAGATTCAGTATCTGTACCATTTGTAAAAGGCTATAAAGATGAAGACTTTACAAAAGAAGGACTTCAAGATAAATGGCCAACTCAATGGAAAAGTGTAATCTCTATGAAAAATAAAATACTATATATAACTGATGTTTTAGTAGGTAATAGAGTATTCGTTGATTTAAGTGAAGCTAACCTTCAAAATGGACAGCCTGTTAAAAGCATCTCTATAATGTCATCTTCACTAGTGGGTGATCTGACAGATGAACTAACCTCAAAAAAATAACTAATCTATGCAATTTACTATAAAAATAATTTTGTCATTCTTTATACTTTTTAGCCTTATAACATCAGCAAATTCACATCCAGGAAAATTAAAATCATACTCTATGAGTGTGATACCAAAGCATCAATCTAAAAAACATACTTCTTCATCTAATTTTGCTCGGCATTATAGTCCAAAACATATAAAGTAATAAATATAAAAATATCGATAGCAAGCAAACATTTTGCTACAATATGTTAATTAAGAATATATATCTGGCCAGCATGTTATCATTAGTAGGCAAAACTCCCATAATTAAACTTAAAAATAACAAAAATAAACACAATATCTACGCAAAATGTGAATGGTTAAATCCAACAGGAAGTATCAAAGACCGTGTCGCACAATACATACTTCAAAAGCTAATTTTAAGCAAAAAAATCCAACCAAATCAACCTATCATTGAAGCTAGTTCTGGAAATATGGGGACATCTTTAGCTGCAATTGGGAAATTATATAATCATCCAGTTCACATCACCTGTCCAGAGAAAACAGGTAATATAAAAAGAGCAATGATTGAAAATCATGGCGCTCAGCTTACAATATGTAAAAATACGCCTGACTTTCAAGATCCCGAATTTTATGTAAATAAAGCTAAACAATTAGCAACTGATTTAAATGGTATATTTATTAATCAATATGATAATATTCTAAATACTGAGTGTCACTATAAAACCACAGGTCAAGAGATTGTCAGTTATTTTCTAACTCAATTGCTTAATATAGATTACTTTATAACTGTAGGTGGATCTGGAGGAACTGTCACAGGGTGTTCAAAGAAGATAAAAGAAATTTTCCCTAATTCTAAGGTTATTATGCCTGATCCTAAAGGCTCTGTATATTATGATATTTTTTACCATGGTAAAACTATTAAAGAAAATATCTATAGCTATAAAGTGGAGGGTCCAGGTAATCCAGTATTTTGTAAATCTATGGATTTATCTTATATCGATGAAATATCACAATTTACTGATAAACAAGCCATTCAAGGCTGTCTTAATTTAGCTAATGAGCAAGGTATATATGCTGGCCATAGCAGCGGTGCAAATTATTTTACTGCCATGAAATTAATAGAAAGACTACCTCAAGATAAGAACTATAACATATTGATAATGATCTTAGATAGTGGTATGAAATACAATTTTGACTAACTATATATTGTAAAACAAGCTAAACTGTATTATGTAACTATATATTAAAGGAGCAAATAGTATGCCAGGAATATTAATAAGTTTTATTTTACTTCTGATCTCTGTTTTAACTGCATGGTTCAATAGACGATGGGCAGTGATAACATTTTGTATCTTTCTTATTATTATGGGATTAGTATTTTTGCATCATACAACAAGTCATTTATCTATCTATTTATAAATAGGAGCTTATAATGAAAAAAAATACCACAAATGATTTAATTAAAGCTTTAAGCGCCATAGAAACTACTGGTATAGTCATAATAATAGTTATGGCTTTTTTCTTTCAGTTTGTAATGGATGAAATACCTTGCCCTCTATGTCTCTTACAAAGATTAGGACTATTAGCAATTGGGTTTGGATTTCTATTAAATATGCGTTTTCATATACGTCCAAGTCACTATGCACTATCATTATTATCAGCAGTACTTACATCATTTATATCACTTAGACAAATAGCTCTACATGTCACAGACCCTGTTGGTTATGGCTCAATAGTTTTAGGTATGCATATGTATAGTTGGGTATTTGTAATATCAATGTTGGCTATTATTTATATTGCGATAGTAATTTCATATCCTAAGCAATATGAAATTCATGAAAAACCTCAAGAAGTTTCCGAAGCTAAGAATAAAAAAGTACGTTTGCTTACTCACATAATATTTATACTTTTTATTCTAGTTATTTTTGCTAATTTAATTTCTGCTTTTTTTGAATGTGGACTATATGAATGTCCAGATAATCCATTAAACTATACTCTAATATAAGAAGTAATCACAAAGAATCAAACTAATAAATTACCTTAAACTTTTAAGTCATTGATTAATATTTTTTATTAAATATACAATTTTCTTTTTTAGATACCGAATAATTATCATTTAAAGAATCTATATTATCATCAGAATAAACTATACACATTCAGAATATGCTATTACAATAAGATATCACCTTATTGTTTTCAAAATCACCTAAGCTAACTTGTGAGCACCATAATGCTGGATTAGAAACAGAAATAAATACAATATTTTTTACCATCTATTTTAGATTATTTGAAAACAAATTAGCATTACACTCAATTTGTAGTATAGCACCATCATTTTTATTAACATAACAATCTCTAATATACTAGATACTTTCATTTTTTATCGTGAATCAAGTTAAGAGGTATATGACAAATTTAAAGTTATTCCTAGAAATAAACCCTATTCAAATATATCTGATAAATTAAAACACTTCAACAAGCAAATAGTATCTAAACATAAGTAAAAAGCTATGTGATTATAAGTATAAATCCCTTTAAACGCAAAAAGCCCCGGTAGAGGATATCTACTGGGGCTTTAATATGTTGCTCTTGTTGTTGAGACTTTAATATTCGAAAAAGATGGCGACTACCTACTTTCACCTGGGCAATGCCAGACTATCATCGGCGTGTTATAGTTTCACTTCTGAGTTCGGAAAGGGATCAGGTGGTTCCTACAAGCTATCATCGCCAAAACTATGTTTTGGGCATAAAGATATTTAACAATTCAGCATAGAAATAGACTTAAGTCTCTCGGATCATTAGTACTGGTAAGCTTCATACATTGCTGTACTTCCACACCCAGCCTATCAACGTCGTAGTCTCCAACGTTCCTTACTAGCTTATAGCTAGAGAGATCTAATCTTGAAGGAGGCTTCACGCTTAGATGCTTTCAGCGTTTATCCCGTCCGAACGTAGCTACCCGGCAATGCTTCTGGCGAAACAACCGGAACACCAGTGGTTCGTTCACTCCGGTCCTCTCGTACTAGGAGCAACTCTTCTCAAATCTCTAACGCCCACGGCAGATAGGGACCGAACTGTCTCACGACGTTCTGAACCCAGCTCGCGTACCACTTTAAATGGCGAACAGCCATACCCTTGGGACCTGCTTCAGCCCCAGGATGTGATGAGCCGACATCGAGGTGCCAAACTCCTCCGTCGATATGAACTCTTGGGAGGAATCAGCCTGTTATCCCCGGAGTACCTTTTATCCGTTGAGCGATGGCCTTTCCATACAGGACCACCGGATCACTAAGACCTACTTTCGTACCTGCTCGAGCCGTCACTCTCGCAGTCAAGCGCACTTTTGCCTTTATACTCTTAGCATGATTTCCGACCATGCCGAGTGCACCTTCGTACTCCTCCGTTACTCTTTAGGAGGAGACCGCCCCAGTCAAACTACCCACCATACACTGTCCTCGAATTTCTCCTGAGTTAGAACTTCAAATATTCAAGGGTGGTATTTCAAGGACGACTCCACTTAATCTAGCGACCAAGTATCATAGTCTCCCACCTATCCTACACATAAATATTCAAAGTCCAGTGCAAAGCTGTAGTAAAGGTTCACGGGGTCTTTCCGTCTAACCGCGGGTACACAGCATCTTCACTGCGATTTCAATTTCACTGAGTCTCTGGTGGAGACAGTGTGGCCGTCGTTACGCCATTCGTGCAGGTCGGAACTTACCCGACAAGGAATTTCGCTACCTTAGGACCGTTATAGTTACGGCCGCCGTTTACTGGGGCTTCGATCCAGAGCTTCGCTTGCGCTAACCCCTTCAATTAACCTTCCAGCACCGGGCAGGCGTCACACCCTATACTTCATCTTACGATTTAGCAGAGTGCTGTGTTTTTGATAAACAGTCGCAGCCACCTGGTATCTGCAACCCCCAACAGCTCAGAGAGCAAGTCTCATCACCATCAAGGGCACACCTTCTTCCAAAGTTACGGTGTCATTTTGCCTAGTTCCTTCACCAGAGTTATCTCATAGCCTTAGTATTCTCTACTTACCCACCAGTGTCGGTTTAGAGTACGGTCGCTTATACAATATACTTAGAAGCTTTTCCTGGAAGCTTGGTATCAATAGCTTCGTCAAACAAGTTTGACTTCGTCTCGTACCTCAGATCAACAAGATGCCGGATTTGCCTAGCATCTCTACCTACATACTTTTACCTGGACAACCATTCGCCAGGCCTACCTAACCTTCTCCGTCCCTCCTTCGTTCATATAAGCGGCACAGGAATATTAACCTGTTTCCCATCGACTTCACTCTTCAGCTACGCCTTAGGGGCCGGCTTACCCTACGTTGATTAACATTGCGTAGGAATCCTTAGGTTTTCGGCCAATAAGAATCTCACTTATTTTACGTTACTCATGTCAGCATTCGCACTTCTGATACCTCCAGCAAACTTCTCAATTCACCTTCATCGGCTTACAGAACGCTCCCCTACCATATATATTATCTACATATCCGCAACTTCGGTGCATAGCTTAGCCCCGTTAAATCTTACGTGCAGGCCGACTCGACCAGTGAGCTATTACGCTTTCTTTAAAGGATGGCTGCTTCTAAGCCAACCTCCTGGCTGTCTGGGCCTTCCCACTTCGTTTCCCACTTAGCTATGACTTGGGGACCTTAGTTGGCGGTCTGGGCTGTTTCCCTTTCCACTACGGACCTTAGCACCCGCAGTGTGTCTCCCGTGATTGAACTTGATCGTATTCTGAGTTTGCATCGAGTCAGTAAGGTCGTAAAACCCCCATCGTCGAAACAGTGCTTTACCCCAATCAGTTATACACGAGGCACTACCTAAATAGTTTTCGGGGAGAACCAGCTATCTCCGTGCTTGATTAGCCTTTCACTCCGATCCACAGCTCATCCCATAATTTTGCAACATTATTGGGTTCGGTCCTCCAGTTAGTATTACCTAACCTTCAACCTGGCCATGGATAGATCGCGCCGGTTTCGGGTCTACTCCTAGCGACTATACGCCCTATTAAGACTCGCTTTCGCTACGGATCCCTTATTCAGTTATCCTCGCCACTAAAAGTAACTCGCTGACCCATTATACAAAAGGTACGCAGTCACATGTCTACACATGCTCCTACTGCTTGTATGCAAGCGGTTTCAGATTCTATTTCACTCCCTTTATAAGGGTTCTTTTCACCTTTCCCTCACGGTACTAGTTCACTATCGGTCATTCAGTAGTATTTAGCCTTGGAGGATGGTCCCCCCATATTCAGACAAGGTTTCTCGTGCCCCGTCCTACTTGTTCGTATGCTTAGTTCCACATGGTATATTTCGTATACGGGACTATCACCCTCTATCGTCAAGCTTCCCAACTTGTTCTACTATATATCATGCTAAATCATACCAGGCTCTTCCCACTTCGCTCGCCGCTACTATGGGAATCTCAATTGATTTCTCTTCCTAAGGGTACTTAGATGTTTCAGTTCCCCTCGTTCGCTCTACACTCTATGACGAGTGAGTAACTAGGTTGTCCTAGTTGGGTTCCCCCATTCGGAAATCTCCGGATCATAGGTCATTTACCACCTAACCGAAGCTTATCGCAGATTAACACGTCCTTCATCGCCTCTGAATGCCAAGGCATTCACCGCTTGCACTTATTCTCTTAAGTCTATTTCTATACTAAATTGTTAAATATCTCTATTATCATGCAAATAAAATAATGGTGGAGCCAAGCGGGATCGAACCGCTGACCCCCTGCGTGCAAAGCAGGTGCTCTCCCAGCTGAGCTATGGCCCCAAAATTCTGGTGGGTCTGAGTAGACTCGAACTACCGACCTCACCCTTATCAGGGGTGCGCTCTAACCAACTGAGCTACAGACCCGTTATCTTATTTACACTAAAATATATTATCTACAAACACTAAGTCAAATCCTCTGAATCAATAGCTAAAGCTTATTTCTATTTTTTCGTATTTCCTTTAAGGAGGTGATCCAGCCGCAGGTTCCCCTACGGCTACCTTGTTACGACTTCACCCCAGTCATGAATCACTCCGTGGTAAACGCCCATTCGTTAAGCTATCTACTTCTGGAGCAACCCACTCCCATGGTGTGACGGGCGGTGTGTACAAGACCCGGGAACGTATTCACCGCAGTATTCTGACCTGCGATTACTAGCGATTCCGACTTCATGCAGTCGAGTTGCAGACTGCAATCCGGACTAAGAGTACCTTTCTGAGTTTCGCTCCATATCGCTATTTCGCAGCCCTCTGTAATACCCATTGTAGCACGTGTGTAGCCCTGGTCGTAAGGGCCATGATGACTTGACGTCGTCCCCACCTTCCTCCGCCTTGTCAGCGGCAGTCTCAATAGAGTACCCAACTTAATGATGGTAACTATCAATAGGGGTTGCGCTCGTTGCGGGACTTAACCCAACATTTCACAACACGAGCTGACGACAGCCGTGCAGCACCTGTCACTGCGTTCCCGAAGGCACCAATCTATCTCTAGAAAGTTCGCAGGATGTCAAGACCAGGTAAGGTTCTTCGCGTTGCATCGAATTAAACCACATGCTCCACCGCTTGTGCGGGTCCCCGTCAATTCCTTTGAGTTTTAGCCTTGCGGCCGTAGTCCCCAGGCGGAGTACTTAACGCGTTAGCTACGCCACTAGATCCTTTACACCGAATCCAACAGCTAGTACTCATCGTTTACAGCGTGGACTACCAGGGTATCTAATCCTGTTTGATCCCCACGCTTTCGTCCCTCAGTGTCAGTATTAGTCCAGAATGTTGCCTTCGCCATTGGTGTTCCTTCTGATCTCTACGCATTTCACCGCTACACCAGAAATTCCCCATTCCTCTACTATACTCTAGTTTGCCAGTATCAAATGCAGTTCCAAGGTTGAGCCCTGGGCTTTCACATCTGACTTAACAAACCACCTACAGACCCTTTACGCCCAGTAATTCCGATTAACGCTCGGACCCCCCGTATTACCGCGGCTGCTGGCACGGAGTTAGCCGGTCCTTATTCTTTGGGTAACGTCCTTCCCATGAGCTATTAACTCACAAGCTTTCCTCCCCAACTAAAGTGCTTTACAACCCTAGAGCCTTCTTCACACACATGGTATTGCTGGATCAGGCTTTCGCCCATTGTCCAATATTCCCCACTGCTGCCTCCCGTAGGAGTTTGGACCGTGTCTCAGTTCCAATGTGGCTGATCATCCTCTCAAATCAGCTATAGATCGCGGCCTTGGTAGGCTCTTACCCCACCAACAAGCTAATCTAACGCAGGCTCATCCATCTGCGGCAGCACAAAGGCCACCTTTAATCCACAGATATTATGCGGTATTAACAGTCGTTTCCAACTGGTATCCCCCTCAAATGGGTAGATTCCTACGCGTTACTCACCCGTCCGCCACTCGTCAGCAAAGAGCAAGCTCTTCCTGTTACCGTTCGACTTGCATGTGTTAAGCATACCACCAGCGTTCAATCTGAGCCAGGATCAAACTCTTCAGTTTAATCTAATTTCTGACTCTAACTACTGATACTCAAATTCATTAACAAAGTGTTTGTATATAACATATCTATTAAATATCTTCCGAAACCTTGGCTTCTCAACCGTTTGGATCACTCCCAACCGGTGAAGACATATAATACGCATCACCCTTCCAAATTGCAAGCACTTTATTGAACTTTTTTGGGTTTTTTAGCTTTTTTTTGTAAAACACCTCTTTTACATTTTGAATTACTATTAACATAAAATATACCTCATCTAGCTTGGATATAAATTAATTATATGAAACTACATAACAATTATGACTCAAATCTACTCATATATACCTATTTAATAGGTCAGCCTTTAGAATAACCTTATAAAAAAAGTTTCATCAAGGAGCTTTCAAGCTCCCTTTTACTATTAGATTTAAATTTTTCTTTTAATTGATCTATATATTGCTCTATAGTTCTATAAGATAAATATAAAGATAATGCGATTTCTTTAGCTGTTTTGTTTTTAATTAATAGTAAAGCAACATCTTTTTCTCGACTAGTTAGCTCAATATCACAAAGATCTAAAATAAAACTATCTTTATTAAAGTCATATAAAGTATCAGAATTAGAAACATTTAACTTCATATCTTTAGAATATACTTTATCAGCATTAAGTTTCTGAATGATTTCATTGGCTCTTCTATTGAAATAAGGAACAAATTTTGTAATCTGGCTAATATTTAAAATGAGACTTCTATATCTAGCCTGACTATAGTTACTCGTACCTAAAAAATAAAACTCACAATCATTACCTACTCTATTAATTATAGTGACTCCTTGATAAATACCAAATTTATTCGCTTCAGAGACAATATTTTTATGACTTGTAACAGTTGACCAAATAAAATAACTAGATTGATATTTATCAGCGCTTAATTCAAAAATACTTTCTAAATAAAGTTTTTTTGATAAATAATGTTTATACCATTTAGAATTATTACATAGCCTTATTTGACTGTCATCGGCAAAAGTTTTATGAAATGTAAAACAATCTAAACCAAAATGGTTTGAAAGAGGTTTAATTATAGTATTGACTATTTCTGTATATTTTAAAAATGGACTTCTATCAAAATCTAACTCTGCCCATGAATCTATAGTAATCATATTAGTTTTTTGTATCCGTATTTGATACGGATATTATAACCATTTAAACCTGAGCATACTATAAAGACACAATATTAGCATCACATTAATAAGAGGATAAATAATGACTATACAAAAACATATAGGTTTGGGTAAATTAAAAACAACTAGAATAGGCTATGGAGCGATGGGGAGTTCAGAATTCTACGGTAATATTAATATAGACGAAGCAATTAAAACAATGCGAAGTTATATAGAAGTCGCTGGTAAACATGCAATGATTGATACAGCAGATACTTATGGGTTCGGTGAAAATGAATGTTTGGTTGGAAATGTTATCAAAAAATATAAGCGAGATGAAATCGTACTGGCAACAAAAGGTGGAGTAATTAGAGATAAAAATGATTCAACTAAAAGGGGTGTTGATACGAGTCCAGAATATATTAAAAAAGCTTGTTACAAAAGTCTAGAAAGATTGGATGTTGACTATATCGATTTATATTATTTACATAGATTAGATGATAAAACACCTATAGAAGAAAGTATAAAAGCTCTTGTTGAATTGGCTCATAAAGGAGCAATAAAATATTTTGGACTTTCAGAGCCAAAGGCTGAGACTGTTGAAAAGGCATATAACTACCTTAAGGAAAGAGGTGAACAAGATCTTTTTGCGGCTATTCAAACCGAATATTCCTTATGGTCTAGAGGTGTTGAGTATGATGGTGTTTTAGAATTGTGTAGAAAATTTGATATTGGATTAGTAGCTTATAGCCCATTGGGTCGAGGCTTCTTAACAGGTAAGATAGATTCTAAAGATGATTTCAAAGAAGATGATTATAGGAAAGATTTGCCAAGATTTTCAGATGAAAATATCGAAAAAAACAAATTAATTCTTGATAAAATGAAGACTGTTGCAAAAGAGTTGGACTGTACTCTACCACAATTAGCTTTAGCATGGTTACTAAGGCAGAAAAATATTGTACCTATACCTGGCACTAAGCGTGAGAAATATTTATTAGAAAATATAAAAGCAATTGATATAAACCTTTCAAATGAAAATTTATTATTTTTAAATGATCTACCAAAGGCTTATGGTTATCGTTATCCAAAAGCAGCCATGGATCATTTCAAATATACAGATTAATTTTGTAACTTATAATCAATCCCTATAGCACAGTATGCTTTCAACAACATTGTAAAATAACGATTTTAGAAAAACTCTACCAAAATTTTCAACACAAAGCTACTCTAAAAACAAAGAAATTATCGCAAAACTAAAAAACCATCACAAATAGACTAAACATACCTTTATAAACCCTAGCTCTACTATGGCTTATTTCACAAAATATTTTAGTAATCCCTAGGATGAGAAGAGCTTCAAGAGTAAAAAGTGCTTTGACAGCTTATAAAACAATATTAACTAAAGATATAGTTAATCCGATAGTTATTTGACAATAATGTTATAATATTTAGAAAAAATGTCATCATATAGCCAAGATTTCAGAGATATCGTAATAACTAAATATAAAGAAGGCCTAACAGACAAAGAGTTAAGTAATTTTTTTAATATAGATATCCGTACTACTAGATCTTGGATAAACTTATACGAGACAACTGGTGATTATAAATCTAAGCAAGGCTTGGGTTGCGGTAGAGTAGCAACCTTTACAGATAAGGAAGCGATAGAAAGCTACTTAAGAACATATCCAGATGCAATGGCTTTAGATATTAGAGAAGCATTAGCTCCTGAAATACCTAGAAGCACATTTTATGATTGTCTTACCAGACTTGGTTTTAGTTTTAAAAAAAGACACCTAAATATAAGCAAAGAAAAGAACAAGATAGGCAAAGTTTTATAGAGGTTGTTGAGACTATTGAACCTAACAAACTTGTATATTTAGATGAAATGGGTATGGATAATAAACAGTCTGTACTAAGAGGATGGTCTCTTGTTGGTAAACCTAGCTATGGTGAAGTTATTGCTTATCAAACTCAGAGAAAAAGTATAGTTGCTGGTTATAACTATTTAGAAAAGAAGATTATAGCACCGCTAGAGTATACTGGATATACAGATACTCAAATTTTTAATCAGTGGTTTGAAGAGCATTTATGTCCTGAGTTAATTCCAAAGACTACTGTTGTTATGGATAATGCTAGTTTTCATAAATCTCCTAAATTGGCTAAAATAGCAGAGAAGTTTGATATACAGATACTATACCTTCCTACTTATTCTCCTGATTTAAATCCTATAGAAAAAATTTGGGCCAATTTTAAAAGAATTTTAAGAAAAGTAAATAATTCTTTTGATAATTTATCTGATGCTATTACTCACGTCTTTAGCACAATATTATCAGATTAACTATATCTTCGATGAAATCAACACTATATGCCCTACTGGAGCAACTTTTGGTACGCGCCATTCTCAACAGGCTATGTAAACACACGGTTTTGAATAACAACTACTAATAGAATAAAGTACCAAATATTATAGCCAAGATTGAAATATCTTCTTAGTATAGACAAATTTAGATCCACAAAATTTATATAACCTATTAAAAATTGCATAGAATTATTATTTTTTGATAATTCTACGATCAAAATTATTTGTTATATTCGACTTACATGTAACAAAACGCTATAGCAAAAATTAAATTAATTTAAAACAAGTTAATTTTTAATATATATATTTAGAAAGCATTTTATTTAAATTTTATTTGCTTTAACTTTTTTAATGATCATATAATCGAATTATAAAAGAGGTAAGTATATATTTACGAATATAGACAAGGAGAATACCAATGAAAAACAAATTCAAAATACTTTCGACCTTTATATTAACTCTTATGGGGTCAGCAACATTTGCTAACTGCACGATGGATGAAGCCAAAGATGGCTGGAGCGGATCTATTAGGTTTCACTGTGATAAAAATACAAACCTTATGGAAAATCCTATAAATTTTGAACTAACTAACGGCGTTCAAACTGGAAGCATCTGGGGACTACCAGGTAAAAATAGTGTTGTAAAGAATGGTAATAAGGTTTCTGTTACTGTTGAAAAATGGTGGCCTGAAGGACAAGGTTATATTTTACCTGCCAATAAGCCAGTAGTTCTTTCCTTCTCTCCAACCAATGTTGTAACCTATGATGCAAATTATGCTCCAGATTTTGAAGTTAAGAACTTCAATATAGGCATGGGTGATGTGCAAGAAAAAGCAACTATTACAATTATACTACCTGCTAAACCTAATTATATTACTGATCAATCGCTTCCTGATATAATACTTTATAATAATGATGAGATTAAAATTGCTGAGATTACTGATGCAACCTGGGGTTCTACAGTTTCTATTGAAGTTCCAGCCGGTGATATCAAAATAGTAGTTCCAACAATTAATGGCGCCAAAGGCATCGTAGACAATGCTAATTTTTCTGTTAATAAAGGCGAAGTTAAAACTGTAAAAGTAAACTATGAACAACCAGCGTCAGCTGAAGAGGGCTCTGTAGTATTATCCGCTGAAATAGAAATTAACACTACTAAAAAACCTACTTTTACTATAAAAGATGCTCAAGATAACATAATTACACAAGGTATGCTTAACTTTAACAACCCTATTACTATCAATAATCTTCCCGCCTCTGAAAATGGATCTAAATATACTATACTTACAAGTGAATTATCAGATAGTGGAGCTATCTATAAAGCAGATCCAGTCATAGTAAATATTACCAAATTCAATACAACTAAAGCCTCTTTGAAATTTGAAAAACAAGCTATAGCTACCCAAGATATTACTATTAATGTAAATGGCTTGCCAAATCAACAAACAGCTACTCTCACTCTAACTAATGATAAGGGTGATAAACAAGAAATTACTCTTGATAAGAATGGTAACTATGATATTAATATTCCAAAAGATAATTCTAGCTGGACTATAACTACCACTTCAATTAATGGCTACAGAGTAGCAACATCCCCTTCCTCTTTTACAGCTAATCAAAATAACCAAAGTATTAATATTAGCTTTGAACAACAAGCCCCTATCGAAGCTGATAAAAAAATTATCGGTTACTGGGAAAATTGGAAGGCTGCCTTACAAGCCCCTACTGGCACATCAAATAGTGATGCTGCTTACTATAATAATGATATCGCACCATATACTCATGTCTTATATTCATTTTTAACCCTAGCAAAAACTCCTAATCCTGATAATCCCTCTAATACCGAATGGGGTGGCTCTGCTATTTATGAATCTATGACTGCAAAAGATGTATTAGATATTATGAAGCAATATCCAGAAGGAACTAAAGATTGGGAACGTGTCGATAATTGGCAAAGAAAGAAAATTGATGCATTAATCGAATCTGTACATCAGAATAATGGTAAATTTATATGGGCCTTAGGTGGATGGTCTGATTTACAGCAAACAATTAGTCCAAGCCAAGTTGATAATCTAGTAGAACAACTTGTTGCTTTACTAAAAATTTCTGGTGATGGTATTGATTTTGACTGGGAACATATTAATCAACTTGCAAATGGTCAACCAAACCCTAATGCCCAAGAAGAGCAAGCAGTACTAGCTGAAACAATACTTAAATTACGTCAAAAACTTGATGCTGAAGGTATGCAAGATAAGCAAATTGGTTACACAACTCGATTTAATGCTTTTATGTCTGATAGTAAAAAATATGGCTTTCCTGGGTTTAATTCAGATGGCGAAGGTATTGCTATAGATGATTGGTTAAGAGCTAATGGTAGTTCATTAAATAAAATAGTCAACTGGGTCAATATAATGGCTTATGATGTTAATCCAAACTATATGCCAAACGGTGAAACATGGAATATAGATATTTATAAAGATGTTCTAAATACATTTAAATCAAGACTTGATCCAAATCTAATTGTCTTAGGTTTTGAACCTGGTGGGCAAGCTGCCAGCGGACAATGGGAAGGTATGGAAGTAGATAAAAAAGCTATCGACTATGTTGCCAGTAATAACTATGGTGGTAGTATGTTCTGGGCAATAAATCAACCGCCTTATAATAGCACAGAAAATACTGGGCTAAATTCTGACATATTAGCTGATTATTCTAGAGAGCAATTTAATCTAGACTAATCGCTTTATCTTTAATCTGTATTTATTTAAATTTTTATTTCAAAATCAAATACTTTCCCATTACTTTTTTAAAAACTCTTTTATTACTTTTTATATCAAATAGTTCCAAATTTGCTTTATCTTATATATATTAGATTAGTTAGATATTTATGTTACTTAATTTAAAGGAGTTCTACTGTGAATAAAAATTTCTATAACAATGTAAACAATAAAATCCAAGAAATTAAAGATGGCGGCACATATAAGAGTGAAAGAGTAATATCTTCGCCGCAAGCACCTGTAATTAATTTAGAAAATGGTGATACTCTTATTAATTTTTGTGCAAATAATTACCTAGGTTTTGCCAATAATTCCGAAATAGTCTCTTATGCAAAAGCTCATATAGAAGAATGTGGTTACGGCATGGCATCTGTAAGATTTATTTGTGGTACCAATAGCGTTCATAAAGAGTTAGAAAAAGAATTAAGTGCTTTTTTTGAATTTGAAGATACTATCTTATACCCTTCTTGCTTTGATGCAAATGCTGGTCTTTTTGAAACTCTACTTACAAAAGAAGATGCTATTATTAGCGATTCTTTAAATCACGCTAGCATTATTGATGGCGTTAGACTCTGCAAGGCAATGCGTTTTAGATATGTAAATAATAATATGCAAGATCTAGAAGATAAGCTAATAGAGGCTGATAAAGCTGGTGCAAGATTTAAGATGATAGCTACAGATGGTGTATTTTCTATGGATGGGATTATTGCAAACTTAGAAGCAATCTGTGACTTAGCTGATAAATATAATGCTATTGTTATGGTTGATGACTCCCATGCCTCTGGTTTTGTAGGTGAAAATGGTAAAGGATCTATCGAGCACTGCAATGTAATAGGCCGTATAGATATATTAACCGGCACACTTGGTAAAGGCCTTGGTGGAGCATCAGGAGGATATATCTGTGCAAAAAAAGAGATTGTCGATTTATTAAAAAATCTATCAAGACCTTACTTGTTCTCTAACTCTCTTGCTCCTATCATCGCTAAAACATCTTTAAAAGCCCTCGAAATAACTAAAGAGTCAAGTAAATTAAGAGAGCAGCTGCAAGCAAACCAAGCAAGATTTAGAGCAAAAATGTCTGCGGCTGGCTTTGATTTAATACCTGGTGAACACCCTATAATTCCTGTAATGATTTATGATGAGAAAAAAGCGGCTGATTTTGCTGAGAAACTTTTAGATTATGGAATCTATGTTATTGCCTTCTCTTACCCTGTAGTACCTAAAGGCAAAGCCCGTATTAGAACACAGATGTCTGCAGCACATACATTTGAGCAAATTGATAAAGCTGTGGAAGGTTTTACAAAAGCTGGTAAAGAATTAGAAATTATATAAATATATAGGATTAACAAAAATGAAAGCATTATCTAAATTGAAGAAAGAACCAGGAATATGGATGATTAATGATGTAGCAATTCCTGAATATGGTCATAATGATGTATTAGTAAAAATCAGAAAAACTGCTATATGCGGAACTGATCTACATATCTATAACTGGGACAAATGGTCACAAGAAACTATCCCTGTACCAATGATTGTAGGTCATGAATTTGTAGGTGAAGTCGCTGCAAAAGGAGATGGGGTTCAAGGATTAGATATTGGTGATAGAGTATCTGGAGAAGGTCATTTAGTATGTGGACAATGTCGTAACTGCAGAGCTGGTAAGCGCCATCTTTGTAGAAAGACTATCGGTATTGGTGTAAATGTTCAAGGAGCATTCGCAGAATATATGGTCATGCCTGAATCAAATATATTTAAAGTTCCAGATACAATATCTGATGATATTGCTAGCATCTTTGATCCTCTTGGCAATGCCATCCACACTGCCTTATCATTTAATTTAACGGGAGAAGATGTTCTTATAACAGGGGCTGGACCAATTGGCCTTATGGCTATAAAAATTGCCAGATTCAGTGGTGCTAGAAGAATAGTAGTTACTGATGTCAATGAATATCGCCTAAAAAAAGCAAAAGATTTTGGAGCAACTTTTGTACTAAATGTAGCACCATATAAAGATCAAGAGAGCTTAGTAAAAGAAATGCGCAAAATAATGTCTGGAATTGGTATGACTGAAGGATTTGACGTAGGCTTAGAAATGTCTGGTATAAACTCTGCTATTTCAATGATGCTAGATGTCATGAATCATGGTGGTAAATTATCTTTATTAGGAATATCTGCTGGTGATATCTCTGTCGATTGGGGAGCTATATTATTTAAAGGATTAACCCTTAAAGGTATATATGGCAGAGAAATGTTTGAAACATGGTACTTAATGTCTAGTATGATTCAAGCAGGAATGGACATGAGCCCCGTTATAACTCACAGACTCCATATTAATGATTACCAAAAAGGTTTTGAGATCATGAAAGAAGGTAAATGTGGTAAAGTAATATTAGATTGGAGTAGCTAGTGAAAAAACCCCAGTATTCAAACTCTACAAAAATAGATCTACAGTGGGTATTTACTCTATTTGGAACTGCAATAGGCGCTGGACTACTATATCTTCCCATACAAGCTGGTGACAGTGGTCTATGGGCATTAGTTACTGTACTAGCTCTTGCTTTACCACTCACCTATTATTCACATAAAAATATGTCTAATATCGTACTTTTGGCAGATGATGGAGGAATTACAGATGTATTTACTCACAATCTTGGCAAATTCTTAGGCCTAGTTTGTGTTGTTTTATATTTTCTTGCGATATTCCTAAATATGCCCATGTACTCTATTGGGCTTAATAGTGAATTAAGTAATTTTCTATTAAATTATAATATCGTAAATATAGATCTTTCTACAAACATATGGTTTAGTTTTGGGATTTTAATTGTACTATTAACAATAGTCTCTTTTGGAATCAATATTATCCTTAAATTTATGCAACTAATAGTTATTTTCCTAATCATTCTCGTGATAATTCTATCTATATACATAATTCCTAACTGGAACTATAAGTTTATAACTGATAATCATTTTAGTATAGTTGGATACATAACTGGTGTTTTAATGGTATTACCAATTCTTGTACTATCGATGAATCACTCGCCAGTAATATCAAGCCTTGTAATTTTTTATAGAGATTATGTAAAAATAGAAAGATCAGAAGAAAAAGAAAAAATTTATAAAATACTAAAAATAAATGCAATTATACTGTTCATTTTTGTACTTATGTTTGTAATATCATGCCTTCTGAGCACAACTGTAGAAGATTTAAGTAGAGCTAGTGCAAATAACCTATCTATAGTAACTTTAGTCCAAGAGCAACATCCGAGTATGTTATTAAATATATTAGCCCCTATGATAGTTTTTACAGCTATTATTAGCTCATTTATAGGTTGCTATATTGGGTCAAGAGAAGCTCTTAGGTATTTATTTAAATATTTCTTCAAAGATATCTGCAAAATAAAAATACCTGACTCTTTGATAAATAAAATATGCATTAGCCTTATATTTATAGTTTTATGGATATGTACAATATCTAATTTCAAAATACTCAATATAATAGGTATCTTAGTAGCACCTACTGTAGCATTTCTTTTATATGTTTTACCTGTGATTATTATTTATAAAAATATTAAATATAAGGCCTATAGAAAAGTTATTCTGGATTCAACTTTATTTATTATGGGATTAATTATCATATTTGGTTATGTTATTGGGTTACTAATTAAATAAACTCTTCTCTTATTTAAATTGCCAATTTACAAAATCTAAATCATCATTAGTGGTGATCTTAATATTATTTCTTGAACCTTCCACAACTACTGGGTTTATACCGTATAACTCCAGAGCTGATGCTTCATCTGTAATTTTATCAATTAGATTATTTGAATAACAAAAATCAAAAGATTTCTTCAGTTGACCTAATCTTGATAATTGTGGCGTCTGAGCAAGCCATATGTTATTACGATCAATAGTTTTTGCTATAATATTTTTTGTAATAACACTTTTTACAGTTTCAAAAGCTTTAACAGCAAGTATACCTGCTTGAGAATGAGAAAGCTTAGTTTCATTATATAATTTTTTAATACTACAAATATCAACACACGGTCGTGCAGCATCATGGACAAATATCCAATCGCTATTATTACAACTATCAAGAGTCTTTATACCATTATAAACACTCTCAAAACGTGTATCTCCACCCGCACAAACTTGAACTCTAGGATGTTGATAATATAAAGAATTTACCCAAAAAGAATCTTTCGAACTAATAGCAATTATAATCTTATCAAAAAAATCCATATCAATAAGTTTCGCTATAGTGTTATCAAGTACAGATTTATCGTTAATAAGCTTATGATATTGCTTAGGAATATCTAACTGCATCCTACTGCCAATTCCGGCAGCTGGTATTATCATATATTTATTCGACACTATAGAATACTTCTCCTTGTTTTACCAAACCCATATTTCCACGAGCTAGGCTCTCAAGTACTTCACTATTTTTACGCAATGAAACTACCTCTGAATATAACTGTGCATTTGTTTGAGATTTTTGTTTAACCTCTTTGGTTTGTATAGTAACAGCTTTTTGCAAAGCATGATATTTTATAATACCAGTATTACTAAACCAAAGGTTATACTGCAAAACAATTATTAATAATATAACTGCGGTTATAAATATATAAAAAAAAGAATTAGATTTAGTGCTCATGAAACAATCATTATTCTTCGACTTGAACTACTACTTTTTCTGTTTCACTTTCTTCAACAACTATTTCTTGCTTTACTGGGCGCTCGTCCTCAGAGTTAAATACAAATGTTTTTACGCCAGGATAAATAGCATTTTCCCCAAGTTCTTCTTCGATTCTAAGCAATTGATTATATTTTGCTATACGATCTGATCTTGACAATGAACCTGTCTTGATTTGACCAGAACAAGTTGCTACTGCTAAATCTGCAATAATAGTATCAGATGTTTCCCCTGAACGATGAGATACCACGCAAGTATATCCAGCTTGGCCAGCCATAGCCATAGCTTCAAATGTTTCAGTAAGAGAACCAATCTGATTAAGTTTAATCAAAATTGAATTAGCAACACCTTTTTCAATACCTTTAGCCAAAATACTTGGGTTTGTTACAAACAAATCATCACCAACTAATTGCACTTTACTGCCAAGTTTTTCAGTAAGTAATTTCCAGCCATCCCAGTCTTCTTCTGCTAGACCATCTTCAATAGATACAATTGGGTATTTCTCAACCCACTCTGCATAGTAATCCACCATTTCTTGACTAGATAGTGATTTATTTTCAGACTTAAGTTCATATTTACCATCTTTATAAAATTCACTACTAGCTGGGTCAAGTGCTATAAACACATGCTTCCCTGGCTCATACCCTGCTTCTTTTATTGCTTTTAAAATAGCCTCAATAGCTGCTTCATTTGATGGTAAATCAGGAGCATATCCACCTTCATCACCAACACCTGCAACACTATAACCATCTGCAACCAATACTTTCTTTAATATATGAAACACTTCTGTTCCACATCTTAAGGCATCAGAAAAATTATCAAAACCTGCTGGAACAATCATAAACTCTTGCATATCAACATTATTATCTGCATGAGAACCACCATTGATAACATTCATCATTGGCACAGGCATCAAATATTCTTTAACATCCATTAAATAACGATAAAAAGGCTTCCTAAGATGGGATGCCGCAGCTCTAGCTGTTGCTAATGAAACACCAAGTATAGCATTTGCACCTAGGTTTTTTTTATTTTCTGATCCATCAAGCTCTATCATAGTCTTGTCGACCAATCTTTGATCTAGTGCATCTAACCCTTTAACTGCCTGTGAAATTTTAGTATTTATATTTTCTACTGCTTTATAAACACTTTTTCCTAAATAAATTTTTTTATTTCCGTCCCTGAGTTCTAAAGCTTCTCTTATCCCGGTAGAAGCGCCTGAAGGAACCGCGGCCCTTCCAAAAGCACCACTTTCTAAAACCACATCGACTTCTACTGTAGGATTACCACGTGAATCCAATATCTGTCTTGCAAAAACTTGACTTATTTGAGATGACATAATTATATACTCCTTTAGATAAACTAGGTCTTTTCTGAATTTTAAAAACTTATACAATTATAAGCTAGCTTAATATGCTTTGCAATTAATAAACAATGGTTATCTATCATTCCACAAGCTTATCAGATACAACTTCTTGGGCCTGACTAAAACCAACACTCTCTGGCGTTACTGGAGTAAAAGCAACTGTATCTGTTGCTGATTTTCTCGAAGAAATTCTATATATAGAATATATACATAAAATAGCACTAAGCAGTGCCGTAACTATAAAAAATCCAAATGGACCAGATATTGACATTACACTAGAAATAACGACAGGGCTAATTACTGATCCTAAACCATATGCTATTGTTAAAACACCTATTGCTCCTAATATTTCATGCTCCTCAAGGAAATCACTAGCATGTGATATTGATAAAGGATATATAACAAAAGCACACCCTCCAAATATAAATATTATTACAGAAAATAGTAAAAATGAGCTATGAAAAATAAATATTAAAATAGATGCAGCTAAGATTCCTATTCCAGCAAGTAAAATTATCTTCCTTCTATCTATAATATCTGAAAGCTTACCTATAGGAACCTGTAATAACATTCCACCTAGAATAGTAGTCATCATTAAAATTGATATCATATTATGGCCACCATCAATTCTAACTAAAAATATAGGTAATAAAGTGTATATTGCACCCAGCAACGCTCCTCCTATAACACTAGCGACCATTGCTAAAGGAACTTTTTTCATGATTCTAAATGGGGAGCAAACTTCTTCTGATTGAGGAATAGGTGCAACAGTCTTAGTAAAAGCCATCAGTACAATAGCTATACTGCATAGTGATGAAATAAGACAGTATGCCAAAAGACCCTCACTAAAATGAATATTCATCATCAATTGTGATATTGCCTGAGAACCATAATATATAAGTAAATATATTGAAAAAACTAGGCCTCTATTTTTTCTCTCAGCTGATAATAGACACCAGCTTTCTATAATAATAAATAATGCGGCTAAAGAATAACCACAAATAAACCTAAACAAAATCCAAACTGGTACACTTTTATTAATTCCCACTATTAGTGTACTAATAGCCATTAAAGATGCAAATAACACAAAAGCTCTTATATAGCCCACTCTAACAATAGTAAACTGAGAAAAATATGAACCTGTAGTCATCCCAAAAAAATAGGCTGCAGAAATTACCCCTATCATCAAGCTAGAGCGGCCTAAATTATTTAACTCAATCGATGAGAATGTCGTAAAAAACCCATTACCAAATGACAATACGCACATTGCTATTATAGGAGTAAGGATTAGAAATAAAGTTTGTCTTACAGTCATGATAAAGCTCTCATAAAAAGTATCTCTACGAATACTGCTGATTATATAGAAAGCTATCTATTAAGTTAAGCTAATTATGAAAATTTTTTAAAAGAAAATTTTATGGATCATTTTTTAGTTTTAACCAGTTTATATACCCATATATAGCATTAAATAAGTAGATAAGCCACATAGCTAAAAAAGCTATTCCATCACCAGTACCAGAGAGACACTGTTCTATCCATATTATTGTCGAAAGAATATTTATAACCACCCATAAAGCCCATTGTTCAATATATGCTTTAACCATTAATACTATTGCTACTATAGACATAATATCTGTCAATGAATCAGCAACCAATCCCACTTGTTGATTAAAATAACCATTAAGAATAACCGCACCATATAAGATAGCAGCTATAGTTATACCCGATATAAGATACACTCTTTGCTTAACAGCTAAAACTCTTGTAATAACATAGTTATTTTTGCTTATATTTCGTGGCTTTGTCCAGATATATAAGCCATAAAACTGCATAGGAAAGAAGAAAAAAATAAAAAGTAAAAATTGACCATAAATTCCTTGGTTGTAGCAGATATATGCATATGTTAGATTATTTACAAATGCAAAAAAATAATTAAATATTTTACCCTTTGCTACCAAAAGCATATTAAGCATACCTGTGACAGTAGCTACGGTAGTAAGAAATAAATAGTCATTTGCTGTTAAAACACTTATTACAGCTAAGCTTCCTACAGATATTAATAACCATGCAATTTCAAAAACACTCCAGTCACAAAATATATCTTTAAACCTAAAATTACTAAACCCATTAAAATAATTTAAAACCTGCAAGTAAAAACTGTAAACAACTCTAATTAACACTTTACGTTCCAAAATAGATTTAATTAGCAACTAATTCCATAGCACCATAAATACCAGCTTCATCGCCAAGCTTCGCTAATTTAAACTCACACTCAGCATATATATCAGCAAATGAATTTCTCATTGCAACTCTCTTAATCAGAGGGAGATATTCTTCACCAACAGCCTCCATCACTCCCCCACCTAAAATAACCATAGATGGATTGATCATATTTAAGGCGCTAGCCAATCCAGTACCCAAATATATCATCGCTTCATTAAGTATATCTAAAGCTATCTCATCACTCTCATCAAGAGCTTTTTTTATATGGCTACTTTTTAATTTTCCATTATTCTTAACAACTAAATCTACAAGGGTGCTAGTTATTTGTTTTTTAGCTAAATTTTCAATCCTTTGTTCAATGCCAACCTTAGCAGCATATGCCTCTAGACAACCTTGGGATCCACAACCAGGACAATACGCACCACCTTGTTTAATAATTGTATGCCCTAATTCTGCAGCCAAACCACTATTGCCAGTATAAAGTTGACCATTTAATATCAAGCCTCCTCCAATACCTGTTCCTACAAACATCCCAACAATATCATCATAACCTACTCCAGCCCCATATTTAGCCTCGCCTAAAAGGCCCACATTAACATCATTATCTATTTCTACTACAACGTTATATGCTTTCTCTAGGATATGTTTTATATTCACTCCACTAACATTGATATTTACACTTCTACGAATAACAGAAGTTTTTTTATCTACAAGGCCAGCTATACCTATACCTATACCTTTTAAATTTCTATCTACAGGTATTTCATCTCTCAACTTATCAATAAGTTTAAACAATTGACCTAAAACTATCTCTGTCGATTCTTTTGCTTTTGATTTAACTTTTGCTGTTGTAATTATTCTCTTATTATCATCAAAAATGCCAGCAAACATATTTGATCCACCAATATCTACACCTATAAACATTACCAATTCCCTTGTAGTCGATTAAATGCTATATCCATTGCACCATATACTCCAGAATTATCACCTAAAGTAGCTATTTTAAGTTCACAGGCATCTAACATAGTTTTAAATGCATATTTAGAACAAGATTGATAAATCACACCCAAGTAATCATTTCCTATTGCTTGCATAATTCCCCCACCAAACAAAACCATAGAGGGATTTAATAAATTAATATAATTAGCCACAGCCACACCTAAATTAGTCATAGCAATATTAGCTATATCTATTGCTATAGGATCTTCTAAATCTAAAGCTTTTTTAAGGTATGAACCCTTTAGTTTGCCATTATTTCCTAATACAAAATCAATTAATATACTTTTGATGCCTTTTTTATGTAAGCTAATAAGTCTATTTTCTATCCCTACTTTGCCAGCATAGGTCTCGATGCCCCCCTGAGAGCCACAACTCTGGCAATAAGCTCCTTGAGCATTTATAGTCACATGCCCTACTGCTCCAGCACCCCCAGTCACACCATATAGAAATTGATCATTTATAACTAATCCACCACCTATACCTGTACCTACAAATATTCCTACAATATTTTTATGGCTTCTGCCTACACCATATTTCCACTCACCTATAACACCAACATTAACATCATTCTCTATAAAAACTGGTACTTTATATTTTTGACCGACTTTTTCATGGATATTCACATCATTAAGATTAACATTTGCACTAAATTTTAGTATTCCTTGCCTTGAATCAACAAATCCAGCTATCCCAATACCTATCGCTTTTAGGCCATCAGTACTTTGCTTATCTAATAAAAGGGTATCAATCACCTTATAAATTTGACCAAGCACTATTTCTGGAGCTCTTTTGCCTTTTGATTTAATCTTAGCGGTACTAATTATTTTTTTTTCTTCATTAAAAATACCAGCCGAAATATTTGTACCACCGATATCCAAACCAATATACATAATATCTCCTATACTCTTTCAAACACAGCTATAGACTCTACATGCATAGTATGAGGAAACATGTCCATAACCCCTGCACTAATTAATCGATAGCCTTTTTCATTAACTAAAACACCAGCATCTCTAGCTAAAGTAGCTGTATCACACGAAATATAGACTATACGATCAACATTAAATTTTTCGATATCATTACAAACCTCATAAGCTCCTGCTCTAGGTGGATCTAGCAACATTTTATTATATTCAAAATCATTGAACCATTCTTTATCTACAAAACTTTCAAAAAGATTTGCAGTATAGAACTTCACATTAGAAATATCATTTTTTTGAGCAGTCTCAACAGCTCTTTGAACCATTCTAGTCTCCCCTTCAACGCCAATTACAGATTTGGCGTATTGCGAGATTGGTAAAGTAAAATTTCCAAGCCCGCAAAATAAATCAATTATAGAGTCTTCTTTTGATATATCTAAAAGCTCTATTGCCCTTTTTATCATTTTTCTATTAATATCACTATTTACTTGAGTAAAATCACTCGGCTCAAAACTAATTTCAATACCATCAACTGGTTGATAGCATAGCTTAATAGGAAAAACTTTTTCTTCAGGATATAATCTAAAAATAGTATCAGGCCCCTTTGATTGTAAATATATCCAATAATTATTTTCTCCACCAAAAGACTTTAGTTTATTTAAATCTTCACTACTAAATGGCTCTAAATGCCTAACTATAATAGCAGGCCTACTATCATCTATAGCAATTTCTAATTGTGCGATATGGCTATATATAGATAATGACTCTATAAACTGAGCTATTACTGCTATTTTTTCTCCGACTAGAGGGTTAAGTACTATACATTTATCAATATCAGCTAAAAAACGCCCATTACGTTCTCTAAATCCAACCAAAACCTTCTCTTTTTTTATTACATAACGCACACCAAGTCGAGCTTTATTACGGTACCCTTCAGTGTTAATTGTACGTAATGGCTCTAAAATATTTTCTGGTTCAACTTTATTACCTATATATTTTAACTGGTTTAGTAAAGTTTGTTGTTTATGAACAACTTGCGCATCAGAAGACATGTGCTGTAAACTGCACCCTCCACATATCTCAAAATACTCACATGGCGGATTTACTCTAGCTAGAGATTTTGTTATATATTCAATAACTTTACCTTCGTCAAATTTTGCTTTCGAAAAAGTATATTCAAATTTCACTTTTTCACCCGGCAAGGTAAATGGAATAAAAGTGGTTTTTCCATCAACTCTGGCTATTCCTCTACCATCATGACTTAAAGTGATAATTTCAGCATCAAAGATACCTTCTTTGAGCTTTCTTTTTCTGGCTCTTCCCATAAATAATTTAACTAAGATATATTAGGATAATTGTATTTAATTAAGTAGTTAAATACAACTTAAAGGAAATATTTATTTTATAATCATTTTCTTACCGCCATAAGCAGATACATGAGGTGGCACAAACTTGTAAACTCCAGCTTTAGAGTGTGAGAAGATCATATCAATAGTACCATTATCTGCAAGTTTTGCTACTTTTGTAGGATATAAAGCAAAGCTAACCTCTCCTAATGATGATGATAAAATATCAATTTGACCTTTCTTTGGCTTTGTATCAAGTGGTTTCGTTGGTCCATACCCACCACCAACATTAGCAAAAACATTATATAGTTAATCTGATAATATTGTGCTAAAGACGTGAGTAATAGCATCAGATAAATTATCAAAAGAATTATTTACTTTTCTTAAAATTCTTTTAAAATTGGCCCAAATTTTTTCTATAGGATTTAAATCAGGAGAATAAGCAGGAAGGTATAGTATCTGTATATCAAACTTCTCTGCTATTTTAGCCAATTTAGGAGATTTATGAAAACTAGCATTATCCATAACAACAGTAGTCTTTGGAATTAACTCAGGACATAAATGCTCTTCAAACCACTGATTAAAAATTTGAGTATCTGTATATCCAGTATACTCTAGCGGTGCTATAATCTTCTTTTCTAAATAGTTATAACCAGCAACTATACTTTTTCTCTGAGTTTGATAAGCAATAACTTCACCATAGCTAGGTTTACCAACAAGAGACCATCCTCTTAGTACAGACTGTTTATTATCCATACCCATTTCATCTAAATATACAAGTTTGTTAGGTTCAATAGTCTCAACAACCTCTATAAAACTTTGCCTATCTTGTTCTTTTCTTTGCTTATATTTAGGTGTCTTTTTTAAAAACTAAAACCAAGTCTGGTAAGACAATCATAAAATGTGCTTCTAGGTATTTCAGGAGCTAATGCTTCTCTAATATCTAAAGCCATTGCATCTGGATATGTTCTTAAGTAGCTTTCTATCGCTTCCTTATCTGTAAAGGTTGCTACTCTACCGCAACCCAAGCCTTGCTTAGATTTATAATCACCAGTTGTCTCGTATAAGTTTATCCAAGATCTAGTAGTACGGATATCTATATTAAAAAAATTACTTAACTCTTTGTCTGTTAGGCCTTCTTTATATTTAGTTATTACGATATCTCTGAAATCTTGGCTATATGATGACATTTTTTCTAAATATTATAACATTATTGTCAAATAACTATCGGATTAACTATATCTTTCATATTTATGTTTTTATATTTTAAATCACTAGGACAAATATTACTTTTATTACTGTCTGCATAAGCAAGCGTTGAAATAGATATAGATAAGAATAATGATGTTAATATTAGTTTTTTCATAAGGTTCTCTTTCTTTACTAGTGATCTAGATAAAATTCTAGCATGTTTAAAAAGATTTAGTTAAAAGATAAATAATTAACTAAAATAGATTGTTAGATCTATAGCTTCACTTGAGTTTATTTTATTATAGATACCGTTATCAGTTTTATATTCGGTATAATAAGTTTTAGATGATATTCCATAAGAAATATAAGGGTTCTTATCAGCTTTTAAAATTAAGGCTTTTATAAAAAAAACATTCAGAACAAGATACATATACGCGAATCTAGTAACCTTATTACATTTCATAACCACACAAATAATGATAATATATATTAAATTTAAACTACTTTGAAATATACAAATGTACAAATATTTAAAAATATTAATCTTATTACTAACTTTAAACCATTTTAGTTATTCTGCAGAAGTACAAAAAGCTAACAACTTTCTAGTTAACCTTGAGGTTCCAGTTGGCAAACCTAGCTATATTATAGAACTATATTACATGAAATTATATAATAAAAAGCCTTGGCACGGTGCTAATGTATTTTATTATAATAATGGCATCTATAAAGTTGTTTCTCCAGGAGAAAGCCACTATGGTGTCTATACTCTTGAAGGTGGTAATTTTAAGCAATCGCAGTTTGATATTTATCACATATCAATGCCCTCGCAAGACTGGGGTAATAAAACAGCATATCTAAAGCTAAGCTTTGATAGTAAAGATCATACATTTATCCAAACAACGAAGCTTCAAACAGGGAATAAAGTCAATTTTGAATTTGGTACATTTAAGCTTAAGAAAAATACTTATACAGCCCCTTATAAAATAAATTGGATTGGCAAAGATAGGCCTAATAACTCTTAAAACAAAAAAGGCGATTTTAAAATCGCCTTTCGTATTGTGGTGGGTGCAGAGGGGTTCGAACCCCCGACCCTCGCCTTGTAAGGGCGATGCTCTCCCAGCTGAGCTATGCACCCAATAGCAAGGTATTATATAGAGTTTCCTAACTAAGTCAAATACTTTTTTATAGATTTTATACTAACCTTCTATTTCATTTCTAAGAATTTGCTCTGATGAGATTTCAGACTGAGCAATTTCTCTTAATGCAACTACTGTAGCTTTTTCTTTTTTTTCGTTTTCTATAGACTCTGAATAGCCTGCTTTTAATATGTTATTTGCTCTCATCGAAGCTAAAACCACTAAGTCAAATCTTGTTTCTACTTTATCTAAGCAATCTTCTACAGTTACTCTAGCCATTTTTTACTCCATTTCTTTTTAATAGTTGTTTTACTTTATTATATATAATATCAATTACAGTTTTATTTTGAGCCCCATCAGGTACTATGATATCAGCTTTTCTCTTTGATGGCTCGATAAATTTAATATGCATAGGTCTAACAGTAGTTAGATACTGAGTTACAATACTATCTACGGTACGTCCTCTTTCTTTTTGATCGCGTTGCATTCTACGAATAAAACAAAGATCTGACGGTGTATCCATATATACCTTAAAATCCATCATTTTTAAAAGTTTACGGTCATTAAACAGCATAATACCTTCAAGAATAATAACACTAACTCCTCCAATAACCTTCTCAGCTTTCGCATCGACTCTTGAATGAGTTGTATAATCATAATGAGGTATATAAATATCATTACCCTGAATTAAGTTATCTAAATCCTTTCTTAAAAGTTTGTGATCAAAAGCATCTGGATGGTCATAGTTAATTCTACAAGCTTCTTCAAAGCCAACCATCTCACCCCAATTCTTATAATATCGATCTTCAGAAATTACTGCAATTTGATTTAAATGTTTAGATTTTAATTTTTTTATGATCGCATTAGAAAACAAAGTCTTACCAGAGCCTGAACCTCCAACAATGCCTATTATAAAAACATCTTCTTTTCCAGCCATAGTTAAAACCTATAGCTCAATTTTAGGTTGCTGCTTAGTCAAATAATCCAACTCTTTTAACAAAGCTAAAAACTCTTTAATTTTATACATAGGAAATGAATTTGGACCATCACTTTTAGCTTCATCAGGCTTTGGATGTGTTTCCATAAACAAACCATCAATACCAACAGCTATAGCTGCCTTTGATAATACTGGTACAAACTCTCTTTGACCGCCAGAAGAGCTACCTTGACCACCTGGTAATTGCACAGAATGAGTCGCATCAAAAACCACTGGGCAATCAGTATTTTTCATTATTTCAAGTGAACGCATATCTGAGACTAAGTTATTATAACCAAAACTAACACCTCTCTCACAAACCATAATTTGCTCATTACCAGTAGATTTAGCTTTAGCAACTACATGCTGCATATCCCAAGGTGCTAAAAACTGTCCTTTTTTAATATTAACCGGTACACCTTGTTTACATACTTCTAATATAAAATTTGTTTGACGACACAAAAATGCTGGAGTTTGTAAAACATCTACAACTTCTGCTACTTCTGCAAATGGTGTATCCTCATGAACATCTGTTACTACAGGCACACCGTAAGCTTTTTTTACTTTTGCTAATATTTCTAGCCCTTTATCTACGCCCAACCCTCTAAAACTATTTATAGAAGAACGATTTGCTTTATCAAAAGATGACTTATAAACAAAATTTATTTCAAGCTCTTTAGTAACCTCAGCAAGATATCCCGCAGTATCCATGGCCATTTGCTCAGATTCAATCACACATGGGCCAGACATTAAAAAAAATGGTTTCCCATTTCCAACTTCAAAATTAGCAATTTTCATAAGATTATTCTATTTAAATACCATTAAACATATTTTTTATTATACAGAAAAAGACGATCCACAGCCACACGTGGTTTTTGCATTAGGATTTCTAATTACAAAATACGCACCTTCAACATCATCCTTATAATCAACATCTGCTCCAACCAAATATTGAAAACTCATAGAATCTACTAAAAGACGTACGCCATTTTTTGTAATCACCATATCATCATCTTTTATTTCATCATCAAAAGCAAAGGCATACTGAAAACCTGAGCAACCACCACCTGTGATATAAACCCTAAGGCTAAGCGAATCATCGCCCTCTTCTTCAATAAGTTCCTTAACTTTCAAAGAAGCAGATTCTGTAAAATTTATAGGATCAACACTTTGAACTTCAGCGCTCATATCTCTACCTCACTACTATAGAAACTTTCACCCTACCCATCCGGTCAATTGCTTGAACTAAAACTTCAAGCCCTTGGCCTTCAACTAGAGAATTAGTCTTAATACCTGCTTGCTCAACATCAGCAAATGGCAGATACCCATCCTGCTTACCAATCAGATTTACAAAAGCACCTGAATCTAAAAGTTTAACAATCTTACCCTTGTAAACTTGGCCTTCTTCAACTTCAGCAACTACTTCTTCAACCATAGCAACAGCCATATCTAAAGAAACTTTATTTTTAGCAAAAATCTTAACTTCACCAGTATCACTAGTGTCTATTTGAGCGCCAGTTTTTTCAGCTATACCTTTTACAGTAGAGCCACCTCGGCCAACCACATCTTTAATTTTTGCAGGATTAATGTTTAATATATGAATTTGTGGAGCACAATTTGAAACGTTTTCTTTATGCTCTTTTATTACTTCATTCATTATACCAAGTATGTGTAATCTACCAACTCTTGCTTGCTCTAATGCTTGTTCTAAAATCTCTCTAGAAATACCTTTTATCTTAATATCCATCTGCAATGCTGTCACACCATACTTAGTGCCTGCAACTTTAAAGTCCATATCACCAAGATGATCTTCATCACCTAGAATATCAGATAGTACAGCATATTTAGAGCCATCCTTTATAAGTCCCATTGCAATACCAGCTACAGGCTCAGCAATTGGAACACCTGCATCCATCATAGATAATGATGAACCACAAACTGTTGCCATAGAACTAGAACCATTTGATTCTAAAATTTCAGATACTATTCTAACTACATAAGGGTAAGCATCTTGATTGGGAAATACTGCTTGTGTAGCACGCTTAGCTAAATTAGCATGTCCAACTTCACGACGTTTTGGTGCCATACCAACCATACCACATTCACCTACAGAATATGGAGGGAAGTTATAGTGCAACATATATCTTGATTTTTCCAGACCATCTAAAGATTCTACTAACTGAGCATCTCTATCACTACCAAGAGTAGTCACTACTAAAGCTTGAGTTTCTCCTCGGGTAAACAAAGCAGAACCATGTACACCAGGAAGAATACCTGTTTTAACACTAATTGGACGAATAGTCTCTGTACATCTACCATCAATTCGCGACTTACCTTCTAGAATATTTGATCTCACAAGGTCTTTTTCAATATCGTGAAAAGCTTCTAGAATTTCTTTTTCACTATACTCCCCACTATCAACGTCGTTTGCAAAAATATGCTCTAAAACATTTTTTCTAACTTCGTTAAGCTTATGGTTCCTCTCCTGCTTAGAAGCAAAAGTATAAGCACCTTTAATTTCACCAAAAAAATGAGACTTAATTTGAGACTTAAGAATTTTATTTACCTGATAAACAGAATATTCTATAGGTGGCTTAGCGGCTACCTCAGCAATTTTATTAATAGAACTAATAATTGTTTTCAAATGTTTATGCGCATATAAAATACCACCCAACATTACAGCTTCTGGTAAGCTATTAGCTTCTGACTCAACCATTAAAATAGCATCATCAGTACCAGAAACCACTAGATCCAAAGCAGATTCTTTTAAATCTTGTTTATTTGGATTAAGGGTATATTTACCATTTATATAACCTACTCTTACACCTGCAATCACATCGTTATAAGGAGCTCCTGTAAGTGCTAAAGAAGCAGAAGCTCCGATTAAAGCTAACATATCTGGTGAAAAACCACCATCATAAGAAACTACCGTAGCTACTATCTGGATTTCATTAAAAAAGCCATCTGGAAATGATGGTCTGATAGATCTATCAATAAGGCGTGATATAAGAATCTGCTCTTCTGATGGCCTACCCTCTCTTCTCAAAAATCCACCAGGAATTTTACCTGCTGCATATGTTTTTTCTAAATAATGCACCGAAAGAGGAAAAAAATCCTGTCCCGGTGAAACTGTTTTTTTCACAACTGTAGTTACTAAAACAACATTATTGCCACAACTAACTGTAACAGATCCATCAGCCTGGCGCGCCATGCCGCCTGTCTCTATAGAGATTTGCTTATTTCCTAATTCAAAGACTTCTTTAAATATTTTCACGTTTAAACCTTAATTTTTGATTTTGTGATGTAAGAATGATTTTAGATGGATTATTTTAAAATTATCTACGTAGGTTTAATTTTTTAATTAGACTACGATATCTTTCCACATCTTTACCATGAAGATAGTCCAATAGTTTACGACGTTGGCTAACTAATCTTAAAAGACCTCTTCTTGAATGATTATCTTTTTTATGAGTTGCAAAATGACCTTGAAGATCATTAATTCTAGCTGTTAAAAGAGCTACCTGCACTTCTGGTGAACCTGTATCACCTTCAGATTGTTGATTTTCTTTTACTATATTTTGTTTATCTTGTGCTGTTAACATAACTATTTTCTCCGTTTGTTTTATTAAATTAACGTAGACAAACCGCACAAAGGAACAGTTTATCAAGGCGTAATTATATACTATAAAAAAGCAAAAACAAAGAATTAGTTAGTCAGTTTATCAGGCTTAACTCCCATTATCTGCAAACTATTTAGTGCAACTTTAGCAAATATAGGAGCTGCTACCGAACCACCTCCGTACTTATCACCTTTAGGATCTTTAACAGTTACAACTATTGCCAGCTGAGGAGCACTAGCAGGCACAACACCAACAAAACTTGCTAAATATTTAGCTCCATAAGTTCCACCTGATAGCATCCTAGCAGTACCTGTCTTACCAGCCACATGATATAAAGGAATTTTTGCTTTAGCCCCTGTCCCACCTAAATCCTCAACCACAGACTCCATCATACTCAACATTTCTTTAGAAACTTTTTTAGAAGCAACAGGTCTTGAGTCAATCTCTTCACCCACCCTTCTTTTAAGTATAGTTGGCTTGATATACTTACCATCATTTGCAATAGCTGATATACCTGCAACCAATTGCAAGTCTGTAGCATTCATACCATATCCAAACGATAAGGTCGCAAGTTGAAAATCCCCCCATTTATCTTTAACTGGAACATACCCTTCTCTTTCTCCAGGAAGCTTAATACCCGTTTTATCCCCAAAACCAAAATTTCTTAGTGATGACTCTAATATCGTTGGATCCGTTAAGCTTAAAATAGTCCTAGAAATACCAACATTACTAGATTTCATAAGAATATGCCTCAAATCTATATCACCATAATCCCTCTCATCTCGAACGGTATTTTTACCGATACGATAGAAACCAGGATGGGTATCAATAATGGGTTCTTCTGGAGTTATATCATCCCCATAGATGAGAGCTGTAGCTGCAGAAAACGCTTTCATTACAGAGCCTAGCTCATAAACATCTGTAATAGCCCTATTTCTACGCCTATCTGGATATGCATCTGCCATACTATTAGGATTATAGGATGGATAATTAGCCATAGCTAATATCTCACCAGTATGAATATCCTCAACTATCACTGATCCTGCTTCAGAATTGGTTTCAACCACACCTTCTTTAAGATACTTATAAGCTATATATTGCAATCTAGAATCTATACTTATCTGTAAGTTATGCCCGTTACTTGGGGCAACGTACTTATCTTCAACTTTAGAAGCCACTCCTCCATGGAGATCTTTCTTATATTCAAAATAACCATCTCGACCTGTTAGAAACTTATTAAATTCTAATTCCAACCCCTCTTGTCCTTTACCATCAACATTAGTGAATCCAACTATATGAGAAGCAACCTCAGCCAAAGGATAATAACGCTTGAATTCACGGATTACATGTACGCCTGTTATATCAAGATCCTTCACCTGTTGCGATAAATAAGGTTGAACTTTTCTTCGAATATAAACAAAACCACTTCTTCCTTCTCTTACCTTAACTTGATTTTCTATTTTTTCTTTATTTTTTTGAGACAAACCTAGCAAATTCATGATTTTTTTTAATTCAGGGCTCATTGCTTTTACATAGTATGGATCAACCCATATAGTATCAACTGGGGTACTAATAGCCAAAGGATTATCATGCCTATCTAAGATAATCCCTCTATAAGCTTTAATATCTATACTCCTATCGCTACGATTATCACCTTCTTGCTTAAGCTTTGGATACTGAATAGTCTCCATATAAATCAACTTAACAAAAAGTATAATAAAACTTATAATAAGTAAAACAATTACAACAAGATGGCGGAGTTTAGGGTGGTAATCACTCATTAATTGAGCTCTCCTTTTGCTCACTTAAAAAACGAATATTTTTCTGAGTAGGAAGAGTCATTCTTTCTTTTTCTGCAAATTTCTCAACAGCAGTTGGCGTAGCTAAAGAGCTATATTCTAAAACAATCTGGCTCCACCTCTCATCCAATTTACTATCTGCTAAAATCAAAGTTTTTTGTTTGTTAAGCAATAATTTATAATTAAAACGAATAACTATTAAGCTAAAAGCTGTTATTAACAATACAAACAGTAAGCCAAAAGATATTCCAACAGTCTTTCTAAAAAAACTATTTTTTAACGATTCAAATAGTCTTATTCTTATCTGCCTATTTGTTAACATCATAATTTTTCAACAACCCTTAACATAGCGCTTCTAGAGCGAGTATTCTGGTCAAGTTCATTCTGATTTGCTCTGGCCTTTTTTGTAATCCACTTAAGCTTTACCAAACCACTATCTCGTGGAAGCATCTTTGTAATTCTATTAACCTCTTGCTTAGGGTTTATTAAGGATGTAAACGTTTGTTTTACAATTCTATCTTCCAGTGAATGAAAGGATATCGCAGCTACCCTACCACCAACTTTTATTACGTCTAGAATATTCTCTAGTAAAATTTCCAAATCTTTCAACTCATCATTAACGTAAATCCGTAAAGCTTGGAAACATCTAGTGGCAGGATTCTTTTTCTCTCTCTTCCCAATAGTCGCGTGAATGAGGTCCGATAGCTTAGAAGTTGTCTCTATACTACCATTCTCGGTAATATATTCCTTAATTCTTGCTGCAATTTTTTTAGCGAAACGCTCCTCGCCATAAACCTTAAATATATAAGCTAAATCTCCTACTGATAAATACTCTAAAACTTCACTTGCTGTCATACCTTTAGTAACGTCCATACGCATATCCAAAGGTCCATCGTGCATAAAGCTAAATCCCCTCTCTGCAGTATCTATTTGAGGAGAAGATACTCCTAAATCCATGATAATACCATCTATCATACCTAGTAAACCTTTACTTTGACAATACTCATGAATTTTTGTAAAACTTTGGTGGACTATCTCAAAATTTTTATCTTTAAAATTTTTATCTGCATATTCAATAGCATCAAGATCTTTATCAAATGCTATTAAACGACCTGTTGTTAACTTTTCTAAAATGGCCCTTGAATGACCGCCTCTACCAAAGGTAGCATCTATATAAATCCCCTCGGGATTTATATTTAAATCATCTATAGACTCTTGTAGTAAAACTGAAAAATGCATCCGTTATTATACCTTAACCAACTCATTAGTTAATTTTTTAGCTTTTGAAAAATCTGTCTTTCCAGAACCTAGTTTAGGCACCGCTATCACCTTAAAATAATTTGTAGGTTTATACAAATTTTCTATGCCAGAATGCCTAACTATCTCTTTAAACTCACATGGATCTAAATCTTCTAAAGTATATAACAAGCTAATAATCTCTCCACGTTTTGTATCTGGAGTAGCAACTGCCAACACTTCAAAATCAATTTTATGAGAATCATAGCTTTCTTTACGCAGTTCATCATAAACCTTCTGCTCTAAAAGCCCTAAACTTACCATTTCACCTGCTATCTTAGCAAACCTAGAATATCTATCAACTACAGTTAAATATCCTTCACCATCAACTTTACCCTTATCTCCAGTGATATACCAAGTATACCCATACTTTTCTATCATCACATCTCTTGTTTTCTTAGGCTCATTAAGGTAGTAATCCATTTTATTAACCCCTCGGTAAATAATCATCCCCTCAACACCATTAGGTAGTTCCTCATGAGAGTCTGGATGTATTATCCTAAATTGGCCACCCGGTACAGTAAGTCCCACTGTACCTATTTTATTAGGTGATTTAGAAGGTCTATTAACCGCAGCCACCGGTGACAGCTCTGTAGTCCCATAACCCTCATTAATCACTTTATCAAACTTTTCTTCAAACATGCTCCTAACCTCTCTTGAAAGTTTCTCAGCACCAGTAATAATAAGCCTCAAACTAGATAAATCCTCTTTTTGTACAGCTTTATTTTTTGTATAAATCCTCAAAAATGTAGGGGTTGCACAAAGAATCGTTGTTTTATTTTTACTTATCAGGTTCGCTACTCCTTTTGCATCAGTCGGATCTGGATGACATGCAATATAACCTCCATGGAAAAGTGATACTAAAGAAATTGTAAGTCCAAAAGCATGGAAAATAGGTAATATTCCTGATACCGAATCATTTTCTTTACATTCAATAACGTTTGTACTTTGATACACATTCGCTAAAAGATTCTTATTTTTTATGACAATCCCTTTTGGCACACCTTCACTACCACTACTAAAAATAATAAAAGACAAATCATCTAATTTGGTCGGTTTAAGATACTTCTTAACCAACCAGTTTGCTGGCAAAACCTTGATTTCCAAAAATGTTTTAATTGACTCAGATTTAGCAATACATGCTTTAATATCTTCCAAGTAAACAATCTTACACATTGAAAAAACCTCTTCAACAAAAAAACCTTTATGGGTTAACTTTTCTACAAAAGCTTTTGATGTTACGATTGTCTTGATCCCAGCATTATTGATAGCATGTCTTAAAGCATCTTCTGAAGAAGTATAATTAAGGTTAACTATACCTTTAGCACTCATCATTAATGCTAAAATAGCTAAATAACCACCCCCACTTGTTGGCAAGCATATACCAACATTTCTTTCACCTTGAGTAAGCTTCTGAAGATTTTTGGATATTAAAACTGCGCCAGTAGCAAATTTATAGCCATCCAAAACAACACCAGTAGTATCAGTTAGAACAGTATTTTTCTTTGCATTAAGCATCTGTCTAAACCATATCTCAGCAGGAGGTTTGAGTAAACATAAATATTCCTCCCATGCCTTCACTGAAAGATCTTCCATCTCTTCATTCAATGCTCTTAAACTTTTAAGCTCTGCAACATCAAAAAACACCTGTCTATCTAAATTTTTACGCTGCGAAAAGCGGGGCATTTCTGGTCCACAAACAAATAATAAGAATCTATTTTCATTTTGCTCTACCTGAGAAACAAAGTTTTTATTTACTAAAACAAGACCTTTATGATCCCAGAAACTAATATGGTCTATATATTTGATTCCAGCCCTAGACATATTTTTTTCAAGGCCTTTCGCCCTTTCATCAAAAACATCAACAACCGTAACATGCTCATCTCCTAGATATGTTTTTAAGGCCAATACTGTAACTGTAGAAGTATCATTTGCTACAATTATTGAACCACTTTTAAACTGATTAAAATTAATATTTTTACTACAATTATATATATAGGACTGATTTAGCCTTTTATGTATAGAAGATTTAAGTTTTTTTAGATGCATTTTTTTATATCACCCGAATCACAAATGGACTTACGTATAGCATATTATGTTATCATATAGTCACTTTAATTTTTATAGCAATATTAAATTTATGCCCGAACTTCCTGAAGTAGAAACAGTAAAAAGAGGCCTAACTAAAAACATCCTTAACAAAAGAATTCTTAACATAGAAATCAATACAGATAAACTCCGCTATCCTATTGATAAAAATGAGTTTATATCTTTGATAGGTAAAAAAATCTATAGCATACTAAGACGAGGGAAACATTTAATAATTACTATAGAAGAAAACCTTCAGCTAATAATACATCTAGGAATGTCTGGAGTAATAAAAATCAAAGAAACAACAAACTATAATAAAATTAAACATGATCATATTATTTTAAATCTATCTGATAACATCAGCTTAGTATATAACGATCCACGAAAGTTTGGCTACTGGCTAATCAATAAAAACTTTTCCCCACTAGAACATAAAGTATTGAAAAACCATGGAATAGAACCTTTAACAGATGACTTTAATAGCGACTACCTACTCCCCAAACTCAAAAACACTTCTCGAAAAATCAAACAAACAATTATGGATAATAGCATTGTTGTGGGTGTTGGTAATATTTATGCAAGTGAAGCACTTTTTGATAGCAAAATACTACCAATGAGAGCCTCAAATACAATCACTGATAGAGAAGCTAAAAAACTAGTTTGCTCAATAAAAAATATCCTAACGAAAGCTATCAAAGAAGGTGGCACTACTCTCAAGGATTACAGAAATACTGAAGACAAACCTGGCTACTTTACACAACAACTTAATGTATACGGAAGAGTTAAAGAAAAATGCTATAGCTGTAATACACAAATAGAAAGCTTAGTAATAGCTCAAAGAAACACTTTCTATTGCAAAAAATGTCAAAAATAACCATATTTACATTGACAAAAAATACCTATGAACAGCCTCATTAGAAGTTAACTCAGGATGAAAAGTACTCACCAAGATATTCTTTTGCCTAGCAAGAACGGGCAAGCCATCACACTTAGCTAAGATATCCACATCCATATCTATTTCAACAATTATTGGAGCACGAATAAATACAGCTTCAATATTTTTTTGATTATTAAAATCAATTTTTCTCACAAAACTATTAATCTGACTACCATAAGCATTACGCTTAACTTCTAAAGCTATAGCATTTAAATATTTACCACCCCTTGAAAGAAGTATACTACCTGCACAAGTACCAAATACTGGCTTTTGCTTAACAAAACTTTTAAGAGCGGTCCATAAATGATGCTTATGTATCAAATTTAAAAGTGTTGTGCTCTCTCCACCAGGTATGATCAACCTATCAACACTCTCAAGTTCTTTTACAGTTTTCACCAAAATAGCTTCAACATTTAGTTGCTTAAGCATATCATAATGCTTTGAGTAACCCCCTTGTATAGCAAGCACTCCAACCTTATGTGTTATCAACCTACCATCCTCGCTGTGAATATTTTTCAAAATCACAATTAATACCTGTCATTGGCGCGCCCAAATCAGAAGAAACCTCGGCCAAAACTTTAGGATCATTATAGTATGTTACTGCACTAACTATAGCTTTAGCTCTTTTAAGAGGATCCTCTGATTTAAATATTCCTGATCCTACAAATACAGATTCTGCCCCCAACTGCATCATCAATGCAGCATCAGCTGGTGTAGCAACTCCGCCAGCTGAAAAATTAGGCACTGGTAAACTTCCATGCTCATGCACATATTTCACCAATTCATATGGAGCTTGTAAATTTTTTGCTATAGCCATAAGTTCAGACCTATCAGCATTATGAATATAACGTATTTCTTTATTTACCTGCCTTAATTGAGTAACAGCTTCTACAATATTTCCTGTACCAGCCTCACCCTTAGTACGAATCAAAGCAGCACCCTCACCTATCCTTCTTAATGCTTCACCAAGATTGGTACAACCACAGACAAAAGGTACTTTAAAATCATGCTTATCAATATGGTTAGCTTCATCTGCAGGAGTTAAAACTTCACTCTCATCAATAAAATCAACACCTAAAGATTCTAAAATCTGAGCTTCCACAAAGTGTCCAATTCTTACCTTAGCCATCACAGGAATAGTTACACTTTTTATAATCTCTTCAATAAGCTTAGGGTCAGACATCCTAGCTATACCGCCATCTTTTCTGATATCTGCAGGAACTCTCTCTAAAGCCATCACAGCAACAGCTCCTGCTTCTTGAGCTATTTTAGCTTGATCAGCATTAACGACATCCATTATAACGCCACCTTTCAGCATCTCTGCTAAACCTGTTTTTAAATCAATATTTGACATAAGATTAGTTCTCCTTCTACTTTGTCATTTTTCAGATAGCAATAGGTAGGATTATATGATTTTTATTTGCTGTAGATAAACTAAATTCTATTAAAATCATTTAATAAAATGAATATTTTGAGAAATTAAAATTATTTAAACATCTAAATTAATAACATTAAGAGCATTTGATTCAATAAAGTTTCTACGTGGTTCAACTTCATCGCCCATCAATGTTGTAAATAATGCATCAGCGACAACCGCATCCTTAACAGAAACTTGGAGTAAAACCCTGTTATCAGGATCCATAGTAGTTTCCCAAAGCTGACCTGGGTTCATCTCACCTAGACCCTTATAGCGCTGGATATCATTACCCCTTCTAGCTTCCTTAAGTAACCAGTCAATCCCAGCCTCAAAATTATCAATATACTCTTTCTTAGACCCCCTTTCAGCATATGCTCCATTAAATGACATATCAGACAAAACATCACCATAAGTAACAAGATCTTCATAATCTTTGGTTGTAAAGAAGCTATTTTTGACAATATAATCAGTATCATAGCCATTAATGTAATGATTAACCCCATAAGAGGTTGTTTCTTCTCCTCCCTCATCGACATGAGTAGACTCTATAAGTTTAAATCTTTCATATGAAAGTGCTTTTTCATTACATTTATCAACTATTTTATTCCACCATTGAGCAATGTCAAAATTTTCATCAACGTATTTTGTACTATACGCCATAACCCTAAGAAGTTTCTCTGGATATGTCTTAGCATATTTTTTAATCACTTTTTCTGATTTTTGATAAAGCTCATAATAGTTTGCCAAAATCTGACCTGAAATAGCATTACCATCCTTTAAATAAATATTTGCTCCTTCTAAACCAATATTTCCAAGATATTCTGCTAAAGCATCCTCATCCTTCAAGTATGTTTCTTGCTTACCTTTTTTAACCTTAAATAAAGGTGGTTGAGCAATATATAGATAACCCCTTTCAACTAACTCTGGCATCTGCCTATAGAAAAATGTCAAAAGCAAAGTTCTAATATGAGATCCATCAACATCGGCATCGGTCATCAAAATAATCTTGTGGTATCTAGTCTTATCTGGATTATAATCTTCTGCACCAATACCACAGCCCAAAGCTTTTATAAGAGTTGCGACTTCTTGAGAACCAAGCATTTTATCAAACCTTGCCTTCTCTACATTCAAAATTTTACCCTTAAGAGGAAGTATAGCTTGAGTTTTACGGTCGCGAGCTTGTTTTGCTGACCCACCTGCTGAGTCTCCCTCTACAAGATATATCTCAGACATAGAAGGATCTTTTTCTTGGCAATCTGCTAGTTTACCAGGAAGGCCAGCAATGTCTAAAGCACCTTTACGACGAGTCATATCACGAGCTTTACGCGCAGCTTCACGAGCTTTCGCTGAATCTAATATCTTCTCACATACAACCTTTGATTCTTTAGGGTTCTCAAGTAAGAACTCCTGCAGTTTTTCATTAACTAAACTCTCTACAGCCGACTTAACATCAGATGAAACTAGCTTATCCTTAGTCTGAGATGAGAATTTTGGATCAGGAACTTTAACAGATAATACTGCGGCCAAACCCTCACGAGTATCCTCACCAGTCAAAGAAACTTTAAGTTTTTTGTTTAATCCTTCTGACTCAATATAGCTATTCATTGTTCTAGTAACAGCAGCTTTAAGGCCTGATAAATGGGTACCTCCATCACGCTGAGGGATATTATTAGTAAAACAAAAAATTGACTCTTTATATGAATCATTCCATTGTAATGCAAGCTCTACCTGGATATCATCCTTAACTCCACTTACAGCAATCACATTATCATGAATAGGTTTTTTACTATTATTCAAATACTGAACAAATGCCTTGATACCGCCATCATATTTAAAAATTTCTGACCTATTATTGATTTTATCAATAAGTTCAATTTTAACTCCCGAATTTAAAAATGATAACTCACGAATTCTTTTCATTAAAATATCATAATCAAAATCGACAAAAGAGAATGTCTTTAAACTTGGTTTAAAAGTAATAACTGTACCACTTTTATTAGTTAATCCTACTTCTTTTAAAGGCTCCTGAGGCACACCATCAACATACTCTTGATAATGTTCAATACCATTTCTATAAACCGTAAGCTTTAACAATTCTGATAAAGCATTTACAACAGATACACCTACACCATGTAAACCACCTGAAACTTTATAGGAATTATCATCAAATTTACCGCCAGCATGCAATACTGTTAAAATAACTTCAGCTGCAGAACGTCCTTCTTCCTCATGGATATCGGTAGGTATACCACGACCATTATCTGAAACTGAAACCGAACCATCTTTATTTATAATTACTTTAATATCATCACAATGGCCTGCTAACGCTTCATCAATAGCATTATCCACAACTTCGAATACCATATGGTGAAGACCACTCCCATCATCAGTATCACCGATATACATTCCTGGTCTTTTTCTTACAGCGTCTAGGCCTTTTAGTACCTTAATACTCGATGAGTCATAGGCTTTATTTTCAGACATTAACAAGCTCCAATTTTTATTATTACAAACAAACGTTCAATAGGTAATATTATACCACAAATATTTTTTATATTAATCGAGATAAGCACCTTATAAACTTACTGACTTTATATTTTTTATAAAAGTGTTAATATTAAATATATATAGATTAAGAGATAAGGCTATATTATATTTTGAAAAAGAAAAATATACTGATCATATTAATAATTATAGTTATCATTGGCCTAAGCTTTCTAATCGGCAAAAAATCTGGTTTTAATAAAGCCTCATCTATACATAAAAGCGAACTTAAAATACTTGCTGAAAGTAAATTATCTCAAACGCCTGAAGATAGTAAGAATTGCAGACCAAGTGTTAGCTCAAAAGTAAAAAACTATGTTGTAGGCTACGGTAGTTTAATGAATAAACAATCCAGACAAATCACCGTCCCAGAAGCCACTTATGCCGCTCCTGTTTTAGTCAGTGGCTTTGAAAGACTCTGGGCTTCTCGAGGAGAGAAATCACATGCCACATTCTTATTAGCGGTACCTAATAAAGGCTATGCCATGAATGCTATCTACTATAAAGCTTCGACTAAAGATATAGCAGCAACAGATCTAAGAGAAGCATCATATTGCCGAGTACAGATACCACAAAAAGATATTGTACCCTTAGGTATTAAAAGTTTGCCAAAAGGTGATTACTGGATGTATGTTAAAGACTTTAAAGATGCTGAATTCCCTACAAAAGATTTTCCCATTTTACAAACCTATGCTGATGTATTTATGTCTGGTTGTTTACAAACCCAAGCTGCGTTCAACTTAACTGAATATGGTAAGCTTTGCTTTAATACCACCTACAATTGGGATTTAGCTAACTGGCTATATGATAGATCTAATCCTAAATATGCCAGATATTCAAAAGATACAGAGAAATATCGTACACAAATTGATAAAATCATTCATCGTTTAAGTTATGATGATGACCCATTATAAATATTAACTCTCAACCTCTAAAGACTTCAAAATGAAAATATCTAATAGAAAAATATGCATAGCTCCTATGCTCGACTGGACTGACAGACACTATCGTTACATGATGAGACTTATCACAAAAGAAACTATGTTATATACTGAAATGATAACCTTAAATGCGATCATACATGGTAACAAAGATTTCTTACTTAAATATAACCATGAAGAAAACCCTGTGACTCTACAACTAGGAGGATCTGTACCAAAAGACTTTATAAAATGTGGCCTGTTAGCTGAGAAATTAGGTTATGATGAAATAAATATAAATGTAGGCTGTCCTAGTGAAAGAGTAAAGAAAGGAAATTTTGGTCTATCCCTAATGTCAGAGCCTAATTTAGTAGCCGATTGCATCAAAGCTATGAAAGATAATCTTAACATCCCAATTTCAGTAAAATGCCGAATTGGCTATGATAATAATGACAGCTACGAAGAACTTTATAATTTTGTTGATAAACAACAAAGAAGCGGTGCTGACTACCTGTGCATTCATGCTCGTAAAGGCTGGCTAAGCGGCTTATCACCCAAAGAGAATCGTACTATCCCTGAACTTAAATATGATACTGTCTATAATATAAAAAAAGATTTCCCCAGTCTTGAAATAGGTATAAATGGTGGTATAACAACCGTTGAGCAAGCCCATAAACATTTAAGCCACCTTGATAGCGTAATGATCGGAAGAGAAGCTTACCACAATCCAATGTTATGCAAAAGTTTTGATTATGAGTTTTATAATCAAGAAAACAAAGAAATCACCCCTCTAAGTGTAGCCTATAAAATAGCGGACTATATCAAAGAGCAAATGCAAAAAGATCCTAACATTAAACTCAACAACATTACAAAACATACATTAAACCTTTTTAATGGCTTACCAAATGCTAAAGTTTATAGAAGATACTTAAGTGAGAATGCCACAAAAAAAGGTGCGAATGTAGATACTTTTTTAAACGCTTTAAAAATCTTTACTAGTTTTTAAATTTAAGCACTATTGAATTTTAATACCAAAACTAGAGGCTAAATTCTGCACATCTTGTTTATTTATTTTCTTTAAATCTTTAGTATTTAAATCTTTAATAGATTTACCATTTATCTTAGTATTTTCAAGTAATTGCTGGGCTTTCTTATCCAATCCTGCTTGTTTTGCTATTTGACTAGCTGTGTTTTTTACTGTATCTGAATTTAAAATATCTTTTAATGATGATATATCTATACCAAACCCAATGTTTTTAAGATTTCCAGAGATAACTGCATTTAAAGTAAGGCTAGGAATATTTTGTTTAAAGTTGTTAAAATTAACTCCTACATTTTGTAATTTAAGCTTCAAAGGAATATTAAAGTTAACATTATTAACCCCACTGAAATACCATTTTCCTTGACCTGTGATATTTAAATTTTTAGCATCAAGACCAACTCCTTGTATATTTAAGCCTTTTATTGCATTCCCTGCAATATTTTGCACAGTGAATTTTATAGTATTATCAATATTCGCCTGATTTGAAACAACCACATTAACACTAAGATCACTATTATTTATTGATTTAATATCTACCGTTGTTGGTTTGGCTAGTAATGCTGGGTTAGTAGATAGATTAGTTATCTGTGCTGCATACACAGTTCCTGCATCTTCATAGTTTTTAATATCTATATTCTGGATTGCAAAACTTGGAGCTTTATCACGTAAGTTCTCATTTTTAACTTCTGCATAGCCATAAACTTGAGCTTGTTGAGTTAGAGTTGGAGTCTGTAATTCATTTTTTGCTTTTGGAGCTGATTCTGTGCTTGAAGATCTAAACCTAGCTAAAAACTCAGCACCCTGCTTTATACCTTTAGCAATATTTGCAGCTTCTTTAGTATTTTCGGTTATTTTATTTAAGTCAATTTGCTGAATATTCTTTCCATAATCTTTAATCGTATCAATAACTTGTTGGTTAGTAATTTGCTGCTGTTGGCTTGATTGATCGGCCAACTTATTTATATAAAGTTTACCAGGAGTCTGTCTTTGCTTATCAAGAACTACACCATCTACAATAACATCTTTAAGAGCTATTTGCTTAGTTAATAAATTTGAAACATTAATACTAGCGCTTATCGACTTAGCATAAAATCTATCTTTATTAAGATTATTAGGATCAGTCGCTCCTAAACCGTTAATCTGGAGCCTTGCATCCGATAAACTAAGATGCAAAGATTTATAGTCAACTGTTGCACCATTAGCCTTAGTTAACTGTTGTTTAATTATATTAGAAATTAAGCTTATTTCTAATAGTTGTGGTACAAATGAAACTCCCATAGCAATTAATATAACTAGAACCACCCCCCATATTCTAAAAGGTTGTAGAAACCTTCTTGCTTGAATCTGTTTCCAATCAACTTTAGAAATATTTTTACCAAAAATTACTTTTGATGCAATTTTTACTGAGAGCTTACTTGTAAATTTTTGATAAAACTCGCTACCTTCTTGAATTCCTACCATTTTAGTAACAAAATTTTTATAAAGCCTGCCGATAACAATCCCAACAATTATGCCTAAAATTAAAGCTACAGCTACAGCCCCTGTCACAAGATAATATTCAAAACCCGCATACGCCAACACCGGTGTATTAACAGCAGCTTTAAAGATTGGTTGTGTAAACCCATCAAGTAGCCAACGTCCTATCGTAAAATTAATACCTTCCAACGGGTAGGATATAAGTTTTGCAAAAATGCTTATAATCACAAAAAAACCAATATTCACACGCAATATTAAAACCAATAGCAACACTAAGAGAAATAATAATGGAGAATAAACAAACCCTGGAACAAAACCAAAGACAAAACCAAAAATTGTCACTAACAAAAGTTGTATTGGTGTTGATGGACTAAAAATAATAGCCATTAACTTATTGTATATTTTTTTCACTAGAAGCTCCCTTTTTTTGTAACGAAATATTTAAAACGTAATTTACGATCAATATACTCAATATAATAAAAAAATTCTACCACTTAAATTACTAATTTCACTAAGAATAATCCCTCAAGTAACATTTATTTTTTTTAAATAGATATATATTGATAAAATAACATACTCAAAGCTTCCGAATAAAAGTGCCGCTAAAATATAGTTAATCTGATAATATTGTGCTAAAGACGTGAGTAATAGCATCAGATAAATTATCAAAAGAATTATTTACTTTTCTTAAAATTCTTTTAAAATTGGTCCAAATTTTTTCTATAGGATTTAAATCAGGAGAATAAGCAGGAAGGTATAGTATCTGTATATCAAACTTCTCTGCTATTTTAGCCAATTTAGGAGACTTATGAAAACTAGCATTATCCATAACAACAGTAGTCTTTGGAATTAACTCAGGACATAAATGCTCTTCAAACCACTGATTAAAAATTTGAGTATCTGTATATCCAGTATACTCTAGCGGTGCTATAATCTTCTTTTCTAAATAGTTATAACCAGCAACTATACTTTTTCTCTGAGTTTGATAAGCAATAACTTCACCATAGCTAGGTTTACCAACAAGAGACCATCCTCTTAGTACAGACTGTTTATTATCCATACCCATTTCATCTAAATATACAAGTTTGTTAGGTTCAATAGTCTCAACAACCTCTATAAAACTTTGCCTATCTTGTTCTTTTCTTTGCTTATATTTAGGTGTCTTTTTTTAAAACTAAAACCAAGTCTGGTAAGACAATCATAAAATGTGCTTCTAGGTATTTCAGGAGCTAATGCTTCTCTAATATCTAAAGCCATTGCATCTGGATATGTTCTTAAGTAGCTTTCTATCGCTTCCTTATCTGTAAAGGTTGCTACTCTACCGCAACCCAAGCCTTGCTTAGATTTATAATCACCAGTTGTCTCGTATAAGTTTATCCAAGATCTAGTAGTACGGATATCTATATTAAAAAAATTACTTAGCTCTTTGTCTGTTAGGCCTTCTTTATATTTAGTTATTACGATATCTCTGAAATCTTGGCTATATGATGACATTTTTTCTAAATATTATAACATTATTGTCAAATAACTATCGGATTAACTATATCTCCAACCTTCAAACAAATCGCATCATTTTTTATTAGAAAAGCGGCTTCAAATACGCTATTATCATACCTAATTATTTTTAAAAATTTCGTCAAACGATTAAATAAGGAAAAAATCAATGAACTTACATGAATATCAAGCTAAGGATCTTTTAGAAAGTTATGGTCTAAAAGTTCAAAAAGGTATTGTAGCTCATAACCCAAATGAAGCTGCTCAAGCATTTGATCAAATTGGTGGTAAATTTGCGGTAGTTAAAGCTCAAGTACATGCTGGTGGTCGTGGTAAAGCAGGTGGTGTAAAAGTTGTTAAATCTTCACAAGAAGCTCGTGAAGTAGCTGAAAAACTTATTGGCACAAATCTAGTTACATTTCAGACTGATGCTGAAGGTCAACCTGTTAACTCTGTTGGTATATTTGAAGACGTATACCCTGTTTCTCGTGAATTATACTTAGGTGCTGTTGTTGATAGATCAAGCCGTAAAGTTACATTTATGGTTTCATCTGAAGGTGGTGTAGATATTGAGGAAGTTGCTCATAACACGCCTGAAAAAATCCTAAAAGTAGAGATAGATCCTCTAGTTGGTCTACAACCATTCCAAGCTCGTAATGTTGCTTTTCAACTAGGTTTAGAAGGTAAGCAAATTAATGATTTCACTAAAACTATGTTAGGTGCTTACAAAGCATTTGTTGAATGTGATTTTGCACTTTTTGAAATCAACCCTCTTGCTGTAAGAGAAAATGGTGAGATCGTATGTGTTGATGGTAAAATCAACCTTGATTCAAACGCTCTATACAGACATCCTAAACTTTTAGCTCTAAGAGATAAGTCTCAAGAAAATGCTAAAGAGCTTAAAGCATCTGAGCATGAGCTAAACTATGTTGCTCTTGAAGGTAATATCGGTTGTATGGTAAACGGCGCTGGTCTTGCAATGGCAACTATGGATATTATCCAACTATACGGAGGCAAGCCTGCCAACTTCCTAGATGTAGGTGGTGGTGCGACTAAAGAAAGAGTTATCGAAGCATTTAAACTAATCTTAGATGATGAGAATGTAAAAGCTGTATTGATCAATATCTTCGGCGGTATTGTAAGATGTGACATGATTGCAGAAGCTATTATTGACGCTGTTAAAGAAGTAAATGTAACTGTACCAGTTGTTGTTCGCCTAGAGGGTAACAATGCTGAATTAGGTTCTAAAATCTTATCAGAATCTGGCTTAAAGCTTATTCCTGCAGAAGGTTTAGCTGATGCTGCTGATAAAGTTGTAAAATCTCTAAAGTAATTTAAATAAAGACAGTTAAAAAGGATATTAAATAATGAGCGTATTAGTTAATAAAAACACAAAAGTTTTAGTACAAGGTTTTACTGGTAAAAACGGTACTTTTCACTCTGAGCAAGCGATTGCTTATGGTACACAAATTGTAGGTGGTGTAACTCCTGGTAAAGGCGGACAAACTCACTTAGATAGACCTGTTTTTAACACAATGAAAGAAGCTGTTGCTGCTACTGGTGCTGATGCATCTGTAATTTATGTACCTGCTCCATTTGTAAAAGATTCTGTTATCGAAGCAGTTGATTCTGGTGTAAAGCTTGTAGTCATCATCACAGAAGGTGTTCCCACTCTAGATATGCTAGTAGTTAAAGAATACTTAAACGGAAAAGATGTGCAAGTCGTTGGACCAAACTGTCCAGGAGTTATCACTCCAGGTGAATGCAAAATCGGTATTATGCCTGGCCATATTCATCAGCCTGGTAAAGTTGGTATCATCTCAAGATCTGGAACCTTAACTTATGAAGCAGTTGCACAAACTACTAAACTAGGTTTTGGCCAGTCCACTTGTATTGGTATAGGTGGTGACCCTATCCCCGGCATGAACCAAATAGAAGCATTAAAGCTTCTTGAAAATGATCCTCAAACAGAAGCAATTATCCTAATTGGTGAAATTGGTGGTACTGCTGAAGAAGAGGCTGCTGAGTATATAAAAGAAAATGTTACTAAACCTGTAATCGGTTATATAGCAGGTGTTACAGCTCCTGCTGGTAAGCGTATGGGTCATGCTGGAGCCATCATCTCTGGTGGTACAGGTTCTGCTGAAGAAAAATTTGCTGCTTTTGAAGCTGCAGGTATTGCTTACACTAGATCACCCGCTGAACTAGGCTCTAAACTAAAAGAAGTTACTGGTTGGTAATATCTTTAAATTTATTTTTCTATTTTACATCTACTTCTTCTATAGATCATCAACCCAAATCAATAATTACATCTTTGATCGATGATATATTGCTAGATTTCAAAAAAATATCAGTTAAAGACATCTAATGACCTTTTTAATGTTTTCTCTCCTATAGCCTATTATAGTCAATTATTAGTTTATAATGACATGGACCACTTTAGTAGATGACATGGCTACTTATTTTTTGATGGCAAAATATATTGGTACAATCAGTCAATACCATGATATTACCCAATAGTATGAATTTCAATAACAACTCCTATCACTTATTCTCTATTTATGATCATTGGAGCTATAAAAACTACTATACAGCTTACAAAAAATAGATTCTCACTCTGGTCAAATAAAAATGAGATGCATGATTTAATTCATTTTCTCTACTACTTGCACTGATTATAGCTGTTATAACTTTATCATCGATATTATATAATGGCTGGAAACAATTATATTTCATATACCCGACTTTTGTTCTATTGTCTGTAAAAGGAGTCAAGCACCTATTTGATTCCTTTAAACAAAAATTTAAAATTGGAGAACTATATAGTTAATCTGATAATATTGTGCTAAAGACGTGAGTAATAGCATCAGATAAATTATCAAAAGAATTATTTACTTTTCTTAAAATTCTTTTAAAATTGGCCCAAATTTTTTCTATAGGATTTAAATCAGGAGAATAAGCAGGAAGGTATAGTATCTGTATATCAAACTTCTCTGCTATTTTAGCCAATTTAGGAGATTTATGAAAACTAGCATTATCCATAACAACAGTAGTCTTTGGAATTAACTCAGGACATAAATGCTCTTCAAACCACTGATTAAAAATTTGAGTATCTGTATATCCAGTATACTCTAGCGGTGCTATAATCTTCTTTTCTAAATAGTTATAACCAGCAACTATACTTTTTCTCTGAGTTTGATAAGCAATAACTTCACCATAGCTAGGTTTACCAACAAGAGACCATCCTCTTAGTACAGACTGTTTATTATCCATACCCATTTCATCTAAATATACAAGTTTGTTAGGTTCAATAGTCTCAACAACCTCTATAAAACTTTGCCTATCTTGTTCTTTTCTTTGCTTATATTTAGGTGTCTTTTTTTAAAACTAAAACCAAGTCTGGTAAGACAATCATAAAATGTGCTTCTAGGTATTTCAGGAGCTAATGCTTCTCTAATATCTAAAGCCATTGCATCTGGATATGTTCTTAAGTAGCTTTCTATCGCTTCCTTATCTGTAAAGGTTGCTACTCTACCGCAACCCAAGCCTTGCTTAGATTTATAATCACCAGTTGTCTCGTATAAGTTTATCCAAGATCTAGTAGTACGGATATCTATATTAAAAAAATTACTTAGCTCTTTGTCTGTTAGGCCTTCTTTATATTTAGTTATTACGATATCTCTGAAATCTTGGCTATATGATGACATTTTTTCTAAATATTATAACATTATTGTCAAATAACTATCGGATTAACTATATTAATCTGTTCCTTCTCAGGGAATGCATACTGGATAATATCCTCATATCCATTATCAAATGTGTACTTCAATATTCTAGCTGGCAACCATTGAAAAAATAAGCGAGATGATGGTTACTAGGGTTTATCGAGAATCACTGCACTAAAATATATATAGAACATGATAATAGCTCAAAAGTTTCTGTTGGACTTTCTGGATTCTGGATAATTAACATATATCTACACTTATATTACCCATCTCAACAAAAAAACTTATAATAAATTATAGTAAAGCATTTTAAAAAATAGATATAACAATACTTAAACAATATAAATTAATTCATCAAATAAAGATTCATAATGAAATCATTGCAGGAATATTTAAAATAAAGAACAATCATAAATCTAAATAATTTATATCCTCAACAAAATAATTATTACAGTTTATTAAAGTTTTTTATCCTGATATTCTTTATATTAAAGAAAGGTAATTATTCAATAAAATAAATATGTCTTATTCAAATATAAAGAAATTAATTATAATTTGTATAATTAGCTTATTAGTCGTGTGGGTGTTATACCCCTTTGTCTATGCTATACTTTTTGCTGGGTTACTTGCGATCATACTTATACCTATTCAACAAAAACTTGAGAAATATATAGGCAAACATAAAAGCAGCTTTCTTATAGCTGTAACCATATTGCTTTGTGTATTTATTCCACTGTTTTTAATAATAACATATGCGATTCATGAGATAATCATGTATGTACAAAATTCTGATTCATTAGTCCAACCTTTTAATCAATTAGGTGATTATTTAAGTAAAATTCCATATATTGGCAGTCAGCTTCAAGAACGCTTAAATGATTTCATAATAGCTATCCAAAAAGATAAACAAAAAATTATTGCCAACCTTGGTGAACTTGCTCCAACTATCAGATATGTAGGTTCAACCTCAATCAGCCTTATAACAAATTTTTTGATCGCTCTTTTACTTTTATATCAATTCTTAGTAAGTAGCACAACTCTTGAAAACTTTTTTAAGAAAGTAGTACTTAATGAATTTAATGATAGGGATAATTTTATTGCTACAGCTATAAAGACAACACGCAGAGTTAGTTTAGCAATACTTTCAACTGCCTTTCTCGTAGGTATAATAATGGGAGTAACCTATGCTATAGTTGGCTTATCAAGCCCTGTCTTATTTGCATTCATATCAGCTATTGCTTCTATGATTCCTTTTTTAGTAACTGTAGTATATCTTGCTATAGGGTTTAGTGTATTTGTATTATTTGGTACAAGCAAAGCAATAACCATACTAGCTATTGGGGTAACTTTAAATATATTTACTGATAATTTTATGCAACCAAAAATCATCAACAAGGAGGTTAAGCTTAGTTTTGCTGCATCATTGCTTGGTATCATGGGTGGAATACAAGCATTTGGTTTTATAGGTATATTTTTAGGGCCTGTACTATTTAATGTAGCTTATGTTGGTTTGGAAAAATTAATGAATAATCAGAAAGAGTTTTTATAACTTATTTAGTATTTTATTAGCTTATGCAACTGGTAAATTATCGAACTTAGGAGCATTTTTTAATGAATCTTCCCACTCTGCTTGTGATGCTAAAAAAATATGTGCTGTTGGCTGTATAGTTATTTTATCATCTAAGCTTCCAGCTGGGACAACTGTCAAATTAAATTCTGGTTGTTCAAAAGGTAGTGCTGAACCACAAGAACTGCAAAAACTTTTCATATGATTACTTGATGGTATTTTATAAGTATTAACTAACTCCTTGCCAGAATTCCAGTTTAGCTTCGCACTTGAAGAAAACAAATTAGCACCATGGACAGAACCTGTGTCTTTACGACAATGGTTACAATGACATAGAAAAAAATTGTCAAAATCACCGTCTACTTTAAACTGTACAGAACCACAAAGACATGAACCTTTATATGGCATATTTTCTCTCTTAATTATTAGGCTTAATTTTAATTAGAAAGAATATTCTATATAACAGTTTATAAAATAGCAACTATAATCTATAAAGAATGTTAGTCTAGGAGCAATATAAATCTCTATTTTAAATCCAACAACTCATCAGTAATAGATTTATAAACCTCAAATGCTAAATTGATAATGACTTATAAAAAAAGTTTGGATAGAATGAATTTTACCGTTTTTTTATTTTAAATCATAAAATGAAATCTCTAACACACCCCAAAGGACTCAAATTTCTATTTTTCGCAGAAATGTGGGAACGCTTTAGTTTCTATGGATTATCAACGATCTTGATCCTATATATAGTTAATCTTGGGTCTGTAATCGCAACCTTTGTTGTTGGTTTTGTTGGTGAGAAAATTGGCTGGCATTATGGCTTTAGTTTAGCTGCTTTTGGCATGGCTCTGGGATTAATATCTTTTGAACTGGGTAAAAAGCATTTACCTAAAAGCTGTGATGAACCTAATTTTGAGATTATGAAAAAGAATCTATTCTTAGGAATAAATGTTTGGTATGCCATAATTTTGTTTGTAATAATATCTGCATGTGTTTTTGCTTATTTAATAGCTCATCCAACAGAATCAATGGTAATAATCTCACTATCTGGAATAGTTCTATTAGTCTATTTAATCTCTCTGTGGAAGTCTCTTGAAAAATCTCAAAAAACTAATATCGCGATTTTATTAATACTTTCAATATTTATGTTGTTCTATTGGTCACTAAGTAACCAAACTTCTATTAGCATACCTTTATTTATAAAGAGCAATATTGATCTACATATTTTAGGTTTTGATATGCCAGTGACTACACTCATGGCAACACAACTAACATTACTGGTAATCATAAACCCTTTCTTTGGTGTTTTATGGCAAAAATTAAGTCAATATAAAAAAGAGCCCTCAGATGAGCTTAAGTTTGTTTTTAGTTTAGTATTTTTGGCACTATGCTTTTTATTCTTGAGTATAGCAGGATCAATAGCTGCACATGCTGGACATGCTAATGTAATATGGTTATTACTCTGCTATCTAATACTGGTATTTGGTGAGTTGTGTATCTCACCTGTTGGTTTAGCGCTAGTTACTCGACTTGCTCCAGAACATCTAAAATCTACAATGATGGGTGTATGGTGGACAATCAGTGCTTATGCAGGCTTTTTTGGTGGAGTTATTAGTTCAAAGATTGCTGTTACAAAAAACACACCCGCTAGTAGTTTTGCTTCGGGATACTTTAAGCTTTTTATTGCAGCAATTATTATGGCTCTTATATTGCTTACATTAACTCCAATATTAAAGAAACTTACTAAACTTAGGGTATAAAAATGATTCTAATTGCGAATGATGAAGGTCGTGGTGGCGTACCAGAAGCTTTTAAACGACTCAAAAATAAAGAAAATGGTTTAAGAGCTATTATAGAGGGAATCAAACTTGTAGAAAATGATACGACTATCAAAACAGTAGGTAGAGGCTCTTGGCCTGATATTTTAGGTAATGTGACACTCGATGCCTCTGTAATGGATGGCGATGATCTACGCACAGGCTCGATTGGAGCATTAAAAGGCTATGCTAATGCTGTAGAAGTGGCTTACGAGGTTATGCAAAAATTACATCACGAGATACTAGTTGGTGATGGAGCTGATAGATTTGCAAATGAGATAAATGCTACAAAAATAGACAATCTTCTACCTGAGATAAAAAAAGTTTGGCAAGACCATCTAGATAAACATCTAACTATTGAGCAAGAAAAAGATTTTCCAAATATCCCTCTTATTGAACTAAGTAAATTTGCTGTTGACCCTGAAAAGATATTTGACACTACAGTTTATCTCTCAAAAGATACTAACAATACAGTATCATCAGCTACTAGTACTTCTGGTTGGGGTTGGCGCTACCCTGGTAGGCTAGGAGATAGTCCGATAATCGGAGCTGGCTCGTATGCTGACTCTCGTTATGGTGCTTGTGCTTGTACTCATACTGGCGAGATGGCAATTCGTTGTGGTACGGCTCGCTCTGTGGTTTTATATATAAAAATGGGAATGTCTGTAAAAGAAGCAGTACTTGAAGCCGCTAAAGATTTACGCCATCTAAAAACTGGATATTTAGATGAGCTAACTATTCACGCTATTGATAATAATGACAACTACTTTGTGGCAAGCTTTAAAGGTAGTGAGCCTGTTTATTACTGGGTCTGGACTGATGATATGGATAAGCCTTTTAAGAAGCAAGCTGAGTTGATAGTATAATTTAAACTAACTTTAACTCTTGTAAAGCAACTATTTTATCTTGATTATGTTTCAGTAGTCGAATCTGCTTAAACCCAAATTTGTCATGGAATGATAATGATGGCTCATTAGGGGGTTTTATATCAATTTCTGCAAAAATACTCTCTAATGAATTTTCAATAGCCCAACTTAAAACATATTTATATAATTTTGATGCAACTCCCATGCCTCTGAATTCATCAGAAACGACAACTCTATCTATATATAAGAATTTGTTATAATTATCATTAAACCATTTATAGTTTATACTTTCATATTCAACATTATCTATAAAAGCTAGTAAAAATCCCGCTATTTTATTTTGACTCTCGATAACAATAGATACTGCTGATATTTTAATTAATCTAAGTAATTTATTCATATTCATTGGACTTAGCACACTTACTGATTTTTCATTTAATTCAAGAATGCTATCAATATCCTTATCATCTATATTTCTAATAACCATATTTACAACTACCTTTATATATTCTTTATTTTTTAACTAATTCAAAATATTTTTAGCATTTTTTATTTACAAGCTCTCTAATAGGTCTTCTTTTTAAAACACATCACAAATCATATTCTTCACCACTTGGAGTTAAGTGAATATAATTTATGCACGAGTATGTACTGTGCCATAAATCAAATTTACGATCTAAATCAAAAAATAAGCCCAATTGATATTATAATAACTTTCAAGTTTCCACATTAAAGATATTTAAGTTAAAACTTTCATTTTCTATAGATCTATAATCCTTTATAGTATCAATTACTATTCCTCCTGCCCTTTTTATTACATTAATACCTACTACATTTTTATCAAGGCAACAGATTTTTATTGTTTTAATATTTTTATCCCTTAAATATTCTTTGATTGAAATTATTGCTTTAGATACAATCCCAAAACCTTGGGCTGATTTAGCCAACCAATAACCAATTTCAGCTTCAGATTTATGATAACAAATATATTTGATATTAAATATTCCAACAATTTGATTGTTCAATATAATCTTATAACATTCAGAATTTTCTGCTATTTTATGTATTCTCTTAGATATATATCTTTCTGCAGAATTTATACATATAACATCATCAACCCAATCTAAGTAATAGAGTGCTTCCCTATTCTCATTAACTAATTCTAATATCTTTCTAGAATCACTAATCAATAATCTTTCAAGAGAAATATTATCTGTAACTTTAATCACCCAATCACCTTATATCCAAACCAATCAGGTTTTAAATCATACTCTTCACCACTTGGAGTTAGATGAATATATTTACCATCTACTGAACTAATCTCAAGACAATTATCAACCTCCATAAGATTATCTTTATGCTGATGTATAGATTTTGTTAGTAAACTATTTTTTGCCTTTTCTTTAGCTTCATTTTTATCACTAGCTACAAATAATGCAAACTCGTGTAGCTCATTGAGCTTAGACTCATCATAGCCACCAAGATTTACAAAATATAGCTTTTTACCAGAGTTTTGAGGTTTATCTTCTAGTGATATCTTATATCCATCTGCACCCTTTAGAGCTTTATAGCTATCAAGATGCAAGCCCTTGACTGTACCAAACCAATTTTGTCTAAGTTGCTGATAAGTATCTTCAATAGTATCTCCAACTACAAACTGTATATCGTGTAACTCAATATTTGCTTTTGGTGCACTACCGCCTAAATAAACTATAAATAATTGATTCATACACTTTTCCTTTATTTTATCTGTTAAGTATTATGCTGCTTAGGATTTAGTTTTGCAGTAAGAATATGGTCTTGCCATTTTCCAGATATTTTAAGGTATGAGCGTGCATAACCCTCTTTCTCAAAACCCAATTTCATCAACAACTTTTCACTACGTATATTTGATGGAATATAATTAGCCATAATCCTATGAAGTTTTAATTCTTCAAATACATATAAAATTGCTCTTTCTAATATTTCTAACATTAGACCTTTCCCTTGATATTTTTCTGCTATAGAATACCCTAAATTGCAGGCTTGAAATACTCCGTATAAAATATTAGTAAAGTTACAAACTCCTATTATTTCACTTCTTTCTTTATTTAATGCTACAAATTTCAAAGCTGTCTTATTATTGTAATAATTCTGATTTTGCTGAATTATCTTAATAAAATGTTCTAAGGTGTAAAAATCATCGTCTCGAACTGGCTCCCAAGGATCAAGGTGCTCTTTATTGTTAATATAATAATCCAACAGTAATTTAGCATCTTTGATACTTAATATTTTAATAATTGTTCTATCAGTAATAAGTTTCATGGTGATATTTTAAAATCTAGAATCTTTAATATAAAATAACAATATATAATATAGTTAATCCGATAGTTATTTGACAATAATGTTATAATATTTAGAAAAAATGTCATCATATAGCCAAGATTTCAGAGATATCGTAATAACTAAATATAAAGAAGGCCTAACAGACAAAGAGCTAAGTAATTTTTTTAATATAGATATCCGTACTACTAGATCTTGGATAAACTTATACGAGACAACTGGTGATTATAAATCTAAGCAAGGCTTGGGTTGCGGTAGAGTAGCAACCTTTACAGATAAGGAAGCGATAGAAAGCTACTTAAGAACATATCCAGATGCAATGGCTTTAGATATTAGAGAAGCATTAGCTCCTGAAATACCTAGAAGCACATTTTATGATTGTCTTACCAGACTTGGTTTTAGTTTTAAAAAAAGACACCTAAATATAAGCAAAGAAAAGAACAAGATAGGCAAAGTTTTATAGAGGTTGTTGAGACTATTGAACCTAACAAACTTGTATATTTAGATGAAATGGGTATGGATAATAAACAGTCTGTACTAAGAGGATGGTCTCTTGTTGGTAAACCTAGCTATGGTGAAGTTATTGCTTATCAAACTCAGAGAAAAAGTATAGTTGCTGGTTATAACTATTTAGAAAAGAAGATTATAGCACCGCTAGAGTATACTGGATATACAGATACTCAAATTTTTAATCAGTGGTTTGAAGAGCATTTATGTCCTGAGTTAATTCCAAAGACTACTGTTGTTATGGATAATGCTAGTTTTCATAAGTCTCCTAAATTGGCTAAAATAGCAGAGAAGTTTGATATACAGATACTATACCTTCCTGCTTATTCTCCTGATTTAAATCCTATAGAAAAAATTTGGGCCAATTTTAAAAGAATTTTAAGAAAAGTAAATAATTCTTTTGATAATTTATCTGATGCTATTACTCACGTCTTTAGCACAATATTATCAGATTAACTATATTATTATAAAGATTTATTCTATTCACAATATGGTTAAACTCGAAATATGCGTTGATAACTATCAATCTATTATAAACGCCCAACAGTCAGGGGCAGATAGACTTGAGCTCTGCTCTGCTTTAGGAGTAGAAGGCCTAACTCCATCTCCTAGTTTAGTTAAATTTGCCAAAACTAATTTCGATGGTTCACTGCAAGCAATGATTCGCCATCGTGCTGGTGATTTTTACTATGATGAAACAGACCAGCAAATTATGCTTAATGATTTAAAATCAATGCTTAAATTAGATATAGATGGGATTGTAATTGGTGCTTTAACAAAAAAAATAAAATTGATAAAGAATTTCTAGAACCCTTTATTAAAATCACAAAACAAGCCAATAAAGAACTCTCTTTTCATAGAGCTATTGATTTAACAAGCGATATACACATAAGTACAGAAGAGGTAATTAAACTTGGATTTGATAGAATTTTAACATCAGGAATGGCTGCAAACGTAATTCAAGGATTACAAACTATAAAATTCATGCAACAAAAATTTGGGAACCAAATCCAAATAATGCCTGGTGGTGGAATCAATTCAGGGAATGTAAAAGAGATTTTAGATACTACTAAAGTAACAAATATTCACTGCTCAGCTTCTGACAAAATCCTACGTGATAACTCATCAACAATATTTCCAGTCTCAGCATTAGAAATTAAGATTAGTCAAATTAAAGAAATCTCCAAGATTAAATCAAATTTAAGCTATTAGATTTTTATTACTTTGCAGTCTATATTTTAAAGTGAATACTAACACTATTCCAAGTGCTGATATTATTGCTCCTGAAATAATACTACTAGAATATGATAATCCATAGGTCATTGGCAAACCTCCAGCAAAAGCACCTATTGCATTAGCAATATTAAACCCTGCAATACTAAGTATAGACCCTAGCATTTCAGCTCCTTTAAATACATTAATAAGTAGAGTCTGAACTGCTGGTACTAAAGCAAATGAGAAGAAGCCGATACTAAAACTTAAAACTATTGATAATATCTTATATTGAGCAAATATATACATAAGTATTAAAGCTACAACCAAACCGAATAAAGTAACTAAGGTTGCATTTGTAGAGCCTACTTTATCAGTTAATTTACCACCATATAAGTTACCAAAAAACATTCCTAAGCCTGCTAAAAATAATATATACGGAACGCTACTCTCAGAAAGATGTGTAACATTGGTTACTAATGGTGCAATGTAACTATACCATGCAAACAATCCTGCAAAACCTAATGATACAACACCTAAAGCTAACCAACTATCAGCTCTCATTAATACTGACATACTACTTTGATTAGTATCATCAGCTTCACTCTCTTCTTGAGAATCTAAATGTGGGATAAATATCAATACCGTAATTACAGTCAAAAGCCCTGCTAAACCAACCATTACAAACGCTACTTGCCACCCTACTATATATGCTATAGAAGTAGCTACTGGAACACCTATTAAATTAGTAATTGTTAGCCCTGCAAACATTAAAGCTATAGCTTGAGACTCTTTACCTGGATCAGCAATTCTCATTGCAACAATTGATCCCACGCCAAAAAATGCTCCATGAGGTAAACCAGATAGAAACCTTGTAAGCATCAAAAACTCATAATTAGTAGCAAATATCGATAAGCCATTAAACAATGCTAGCATTATACTTATAGCTATTAGCAAAGTTTTAGGGCTATATTTTGATGAAAAAAATATCAATAGTGGTGCTCCTGCTATTACACCTATTGCATATATACTTATCAAATGACCCGCTTGAGGAATGCTAATATTAAAGTAATTAGCCACTTGAGGCAAAATGCCCATCATCACAAATTCTGTCATACCTATAGTAAGGCCACCTAACATTAATGGTATTATTCCTTTTTTCATTTCTTTGTTCCTGTAGATTCCATAAATTTAAGTACATTATACTTTTAATTTTTTTAATGATAATATATAAAATAATTAAATAACTTTTTAGAAAAACTAAAAGATGAAAATGTTATATGAACTACGATTATTTGTTGCTACTATCAACTATGGAAGTTTATCTGCCGCTGGCCGAGAATTTTATCTTTCCCCTGCCAGTATTAGTAACAAAATTAATGCCTTAGAAGAGCATTATCAAACTAAGCTATTAGCTAGAACTACAAGAAAAATACAACCTACAAACGCTGGTGAAAAATTATATAAGAACGCTATCAAATTATTAGAACAGCTAGATAACCTACAAGAAGAAATTCAAAACGATGAAAGTTCAGCTGAAGGAAGTATTAAAATTACGATTCCTTTTGACCTTGGCCAACAGATAATTTTGCCAATCCTTGATAAATTTAAAGAAAAAAATCCTAATATTGAGTATGATATTTTTATAACTGATGATGTAGTTTCATATAATCAGTTTCCTTTTGATATAGCTGTCAGATATGGAAATTTACCTGACAGTAACTTTATTGCCAAACACCTAGCAAAAAACTATAGGATGCTATGTGCTAGTCCAGAATATTTAAAAAAAATAAATATTACAGATGTTAACGATATAAATATTTTAGAAAAATGTCAGTTTATTACTTTAAAAATAAATTCTGCAACTATTAAGAAATGGTACCTAGTAAAAGATAACTATACAAAACATGAAATTAAACTAAATCCTTCATACATAGTTAACAATGGGTATATTATCCGTAAAATGTGCCTAAATAGTTATGGCATAATTGAAAAATCATATTGGGATGCTAAACAAGATTTAGACTCAGGAAGACTTGTTCGTATACTTCCAAAATATAAAGTTATCCTTAATCCAAACGACAAAATTGAAAATATGGTTAGCCTTTTATATCCAACCAAACAGTTTCAACCTCATAGAGTTAGAATTCTTAGTGAATTTTTAACAAAAAGCTTCTCATCTTTATAAAATAAAAGTTCTACACTTTGTTAGTACTCTCATCTTCGCTATAATTAGCGTATTAATTTTTTATAACTATAAACAATGGTTAAAAATATATTTTTTGATTTAGATGGTACCTTGGTTAATACTATCAGCGACCTAACTGTATCAATAAATGCTATGCGTAAATATTTTAAGTTAGAACCAATATCAGAGATTGTTTTAGCTAATATTATTGGCAAGGGGTATCCTACTACAGTTAGAAAGGTACTAGCTCTAGATTTCACCAATAAAAAATATATTGAATCTATAGCTGATAAAGGAGTTGAAATAGTTACCCAAACTTACAAATCTCTAAAGAGCATAAATAGCTCCGTATATCCATATGTCTTTGAAATACTAAATTTTTTAAAAAAAAGAGGTATTAAAATGGCTATAGTAACAAACAAACACAAAAATGATGCTATACAGTCTCTAACTCATTTAGGCCTTATTGATTATTTTGAAATAATAGTTGGTGGAGATACTACACCATATTACAAACCAAATTCAGAGCCTCTAATTTATGCTATGAAACAGTTAACTGCCAAGCCTAATGAAAGCTTAATGGTTGGTGACTCTATTAATGATTTCATATGTGCAACAAATGCTAACGTAAAGACTATAATGGTTAGTTATGGCTATCATAATGATATTGATCTTAAATCTTTAGACAGTTTTGCTTATATAGATAGTTTTTATGCCCTCAAAAAATTTATATAAAACGATATATTGTAAAAATAATTCCAAACATTTAAAGCTTGCTTTTGAAATTTAACTTAATCTATCACTATGCTATAATCTCGCCTATTATCTATTTAAATTTTTTACAATGACAACTCATCATAAACTAATTATTTTAGGCTCAGGCCCTGCTGGATACTCTGCAGCAATATATGCAGCTCGTGCAAACTTAAATCCTATAATTATTACAGGAATGCAACCAGGTGGTCAACTTACAACTACTACCGATGTCGACAACTGGCCAGGCGAACCTGATGGTATTATGGGCCCAGAGTTAATGGAAAAGCTACAAAAACAAGCTGAGAGATTTGATACACAAATAGCATATGACACTATCAATTCTGTAGATCTAAAAAACAAACCCTTCAAACTAATTGGAGAACTTGAAGAATATAGCTGTGATGCTTTAATTATCTCTACTGGAGCTACTGCCAAATACTTAGGCTTAGAATCAGAGGAAAAATTTATGGGAAAAGGTGTATCTGCTTGTGCCACATGCGATGGTTTTTTCTATAAAAATCAAGATGTCGCAGTAGTTGGAGGCGGCAATACTGCTGTTGAAGAAGCATTATTTTTATCAAATATCGCTAAATCTGTCACACTAATCCATCGTAGAGATACTCTTAGATCTGAAAAAATACTTATTGATAAACTAATGGAAAAAGCTGAAAATGGTAATATCAAACTACTTTGGGATACAACTCTAGAGGAAGTTTGTGGTACAGATATGGGCGTAGATTCACTTAAAATAAAAAACCTAAAAACTAATAAACAAAGTTCTCTAGAAGTAGCTGGTGTGTTTATTGCTATTGGCCATACGCCAAACACAAATATTTTTGATGGCCAACTTGAGATGGAGAACGGCTATATTAAGGTAAAATCAGGACTAACAGGCGATGCTACAAAAACTAATATTGAAGGCGTATATGCTGCAGGTGATGTAGCAGACCATGTTTACAAACAAGCAGTAACATCTGCAGGTACCGGCTGTATGGCTGCCTTAGATGCTGAAAAATATTTAGATGGCTTAGATTAAAAAAATATCAATGCTAATCAACTCTTATCTAAAATTTTTAAACCCTTAATCACTGGCCACAAAGTACATAGCGCAAGTACTGTTAACATATAAAACCATCTATTACTAGGTAATGGGTGTATATAATCAATCACAAAAAATAAGATATATACAAGCATCAAAACCAAACCTGATAAGCCGTATGCAACACCTTGGATTTTACCCTGTAAATTTATTGGGGTGTTTTTCTGAGCTATAGTAACTATGATCACCCATGATGAAATAAATATACCAGCTATTAAATATAGTTAATCCGATAGTTATTTGACAATAATGTTATAATATTTAGAAAAAATGTCATCATATAGCCAAGATTTCAGAGATATCGTAATAACTAAATATAAAGAAGGCCTAACAGACAAAGAGCTAAGTAATTTTTTTAATATAGATATCCGTACTACTAGATCTTGGATAAACTTATACGAGACAACTGGTGATTATAAATCTAAGCAAGGCTTGGGTTGCGGTAGAGTAGCAACCTTTACAGATAAGGAAGCGATAGAAAGCTACTTAAGAACATATCCAGATGCAATGGCTTTAGATATTAGAGAAGCATTAGCTCCTGAAATACCTAGAAGCACATTTTATGATTGTCTTACCAGACTTGGTTTTAGTTTTAAAAAAAGACACCTAAATATAAGCAAAGAAAAGAACAAGATAGGCAAAGTTTTATAGAGGTTGTTGAGACTATTGAACCTAACAAACTTGTATATTTAGATGAAATGGGTATGGATAATAAACAGTCTGTACTAAGAGGATGGTCTCTTGTTGGTAAACCTAGCTATGGTGAAGTTATTGCTTATCAAACTCAGAGAAAAAGTATAGTTGCTGGTTATAACTATTTAGAAAAGAAGATTATAGCACCGCTAGAGTATACTGGATATACAGATACTCAAATTTTTAATCAGTGGTTTGAAGAGCATTTATGTCCTGAGTTAATTCCAAAGACTACTGTTGTTATGGATAATGCTAGTTTTCATAAGTCTCCTAAATTGGCTAAAATAGCAGAGAAGTTTGATATACAGATACTATACCTTCCTGCTTATTCTCCTGATTTAAATCCTATAGAAAAAATTTGGGCCAATTTTAAAAGAATTTTAAGAAAAGTAAATAATTCTTTTGATAATTTATCTGATGCTATTACTCACGTCTTTAGCACAATATTATCAGATTAACTATATATGCCATTTTTTTAATAAGAACTATCAAATATTTAATTTTCAGTGCCATGAAATCTATTGATTTCATGCATTTATTATCATAATTTAAATGTACTCGAGAACATTTTTAAATACTATGATCACACAACAACAAATTGCTAAAAAACTTAATATATCTCGAACAACTGTATCTCGAGCCTTAGCAGGAAATGCAAATATTCACCCTAAAACTAAAGAAAAAGTTCTAAATTTAAGCAAAACTCTTGGTTATCGCAAAAATATTATTAGCAGTTCTCTTGCAACAAAAACTCCAAAAAAAGTTTACATTTTTATTGTTAAATCAATTAATGAAAATTACAGTTTAGAAATACGTAGAGGGATAGAAAAAGCTAAGGATGAACTAAAAAACTATAACCTAGAGATTAACACTATTGAAACATCAATAAATCATCCAGAGTCGCAATTACTTAAACTTAACAAAGTTATCAAAAATGAAAAACCAAACGGAATTATAATTATTCCTCAGCTTAAAGAGCAAATTCAGGAAATTATTAGTAGAAATCAACAAATTAAATTTATTAGTCTTGATATAAATATTAATAAAAATATTAGTCATATTGGTAGTAATTATACTCAATCAGGAAAAATCTCTGCAAACATCCTCTCATCTATGCTACGCAAAAATGAAAAAATTTTAATTCTTGATACTCAAAGCGACAAAATATCTTCAAAACAATATATAAATGGTTTTATTGATGAAGCAAAATCACAGAACCTTTCTACTGTAGGTCCAATTTATTTTGATAATATTTTAGCTAAGATTGACACAATAATTTCTAAATACTTAACTACAGATGTCAAAGCAGTATATAGCAGCCGTTATCTAGCTGAAATTCTGACACAAATTAAAATAAAAAAACCAAATATTAAACTATACGCTATAAGTAATGGTATGAGCTCAAGTATACATAACTTAATTTCAAACAATGAAATAATTGCAACAGTTAAGGAAAATCATGCTCAGCAGAGCTATTTAGCAACAAAACAAATATTTTCATCACTATATAATACCGAGGATTTTAATAATGAAAAACTATTTGTAAAACCAGAAATCATATTCAGACAGAATCTAAACTAATTTTTAACTAAACATTTATATTCTAAACAACTTATTTAAGGGGAATTATATAATGAATGGAATCTTCTCAGCACTAATGGTTGCTTTTGATGAAAATGGTAATATTGATGAAAAAGGTTTAAGAGAGATTATTCGTTTTAATATTGATACACAAAAAGTTGATGGCTTGTATGTTGGAGGTAGTACTGGTGAAAATTTTATGCTTAATACTAGCGATAAGAGAAAAATTTTCCAAATAGCTAAGGATGAGGCAAAAAATCAAACAATGCTTATTGCACAAATAGGCTCTTCTAATCTTCAAGAAGTTATTAAACTTGGTAAATATGCGACAGATCTAGGTTATAATGCCATATCCGCAGTAACGCCCTTTTACTATAAGTTTGACTTTGGAGAGATCAAAGATTATTACCAAACAATTGCCAACAATATTAATAATAAACTGATTATTTACACCATACCAATGCTAACAGGCGTTGATATGAATCTAGAACAATTTGCTGAACTTTTTGATATCAAGCAAGTAATAGGAGTAAAGTTTACCGCTGCAGATTTATTCTTACTAGAAAGGATTCGTCACCGATTCCCAGACAAAATCATCTACGCTGGATTCGATGAATTATTGCTACCTGCAGTATCTCTTGGGGTTAATGGAGCTATAGGCAGTACATATAATATTAATTCACAACGTGCAAAATCAATTTTTGAGCAAGTACACAAGGGAAATCTGATACAAGCTAGAGATCTTCAACATCAGTGTAATGATATTATTTCAACTCTTTTAAAAGAGATGTTAGTTATTCAAGGTGTTAATGCTGGTATATGTAAAAAACCTTTTAAATCATTAAGTTGCAACAGAATAACAGAGTTAAAAACTCTTAATAAAAAATACTTTTAAATAAATTAGCTTAAATCAAGGATATAGTTAATCTGATAATATTGTGCTAAAGACGTGAGTAATAGCATCAGATAAATTATCAAAAGAATTATTTACTTTTCTTAAAATTCTTTTAAAATTGGCCCAAATTTTTTCTATAGGATTTAAATCAGGAGAATAAGCAGGAAGGTATAGTATCTGTATATCAAACTTCTCTGCTATTTTAGCCAATTTAGGAGACTTATGAAAACTAGCATTATCCATAACAACAGTAGTCTTTGGAATTAACTCAGGACATAAATGCTCTTCAAACCACTGATTAAAAATTTGAGTATCTGTATATCCAGTATACTCTAGCGGTGCTATAATCTTCTTTTCTAAATAGTTATAACCAGCAACTATACTTTTTCTCTGAGTTTGATAAGCAATAACTTCACCATAGCTAGGTTTACCAACAAGAGACCATCCTCTTAGTACAGACTGTTTATTATCCATACCCATTTCATCTAAATATACAAGTTTGTTAGGTTCAATAGTCTCAACAACCTCTATAAAACTTTGCCTATCTTGTTCTTTTCTTTGCTTATATTTAGGTGTCTTTTTTTAAAACTAAAACCAAGTCTGGTAAGACAATCATAAAATGTGCTTCTAGGTATTTCAGGAGCTAATGCTTCTCTAATATCTAAAGCCATTGCATCTGGATATGTTCTTAAGTAGCTTTCTATCGCTTCCTTATCTGTAAAGGTTGCTACTCTACCGCAACCCAAGCCTTGCTTAGATTTATAATCACCAGTTGTCTCGTATAAGTTTATCCAAGATCTAGTAGTACGGATATCTATATTAAAAAAATTACTTAGCTCTTTGTCTGTTAGGCCTTCTTTATATTTAGTTATTACGATATCTCTGAAATCTTGGCTATATGATGACATTTTTTCTAAATATTATAACATTATTGTCAAATAACTATCGGATTAACTATAACTATGAAAATTGAGTTAGGTGTTATTAACTACAGTGTATTAAGCATATACTTACTAGCAACGTTAGCCATCGGAATTTATTTTTCTAAACGTAGTGGTAAAAACACTGATGCTTTTTTTAAAGCTAATGGTCATATTCCTAGCTGGGCTGTTGGAATCAGTATCTTCGCAACCACGCTAAGTGCTATTACATTTATGTCAATACCAGCTTTGGCCTATCGCCAAAACTGGGCAATTTCATTTAATAATTTAGCTATCGTTGCTATTGCCCCATTAGTAGTAATTTTTGCCGTACCATTTTTTAGAAAACTTAAGGTAACAAGTGCTTATGAGTATCTTGAATATCGTTTTAATACAAAAATGCGTCTACTTGGTAGTATTGTTTTCATGAGCTTTCATATTTTTAGAGTAGCTATTGTTATTTATTTACCGGCTCTTGCTCTTGAATCAGTAATAGATATTAATCCTATTTTCCTTACGATTATTATTGGAGCTTTATGTGTGATCTACACTTTTTTAGGTGGAATCGAAGGTGTTATCTGGTCAGATGTTATCCAAGGCATACTTTTACTTGGTGGAGCATTACTTATTATTGCTTTTCTATTTTTTAAAATAATTCATCCTGAAGATGCAATATATAATGCTGTTGTCCATCAAGGTAAATTTTTAACAGCTAGTAATTTTGGATTTAGTTTTTTTCATGCTACAGTTATTGGCATTTTTATCGGTGGCATCTTTAATAGCTTATATCAATATATTGGTAGTCAAGATGTGGTGCAACGCTATAATACTACTAAGGATATTAAATCAACAAATAAAGCTATTTATCTAAATGCTAAGCTTGCTTTTATGGTAATATTTATCTTCTTTGGTATGGGTACATTACTATTCATTTATTATCAGCAACACCCTAATAATTTACCACTCGGCTTTAATATCGATTCAATTGTTCCTTACTTTATTGTTACACAAATGCCTGCCGGGATAGCTGGCTTTATAATAGCTGCAATCCTTGCAGCAGCTCAATCAACCATATCGAGCAGCCTAAATAGTATTTCTGCATGCTTTGTAACCGATATTAGAAAGCGCTTTTTCAAAAACGCTACTGAAAAAGGTTCTGTTTTAATAGCAAGGTTTGTAATTATAATGGCTGGAATTATAAGTACTGCAATAGCATTATATATGACTATAACAGACCAAACTCATCTTCAAATATTTTTCCAATCAATTCTTGGGTTATTTGGAGGGCCTATTGCTGGAGCATTTATTATTGGCATAATATCAAAGAGAGCTAGTGGTAATGCAGTCTTTATTGCAACATTAATTAGCGTGGTAGTACTTTATTTTGTTAAACAAAGCAATATTTATTTTATGTACTATGGCTTAATAGGTGTACTCTCAAACATTATTTTAAGTTACCTATTAAGCTTTATTTTCACCAGTTCAAAAAACATTTCTGGACTTACCTACAAGACCATAAACCAATCAGTAATTATAAAAATTAACAAATAAATTAACGACCACGTAGGAAAAAACTATCCAACTGTGTAAAACCTAATTTCACCCAGGTTGGGCGTCCATGATTACATTGACCAGAATTTTCAACCGTTTCCATTTGACGTAGTAAATGATTCATCTCTGGTATGCTTAATTTATTGTTAGCTCTAACTGCAGCATGGCAAGATACTGTGGCAAGGATGTGATTAAGATAAAACTCTACACTTTTTGTTTTGCCTGAGGATGTTAGTTCTATAGCAATATTTGATATTAAACTTTGAACATCTTTATTCTTTACATAAATAGGTGTTGCTCGCACAAGTATCGCATCATCAGCAACTATAGATATTTCAAACCCTAGCCTTTCAAAAATTTGAATATTATCATCTACAATAGCAACCATACTACTAGAAAGTTGGCAAGTTATTGGTATTAATAAATTTTGCTTAAATTTATCAGCATCTGCATGCCAAGTTTTTTTCATCTCTTCATAAAGTATCCTCTCATGTGCTGCATGCATATCTACAAGCACAATCCCCTCTTCAATCTGAGAAAGAATATATATACCATGGATTTGACAAATTGCCTGACCTAAACCATTAAGTTTTAGTGATTGTGAAGTAGATGGCTCATTTTTTTGGTAACTGGTTTCACTATTTAAATATTTTTCAATTAAGTCAGGTTTTAAATCATCTTCTTTATTCTTATTTATAGAAATATCTAAATTCATATTTCCTATATTAAGAGGATTATTTACATTATATTCTTTTTGCTTAATGTTTTCCGTACTTTCAACAGTGTCTACATTAAGATCTGCGCTAGTAGTAATTGCTTTATTTACTGTACCGAACAAAAAATCATAGATAAATTTTTGGTTTCTAAAACGCACCTCACTTTTAGCAGGGTGAACATTTACATCTACCTCACGATAGTCCATATCAAGATAAAGTAAAAATGCAGCATAGCGATTACCATACATCACATCTTTATAAGCATTTTTTATCGCATGTGTAACAATTTTATCCTTGATAATACGACCATTTATATAAAAACTTTGCATATCCGGTCTTGCTCGGTTAAACCTAGGGCTAGCAACCCAACCCCACAAATGTGCATCGCCAACTTCCTTGTCAATATAAATAGCATTTTCAATAAAATCTCGACTATATAATTCTAGTACACGATTATATTTAAGTTGAGCATCATTAGCTGAAAGTAAGTCCTTAATTTCTTTACCATTATGTATAAATTTAAAAGCTATACCAAAATAGCACAGCATATATTTCTTAAGTAAATCAGCAATATGTAAAAATTCTGTATTGTCTTTTTTAAGAAATTTTCGTCGTGCTGGAGTGTTAAAAAATAACTCGCTAACTTCAATAGTTGTACCAGTAATATGTGCAGCAGGCATTACTTCTTTAGCTTGGTTATTAATTTGCCACGCATCATCTACACTCTGATATTTAGAAATAATTTTAAGTTTTGATATAGAAGAAATACTTGCTAATGCTTCTCCTCGAAACCCCATACTAGCAACTGACTCTAATTCATCAAGAGTATAAACTTTACTTGTTGCATGAGGAGTTAGTGCTAATACTAAATCTTGCTGTGTAATCCCCTTACCATCATCTCTAACTCTAATAAAAGATTTTCCACCCTCTTGGATCTCAATAGTTATATGAGATGCTTTTGCATCTATAGCATTTTCAACTAATTCTTTAACTACTGATGACGGTCTCTCGATAACCTCTCCAGCTGCTATTTGATTGGCTAAGCTTTCAGGTAATAATTTTATTTGACGATAATCTTGTATTTTTAATTGCATATATCTATAGTGGATCTTTTATAAAATCTCTAGTTGAGCACTCTTTAAAGAGTTTCTGATTTATAACTTTAGCATCTTTATTTTCATAAGGATAAATATCATCCTTAGTTAAGCCACAAAGTTTCCTTATTCTAACAGCTTCTTTTTTGTTATTCTTTCCCAATATTCATCCTTACCTAAAAAGCTCCAAAAAGCCCTCACATAGACTTTTTTACCATTATTTATGGTTCGTGCTTTAACATGATAATATTTACCATCATGGGGGTTTAATACAGCACCATCATTATATATAGGTCCATTATCTTTAAAACCACTAGACTGTACTTTTTTTGCATTCCACACAAACTCTAAACCTTGATACTTATCATGACCACTTGAATAATCATATTTATTACCATAAGCATCTCCTTTACCACAATTTTTACAGTATATGATTGGAGCATGAACCATACCATTATCAGCATTAGATAGTGGAACAAAAATCTCAGCGTTCAAGTTACCTTCATCATTTTCATAAGCATGAACTACTGATACATTAGTATTTGTAGCACTATCTTTTTGAAGCCAATATCCTTGAGCAGAGAGCCTATCTGCATTAGCATAACCAAAAAATATCAAACAAATACCAAAAAATAAAAGTACGATTCTACTTATCATTTTAGAGAAATTTTAAAAATTACTTTAAATTAAAGTATAAAGAAAATTTGCAATTATACAAATTAATTAAACAGGACTTTTAATCCCAAATTGACTCACATTATAATTAGTACAAGTAGCCGTGATTTTTTCATCTCCATTTATGTAAGCGCCTGCGGGTGTTGTACCACAATCTTTCTTAACCTTTTCATAGTCATCTTTAGTAATTCTTTTCCAGTGAGCAACTTTACCACCTAGCTCTTTACCCCATACAATATATGCAGCTTTTGCATACATTGTATCTCCACCATCTCTGACCTGTGCCTCAGATGCATAAATTTTACCATCATTAGGATTTAATACACCACCATCCTTATAAATAGGGCCTTGAGCTGGTGGATTGCCAGAACCATCCTCTTTTTGCATATTACCTGCAAATACTAATCCTTGCAAATCAGCATTCTTTCCTTTATAGCTAAATCCATTATAAGTGCCATCAGAACAATCATTACAAATTGGCTTAGGTTTGGCTGGTTCACCTGCAGCATTTACATCCATCAATGGAACAACAATCTGCATCTGTAATGTGCCCTTTTTTCCATAATTATCATTTTCAGCAAAATAAGTATGAATAATACCATTAGGCATACCACGCCCTTGATCTTCATCCTCATCAAACTGAACCCAATAACCTTCCGCTGATAGTTTGTCTTTATCATTTAGTTTTGTATCTGAATCTGCTGCATAGGCTATAGTTGAAACTCCTAAACTTGCTAAAACCATCAAAGCAATAATTTTTGTTTTTTTCATCCATATCTCCTTTTTAAAATGAAAATTTTAATAGCACTGAGTCTCCATACTAACAGAGTGAGATATTAATTCAATATTAAAATATTTTATCGACCCTAATAGCATTAACATTATTTTTTTATCACAGTCACATTATCATTTATGTAGGTTTCAAACTTTTATTTAGCAAAAGAGATTATTAAAGACTATAATAATTTAAATAGAAAAATTTCTAAAAATTATTGTGCAACAATTTCAAGGTAAAGTCATAACAAACTTCGGCGGCAACATATCAATAAAGCTTACCAATGGCGATAAAATTACCGCCCTTCAACGTAGTCATCTAAAAGGTGTATTGACTGTTGGTGATAATGTTGTTCTCGAATATACTAACTCAACTTATGTGATCACTCAGCTATTAGATAGGAAGAATCTAATCTCTAGACCCAACCAATATCAACGTAAAAATAAAAACATTGCAGCTAATATTGATAATGCTGTGATTATAATAACTCACTCTCCAGCGCCCGTTGAGCATTATATAGACAGATATTTAGCTGCTCTTCATAATAGTTATATTAACCCAATCATTGTCATAAATAAAATAGATGATCAGTCTGACAAAGATAAAATAGACATCCAAAAACTTGCTAATGTGTATAAAAATATTGGCTATCAGATTTTTTATATTTCAGCAAAAAATAATATTGGGATTGATAAACTAATTGATGCATTAAAAAATCAAACTTCTATCTTTCTAGGTCAATCTGGTGTAGGGAAATCTGAAACACTAAATACTATTTTAGGGAAAAAAATCACTGAAACTACTGCTGTTTCAAATTCAACAAAAAAAGGGCGACATACTACAACCTGCTCAACTCTGTATGAGATTAATAATGATACTAATATTATTGATTCTCCAGGAATCAGAGAATTTGGACTTTGGGATATTTCAAGAGAACAACTTTTTGATGGTTTTATAGATTTTAAAAAATATAAAGGAATGTGCCAATTTAGAAACTGTTCTCATGAAGAAGGTTCAAAAGGCTGTCATATAGTAAAACAACTAAAAGATGGTAATATCAATCCAACTCGCTTCAAGAACTATCATCGAATATTAGCTGAAATAAAAAGCTAAAAGTTAAGCATCCAAACCAATGTAATATACTATTTTAATATAAAGCTTTTGCTACAATTGGATCTAGCAATAAATATCCATATAAGAAATATTTATATTTTACATTCTTTCCGGAATTGATATTCCTAATAAATCAGATGCTATTGTCATTGCCTTAACTGTAGCAAGGCATAGTGCAATCCTAGCTTTTTGGATGTTTAAATCATCTAAATTAGTTGCTGGACAATTTACATAAAATTTATTAAAACTGTTGGCTAATGAATATGCATATTCACAGATATGATGTGGTTGAGAATTTTCATACGCTCTAGATATAGCTAATGGAAATTGTATAAGTTGCAACTGTAATCTCTCTTCATGCTCATTAATAGCTGCAACAATTCTATAATCTTTTATTAATGTTTCGATTGAATAAGTTTCACCAAATATTTTTCTTAAAATTGATTTAGCCCTAACAGCAGTGTATAAAAGATAAGGTCCTGTTTTACCTTCATATTGAGAAAATTTTTCTATATCAAATATATAGTCGTTTGAATAATTATTTATAAGGTCCCCAAACTTAATAGTTGCCATCGCTATTTGATTAATAACTTCTTCATTACTCTCATCTGGCATTCTTTCTCTAATACATGCTTTTGCTTGTGAAATTAGATCAGAAAGGTGCATAACACCACCTTCACGAGTCTTAAAAGGACGGCCATCCTTACCATTAACAGTACCAAAAGCAACGTGCTTAAGCCTACATTTATTACTAATAACTTTAGTTTTCTCAGCGACACTAAATACTTGTTTAAAATGTAGTGATTGTCTCTTATCAACGACATATATGATTTCATCAGGGTCAAAGTCTTTATTACGTTGCCATAAAGTTGCTAAATCAGTTGTCCCATACATCACACCACCATCTCTTTTCACAACAATAAGTGGTGGTATACCCTCTTTATTTGTATCTATAACCCAAGCTCCTTCATCTTCATAAACAAAATTCTCAACTTTAAAATAAGCTAGCATTTCATCTACAAATTTATTTGCGTCACTTTCACCTAACCACAAATCGAACTTGACCCCTAAACTACCAAAATCTCGTTTAATAGCCTCGATAGATATTCTTACAAAATGTTGCCATAAAGCCACATAACCTCTACGGCCTTGTTGAAGTTCAAAAGTAGCTTGACGTGCATTTTCCATTTCAACCATATCAGATTTACATCTCTTAGAAGCCCTAGGATAAATCTCTGCCAGTTCATTAACTGTAACTGGTGACTGCTGAGGATATTCACCTGAATATTTTTCATCAAAATATACCAAATCTGGTGAAGATAATTTAATTTCCTCAATTAGCATCCCCATTTGAGTACCCCAATCACCAAGATGCACATCTGAAATAACCTCATCTATATAAAAACGATGAATCCTTTGTAAAGCATCTCCAAGTAATGCTGATCTAATATGGCCCACATGCATAGGTTTTGCAACATTAGGGCCGCCAAAATCTAAAATCACTTTTTTAGATTTTTCTCTATTATCACAACCAAATCTTTCTAAATTCAAAAACTCATCTGCAAGCTTTGCTAAATAATCTTCTGCAAGTGTCATGTTGATAAAACCTGGCCTTGCAACTTCTAGTTTTGAAAATATATTTTTTTCTTCAATATTATCAATAATCTCTTCTGCAATAATAAAAGGAGGTTTTTTAGCGAACTTAGCCAAAGGCATAGCTCCATTACATTGAAAATGCCCTACTCCTTCACGAGTTGAAGTAACAACTTTTGCAAAACTTTCTGCATATCCTAGTCTATGAAAAGCTTTTGCAAGCACTTTAGATAAATAGTTTTCTATATTCATTAAATATTCCGATACCTGTTTATATAGTGTTTAAATTTAAAAATGGAAATACACAGCAAATGTAGATATAATATCATGGTTATTTTTAAAAACTCAATAAGTTTAAGGCTCACTAGGTCAAATATGTTAAAGGGGATTCGTAAATATCTGCTAGTTTGCTTTGGTACTGTATTACTTACAGTACAAGCTCATGCTGCGCGTATAATGAATAAAAACCCAATTAAAGAAGACTGGAGCTGTAAGATTGTAGATGGGCAATGGAGCTGCAAAAGATCACAAAAACCAAAAAATGTCTTTGATAAAGAGCTAAAAAAGCCTGAAAGAGAAAAAGCTCTTGCTGATGACCTTGGCTGGGTTGAAAAGAACTCTACCTTTGTTGGTGGATACTATAATAATGATAATCAATTTACTAAAGCATTGTGTAAATCTAAAAAAACAGATCTTAGTTATGAAAATGCCGAGTATGATTCTGATGGAACTTTAATAGCTTCTGGTAATGTGCAGGTTTTACAATGTGATCAAGAAATCTATGGAAACAATGCTATAGTTAACCTAGCTGACAGTAATAGTGCTATTAGATCTTTAGTTATGACTGGAGATGTTGTTGCTAAGCAGCCATCTACAGGTATTGTCCTAAGAACTAAAGAGTTAGATGCTAATATGGATGATAAAACATATAGTACTGGTGAGGCATATTTTAGAATGGTACGAGAAGAGCCTGATACAAGAATTTATGATAAAGATAATTTCAGTGGCTATCTACGTGGTTATGCAAAAACTTTCAAAAAAGAACCTTCTGGTGATTTGATGCTAACAGATGGTTATATTACATCTGGTGATCCATATGATAATGCTTGGAAAATATCTGGAGATAATATCGATATCGATACGGAAAATGAAATGGCTTATGTAAAAGACGGTTTTTTCAAGATACAAGATATTCCTGTTATGTATTTACCATATTTTTCACACCCTATTAGTGACAAAAGAAAATCTGGCTTCTTATTTCCTGGTTTCGTGCAAAACTCAAACTCAGGGTATGGTGTATCAATACCTTATTACTTCAACTTAGCTCCGAATTATGACCTTCTTTTAAATACTGTGTTATGGTCTGAAAGAGGCTTTATGGAAGAGGGAACATTCCGTTATCTTACCAAGTACTTCCAGGGCCAGTTTGAAGGCTCAATTGTACCTTATGACTTTAAGGCAGGTAAAATGCGAGGTGCATTTACATTTTCAAACACCGGTAGTTACAAAGGTATAAACACTAACTTAAAATACGAATACGTTAGCGACCAAGACTACTACAACGATTTTTCAGCTGGTAATATTAATCTAGTAACAAAAACATTATTAGATAGAGAATTTGATATAACTTATAGCAATGATTATATTAATTCAGGCATTACTGTTTTAGACTATGGTGTAGTAAATCCAGATATAGATCTAGCTAACATCCCTTATGCTAAACTTCCTGAAATAAAATTCAACGTGACATCAGAGGGATATACTCCTGATTATGTAACGATAAGTGCCGATACTTTAAATACTTATTTCTATAAGTCTTCTTGGGAAATAAATCCTGCGGAAAGTGCCGCTAGAGGTACCAATGTCAGTGGATTTAGAGGATATGAATCACCTAAAATAAAAGGGGATTTCTCTAATAGCTGGGGATATTTCAACCCATCACTTGAAGTTCCTATTCGTTACTATCAACTTAATAATAAACCTAGTGATACGATTCAATTTAATAAAAGTAGTGTTACAAGCGTATTACCTATATTTAATATTGATGCAGCAGCATATTTTGATAGAGACTATACAACCGAAGATGGGGCATATACACAAACTTTAAAACCTCGACTATTCTACACATATATTCCTTATCAAAATCAAACAGATATCCCTATTTTTGATACAAACCTGCAAAATGAGCAATACTTACAGATGTTTCAAGTTAATAGGTTTACAGGATATGATAGGATTAACAATGCCAATCAGTTAACTTATGCTTTAGAAGCTGCCACGACCAATCAGGACGATGGTAGTACTATAGCATCTGCAAAAATTGGGCAGATGATGTACTTTGACGATAGAAAAGTTAATCTATGCCAAGGTAACTCAACTTGTCCTTACCCTGGCATGATGGATAAATATTCTAAAGACACATTTTCACCTGTCCAATCTTCTTTTGAGTTTCAGGTAATCAAAAATATCTACCTATCTGCTCAGATTAACTATAGGCTCCAAACTAGCAAAGTTGACTATCAAGTTTACCAACTATCATACAAAGATAGTAACGAAAATATTTTCAATATTTCTTATAATGATATTGCTGATAACTGGAATTCTATTACGCAAGAACAAATAAACCAAGGTGAATCACCGCCTTCACAAGAAACTGTTACATTATCAACTCTGTTAAACATCACTGATCATTGGGGTGTTACTGCATTATGGAACTATAATTTCAATCAAAAGCTAACCTCTAACGTTTTTGCAGGATTCCAATATAATGCTAAATCTTGGGCTATTAGAGCTTTATGGCAGGCTAGCGCATACACAAATGAAGACCCTAACAACCCAACACAACTTGGGGACTTAAATAGTACCTATATGTTAGAATTTGAACTGAAAGGCCTAGGTGGTGTAGGTGATACTAGTAATTTATCTTCTCGCTTACAACAAATCAATGGCTACAAAGTTGGAGAATGGGGAGAAGGAATATAAATGAAAAAGATACTTACCTGTTTATCTATCTTACTATTTTTAAACTACGGATATGCTGATATTTCTTCAAGCTTATTTCAGAATTCCTTTAACTCTGACTTTGATGATACACCAAACATACCTCCCTCAACTCCTTCAAAAAACAAGCAGTTAGTTAATAAAACTGTTGCTATAGTAAATAGCCAACCAATCACATCTTTTGAGCTGGACCAAGAGGTAGCAAAACTCGAGGCAATGCAGCCAAACGAAAATTTCAATACTGATACTATCAAACTAAAAAGACAAGCATTACAAAATCTTATAGCCCAAAATGTACTGATCCAACTTGCAGAACAAAATAATATAACTATATCTGACTCTCAGCTTGATGCAGCAATAAAAGATATTGCTGCAAAAAATAGAGTTTCTGTTGAATCTTTAAAACTGAATATTGAAGCTGCTGGCATGTCCTTTGATAGCTATAAAAAACGCATTCATGATCAACTGATGGTAAACCAACTACAACAACAAGCAATCTCTCAGCAAGTTTATGTATCTCCTGAGGAAATACAAAAGTATATACAAAAACATAAGCTACAGTTTGACAAAGAGATGGCTCCAATCAAATTATATACACTTAAAAATCTTATAGTTTCCCTACCTGACTCTAAAAAATCTCAAGAAAAAAAAATTAAACAATTTGAGAAATTATCTATAGCTATTAACAAAGGTCTTATTGACTTTTCTGAGGTTGCTAAACAATTTTCTCAAGCACCAAATGCTTATTCTGGAGGAGAACTTAGTCAAGAAGTGAAATTTAGCTCTATCCCAGGTATATATAAAAAATATGTCAAAGGACTAAAAAATCATCAAGTATCAAAACCTTTCATCATCAATCACACCCTCCAGATGATATATATTGATAATCTAGATGAGAAAGCACCTTTACTAAGTAAAAAAATAATAAAATACCACGTCTATGCAATTGAGATCAGACTAGATAACAGCATGACGGATGAAGGAGCCAAAAATTCTCTAAGCCGAGCAAGACTAGCCCTTGAAAGTGGTCAAAACTTCAAAAAAGTAGCTGAAAAATATAATCAAGATTACGATCATGCAGATGGGGATTTCAAATGGGTTTCGAAACTAGATAGTCCACCTTCTTTACCACAAGCAGCTTTCTCTCAACTTGAGCAGCTTAAAGAAAATCAACTATCAGAACCTTTTCAAGCAGATGCAAAAACATGGATGATTATAAAATATACTAAAACCAAAGAGCATAATGCTACAGAAGAGCTAAAAGAACAAAAGGCTCTTGAAGCCATATTCTCAGAAAAAGCACAAGAAGTTTATAAAACATGGTTAACTTCAATGAAAGATGATGCTTATATCGAAATATTAGAAGATGACTTAAAGACACCAGAGCTATACTAAAATGCAATATAAAACGAAAGCAAAAAAATCCTTGGGGCAAAACTTTCTCCAAGATGAAAATATAATTAGAAAAATAGTGCAACTAGCCAATATTAAAAAAAATGATATTACCCTTGAAATAGGTCCAGGACTAGGTGCTTTGACTAGACATTTACTCTCTAGTTGTGATAATGTTAGTGTTGTTGAATTTGATTCAAGTATTATTGATTCGCTTATAGATAACTGTAAACAATATGGCTCAGCAACAATATATAATGAAGATTTCTTAAAATTTGATATAGCCCATATTGCTACACAAAAAATAAAATTAATTGGTAACCTACCATATAATATCTCTTCCCCGATTCTATTTAAAGTTATAGATATAAGCGACAAGATAACAGATGCTCACTTCATGCTACAAAAAGAAGTAGTCGAGCGAATAGTTTCGCAACCCAACAGCAAAACTTATGGTAGATTATCAGTTATCTTACAGTACCATTTCGACTGTAATATGATTTTAAAAATACCTCCTGAAGTATTTCATCCACAACCTAAAGTTGACTCTGCAATACTTCGATTAATACCAAAAAATAAAAAGCTAGCTCTAAAGAATTACACTTTTTTTGAACAAATAGTAAAACAAAGCTTTGCGCAACGTAGAAAAACCTTGCATAATAATTTAAAGGATATAATAAAAAAGCTTAACATTGATCCATACTCTCTGCCTATTGATACAAAACTTAGAGCAGAAAATTTAACTGTAGAGGACTTTGTAAGTTTAGCTAACTTTTTAAGTTAAGGTACAACAAGAGATGGCTACATATGTTATTGGTGACGTACAAGGCTGCTACGATGAACTACAACTATTATTAAATAAAATAAATTTTGATTTACAAAAAGATAAACTTATTTTTGCTGGCGATATCATCAACAAAGGGCCTAAATCCCTTAAAACTATAAATTTTATAATCTCCCTTGGTGATAGCGCTAAAATAGTATTAGGTAATCATGAAATACTTTTTTTAGCTATTAGTTATGGCTATTTACACTCAAGCAATAAAAATACTTTCGACGATATCCTTGATGCTCCTAACCTCAAAGATATTCAAAACTGGTTATCCAACCAATCCCTTCTAATAAATATTGATAATATATATATAACTCATGCAGGAATACCTCATATTTGGTCGCCTAAAAAAGCTATAAAAAGAGCCCGAGAAGTTGAATTTGTCTTAAAGAATGAAACTACACGTAAATTACTTTTAGCAAATCTTTTTAACAATGTAGGAAAGAAATGGAATAAAGAGCTAGAAGGTACTAAACGATGGCTTTGTATACTTAATTATTTCACAAGAATGCGTACTATAGATAAATCAGGGTGCCTTAATTTAAGTTTTAGCTCTACAGTTGAACAAGTCCCTGATAATTTCAAACCTTGGTTTAAACTCAAACATAAAAAATTAAAAAACAAATATAAAATAATATTTGGTCACTGGGCAGCTATCAAGGGAGAAACAAAAGATAATAATATTATTGCTCTAGATACAGGTTGTGTCTTTGGAGGTAAATTAAGTTGCTATAATATTGAAACAAATAAGAAAATTTCTATAAAAGCTTTAAAAAGCTACAAGGACATATAAAATATGGATATTTTAGTAATTAATGGGCCAAATCTTAATTTACTTGGGTTAAGAGAGCCTGAAACATACGGAAACAAATCACTATCTAATATTAATGATGATTTATCAAGCATGGCCGATGAATATAAAGTAAAAATAGGATTTTTCCAGAGCAATCATGAGGGAGAAATCATTGATAAAATCCAACAAACTAAGGCAAAATTTATTATTATAAATCCTGCTGCTTACACGCATACAAGTATTGCGATAAGAGATGCTTTTTTAGCTATAAATAAGCCTTTTATTGAAATACATCTATCTAATATATATAATAGGGAAGAATTTAGAACTAAGTCGCTTCTATCAGATATAGCCTATGGATGTATATTTGGGTTTGGACCAAATGGTTATAAACTAGCTTTAATAGAAGCAATAAACTACATAAATATGAAAGGAGAGTAACAATAATGGATTTACTAAAAGCAATTGATAAAGTGGCAGAGATTCTTAACTCAAGTGATATCAAGGAAATTAAAGTTAAAGATGGCGGCTCATGTATTTTTATGACTAAAAATAACACAGCTGTAGCAAATGTTGTTTCTGCACCGATTGCTAATAGTGTAGCACCAGCTGCTAGCATGTCTGACTCATCTAATATTTCATCTACACCGGTAGAAGAAAAAGAAGAAATCAATGGTGAAGAAGTAAAATCTCCTATGGTAGGAACTTTTTATGGTGCTCCATCACCTGATGCTGCTGCTTATGTCAAAGAAGGGCAAGAAGTCAAAAAAGGTGATGTCCTTTGCATAATAGAAGCAATGAAAATTATGAACAAAATTGAAGCTGAGAAAGCTGGAAAAATTATTAAAATCCTTGCTAAAGATGGCGACCCAGTTCAATTTGACCAACCTCTATTTATAGTTGAATAATACATTTATCAATTTATAAATCAAATAGAGTCTTCGTAAATCTAGTATAAACTTTTAAAGGTAATACAAAATGATTAAAAAAGTGTTAATTGCTAATAGAGGTGAAATAGCCCTAAGGATTTTAAGAGCTTGCAGAGAAATAGGAGTTCAGACTGTTGCAGTATACTCTACAGCTGACGCTGATCTTATACATGTTAAATTAGCTGATGAAGCTGTTTGCATAGGTCCTGCTGCCCCCAATCTTAGCTACTTAAATATTCAAGCAATAATAACTGCTGCAGAAATAACTAATGCTGATGCTATACACCCTGGCTATGGTTTTTTATCGGAAAATGCTCAATTTGCAAAAGCAGTTGAAGAATGTGGCTTTATTTTCATCGGTCCACGCGCAGAAAGCATAGAAGTAATGGGTGATAAAGTTGAAGCTATTAAATACATGCAAAAAGCCGGTGTACCTTGTGTACCTGGTTCCGGTGGGCCACTAGGAAGCAATGATAAAAAAAATCTAGATATCGCTGAAAAAATTGGCTATCCAGTAATTATAAAAGCTGCTGGCGGTGGTGGCGGCCGTGGCATGAGTATTGTTAGAAAGAAAGAGGATTTAATTAGTTCTATTTCTTTAACAAAAAGTGAAGCTAGAATAGCCTTTAATAACGATATGGTTTATATGGAAAAATTCCTCGAAAACCCTCGTCATATTGAAATTCAAGTGTTTGGAGATGGTCAGGGTGATGCAATATACCTTTTTGAAAGAGATTGCTCAACTCAAAGAAGACACCAAAAAGTTATTGAAGAAGCTCCAGCAATTGGGCTTACAGATAAGCAAAGAAAGCTTATTGGTCAGCAGTGCGTAAATGCTTGTAAAATACTAAAATATCGTGGCGCTGGTACATTTGAGTTTTTATATGAAAATGGCGAGTTCTACTTTATTGAAATGAATACAAGAATCCAAGTAGAACACCCTGTGACAGAATCTATAACTTCTACAGATCTTATTAAAGAACAGTTAAGGGTTGCTAACGGTGAAGGTTTAAGTTGGAAACAAGAAGACTTAACAATAGTTGGTCATGCTATTGAATGTAGAATTAATGCTGAAGATCCTGAAAAGATGATCCCATCTCCTGGAAAAATTGATATGTACCATCCACCAGCTGGTCCAAGAGTTCGTGTTGATTCGCATATCTACTCTGGCTATATAGTTCCTCCTAATTATGATTCTATGATATCAAAGGTTATCGTACGCGGCCATGATAGAGAATCAGCTCTTCAAAAAATGCGTGCTGCTCTAGAAGAAATGGTAATCAGTGGTATTAAAACCAACATACCTCTTCATCAAGAAATTCTAAATAATGAAGAATTCATAAAAGGTGGAACAAATATTCACTTTTTAGAAAAAATGTTAGAACAAAAGCATAAATCCAAATAGATCAATCTGTCATTGTATATCTACATTTAATTTTCTTTCTTTTTCTTATATAATTCCTATCAATAATTAAATTTAATAATTAATGGTAGGCTATGCATAATTTCCAAAATTTTATCAAAAATGTTCGCGAGTCAAAGAACTTAGAACTAAAAACTATCTCAGATGCTATTAATTTATCTGAGGAAACCCTTCATAATATAGAAAATGCTAATAATAATGATCTACTACAAAGCTCTGGAAGCCTATTTAAAAATCAAATTAGAAGATACTGTGAATATCTTGAAATCCCAGAAAAAAAAATTGTTTCTATTCTCAACAAAATTGATGTTCTATATTACAAAAAATCCAGATATGGGAAACTCAAAACATTTGACTATATTAATAGAGCAATTATATTAATAATAGCTCTAGCAACTATTATTTTAGTATCAAAACAGGTTAGAGATAGTATTAATACAGCAAGTATTAACTCTACTGAAAACTCAAAATCCTCAATTATATACACCCCTATTAATTATGGTATAGAGAAACCTAAAACAAATGAAGAAACTACTGCTAAAGAAGCCGATAACAACGACTCTGAACAACCTCACACAAGCATGCCTGAAGAAAAAAAGCTAAATGAAAAAGAATTGGTTGCCCACCCTCCTACAACAGCTAATATGGATAATATAGTTATTGACCCACCTTCACCAGACTAAATAGTTAAAACCTATCTAAAACAAAATATTTCTCATCTAGATCTATAACCTATCAATAAAATATACTAAGATTACAATACAGCCTAACTAAGTTAATCAAATAATGAATATTTTAAACAATATCCTTCTAAGAGTGCAGAACTATTCAATATCTTATATTTTATTTATAGATTTTTTAATATGCCTAATACTTAGCCTAATTATAATAGTCTTTGGAAGCTTACTAACTATAAAGCATAAAAATACAGTTAGATCTTCTTTTATAAAATCTTTTAAATTAACTCTTTATTTAGTTATTTGGTCATACTTTGTCAAAACATGTATTGACTTACCAGTTATAGTAAAACTTCCCAACTATAAAGATATGATAGTTTCCTATTCTGACAAGATATTTGACTTTTTTATTTATGTTGCAATTATAATTAGTTTATTTAAATTCCTCTACCAAAGTAGACAAATAACTATAGATAAGAAAAAAGCTAAAAATATCAGTGGTTATGATGACTTTAGAGATATTAATGCTATTTTTAAAGCTTTAGAGCTTGGTGCTATAGTAATTTCAATCATTTTAATTTTAGCTGCCTTTCGTGTACCTCCTACTGCTCTAGGAGCATTCAGCGGGGTCGCTATAGCTGGATTGACGCTTTCTCAAAGCACTCTTTTAACCAATTTTTTTGGTGGACTATTTGTTGTCTTCAATCGTAAATACTCTGAGGGTGATATTATTGCATCTGATATAAATTCTTCAATAAAATTTAGTGGAGCAATTAAAAAAATAGGTATTTTAACAACTCGAGTAGACAGCTATGAAACTGCTCCAATGCACATACCAAATTCTGTATTTCTAAATACTTGTATAACTACTACATCACGTCGTACACATAGACGTATACTACAGTTTATAACTATTGACTATAATCATCTTGAGCAAATCAATTTAATTAAAGAGAAAATTCTCGCTATATTAAAAACTCACCCAAATATTGATCATACAAAAACCATTAGTGTCTCGCTTGCTTCTGGAGGAACATTTATAGGCAATCGTACTGAAGGAAGTTTTGGATCAAATGGTATTAATATTCAAATATATGCTTTAGTCAACAAAGTCTTTTTTACAGATTTTGTAACAATACAAGATGAGTTACTTTTAAATATAGCAAAAGAACTAAAAAACATGGAAATAAAATTTGCTATTAATCCAATCACTATACATAATAATCAACAACTTAATTCAAAATAGTTAATTCTTTTATATCTTTTATATTTTCTAAACTCATAAATAATCTATCAAAACCTAAAGCCACTCCTGAACATTCTGGAATACCCTCTAAGCAGTTTAATAATTTATCATCAATATCTAGGATTTGCTTACCTTGCTCTTTACGAAGTTTTAGATCACTTTGAAAACGCCTTGACTGTTCTTTTTTATCTATAAGCTCATAATAACCATTAGCTAACTCAGTTCCATTATAAAAAACCTCAAACCTTGCAGCAACCTGCTGGCTATCTTTATCATTCACCTTCTTAGCTAAAGCTGATTGGTGAACAGTATAATCATGGATAAAATATATAGTATTTTGTTGTTTAAGTTCTTTCTCAATTTTATAACTAAAAAGAATATCTAAATAATCTGCAATAGTTGGATTTGTTAGACCTTGGATCTTACCAACAACCCTTTCGACCTCGCTCTTTAACTCTAATAAAGTAACATCATGAGGATTAAAATTATAGTATTTTTCAAAGACCTGTTGATAACTTAAATATTTAAATTGCAGACATGATTTAACTGATAAAAATAAACTTTCCATCTCTTGCATAAGTTCAAAATAATCTATTCCAACCCTATACCATTCTATCATTGTGAATTCATGATTATGTAATCTACCACAAGGTTCATTACGAAATGCCTTACATATTTGATATATGCTTCCACTGCCAGCTGCTAATAACCTCTTCATCGCATATTCAGGAGAGCTCTGTAGATATTTTTTACCTGCTATAGTATCTATAGCAAAAACCTCTATAAATGGATCTGTAGCACCATAATCATATGCCAAAGGAGTATCAACTTCTAACACCTCTAAGTCTTTAAAATAATTACGAATTTTTTCTAAATATTCAGCTCTTTTTATAATATTTTCTAAGCTCATTTAATGACTCTAATTTTACTTACACTAACCAAATCAAACTCTAAGACACTATTTTCATTATCCAGAAGCAACAGCTTAAGATCTTTTGATACTCCCTTAGCTATCCCCTGGTATACTTTGTTAAAATACTTAAAACTAATACTTTTATCTAGAATAAAATCATATTCTGAAAATTCCTGTAATGCTTGCAGATTCTGTTTATCAAAATGTTTAATAATACTTTTTACTAAACTAACTATCACTTTAGATATGTTAACTTCTGTTTTATTAATGATAGCTAATGACGTCCAATGCCTGTCAATATTCTCACCAATATCAAGCATATTTACATTTATGCCAACACCAATAATAATATCAAAACTTGTTTTTTTAATATTTTTTGTCTCAATAAGTATTCCTGCTATTTTTTGATCTTTGAAGTAAATATCATTTGGTAGTTTTACTTTTAAATATCTCTGAAATTCTTGAGGAATATATAGTTTAATAGCCTCCAAAACTCCCAGCGCTACTTTTACACTTCTTAAAGAATCTTTTGCAATACTAAAATTACAATGAAAACCTAGGGTTGAATATATATTATCCTTATTTTCTGAAACCCATTTACTACCACGACGCCCACGCCCTTTTGTTTGTGAATCAGCATAGCAGAAATGATATTTATGTGTATAAAGCTTACCTAAGAGGTAATCATTAGTTGAATCTATTAGCTGATAATACTCAACATCTATATTCCCTATATCAGCAGTTAATTCTCGCTCTATATATATCTGATCTTTCATTTTTGGAGCTCTTTAATATTTAATGATAAATTTACCTGTCCTAAAAATTCTTCTTTTTGCAACTGATAGCAAGCTTTTATAGTATCACCAATAGCTATTTGCTTTACTATCTTATTATCAATAGCATTAAACCATATAGCTTTAATTGACTTGTTGCTTTTATAACACAAAACTAATTGGGCATGATTTTTATCTTTACCAACAAAGCGAATTTTTTCAATAGTAAAATCATTACAGAATATAGGCTTTTCAAATTCTCTACCAAAAGGTTCTAAAGAATTTATTTTTTCTAAAGTCTTTAAATTAAAATCATTATCATCAAGTTCGAAGTCATATTCTATACACACATCTAAAACAATATTGTTATCACTAAGCAAGCTAGTAATTTGATTTTCAAAAACACTATAAAATTTATTAAAATCACTTTTTTTTAACGATAATCCAGCAGCTCCCTTGTGACCACCATATTTAATTATAAGACCTGGCTCTAAAGTTACAACACGATCTAATATTTTTTTTATATGAATATCGTCAACACTTCTAGCTGATCCAGAAATAATACTTGAGTCACTCTCTGTTTCAGAAAAAATTATAACGGGTTTACCATACATATCTTTGATTCTACTTGCAGATATACCATGAATGCCTGAATGCCCATTTTCAAGCATTATACATAAAGAATTTTTATTATGATTTAAATCTGCTGCTTGTACTATAGCCTGCTGTGTAATCTTTTTTTGAATTTCTTTACGCTGATTATTCTGATCTTTAAGATTTTCAAAAATAGCTTCTATTTTTTGTTTATCTTCCTCAAGTAAAAAGCTAACTGAACCTAATGCATCTGAAACTCTACCATCACTATTTAAGATAGGCGCTATACCAAACCCTATATATTCACTAGATAACTTATCTTTTTCAATAAAATCCCAACATAAACGACTATTCTTTCTTAATTGTTCTATTCCAAATTTAGTAACTATACGATTATTATAGCTATTTGCCATGCTTACACAATCAGCTACTGTACCAATAGCTACAAAATCTAACAAATTACTTAAGCCATAAGTTTTAGATACATTTTTTTTATTTTCAATATATTTTCTCCGCAAAGCCGCCATAAAAAGCCAAGCAACCATACACCCTGCAATAGCCTTATCTGGATAATCACAACCTGGTTGAGTCGGATTAAGAACAGCTATAGCACTCTTTGGAGCACCCTCTGATGGTATACCATGATGATCTGTCACAATAGTTTCTATACCGTTTTTTTTAAGCATCAAAATACGTGGCTCATCAGTAGATCCATTATCTGCTGTTAAAATTAAACTAGGTCTAATATTGTCAGAAAGAATCCTATTCATCAATGATTCTGATAAACCATATCCTTCTTGCATCCTATGGCCTATATAAGATCGTATTTTCTCTTTTGGATAACCAAAGACTTTTGTTAATGCTTCATAAAAAATTGCATGCGAAGTCTGGCCATCACAATCATGGTCAGTCTCTAATCCGATAACCTCACCATTTTGAAGTGCTGTATATAATCTATTTACACCTTTATCAATATCTTTGAATAAAAAAGGTGAGGATAAATCTTTTATTGAACCATTTAGTATTGAGTCAATATTATCAACACTTGTTACTCGAGCAGAAATTATCCTAGCAGAAAAAGCATCATAACCCTTAGCCAAAAGATTTTCTAAAATATTTTGATTAAGCTTTTTTTGTTTGATTAACATAAATTTATCTTAGAGGCTTCCCTTCTTCCTTTAAGGTGATTTCTAAACATATTAACTCCCGACATAAATAGCAATCCTAAAGGTATTGCAAAAAATATACCCCATAATCCCCACATTCCACCAAAAATAAGGATCGCTGAAACCACACCTACTGGATGCATATTTAAAACTTCAGAAAATAAAAGAGGTACAAGTAAATTACCATCGAGAGCTTGGATAATGAAAAACACCACTAACATTGATACAAAAGTACCATTTAAACCAAATTGCAATATACCGACCATTATTACTGGTATAGTAATCATTGCCATACCCACATAAGGTATAATAACAGATAGTCCAACACCAAATGCTAACAATACAGAATAGTTCATATCAAAGAATGCAAACCCAATATAGGTAATTACTGATACTAAAATAAATTCAATTGCCTTGCCTCTTACATAGTCTGCTAGTTTAGGTTTAAGATCATTCCATACATAGTATAACGCTCCATTTTCTCTTGGTAAGAAACCTTTAAACCATGTAATAATCAACTCTTTATCTTTTAAAAAATAAAATACCATTAATGGCACTAAAAATAGGTAAATTAAAACAGAAAATAATAATGGTAATGTTGTGGCTGTATTTTGTAGAATAAATGAGCCAACATTAGAACTAATTTTTTTCCAATCAATATTATCAAACCACGTCACAATTGAATTGATCCGATCATCTGTCAATAATGTTGGATATTTTAATGACAGCTCTTGAAGGCTTAGTTTAAGTGATGAAAGGGTATGTGAAGCTTGTTTAATAAAATCTATCAACTGATTAATGATGATTGGAAATAAGACAAATATCACAGAAAATAAAACGATCAAAAATATTATATAAACAAAGTAAACTAAGAATATTCTCCTTATTTTAGTAAATTTATACAATATAGTTACGAAAGTATCGAGTAAATAGGCAATAACAAGTGCTGCTAAAATCGGAGCTATATAATCACCTAAAAAAGCTAAAACTAGATAAAAAAACAACATCAAACCAACGAACATGATTGGTTCGCTATTTAAATACCTATTTTGATACCAAGATCTTATTGTTTTTAAAACCATTTAGCTAAGACAGTTATTTTGATAATTGTTGATATTTTAACAGTTTTAAGAAATATTTGAATATATTTAAAATATCGGCAAAGAATATTGAATGAAAAAATAGATAAATTAATTATTCATTTTTCTTTTCCTCATTTATCCAATACTCCATTAAGATAATCATAATAAATATTTTTTTAATAAACTCTAAGATGATAAACAAAAGCTTTTAGGCAGTATCAATTATTTTAACCATCTATTTATTAGCTAGTTAGTTTTGCTATTTTATTGATAATTTTTAATTATAATTACATATATAGCATTTAATTTGGTGGTATTTATGAGAATTTTAATTGTAGGAGCTGGACCAACTGGGTTATCCGCTTCTGTTGAATTAGCATACAATGGAATTAAGCCTAGAATTATTGAAAAAAGAAAAAATTCATCCAATCTTTCAAGAGCTATAGGAATAGTCCCTGCGACATTATCTCGATATGAGCATATAGGAGATATAAAAGATAAAATCTTACATGAGGGTGTTGCTATTAAACAAATAAATGTTTTCTTAGGAGATAAATCTATACTAAACTTAAATTTAGAAAAATACCTAAATTCAGAAACAATAATATCCCTTCCTCAAGATAGAACAGAAGCGATAATTGAAGATAAATTAAATAATTTTGGTTGTAAAGTAGAGTATGGAACCGAGCTAATAAAATTATATATTAATGAAGACTCAACTATCACAGCTATACTTAGCAATAATGAAGAAGCTATTTTTGATTATGTAATTGGGGCAGATGGTGCTCATAGTAAAGTTAGAGAATTAATGAATATTGAACAAAAAGGATATGTACTTCCCGAAGCTTGGCATATTATTGATTTTTATACCAAATCAACCAACATAGATGCAGCTACAATACGTAAGATAGGAAGCACTATATTTTTTATGATGCGCATGGCAGACAAAAGATATAGAATTGTATCAAATAATAAAATCAATCTTGACTCTTTACCTTATGAACTTGAAGTTGATCATACTTATAGGTCTGCCAGCTTTAAAATATCCATCAAGCAAGCTTCAACATATGTAAAAGGTAATGTCATTCTATGTGGAGATGCAGCACATACTCACTCACCCGTAGGTGGCAGAGGGATGAATTTGGGTATAGCTGATGCATTTGCTGCTGTCAATGCTATATTAGATAAAGATTTAGATAATTATAATATTAAGCAACATAAAAAAGGTAAAGAAATAATAGCTGTAACAGAAAGAATTAGAAATTTTATTGTCTCTGATAATACATTTAAACAAATAGCTTTTAGAGTACTTTTATTTATTATTTCAAAGTCACAAAAGCTACAGAAAAAGCTCGCTCAGACATTAGTAACTTTTTAAAATTTTTTACTTTTTTATTGTTATTACTGCTGGAATAATTAATGTCACAACAATTCCAACAATTAACATCATATCAAAGCTTATAGTTGACATATCCATATTACCTACTGGAATAAATCCAACGATAATAGCAACTATACAACCTATACAACCTAATAACGCCATAATAATAGTTCCCAAAGGACCTTTACATATTTCGTATTGCCCTTTTTGTAAAGGTTGACTTATTTTTAATTTAACTGCTGTGATAAACATTAAGATATATGCTATCACTGCCAACTGTGCAGTTAAATCACTAAGGTACCAATATGCTTCATTCACAGATGGCATAAAAATATAAGAAAAACAAAATATTGTAAACACTAACGCTTGAGTTATTAACATTGTATCTGGAGCATCATTCTTATTAGTTCTACCAAAAATTTGTGGCAAAATTTTGTCATTACTCACAATCATAAAAGCTCTTGATAAGCCCATAATCCAAGCTGAAGTTGTCGTGAAAGCTCCAAATATTAATGTTATAGCTATAAGATATGTCATCCATGGCATATTAATTTGACTAAAAAAATAATCAAAAGAAACCATTAGTCCAGTTACGATGTCAACATCACCTACTTTTAATTGACTACTTACTATTATTACTGCAATATTAGATAAAATTAAAGACCCTAATATAACTGACCCTGAGATCAGTAATGCCTTAGGGAAGTTCTTTTTGGCATTTTTAACATTAGCTGCGTGAATAGCACTCATTTCTAAACCGAACAAACTAAACATAACCGTTATAAATAGAGCCCAACTATTTATATTATTTCCTGATGGAATAAAGTCAGTAGCAGTTGGCAAAACTATATCATTTGTATGAGACATTGACCATATTGCAGCAATTATTATAATAATAAACATTGGTAAAAGAGTACCAATAATAGCGCCAAGAGTACTTACTGTACTAGATGTTTTAATTCCAAACAAATTAATTGCCGTAGCACTCCAAAACATCACTAAACTCATTGATATCATATACCATGGATTAGCTACTAGCTCACCAGCATTTTGAGCCGTCAAAGGCGCAATTACATATGCTATTACACCTGCAAAAAATCCACAAATCGATGGGAACCATACTAGGTTATATACCCACTGTATCCAGATAACTAAAAACCCTAACCTCTTACCAAAAGCTTTTTTTACCCATATATATATACCACCAGTCTCATTAGCTGAGCCTGTAGACATCTCAGCTGTTAATAATGCACAAGGAACTAAAAAGAAGATTCCAGCTAATATATAAAAAGTTACAACTATCCACCCTGCCTGAGCAGTAATAGAAATATTTCTTAAACTATCTACAGCAATAATATTTATCATTATCAGTCTAATTAAGCCAAATTTTTTGCTACTAATAATCTGTTCCATAGCTATTTTTTTACTTCGTCAATATCAGCGTTTAGTATATACTTAAAGCAATTCTATAACAACTACAGCCAACGCTACTTTTATGAAACTTAAACTCTTTATTCTTGGTGTTCTAATTAGCGTAACTAATTTATCATATTCTGCAGATAATGCTTATATTTGTAGTGATAAAATACTTAAGAACCCAATAAAACCCTCAAATATTAAAAATCAGATAAATTTTACAAATTGGGCTGACTATATATCTCCAGAAATAATCCCATGCTTCTCAAAACTATCAAATACTAGAGTTAAGTATATATATACTTCAGATGATAATATGACTCGTGCTAAAGTCATGACAGGATCTTCTGGTTTTGAAGTTATTGAACAAGGAGCCTTGTACTTAAATAATGAAATTGCTTCAAATGCCCTTATAAAGCTAGATAAATCGAAACTACCAAACTTAAAATATCGTAATAAAGCAGTTTATGATAAAGTCTCTCAGATAAATGATCCTGGAAATCAATATGCCGTAGTATATAGCTATGGCACAACAGGCCTAGCATACAATAAAGAAGAAATAGCGCAAAGCCTTGGTAAAGATGTTATACCCAATAGCTGGAAATATATCTTTGACAAAAAATATCTTAAAAAAATATCTTCATGCGGTGTATCTCTTCTTGATGAACCTGAACAAATATTTGGTAATTATTTCTTCTATCACGGTATTGATCCAAATACAAATAGCAAGGCTGAGTATGAAAAAGCAGCTCTAGATATTATTAAAAATATTCGTCCATATATTAAGTATTTTGATAGTAACAAGTACCAAAATGATTTCACGGCTGGCAATCTTTGCTTAGTTATGGGTTATTCTGGAGATGTAATCAGATCCGTAGCTAGAGCAAAAATTGTAAATCCAGATATTACTCTAGCCTATGTAGTCCCTAAAGAAGGCACCAACATCTGGTTTGATATGCTTATTATTCCTAAAGGAGCTAAAAATTTAGATAAAGCTTATGCATTAATGAACTACATTATAGATCCTTACGTATCTGCTCAAAATAGTAACTATCTATACCAGCCGAATGCTATTACACAAAATAGTGAATATCTTGATAATATATTTAGCGATACTAATATTCAACCTACTGATAAAATGATTAAAAAGATGTATGTCTTAAACATCCATAATACTGAAATGCAAAGCTTTATAAGTAGATTATGGATGAATGTTAAATTTGGTATTGAATTTACTCCAAAATATTACAAAAAATAATATCTCTACAAATTACTTTACTCTAAAGTACTAAAACTAATTCTTCACAGCAATGTTTATATCTATAATGGATTAAATATAACTAATTAATTATTATATAATGCAAGTACCTCAAAAATTAACGACAAGCAAGCTAGTCTTAGAACCAATAGATGTTAGTCATGCCAAATTAATTAATGAAGCATTAATAGAATCTCATAATGATTTATCAAAATGGCTCGATTGGTGTACTAAGATTCCAACTCTAAATCAAACTATAAGTTTTTGTGAATACTCAAAACAACAGTCGGAAAAAAAACTGCATATGGTTATGAGCATATTCCTAAAACAAGGTACTTATATTGGTAATATTAGTTTAACCAGAAACTCTATAGATGATAATTTTTTTGAATTAGGATACTGGTTAAGATCCTCTCAAGTAGGAAATGGATATATGCTTGAAGCTGTAAATTCCTTATTAAAATTCACATCTATTCATATGAAAACATATGAAATATTACTAACTACTGATAGTACAAATATCAAAAGCCAAGCTGTTGCAGAGAATGCAGGCTTTAAGCTTAAAAGAATCATTGATAATGATATATATGGTAAAAATAAAATAAAAAGAAATACAAAACTATATACTTATGGCTAATTATATCAATCCTAACTGATCAAAACCGACACTATTCAATGCTCCATAAAGAATAACTGCTACAGAATTTGATAAATTCAAACTACGACTGTTTTTATGCATAGGTATCTTTATTTGAGCTTCTTGAAGCTGTTCGAGCACTTCCACTGGGAGACCTCTAGTCTCAGGGCCAAAAAGTAAAATATCATCACAGTCAAAATTTACTTGATGATAATATTGCTTAGCTTTAGTTGTACAAGCCCATATTTTATTAGATTTATTGACTTGGTAAAACTCATCAAAGTTTTTATAAATTTTTAGGTCTGCAAACTCATGGTAATCTAAGCCTGCTCTTCTAAGCTGTTTATCTTCTAACTTAAACCCCAATGGTTCTATTAAATGAAGATTTGCTCCCACATTTGCACACAAACGAATAATATTTCCAGTATTAGGAGGAATTTCTGGCTCAAACAAAGCTATATTTATCATAAGCTAACTCTTTATCCACGTTGCCACATCTAATGCAGCATAAGTAAGAATAACCTTCGCCCCTGCTCTTTTCATAGATATTAAAGTCTCAATTGTAATCGCTTTCTCATCAACCAGGCCTGCTTTGGCGGCAGTTTTTATCATCGCATATTCACCACTTACATGATAGGCTGCAATTGGTAGATCAATTATATGACTAAGCTCATTAATAATATCAAGATAACTTAGTGCTGGTTTTACCATTATAAAATCAGCGCCCTGCTCAACATCTTCTACTGCTTCACGAATTGCTTCTTTCTTATTACGATAATCCATCTGATAAGTCTTACGATCACCTGTTAAAGATGAATCACAAGCACTCCTAAAAGGTCCATAATATGCTGATGCATATTTTACAGAGTATGACATAATAGCAATTTCTTTAAAATTAGCTTCATCTAGAGCTTCTCTCATAGCCAGAATCATACCATCCATCATACCACTTGGAGCTACAATATCAGCACCAGCTTCTGCATGTGATATAGCTGTTTTTTGTAAGATTTTTAATGTTTTATCATTATCAACATTCTCATTGTGATCTAATATCCCACAATGCCCATGTGTAGTAAAACTACACATACATACATCTGTGGCCACTATGATATCGGGAGCAAGTTCTTTGATTTTTCTAATTGCTTGTTGAGTAATGCCATCTGGATTATAATTTTCTGATGATACAAGGTCTTTTACTTTTGGCACACCAAAAACCATCAAACTTTTTATATTAGCATTTTTTACCTGCTCAATTATTTCACCAAACCTATCAATTGACCAATGGTATTGATTTGGTAAGCTTGAAATTTCTTTTTTAATGCCGCTACCATGTACCACAAATATAGGATACATTAAATCATCAGAACCCAATGTAATCTCAGCAACCATGTCTCGAATCCCCTGAGATCTTCTTAATCTGCGCGGACGTGAAATTGGAAAACTCATAACTTTAGCCTACTTTTTATTTAAGTTAGGGTTTTTTCTATATATAACTAATATATTACCTATCATCTGTACAAGTTCAGACTTTGTTGCTTTAGTAATTTTATCAGCTATTTCCTGCTTTTCTTCTTTTGGCAAGCGTCCAGCTTTAACTTTTATAAGCTCATGTGATGCTAATGCTAAATCTATCTCAAGTAACACATTTTCTGTAAGTCCTTTATCACCCATCAACACTACTGGTTTTAAGCTATGAGCTTCTGCTCTTAATCGTTGTTGTTGTTTTACTTCCATTTTTTTTCCTATTTTATAATTTCTAGTATTAAATTTTCTAAAATTAGCTCTTTATCAACATTTTTAAAATTAGCAAAATATTTTTTTGCCTCAAGAGCCTTATGATACATCTTGTATAAATAACTTTCTTCTAACTTAGTTGCAATATATTTGATAACGGCTAACTTATCATAATTAGCAATGTTTTGACTTTCTCCATCAAGTTTATAATAATAAACATCAATAATTATACTTGTTAACCAGTAAAGGGTATCTCTAAAATGTGGATTAGCTTCTTTTAGAAAAACATTAGGATTTATTTGGTTTACTAACACTTTCATTAAACTATTTCTAAGCTGCCAAAACTGCTGTTCTAGCTTTATTTTGGCAATCACATTTATATCACCTCGAGTCATTTGCAAAGACTTCTCTACAGCCACTTTAGTCATTCCAAAAGTATATTTGAGGTATTTATACTTATCTTCTTGATCAAATTCTATATCATAAACAAGTGATCTACTTTTAACAGTTGCTAAAACATCTCTATAACTCTTTGTAAACATCAAGAAAAAAGTATTTTCCGTTGGTTCTTCCAAAGTTTTTAACAGAGCATTTGCAGCTGATTCATTTAAAAGATCAAGCTCTTCTATGATAATAATTTTAGCCAAATTATTATGGGCTGTTAATTCACAATTTTTAATTATCTTTTTTATTTCTGCTACTTTAACTTCATCGTTTTCAGAAGCTGCTATCATTACATAAGGAGATTCGCTATAGTCTTTAACTTCTTGAGCAAGTAATAATTGACTTAAAGAATTAATAAAACTATCCAGCAAAACAGCTTCTTTCACTCTAAACAAAAAAGCATGATGCAAAGTGTTTTTAGCTTTTTGCTCTAAAAAAGTATCTAAAAGTTTCTTATGTGCGTTTAACGATAACACGTTTATCCTATATTATTTTACGTGCATACAAAAAATTTGTTAGCGTTTTTTTAACCAAAGCAAGCTTTGATTTTAAAAAACCTTTATCTTTTTTTCTAACAAAACTAACTTCATATACATCATGTTGTTTATCCAATAGGTCCATTAAATAGTCATCATATGTTTGAATTTTATCAACCAATCCTAATTCAAGTGCATCTTTACCAAACCAATATTCTCCAGTTCCAACCTTACTCATATCTAAACTAGGTCGATACGTTAAAATATGCTTTTTAAAGAGCTCATGGATATTTGCAAGATCTTGCTTAAATTTTTCACGACCTTCATCAGTATTTTCACCCATAGTAGTAAGTGTGCGCTTAAACTCTCCTGAAGTATGCATTTCAACATTTATGCCATTTTTCTGTAATAGCTCATGGATGTTTGGCACCTGCCCGATTACACCTATTGAACCAACAATTGCGAATGGTGCCGATATTATTTTATGCCCAACAGCAGACATCATATATCCACCACTTGCAGCTACTTGATCAATACAGATAGTTAAATTCAGTCCTGATTGACGAATACGTTCTAACTGTGCTGCTGCAAAACCATAACCGTTAACAACTCCACCTGGACTATCTATTCTAACAATAATTTCATCTTCTGATTTAGCCACAGCTAAAATAGTAGAAACTTCCTTACGTAAATTTTCAACCTGAGAAGCATGAAGATCACCTTTAAAATTAATTACAAAAACTTTTTCTTTTGGACTATTTTGCTTCTCTAATTTTTTTTGTTCTTTAAGCTGTTTCTTATATTCTTTTTTATCTAATAAAGTTTCTAAAACTGTTTGTTTAGTTTCTTTATAGTCATCACCTATTTTACTAATCTCTAGCTTACCTTTAGCAAGTTTAGTAACCTCTTGTTTTGCCCTAGCTAATAATGAAAAAAAGCTACTAATAATGAAAACTATAGCAAAAACTATAAGTACAACACTAAGCATAAAAAAAACAAAATCTACAAAATTTTGATACCACATACAATTTTAACCTTAACTATTTATTTGCTCGCAAAGTTTTTAAGAGCGAATCATTAGCATTGCCCTTTAAATTAGCTTTCTTAACAGAATCTCTAGCAAAAACTCGTTTTTTATAATCAAATACTGCTCCAAAAGTTTCATCAATAACAAAACCTTCTGCTTCTAAACAAATGATCAAAGCTGCAATATAACAATCTGCTAAAGTGAAGCCAGATGATACAAAAAAGTCAGAATCTCCAAAAGCTTTTTCCATAGTTAATATACTTTCTTTTAAATCTTTAAATAAAGATTTAAGCTTTGTCTTATTCTCCCTATTTTTTCTAATTTCATCAAGCACTGGATATAATTCATTATCTATTTTTTCTAATGATAATCTAATCTTGATGCGATCATTCACCAAACTTGGTAAAAGCCCTGGTGCTGGGAATCTTTCATCAATATAGATTAACAACGCTTTTCTATTATTAATACTATAATCTTTTTCTTTTAAAACTGGAAATATCCCATTAGGAGAGATCTTTTTTACCAGATTAGGGTCTAAATCTCCGGCTTCAACAACTTCCATAGCCATTTTTTTCTCTGCTAAAGCTATTCTAGCCCTAAGCGAATATGGACAATATTTAGTTGTGTATAGTGTAACTTTCATCAAAAATACCTTTTATGGATTAAAACAATTACTCTTATTTGCTATAATTGTCAGATAATAAAAACTAGTATCAAATTTTACCATATTTGTGGATAACTACAATATAGACGACCAAGGCTTTTTACTTAACTTTGATAGTTGGGATATAGATTTTTGCAAAAAAACCGCATATGATGAGGATATTGCTTTATCTTCAGAGCATATACTTGTTATTAATTTTTTACGTAACTTTTACAAAAAAAACCAAAAATCTCCTGCAATAAGAGATCTTGTAAAAGCTTTAAAAGAAAAACATGGAGAAAAAATCGGTAATAGTTTGTATTTACAAACGTTATTTCCAGTATCTCCAGCTGTGCAAGCTGCAAAACTTGCAGGATTACCAAAACCAAAAAGATGTATATAACAATTTAAAGGAATAATTTATGACTAAAGTATTATGTAAAAAATATAATGAAGAATTAGATGCTATACCATTTCAACCACTGCCTGGTGAGTTTGGTAAAAAGATACTAGCAGAAATTTCTAATCAAGCATGGCAAGCTTGGTTATCTCATCAAACGATACTAATAAATGAATATAGATTAAATCTAATGGACCCTAAAGCAAAAACATTCCTTCAAGAAGAGATGCAAAAATTTTTATTTGAGAATAAAGAAGAAAAACCAGAGCAATTTAACGAAACTAAATAAAATACTTATTTTACTTTTTTATAAATATAGCGAGGGTTTATAGTATCAGCTAAAAGCTTATTCTCAAAATCAATCCTAACTAAAATACCTAATGTATAACACATAATAAGTAAGCTACTGCCTCCATAACTTATTAGTGGTAGAGTTAATCCTTTAGTTGGAAGTAACCCAGTATTTACACCAATATTCACAAAAACCTGAAAACCTAACCAAAACCCTATACCATATGACAAAAATGCTTGATAATAACGCTTAAGCTCAAAAGCTAGTTTTGCTATACTTATTGCTCTAAAAACTATAAATAAATAAACTATAAGCAAAATCATAAGACCTATAACACCAATCTCTTCGGCAATTACAGAGGTAATAAAATCTGTATGTGCCTCTGGTAAGAAAAATTGTTTTTGAACTCCGTTACCAAGCCCATCGCCAAACCAACCGCCTCGACCAAAACCTATAAGGGCTTGGACTAGCTGATAACCTGATCCATTTGCATTCTCCCACGGGTGTAGAAAACCGGTTATCCTATGCATACGATACGGCGATATAATAACCAACATTGTGGCCATCATAATCATAGCCCCAAGCAGTAATCCATACCATCTCACTTTATTGCCTGATACAAATAGCATGCCCATAACACATATAGAGATCACAACCGTTGAGCCAAAATCTGGTTGCATAAGTAAAAGTATAGCTATACAACCCAATAAAGTTACAGGAGTAAGTATTCCTTCTTTAAACTCACCCATTTTTTTTAAATTAGTTGCTATATAACCTGAGAAAAATATAATTGCCAAAAGTTTTGCTAATTCAGCTACTTGAACATTAATAATTAAAAGAGGTATCCAACGCCTTGCGCCATTAACGCTTTTTCCGACTCCTGGCACTAAAACAGCGACTAGCACTAACAACATTATAAAAAAAATAGCATTATAATTTTTCTCATAATTTTTAGTTGGGACCAATAAGGCCAATAAAAATAAAAAAATAGAAATAATCGCAAAAAAACCTTGCCTAATTGAATAAAAATAAGCGTTATTATAATCATCTAAAGCAACTATCATCGATGCAGATGTAACCATAACCCACCCGAAAGTAAGCAATCCTAACATAATGAAAACTATAGAAATATCGATCTCAAGCTTAGCTCTAACACGTTCTTTTTTTACATTTTGACCACTCAATAGTAGCTTTAATCTATATAACACTTTTTTTCCTAACTTCTCATCGTTAACTGACTTACCAATTGCTCAAATGCCTCACCTCTCTCAACATAGCCGTCAAACTCATCAAAGCTTGCACATGCTGGTGATAGCAATATGATTTCACTAGGTTTTGCTCTTTGATTAGCCTGATCAAAAGCTTGACTCATATTATCACATAGTTGATATGAGCAAAAATCGCGAATATAACCTTCTATATACTCTTTATCTCTTCCATAAATATATATGTATTTAACATACTTACATAATGATTTTATCATCAAACTAAAATCACCGCCTTTTGCTATACCACCTACCATTAATATAATATTTTTAGTATTAGTAATACTATTTATAGCAGCAATTGTTGCTCCTACATTTGTTCCTTTTGAGTCATTAATATAGGTTATTTCATTAACTTTATTCACAATCTTACAACGATGATCAAGGCCTTTAAAATTTTTAATAGCATCAATAGATTTTGTAACATCTATACCCAGTCTATCTAATACATTTAAAACTACAATAATATTTTCTAAATTATGCACTCCAAATAAATTAGTCTCTTTAATATCTAATAACTTTATAGTATTACGAAAAATACTTCCTCGTACTATCTCGTACTCTCCTGCATATTTTATGCCATTATTATGAACATCATAAACAAAAAAATCTTTACTAAAGCTTGCTAAATTTAATTTTGCTTGTTTATATTGTTCAAAACTTAAATATCTATCTAAGTGATCTGGAGATACATTAATTATACATCCTAAATCAAAATCAACTGAATTTAATAGATCTATCTGAAAACTAGAAAGCTCTACAACACAAAAATCAAATTTCTCATTTATCTTATTTAAGATTGGAATACCAATATTACCAACCAATATGCTCTTATATCCAAGCTCTTTAAGGACAAAATCCAACATTGTTACAACTGTACTTTTACCATTAGAGCCAGTTATTGCTATCATTTTAACCTTAGTATCTTTGATATATTCATAAAACACATCAATATCACTAATTATTTTATTTTTATACTTAGACAACTTTCTATATGGAGATATATTTAGAGGAATCCCAGGACTTACTACAATAAGATCGTAGCTGTCTAAATTAAAATTCAAAAACTCATCATTATCTTGAGATATATCAATCCTTAGGCCAACAAAATCAGCTAAAAAATTACAAATAGACTGACCAGTTGCTCCATAACCAACCATAAGCAAACTCGATATCTTTTTATCATTAAAGTGAAAGCTAAACATTATCTAACCTTGATAGCTATTAAACCAATTAAAAAAAGCATTAGTGATACTATCCAAAAACGAACGACAACTTTTGTTTCAGGCCAGCCTTTTAACTCAAAATGATGGTGAATTGGTGCCATTCTAAACATTCTCTTGCCATTCCTAAGCTTGTAAGAACCCACCTGCAGCATAACTGATAATGCTTCAACAACGAATAGTAGTCCCATTATAAAAAATATCAACTCTTGGCGTATCATCACTGCTATAACTCCAAGTACCGCACCCAAAGTCAAAGAACCAACATCTCCCATAAACACCTCTGCAGGATGAGAATTAAACCATAAAAAAGCCAAACCTGAGCCACATAGTGCCGCACAAAAAACTGCTACCTCAGCTAAACCATGGTTACCTAAATAATTAAATAAAAGATAGTTGGCTAAATTACTATTTGTCTCGATATATGCATAGATCCCTAACCCTGCAGCTACTAAAACTACAGGAACTATAGCCAAACCATCTAAGCCATCGGTAAGATTAACAGCATTACTGCTACCATTGATAATAAAAAAAGTAAGAATTGTAAATAATCCTATCCCCATAGGGATATATAATCTTTTTGAAAATGGTATTGATAGATTCATTTGCCCATTTCTTGATAAGAAATAAAACAAAACCAATGCTAAAACAATTGAAAATATAGATTGCAATGCAAATTTGTGCTTAGCTCTAAGACCTTTTGGATGCTTAAGAACCAATTTCAAATAATCATCAAAAAAACCAATAGCCCCAAAAAATATTACAACTAAAATTAATATCCATAAGTATAAACTTGTTAAATCCCCCCATAATAACGAAGATACAACCACTGATAATAATATTAAAACACCACCCATAGTAGGTGTATTTTTCTTAGAAAAATGACTTTTAGGTCCATCATCTCTTACTACTTGACCTATTTGCATTTTTTGCAGCCATCTTATCATTGGCCCCCCAAGAAATAAGGTCATCAACAAAGACGTAATAGAAATCATCATTATTCTTACTGACACATAGTTACTAAATACCTCAACGCCAGTGAAATACTGCCCCAACCATTTAAAAAAATAAATTAACATAAAGCTTACAAACTTAAATAAATTGAGTTTATTATAGTAAATAAAGAGTGATTTTTATAGAGTCAAAGCCGAACTTAAACGTCAGGTTCAAATTTTTTATATTTCAAAGCAAATTCATCATCCTCAAACTGCTCATAGTTTCTTATAAATGCTTTTGCTAATGATTTATATTGTTTCTTATACTCAGTACTATCATCCCAAATATTATTTAAATGAAACACTTCATCATTATCATAGATAGATGTTAAAGCTTTAAAATTAAAATACTTTTGCCTTGCAAATTTAAAGTTAGCACTCTCCGGCTTATTTAATAAATATTCAACTATACTCTTAGTTTCTTCAACTGGAACACGTCTGCCTGTCTTATAATCACCATCTATCCAACCAACATTTACCATATAGATTTTAGCATCACTATGTTTTAAACGTTGACGTAAAATATTTGCATACCTAGTAGGCTTAAGTAATAAAAATGGCTGTGCATAACAACTAGAAAATTCAGGCTTAGGCTCAGTAACACCAGCCTCAACTCCTGTAGAAGTAGAAGTATACCCTGATAGAAAATAATATATTGCTTGGCCTTTGCTTAATTTGGCAACTCTAGGTAAAACACCTTTTGCATCTTTTGCAAGAAAAATAATAGTTTTAGGATCATCAGTATTTATAACATTATCAAAATTTTCTCTAGGAAAAGTTAAATAAGTATTGTTTTGTAAACGATCTTTCTTGCCAAAGAGAATGTTTCCTTCTTCATCAAAATTTGGATTTTCTATTAAAAGGTTATCTTCTAAAGCCTTTGCAACTCGTGAATGATCTCTCTTAAAACTAGCAGATTTGATTGTTAAGCCCGACTCTAAACTATAAACACCTCGCATCTCTGTCCAAGCAACAGCTTCATTAGCAACCAGGCTCTTATTTTGATTTAATGCCAATGTTGTTTTACCACTTCCTGACAAGCCAAAAAACATACTGCTTTGAGCCTCTGAGTCAACGCCAACCGAACAATAAAACACCCCAGTATCATTTAGTGATAGATAGTAACTCATCACCGATAGAAGAACTTTATTAATCTCAGCCAAATACAGTGTGCCTACTAATATACTCTCTCGTTGCTTTAAATTTGTGGCTATAACTTTCGAGGAATTAAGTCCAAACTCAGGATATTTATCAATCTTTGTTTCTGGAGAATGCATAATTACCCACTGAGGATCAAATGTTTTGTATTCTGACTCACTTGGAACTATTGAAATAAGCTTAAAAAAATAAGCTGCAGAAGCTTCTGTAGTTATGAGCCTAACAGCAATTCTACGTTTTTCATCTTGGTTATAAAAACCATTAACGACATATAAGTCTTTTTTCGAAACATCATTACAAAGCTTTTGCTTAATTAGCTTCCAATCACTCCTTTTAAGTCTTTTATTATCTGAACCAGTCTCACTCCACCAAACATTTTTTTTAGCATATTTTGTTTCAACAATGTACTTATCATCAGGAAGCCTTCCTTTGATCTCTCCACTATCTACTATCAATGTTTTGCCATCATGGCGAACAAAACTACTACTCTGTTCAGCATAATTTGCTAAAGTCTCTAAAGATAAATTTCGAAATACATTTTTACTAGTATATAAATATTTACTATCATCAACTGTTGATGAATCCATTAAAAATTCCTTAGCTTAGGAAGCAGTTAGGTTTAGACTAAAAATTATATCCAGTATATACTTTTTTTTCAAAAAATTATGTTATTGTTTTTCTAATAAAGTAAACTATTAATAAATTATATTAAATCAACTATTTTTATTAAAAAACTATGACTAATGAAACTAAATCAAATAAAACAAATTTCATAAAGAATATTATTAGGAAAGATCTCGGAACTAAAAAAGTTTCTAACATCCTAACACGTTTTCCTCCTGAACCTAACGGCTACTTACATATTGGACACGCAAAATCAATATGTTTAAATTTCGGAATTGCCAAAGAATTTGATGGGAAATGTAATTTACGTTTTGATGATACAAATCCAGATAAAGAAGATATAGAGTATATTAATGCTATTCAAGAAGACGTCCAATGGCTTGGGTTCAAATGGGAAAATGAGCCTCACTTTGCTTCAGAATATTTTGATAAAATGTATCAATTAGCTATTTTACTTATTAAAAAAGGACAAGCATACATATGTGATTTATCTGCTGAAGAAGTAAAAGAATATCGTGGCACATTAAAGCAACATGGCAAAAATAGTCCATTTAGGGAACGCTCTATAGAAGAAAACTTAAAACTTTTTGTAGCGATGAAGAATGGTGAATTTCCAGAAGGAAGTAAAACACTGCGAGCAAAAATCGATATGTCTTCGGGAAATATCAATTTAAGAGATCCTGCACTTTATAGGATAAAATTTTCACACCACCCTAAAACTGGTGACAAATGGTGCATATATCCAATGTATACTTTTGCTCATCCTTTAGAAGATGCTATCGAAGAAATTACTCATTCACTTTGCACCCTTGAATTTCAAGATCAAAGAGCTTTCTACGACTGGTTAGTCAACGAAACAGAGTTTGAAGCTAAGCCTCAGCAAATTGAATTTTCTAGACTTAATTTAAACTACACTATTACAAGTAAAAGAAAGTTAAAGTATTTAGTTGATAATAATCTTGTAAATGGTTGGGATGATCCCCGTATGCCAACTGTTAAAGGATATCGTAGAAGAGGATACACACCCTACTCCATTCGCAATTTTTGTGAGACTGTTGGAATATCAAAACAAGACTCAATCATTGATGTTTCAGTTTTAGAAGAATCAATCAGAAATGATTTAAATAAAAATGTGCTGCGAAAAAATGCTGTTCTAAACCCTGTAAAAGTCACTATTTCTGAAATGCCAGCTCACAAACTAAATGTACCAAACCACCCTCAAAATCCTGATTTTGGTCGCCGTGATATCACAATATCTTCCGATATATATATAGATAGTGATGATTTTGTTTTTGAACTTGAAAACGGTATGAAAAAATTAAGTCCCAATGGTAGAGTACGTTTGATAAACGGTTATGTAATACAATGTCACGAAGTAATTACTAGTCCTAATAGTGATGAAGTAATTGAATTAAAATGCTCATACTTACCGGAAACATTAGGTGGCAAAAAGCCTAACGATGGAATTAAACCTAATGGTATTATTCACTGGGTTGATGCAAATAACTGCTTAGATGCAGAAATTAGAATTTATGATAGGTTATTTAATCATGAAAATCCTGCAATTTTTGATAATCTTGACGAAGTTTTAAATCCTAATTCACTACAAATTGTTAAAAATGCAAAAGTTGAAAAATCATTAGAAGATATTTCACCTGAAGATAGTTTTCAATTTAATAGAATTGGCTATTTTATAGCTGATATAAAAGATTGCTCAAAAGATAAACTTGTATTTAATAGAACAGTAACACTTAGAAATACTTGAGAAGTACAAAAACAATTAATTGACAGTATTTAAATCTCATATATAATAATTCAAATTGTTTCTTAGCAAGAAAAACAATTTATAGTTAATCTGATAATATTGTGCTAAAGACGTGAGTAATAGCATCAGATAAATTATCAAAAGAATTATTTACTTTTCTTAAAATTCTTTTAAAATTGGCCCAAATTTTTTCTATAGGATTTAAATCAGGAGAATAAGCAGGAAGGTATAGTATCTGTATATCAAACTTCTCTGCTATTTTAGCCAATTTAGGAGACTTATGAAAACTAGCATTATCCATAACAACAGTAGTCTTTGGAATTAACTCAGGACATAAATGCTCTTCAAACCACTGATTAAGAATTTGAGTATCTGTATATCCAGTATACTCTAGCGGTGCTATAATCTTCTTTTCTAAATAGTTATAACCAGCAACTATACTTTTTCTCTGAGTTTGATAAGCAATAACTTCACCATAGCTAGGTTTACCAACAAGAGACCATCCTCTTAGTACAGACTGTTTATTATCCATACCCATTTCATCTAAATATACAAGTTTGTTAGGTTCAATAGTCTCAACAACCTCTATAAAACTTTGCCTATCTTGTTCTTTTCTTTGCTTATATTTAGGTGTCTTTTTTTAAAACTAAAACCAAGTCTGGTAAGACAATCATAAAATGTGCTTCTAGGTATTTCAGGAGCTAATGCTTCTCTAATATCTAAAGCCATTGCATCTGGATATGTTCTTAAGTAGCTTTCTATCGCTTCCTTATCTGTAAAGGTTGCTACTCTACCGCAACCCCAAGCCTTGCTTAGATTTATAATCACCAGTTGTCTCGTATAAGTTTATCCAAGATCTAGTAGTACGGATATCTATATTAAAAAAATTACTTAGCTCTTTGTCTGTTAGGCCTTCTTTATATTTAGTTATTACGATACCTCTGAAATCTTGGCTATATGATGACATTTTTTCTAAATATTATAACATTATTGTCAAATAACTATCGGATTAACTATATTAATACAGGTAAGACTACATCATGTAAAGACACCTACAATCCTAACCAACTTAAAAATATATCTGCAAGTAACCAATTTAATGGTTTAACAATTGAAATTGATTCACATAATGATGGAACACCTACTTGTAGTATAGTGTATAGCTACATCCCTTCTAATGTAATATGACTATCACTAACTCTTAGGAATATTTTAAACTATATTTTATAACTCTGTAAAAACTTCTTGCTCAGGTAATCTCTATTTTGGAAGATTTGCATTAAAATCTTGGTCTGAATTATATCCAACTGTTACAACTAAGGAAGTCATATAGCCTTTTTCTTTCAAACTAAATTGTTCATCAACTATGTGAGCTTCTATTCCCTCCATTGGTGTAGCATTTAGACCAAGAGCTGCTATACCTAGCAAGGTATTGCCAAGGTTTATATAAACCTGCTTTTCCATCCAATGAAGTAAATCTTTAAGCTCATATTTATGTAATTCTATAAATTTCTTACGCACCAGTCCTTGCATCTCTTCAAATTCTAAATTTGGAAAACGGCCATCCTTTTTTTCTTGTAAAAGAAGTTTTTGTAAATATCCTTCTTCAACATCAGTTTTGATACAAAGTACTATAACAAGAGATGAATTTTTAATATTAGCAACATTTTTTGCATGAATATTTTCAGCTGATTTGGCTATCTTAGCTTTTGCCTCTTCTGAGGTAGCTAATATAAAATGCCAAGGTTGTGAATTAACACTAGAAGGTGCAAACCTAAGCAAATCTTTTATCTGTTGAATTTGACCTTTAGTTAACTTTTTAGATGAATCATATGCTTTACTTGTAAAGCGATTTTTTGCATAATTAGCTATATCAATAGACATTGATAGTCTCTACTTATTAAGTAGATAGTAATTATAATAGAGGATCAATAATAAGTATATAATATATTTTTAACTATAATTTCTATTAACAAACTTTCTAATAACTAAGATACTTAATGAAACCAACACAGCAATTAAAATAAAGGCATCCATACCATCCGCCATATTTATTTTAGCTAGTTCAATATCATTATTTGGTATATAGAAAAAACTAGCAACAAACCCTCCTAATTTACCTCCTATACCCAACGTAATTAACCATATACCCATATACAAAGCGACAAATCCTCTAGGAGCAATCTTTGTAACTAAAGACAAACCTATAGCTGAAATACATAATTCAGATATACCAATCAAAAAATAGCCAATAATAAATGCAAACGGTGAAACTTTAATAGCTCCTGGTGTCATATATATAAACACTTCTATAACTATAAAACTAACAATCATAATCACAAATGCCATATTAAATTTATCTATATCATTTATCATCAAGCTTTTTTTACTTAAATATATCCATAACTTACCCATAATCACTGCAAACAATAAAATTGTAATAGAAACAACACTTAAAAGTTGACTAGAATTCAATAAATATTGTTTAACAGCATATTGAGTAAATAATAATAAGCTTATAAACATTTGAAAATACAAGGACCAATATACTACTGATAGGCTAAAGAATATAAAAGCTATAAACACTCTAATAAAGTTACTTTTTCTAATAGAAATAAACAAAATTACTAGAGATATTAAAACTGAACCTAGTACAGAAAAATTAGCTACTTTTGGGAACTGAAAAATATAAAAAAGTAATATTACATACAAAAATAAAACCAGACTTACTCTACATATCACTGAAAACGTTACTTTAATATCTAATAAATGCTTATCTATAACCTTATAACCAACTGATAATAGAATAAACATAGCAAAGTTTACAGCTAGACTACTATAAAATGCTGCGGCATAGCCAAAATGATCTTTAATTGACATTGCTAGAAGTAAACCTAAAAAACCACCTAGGTTAATCCCCATATAAAATATATTAAAACCAAAATCTCTTCTTGGATTGCCAAATGAAGAACGATCATAAAACCTGCCTATAAAAGCAGCCATATTAGATTTAATTAGACCGCTACTTATACATATAAAACTTAAACCTAGACATAATCCATTTTGACTTGTAGTCGACCCTAAGAGAAAAAAACCTAATAGCATTAGAGCAGATCCCAACAAACCTGATCTAAAATAGCCTAATAACCTCTCTGCAACATATCCTCCAACAATAGCTGATATATATATCATAGCCAATGTTGTCCCTACTAATGAAGTTGAGAATTCTTGAGAGATTCCAAACTTTTCGATAAGGAAAAAGATCAACAGTGACTGGACTACATAATAACCATACCTTTCTGCAAACTCTGCTAATGAGGTTATTATTAAAACTTTTTTTTCTTCTACAGCATCATGAATATCACGTTTGTAAGTTTTCATAAATCATTTTATAATTTAGATTAAGCTATCAGAAATAATAGCATATAAGGCTTCATAATAAAAAGAACATAAAAGTCAAAGGTTAAGCACCAAAAATTTACTCAAGCTCTAATAATTCTTCCCATAATGTAAATTTTTCTTCAAGCTCAGAATTTAACGAATCTAATTGGGATTGAATTTTTTCCTGTTCTTCTTGCGATTTTTGATAAAAAGCTAACTCACTCATTTGCCCTTGTATAACAGAAATACCATTTTCTAATTTTTCTAACTGATTTGGTAAATTACGAAGCAGTTTGCGTTGTTCATAACTTAGCTTAGCTTTAGATTCTTCAAGTTTTGGCTTAGCTACTATGTTTGAATGTTTCTGGGCTTGTTTACGCTGAGCTAACCAATCATTATAACCACCTACATATTCATCTAATGAATTATTATCAAAAACTATTGTATTAGTTGCAACATTATCTATAAATTCACGATCATGACTAACTATAATTATTGTACCTTGGTAGTTTATAAGCATTTCCTCGAGTATTTCTAAGGTTTCAATATCAAGGTCATTAGTAGGCTCATCCAATACTATAACATTGCTAGGTTTAGATAATATTTTTGCTAAAAGTAGGCGGTTTTTTTCGCCTCCTGATAAATGTGTAATAGGTGAATGCAATCTCTCAGGTGTAAATAAAAATTTTTGCAAATACGTAATTACATGTATTTCTTTATCATCTATATTTATAAAGTCAGAACCTTCCTTAACATTATCAATGATACTTAAACTTTCATCCAATTGGTCTCTTAACTGATCAAAATAAGCTATTTTTATATTGTCAGCAAGGATAATATCTCCTTTAGTTGGCTTTTGTGTACCAAGCAAACAATTTAAAAGAGTAGTTTTACCACAACCGTTTTTACCGATAATTGCTATTTTATCTCCCGCATGAATTTCAGTAGAAAAATTTTGAAATAAATATTGATTAGAATACTCAAAACCAACATTCTCTGCTTGAATAACTTTTCTCGATGACTTCTGTGACTGAGCCACTTTAATATCAGCTTTGCCTATATTCTGACGTCTTTGTTTGCGTTCATATCTCATCTGCTCTAATGCTCTAACACGACCTTCATTTCGTGTCCGACGAGCTTTAACACCTTGACGTATCCACACTTCTTCTTGCGCCAATTTCTTATCAAAGTCGCTATTAGCTTTACTTTGAGCTTCTAGTATTTGCTCCTTTTTTTCAATAAATTTTGTATAATTGCCATCAAAAGAATATAGGTGACCTCTATCTAGCTCAATTATACTTTTTGCTACATTATTTAAAAACTTCCTATCATGAGTAATAAAGATAATTGCACCACTAAAATCAGCTAAGAATATTTCTAACCATTTTATTGAATCTATATCAAGGTGATTGGTTGGCTCATCTAAAAGTAATAAATCTGGCTTATTTATTAAGGCTCTAGCTAAAATAACTCTTCTTTTCATACCTCCAGATAGATCTTTAAATTGAACATTCGGATCTAAATCTAGTTTTGATGCTAAGATTTCAGCATCATTAAGCTTCACCCAGCCATGGTTATTATCAATATATTTATGTATTTCTTCCAAATCAGAAGATTCAGGACTAGATTCTAAAATTTGTTGATAAGCTATTAAATGCTCGCCTAATTGTCCCAAGCCTTGAAGTATAACATCTGTAATACATCCATCAATATCATTAGGAACTTCCTGAACCATACTAGCAACCATAGCATTATTATGGAGTATAACTTCACCACTATCTGGGATAACTTGTTTTTCAATGATTTTCAACAATGATGACTTACCAGTTCCATTACGACCTATAAGACAGATCCTTTGACCTTTTGAGATTTCTAGATTAACATTGTCAAGAACAATTTGTGTTCCAAAATTTAAACTTATATTTTTAAGGGATATCAGCTGCATAAAAGAAAAATAATCAAATTTATTTAGTAGAGCTTATTGTACCCTTTCACGCAAGATTTTAATAGAAAATACAAAAATAATAGCTGCAATAAAATACATCACCCCACCAAACAAAATTGGTGAGCTTGGAGATATAGAGGACAGATGTCCCATCATAATATCATTTAAAAACCATGCAAGCCCAAAACCAGCACCAGCAGCACCCATAGCTTTACCTTGCTCCTTATCTGTAACAGCAGCAGATATCATTGACAAAAGAGCTGTATAAGCAATTAACTGAGCAGTTGATACAACTATTGCTAAAATCCATTGTGCCATTTCATTAGATAAAAATGAAACTAAAGCAAAACCTATACCACAAATCACAGTAGCTCTTACAAATGCTTTCTGATTAGATACTTTTGCAAACACCCTTGGCTGAATGAATATACTTGCCAAGGCTGTTGATAAGCCCATAAGTGCATAAAAAAGGCCTGTCATAGAGATACTATAGTTGTAAACCAAATTCAAAAACAATGCTATACCTTGACCATAAAATCCCCACGCGCATTGTACCAGCAAATATACAACGCCTACCAATCTTACACGCTTATCAGATAATAAAAATGAAATAGTCTTATATATAGTGCCAAGTTGGATAATTAAACCAGGGTTTTTAGGTAAATCTTTTTTCATTATTATTGAGATAAAAATAATATTTATAACTGCTAAGCATGCAGCAAATATAAAAGGTAATGTATAGCTAATATTCATCGTTGAAACAAAGCTAGTTACTATCGGACCTACAACAAATCCTAAGGATGCCGCCATTGTAATATATCCTAAGTTTCTAGACTTATCCTCCTCTGTAGATATATCTATAACAGCTGCTTGAGCAATTTCAAATGCCCCACCAGCTAAGCCACAGATAAACCTACTTGCGACAAAGAGTAAATAATTATGAGAATAAATAGCATATGCTGATAAAAAATATGATACACACGTCACAAAAAGAGCTGTAATTAGAATAACCTTCCGTCCATACTTATCGGATAGCTCACCTATAATTGGACAACCTATCATCAAACCTAAAGGCCAACATGCAAGAGCTATTGAGTAATACCAATTTTGAAAATTACCACCAGGGTCTCCAAATGTAATACATGATTGACCAAAAAATAATGATGGCATTATAGGAAAAACTAAACCAGCACCCATAATATCTATTACAATAGTTGTAATAAGAACCATTATTAAAATATTTTTTGAATGCAAATTCATACTTCTAAAACCTCAAAATTATAAGACTATATAAAACAAAGAAATTGAGGTTCTATACTACCTTAATGGCTGTTTTTTATCAATATTTAGATATTTGCAAAATATAGTTATATTCAAGAGATAGTTTATTTAATGCATCTAAGAACATTTTTATATAAAAAATAAAACTTTCATCTTTATCATTTAATACCTCAACATCACTAAGTAAAGGCAATATATGTTTCTCAAAACGTAATAATTCCTGATAACTAATTCTCTTACGCTTTTTAATATCATTTGAAATATCATTTAAAGATTTCATAATATGTCTTTTAAATTCTATAAAAGCTGGCTCCTTATCAAGACTTGCAATAACTTGAACATCTAGAGAAGCCTCAATATATTCATATGTAACAATCATATATCTATATAGCCTACGGATATAAAGACTCATTTTTTCAAACTCACGTACATTTTTTGCTGACTTCTCATACTTCAATTCTTTTATTAAAGTTAGATGCCTAGCAAATTCATTAAAAATATTCTCTCTAAGTTTTCGATGTGAATGATTTCTTTCAATAAAAAGAATATCAAAAAAATCATGAATCTGCTGAATCGTCTTAGCATAACTCTGCTTTAACCTTGTTTCTGCTCTTATAGGAAAAATAAATCTATTAACAATCAAAGATATTGTTATGCCTAGAGATATTTCTACCGCTCTATATATAGCTGTTTGTAGACTTGGATGCTGATTTAATATAATAATTATGAGTGTAATACCAGCTAAAGTACCTGCATAACTGTATTTTGAAGCACCTGCAAAATATACAGCTAAGAATACAAAAGGAAGAACTAATATTAACTGATAAGTAATATCTTTAATAAAAATAACTATAAGTATTGCAATACTTGCTCCAATTATTGTCCCCAAAAATCTCATAAGAGCTTTATCTAATGCTCCTCCTATATTAGGCTGAGTAGACATCACTACTAGAACAGTAATTACCATCCAAAGATACATCCTTTGAATATTAAAGATATCTCCTAGCAAATTTCCTAAGATATACGCAATAGCAACTGCAACACTTGCTTTAAAAGCATTTATAGCTGCATACTTATTGCTATTAAAAAAAGCAATTTGCATAAATAATTAAGCTCCTACTAATTAGTTCTTCTTTGTCTAACTGCCTCATACAATGTTATTCCCGTTGCTACAGAGACATTTAAACTTGAGACCTCTCCCAGCATTGGCAACTTAGCTAAAAAATCACAGCTAGCCTTTGTACGCTGGCGCATACCTGAGCCTTCAGCACCAGCTACTATAGCTATTGAATCTTTAAGGTTCATATCATACAAACTATCACTTACTTCTCCTGCTAAGCCTATCACCCAGACACCTAGCTTTTTAAGCTTCTCTATTACTCTTGCAAGATTTGTAACCACAACAATATTAGTATGCTCAGCAGCTCCACACGCAACCTTTCTTACAGTTGAATTAATAGGAGAACTATTATCTTTTGGAACAATTATAAAATCAATTCCAGCAGAATGGGCACTTCGAATACATGCTCCGAAATTATGTGGGTCCTGAACATTATCAAGTATTAAAATAAATGCTTCTTTTTGAGTTGAAATTAAACTTTCAATATCATTTTCTGAATAAGTTTTAAAATCCACTATCTCTAAAGCAAAAATACTTTGATGATTCACACCTTTCTTTATCCTAAAAGGAAGATCTTTAACATTTTCCACATGGTTAACTTTGATATCTTGAGCTACTGCAAAGCTTTCAATAGCTGATATTTTAGGGTTTAAATTTAGTTTTTTTAAAATAAAAACTTCCTTAGCCTTACCTGCTTTGATTAAGCTATCAACAGCATGTATACCATATACCAAATTACTCATTTATTCTCCAAAATTTTAATCAATCTTTCTCTTAAGCCATCAAAAGATCCATTACTCATCATCACTAACTCAACATTCTGATGGCTTAATATTATATTTTTTACTTCTTGTTCAAACATATCAACGGATTCCAAATAACATACACTACGATTTGTTAATAAAAGTTTTTTTGCATCCCACTTTAGAAGCTTATGATTATATAATAATGTCTTATCAGCCACGACTAAAGATAAGGGTAAATTATCCTTATTATCCCCTTGACGCATCGTATTTGAACGTGGATCAACTATTGCTACTATATATGCTTGTGGATTCCTATTGCGTACAGCCTCAAGTGTTAATCTTATAGATGTGGGATGGTGAGCAAAATCATCATACAACCTAACTGCTGGTGATTTATATAAAACTTCCAACCTTCTTTTAACACCTTTGAAGTTTCCTAGAGCCTGCCCAATAATATCATTTGCAATACCTATCTGCTTTGCGACAGCATAAGCACTTAAAGCATTCATAGCATTATGCTCACCAATCAAACCCCAATCTATATGCACCTTATCATTTTTATTTTTCAATTCAAAGCTTGAGTAATCAGATTTACAATTACGTATATAATAATCATCTTTACTATTAGTTTTAATTTTATCTGACCAACATCCCATCTGAATAATATTTTTAACATGCTGATCTCTAATATTATAAATAACTTTTGCCTTTGATGGCATCCTTCTTAAAAGTTGATGAAATTGCCAATAAATAGCCTCAATATCTTTAAAAATATCTGCATGATCAAATTCAATATTATTTATTACAAAAATATCTGGCGCATAGTGAATAAATTTCGAACGTTTATCAAAAAAGGCCGTGTCATACTCATCTGCCTCAATAACAAAATACTCAGAATTAGTATAACGAGATGAGACTTCTAAATCAGTACTTATTCCTCCAACTAAAAAACTAGGGTTTAGTCCAGCCTGTTCAAGTATTTGTATAGTCATTGTAGTTGTAGTCGTTTTACCATGTGTCCCAGCAATAGCTATCACTTTCTTATCTTTCAAAATATTTTCATAAAGCCACTCTGGTCCTGAAAAATAATCATAGTTATTATCAAGGATATATTCTACTATATCCATCCCTCTTCTCATCACATTACCAACAACTATTTCATCCGGTTGACTCTCAAGCTGAGATATATCAAACCCTTGAACAATCTTTATACCTTTACTTTCAAGATATGTACTCATTGGTGGATATACATTTTGATCAGAACCAGTAACTTTATAGCCTTTTTGTTTTGCTAGAACTGCAAGAGAACCCATAAAAGTCCCACAAATCCCTAATATATGAATATGTTTCGACATTATTTAACTATGATGTGATATTTACATTTATTATATCAATATAATCCACATCCTAGTATAGCTATTGGTATTTATAGATAATTTCTTTATAATTTACTAAACTAAATTATTTTTTCATAAAAAATGTTCTTAGATTTCGCCCTAAAAAATAAAGTACTTAAATTTGGAGAATTCACTCTAAAATCAGGTCGTATTAGTCCATATTTTTTTAATGCTGGCCTATTTAATACCGGTAGACAACTAGCCACTTTAGCTGATTATTATGCAAAAGCCATTAAGGATAGTAATATTAAATATGATGTCTTATTTGGACCAGCATACAAGGGCATACCTCTTGTGGCAGCTATTTCAACAATACTAGCTACTAAATATAATATTGATATGCCTTATGCTTTTGATCGTAAAGAGGCAAAAGACCATGGCGAAGGTGGTATTTTTGTCGGTGCTGATATGACAAATAAAAGTGTGCTCCTGATTGATGATGTAATGACTGCAGGGACTGCTTTTTTTGAATCAAAAACAAAATTAGAAACTATAAATGCTAAAATATCTGGTGTTATGCTTTCTATTGACCGTCAAGAAAAAGCCAAAGATAGCAATATTTCTGCAACTAAAAAAATCTCTCAAGATTATAATATTCCCGTGATTGCTGTGACGAATTTTGAAAGCATATTTGAATACGTCAAAATGAATCTTGATGAAGTAATGATTAATAAATTCCAACAATACCGTCAGAAATATGGCTCATAATAAAAATATTTATATAATTGCAGATTTACATCTAAATGCCAATCACGTAGAAATGGCAGAGCTTTTTAAAAAGTTTTTGGAAAAAATCACATCATCACAAAATAAACTATTTATTTTAGGTGATTTCTTTGATTACTGGATTGGTGATAATCATAGAGATACTTTTTATCATACGATTACTGCTTGGTTAAAAGTAGCAACAGATAATGGTTTAGAAATACTCTTTATGCATGGTAACCGTGATTTTTTAATTAGCAAAAAATTTGCTAAACAAAGTGGTGTAACGATACTTAAAGACCCATTTTATTTGAAAATTGCTGATAAAAAAATTGTGCTTTCACATGGTGATTTATACTGTACTGATGATACAAGTTATCAAAGGTATCGCAAATGGATTGCTTATAACAAACCATTAAGATTCATTTTTAAAAAACTACCTTTATTTTTGAGAGAATATACCGCTAAAAATGTCAGAAGCCATAGCTATGTCAAAAATCGTAAGCACCCAAATATTGATGTCTCCTCTAAAGGCATAGAAAAATACCGTAACAACTGTAATATCGTAATTCACGGTCACACTCACAAAATGGCTATTCATATCACAGACAACTACACTCGTTATGTCCTAGGTGACTGGTTTAAAAATGGTAATTGCCTAAAAATTTCCAAAACTGGTCAAATCACACAATATACGCATATTCTAAAAAATCTAATTAATTTAAGTAGCTAATAACTATTTTAATAATAAATATAAAAGTGCTTTCTGTACATATTTTCTATTTAAACTTTGCTGAAAAATTACAGAACAATCAGCATCTGGTAAAGTAGCACTTACCTCTTTACCTCTTAACATAGGCATACAATGCATAAAAACCGCATCATTATTAGCATATAACATGAGTTCTTCATTTACCTGATACCCTTTAAAAGAACTCTCATCCGTAGGCTCAAAACCCATACTAGCCCACACATCAGTATATACAGCATCACTGCCTATCACTGCATCTTTAGGGTTTGCAAAACTTTTTACTAAGCTTTTATTCTTTAACTGATCTAATATTCTAGAGCTAGGCTCATGACCTTTAGGGCATGCATAGTTAATTTTTATGCCCAATGTATTGGCTATAATCATTAGGCTATAAAGTATATTATTAGCATCTCCTAAATAAGTAACTGTCAAAGACTCTAGATTTCCAAATTTTTCTTTTAATGTTAATAAATCTGCTAAAGTTTGACATGGATGATATAAGTCAGTTAGAGCATTTATAATTGGTACTGTAGAATAATTTGCCATTTCACTTAAATCACTATCATTGAATGTTCTAATTACAACTGCTGAACAATAATTCTGTAAAACTCTTATAAAATCTTTCGGCTCTTCTTGTTTTCTTGTGGTGGATACACTCTCGATCACATTCCCACCCATCTCTGTAATAGCTGCTGAGAAACTAAAACGTGTTCTAAGAGAAGGTTTATCAAAAACTAAGGCTATTATTTTATCAGCTAGAGCTTTCTTATATCCTTCAGGGTTTAGTTTCATATTTTCCGCTGTAGAGATAATGTTTGCAAAATCATTACTTGTTAGCTCAGCTCCAGATAACAAGTTATTAAAAGATAAACTATTTGAATCCATATACATATCAAAATCTACAAGTTGTTCCATAATTGCCCTCTCCCCCTTTTATAAATTTATTTAATAAAATTTCCTCTTGATTTCCATTTAATATCGCAATATTTTTCTTTGAGCAATTTAAAAAACTCTTCACTGAATTTAATTTAATTTCCATACCTCCAACAACAGTCTTATTCGCAGTAAGTTCTTCAATATCTTTCGTGACTAAATTTGTTATTAATTTTCCATCCTTATCTAACACTCCCTCCTGATCTGTTAGATAAACAAGCTCATCAACATCACATACTATTGCAATTTCTGATGCAACATTATCAGCATTAACATTTACAGACTCGTAAGTATCAGTAAGACTGATAGTCGAAACTATTGGTACCAAACCTTGAGCTAATATTTTTAAAATAATATTTGGATTAATTTCTTTAATAAAACCTACATAACCATATTTATTTTTGTCAATAAAACCAGAAGTTAGTAGATTACTATCCTCTCCAGAAATACCAACACCTTCCAAATTAATGCTACTAAAAGTTTTAGTAATCTTTTTATTGACCATATACAAAGCCATTTGAATCAGCTCCATATGCTCTTTTGGAGTGACTCTTAAACCTTTTATAAAACTGGTTTTTATATTGTGTTGATGTAAAGTTTTAGTAATAAACTTCCCTCCACCATGGACTAAAATCACTTCAGCACCTTCGTCTTTTAGCTTTCTTACATCGCTACATAGATTTTTCATTATCTGATTATCTTCAAGCACTGAGCCACCTAGTTTAATCAATATTCTTTTATTGCTTAATTTTTTCATGATAAATACTCCGCATTAATGTTTACATACTGCTCAGTTAGATCACAACCCCACGCGACTGCATGCTTATTGCCTTGTGAAAATTTAATATCAATTCCTATTGTATCTTCTTTCATTAACTCTTGAAGATTTGATAAATCATCAGAAACTGGTAAGCCTTGAGCAAATATTTTTTCTCCTTGTATATAGATTTCACAACTTGATAAAGTTATCTCATCTATTTCAACCTCTCCTATTTTGGCTAAAATTCTGCCCCAATTTGGAGATTGTCCATATATTGCTGTTTTAACTAATGGACTAGAAATAATTTTTTTAGCTAATTCTTTAGCTATTATTTGATCATCTAAACCATTTACTTTAGCTTCTATTAGTTTAGTTGCTCCCTCACCATCTCTAGCAATACTTTTAGCCAAAACAACTGTTATTTCATATAATGCTTGTTTAAATATTTCTATATCACCCTCAGATGAAAGATTTACCCCACTAGCGCCATTAGCTAACATAAACACACAATCATTAGTTGACATATCACCATCGACAGAGATCATATTAAAACTATTATCAGTTGCATCTTTTAATATTTGTTGAGCTAAATTAAGATCCATATCCACATCTGTTAAAAAATATCCTAACATAGTCGCCATATTAGGATTAATCATCCCAGAGCCCTTACAAATACCAGTAATTGTGATTTCACCACCTGATAATTTTACTTTCTTATGTATTGATTTTGGTAATAAATCAGTTGTCAAAATTGATAATGCAAACTTATCTGCAATATTTGATAAACTTGTTGTAAGTCTTGGAATCGCAGCTGTTATCTTATCAATAGGCATTTGCTGTCCTATAACACCTGTTGAAGCTATCAGAACTTGTTCAGGCAAACATTTAAGCTCCTGAGCCAGAGTATCAACTATTTGTTTATTATGCTTAACTCCAACATCTCCAGTTGCTGCGTTTGCTTGACCACTATTAGTAATAATAGCTTTAATATTATCAGCTGGCAAAAGCTCCATACAATAACGTACAGGAGCAGCTTTATATTTATTTTTTGTAAATACTCCGACTGCTTTAGCCTCTTTTTCTAATATTATAGCTCCTAAATCTGGACGATAAAGCCTTATCCCACTATTGATACCACCTGCTAAAAATCCTTTTGGTAATTTAGTTCTAAATAAACTCTCCATCGTCGTCTCCTTTTCTATAACCCTGTATCTACAGGTAAACCATAATAATTATTTAAATTCTCAAGTGCTTGAGTCGCTGCACCTTTTAATAAATTATCTATACATGCAAAGATTATAATTTTATTACCTTTAATTAAAAAACCTAGCTGAGTATTTGGTGTATTAACAACATCTTTAATAGATAAAAATGATAATAGCTTATCTCCACTTTGTTCAGCTATATCTATAAATTTAAATAATGGATAGTTACTATATTCATTATCATAAGCGTCATAAACCGCCTTTTTAATATCATCACTATTTGAGCTATCCTTACTAAAATTAAGATCTGCATAAATAGACATCGAAATTCCTGAATGAACCGGTAACATACTTGTATTAAAGATAAATTCATCTTCTTTTACATTAAAATCTGCTAAATATTTTAATATTTCTGGAATATGCTGATGTTTTCCAATCTTATATGGATAAAAATTATTAAGCATTTCTGTAAACATTAGTTCCGATTTAGGTGTCTTACCCGCTCCGGAAACTCCAGATTTTGCATCTATAATGATACTATCTGATTTAATTAAATTATTTTTTAATAATGGAATAATTGACAATAAGGCACACGTAGCGTAGCAACCCGGATTAGCTATTAGTTTATCTTTATCAGAAAAATTAACATATGGTGATAAGCCATATTTAGCACCATTATCTAAATCAGAAATAGAATGTGTTAAGCCATACCATTTAGTTAAACCTTCTTTTTTTAACCTAAAAGCTCCACTTAAATCCAAGATTTTAGTATTTATATTTTTCTCATTTATTTTATTTACTATTTCTATAGAAATATCTGCGGGTGTAGCTAATAATAAAAAATCTACATTAAACTCCTCATTACACAAATCTCCTAAAAAATATGTATATTCATCTTTTGTTTGAGATACTACACCTAAACTTCCAACCAATTCAAAATTAGGATGATTATTTATCAACGTTTTTAGGAGTTGGCCTGTATAACCATTCATTCCAGCTATGCAAATTCTTTTTTTCATACAGTTTTTTTATAATTATTTTTAAATACAATAACATAACTATTCATATTTGTGAATAATTATTCAATAATAATGCATATCTAGTATATAATAAATCATAAAATAGAATTAAGAGTCAAAAAAAATGGATGTTACAAAAGTTATAAATAAATTTAGTGCAAATATAATCAAACCTTATAATATTAATATAATTAGAGGAGATGGTAGCTATGTTTACGATAGTAATAATAAAAAATACATTGATATGGCAACAGGAATCTCCTCGACAAATTTTGGCCACAAAAATACAGAAATTATTAACACCTTAACTGAGCAGGCCCAAAAAATAGCTATTGTACCAAGACTTTTTTATAATGAACCTTTAGCTATGTTTTTAAAAAAAGCTTGTGAATTAACAAATATGGATAAAGCTATAGTGATGAATACTGGTGCTGAAGCTATTGAAACAGCTATAAAAGTTATTAGAAAATGGGCTTACCTAAAAAAACAGATACCTCAAGATAAAGCTCAAATAATAACTTTTGACAATAGTTTTCATGGCAGAACTATTACTGCGATTAGCTCCTCTTCAGAAGAAAAATACAAAGCTAATTTCGGACCTCTAACCCCAGGATTTAAATCTGTTCCTTTTAATAATATTAACGCTTTTAAAAATGCTATTACTGATAACACTGCGGCGATTATTATAGAACCGATCCAAGGTGAAGCAGGAGTAATCATTCCAGAATCTAATTATCTAATTCAATGCCAAAAAATATGTAAAGAAAAAAACATTTTATTTATATTAGACGAGATTCAGACTGGAATGGGAAGAACTGGGAAAAACTTTGCTAAAGAACATTATAACTTAGATCCTGATGGAATAACTCTAGGTAAATCTTTAGGTGGTGGCGTTTTACCAATATCATTATTTTTAGGTAAAGAAAAAGTTATGGATGTTTTGAGCCCTGGCGACCATGGTAGTACTTTTGGAGGAAATCCTTTAGCAAGTGCTGTTGGCTACAAGGCATTATGCCTCTTAGAACAACAAAACCTAGCATCTAAATCAGAGATTTTAAGCAACTTTTTTATAAGTGAGTTAAATAAAATAAATTCTAAATATATTAAAGAAATTAGAGCTAAAGGCTTATTTATAGCCTTACAAATTAAGACAAAATATTTTGAAGATTTTTATCATAACTTAATAGACTCAGGAATATTGGCTGTAAAAACCAGAAACAACTCTATCAGACTTCTTCCTCCATTGACTATAAATAAAGAGACTATTACTGAAGCTATTCAAATAATAGACAAAATAAAAATATGATAGACTACTATATACTATTTTAGTTACTGCTATCAATATTACTTATTTCAACCAAGTCTTTATTTACTAACAGGTTCTATCAGTTTGTGACAGAAGCATATTATAGTTAATCCGATAGTTATTTGACAATAATGTTATAATATTTAGAAAAAATGTCATCATATAGCCAAGATTTCAGAGATATCGTAATAACTAAATATAAAGACAGCTATTCTCAGTGAGCCCACAAAGCTATTAAACTCAATGCTTAGTTTTTAACTTTTTCGCACTAATTTTCACTAGAATATACTAAAATACTTAATATTATTAGATAATAACATACAAATATTAAAATATTTTTTATGTAATGGTCAAAACCAAAAAACATCTAAGTTTACAGCCACTTATAGATGGATTTAAGTCTAACATTAGTAATTTACCAGATAATAGACGAGCTAGTAGTGTAAATTATCAAATTAGTGATGCTGCATTATCTACCCTTGCCTGTATGTTTTACAAATCATCTAGCTTATTAAAATATCAAAGATTAATGCAGAAACGACAATATAAAAATAATCTGCAAACCCAATTTGGAGTTACAGAAATACCTAGTGATAATCAACTGAGGACTATCATATCAAATATTAAGTATGATAAGTTTCAACCAATATTCAATAACTACTTAAACCGTTTACAACGAGGTAAGCACTTATCTAATTTTAGGTTTGAAGATAAGTATCTTGTAGCATTAGATGCTACACAATACCATTCATCTGAAACTATAAAATGTGAAGAATGTTTACAAAAGAGAAAACGTAATGGTAAAGTAGAATATAGCCATCAGGCATTACAAGCAATAATATGCCATCCAAATCAAAAGCAAATATTCCCATTAATGCCTGAACCTATTAAAAACACTGATGGTGATAAGAAGCAAGACTGTGAAATTAATGCAGCTAAACGCTTATTACCAAAACTTAGATCACAACATCCAAGAATGAACTTTATATGGCTAGCAGATAGTATCTATGCTACTAAACCCTTTATAGAATCAGTAATACAAAATAGAGAAGATTATATATTTAGAATAAAACAGGGTAATCATAAACATCTATATGAGTGCTTAGATAGCTCTGAATATCAAAGTCATAAGAGTACTATGGGCAATACATCTATCGCATACAGATGGTATTATGACATACCTCTAAACAAAGACTCAAGCACGAAAGTTACTGTAGTTAAAGCTTTTACGATTAGCAAAGACAAAGATGGTAAGCAAAAATCAACGATAGCTGGTGTGTGGGCAACCAACTTGGAGGTTGATAAGAGCAATATAGCACAGATAACTAAGGCAGCAAGAGCTAGATGGCGTATAGAGAATCAGTGTTTTAATACTCTTAAAAACTTTGGATATAAACTAGCTCATAATTGGGGTCATCTGAAAGGGGAAAGCTTTAATTTTTATATTTTAATTATGCTAGCTTTTTATATTCATCAAATATTAGAATTCACAGACCAGTTATTTCAATGGTGCAGAAAAGTCTGTGTTACATATGATGATTTATGGGATGAACTATTAGGTATGTTCAAACTTTTATTATTTGAAAGTTGGGAGCATATGCTGATCCATTTATTAGATAATAATGGTATTGATCCTCCACAAATAGTGTAGGTTTATCATCCCTTCATTTAGTTGGTGGAGGATAGCTGTACTTGTTGCAAAATAAGCTATGAATTCGATTATAAAACTGATATTTTTTCATTAAAATTTCCCATTATTGTGAATTGACTATTATATTTTTCTCTAAAATTAAGTTGATGCATGCAAATATAAAAAAGTAGGTGAAATATTCAACTGACTGAGAATAACTGCCTAGAAGCACATTTTATGATTGTCTTACCAGACTTGGTTTTAGTTTTAAAAAAAGACACCTAAATATAAGCAAAGAAAAGAACAAGATAGGCAAAGTTTTATAGAGGTTGTTGAGACTATTGAACCTAACAAACTTGTATATTTAGATGAAATGGGTATGGATAATAAACAGTCTGTACTAAGAGGATGGTCTCTTGTTGGTAAACCTAGCTATGGTGAAGTTATTGCTTATCAAACTCAGAGAAAAAGTATAGTTGCTGGTTATAACTATTTAGAAAAGAAGATTATAGCACCGCTAGAGTATACTGGATATACAGATACTCAAATTCTTAATCAGTGGTTTGAAGAGCATTTATGTCCTGAGTTAATTCCAAAGACTACTGTTGTTATGGATAATGCTAGTTTTCATAAGTCTCCTAAATTGGCTAAAATAGCAGAGAAGTTTGATATACAGATACTATACCTTCCTGCTTATTCTCCTGATTTAAATCCTATAGAAAAAATTTGGGCCAATTTTAAAAGAATTTTAAGAAAAGTAAATAATTCTTTTGATAATTTATCTGATGCTATTACTCACGTCTTTAGCACAATATTATCAGATTAACTATACATATGGATGCACATTTTAGAAATATTTTAACTGATGGATCACGGTTATATTACAGTGATTTTGGTTTAGCTCTATCTTCTCAATTTCAGTTATCTATGGAGGAGAAAAAATTTTTTTACAAGAATATCACTTATGATAAATCGAGCGGAATTGTGAATTTATTAAATTGTATTATTACGTCTATCAGTAAAAATAATTTACCTCAAAGAACAAGTATTCTACAAAACATAATACTAGATGACGTTTCTTCTTTTACTAATAAACTTAATCAATATAAGCGAATGTTAAATCATGAAATTAAAGAAATTATTTCATCAGAACCAACTTCACTTGATATGATTTTAAAAGATTATATGCCTATTGCCATAAAAATGGATGAATTCTATTATTGTTTAATGAAAAAAGATAAGTCAACTCAATATCCAAATAACGTATTTGAGAAGCTCTTAAAGAATATTGGTTGGGATTAAGTAATGATAAAGTAAGCATATAATAACTATCAGTAGTTCAAAAAAGGTGTTTATTGATTAGATCAAATTGTATGAATTTAATTAAGGGTCTGAAAGCCTTAATTTATAAGGGATTATATAATCTTTGATTAGTAGTTCTAAAATCAATTTGTCAGCTGTAAGCCAGATATAACAATAGTTACAGCTATGCTCACGGAAATTCCGTACCTTCCTGAATAGAACCCCATTACATAAAAAATATTTTAATATTTGTATGTTATTATCTAATAATATTAAGTATTTTAGTATATTCTAGTGAAAATTAGTGCGAAAAAGTTAAAAACTAAGCATTGAGTTTAATAGCTTTGTGGGCTCACTGAGAATAGCTGGTGTAAATTCAATATAATTAACTGTCAATCTTTGCAACAGAACCAGTTATGCTGCTTAACTTACATAACCCTAGAACGGGAGAAGAGTCTTCTTGATGATTGGTGTACCTGACTTCTAGAAATATTCAGAGCGGTCTTGAAAGATCCTCTCTGATAAAAAGGTTTGTGATAACCATCGTATCCATGTTTTTTTATATTTTCTTGTATTATACAACGAATTGTTAATTCTGCCCACTCTGCATACTCATCTTCATTTTTATAAATTGAATATATATAGTTTATAGAATTAGCAAGGGATTGATTTATTGCTATAGTAAGAACGGGAAGCATATCTTCTAAAACATTTGTTAGATAAGCATTTATAATGGTATGCAAATTCTTTTTAACTGCTAAAATTAAAGCTTCATCTAATGGTAAAGGCTTAGATATTTTATAATTAAAATACTCTTCTATAGTCTCTAATTTCATTGAATAAGCCCCAATTTCCTTTAAAGCTTGGTCAGCATATCTTCTATGACCATAATCTCTAAGAAGCTGATAAGGGAATTGGTTATTCTTATTTCCCATATTTCCTCCTTCTACATCAGCATATTTATCTTTTAATTTAACAACTTCTTCAATTAAATTATTTAGATAAGATTTGATATCATCTATTTGGGAGTGAATGTTATAACAAATATAACATCTATTACTAAAGTCATATAATAAAATTTCCTCTGTTTCAATTGCACCAGACTCTATCAGGCATGCAGTTTTAAAATCAGCTCTACCAATTCCATTAAACACACTTGAGTCTAAGTTTTGTAAATTAATATCCAAAGGATCTGGATTATTCTTTATAACTTCTTCAATTTTTAATAAAGTGTTAAAAATAGGCATATCTAAAGAAGTGGCAATAAGATCTTCACGGTTATCGGCATCATATCCATAAATCTTATAATTTTCAAGATAATTATAGTAAGCTAGTAACGATGGATATAAGTAGTAGTATATCCCATGTAATATATAGTTTATATATTGATCAGATCCTTTGCCTATATTTAATCGAGAAAATGATATAGAAATATTACAAAATACATTATTAGTAAATGTTGAACACGGATCTACTATTTCTTCATTAAAATCTACTTCTTTTTCATCAAGATCTTCTTCTTCATAAAAGCTTGAGCCTCTAGAGGTAACAGAATAAGTAGGACTTTGTGTTCTAGATTGTTGATAAGCTGGTTTACCTCTATGATCACGAGAATATCTATCACTAACTTCTTCAGTGCTTGAAACTCCAACATCTAATTGATAATATTGAGAAAGAAGCCACCCTATATTACTAAAAAGCAGAGGGTTTTTCTCTAAAATTGCTTTAATAAAAATTTTAAAATCATTTTTTATTAAAATGTTCTTAAATTCATAAAATTCATAAAATGAATCTCTCTTTTCTTCATCATTGCCTATTTTACGTTTTCTTGAGATGGCATTTTTAAATCTTTTCATATTTGCTTATAAATAATTTTAATAAGAATATGGTATACCATATTTATTCATAATAAAGCATTTTTTACGGCACCGTCAAGTTAACTAATTAACAGCTATTCTCAGTGAGCCCACAAAGCTATTAAACTCAATGCTTAGTTTTTAACTTTTTCGCACTAATTTTCACTAGAATATACTAAAATACTTAATATTATTAGATAATAACATACAAATATTAAAATATTTTTTATGTAATGGTCAAAACCAAAAAACATCTAAGTTTACAGCCACTTATAGATGGATTTAAGTCTAACATTAGTAATTTACCAGATAATAGACGAGCTAGTAGTGTAAATTATCAAATTAGTGATGCTGCATTATCTACCCTTGCCTGTATGTTTTACAAATCATCTAGCTTATTAAAATATCAAAGATTAATGCAGAAACGACAATATAAAAATAATCTGCAAACCCAATTTGGAGTTACAGAAATACCTAGTGATAATCAACTGAGGACTATCATATCAAATATTAAGTATGATAAGTTTCAACCAATATTCAATAACTACTTAAACCGTTTACAACGAGGTAAGCACTTATCTAATTTTAGGTTTGAAGATAAGTATCTTGTAGCATTAGATGCTACACAATACCATTCATCTGAAACTATAAAATGTGAAGAATGTTTACAAAAGAGAAAACGTAATGGTAAAGTAGAATATAGCCATCAGGCATTACAAGCAATAATATGTCATCCAAATCAAAAGCAAATATTCCCATTAATGCCTGAACCTATTAAAAACACTGATGGTGATAAGAAGCAAGACTGTGAAATTAATGCAGCTAAACGCTTATTACCAAAACTTAGATCACAACATCCAAGAATGAACTTTATATGGCTAGCAGATAGTATCTATGCTACTAAACCCTTTATAGAATCAGTAATACAAAATGGAGAAGATTATATATTTAGAATAAAACAGGGTAATCATAAACATCTATATGAGTGCTTAGATAGCTCTGAATATCAAAGTCATAAGAGTACTATGGGCAATACATCTATCGCATACAGATGGTATTATGACATACCTCTAAACAAAGACTCAAGCACGAAAGTTACTGTAGTTAAAGCTTTTACGATTAGCAAAGACAAAGATGGTAAGCAAAAATCAACGATAGCTGGTGTGTGGGCAACCAACTTGGAGGTTGATAAGAGCAATATAGCACAGATAACTAAGGCAGCAAGAGCTAGATGGCGTATAGAGAATCAGTGTTTTAATACTCTTAAAAACTTTGGATATAAACTAGCTCATAATTGGGGTCATCTGAAAGGGGAAAGCTTTAATTTTTATATTTTAATTATGCTAGCTTTTTATATTCATCAAATATTAGAATTCACAGACCAGTTATTTCAATGGTGCAGAAAAGTCTGTGTTACATATGATGATTTATGGGATGAACTATTAGGTATGTTCAAACTTTTATTATTTGAAAGTTGGGAGCATATGCTGATCCATTTATTAGATAATAATGGTATTGATCCTCCACAAATAGTGTAGGTTTATCATCCCTTCATTTAGTTGGTGGAGGATAGCTGTACTTGTTGCAAAATAAGCTATGAATTCGATTATAAAACTGATATTTTTTCATTAAAATATTCCATTATTGTGAATTGACTATTATATTTTTCTCTAAAATTAAGTTGATGCATGCAAATATAAAAAAGTAGGTGAAATATTCAACTGACTGAGAATAACTGATATGTTACTAGCCTTTAAATATTGATTATTTTAATATACTTTATATTCGCACCTCCATAATTAATAAAAATGATTAAATCCCTAAAACAATTAGCAATACAGGCTGGCCTAGAATATTTTGGTGAAGATGTCTCGATTAAAACAGTTACTATTAACTCAAATGAGATAAAACAAGATGCTTTATTTATAGCAATTATAGCTAATCGCGATGGCCATGAGTATATTCCAAGTGCTATAAAAAATGGTGCTAAGGCACTTTTGGTTTCAAATAAACAAGCTATAGATACTCCACAAATTGTTTGTGATAATACAATTAAGGGGTTAAGAATTTTAGCTAAAGAATATCGTAAATTATTGAAGATGCCGATAATTTCTCTAACGGGAAGTTGTGGAAAAACTACAGTCAAAGAGATGATTGTTACTCTCCTTGATAAGAAAAAAATACATTTTACTCAAGGAAATTTAAATAACTATCTAGGTGTGCCAATCACAATATTAGAAACTCCTCAAGATGTTGATTTTGTAATAATTGAAGCAGGTACAAATGTTGGTGGTGAGATTAAAGCAGCAGCAGATATTATTCAGCCTGATATTGCAATGATTACAAATGTTGGAGCTTGTCATTTAGAAAATCTTAAAACAATAGAAGGTGTTATGCTTGAGAAAGGGGATTTGCTGCAAGCACTGCGTGATGATGGTTACTGTATTGTTAATTTAGATGATGAAAATATTTCTAAATATGTTAATAGGCTCAACTGTAATAAAATAACATGTTCAATGCTAGATGAAAATGCAGATATTTTTGTTTTAAATTATCAGACCACACCAGAAATTTATGATATTAAAATCAAGATTTTTGGGAGAGAGTACTGTTATAGGTTGCCAAATATTGGTAAGCATAACTTATTTAATAGTGTCTTAGCAATTGCTAGTGTAGTTGCTACAGGCTTAAAACCTAAAGATTTTCTTACAAATACAATATCTATAAAAAACTATAAAGGTAGATTTTTTAGTGAAAGTTTAAGTGATAAACTAATTTTAATTGATGATACATATAATGCTAGTACTAATGCTGTTCAAGCAGCCATAGAAGATTTAACTGAATTCGATGGTAAAAAGTTACTCGTCATTAGCTCGATGCGTGAATTAGGTGATGAGTCAGAGAAGTATCATAGGCAAATGGGACAGTGGCTTAAACAAGCCTATTTAGATAAGGTATTTTTATTTGGGGAAAATCATCTTATAAATTATGTATTAGAGGAGTGCAGTAGCTCGAATGTTAACTATTATGAAAGTAAGGATCAATTAAATAAAGATCTAAAGGATGTTATTGAGCAATATAAGGATGATAATGTTAAACTAATTGTCAAGGGTGCGCGAAGTTTTGAAATGGAAGAAGTGGTGGCTTTTGTAAAAGGAAAATATGTGTAACTTTTGCACTGTTTCAACTATCAAGCAATAGTCTTACATATTGTAGATTTTATCAGTAATTTATCAGTTATTCTCAGTCAGTTGAATATTTCACCTACTTTTTTATATTTGCATGCATCAACTTAATTTTAGAGAAAAATATAATAGTCAATTCACAATAATGGAATATTTTAATGAAAAAATATCAGTTTTATAATCGAATTCATAGCTTATTTTGCAACAAGTACAGCTATCCTCCACCAACTAAATGAAGGGATGATAAACCTACACTATTTGTGGAGGATCAATACCATTATTATCTAATAAATGGATCAGCATATGCTCCCAACTTTCAAATAATAAAAGTTTGAACATACCTAATAGTTCATCCCATAAATCATCATATGTAACACAGACTTTTCTGCACCATTGAAATAACTGGTCTGTGAATTCTAATATTTGATGAATATAAAAAGCTAGCATAATTAAAATATAAAAATTAAAGCTTTCCCCTTTCAGATGACCCCAATTATGAGCTAGTTTATATCCAAAGTTTTTAAGAGTATTAAAACACTGATTCTCTATACGCCATCTAGCTCTTGCTGCCTTAGTTATCTGTGCTATATTGCTCTTATCAACCTCCAAGTTGGTTGCCCACACACCAGCTATCGTTGATTTTTGCTTACCATCTTTGTCTTTGCTAATCGTAAAAGCTTTAACTACAGTAACTTTCGTGCTTGAGTCTTTGTTTAGAGGTATGTCATAATACCATCTGTATGCGATAGATGTATTGCCCATAGTACTCTTATGACTTTGATATTCAGAGCTATCTAAGCACTCATATAGATGTTTATGATTACCCTGTTTTATTCTAAATATATAATCTTCTCTATTTTGTATTACTGATTCTATAAAGGGTTTAGTAGCATAGATACTATCTGCTAGCCATATAAAGTTCATTCTTGGATGTTGTGATCTAAGTTTTGGTAATAAGCGTTTAGCTGCATTAATTTCACAGTCTTGCTTCTTATCACCATCAGTGTTTTTAATAGGTTCAGGCATTAATGGGAATATTTGCTTTTGATTTGGATGGCATATTATTGCTTGTAATGCCTGATGGCTATATTCTACTTTACCATTACGTTTTCTCTTTTGTAAACATTCTTCACATTTTATAGTTTCAGATGAATGGTATTGTGTAGCATCTAATGCTACAAGATACTTATCTTCAAACCTAAAATTAGATAAGTGCTTACCTCGTTGTAAACGGTTTAAGTAGTTATTGAATATTGGTTGAAACTTATCATACTTAATATTTGATATGATAGTCCTCAGTTGATTATCACTAGGTATTTCTGTAACTCCAAATTGGGTTTGCAGATTATTTTTATATTGTCGTTTCTGCATTAATCTTTGATATTTTAATAAGCTAGATGATTTGTAAAACATACAGGCAAGGGTAGATAATGCAGCATCACTAATTTGATAATTTACACTACTAGCTCGTCTATTATCTGGTAAATTACTAATGTTAGACTTAAATCCATCTATAAGTGGCTGTAAACTTAGATGTTTTTTGGTTTTGACCATTACATAAAAAATATTTTAATATTTGTATGTTATTATCTAATAATATTAAGTATTTTAGTATATTCTAGTGAAAATTAGTGCGAAAAAGTTAAAAACTAAGCATTGAGTTTAATAGCTTTGTGGGCTCACTGAGAATAGCTGATTGCATCTGGATATGTTCTTAAGTAGCTTTCTATCGCTTCCTTATCTGTAAAGGTTGCTACTCTACCGCAACCCAAGCCTTGCTTAGATTTATAATCACCAGTTGTCTCGTATAAGTTTATCCAAGATCTAGTAGTACGGATATCTATATTAAAAAAATTACTTAGCTCTTTGTCTGTTAGGCCTTCTTTATATTTAGTTATTACGATACCTCTGAAATCTTGGCTATATGATGACATTTTTTCTAAATATTATAACATTATTGTCAAATAACTATCGGATTAACTATAGAAGGTTGCGAGATCTCATAAAATCAGTTGTTTCTTGAATTTGATTTTCGACCAATTTAACTACATCAATAAAAGCATTATTTTTATTAAATAACTGTTTGCTTAACCATTCATAAAGATTCTCTGGTATAAATTCTATGAATAAATAAATATGTTGTGTTGCTACAATCTTTTCTTTTAATCTATTATGTATTTCTTTATTATTTTCCCAGTATATAGTGTCTTGATCTAAATCATCACGCTCTGATCTTGAAATAGTGTTATTTGTATTATCTTTTAATATCCGCCAATGATACATGATCGGGAAATTATAACACTCACCTGTAATAACCCAGTTAGTTGTTATTCTATGTGTAGCCAATTCACGCCAAGCTCCAAACCCAGCTGATCCAATGCCATACTGATAACACATTGGTAGATTGAATATATTAGCGGTAGACATATAATTTTCTGCCTGCAACTCTCTATCTGTTATTGGTATTTTTTTAACAAATATAGGGATATCGTTTATGTTTATTTTTAGAGATGTACCACCAATGCCGGTGTGCATCGCTTTACCAGTTGATATTATTTGCTCAATCTGATTATTGGACATACAGGTTAAGATATTGGAAATCTTATTATATTTACTATATCTTTCAATAGTTTTATTCATTTAAACATAATCTTTTTAGTTTACGGCTAGTTATATAATTGTTTAAACCAATATGATTTGATAACCCTAAATACGTGGCTATTTTTCTAACAGAGAGTCCTAACGATAGTAGTTCTTTAATTTTATCGATATCATCGTCAAATTTGCTCTTCTGAATAGTACCTTTAGGCTTGCCCAGTTTAATTCCTTGAGCTTTCTTACTAGCTAAAGCCTTTTGTTCTTGAACTAATTAGATCTCTTTCTAGCTCAGCAAATAAAGAAAACATAGTAACTATTATTTTCGAGGACATATCATGAGATTTTATATCAAGACCTTGTTTGATAGATATTAATCTTACTTTTTTAGTGATAATTTCATTAACTAGATCAATTACTTCAGATGTACTTCTTCCTAGCCTACTTAGTTCTGTAATAATTAATGTATCAGCTCCATCTAATTTATCTAGTAGTTCTTCAATCCTACGAGACTTAGTTGATTTCTTAGATGATATCTCTGTTTCAATAAAGTGATCAATTTTAAAATCATTTTTTCTTGCATACTCATAAATTTCTAATTTTTGATTTTGAGTATCTTGACTACCTGTTGACACTCTAATGTATGCAAAAATATGTGACATTTAGCTAGTGGTAAGTATTAATATAAAATATTAGCAATAATTATACATTTTGATGATTCAATTACAAATATATCTATATAACAAAAAGGTTTAGAATTAATGGACGTTTATACCAGTACAAAAACCATCAAATATGGCAAGACTTAAAATTTTATCTGCTGATGAATTCGATGATTTATACTCTCCCCCAAAATTAGAGAAGCAAGATCGTGATTTCTTATTTGAGTTAGATGAAGCTGATCATTCATATTTAAATTCTCTAGTCGACCTATCATCTAGGGTTGACTATATACTACAGGTTGAATACTTTCGGCTGTCTCAGTATTTTTTCAGCTTTACACTACGCGGAGCAAGGCAAGATGTATGGCATATAATTGAGACATACTATCCAGGGTCTAAGTTCCCCATGAAAAGCCCAAGTAAGCATTTTATATATCAAAATCGACAAGCCATCCTACAAAAATATGGAATGTTCTCATATGAAAATAATTTTAGAAAAAAACTAGAGCAACATGCGAAGAACCTAGCTAAACAACATGTAGTACCAAAATACATATAGTTAATCCGATAGTTATTTGACAATAATGTTATAATATTTAGAAAAAATGTCATCATATAGCCAAGATTTCAGAGATATCGTAATAACTAAATATAAAGAAGGCCTAACAGACAAAGAGCTAAGTAATTTTTTTAATATAGATATCCGTACTACTAGATCTTGGATAAACTTATACGAGACAACTGGTGATTATAAATCTAAGCAAGGCTTGGGTTGCGGTAGAGTAGCAACCTTTACAGATAAGGAAGCGATAGAAAGCTACTTAAGAACATATCCAGATGCAATGGCTTTAGATATAGTTAATCTGATAATATTGTGCTAAAGACGTGAGTAATAGCATCAGATAAATTATATGTTGACGCAACTAAACTACCTCTGTGTCATAATCTACGGGAGAAAAGACATAAAGTGTTTGATGGATTAGCAGAAAAATCTAAAACATCTACTGGATGGTTTTATGGGCTAAAACTACATTTTGTTATTAACCATTTATCTCAGATAATGAATTTGCGTGTTACCCAAGGTAACGTTGATGATAGAACACCTCTGATTAGTATGTGTGAAGGGCTTGAAGGTTATATATCCAAAGCTAAAGAAAGTACTCTTGCCAAGCAAGGTTTAAAATTAGTTACTACTCTTAAGAAAAATATGAAAAAAGCATTTAAAACTAAGTCTGAAAAATCATTATTACGTAATAGAGGTATGATTGAAACAATGATTGATTATTTGAAAAACAGTTTAATGCTTTGGCATACAAGACATAGATCTCCTATGAATGCTTTTACTCATCTTATGGCTTGTATGTCTGCTTGGATTATGGCTCCTACTGAAATTATTGGACAAAGAAGAATTTCTATGGACTAAAATAACTCCGAACTCAGGTTTTTTTAAATACTCTGGGACGAATTCTAAAAAATCTAATACCGTCTGTTTCTTTCTATTATCTAAAACAGCTAAGATGCTTAAGTTACCATATTTATCTTTAGAACTGATTATAGCAATAAAGTCTTTATGTCCTTTACGATTACTTATTTCATCTATACCGATAGTATGTAAATTTTCAATATTATTCCAATTAATATCAGCTATTCTCAGTGAGCCCACAAAGCTATTAAACTCAATGCTTAGTTTTTAACTTTTTCGCACTAATTTTCACTAGAATATACTAAAATACTTAATATTATTAGATAATAACATACAAATATTAAAATATTTTTTATGTAATGGTCAAAACCAAAAAACATCTAAGTTTACAGCCACTTATAGATGGATTTAAGTCTAACATTAGTAATTTACCAGATAATAGACGAGCTAGTAGTGTAAATTATCAAATTAGTGATGCTGCATTATCTACCCTTGCCTGTATGTTTTACAAATCATCTAGCTTATTAAAATATCAAAGATTAATGCAGAAACGACAATATAAAAATAATCTGCAAACCCAATTTGGAGTTACAGAAATACCTAGTGATAATCAACTGAGGACTATCATATCAAATATTAAGTATGATAAGTTTCAACCAATATTCAATAACTACTTAAACCGTTTACAACGAGGTAAGCACTTATCTAATTTTAGGTTTGAAGATAAGTATCTTGTAGCATTAGATGCTACACAATACCATTCATCTGAAACTATAAAATGTGAAGAATGTTTACAAAAGAGAAAACGTAATGGTAAAGTAGAATATAGCCATCAGGCATTACAAGCAATAATATGTCATCCAAATCAAAAGCAAATATTCCCATTAATGCCTGAACCTATTAAAAACACTGATGGTGATAAGAAGCAAGACTGTGAAATTAATGCAGCTAAACGCTTATTACCAAAACTTAGATCACAACATCCAAGAATGAACTTTATATGGCTAGCAGATAGTATCTATGCTACTAAACCCTTTATAGAATCAGTAATACAAAATGGAGAAGATTATATATTTAGAATAAAACAGGGTAATCATAAACATCTATATGAGTGCTTAGATAGCTCTGAATATCAAAGTCATAAGAGTACTATGGGCAATACATCTATCGCATACAGATGGTATTATGACATACCTCTAAACAAAGACTCAAGCACGAAAGTTACTGTAGTTAAAGCTTTTACGATTAGCAAAGACAAAGATGGTAAGCAAAAATCAACGATAGCTGGTGTGTGGGCAACCAACTTGGAGGTTGATAAGAGCAATATAGCACAGATAACTAAGGCAGCAAGAGCTAGATGGCGTATAGAGAATCAGTGTTTTAATACTCTTAAAAACTTTGGATATAAACTAGCTCATAATTGGGGTCATCTGAAAGGGGAAAGCTTTAATTTTTATATTTTAATTATGCTAGCTTTTTATATTCATCAAATATTAGAATTCACAGACCAGTTATTTCAATGGTGCAGAAAAGTCTGTGTTACATATGATGATTTATGGGATGAACTATTAGGTATGTTCAAACTTTTATTATTTGAAAGTTGGGAGCATATGCTGATCCATTTATTAGATAATAATGGTATTGATCCTCCACAAATAGTGTAGGTTTATCATCCCTTCATTTAGTTGGTGGAGGATAGCTGTACTTGTTGCAAAATAAGCTATGAATTCGATTATAAAACTGATATTTTTTCATTAAAATTTCCCATTATTGTGAATTGACTATTATATTTTTCTCTAAAATTAAGTTGATGCATGCAAATATAAAAAAGTAGGTGAAATATTCAACTGACTGAGAATAACTGGTATTTAGTGATAATCCCTCTCTCATCAAAATATTTTTTGATACCATTCTTATCAAGATAACACTCATGCCCCTTTCCAGCTAGTAAAATAACATCTCCAACCTTAGCATTCTCAATACAGTATCTTATAGCTTCCTCTCGAGAAGGTATATATATATGATTCTGATTATTTTTAAAGCCTTTTTTAATATCATTAAATATATTGTTTATATCTTCAAAACGGCTATTATCTTCTGTAACAACTATTTTATCTGCATATTTATCAACTATTGCTGCCATTTTTGATCTTTTAGTAGTATCTCTCCCCCCTCCACAGCCAAACATACACCATAATTTATTAGAAGGATAATCATTTAAAGTTTCTAATACTTTTTCCAAAGCATCCGGAGTGTGGGCATAATCAATTATAACTTTAATATTATTAACTAACTCCATAATTTCCATACGACCTTTTACAGGTTTAATTTGAGATATTTTTGATAAAAGTAAATTTCTATCAACTTTATTATTCAAGGCTGCTAAACTTAAACCTAGATTCATCAAATTAAACTTACCAATTAACAAGGTTTGATATGTACCTATAAATTCTTGATAAATATATAGGTCAAAACTTGTTTCTGTATTTTCGATACTTTTTATCTCTAAATAGAAATCTGCTCGTTTTGCTTTTAAACTTACAGTTGTAATTTTACAGTTACAAATATCACAAAGTTTCTTACCATAATCATCATCTATATTTATAACCGCACTACTAAGATTTTTAAACCTAAACAGCTTAGCTTTTGCTTCAAAATAATTCTCCATAGTTTTATGATAATCAAAATGATCTTGGCTAAGATTACTAAATACTGCAATATCAAAATCTATCCCCTTCACACGCTGCTGATCTAAAGAATGTGAAGATACTTCCATAACTAAATTTTGATAGCTCTCACAAGATTTAATTGTCTTATATAAAGATAAAATATCTAAAGTCGTATGAGTACTTTCTAATAATTTAGGATAAATACCATTACCATTAGTACCTAATAGCAACGATTTTTGTTCAGCTAAACTAAAAAATTGAGCTATATAGTTAGAGATTGATGTTTTACCATTAGTTCCTGTTATACCAATTATATTTTGAGGCTTACTATAATCATAAAACCATTTTGCTAGATCAGATAATTTATCCCTTAATTTTTCTACATAAAAAATATCTATATTATTTGCAAGAGTAGGATTATCTGTCAGCACTAATCTAACACCACCTAAAAGAATATGCTCTATATATTTATTACCATCTGTTGATTGCCCTTTTAGAGCTACAAAAGCAGATTTTATATGGCATTTTCTACTATCTAAAAATATAGAATCTATATAATGAATTTTGTTTGAAGTATTTCGAAGGTTTAAAAAATGTAATATTTCACTTATAGATTTCATAACATCTATTTTTTGAAAGCTGGAAAACCCAATTTTTCCCTAGCTGCATAATATTCTTTTGCTACTTCAATAGCTAACTTCCTAACTCTTAAAATATAGCCTTGACGCTCAGTCACTGATATTGCATGCCTGGCATCTAATAAATTAAATGTATGTGATGCTTTAAGTACAAATTCATACGCTGGAATTGATAAACCTTTTTCAACAATCCTGTATCCTTCTTTTTCTAATAGATCAAACTGCTTAAACAACTCTTCGACATTAGCTTCTTCAAAATTATAAGTAGACATTTCTATTTCATTTTGCATAAAGACATCACGATAATATAACGGTCCATTTTGAGTGTTTGCCCAGAGCAAATCATACATGCTATCAACACCTTGGATATACATTGCTAAACGCTCAAGCCCATATGTAATTTCACCCATAACAGGTTTACATTCTAATCCTCCAACTTGTTGGAAATATGTAAACTGAGTAATCTCCATACCATTTGACCACACTTCCCAACCTAATCCCCAAGCACCAAGTGTTGGAGATTCCCAATTATCCTCAACAAAACGAATATCATTCTCTAGAGTATCAATACCAAGCTCTTTTAATGAACCTAAATATAGTTCTTGGATATTATCAGGTGATGGCTTCATTACAACTTGATATTGATAATAATGTTGTGTACGATTTGGGTTTTCACCATAACGCCCATCTGTAGGTCTTCTTGATGGTTGCACATAAACAGCTGCCCATGGCTCTGGACCTATTGCTCTAAGCGTAGTCGCAGGATGAAATGTCCCAGCCCCGACTTCTATATCAAGAGGTTGGATAATAGCGCAGCCTTTAGAAGCCCAGTAATGATGTAACTTTAAAATAATTTCTTGGAATGTAAGCATTTTAAAATGTTTTTTTGGCTCAAATAATTAAAATGGATTTTAACACATTTAGAGTTAGAGTTGCAGTCATGCTTATAAAATATAATAATCATTTATTAAAATTTACATTTTTTAGTGTTCTTATACTTAAAGCAATTTTTTCCATATAATTAATTATAATCATGAGCTACTCTCTTCTGATTTTTAAGTAATTATAGTTGGTTTAGACAGTGAAGTTAATTTTTTAACCTCAGAAAGCTCTTCGGCAACATCGATCAAACCTACTAATACTTCTTGAGTAGATAATGCAAACTTTGTAATATCACCCTCATATTTTTCAAAATATATTCTAAGTGTAGCGCCCTGAGTTCCTGTACCTGATAACCTAAACACAATGCGTGAACCATCTTCAAATATTACACGTATTCCTTGTTTGGTAGTAACAGAGCCATCTATAGGATCAATATAACTAAAATCATCAGCTAACCTAACAGTTTGATTACCAATTTTTGAATTTGATAAATTAATTATTTTGTTACGTAAATTCTGCATAATTTGATTTGCAATATCCTTATCAATAGCTTCATAGTCATGTCGTGAATAGAAATTACGTCCAAATTTGTTCCAATGACACTTGACTAATTCATCAATATTTTTTCCAGTAGCTGCAACTAAATTTAACCAAAAAAGCATTGCCCATATACCATCTTTCTCACGAATATGATCTGAACCTGTGCCGTAACTTTCCTCTCCACAAAGATTTATAGCTCCAGCATCTAAAAGATTTCCAAAAAATTTCCAGCCTGTTGGCGTTTCAAAACATTCAATACCTAAATTTTTAGCTACTCTATCTACAGCTGTAGAAGTTGGCATCGATCTTGCAACGCCTTTTATACCTTTGACATACGCTGGTATTAAATAAGCATTTGCTGTCATAATTGCTAAGCTATCAGATGGAGCTACAGCCATTTCTTTACCTACAATCATATTCCTATCAGCATCGCCATCTGACGCAGCACCAAAGTCATAGCTGCCACCTTGCATATGCTTAACTAAATCATAAGCATTTACTGGATTTGGGTCAGGATGCATCCCACCAAAATCCTCTAGTGGTTTAGCATTAACAACGCTCCCCATACCAGCTCCTAATATTTTTTCAAAGATATATTTTGCATATGGTCCTGCTACTGCACACATAGTATCAATACGCACTTTTAATCCATCTTTAAATAGCTGTTTTATAAGTTTAAAATCAAAAATATTCTGCATATGGTCGGCATAAGCCAAAACAGAATCAATAACCTCCACCTGAGTTGCTTCTATTTGATATTTTCCTAATTTCTCAAGATCTATTATATTTCCTTCATATTCACTAATAAAATATTTATCAATCTTTTGGGTTTCAAAATAAATTTCATCAGTAATTTTCTCAGCAGCTGGTCCACCATTATTAGTGTTATATTTAACACCAAAATCTCCACTTCTACCACCTGGATTATGACTTGCTGATAACACAATCCCTCCAAAAGCTTTATACTTACGAATAATATAACTAGCAGCTGGTGTTGACAAGATACCATTTTTACCAACTATAATTTTACCAAAACCATTCGCCGCTGCCATTCTAATAATAATCTGGATAGCAACATCATTATAATACCTACCATCTCCACCTAAAACTAAAGTTTTACCCTTAAATTGTTTAAGAGAATTAAAAATTGATTGAACAAAATTTTCTAGATAATTAGGAGATTGAAAAACTTTAACTTTATTTCTAAGCCCAGAAGTCCCTGGTTTTTGATTTGCTATAGGATTAGTTGAAACTATTTGAATTGTCATTGTGTCCTCAAAAGCTTTAAGAAACTGCTTTATATGAAAAATCTAGCTACAATATTATCATCTATAGATTTATTTAACAGCCTCTACAAACAATATCTATAAAAACTAATTCTCATCCAAAACAGTCAAAAAACAGAGTCCTCTTCACTACATAGGCTCTTAATTGTCAGCGGTGATAATTAGCATCAACATGGATAATTATATACAATTTAACTGACATGTAGACCCTTGTATATTAAAAATAATTCTTATAGACTCAACTAAATGTACACATATATACATCACACTTATGTTTAAGTTACCCGTAGATACTCATACTAAATTTATCCTCTCAACTTCTGGGAGTAGCTCATCTATAGCTAGGCATAATGGCGCAATTCAAAAACTTGAGCTTAATCTATGCTATTTCACATTTGCAGGTGAAATAGCAGCCAAAACCTATACGGATGCGATCAAAGCTCCTTTTGTGAATGGTGGTACTGTCACAGCTCATAATGGTTTAAAATCCAAAGTTATAGCATATCTTGACTATGTTGAGCCACTTGCTAAGCAAACACAAGCGGTAAACACTATTATAAATAAAAATGGCAAACTCTATGGCTATAATACCGATTGTCATGGCCTATATACTGCTTTGACAAATGGCATCAGAAAATCTTCTCAAACTATAAAAACAGCTGTAATCTACGGTAATGGTGGAGTCTCTGGCGTAGCATTTAAAGTTCTCCAAGATTTAGGTATAAAAGTAACTATAGTCGGTAGAAACCCAACTAAAGTAGTGCAAAAAAGAAAAGATTTAAATATTGAAAATATCCCTCACTTTGAAGGTCCTTATGACCTTGTAGTTGATGCAACTCCAATCTCATCATCAGCAAACCTAGAACAAAACACCCAATTTATATATTTACTCAAAGATACAAAAGCAGTATTTTGCCATGCTATGCCAGAGAAAGATAATAATAAAAATTACCTGCTAGAATACTGTAATAAAAATAATATTTTTTATATTTCTGGCAAAGATATGTATACTGCTCAACTTATCAAACAATACAGGCTTTATTTTAATAATCTAAATCCTAAAATAAAAATTACTGAAGAAGATATTGTTAAAGCCTGGAAGTTATAGTAATTTTATCCCACATCAGAATATTCATCATCTGATAAATCATCGTCATGATATGGCATTCTTCTAGCTTTTATTTCATCATGTAAATATTGCTTTAATTGTAATTTCTTAAAAACTTCATTATCAAGATTTTCAATATCATTATTTCTAATTTTTGCAATAACCTTCGCTATACTCTTTAACGTTCTAGTTATCGAACGATTAAACTCAAGCTGATTAAACTGATCAGGATTTTGGGCACTAACTAATGCTCCCATATGTGTATTTGCCAAATTATTACTAAACTCTGTATATATATTTGGTTGAAGTTGCTGCGGAACATTACCTTGATATATTAGATTGAGATACTTATTTTTTATTGCTGCAGCATTAGTCCCTATATCTTGAATTTTATCATAACGTGATGAAAAATCTTTAGAGTAATTTACAGTAGCAGCTTGTGCTTCTCTAAAACTTCTAAGTTGTGGTTCAACAATATTAGAGCTTAAAACAAACGCTTGTTCATCATCTAACTTAGTTCTTAGATCTAAATATATTGACTCAATAAAAACCCCAACATAATTAACATCAAACAATCCAATATTATTTGATGTTTGTCGCGGCATTAAATTCTCTACATTTAAATCCACAAGATTTGTCTGTTGATCAAGTAAATTATTATAACTATTCAATAGTTGTATCCTTATTGATTCATTAATTTCATTTCCACCAACTGCTATTAATTTATTATAAATAATATTTTCTGGATCAAAATAATCTCCAATATATGGTAGTTTCAACAGCTGTTCTATCGTAATTTCAAATGTTTTCAAATCATGGGATTTTATATTATTACTACCAATAACTTCATAAGCTCTAGTTGTTGCCCACTGTGCTGTTGTTACAGCATCTATCAAAGCAAACATTACTCTACGATCAAGATATAGATTTATACCCAGAGTCGGTAAAGATGATAAAATATACGTGCCTAAATGAGCTTTGAGAATCTTATGAAAACAATACCAAGAATATATAACTCTACGTCTAAACTGGCTATGACTATGAATCGACTTTTTAGTAAAACCTCCTCCAGATGAAACACAATCATATACCGTTTTAAATCTATCGTGTCTACCACCATAAAATAACTCATTAAAAAACTTATCTCCTGGGCTTTGTGACTCATAATGCTCGATCATAGTTAAAAAATTAGTATCTGTAGTTGACTTAAGCGACTCACTATAACGTGAACGATATGCACATAGATGTAATTTCTCTAAATATATGGGAGTGATCATCCTATCTAAACTCTTAGTCTCTTCCTCACCAGAATTTTGATCAATTCCAAAAATATTTCTATAATTACCAATTCCATCAAATCTTTTTTTAGCTAAAGCTTTAAGTTTACTGCCTCTGGTTTTACTAAGTTCATTCATAATTTTACCACGGATTGATCGACCACTTAAAAGCTTCTTGGCTATGCCAACAGGCACCCAATCTTTATACTCAGAAGTAGTCTCTCTTAGATCTAAAGATTCTAAAAGTAAAGAACCCTGACCTGCGACCTCAAGGCTATCACTGATTTTCCAAAACAATAATGGTAAATATAAGTTCTTATTCGCCTCAGCATTCATCTTCTCAACTGTCTTTTTTACAGATATCTGAATAAATTCCTGATAATTTTTAACCAATAACTCTATATCAAACTTATTACTCATATCAATAGCTACTTTAAACTTACCAATCGCAAGTCCATCTGCCAGTCTCATACTCCTCTCTATCGCATTTCCATATAAAAAAACAAATCTCTCTGCAGATGCAGCTTGATAAGAGTTTAATGGCTTACCTTTATTGTTTTCTCCACCACCAATAATAGCCTGAATAGGAGCATCATTATATATACCGCTAGCATGATTAAGCCCAACCCTACTAATGTTTGTAATTATACTACCTAGACCCTCTTCATTAAAAAATCCTTTTTGTATGAAACTAGCTAAAGCAGCTACTCCTGCACCTGTTATTGGACCAACGACAGGTATAAAACACATAGGTGCAGCCGCTATTTTTAAAACAGTAGAAACATAAGTACGATTTTGAAGATTACGGTTTGCCCCAGAACTAATTGCCACCTTAAAATCTTGCTGAACTAGTTTCAACCTATCATCAAGCTTTTTGATTTCTGAGGCTATGTCTTTAATTGATTTTTCTAGAGTTTTTTTAAGTTTAGTTTGTCTATATATATCACTATACTCACCCATGTTTATTCCTCTTTTTCTAATTTAATTATTTTTTTTAACAAAAAACTAATGTTTATTATCTCAAGCTAGATTAGAAATAATAAAATCAGTATAGTAGTTAAACCATATATTTATTATTTGTTAACAAATAACTTAATGCCATGTACAATATTACTCCTATACATAGCAATAACAACAATTCTACAGCATAACTTTTTTCAAAAAAAATTATTTAAAATTTATATTATGCATATAATATACTTATATTTAATTAGCTAACAAATTTGTTATAGTTAATCTGATAATATTGTGCTAAAGACGTGAGTAATAGCATCAGATAAATTATCAAAAGAATTATTTACTTTTCTTAAAATTCTTTTAAAATTGGCCCAAATTTTTTCTATAGGATTTAAATCAGGAGAATAAGCAGGAAGGTATAGTATCTGTATATCCAGTATACTCTAGCGGTGCTATAATCTTCTTTTCTAAATAGTTATAACCAGCAACTATACTTTTTCTCTGAGTTTGATAAGCAATAACTTCACCATAGCTAGGTTTACCAACAAGAGACCATCCTCTTAGTACAGACTGTTTATTATCCATACCCATTTCATCTAAATATACAAGTTTGTTAGGTTCAATAGTCTCAACAACCTCTATAAAACTTTGCCTATCTTGTTCTTTTCTTTGCTTATATTTAGGTGTCTTTTTTTAAAACTAAAACCAAGTCTGGTAAGACAATCATAAAATGTGCTTCTAGGTATTTCAGGAGCTAATGCTTCTCTAATATCTAAAGCCATTGCATCTGGATATGTTCTTAAGTAGCTTTCTATCGCTTCCTTATCTGTAAAGGTTGCTACTCTACCGCAACCCAAGCCTTGCTTAGATTTATAATCACCAGTTGTCTCGTATAAGTTTATCCAAGATCTAGTAGTACGGATATCTATATTAAAAAAATTACTTAGCTCTTTGTCTGTTAGGCCTTCTTTATATTTAGTTATTACGATATCTCTGAAATCTTGGCTATATGATGACATTTTTTCTAAATATTATAACATTATTGTCAAATAACTATCGGATTAACTATATCAGTATTTTCTTTACTCCGAACAATAAACTATCAAATAAATTTATTTCCTTATGACATGCTGAAACAGTAAAACTTGGTATAATCAGATTTCCTTTTAACAAAGTCTCAACATTAACAGAATAATTAGTCCAATAATATTTATAATTATTATTATGTAATTTATGGTTTACTTCGATATTTCCAATAGCATCCTTAAACATTGCTCTATTAGCTCCCTTTTCACCAAAGTAAAAAAAAGCATTAGATAGTTCATATTTAACTGAACCTGATGAATTTTTAGATTTAAATTTTATATCATAATTTGATGTTGTTGAAAGCAAAAAATTATCATTCAATAATGCTTTAGTTGTGTAGTACTGATGAGGTCTTAATGCCTTTTTTAAAACAATCCCACCCTTTGAATTAGTAATAGTAAATATAGCATCTGCACTACAGTTATTCTCAAGCATTAAGTTTGTGTGCGCATAGCCAAAAATCTGTTTAATAGGTATCAAAATTAATACCGCTATACTTATTTTTTTTATAAGATCAACTATCATTTAATCCCTATTTTATAGATATATTTATATCATAAAAAAATAATATCATAATCAATAAACACGATGTTATTTAATTCTAATTTTATAAGTATAAAGGATTAAAAAAACAGACTATAGCAAAAATATATTTTTATAGAGAATCAATTAGGTGACCAAACGATATCAAGTTCTTTTGCCGCCTTTACATCATCTAAACGACGCGATGGCAGGCTATATGGAGCACCTTTTAAATATTCTGGATTTTCTTTCGCAATATTTCTAATTTCTACCATTGCTTGGATAAATTGTTCCATACTATCTACATTTTCGGTTTCCGTTGGCTCTATTAGTAAACATTCTGGCACTAAAAGTGGGAAGTACATAGTAGGAGCATGAACTCCCCTATCTATCAAACACTTAGCAAAATCTGTAGCTGTAACACCATAATTTTGCAACTCAGGTTTCAAAGTTACAATAAACTCATGTGATGCTCTTCTATCAGGGTATGCTATTGTAAAACCTTCTTCTTGTAGACGAGCCATCATATAGTTAGCATTTAAGGTAGCTATCTCTGATGCTTCTGTCAAACCATTACCACCCAACATCGCACCATAAATATATGCTCTAATTAATACACCAATATTGCCATTAAATGTAGATAACCTACCAATAGTATTTGGTACATCTTGCTCTTCTAACCATACAAATTTATCGTCTTTTTTACCAACCATTGGTACTGGCAAAAATTCTTTTAACTTATCATTTACAGCTACCGGTCCTGCACCAGGTCCACCTCCACCATGAGGGGTCGCAAAAGTTTTGTGAAGATTCATATGCAATACATCAAAACCCATATCGCCAGGACGAGCTTTACCCATAATAGCATTTAAGTTTGCACCATCATAATAAAGTAAGCCACCAGCCTCATGGACTTTCTTAGCAATAGTTGCAATGCTTCGCTCAAAAACACCTACTGTAGATGGATTTGTAAGCATAATACCAGCTGTCTTTGGACCTAATACTTTATCAAGTGCTTCGATATCAATATCTCCACATTTTTTAGTTGGGATCTCGATGACCTTTAAACCACAGACTTTTGCAGTAGCTGGATTTGTGCCATGAGCAGCATCTGGTACTATAATTTCATTACGCTCAAAGTCACCACGCTTATGATGATAGGCTTTAATCATTGCTACACCAGCAAACTCACCTTGTGCACCTGCCATAGGAGCTAATGAAACAGCCGTCATACCCGTAAGCTCTGTAATAACATCTTGCAAATCAGACAGACACTCAAGTGTACCTTGCGCACTTTGGCTACTAGCATACGGATGTCTCTCTAGAAAACCTGGTAACGAAGCATACTTATGTGCTGCACGAGGATTATACTTCATAGTACAAGAACCTAATGGGTAAAAATTTGTATCAATACAAAAGTTCTTACGTGAAAGCTGTGTATAATGTCTAACTACATCCAACTCTGCCTGCTCTGGTAATATCGGTTTTTTAGAACGTCGCATAGCTTCTGGAATGTTTGATATATTGCCTTTTTTGCTAGGCATCACAGCTGGTGAATTTACACCTCTAGTTTTTTCAAAAATAACCACTTCTTAACCTCCAATCTTAGCTAAAACTCGTTTTGCTGCAGCAACATAATCAGCAAGGTCTTCTTGTGTATGAATCTCAGTAGCACAAATCATAATAGATTTTGCTAAGTCACTATTATAGTCACCTAAAAAATATCCTGCATCAAAACCTTCTTTTTCCATCTCTGTTACAAAAAATTTAGCATCTACAGGTAGGTCAATAACCACTTCATTAAAAAATGCTTTATTAAATTTAATACTTACACCATCTAATTTAGATAACTCTCTTGCTAAGATTGTAGTATTTTCATGAGATATACTTGCCACACGCTCTAGGCCCTCTGCACCCAGCAAACTCATATAAATAGTTGCTGCTGTCACCATTAATCCCTGATTAGTACAAATATTTGATGTAGCTTTAGCACGACGAATATGTTGTTCTCTTGCTTGTAGCGTTAAACAAAAACCTTCTTTACCATCTAAGTCGACAGTTCTACCAACTATACGGCCTGGCATTTGGCGAACATGTGGCATTTTGCAAGTCATAAAGCCAAAATATGGGCCTCCAGAAGATAAAGGCACACCCATTGGTTGGCCTTCGCCACACACTATATCAGCACCTTTTTCACCCCATTCTGTAGGTGACTTTAGGATCGCTAAAGACATCGGGTTTGACACAGCCACAACCAAAGCACCATGCTCATGTGCCCAATTTGTAAGGCTATCAACATCAGCAAGTTGACCTAAGAAATTAGGGCTTTGGACTACTACAGCAGCATATTTAGTAGCTGAGAAATCATCAAGTTTTGCTATATTAGTCTTACCATGCTTAGATTCTAAAGTTACAACATCAATTTCAATTCCTTGATGCTTCGTAATAGTTTGTAACACATTTAAATATGTTGGATGTAATGCTTCTGCGATTAAAACTTTCTGCGATTTTGATTTTTTATTTGAGCGAATTGCCATAAGAACAGACTCTGCTAATGCAGTTGCTCCATCATACATAGATGCGTTTGATACATCCATGCCTGTTAGCTCCGCCATCATAGTTTGAAACTCATAGATAACCTGTAGGCCACCTTGAGATGCTTCTGCTTGATATGGTGTATATGCAGTATAAAACTCTCCACGAGCAACGATATCCCATATAGCAGCAGGGATATAATGGCTATATGCTCCAGCTCCAATAAAATTTACATTATGATGGTTTTTATTAGCTCTTTTTCTTGTAAGATTTGCTAATTGAATTTCATTAATTCCATTTGGTATATTTAGAGCATCTGCCCTTAATTTAGTAGGTATTTCATCAAATAACTGTTCTACAGAAGATGCCCCTATAGTATCAAGCATCTTTTTGATTTGTTCTGGTTTATGTGGAATAAAAGACATACTTCCTCCATGCCTTTGTATAGAGCTTTATAAAAAGATAAAACTTTGAGAATTAAACTTCGATATGACTAGTTTTAGTCTTCCATATTTTCTGCATATGCCTCAGCAGTCAACAAATTAGCTAACTGCGTCCCATCTGAAATTTTTAGTTTAAACAACCAACCATCCTTATAAGGAGCATGGTTTACCTGAGCAGGATCATCAGCTAAAGCTTCATTAATCTCAATCACTTCTCCATCTATTGGACAATACACATCAGAAGCTGCTTTTACTGACTCAACAACACAGCTATCATCGCCTACAGAAAGTTCTTCACCAACCTCTGGTAACTCAACATATACTAAATCGCCGAGTAACGACTGTGCGTGCTCTGTAATACCTATAGTAACTTCATCACCATTTACTTTGATCCATTCATGTGACTTTGTATACTTTAATTCATTAGGGATGTTAGACATTTTATACCTCCTTGACTAAACAAACTTAAACTTCTTTTTAATTCTATTATATTTTTCTAAATTAAAGATTCACCATTTTTTACAAATTTTGGCTTGATAATCTCAACATCAAGTTTTTTACCTCTAATATCTACAGTTGGGTTACCACCTTGCTTAGGTACATATGCTAAAGCTATAGCAATTTTTAATGTCGGAGAAAAACTACCACTTGTAATATAGCCTTTTTCTCCATTATCAAAATCTATCTCTTGTCCAGCTCTAAGCACACCTTTTGACTTTAGAACTACACCTGCCCATTTGGTGTTTACACCTTGTGATTTTTTAGCTAAAAAAGGCTTTTTACCTATAAACTCTCTACTCTGATCAGACAAATCAACACTCCAACTAAGCCCTCTTTCTAAAGGTGTCGTAGAGGTACTCATATCTGAACCATATAAATGCATCCCTGCCTCTAGACGGAGTGTATCTCTAGCCCCAAGTCCTGCCGGCTGAGCCCCATTTTCTAATAAATGATTCCAAAATTCTACTATTTGATCTGCTGGTAACATAATTTCAAAGCCATCTTCACCAGTATACCCAGTACGAGCAAACATCCATTGACTAAAAAACTTAAATGAAAATGGTTTTAATGCCACTACCTGTTCAGCGATTTCTTGAGTAACAACATGCTTTATAACTTGAATTGCTTTAGGTCCTTGAACCGCAACTATTGCAAGATCCTCTTGAGGAGTTATTTCTACTTGAAAATCTTTTGCATTTTTTCTAAACCATGCGACATCAGATTCTCTATTACCAGCATTCACAACTATCCTAAAATGATCTGAATTAATTTTATAAGTAATTAAATCATCAATAATCCCAGCCTCTTGATTTAACATACAACCATATTGAGCTTTATTGTTCACTAATTTAGCCACATCACTTGCTAAAATATAGCGTAAAAAATCTTCAGCTCCTTTGCCCTTAATATCTACAGCTAACATATGAGATACATCAAAGACACCACAATTCTGTCTAACATTATTATGTTCTTGAATCTGTGAACCATAATTAATAGGCATAGACCAACCTGAAAAATCTACCATCTTAGCATTAGCTGCAACATGAGCACTATACAAAGGAGTTTTAAGCATAAACTACCGACCTGAAAAATTAATTCGAATTAGCAACACTATACATTTTTTTTTGGCTTATTATAAGCATTTTTTCTCAAAAATATAATTATTCTTTGTCAAGAACTTTGACATACAATTTACCATCCTTTGCTCTCTCCGGCCCATGAATATCTGTATCAAATCCAGGTAGCATTGATCCTATTTTTTCTAACATCAATAAAAAATCTAATATAATTTTAGATTCTTTCGTTATTTTCTCCCCAGGAAAAATAACTGGTATTCCTGGTGGATATGGTAATATCATGACTGCGGAAGCATGCTCATACAAATCTACCAAAGGAACTTTTTTAACTTTTCCTTTAAGTAGTTTCTGAAATGCTCTATGTGGATTTAACTGTTGTTCAGGTAGTACATTAAAAGCATGGTACATTAAATTTGGCAAATCAGCATCTCGCATGTATTTATGTAACTGCTCACTAACTTCTTGCATCCTCTTACCATTATAAAATTTTGGATCTTCTGAATACAGGGCTGGTAACATTTTTTCCACCAAGGTATTTTCATCATACATTTGCTTAAATTTATTTAGAACCGAAATCAGCCTTACTGACTTTGCCTTAGTTGTACCTAGGCTGAATATAAATAATAAAGAGTATGGACCTGTTTTTTCTACAACAATATCATGTTCATCTAAGAATTTAGCTACTACATCAGCAGGTATGCCCCACTCTTCGACATTATTATCTTTTATACCAGGAGTCAATATCGTTATTTTAACTGGATCAAGCGATAAAAAATCTCCATCTACATGTTTAAACCCATGCCAACTATCTGCATTTCTTAATAACCAAGTCTCTTTATTAGAGATGTTATCAGGTTGCCATATATCAAAAAACCAACCATCAGCCTCTGATCTAAGCTTAATTAATTCTCGTCTAAAATCTATGGCTAAATTTATGGTTTTATCTATGAGATTATATCCTTGTTCTCCTTCCATCATTGCCGCAGCTGTCTCTGTACTAGCAACTAAAGGATAGAATGGAGAGGTTGATGTATGCATCATAAATGATTCATTTAACACCTCTTCATTATAGTCTCCTTTTATATGTAACATCGATGATTGACTAAATGCTGCCAAAAATTTATGTGTCGACTGTGTTTCAAAAATTATATGCTCTGGTTTTGCCTCAATTTGCATTGCAGACTTATGTTTATAAATAGGGTGAAAAATTGCATATGGAATCCATGCACTATCAAAATGTAATTTTTTAACTTCAAGCTCTCGGTGTATTGTATCGGTATTATATAAAATTCCATCATAAGTTGAATTTGTAACCACAGTATACTCAGGCCATTTATCTGCAAGACTACTATTATTTATTTTTTCCTGAATCGTTTTCCTTTGAAACTCTTTTTTGGGTATACCACCTATTATCCCGTAAGCATTTCTAGTTGGCTTAAGATATATAGGATTAACGTCAACCATCATCATAAGATGTGTTATAGATTTATGACAGTTTCTATCAACCAAGATAGTATCACCATCTGCAACACTATACATACCTACTATTTTATTAGCAGTTGATGTTCCATTAGTAATAATTAAAGATCTTTCTGATTTAAAGACTTTTGATATATATTCTTCAGCTTCTTTATGTGCTTCTGAATGATCTAATAAACTACCAAGCTCCTTCATAGATATAGATAAATCAGTCTTGAATATATTCTCACCATAGAAATCATAAAACAATGCTCCAACGGCAGAACGTTGGAAGCCATATCCACCCTGATGCCCAGGAGTGCAAAACGTTGAGTTAAATGACTTTGAATACTTAAATAGTTCATAAGTAAATGGCGGTAATATATCATTGAAATAATTAGTAATAGTATTATGAATAAAATCTGAATCTTCGCCCGCAAGAGCATCATATTGTAAAAAATTAATATTTAAATTAAAATCTCTCAGGTTTAGTTTAATACTATGACTATAGTCAGAAGCCACAAAAATAGGTAATTTTTTATTTAAATGAGCAATATTATGAAAAGCCTCAACATTAAAACTCAATCCATCTAAAACAATACAACAAATTCTTGAGTTTTCCTCAAGGATCTCAACAACTTCTGACATATTATCTATGACTAAAACGCCATATTTATATGTTTCAATATCTGATTTAATTTTTGCTAAAAATTTCTCTTTATACGACTTCAAAGAATTATTATGAACAAATACAACTGTTTTCATGGCTTACTAGCTTAAAAAAATAACTAAACATTAATTTCAGCATATACTAGAAATTCTCAGAATAAAATGTTTTTATATATATGATGAAAACACTACTGCATAAGAACTCATCCTTAACTACAAAGGGGTATACAATTACATAATCAAGCTACTAGCAACAACCTCATCACCTTCAGTTAGTTTTTCTATAAATATTCTAGAACTTGTGCTCCAAAGTTGACTTGCTTGTAATGGCTTTTTCTTTGGATAACCACTAATATTAGAAACTATAACATTATTTTCAAAAATCAAATCCTTATCATGCTGACTCCCTTCTATATTTCCACCATCAGATATAGCCAAATCAACTATCACAATATTTTTTAATTTTTTTAACATAGCTTTACTAATAAGAATTGGTGCACCATCCCTTGATCTAGCAGAAGCTATAACCACATTAGCATCCAAAATCTCAGATTGAATAACATCCTGGTTGTTTTTCATATTTTTTACATTTTTATCTAATAAGTGAGCTTTATGCTTAGGTCTTATTTGTACAGCATCTTTATCTTGAGTACAAAAAACTACTACATTATCATAACCAAGTTCACAAACCTTATTATAAGCTGACTTTCCCACACTACCAAAACCTAATATTACGACTTTCTTAACATCATCTATTTTGCTAATTGCATCCTCTACGGCTAACTCACCAGTTAAATTGCTCATTTTCTCCAGAAGGTTTAAAGCATCTCCTTTTTTAACGTCAAGATAATCTAGGCTGTACACTCTTAACCCAGCCAAATGAAACTGCTCAAGATGATTACTATTTTTTTCTTTTGGATCTAATGCTCCAATCATAGTAGTACCTGGGACTATATATTTAAGCTCCTCTAATTCGCGTGTTTTTTCTGCTCGTTTAGCTCTTACAATAATATCAATATCCTTGAAAAGGGATTGTAAGTTAGACTCTCTAATAAATCCACCAGCTTGTATAAATTCAGAATCATTTATTCCTGCACCATCTCCTGCACCTGACTCAATGTATATTTTAAATCCCTGAGTACTTAATTTTTTATATCTTCAGGTAATAAAGCTACTCTAGTTTCTTTTGACCTAGTTTCTTTGATAAGTAATATTTTTTTCATTATTTATAAATAATCAAAATGGAACGGATAAAATCCATAATAGCAAAATTAATTATATAACTCATAATTAATGTACAGCCTTTTTAGAAAGTTTTTTTAGCTAGTATTATATTGGTTTGACTAAACCTAATTCTCCATCAACTAATCTATAAATTTTATTCATCCGACTAGCAAGCTTCTCATCATGAGTTACAATCACAAAACTAGTTCCAAAATCATCACTTAATTCTTGCATCAGTTGAAATATACTCTCTGACCTCTCGCTGTCCAAATTACCTGTTGGCTCATCCGCTAAAATACAGCTAGGATTAGTAACCAATGCTCTAGCTATAGCTACCCTTTGGCGCTCTCCACCAGATAATTCCGCTGGTTTATGGTTTGCCCTATGTCCTAATCCAACTTTATCAAGAATTTTATTAGCAAGCCTTATAGAGTTTTTTTTGTTATGTTTTTTAGTTATTGCTAAAGGTATCATAACATTTTCAAGTGCTGTAAATTCTGGTAACAAATGGTGTAATTGATATATAAAGCCTAAATGTTTATTGCGCATCACCGCTCTTTTGTTGACTGATTGATTATCAAACCTTTGATCCATCAAATAAACCTCACCTGAGCTAGACTTGTCTAATCCTCCCAAGACATTTAACAAAGTTGTCTTACCCGAACCAGATAAGCCTAAAATTGCTACTTTTTCACCTTTTTTAATCTCAAGATTAACATCTTTTAGAATAATTATATCATTCTTAAATTCTGTATATTTCTTTGAGACATTTTTACAATTCAAAACTATATTACTCATATCTTAACGCCTCCACTGGTTGAACCCTAGATGCACTCCAAGCAGGATACAAAGTCGCCAAGAAACTTAAAAACATTGAAACCAAAGTAACTTTAAACACATCAGACCACATTAATTGTGATGGTATATAATCAATAAGATATACACTAGCATTTAAAAATTGTTTGCCTGTGACATGCTGAATAAAATTCACAATTTCCGTAGCATAAGTTGACAGCACTATACCTAATAAGACCCCAATAATCGTACCTATCAACCCAATAATAAAGCCTTGATATATAAATACTGTTATTATTTGACGCGAAGACATTCCCATAGTTCTAAGAATGGCTATATCACTACGTTTATCAGTCACAACCATAACTAGAGATGATAATAAATTAAATATCGCAACCGTTATTATTAACAGTAATATAAAAAACATCATTGTCTTTTCCATCTTTAAAGCATCAAAGAAAGATTTATTTTCATCAGTCCAGTCACGGGTAAAATAATATGGAGATATAGCTCCATCATTGAGCTTATTTTTAATAACTGGTGCATCATAAACATTTTTAATGCCTAACTGGAGTGATGAAACGGCACTGCCAGTCTCAAATACTTTTTGAGCATTTTTAATATTAATCATCGCATAATAAGCATCATACTGATAGCTAACTGAGAAAATAGCAGAGACTTTAAACTGCTTAATTCTTGGAATCATTCCCGCTGGAGTCAAACTAATTTTTGGAACTATTAATGTAACTTTATCACCAACTTTAACTCCCAAACTATCTGCTAAAGCACTTCCCAGAACTATATTATATCCCTCGCCATCATCTAAGGACGAAAGTTTACCTTGTATAATATGTTTAGCAATTGGTAGAACTTTTGTTTGATACTTTGGCTCTATACCTTGGATCTGTACAAAGGCTGTGGTACTACCCGAACTATTTGCACTAAGTAACCCTTGTGACTCAACAATTGGAGCTGTAGCTGTAACTTTTGGAGCAACTTTTTGCAACTCTTGCGACAAATTTTGCCAGTCTGTAAGCTTACCTCCAATTTGGTATATTTTTAGAGGTGGAACCATCATTAAAATACGGCTTTTAATCTGGCCATCAAATCCATTCATCACCGACATAACCGTAATTAGAACAGCAACTCCAAGTGAAATACCTAAAAAAGATATAGCTGAAATTATAGATATAAATCTATTACGTTTTTTGGCGCGTATATATCTAAGTCCAATAAATAAAGGAAGACTTCTAAACATTTTATACTCTTATGCGAATAAAAAAATTGTAGTATAGGATAACATATTAAAAGATGAAAAACATTTCAATAGCTAGTTGAAACAATCTCATCTACGATCATACTTTATGAATCCATAAATATGAGAGCTTATAGCAGCTAATAAATATCCAAAATAATTATCGATTAATTGTTTTTAAGAAAATAAAAAAGGTCTGACGACTACCTACTTTCACCTGGCAAGAGCCAAACTATCATCGGCGTGAGCCCATTTCACTTCTGAGTTCGGAAAGGGATCAGGTGGTTCTAGACTGCTATGATCGTCAGTGGATGTTATAATACCCTTATTAAAATAGAAGTCAAGCTTTTTAACTACCAAAGTCTAATAAAATTGTTTAATTATAATATACTTTCGCCAATAGTATAGTTTTCTAACATCAATGGAACTTTATTATCACACTCTTCATAAGGTTTAATTTCTCCACTAACAAATTTCTTTTGCAATTCTTCACCATCAATATATTCCGTATCAAAATCAACATATACCGACCCCAGTAAATGATTAAACTCATGCTGAAATATTACAGCAGCTATGGAGTCAAGCTTACCTACAATTTTTTCACCATATTGATTATATGCCTCATACTCAATTTCCTTATAAGTTGCTAATTTACCTCTCTTTTCTCCAAAGGCACTTAAGCAAGCATGCCAAAAACTTACTCTTTGCTTAGAAACTTTAGTAATTTTAGGGTTTATAAATATCTGATATGGTACGCTAGCAAAATCCAAGGGGTATCTTGAATTGGAACTATCAAACTCAATCATAAAAATCTGAAATCCATAGCCAATTTGATTTGCGGCTAGGCCAATACCATTACCTTGCATTTTTTGATGCATTTCCGTGATAATATTTTGTGTCTCATCACTTTTTATATCAATAACAGGATTACATCTACTATACAAAACTTTACTATTAAAGTCGTTATACTGTATAAATTGAGAATTTATTTTTTTATCTACCATCTTTCTTAAACTACTCCAAACTAATTGTACTTCCCTCTGCTACTAGCATACTAATATCATTAACAAACTCATATATTGAGAAAGGTTTTTGTAAACAATCAAACTTACCATCAACACTATCTAGAGAAACTCTTATCTCTAAAATATTATTTTTCTGTATCTTATTTGATGCTATATCTTGTTTTAGATTACCAAGTAGCTTTTTTAAATTAATTGAATTAATATTGTTACTTTTTAGAGCCAGATTAATCTTACAAAAAGTTTCATCAATATATTGTGATATTGGTAGTACTTTTTCAACACTGAGCCTATTGCGTTCACGCTGTATATCTCGAGAAACTTTACCCTCAACAACAATAACATCATCAACCTGAATATTATCCTTCACTAACGCAAATACATCTTCTCCAATCAAACAATCTACTCTATCAAACTCATCATCTATATTTATAATATATAAAACCCTACCTGTTTTCGTTTTTCTTCTAATAGCTGGAGTTATCATACTAGCAATAATTCTAACAGAATTACCATCCATACTAGGATGTTGAATTCTTTCAAGATCACTAAAACTAATATGATTACGCCAATGGCTCTCTTCATCTATAATATGTCCACTAAAATACATTCCTAGTGCTTTTTTCTCATTAATCAGTAATTTCTTTAGATTCCACTCTTCTATTTGGCATTCTCTTTCCAACTCAGTATCAGTATCACCTTCTTGCTCAGTAAAGCCAAACAAGTCTTCTTGACCTGCAGCATTCATCTCATTCACATATCCAGCATTTTTTATAGCTTTTTCTATTGAGTTAAAAGCTGTTGATCTATTTTCAGACATATCGGTTAGAGCTCCTGAAAAACATAGAGCTTCTAGTGCTTTTTTATTAACCTTACGTAAATCAACTCTACGGCACAGATCAAAAAGAGAGTTAAAACTCCCTTTAAGCTTACGCTCTGAAAGAATACTTTTAATTGCTTCACCACCAAGACCTTTTATTGCTCCTAAGCCAAGCAAAACAGTACCTGAAGCGATTGCTATACAGTCATATACACTTTCGTTCACATTGGGAGCTAAAACCTTAATTCCCATATTCTTACAATCCAAGATAAATTTAACAAGCTGATCTGTATTTGCCATATCTCCTGACATTAATGCTGCCATATATTCATCTGGATAATGTGCCTTTAACCATGCTGTTTGATAAGCAATCAACGCATATGCAGCAGCATGTGATTTATTAAAACCATAGCCTGCAAATGCTTCCATCTGATCAAATATTTCATCAGCAAGCGTTGCTTCTATATTATGATATTTAGCTGCTCCTGCTTTGAAAATTTTACGTTGCTCATCCATTTCTTCTGGCTTCTTTTTCCCCATTGCTCTACGCAATAAATCAGCACCGCCAAGAGTATATCCTGCAAGCTTTTGAGCCATTTGCATTACTTGTTCTTGGTATACTGGAATACCATAAGTCTCCCGCAAAACTTGTTCTAATAGTGGATGTAAATATGTCGTACGTTTTTTACCATGCTTACGATCAATAAAGGTAGGAATATTCTCCATTGGGCCAGGACGATATAGCGCAACTAGAGCAATAATTTCCTCAAAATTTGAAGTACGAAGATCTTTGACAATCTGGCGCATGCCTTGAGATTCAAGCTGAAAAATCCCTGTGGTATTACCTGCTTGTAAAAGTTTAAATGTTTTTTGATCATCTAAAGGTATATCCGATATATCCAAAACCTTTTCAGTAACTGATCTTTTTGCATTAATACTCTCTATGGCACTCTTAATTGTAGTTAAGTTTTTCAAACCTAAAAAATCAAACTTAACCAAACCAACATCCTCTACATCGCCTTTATCAAACTGAGTAACAATGTCGCTATTACGATCCTCACAATAAATAGGAGCAAAATCTGAAATCTTAGTTGGTGAAATAACAATACCAGCAGCATGTTTACCTAGACTTCTTGGTAGCCCTTCCAACTTTTGAGCTTTTTCGACAATTTCAGCAATATCTTCATCAGCTTGCATCTCATCATATAGTGGCTCACCGTCAAACAAAATTTTTTTAAAAGTTGTACCAGGGGTTTCAGGAATCATTTTAGCAATCCGATCCCCAAAACCAAAACTCTGTCCCATAACGCGTACTACATCTCGAACGACTCCCTTAGCAGCCATAGTTCCATAAGTTATAATTTGAGCAACACTTTCTCTACCATATTTTTGCTCAACATATTTAATAACTCTATCTCTACCCTGAATACAAAAATCAATATCAAAATCAGGCATAGATACTCTTTCTGGATTTAAAAATCTCTCAAAAAGCAGTCCATAAGGTAAAGGATCTATATCTGTAATAAGCAATGAATATGCAACTAATGATCCAGCTCCAGAACCACGCCCTGGCCCCACTGGAATATCATTTTTTTTTGACCACCGGATAAAATCTTCAACAATCAAAAAATACCCAGGAAAGCCCATATCACAGATAATATCAATTTCTATTTGGAGTCGATCCTTATAAACTTTAGTGATATGTTGATACTTATCTGGAGATTTTTTTTCTAATATTTTTTTAAGACGATTTTCTAACCCTTGATAACATAGTTCTGAAAAATATTCTTTTTCTGATAAACCACTAGGCACGTCAACGGTTGGTAGACATGGCTTACCTAAATCAAAAGACACATTGCAACGCTTTGCAAGTGCAAGCCCATTATCAACTAATATGGGTAGTTTTGAAAAAGATTCATACATTTCTTGAGATGATTTAAGATACTGCTCTCTAGTAAACTTTGACTGTCTCGATTCATCCAAAATTGTTGTTTTCTCAATTATACAAGTCCTAATCTCATGAATGTCATAATCTTCAGACTCCATAAATACAGTCAAATTTGTAGCTACTGCAAGTAAATTATGTTTACTTGCTAATTCAAGGGCTTCTTTATTATAGAACTCTTCATTTTCATATTTAAGCTCGTGAATCTCAATAATATAATTATCAATTCCAAATATATCTACATATTCAGAGATAATTGATTCTGAATTTATATAATCCTTAGCTAAGATAGACTTACCCAACTCTCCATGTTGCCCACCATTTAAACAGATTATATTTGCTAAATTTGCTTTTTTAAGCCAATCCTTAGGTATGAGTGGTATTGAACCATATCTTTGAGCCTCTTGATAAGCCTTTGATATCAAGTTAACTATGTTTTGGTAACCACTATTATTTTCAGCTAAAAGAATTAAGTCACAAACACCAAATTCAGTATCAATTTTTAATTCAACACCAAAAATAGGCTTAATACCATTACTTAAAGCTTGTTTATAAAACTTAACAGCAGCAAATAAATTACATACATCAGTAAGTGCAATTGCAACAATATTTTTATCCTTTGCTCTAGCAAACAAATCACCTAAACGTACAGTGCTATCAACAACAGAAAATCCAGTATGGACACGCAAATGAGAAATCATTATAAATATTTTAAAATAAGTATATTTAAATGTAAATATTACTATAAAAACAAGTCAAAATCTCGCTTTAACTCATAATCATTAAAATACATCCTTGAATAATTTTAATAGATTTTTTTTAACCAATGAACTTTGATAAATTTTTTTTAAAAATTTTAAGCTTGAGATTGATCTGTACAGCCATCAAGCTTATCTTTTAATAGCTTCATAAGCTTAACTTTCGCATCTGCTACTGAATCTGTATACCATGGCTGATCAAATCCTGAGATTGAGCCTGTCTTCTGTGTATAGTAACTATTCAAATTTTTGACATATATTGGGTTAGCTCCTAAAGAAATCTGATCATTCCAACCTTTATATACATGATAAGCCTCGCTAGCATTATCATCAAAATGAAATACACATTGATTTGAAATAGGTTTCGTTTTATTAAAAACTGGCTCCATCTTAAGTATACGACAATTCTTAGCACTATCTCCATGGGTATTATTATAAGTACAATTATATTCTGCTTTATTACCATAAGTTATATCTTGAGAATATACCATCCCAGCGCCCCCAAATAAATAGTTATGTAGATCACCTTGCTGGCCTGATAACTTTGGTCCTGGATTCCAAAGAGCATATTGATACTTAGATGGAATACCTTGATCAGAATTCATGATTAAAGCACAACCATAATCCACTGCTATTTGAGCTGATGCTTCAAACCCAGGTGTCATATTATTTTGATGATCTACAGTATCATCCATATCATATGAAAACATACATTTTGCATCAGTAATAATTGGACTAGGTCCACTATCTTGGATTTTTGTACTAGCAAATGCACCTAACGGTGCTAACAATAAAAAAGCAATATATTTTTTATGCATAAAAAATTCCTTAATCTAAGTTAAAACACTTAAATACAACTATTTTTATAGTCATACCCTAAGCAAGAATCAATATTCTACAATTCAAATTAAGTAAAATAAATAATTATTCCTAGCAATATAAGCAAAACCACTTCAATCACGTGTTTTTATACTCTAAAAGGCACCGTCAAGTTTATATATTGATAAATAAGGCAATTACATAATTTCAAATACTATCTTGACTAGCCCTGCTTTTATTAAAGAGCATATTAACTTTAGATCCAGAACATAATAAAAAATAAAATCACGCTCTAAGCTTAAAGAAAAATTAAATATCATATGGCTTAATATAGTAAGAGCTATGATACTTTGTTAAAGTCAGTGATGTTTGATGTGGGGTTTGATCATCGGCTCTACTCACTTCACATTTATTTTCAAAAATGATATCACCTTGTTCATTTACATTTCCATTATTACAACTCCAAAGAAATGTAGTAATAGGTGAAATAGCTGTTAATCTCATGTTTATGGAGTCAGCATTTATCATATCAAGGGAAAAAGAGGTTATTGGAAATTGAGGGTTTTTACTACTATCAGAGTCAGTAGCTTTCCATACTAATCTAGCATTATTCCCTCCATCATTATATATGGCAGCGCTTACAGGTAATTCATCAAAACCTTTATAAAAATACTCTAGGTTTTTAAATAATTGAGTCATTTCGTTATTTTGAATTTCATCTAAATTAGGAATTATTTGATTCCTAACATCAATACAACTATCTATATTCGTATAGCAAGCAATCGCATTGATTGAGCTATCACCCTTGATATATTCAATATTTTTTTGTGCTCTTTTTTTTATATTTTCTAATTCATATTTGAAATTATCATCTAAAGTAACAGGATAACCTTCACTAGTTAAAATAGTACTAATACTATCTTTATAGTATTCATTTTTCTTATATCTATCAACCAACTCTTTTCGTGCCGCTTTAATCTCTGCAATATTAGGATCTGGTATAATTTTATCTAAATCTATATCCTTATCTTGAGCTAGAATACTATCATACGAAATAGTATTGTTTTGATCTCCGATCATCATTTGAACTTGAGGATTATTTTTACGCTCTGCTGCAGACTGGTTTAATGCTTCAGAAATTGAATCCTGATAATCAGTATGAATATAATCTAAGATACCATTAACAGCCTTATCACACGCATCTAAGTCATTTGTGGAACACTTTATAGCGTAATAATTATTTTCGTCGTCCTTATTGAGTATTTTTGAAAGTTTTGAAGCATCACCTCCAACCTGCATAGCAGATATTGATATATTAGCATTAATTTTTTTATTCTCAATAGCTGTTTTTATCTCTTCTGTAATATTGGCAAATGAACCAAAGCCCGCGGTAACACTCTCAGAAAATTCTTGTTTTTGCGCTAAGCTAGCAAAATTCATTGTTAACCCTATTACAAGTTTCGAGCCTTGTTTATAATCGTTATATACTTTATTACCACATCTCTCAAGAAATTTTCCTGGGAAGTTTAAAGCTTCAGACTTACCTAAGCTTGATAGCATATAATTATTCACAGCCACAGGCCGATAAATATTTTCAACATACCCAAATGATAAAGAAGCAGCTTCGTTCTTTAATGATTGAGCATATTTAGCTGCGACTGAAGCAGAAAAAATATCATAACCACCTCCCAAAGATACATCAATCCCTAGCTCTTTAATTAACTCCTGATAAGAATAAGCTTTATCGAGCTTAAGAGAGGCTGTAGTCGCACCATAACTAATATCATCTTCACTTGATGGTACAAAACAGTGATAAGGAGCTATTTTGGCAGCCTCATCTGAATAAGAATCACCAAGCTGGGTCGATGAATAGTCACTTTTTAAGTATATTGGCGCTTTGACTTCAATATTATTTGCTTTTACAATTGATACACCTGTAAGCAGTGTTGATATTAACAGCTTATATTTCATATTTTTCCTTATATTTAATAATGTTATTTTACAAAAAACTGCTAAATACATTTAACAATCCAAGAAATATATTTTATTTAAATTAATATTTACATAAATTTATATTTCTATATTTAATTTATATATGAAAATAATAAAAAGCAATATAAAATTAAATTAAATAATAAGGTAATGAATAGATAAATAAATAAGAATTATTAATTGTTTGACTGCTACTGTTTTATGCTCTAATTGCAGAATATTCAGTAAATGTAGAGATTAAAATATTACTTTATAATTCCTACCTAAAACTAAATTTATCAGATATTTCACCTTTAAGAAAATCACTTAGCTTATCTTTTTTGTTATCAAAAATAAGATTGTTATATACAATCATATACACTAGAACTTTACGGATATAATGACGAGTCTCACCAAATGGAATATTTTCAATCCACTGCTTTGCTGGAACTTCTTTTTTTGCTAACCATTTATCAACATTTCCAGGCCCAGCATTATATGCTCCTATACCTAAAATTAGATTTTTATCAAAAAGTTTCTCGAGGAAATATAAATTTGCCGTACCTAGTTTAATATTATTTTGTGGAATAAATATTTGCTTTTTCATCCCTTTATTTCTATCACCTACTAACGATAGTTTATATTTTTTAGCTATAAATTTAGCTGTTGGTTCTGTAACTTGCATCAAACCTTTAGCTCCTGCATATGATCCGGCTTCAATATCAAATAATGATTCTTTACGCATTATCGATAATACAAGATTTCTATCAATGCTAAACTGCTGAGCATTCTTATCAATATCTACCAAAAAAGCTTTAGGAAACAATACCCTAAGATTAGAATAATCTCCCAGTATTGCCATACTAAAAATAGCTGCATAATACATATCATTATTTTCAGCAAGTTTAGACAATTCCTTTATTTCTGCCATCTTATGATCTCTAAATTTCTTCCTAACCTCCCACTTCCATAAACTAGTAGAGTCCTTATATTCACCAATTTCATATAAATCAATAGCCTGTGATATAGGTTGCTGTGAAACTAATTGTTTAGCTTGAACTTTTGATAAAGAACTCGATGTAATATCTCCAAAATTATAAGGCTGATCAAGCTTATCTGAGGCTAAAAACGAATAATAATCTAATGGCTCTTTTATAAGCTGTTTAAAAATATCATTAGCTTTAATTTTCTGACCCATTTGCTCATAACTATATGCTAACCAGTAACGCCAAGCAGCATCTTGCTGTGATTTTGTAGGCATTTGATAATAAGATTTTATATAATCCTTATAATTATTATTATAAAGATCTACACGCAATAGCCACTCCCATGCGGTAGTATCCAAATACTTCTCATCTACTTTTTGTAACCATTTCTTTGCTTGTGGAGATTGTGAACGTGCAAAACTAACAGCTATTGCAGAGATACATTGTTGTTTTGTTTGTAAACTTAAATATTTCTTATTTTTTAAATAATCCCAATTCTTTGCATATGCTTGAGCATCTTTTTTTATGAGGTTTTCAGATAGGTTAACGAAAATTTTATTAAAATTATGATAACTATGAAACTGGCTAATAAAAGTATCTAGCCTTGAAGGATCTTCAATAACTTCCTTCCATGCTGTTATGTATTTAACATAATCATCATTATTGCCCACATAAGTATTTAAAACCCATAAACTATCTTCAAACCTACTAGCAAAAGCCAAAGTATAAGCTTTATTTGTTAGATTACTCCTTAGCTTATTATCATTATTAGAGTCATCCCAGTATTTTTGCATTTCAGAGCAGCCTGGTGGCATATATACTCGGCTTTGCCATATCTTTCCGTATGCTTTGAGAGCTGCTTGCTTATCTTCTAATTCATATTGAGATTGCATAGCCCAGCATTTACCTGAAATACCCAAACCTCCTGTATAATATGTTTCAAAAAGCTTCCACTGATGTTTATCAGCATAATAACTAGCTAAGTTATTTTTCAATTCGGCTGACCAATATGTATCTCTGTTACTATTAAGATAATTATCTAGAGTGCTTTGTTCAAACCCACCTAAATTAGTATTTATTTCCTTATACTGTAAGTATGAATAAATATCCGTATTTTTTAGCTTAGATTTAAGATAATAATAAGTCTTGTAATCCTTACTCTCCAAAGCTTTAAGAGCTTTTTGAGAATATTGAACTTGCTTTGTGGTCAAACCATATCCCACTCCAGCAGCTAAAATAAATAAACAACTTATTACAATTTTTTTATTAATCACTGTGTATTAGAAATATATAAATATTGCTAAAGATACTAACATTATTAAAGCAGAAAAACTAACCAAAAAACATTTCTCAAAAGATAGCTATCGAAACATTTAATGTTTTAAAGATTACTCAAAGCTTTAAATTAATAAATAGCGAACTCACAAACTTTAGTTGTTGGATTAATCATAATATGCATCCTTTTAATATAATCAAAAGAACCCAAACACATGCCTGTAGGTCCTCCTGGATATGTAATCCATGAAACTTTCAAACTGCTTTTCCATAATACTAGAAGATGATGGAACCGTATTATTGTTATACACTTTAGCATCTCTTGGATTAATATAATCTGAATTAAAGGAAGATCCATCTTGCCCATTAATAGTCACACTTACACCTAGATTAGTATCAGTATCAGATATTTGTAAGTCGTAGTTACTAGCCGGAGTAGGTGGAATAGGAGAGCCAGAGGATACTAATCCTATCTTTTCAACAATTGCTGTATTATCAAGATTACCTTGCCAAAGCGCTAACTTATGATAGCCATCAGCATTATATAACCTAGCAACTTCAATAAAATCGTCATTAGTAGGATTAGATTCCCAAGAAAACACAGGGGTTATAATATCTTTGCCTCTAGTATTCTCAAGACCTAGGTATTCAACAGTTGTATCTAAGTAACTTCTATACCAACCAGGGACATGGCTAGTGCTAGCATCCATAACCATTATATTAATGTTATCAAAAACCTCTTGGTTTTGTAGAATCTTAGATGTTTGCATACTCCTATAGCCAGGTCGAAAAGTCCATGATGATGTAGGTACAGTTGCTCTAAATTCAATTTCAGGATGAGATTTTTTAACTTGGATGATTGCATCAGCCAACCTATTCCAATCTTCATCTCTCCATGAAAAAGCACTTGTCCACTCCAAATCCAAATCAATACCACTAAGTCGGTTTGCGCCTATAGTTAAAATTATATTATTACAAAGGGCTATAAAATCCTCCTCTCCCTCTGCTGTAGTTGTATTAAAAGGTTCTTTACCCCAAGCACCTGCATTACCACCCAAAACAACTTCTATAGTTAATCCGATAGTTATTTGACAATAATGTTATAATATTTAGAAAAAATGTCATCATATAGCCAAGATTTCAGAGATATCGTAATAACTAAATATAAAGAAGGCCTAACAGACAAAGAGCTAAGTAATTTTTTTAATATAGATATCCGTACTACTAGATCTTGGATAAACTTATACGAGACAACTGGTGATTATAAATCTAAGCAAGGCTTGGGTTGCGGTAGAGTAGCAACCTTTACAGATAAGGAAGCGATAGAAAGCTACTTAAGAACATATCCAGATGCAATGGCTTTAGATATTAGAGAAGCATTAGCTCCTGAAATACCTAGAAGCACATTTTATGATTGTCTTACCAGACTTGGTTTTAGTTTTTAAAAAAGACACCTAAATATAGTTAATCTGATAATATTGTGCTAAAGACGTGAGTAATAGCATCAGATAAATTATCAAAAGAATTATTTACTTTTCTTAAAATTCTTTTAAAATTGGCCCAAATTTTTTCTATAGGATTTAAATCAGGAGAATAAGCAGGAAGGTATAGTATCTGTATATCAAACTTCTCTGCTATTTTAGCCAATTTAGGAGACTTATGAAAACTAGCATTATCCATAACAACAGTAGTCTTTGGAATTAACTCAGGACATAAATGCTCTTCAAACCACTGATTAAAAATTTGAGTATCTGTATATCCAGTATACTCTAGCGGTGCTATAATCTTCTTTTCTAAATAGTTATAACCAGCAACTATACTTTTTCTCTGAGTTTGATAAGCAATAACTTCACCATAGCTAGGTTTACCAACAAGAGACCATCCTCTTAGTACAGACTGTTTATTATCCATACCCATTTCATCTAAATATACAAGTTTGTTAGGTTCAATAGTCTCAACAACCTCTATAAAACTTTGCCTATCTTGTTCTTTTCTTTGCTTATATTTAGGTGTCTTTTTTTAAAACTAAAACCAAGTCTGGTAAGACAATCATAAAATGTGCTTCTAGGTATTTCAGGAGCTAATGCTTCTCTAATATCTAAAGCCATTGCATCTGGATATGTTCTTAAGTAGCTTTCTATCGCTTCCTTATCTGTAAAGGTTGCTACTCTACCGCAACCCAAGCCTTGCTTAGATTTATAATCACCAGTTGTCTCGTATAAGTTTATCCAAGATCTAGTAGTACGGATATCTATATTAAAAAAATTACTTAGCTCTTTGTCTGTTAGGCCTTCTTTATATTTAGTTATTACGATATCTCTGAAATCTTGGCTATATGATGACATTTTTTCTAAATATTATAACATTATTGTCAAATAACTATCGGATTAACTATATAAGCAAAGAAAAGAACAAGATAGGCAAAGTTTTATAGAGGTTGTTGAGACTATTGAACCTAACAAACTTGTATATTTAGATGAAATGGGTATGGATAATAAACAGTCTGTACTAAGAGGATGGTCTCTTGTTGGTAAACCTAGCTATGGTGAAGTTATTGCTTATCAAACTCAGAGAAAAAGTATAGTTGCTGGTTATAACTATTTAGAAAAGAAGATTATAGCACCGCTAGAGTATACTGGATATACAGATACTCAAATTCTTAATCAGTGGTTTGAAGAGCATTTATGTCCTGAGTTAATTCCAAAGACTACTGTTGTTATGGATAATGCTAGTTTTCATAAGTCTCCTAAATTGGCTAAAATAGCAGAGAAGTTTGATATACAGATACTATACCTTCCTGCTTATTCTCCTGATTTAAATCCTATAGAAAAAATTTGGGCCAATTTTAAAAGAATTTTAAGAAAAATAAATAATTCTTTTGATAATTTATCTGATGCTATTACTCACGTCTTTAGCACAATATTATCAGATTAACTATATCTTGCCATTAGCTGTAGCAGAGTTAACATAGCTAGGTTGAGCTAACAAATTTCCATCACCTAACCATATATAAAGATCACTGACTAAAGTCGGATTTGATGCGATAGAATTATCGCCAAAAAACATGCCCCAAAGTACGCCATAACCGCTCTCCTGAATATCAGAGTAACCCGAATCAGCAACATTAGAACCTTGTGTATATACTGATATATCTGAAGGCTTATAGAAATCTCTGGCATAGCTAATGGTAAAAGACACCAACAGAGCTAAACCTGTAATTATTTTTTTACTCTTCATATTTCATCCTGGATTATTATGTAATCTCAATTTTTTAATTTGAAATCACATAGTAACATAACCAAAATAAGCTTTAATATAACTAAAATTACATAGCTATTATGCAAAAAACAAAATAAGATGCCTAATCCTATTTTCAAACCCTATACAGAAAATTTTATTAATTTAATAGAATAATAATAGTGTTGTTAATTAACACCAAACTTAAACCTATATTTGCTCCACCAATTTAATTACAAAGTCTGCTGATCTAATAGCCGCCATTTTTACAAATTCATCAAAATCATTGGGAGCATCTCCATCTGCAGTATCTGAAATACTTCTTAAAATTAAGCTTGGCACCTTCATTTCATTACATACAAGGTTCACGCTACCACCTTCCATCTCAATAGCTGATGCGTCAAACTCTTCTATAACAAATTCTTTTTTCGCAGTAGAACTTACAAATTGGTCTCCTGTTGCTATTACGCCAGTATGTAAATCAAGCTTTAGCTTTTGAGCCACATTTTGAGCTAGTTTTAAAAGCTTTGCGGATGTTTGGATTTCGATTTCAGATATTGGAATCTTCCCATATGGATATCCAAAAGCAGTCAAATCAATATCATGTTGAACAGTCTTAGTAGCTATCATTATATCACCGACTTTCAAATCTTGTAAACCTCCAGCCACTCCTGTAAATAAAAGTGCTTCAGCGCCAAAATGCTCAATCATAATAGTAGCCGTTAGACTTGAAAAAACCTTACCTATTTTACTATAAGCTATAATAAGCTCTTTATTTTTATAATTTGCTAAATAATAAGTATTATTTGCATATTCTACAGCCTTATAAGTATCCATTTTCTCTAGTATTGGCTGAATTTCTACTTCCATGGCACCTAATATAGCTATTTTTTTCATTTTTTACTCTCTTTTTTAATTTTTGTTATTTTCCTAAAACCTTGTGGCAATAATAATCCTCCACCCGAAGATTTATCAGTCTCATATGTATGAATATTTTTAGTATCTATACGAATAAACCTTTTACCTGCACACAATATCAACTCTTCAGCAGGTATAAATAACTCTATAAGCTTAAGTCTATCCTTACTATCTAACTTAATAATAGACTTACCTTTACCTTTTTTAAGTATGGCAAAACCAGCAAAGTCTCTCACAATAACTCTACCTTCGGCACTTATTGCTAAAGCTTTCATATTTTTATCAAAAGGTAAAAATTTAAATACATCTTCCGCATCAAAAATATTTTTTCCTGTAGTTTTATTTGTGATAAGGTCTTCTGCAGGTATAACAAAACCTTTACCGCTACCGCTTACCAACAAAAAATGCGAACTAGCATTAGCAAAAGCCATCCCCACAACCTCATCTCTTTTATCCAAAGAAATATACGTAGTTATATGTTCTCCATACCCTCTAGCAGATGGAAACTTATCAACATACATAGCATATGATTTACCCAGTTTTGTAAAAAAAACGACTCTAACATTACTATTACCAGAAATTGTAAGAAAAGGTTTATCTTCTGGCTTATAATTCAGTCCTTTTGGATCTATACCATCACCTTTTGCACACCTTATCCAACCAGCTTTTGATAAAATAACAGTCACCTTTTCACTTGGCATTAAGTCTTTTTCTTCTAAAGCATGTGTTTTTTCAACTTCAATAATTTCAGAACGTCTCTTATCACCAAATTCCACTAAAATTTGCTGGAATTCTTTTTTCATTAAGTTTTTAAATTTAACTTCGCTATTTAAATAGCCCTCAAGCAAATCTTTTTCTTTAGTTATCTCTTTTTGTTCCTTTCTAATTTCTATTTCTTCAATTTTTGCTAATTTACGTAGTCTAATATTCAAAATAGCTTCAGCTTGCGTTTCTGAAAGAGTAAATCTAGTTTGAAGCTCATTACTAGCATCATCATAGTTTCTAATAATATCTATAACTTCATCAATATTAAGAAATGCTATGAGCAATCCCTCCAAGATATGTAACCTCGCTAAAACCTTATCTAAGCTTGTTTGTAACCGTCTTCGCAAAGTTTGTCTACGATAATCAAGCCATTCGTTTAAAATTTGTAAAAGATTTTTTACTTTTGGTCTATTATCCAGACCAATCATATTCATATTGATACGAAAACTTTTTTCAAGATCTGTCGTAGCAAGTAAATGTCCCATTATCTTTTTAATGTTTTTTCTAGTGCTACCAGAATATAAGACTATCTTAATAGGTTCTTTATCATCAGACTCGTCTTGAATATTCTTAATCCATGAGATTTTTTGTTGTTTTAATTGGTTAGCTATCTGCTCCATCACAGATGAACTAGATACTTGGTGAGGCAGTTTTGTTATCACAATATTACCCTCATCATCATAGTTAAATATCGCCCGTTGCCTAATTGACCCAACCCCTAATTTATAAACTTCTGCTATCTCTTTTTTATTGCTTATAATATGCGCTCCACCTGGATAATCTGGGGCTTCAACAATAGTCAAAACATCATCAATTGATGACTTAGGTTTAGATAATAATAACAAACAAGCTTCGATAATCTCTGAAATATTATGCGGTGGGATATATGTCGACATTCCTACTGCAATTCCCATAGCTCCATTAAGCAAAATATTTGGAACTTGTGCTGGCAAGAGCTTAGGCTCATCCATTGTACCATCAAAGTTCTTTACCCAATCTACTGTACCTTTTTTTAACTCCTCTAACAGAAGTACAGCATATCTAGATAAACGTGACTCTGTATATCTCATTGCAGCAAATGATTTGGGATCATCAATTGAACCCCAATTACCCTGACCATCAATAAATGGATAACGATATGAAAAATTCTGAGCCATAAGAACCATTGCCTCATAACATGCACTATCTCCATGAGGGTGATATTTACCTAACACGTCACCGACTGTACGTGCAGATTTTTTATATTTTGAAAAATGACTCAGCCCTATTTCAGACATTGCATAGATAATTCTTCTCTGCACGGGTTTAAGTCCATCAGAGATATGTGGTAATGCTCTATCTAATATCACATACATAGAATAATTTAGATAAGCCTGTTCAGAAAACTCTCCTACAGACTGGGTATTTCCCAAGTTTGTTAATAAGTCCATTTACATAGAAGTATAGTAATAAATTAATAGGTAAATTATATATCAACAATTGATTCTATACTAGGTGCGGATTCGTAGTTACTTTGTATTTAAAATGATACGATTATTATTTAGCCATTTAACTATTATTTTCTCTATTTGACTATTATTAGTATCTTGCATCATAATATGTGAATTACCATAAGTTCTCAAATCTTCTGGCAAGCTAATAAATCTAGCTGGAGCATTTCCTTGCTTTTGAATAGCTTCAGCCATTTTTTTACAACTTAAATAACGTTGGGGATGGTTCCCGGCTTTACCTCTCTCCTCTATATGATCACCCCATATTCCTAAAAAAGGAATCTTGCCTAATGGACTCTTTCCGCTTGCACCATTCTCTGGGCACATTGTAGTTTCAATAGCCACAATACCTTTAACAAGTTCAGGATGATCTTCTGCTAACTTATATCCAGAAGCACCCGCAGCTGAATGAATAATTAATACAGATGGGCCTATTTTTTTAAGTAAAGCAATTAATGCATCTTCACTAGCCTGATTCATCTCTTCAGCTTCTGTTATATCTATATTACTTTTCCCTTGATAAACTACTAGCGACGCTCCAAATTGTCCAATATAGTTTTTATCAAGAGGAAAAGCTGGGAATTTAGAATCTTTGAAAGCAACTCCATACTTAGGACCAAACCCCCAGGTTTGCCATGGCGCTTGTAATGTTGTTTTACCAATACTAGCTATGTATGAATCACAGTCATATACTTTTTTTTGACCTATTAAACAAGCATTGATCGCATTTATATCCACATAACCAGATCTCTCTGGAGGGGTAATTAAATACACTGGGAAACCGTCTCTATAGAACATCTGAGCCCAACCTTGTCTTTGATCAGGGGTAGTTAAATACAAGTCTGAAGTTAGCCCAAAGCCAGGAACCAACACTAAATTAGGCTTACTAGTTTTTTTAGGCTTTAGGTATATAATTTTAGATTGCTGTTCAACGGTCGTCTGACCTTTTGTTGGAAAACTCTGTTCTCTATTATTAGAATACGGAGAATCTGTTTGTTCACCATTGACAAAGAAAACTCCTAACTGTAAGTCTTTATTAACAAGGTTTTTAGTCATTATATCTTTTGCTATAAAAGCCACGCTAATAATCACAATCAAGACGATAAGCAGGATTATTAATTTTAACCTTTTAGATATATACTGTCGCATATAAACCTCAATCTAAAATATTTAACAAACTCATCTATAATTTCGATAATAGCTTAGAAAGCTATGGATAACAATATAATTAAAATCAAAAAATCTAAGACCAAGCTTAATTCTAAATAATAAATTCAATCCTTTTGCTTCCTCATATAAGCAATTGTTTCTAGTTCCTTTGAAAACACAAATTTATTTCTTCGTAAAAAATCTAATGTTTTTAATATATCCTTAAAACCAGAAAGAACCCAGCCTTGTATATTGTAGTCAAAAGTTGTTTTCGCCTTTAAATATCTACTTACTCCAGCCCTACATTCTTGCGTTAAGAAATCTGTAGCTGGAAATTTTATAATAACCAAACCTCTTTTATCATATGCTGCGGCTTTAGAATAACCTCCTAAACTTGCTAACTGGTCTTTTATTCCTTTAAAATCATCCCATGCCAAAAGCATTTTTTCAGCTTTTTCTTTTTCTAAGTACTTTATGGATTTAGAATTATAATTTTGTTTTAAACTATATGATTCCTCTTTAAGTTCATTATATTTTTCTAGAAGTTCTTTGTGGCGTTTATTTAAAACCAAATTAGATATTTCTAAACTATCATTTTTGTTAGATAGTTCAACTTGCTGATTTTTCAACTTATTACAATTATTAGCAATTTCTTTATCAATATATTTTTTTATACTATTGCGAAGACGAAAAACTATATCAACTTCACCAATATAAATATCTTTAAGTGTATTTTGTATGATCTCAAACAATTCGTCTTGAGATTTTTTTTCTACTGGATTTTTCTCAATTTCTGCTTCAGCAAAAGCTTTCTTTTTATCTTGTTTATACAGCGTAACTTTTTCAACCAAATCAATTATAGAAATTCCACCACCAATAAGTTTCCTAATCTTATTAACTGTTACCTCTTCATTCTGTGATCTAAGTAAATCACATTTTTGGTTAACTAATTTTTGAGTTACCTGTTTTGACATTTTATTTTTTTTCTTCTGTTCGTAAAGTTAAAACTTCATAACCATCTTTTGTCACTAAAATAGTATGCTCCCACTGTGCAGAAAGAGACCTATCTTTAGTTACAGCTGTCCAACCATCTTTTAAAACTGAAACTGTTCTCTTACCTATATTAATCATTGGCTCTATTGTAAAAATCATACCTTCTTCAAACTTAGCTCCACTCCCTGCCTTACCATGATGCATCACATGAGGTGGCTCATGAAAATCAACACCTATACCGTGACCACAAAAAGTATCAACTATTGAATAACCAAATTTTTTAGCATGATTTTCAATAACTGCTCCGATATCACCAAAATGATTACCCGGTTTTACAACATCTATACCTTTCCACAAACATTCATATGTAACTTGCACCAATTTTTTAGCCATAACAGATGCTTCACCGATCACAAACATCTTACTTGTATCGCCATGATAATCATCTTTTTTAACAGTAACATCTATATTTAAAATATCACCTTTTTTTAGTTTCTTATTAGTAGGTATACCATGGCAGACGACATGATTTATTGATGTGCATATAGATTTAGGAAAACCATGATAATTAAGTGGTGCAGGATAAGCATCCTGCTCTTTAATAATATAATCATGGCATATTTTATCTAGTTCCTCTGTAGTTACGCCCTCTTTAACATAAGGTGTAATCATGTCTAAAACTTCAGATGCTAATTTACCAGCGACTCTCATTTTTTCTATTTCTTCAGGTGTTTTTATAATTATTTCGCTCATATAGTCATTAAATCTTTCTAAAAATCTAATCATCAATTATAAACCATCACTCAATGAATATATAGATGTTATAAAAGGATGTGATAATTATCATTATATAAAAAATATTTTTCCATTATTATATTTTTTTATATCTTACCAAGCTTGAGAAATACTATCTATTTACAGATAAAGTAAACATAATATGTTTTTTTAGCCTATGTTGCGCACTTAATTTACCCTATCCCTTAGAATAGAAAATATTTTTGAATCATAAAATCTCTACCATCATGTATCTTTAATTAAAAAATAAACCCAAGACTATCTTTTCTTATATTTTTATATTATCATTGAGTGCGTGAGGATTGGGATTTCAGTTATCTGACATCTTATAGTTGCTTAATTCACTTTTTCTTATGTCTTAGTGTTTTAATAAATTATGATTCTCCTACAACCGAGTAAGCATAGGCTTGCTAGTAAAATGAGTTAAATAAACAAAATAAGAGAATAAAAATGGATAATAAATCACAAGGTACAGTAAAATTCTTCAATGATCAAAAAGGCTTTGGCTTCATAACTCCTGAAAATGGTGGCAAAGATGTATTTGTACACATTTCAAAGCTAAATGGTGAAACTTTAGCAGAAGGTCAACAAGTAACTTTTGAAACTCAAGAAGGTAAAAAAGGTCCTGAAGCTATTAATATCGAGGTGCTATAATGCCAAGTATTAGAGTTGATGAACGTAAACCTTTTGATATAAGTCTAAGAAACTTCAAACGTGCTTGCGAAAAAGCTGGTATTAAGCAAGAGCTTAGAGATAGACAGCATTACGTTAAGCCTACAGAAAAAAGAAAGCTTGCTAAAAGAGCTGCTGTTAAAAGAGCTAGAATTGCTCAAAGAAGAGCTTTTAGTTAAGTAAAAATTTTATAAAACTTTCTATCTAGTAAAATATATCTATAGCAATATTGCAGGTAGGTATTAATTCATTATTTCTCTATCTGATATGTAAGCATGACAAAAATTTTTGTTCACAATCGTAAAATAACACATTCAGATTTTTAACCTAAAATAAAAGCTTTAAACATCTTCTTGACCGTTTCTAATATTTCTTGGAAAAGAAATTTTTAAAAGGTTTTACCCTACCATATAAACGTACTATAAAACAGTTTCTTGTATCCTATTTACAAACATTTAAATAATTTAACAAATGATGAATTATAGTTAATCCGATAGTTATTTGACAATAATGTTATAATATTTAGAAAAAATGTCATCATATAGCCAAGATTTCAGAGATATCGTAATAACTAAATATAAAGAAGGCCTAACAGACAAAGAGCTAAGTAATTTTTTTAATATAGATATCCGTACTACTAGATCTTGGATAAACTTATACGAGACAACTGGTGATTATAAATCTAAGCAAGGCTTGGGTTGCGGTAGAGTAGCAACCTTTACAGATAAGGAAGCGATAGAAAGCTACTTAAGAACATATCCAGATGCAATGGCTTTAGATATTAGAGAAGCATTAGCTCCTGAAATACCTAGAAGCACATTTTATGATTGTCTTACCAGACTTGGTTTTAGTTTTAAAAAAAGACACCTAAATATAAACAAAGAAAAGAACAAGATAGGCAAAGTTTTATAGAGGTTGTTGAGACTATTGAACCTAACAAACTTGTATATTTAGATGAAATGGGTATGGATAATAAACAGTCTGTACTAAGAGGATGGTCTCTTGTTGGTAAACCTAGCTATGGTGAAGTTATTGCTTATCAAACTCAGAGAAAAAGTATAGTTGCTGGTTATAACTATTTAGAAAAGAAGATTATAGCACCGCTAGAGTATACTGGATATACAGATACTCAAATTTTTAATCAGTGGTTTGAAGAGCATTTATGTCCTGAGTTAATTCCAAAGACTACTGTTGTTATGGATAATGCTAGTTTTCATAAGTCTCCTAAATTGGCTAAAATAGCAGAGAAGTTTGATATACAGATACTATACCTTCCTGCTTATTCTCCTGATTTAAATCCTATAGAAAAAATTTGGGCCAATTTTAAAAGAATTTTAAGAAAAGTAAATAATTCTTTTGATAATTTATCTGATGCTATTACTCACGTCTTTAGCACAATATTATCAGATTAACTATATCTAAACTGTTTTGCTTACTTTATCACTAATGACATAACAGATACTACAACTATTTAATTAATTATAGAAAAAATATTTTAATTTTTATGAAACACATTTAGTAACTCATAAATATAACCTCATGAACTTGAAATTAACATAGATTTTATTAAGTGTTCCTAATTTTATTCGGTAATATTTTATTTAGATAGTTAACTTTAAAATATTGAATATGGCTTACTAGGAAAACTATATTTATAACATAAAAACTAGAACAATTATAGCTCTGATGATTAGCTCTCTATAGCTCTAGATGGACTATATTCACCACTTACTAAAGATCACAATAGTAGTTATAATTTTGAATAAAGCCCAATAATTTATTTTTTTGGTTACTATCTAAACCAACTATATTATCCAATAAATCTAAATATAGTTTTTTATTACTATTCATATTTTTATAAATTAAGGATACAGATTCTATATTTGTATAATTAAACTCCTTACTATTATTCATAGAGTTAATAAAATCAAGAATAGTTTCTTTACTTATAAGCCTCTTATCAGTATTTTGTTTATTTAAAGAGCTATGACAATTAATACAATTTAATTTATTTTCAACCTTAATATTCTTATACTTACAATAATTACATATAATAAAATCTTCTGTCACTATAGATGAAAAATCTTTATAACCTATATTAGACTTATAACTTTGAATTTCCTTAAATGCCTGCCGTAAAAGTAAAGTACTTTCCTGTTTCATTATATTACTTGTATGTCCTATTACCTTATGGCCTGGAAATGTTTCATTAGTACTAACAAGGCTTGCCACTTGGATATTAGCCAGATGTTTAAACATCAAAGATTTATAATCAATAAAAGATAATTCACTGATATAGCGGTATTTTTGTGAATAATATTCATATGGGGGAACGATTCTATCGCAAGGTATAGTTAATCTGATAATATTGTGCTAAAGACGTGAGTAATAGCATCAGATAAATTATCAAAAGAATTATTTACTTTTCTTAAAATTCTTTTAAAATTGGCCCAAATTTTTTCTATAGGATTTAAATCAGGAGAATAAGCAGGAAGGTATAGTATCTGTATATCAAACTTCTCTGCTATTTTAGCCAATTTAGGAGACTTATGAAAACTAGCATTATCCATAACAACAGTAGTCTTTGGAATTAACTCAGGACATAAATGCTCTTCAAACCACTGATTAAAAATTTGAGTATCTGTATATCCAGTATACTCTAGCGGTGCTATAATCTTCTTTTCTAAATAGTTATAACCAGCAACTATACTTTTTCTCTGAGTTTGATAAGCAATAACTTCACCATAGCTAGGTTTACCAACAAGAGACCATCCTCTTAGTACAGACTGTTTATTATCCATACCCATTTCATCTAAATATACAAGTTTGTTAGGTTCAATAGTCTCAACAACCTCTATAAAACTTTGCCTATCTTGTTCTTTTCTTTGCTTATATTTAGGTGTCTTTTTTAAAAACTAAAACCAAGTCTGGTAAGACAATCATAAAATGTGCTTCTAGGTATTTCAGGAGCTAATGCTTCTCTAATATCTAAAGCCATTGCATCTGGATATGTTCTTAAGTAGCTTTCTATCGCTTCCTTATCTGTAAAGGTTGCTACTCTACCGCAACCCAAGCCTTGCTTAGATTTATAATCACCAGTTGTCTCATATAAGTTTATCCAAGATCTAGTAGTACGGATATCTATATTAAAAAAATTACTTAGCTCTTTGTCTGTTAGGCCTTCTTTATATTTAGTTATTACGATATCTCTGAAATCTTGGCTATATGATGACATTTTTTCTAAATATTATAACATTATTGTCAAATAACTATCGGATTAACTATATATATACTACAAAGTTAATAATTTATTAATACATGCAATTCAATGCTTTATAGTTGAAACACTTAAATAAACTGTTGAATTAATGTGCGTAAATTAAGATATTTTTTTAAAATGTGAATATTGAAGATATTTGTATTTTATGGTTATGGATTTTTTCTTTTTATGTATAGAGGAATCATTAGGTAGTTATAATGTTTAAATTATTACTGTTGGGTCAATGGTATAGTTTAAAGTATAAATATAAGCAATCCTATTTCTATTTATACCACTCAACTTTTTTAAGCCTAAAAACACACCTATCCCTTGTTTTATCGTGCTTAAAGAACTTAGCTCCCAGCTTTTCTACTGCTTTTTGTGAGCGTGCATTCTCATACCAAACATCAAAAAAAACACTTTCAACAAAGTTGAAAATATAATCTAACATTATTTTCTTAACTCTTCTATTTAAAGGTGTTCCCCAACATTTTTTAGCATAAAATGTATAGCCTATTTTTAGTGATGAATCTTTAGCGTTATACTCATAATACCTAGTTGAACCTACCAATTCATTTTTATAAAAAATTAAATAACAATTTTCAGGATTGCTTATTCCACCATAAAAATATTTTTTAAACCCATAAAGTGTACATCTAGTAGGATCATCATGCTGATCCCATATAGCAGGATCTTTAGCGATCTCAAACAATGCTTTAAAATCACTTTTTTGCATTATCCTAAGATCAATATCTCCATCAGAGAATTCAATATAAAAATCCATATAAACATTCATCCTCACAATTTAATTTTGTAAAAAAACCTTATTTTACCTAAGTCTATTAAACAAAATTTTTAACTTAAAAGCTAAAATAAAACAGTAGACAGCCCAACATGTAAATACAGTATTATTCAACTGTCACAGATTTAGCCAAATTCCTTGGCTGGTCAACATCAGTCCCCTTAATTATAGCGACATGATATGATAAAAGCTGAAGAGGAATCGTAAATACAATAGGTGCACTAAAATCATATCCCGTATCAATTTCCAAAACAATACTATTATCAAAATTAACTCGCTCTCTGATTGCCTTATCAACAAATAGAATTAACTTACCTCCTCGAGCATGGACTTCCTGAAGGTTTGATAATGTCTTATCTAAAAGATTATCATTAGACACTATCGCTACAATTGGCATATTTTTATCAACTAACGCTAGCGGACCATGTTTTAACTCTCCAGATGGATATGCTTCAGCATGAATATAAGAAATTTCTTTTAACTTCAATGCTCCCTCTATAGCTATTGGATAATATAGTCCTCTACCTAAAAATAAAGTATGCTCCTTATCAGAAAAATATTCACTAATTTCATCTATCTCAGCATCTAATTTTAAAGCTCCCATAACCAAAGCTCTTATATTTTGCAACTCTAACGTATATTTCAAAACTTCTTTACTTGATAGTGTCTTTCTAAGTTTTGCTATAACCAAAGTAAACATTGCTAATGCCACTAACTGCGTAGTAAAAGCCTTAGTAGAGGCAACACCTATCTCAACTCCAGCTTTTGTCATAAATGCGATATCTGACTCCCTGACTAACGAGCTATTAGGGACATTACATATACACATACTTCCAGCATAGCCTTGCTTTTTGCTTTTTCTCAATGACTCCAATGTATCAGCAGTCTCTCCAGATTGCGATATACTCAAAAATAAAGAACCTTCAACGACAACATTATCCCGATATCTAAGCTCACTTGCTATTTCAACACTACATGGAATATTTGTATATTTTTCTAACCAGTATTTAGCCGTCATACCTGCATTATAACTAGTTCCACAAGCAACTATAGAGATATGCTTAACATTTTCAAATATCTTAATCGCCTTTTTATCAAAAGAATGTAACGAAATTTCACCATCTTCTAATGAAGCTAAAACAGTATTTGAAATAGCTTCAGGCTGCTCATAAATCTCTTTAAGCATATAATGCTTATATCCATCTTTTGTAACACTTAACGATGAATAATTATACTCTTCAACTTCTAATCTTTTTGGCACGCATTGATGATCAAAAACTTCTATTTTTTCTTTCGATACTATAGCAATATCACCCTCTTCTAGATATGAGAATTTATTCGTTACTGGCAATAATGATAAGGCATCAGATGAAATAAAATTCTCATCAATTCCTAGACCTATAACCAATGGTGACCCAGATCTTACAGCAACAATTTTATCAGCAAATTTTGGTGATATAATGGCTAAAGCATAAGCTCCTTTCAATAAGCTTATAATATTTTTTATATTGCTAACTATAGTAGACTGATTATTCCATTTACTATCCAATAGGTGCGCAATAACTTCTGTATCAGTATCTGATTTGAATATATAACCATCCGCTATCAGAGCTTTTTTTAATTCAGCAAAATTTTCTATTACGCCATTATGAACAATACAGAAATTTGTTGAGGAGTGGGGGTGAGAATTTTCCTTAGATGGCTTGCCATGTGTAGCCCATCTTGTATGAGCAATACCAATATTGCCTTTAAAATCTGGCAAAGATTGAATCGATTTTTCAAGCTCAATAACTTTACCAACTTCTTTACATACCTCTATTTGGCATTGCTTATTAAGCAACGCCAATCCAGCTGAATCGTAACCACGATACTCAAGTTTTTTCAATCCTTCAATCAAAATATTTGTAACATTTCTTGATGAATTAGCACCAACTATTCCACACATATATTATTTTCCTTGAAATTTCATATTTGATATAAAAATTATTATTTCACTTTTTTGGCTGGTTTCTCCCAGCCATTTATATGACGCTGACGCGCTCTTGAAATTGCCAAATTATCAGCAGGAACATCTTTAGCAATAGTTGAACCAGCCCCTATCGTTGCTCCTTGGCCAATAGTCACAGGAGCAACTAGTTGAGAGTCCGATCCAATAAATGCATAATCTTCTATTATAGTTTTATGTTTATTAACACCATCATAATTACAAGTAATTACACCAGCGCCTATATTACATTTTTGACCAATCTCACTATCTCCTATATATGCAAGATGAGAAGCTTTAGACCCTTTACCAAGCACAGACTTTTTTATTTCAACAAAATTCCCAACAACTGCTTGCTCTTTAATATCGCTACCTGGCCTTATACGTGCAAAAGGACCAACCATAGCTCCCGTACGGACTACGGATCCATCAACTATACTATTAGCTTTAATCTTTACATTATTTTCTATAATACAATTTTTTAAGATACAATTAGCTCCGATTACAACATCATCTCCAATTTTAACATTACCCTCAACTATTACATTAATATCTATCCAACAGTCTTTACCTACGTTCAAATTACCACGAACATCAAATCTACTGGGATCAGCAATACTCACACCACTTTCCATAATCTTATCAGCTATAGTTCTCTGCCAAACTCTCTCAAGACTAGCCAATTGCGCCCTATCGTTAACTCCTAAAATCTCAAATTCATTAATAGGGTGTGTTACATTTATTGATATTACATCAGCTTTAGCAAATTTAACAATATCTGTTAAATAATACTCTTTTTGAACATTATCATCAGTTAAATCAGGTAGCCATTTATCCAATAAAGACTTATGTGCACAATATATTCCCGTATTTATTTCTTTTATTTGCCGCTGAATATCATTAGCATCCTTTTCTTCAACAATACCTATCACAGCGCCAAATCTATCTCTTATAATACGCCCTAATCCTATTGGATTATCTATAAATGCAGTTAATACCCCTAAATCATCAATATTTGTGGTATTCACCAGATTTTCTAACACCTCTGCTGAGATTAAAGGAACATCTCCATATAATATAAGTACTTTTTGATCTTTTAAAACAGGTAATGCCTTTAGAACAGCATGGCCTGTACCTAGTTGCTTCTGCTGATGTACAAATGTAATATTTCTACCCTCAAGAAATTCTTCAACCTGCTCTCTAAGATGCCCTGTAACAACTACAATATTATCAGGCTTTAGTTTTTCAACTGAATTAACAACATGTTCTATAAGCGGCTTTGCCGCTAAAGTTTGCAAAACTTTAGGCTTATTCGAATTCATTCTCGAACCTTTTCCAGCAGCTAAAATCACAACCGATAAACTCATAGTAAAAATCTCCCTACACTTTCTTATATCTCTCTTCTAAAAGGACTGTAATGATTTGATAATGGTCTTCTAGCATTCTATCATACATGTTATTAATAATTGAGCTTATAGAAAACCATTTAGCATCATTTGCATCATCTGCTGCCTTAATTTGTGGTAATTTAGGCCATTTATCAAATATAAACAAACCTGTATGACTAATTGTTCTCCCTCTAACAGAGCGTTCTGGATAATCAAAAACAACCTCGGCCTGTCTTGCTACAGCCAACTGTTTAGTTGTTAAACAAATATTCGTCTCCTCGAACAGCTCTCTCATTATAGCTTGAGAGATAACCTCATCACACTCTAAAAAACCTCCTGGCAAAGCCCAAAGATTCCTTCCAGGAAAATTCTTCCTACGCATTAGAAGTATATGGTCATTAACTACGACCATAGCATCAACTGTAACTAAATTTGGCTTATATGGTGCTTTTTGCCACGACTTTTTATAGTCAGTCACATAACTATTCTCTGCAACTAAATTTTCATATTTTTTAGTTTTCATAAAACTATTTAAAAATTTATAGCTTCCCTCATGTATACTTTTACTACACATATAGTGTGATAAAATATCACCCAGATAGAAAGCTTCTCTAAACTCTGTAGCATTATAATTTTTATAATTATCAACGGCTATATAATCCCATTCAGGAAAACTATTTATATAGTAACTTGAAGCATCTTTTATATATCCTACAATAGCAACTGTTTTATTTCCATCAACATGCTTTCTTACATTCTCACGCAATGATGCTTCCCACTTAGATTCTTGATAAAAAAAATCTGCTAGAGGCTCTATTTCAACTCTTGACAGATCAATACCAGCAATTTTTAAATCAGACTCAATCATTTGTTTTCTTTGTTTAAATGAAAAAGGATTTTTAATACTTGGAGCATTAAAAGAGCTACCTATATTTATAATAATTTTTTCACTATGCTTAAGAGCTGTTAATATATTATGTAAATGTCCTCTATGAAAAGGCTGGAATCTACCTACAAAAATTGAAAAATCATACATAATTACTTTTACCTATGTATTTACCATCTGAGCTTGGGCATCACTATCATATACACTATCATCAGATGGGGCAGTCATTTTAGTATAATCTTGCTGAGGATATTTAGTTTGTGTAGCTTCTTGCTGCTTAACATTATCAATAGTTCTATCATATGAGCCAAATCCAAAACTACTTTTCTTAGATCCAAGCAGACCGCTCATAGATTGTTTTTTCTGACTTGAGCTTCCTCCTACATCTAACATCTGGTTTGCTTGTGCTTGCTTAATTAATTTAAGATTTTCATCACTTTTAAGTTTAGTACCGTTTAATTCCTTACGAATCTCACTAAGCAATTTAACTGACTCGGCAGTATGATTTGGAGCCTGAGTTTCTCCATCCTTTGTGAATACCGCATTTATTTTAACCAAACTTGAAAGCTCATCTACTTTACGAGCCTTAATTACAAAAATCAATCCTTTTTTAGTATCTTTAACTGTTATTAAGTGCCCCGACAAAACCTCATCTTTTTCAGAGGTTATTGTATAATTTTTTGGGTGATTCTTAAAATAAGCTTCCAATAGATTAATTGTAATTGCTACAGGCTCTCTAAACACAAGCTTTAATGCTCCTGAATCATCATACACAACACTTATTGAAACCTTAGAAATTTGATCACTCACTATTTTAGCCATATCAAACTTATTATTATAGTTTGGTGGCAACATTTCTTTTTTAGCTGTCCTAACCTGTGACTTAGCATATTTATCACTACCTTCAGGAAGCTTTAAAGCTGGCTTTATTTCTTGACCATTAAGCCCTGTAGGAATTTTTAATGGAGGCTTTTCTGTAACCTTTACTCTAGCGTAATCATATTTCCTATTTCTAAATGGAGTACCACTTATTGTGTCTGTTAAACTTTCATATGAAAAATCATTATCTACACTGTTTGTAGAACAATCTTGCAATAAAGAACCAAGACTCAAAATAATGAACAATTTAGATATATTTTTCATAATTAATAATGTAACTAACCAATTAAATTAACTAAATATTATATCACAGTGCTATACTTATATAATACGGGCTTTCACAGTAAAATATAAAGATCATAATGAAAAATAGCTTATTCATATTATTACAGTATTTATTACCTCATAATACAGCTTCACGTTTGGTAAGTAGGCTTGCTGAATCAAAAAATAAAACTCTTAAAAATTACCTGATTAAATTAGCTATTAAAAAATTTAATATTAACGTCGATGAGGCTAAAGAAAAAAATATTGAAAACTACCCCTCTTTCAATGCTTTTTTTACTAGGGAATTAAAAAAAGGAATTAGGCCTTTAAATAATAGTAATAATATAATTTCATCACCAGCTGAAGGCATTCTCAGTAAATTTGGAAACATCGAAAATAATACTCTTATCCAAGCTAAAGATAAAGCCTTCTCACTTGATGCTCTAATTGCAAAAAGTTCGCTAACAAAGTTTGCAAAATTTGCAACCATATATTTATCTCCAAAGGATTACCACCGAGTACACATGCCAATAGATGGTAAGCTAACAAAGATGGTTTATATTCCAGGTAAACTTTATTCTGTTAATAAACTTACCACTACAAAAATTGATAATATTTTTGCTAAAAATGAAAGATTAATATGTTATTTCGACACTAAAATTGGTGAGGTAGCAGTGATTTTTGTAGGTGCACTTTTAGTTGCTGGCATAGAAACAACATGGCATGGTAAAGTTGCGCCCAATTATTATAAAGATATTCAAACTTGGGATTATAACAATAAAAATTTTGATATTAATTTCAAAAAAGGCGATACCATAGGTTGGTTCAATTTTGGCTCAACTATTATTGTACTAACACCTGAGAAAGATATAGATTTTAAATTTAAAAATGAATACTCTAAAATACAAGTCAATCAAGATTTAGCTTTAATTGTTGAATAAAGATTCATATTAACCCAACAACGACTAAATATATTTTTTTTATTCACATTACTTGATTTACACTCGTTAACATAGGCCACACCTTTATTATTTTCCACTCCCCCTTCAGTAACTCTAAATCTAGCAGGTAGCTTAATATCAAACCTCTTAGCCCATTTCCTAATAGTAACATGCTTAAAGCCTAAAACTTTTTCAGCATCCTGATAGCTTAAGCCTTCTTTTTGACATTTTAATAAAATTTCTTTAGCAGAACACTTAAATTTGTTCATAACAATCTGCTCAAAATTTCCCGAATATTGATTTGCCATAATAAGTCTCCTTTAAATTGAATTGACCCTTGAAATATTCATACTACATCTTTTAAAATCCTATTTATATATAAATTCTTACGTTTAACTTTTAAAGAAAACATATCTAATATTTTATATATAAGTAATTAAATAATAATTAATAGAAAAACAGTAAGGAAAATCTTAATTACCTAAAAAAAGACCTAATAAAATAGTCATAAAGCATGATATAAAGATCTTATTTACCTGTAAAGAAAATATTTAAAATCACAAATTATGATAAGATTAATATAATAATTGATATATAAATACCAAAAAAGTTAGAAAATTTAGCCTAAAGGTATGATACCTGCTAAATAAGTTGTTTGAGAACAAGCATTTTTGTCTAAATATTCATTTCCATTAGCATCTTTTTTCGTTGGACAAACATGCTTAACTGTACATGCCATCAAAGTCATCGAAAACAATATCACCACCATTACTTTAAAAATATTTCTTTTCATCGTAACTCTCCTATTATGATTCTTGTTGTGTTTTTTTATCAGGATCTGGCTGAAATGATGATACACATGAAGCCAGTACACATGATACCAAAATAACCGCAATAATTTTCTTCATAACATCTCTCCTTATATTTTTACATTAAAATCTAGTAAGATTAATTTTATACTAGATTACATTTTATTTATACCACATAGAATAATAAGAAACAATACCTCGTTACTTTGATTTAATTTTTTTTATTTATAAAACTATTTACACTATTTAACTTCATATCAGATGTCTTAATGATTATAATCATCCACATCAAACTAATTAATCTAGAAAAATAAATGGATATAAACCACATTATAATAACTATTTTGATGATAGGAATCCCATTAATATTTGCAATCACAATACATGAAGCCGCTCATGGATATATCGCAAAAATACGTGGAGATAAAACAGCATACAATCTTGGTAGAGTAACTCTAAATCCAGTTTCTCACATAGATCTTATAGGGACTATAATTTTCCCCGCAATCATGTTACTTTCATCGTTAGCAGCTGGCTTCCCTTTTATTTTTGGTTGGGCCAAACCTGTCCCTATTGATTATAGTAAGCTTAAAAAACCTCGTTTAGATATTGCTTTAGTTGCTCTGGCTGGACCTCTGGCAAACTTTATTATGGCAATCATATGGGCATTAGTCGCAAAATACATCGATTTACACCCATACATACAAGCTATGGCTATTTACGGTATTATGATCAATGTAGTACTTATGGTTCTTAATTTACTGCCTATCCCTCCATTAGATGGAAGCAAAATTATAACGGCATTTTTATCAAACTCCCTAGCATATAAATATAATAGTATTCAAAAATATGGTTTTTTTATATTGCTAGCATTGATAATTATTCCTTTCAACGGTTCAAACCTTCTTTTTTATACAATGCAACCTTTCATAACAACGATAATAAAGCTTATCCAATTTATTATTTTTTAAATAATAAAACATTTAAACAAGACTTTTATTAGTCTTTAATTCAGATTTAAACGCAGAGATCAGTGCTTCAAATTGAACTTGATACCTTGTATGTAATTTATCACAAGTTTTTACATTTTTATTAAACAATTTATGAAGCTGGTCTTTTGTTAATTTTTGTATTTCTTTAACTGGTTTAACTAAGCTTTTTTTTGTAGCAGCCAATGCCTTAAGTAATGAATCAACATAATTTTCTAAATATATATATTTAATAAATGTTTCCTCTATTGTTTTTCCTGAAACAACAACACCATGATTTTGTAGGATAATTATATCTGATTCTTTTAATGCTTCAGCAAGTGGCAATACATGCTCTTTAGCTAAAAAAGCTCCAGTGTATGGATGATATGCTACATTATCCATAAACTGCGTAGACATTTGATCAAACACATCAAATTTCTCTTCAATCATTGATAATGCAACTAAATTCTTAGAATGCGTATGAATAATACAGCCTGCAGTATGAACTTCTTCATGCAATGTTTTATGCGTCATAGCTGTAGCTACATCAACATCACTACAATCACTAACAGATTTATGTAGTTTGATTTTAACTAATGATTCTGGGGTAGATTGTGAATATAATCTACCGTATGAATTTGTTAATATTTCATCATTATTGATTTTTAGTGAAGTATGCCCATCTGTAAGAGAATCCCAACCATAATGAGCTATTAAGCGTAACACATATGATAGCTTCTCTCTTTGAACTGTTTCATTAATATTTTTATCCATTAATTTACTTTATTATTATTTAATTTAACTACAAGGCTATCACCTGATCGGCATCAAATATATAAGTAGATTTATAATTATTTATTTCAAAAATAGAAAGAGTAAAACACATCATTTTCTTATATTGATAAACAAATTCATTAAGAGGACTACAGAATAAAATTAGTTCAAAAGTAATCTAAACAACTTAACTAAGTTGACTCTAATAGATAGAAAATTATGTTTTTATAATTGAATTATTTAGCAGGAATAGTACCCTTAAAACATGAGTAAGATATTACTTATCAACATTGAAAACCTGTTTCTTTTTATGTTTTAACATAAAAAAATCTTTCATTATTGGCTTAAATTCTTCAAGAGTCATATTTTTATAAGATTTACTAAATGCTCTATCATCATATTTGGCTATAAACTCTACAGCATCATCATAATATGGACTGTCCTTAAACTCATCTCTAAGATTTTTATTTAAACCAATTTTATCCCAAAAGTTATATCCTTGGAAAATAGAATGGTACTTTAGCATAAAATAACATTTATCAGAAATATAGTTTCTAAGAAGCTCTGCTATAATGTGATCATGATTAAATGGATCAAATATCTCGCCAACATCATGTAACAATGCAGAAATAACATAATCCAACTCTCTACCATCTTTATGTGCTAGCGTAGCAGACTGTAAAGAATGCTCAAATCTATTGATAGGAAATCCTTCTTTAGAATCTTGTAATTTTAATAATAAAGTTGAATACAGCTCAACGAGATAGTTTGAATCACAGTACTTATTCAAACCATCAATAATATTTTTAATATCACTAGCCGTTGATTCATCCATGCTTTCATAATCACTCATAACTATACACTCCATATTTGTATGAACCCTATTCAAATATATCTGATAAATTAAAACACTTCAACAAGCAAATAGTATCTAAACATAAGTAAAAAGCTATGTGATTATAAGTATAAATCCCTTTAAACGCAAAAAGCCCCGGTAGAGGATATCTACTGGGGCTTTAATATGTTGCTCTTGTTGTTGAGACTTTAATATTCGAAAAAGATGGCGACTACCTACTTTCACCTGGGCAATGCCAGACTATCATCGGCGTGTTATAGTTTCACTTCTGAGTTCGGAAAGGGATCAGGTGGTTCCTACAAGCTATCATCGCCAAAACTATGTTTTGGGCATAAAGATATTTAACAATTCAGCATAGAAATAGACTTAAGTCTCTCGGATCATTAGTACTGGTAAGCTTCATACATTGCTGTACTTCCACACCCAGCCTATCAACGTCGTAGTCTCCAACGTTCCTTACTAGCTTATAGCTAGAGAGATCTAATCTTGAAGGAGGCTTCACGCTTAGATGCTTTCAGCGTTTATCCCGTCCGAACGTAGCTACCCGGCAATGCTTCTGGCGAAACAACCGGAACACCAGTGGTTCGTTCACTCCGGTCCTCTCGTACTAGGAGCAACTCTTCTCAAATCTCTAACGCCCACGGCAGATAGGGACCGAACTGTCTCACGACGTTCTGAACCCAGCTCGCGTACCACTTTAAATGGCGAACAGCCATACCCTTGGGACCTGCTTCAGCCCCAGGATGTGATGAGCCGACATCGAGGTGCCAAACTCCTCCGTCGATATGAACTCTTGGGAGGAATCAGCCTGTTATCCCCGGAGTACCTTTTATCCGTTGAGCGATGGCCTTTCCATACAGGACCACCGGATCACTAAGACCTACTTTCGTACCTGCTCGAGCCGTCACTCTCGCAGTCAAGCGCACTTTTGCCTTTATACTCTTAGCATGATTTCCGACCATGCCGAGTGCACCTTCGTACTCCTCCGTTACTCTTTAGGAGGAGACCGCCCCAGTCAAACTACCCACCATACACTGTCCTCGAATTTCTCCTGAGTTAGAACTTCAAATATTCAAGGGTGGTATTTCAAGGACGACTCCACTTAATCTAGCGACCAAGTATCATAGTCTCCCACCTATCCTACACATAAATATTCAAAGTCCAGTGCAAAGCTGTAGTAAAGGTTCACGGGGTCTTTCCGTCTAACCGCGGGTACACAGCATCTTCACTGCGATTTCAATTTCACTGAGTCTCTGGTGGAGACAGTGTGGCCGTCGTTACGCCATTCGTGCAGGTCGGAACTTACCCGACAAGGAATTTCGCTACCTTAGGACCGTTATAGTTACGGCCGCCGTTTACTGGGGCTTCGATCCAGAGCTTCGCTTGCGCTAACCCCTTCAATTAACCTTCCAGCACCGGGCAGGCGTCACACCCTATACTTCATCTTACGATTTAGCAGAGTGCTGTGTTTTTGATAAACAGTCGCAGCCACCTGGTATCTGCAACCCCCAACAGCTCAGAGAGCAAGTCTCATCACCATCAAGGGCACACCTTCTTCCAAAGTTACGGTGTCATTTTGCCTAGTTCCTTCACCAGAGTTATCTCATAGCCTTAGTATTCTCTACTTACCCACCAGTGTCGGTTTAGAGTACGGTCGCTTATACAATATACTTAGAAGCTTTTCCTGGAAGCTTGGTATCAATAGCTTCGTCAAACAAGTTTGACTTCGTCTCGTACCTCAGATCAACAAGATGCCGGATTTGCCTAGCATCTCTACCTACATACTTTTACCTGGACAACCATTCGCCAGGCCTACCTAACCTTCTCCGTCCCTCCTTCGTTCATATAAGCGGCACAGGAATATTAACCTGTTTCCCATCGACTTCACTCTTCAGCTACGCCTTAGGGGCCGGCTTACCCTACGTTGATTAACATTGCGTAGGAATCCTTAGGTTTTCGGCCAATAAGAATCTCACTTATTTTACGTTACTCATGTCAGCATTCGCACTTCTGATACCTCCAGCAAACTTCTCAATTCACCTTCATCGGCTTACAGAACGCTCCCCTACCATATATATTATCTACATATCCGCAACTTCGGTGCATAGCTTAGCCCCGTTAAATCTTACGTGCAGGCCGACTCGACCAGTGAGCTATTACGCTTTCTTTAAAGGATGGCTGCTTCTAAGCCAACCTCCTGGCTGTCTGGGCCTTCCCACTTCGTTTCCCACTTAGCTATGACTTGGGGACCTTAGTTGGCGGTCTGGGCTGTTTCCCTTTCCACTACGGACCTTAGCACCCGCAGTGTGTCTCCCGTGATTGAACTTGATCGTATTCTGAGTTTGCATCGAGTCAGTAAGGTCGTAAAACCCCCATCGTCGAAACAGTGCTTTACCCCAATCAGTTATACACGAGGCACTACCTAAATAGTTTTCGGGGAGAACCAGCTATCTCCGTGCTTGATTAGCCTTTCACTCCGATCCACAGCTCATCCCATAATTTTGCAACATTATTGGGTTCGGTCCTCCAGTTAGTATTACCTAACCTTCAACCTGGCCATGGATAGATCGCGCCGGTTTCGGGTCTACTCCTAGCGACTATACGCCCTATTAAGACTCGCTTTCGCTACGGATCCCTTATTCAGTTATCCTCGCCACTAAAAGTAACTCGCTGACCCATTATACAAAAGGTACGCAGTCACATGTCTACACATGCTCCTACTGCTTGTATGCAAGCGGTTTCAGATTCTATTTCACTCCCTTTATAAGGGTTCTTTTCACCTTTCCCTCACGGTACTAGTTCACTATCGGTCATTCAGTAGTATTTAGCCTTGGAGGATGGTCCCCCCATATTCAGACAAGGTTTCTCGTGCCCCGTCCTACTTGTTCGTATGCTTAGTTCCACATGGTATATTTCGTATACGGGACTATCACCCTCTATCGTCAAGCTTCCCAACTTGTTCTACTATATATCATGCTAAATCATACCAGGCTCTTCCCACTTCGCTCGCCGCTACTATGGGAATCTCAATTGATTTCTCTTCCTAAGGGTACTTAGATGTTTCAGTTCCCCTCGTTCGCTCTACACTCTATGACGAGTGAGTAACTAGGTTGTCCTAGTTGGGTTCCCCCATTCGGAAATCTCCGGATCATAGGTCATTTACCACCTAACCGAAGCTTATCGCAGATTAACACGTCCTTCATCGCCTCTGAATGCCAAGGCATTCACCGCTTGCACTTATTCTCTTAAGTCTATTTCTATACTAAATTGTTAAATATCTCTATTATCATGCAAATAAAATAATGGTGGAGCCAAGCGGGATCGAACCGCTGACCCCCTGCGTGCAAAGCAGGTGCTCTCCCAGCTGAGCTATGGCCCCAAAATTCTGGTGGGTCTGAGTAGACTCGAACTACCGACCTCACCCTTATCAGGGGTGCGCTCTAACCAACTGAGCTACAGACCCGTTATCTTATTTACACTAAAATATATTATCTACAAACACTAAGTCAAATCCTCTGAATCAATAGCTAAAGCTTATTTCTATTTTTTCGTATTTCCTTTAAGGAGGTGATCCAGCCGCAGGTTCCCCTACGGCTACCTTGTTACGACTTCACCCCAGTCATGAATCACTCCGTGGTAAACGCCCATTCGTTAAGCTATCTACTTCTGGAGCAACCCACTCCCATGGTGTGACGGGCGGTGTGTACAAGACCCGGGAACGTATTCACCGCAGTATTCTGACCTGCGATTACTAGCGATTCCGACTTCATGCAGTCGAGTTGCAGACTGCAATCCGGACTAAGAGTACCTTTCTGAGTTTCGCTCCATATCGCTATTTCGCAGCCCTCTGTAATACCCATTGTAGCACGTGTGTAGCCCTGGTCGTAAGGGCCATGATGACTTGACGTCGTCCCCACCTTCCTCCGCCTTGTCAGCGGCAGTCTCAATAGAGTACCCAACTTAATGATGGTAACTATCAATAGGGGTTGCGCTCGTTGCGGGACTTAACCCAACATTTCACAACACGAGCTGACGACAGCCGTGCAGCACCTGTCACTGCGTTCCCGAAGGCACCAATCTATCTCTAGAAAGTTCGCAGGATGTCAAGACCAGGTAAGGTTCTTCGCGTTGCATCGAATTAAACCACATGCTCCACCGCTTGTGCGGGTCCCCGTCAATTCCTTTGAGTTTTAGCCTTGCGGCCGTAGTCCCCAGGCGGAGTACTTAACGCGTTAGCTACGCCACTAGATCCTTTACACCGAATCCAACAGCTAGTACTCATCGTTTACAGCGTGGACTACCAGGGTATCTAATCCTGTTTGATCCCCACGCTTTCGTCCCTCAGTGTCAGTATTAGTCCAGAATGTTGCCTTCGCCATTGGTGTTCCTTCTGATCTCTACGCATTTCACCGCTACACCAGAAATTCCCCATTCCTCTACTATACTCTAGTTTGCCAGTATCAAATGCAGTTCCAAGGTTGAGCCCTGGGCTTTCACATCTGACTTAACAAACCACCTACAGACCCTTTACGCCCAGTAATTCCGATTAACGCTCGGACCCCCCGTATTACCGCGGCTGCTGGCACGGAGTTAGCCGGTCCTTATTCTTTGGGTAACGTCCTTCCCATGAGCTATTAACTCACAAGCTTTCCTCCCCAACTAAAGTGCTTTACAACCCTAGAGCCTTCTTCACACACATGGTATTGCTGGATCAGGCTTTCGCCCATTGTCCAATATTCCCCACTGCTGCCTCCCGTAGGAGTTTGGACCGTGTCTCAGTTCCAATGTGGCTGATCATCCTCTCAAATCAGCTATAGATCGCGGCCTTGGTAGGCTCTTACCCCACCAACAAGCTAATCTAACGCAGGCTCATCCATCTGCGGCAGCACAAAGGCCACCTTTAATCCACAGATATTATGCGGTATTAACAGTCGTTTCCAACTGGTATCCCCCTCAAATGGGTAGATTCCTACGCGTTACTCACCCGTCCGCCACTCGTCAGCAAAGAGCAAGCTCTTCCTGTTACCGTTCGACTTGCATGTGTTAAGCATACCACCAGCGTTCAATCTGAGCCAGGATCAAACTCTTCAGTTTAATCTAATTTCTGACTCTAACTACTGATACTCAAATTCATTAACAAAGTGTTTGTATATAACATATCTATTAAATATCTTCCGAAACCTTGGCTTCTCAACCGTTTGGATCACTCCCAACCGGTGAAGACATATAATACGCATCACCCTTCCAAATTGCAAGCACTTTATTGAACTTTTTTGGGTTTTTTAGCTTTTTTTTGTAAAACACCTCTTTTACATTTTGAATTACTATTCAGGAAACTAAAAATTAATTTAAACTAGCAAAATCATAACACAATAACCTCAACATAAAATAAAACTCCTGAAACCTCATCTAAAACATACAATCACGTAAATCCTTGATTCATTCATCAATATTATATATAACCTCTATTAAATAGATTATAACTATGTGCATAATGAAAATTACTCTGAAACAACTTCGTGTTTTTGTTGAGGTTGCAAAAACACAATCGATAAGCCAAGGTGCAAATAAAAGTTTCATCTCCCAGTCAGCTGCTAGCATTAGTATTTCGCAACTAGAAAAGAACCTTGGCGTAACTCTTTTTGATAGACGAAAGAAAAAACTAAGCCTCAATGGAGATGGACAACTACTTTTTATAAAAGCTCTAGATATATTAGAAAGAGCAGAAGAGTTTGAGTTATTTAACATCCCCAGTCATTCACTACATGGAAACTTAACTATAGCTGCTAATGCAATTATGGCAAACTACATCCTTCCCGAACTTATTGCTAAGTTTAATAAGGAATATCCAAAAATAAATATCAGTCTAATTAGCAGCAATTTGGAAAATGCTTTTGAAAACATAGAAAAAGAAACTTGCGATATTGGTTTTGTCGAAGGTAGAATTGCTTTTCACAAATTAAATACAATAGAAATAATTATCAAAAAAGCTAACTTAAAAGTTATTTGTTCGATAAAACATAAACTTGCAACTAAAAATAATATAACTGTTGATGATATTTTTGATTATCCATGGGCTCAATATGATGATTCACTCTCATCGAGAGATATTACAATCAAAAAATTTAATGAAAACTCAAAGGTGATGCAAAACTGGATAGGTGAGTTCAACAAAGATGGCGACATCTCTTTAAATGATGTTGTTTTTAATACCTATGGCGAAGTTATAAAAGAAAACACCAACATTATGAAAAAGCTTTTCATACTCCCAAGCATAGAATCTGTCAAAAATTACATAGCCAATAGCGATCATTTAGCCATCATGTCTGAAAACTGTATCAATAATTTTGAAGTTAATAGGCTATATAGTATTCTTGAAGTAGAAGATTTATTAATGACAAGGAATCATCGCATTATATTAAAGAAGAATAAGAATCATACCAAAATAGTAAAACTTTTCAGTGATTGGCTGCAACAGCAATCATATTAACCTTAATCACAATAACTATCTACCATGGTAAACACTTTATCTAATGCATTGATCGCAATATCCAACTCCTGTTTAGAAATTGTAAGTGGAGGACCTACAAATATATGATTCCATCGCACAAACGAATGCAAACCCAATTCCTTAAATTTAGCAGCAATCCTAATCGTAATATTTACATCTTTTGCATTATAAGGAATCAATAACTCTTTTGTTTCTTTATTTTTAACAAGCTCAAAACAACCTAGCAAGCCTTTTGATCTATAGTCACCAATACACTTATGCTTAGCTTTTAAGCTCTCAACTCTTTCATTAAAATATGCAGCCATATTATTAACATTATCAAGTATGTTTAATCTTTCATACTCACTAATTGTAGCTAACCCTGCAGCACATGACACAGGATGTCCACTATATGTAGCTCCCAACACAAATGGAGTATCCTCAAACTTTGCCATAATTTTATCTGAAAACATCGCACAACCTAATGGAAGATATGAAGATGTGATACCCTTTGCCATCGTCACTATGTCAGGCTGAATATCATAATTCATAAAACCAAACCATTTTCCCGTACGGCAAAAACCACTCATAACTTCATCTATAATAAGTAACAAGTCATATTTATCACAAAGAGCTTTTACACCTTCCATATAGCCCTCTGGATATAAATAGCAACCAGAAGTACCACTAACTCCCTCTAACATTATTGCAGCAATATTTTCTGCTGCTTCATAATTGATAACTCTTTCTAGATGCTTCAAAGCTTCTTTAGTTTGTTTTTCAGGGTTGTCATTATAGATCCCATCATAAGTAGAAGGTATTTCAAAATGCACAACACCTGGTATACCATCAGAATCATGAGGTATTTTCCTAGGATCTCCTCCTAAAGTCATAGTTGCATAACTACCACCGTGAAATGATCTATATCTTGTGAGTATTTTTTGTTTACCCGTATATGCTCTAGCCGCTTTTATAGCAGCCTCATTTGCACTAGCACCACACAATGTAAAATACGCTTTATTTAAATCTCCTGGCAATAATTCAGCTAATTTTTTGGCTAAATCCCCTTTTATAGTTAATCTGATAATATTGTGCTAAAGACGTGAGTAATAGCATCAGATAAATTATCAAAAGAATTATTTACTTTTCTTAAAATTCTTTTAAAATTGGCCCAAATTTTTTCTATAGGATTTAAATCAGGAGAATAAGCAGGAAGGTATAGTATCTGTATATCAAACTTCTCTGCTATTTTAGCCAATTTAGGAGACTTATGAAAACTAGCATTATCCATAACAACAGTAGTCTTTGGAATTAACTCAGGACATAAATGCTCTTCAAACCACTGATTAAGAATTTGAGTATCTGTATATCCAGTATACTCTAGCGGTGCTATAATCTTCTTTTCTAAATAGTTATAACCAGCAACTATACTTTTTCTCTGAGTTTGATAAGCAATAACTTCACCATAGCTAGGTTTACCAACAAGAGACCATCCTCTTAGTACAGACTGTTTATTATCCATACCCATTTCATCTAAATATACAAGTTTGTTAGGTTCAATAGTCTCAACAACCTCTATAAAACTTTGCCTATCTTGTTCTTTTCTTTGCTTATATTTAGGTGTCTTTTTTTAAAACTAAAACCAAGTCTGGTAAGACAATCATAAAATGTGCTTCTAGGTATTTCAGGAGCTAATGCTTCTCTAATATCTAAAGCCATTGCATCTGGATATGTTCTTAAGTAGCTTTCTATCGCTTCCTTATCTGTAAAGGTTGCTACTCTACCGCAACCCAAGCCTTGCTTAGATTTATAATCACCAGTTGTCTCGTATAAGTTTATCCAAGATCTAGTAGTACGGATATCTATATTAAAAAAATTACTTAGCTCTTTGTCTGTTAGGCCTTCTTTATATTTAGTTATTACGATATCTCTGAAATCTTGGCTATATGATGACATTTTTTCTAAATATTATAACATTATTGTCAAATAACTATCGGATTAACTATACTTTAGTTGCATGTACTGGTGCAGGAAAAGCGATTCTTTTCATTTGCTCATTCACAGCCTCAATAACAACTTCATTTCCATGGCCAAGATTCACACTAATTAATCCCGCAGTAAAATCAAGAATTTTTTTACCATCATAATCATAAATAAAAGATCCTTCTCCTTTTTCTATGCAAATTGGATCTAAGCCACCTTGTTTAATCCAAGTGAAAACATTGTGGTCCACATTACTTTGTCTTACCTCTTCTCTAATACTCATTTTTACTCCAAAACTATCGTATAAATTTTATAAACAAGAATTCAATTATTAAACATATTAACTCATCCAATCTTTTTTATGTTTAGCATTCCACTTAGTTGTAATCTTTTTAGTCTGCGTCCAAAAATCTATTGGCTGTGAACCTGTAATATCTGATACGCCAAACTTAGAATCCTTCCACCCTCCAAAACCAAAAGGCTCTCTTGGAACTGGGACACCAATATTTACACCGCACATACCCGCAGTCAAACTATCAACAACATATAGTTAATTATTCTTAGCACCTCCAAGAGCAATACATCTCTTACCCGACTTAGCTGATCGTTCATATACCAATTTAGCTACTGGTGTTGAGCCAACAAAAGATACTGCCTTAATATCTTCATGATCACAAATACCTTCAACAATATCTTTATCTCCATGAACAATATTAAACACACCATCAGGAAGCCCTGCTTCTTTTAGAAATTCAGCTATCTTAATACAAGATAATGGTACACGCTCAGAAGGTTTAACAATCATAGAGTTACCCAAAACCAAAGCCATAGGAATAGTCCAGTGAGGAACCATTACAGGGAAATTTAAAGGCACAATACTTGCAACCACGCCAAGAGGAGTCTTTTGCTCTTTACATTCAATACCATTACTTATAATTTGCCTTCTATCATTAAGAGTTTGTGGTATTGATATTGCCAGCTCACAAAGCTCTATTGCTTTTGCTATTTCAGCAGCTCCTTCTGGGATTGTCTTACCATTTTCTTCTGAACATAACCTGGCTAATTCCTCAAAATTATCCTGTAACAACTGTCTATATTTAAAAAATATTTGAGCTCTTGTCTTATACGTATTATTAGCCCATTTTTTTTGAGCTTCTGTCGCTATTGCAACAGCCTCATTTAGATCTTCTTTTGAGGAGCATCTCATATTAGCAATAATCTCACCCGTTTGTGGATTATCAACTTCAATCTGCCTACTACCAGTTGCAGAAACTCTTACTCCATTTATAAAATTATCTAGCGAATATTTCATACCTAACTTCCTTCTTTAGAACAAAAAAATAAACATCACGCAAATACTAGTACTGAAGTCTCTATTAAGCAAATTTAAATAATTAATATCAGATATTCAAAAGATTAATTATCTTTGTAAAAATAAAAAAACTATTATTGTAACTTACTGAATCTTTTAAAGGATTACACTTGAGACATAGAAACATTAGCTTACCTGGATTAATTGGTCTTGGAATAACATCTTTAATAGGTTCAAGTTGGCTTTTCACAGCTGAATATAGCACTAAAATTGCTGGCTATGCATCAATATTATCTTGGGTAATTGCGGCAATAATGACTCTAATAATAGCTCTTTCATTTATGGAACTCAGCACGCTGTTTTCCACCAACGGTACTTCTTCAAAAATACCAATTTTAATCTATGGCCCTTCAACAGGTTTTATTTTTGCTGTCTTCACATGGCTCTCATACATGATATTTGTTCCTGTAGAAAGCCATGCTATAATTCAGTATTTAGCGGTATTTTTTCCTAACTTATTAATTAATACTTATCACTACGTAATAATAGGCTTTTCAACTGTTGCTCTAATTTGTATTTTAAACCTACTTTCTATAAAAACCATTTCAAAAATAAACAATTATTTTACATTAGCTAAAATCTTAATCCCTATATTTGTTGCACTTTTTATTATATGTTTTTTCCTATCAACTCCAGAATCAGGTGAAATAAAGCAGATATATCAAACCGAACTACAGTGGAAATGGTCTAATATTTTTAATGCTATAACCATGGGAGGTATCGCATTTTCTTTTATTGGTTTTAAAACTATCATTGAAATTGCTGGTCATGCTAAAAATCCAAAAAAGACAATTCCTTTGTCTATTATATTAGTAATAATAATATCTCTGGTTATTTTTATGCTTGTACAAATTGCATACTTCATATCAGCAAGACATTTTCCAACAGTATTAAGCAATAATAGTGCTTTTGGTGCTTTCGGTATAGTAGCATCTGAAATAGGTTCAAAACTCCTAATTACAATACTATACTTTTCAGCAATAACTTTTCCATTTATTTGCGGAGTAGTTTACTTGAGAGTTTCAATAGAATCACTAAATGTTCTTATTACTGATAATTTTTTACAAAAAAATAAAAAGCTAAGCATAAATTTGAAAGCCTTTACTTTAATTAGTTTTATATGCTCAATAACGATATTTTTTATTTTTAAAAGTTGGGAATAAGTTTCAACATTTATTGCTGCTTTGATGGCTATAACATACTTAATTGGCCCTATCGCAACTATTATCTTTAGAAAATCAATCCCCAAGGTTGAAAGAACTTATAAACTAAAATTTATTAACTTAATTTGTTTTACTGCTTTTTATTTTTCTACTCTGATTTTTTTTATAGCGGTTGGAACATAGTTATAAGTATTATAGTTTTTACATTTATTTGCCTAATAACGTTTATTATAATAGAAAAATTAAAAGCTAGGGGAAATAGACTTTTAATCTCTAAATCTTTATGGCTTATATTTCACCTACTATCTATAGGGATCATATCATATTTAGGCTCCTACCATACAAACATAGGTTTAACTACTCAATTATGCTTACTATTAACGATATGTTTTATTTCTTATTTTTTAGCTATATTTAATAGCTTAGATCATAAGATTATTGAGACTAACTACTTCGAATTTACTACTTCTGTATAAAGATCATCCACAAAACCATCTGTAGCCTTAACTAAAGCATCAATAATGCCAGATTCACTGATAGAGTGACCCGCATCTGCCACTATCTTCAACTTAGCTGGCCACACTTTATGTAAATCCCAAGCACTTGCTGCTGGACAAACCATATCATAGCGCCCTTGCACTATTGCACCTGGTATATCTTTTATTTTATAAGCATTTTTTAGAAGCTGATTTTCTTCTAAAAACAATTTGTTTTTAAAAAAATGACTCTCAATTCTTGCAAAAGCCAAGCTAAATCTATCTTCCCCATACTTATCTATCGATTTCTCATCAACCAATAGCTTGCTTGTTGAAGCTTCCCAAACACTCCATGCCTTAGCTGCTTTCTGTTTTAGCTCCTCATCATTCTCTGTCAAAATATCGTAATAAGCAGATATAAAATCATTTCTTTTCTCATTAGCTATAGGTTTAATATAGTGCTCCCACATATCAGGAAATACCTCACTAGCACCATGTTGATACAACCATGAAAGCTCTTTCTCTCTACCTAAAAAAACACCTCGCAAAATAAGCTCCGAAACTGCTTCTGGATATGATTGAGCATATGCCAAACCTAAAGTACTTCCCCATGACCCACCAAAAACCATCCACTTATTGATATTTAACTTTTCACGAATTAGCTCAAAATCTTCAATCAAATGCCAAGTTGTATTCTCTTGTAGCTCTGCAAAAGGTGTGCTCTTACCACAACCACGCTGATCAACCAATATTATTCTATATTTATTAGGATTAAAATACTGCCTATAACTTGGTTGAATCCCTCCACCAGGACCTCCATGAATGAATATCACAGGCTTACCAACAGGGTTGCCACATTCCTCAAAATATATTGTATGAATATCAGAAACTTTTAAGAACTCTTCATTATAAGCATTAATTTCAGGATATAATGGCATATCTCCACCTTGATAGTATTTAAATAATAAAACTAAGTTAATATTACTCTAAAAACCAAATTGATTAAAATTTTAACTAGCAGAATAAAGAAATTAATTAGAACCACTTGCCCAATGTAAGTGGTGGGTGCAGAGGGGTTCGAACCCCCGACCCTCGCCTTGTAAGGGCGATGCTCTCCCAGCTGAGCTATGCACCCGATTTTTAAAAGAATCGAAACTTAATGGCGGAGAGGAAGAGATTCGAACTCTCGATAGGGTTTAACGCCTATACTCCCTTAGCAGGGGAGCGCCTTCAGCCACTCGGCCACCTCTCCTAAACCATGTGAAGAATTATTATATATACATAAAACATTGTGTCAAGAGATCATCGCATAATATGCTAATTTTATTGCTCTATTGATTAAATTCACTAAACAAAACCTATAAAAATCTTTATAATGAATCAATCGTTATAAATAATTCTATATTAAATTGAGTAATAAAATGCGCAAAATACTAGTTACTAATGCTCTTCCATATGCGAATGGGGACCTTCATTTAGGCCATATGCTTGGCTATATCCAATCAGATATTTGGGTAAGATTCCAAAAACTACAACAAAATAAATGCATATTTGTATGTGGTAGTGATACCCACGGCACTCCAATAATGCTAAAAGCTAAAAACATTGGAGTAACGCCAGAAGAACTAGTAGAAAAATATTCCCAAAACCACCAAAAAGATTTTGCGGATTTTGAAGTTGATTTTGATAATTATTATTCTACTAATAATAGTTTAAATAGAACTATTGTTGAAGATATATATGAAAAATTAAATAAGCAAAAATTAATAACTAAAAAAGAAATAGCTCAAGCGTACGATCCAGAAGCTAAAATGTTTTTACCTGACAGGTTTGTAAAAGGCATATGTCCTAAATGCAAAGCTGAAGATCAATATGGTGATAGTTGCGAAGTTTGTGGTGCGACTTACGACCCTACAGAATTAATTAACCCTAAATCTGTAGTTTCAGGTAAACCCCCTATTCAAAAAAATTCGGAACATTATTTTTTTGACCTACCAGCATTGGAAAAAGATATAAAAAACTGGATAGATTCTAATCAAAACTTACAACCTGAAGTCGCCAATAAATTAGCAGAATGGTTTGAACAAGGTCTTCAAAGCTGGGATATATCGCGAGATGCTCCTTATTTTGGCTTTGCTATACCAGGTACAAATGAGAAAAAGTTTTTCTATGTATGGCTTGATGCTCCTATGGGATATATAGCTAGCTTCAGAGATTATTGTAATAAAAATGATATTGACTTTGACCAATACTGGGGAGATAGTTCTAATGAAAGCGAACTTTATCACTTTATTGGTAAAGATATCATCTATTTCCATGCCCTATTTTGGCCTGCGATCTTAGCTTCTACAGGACATAAAACTCCAACTAGTGTATTTGCTAATGGTTTTTTAACAGTAAATGGTAAAAAAATGTCTAAATCTCGAGGTACTTTCATTCAAGCAAGAACTTATTTAAATAGTTTAGAACCTAGCTATCTAAGATATTACTTTGCTTCGAGATTAACTTCTAAAATAGATGATATAGATTTAAATTTAGAAGAATTTATTACCAAATCAAATTCTGACATAGTTGGAAAAGTCGTTAATATCGCTAGCAGATGCGCTGGGTTTGTTTATAAAAAATTTGATGCTACATTAGCTGATGAAACTTTTGATATAACCCTAGAAAAAGAGTTTTATAATAATCATAAAGCAATTACCCAAGCTTTTGAAAAAAGAGAATTTGCCAACGCGGTAAGATTAATAATGTCTCTAGCTGATAAAGCAAATCAGTTCATCGATCATCATAAACCTTGGCAGCTTGCTAAAGAAGAAGGTCAAGAACAGAAAGTTCATCAAGTATGCTCTCAGGGAATAAACATGTTTAAAGCTCTAGTTTCTTACCTTAAGCCAATTATCCCAAGCATAGTCGAAAAAGCAGAATTCTTCTTAAATATTGAAATCAGTAACTGGGATGATGCTCCAGTATTTTTAAAGAACCACAAAATCAATAAATTTAAACCTCTTGCCTCTCGTATTGAAAAAGAGAAAATTGATAAAATCCTAGAAGACACTAAAATAATGTTAGAAAAAGATCAGCCTCAAGAACCTAAAAAAGAAGAACTTAAGTTAGATATATCCTCAGAGTGCAACTTTGATGATTTTATGAAAGTTGACTTACGTGTTGTTAAAATAATCGATGCTTCACATGTTGAAGGTGCTGACAAACTACTCAAACTTATACTGGATTTAGGTGGCACTACAAAACAAGTTTTTGCAGGCATCAAATCAGCTTACAAACCTGAAGACTTAGTTGGAAAACATACTGTAATGGTTGCAAATCTTGCACCTAGAAAAATGAAATTCGGAGTCTCTGAAGGTATGGTTTTAGCTGCTGGTGATGGTAAAGAGATATATATATTGGAGCCTCATGATGGCGCTCTACCTGGCATGCGTGTCAAATAATATAAAAACGTAATATGCGAAGATTTAATTATAATTTCTTGATAATTACTTTATTATTTTTTTTAGCATTACTAAACTATCTTGACCGCTCAACTTTAAGTATTGCCAATACAGAAATAACTAGGTTTTTTAACATTTCCACTACAGAAATGGGGATTTTACTTTCTGCTTTTATGTGGACTTATGCATTAGCAAGCCTACCAGCTGGCTACCTTGTTGACCGTTTTGGAGCAAACAAGGTTATGCTTTCAAGCATGATCGTATGGTCTAGCATATGCATTCTAGGTGGTTTAGTAGTAGGATTTTATTCAATACTCTTAACGAGGCTTTTACTTGGTATTGCTGAAGCTCCTTTTTTTATAGTCGCAACGAAAACAATCCAACAACACTTTCCAAGCTCAAAAAGAGGAATAATATCATCTATAGTAGCTCTAGGACCAAGGATTGCAAACATATTAGCCCCCTTAATCTTAGTAGCCCTAATACTATTAATAGGTTGGCGCGGGATGTTTATACTATTAGGTATGATAGGCCTAATAACTGCTATACTATGGCAGCAGTTACATAAAAAAGAAGGTTTAAAAAATCATCGTACATATAAGAGAACTCAGCAGACATCTTTAATCCAAATACTTAAGAACAAAAATATAATTTTTCTCTGTTTAGGGAATCTTTGTTCATCTTATGCTTACTGGTTATTCTTAACTTGGCTTCCTTTTTATTTTATAGAAATAAAGCACCTAAGCCTATCGGGAATGAGTATTGCAACCTCTGCTTCCTTCATTTCTGGAGCTATCTCAGTAATGCTTGGTGGAATAATTTCAGACTTTATGATTAAACAAAACTGTTCCATAGTATTTTCACGCTTAACTCCAATAATAGGAGGCTGTTTTATTGCTTCAATATCAATATTAACACTACCATACCTTGATAATATTTATGTGATCATATGTGTGATTGATATCACTATTTTTTGTTTAGGTCTTAGAGTCTCTCCCACATGGGCTCTTGTTGCAGATATTTCCCCCACCCACCTCTTAGGTACAATAGGTGGTACTCAAAACTTTGCTAATTTTATTGGTGCTGGTCTAGCACCATTAATTACCGGAATAATTCTGCATGTTACAAATAATAATTTTTTTATTGTATTTATTTTTAGCGGAATAATTTGCTTATTTGGATCAATTATCTATATGTTTATTCGTACAAAAAGAGTTTTAGCTTAAATTATTAAAATTACTTATACTCCTCAACCTTAACATTTCCTTTTGTTGCATTTGTTAATTCATCGATAAATCCAATCTTATCAGATACATTAATCCTAATATCCAATACAACACAATCACTATAATATTCACTCAATATCTTAACACTATAACGCTTCATAACAAGCTCAACGTTTGTTGTTTCTGAATAGTCATATAGTTAATCTGATAATATTGTGCTAAAGACGTGAGTAATAGCATCAGATAAATTATCAAAAGAATTATTTACTTTTCTTAAAATTCTTTTAAAATTGGCCCAAATTTTTTCTATAGGATTTAAATCAGGAGAATAAGCAGGAAGGTATAGTATCTGTATATCAAACTTCTCTGCTATTTTAGCCAATTTAGGAGATTTATGAAAACTAGCATTATCCATAACAACAGTAGTCTTTGGAATTAACTCAGGACATAAATGCTCTTCAAACCACTGATTAAAAATTTGAGTATCTGTATATCCAGTATACTCTAGCGGTGCTATAATCTTCTTTTCTAAATAGTTATAACCAGCAACTATACTTTTTCTCTGAGTTTGATAAGCAATAACTTCACCATAGCTAGGTTTACCAACAAGAGACCATCCTCTTAGTACAGACTGTTTATTATCCATACCCATTTCATCTAAATATACAAGTTTGTTAGGTTCAATAGTCTCAACAACCTCTATAAAACTTTGCCTATCTTGTTCTTTTCTTTGCTTATATAGTTAATCCGATAGTTATTTGACAATAATGTTATAATATTTAGAAAAAATGTCATCATATAGCCAAGATTTCAGAGATATCGTAATAACTAAATATAAAGAAGGCCTAACAGACAAAGAGCTAAGTAATTTTTTTAATATAGATATCCGTACTACTAGATCTTGGATAAACTTATACGAGACAACTGGTGATTATAAATCTAAGCAAGGCTTGGGTTGCGGTAGAGTAGCAACCTTTACAGATAAGGAAGCGATAGAAAGCTACTTAAGAACATATCCAGATGCAATGGCTTTAGATATTAGAGAAGCATTAGCTCCTGAAATACCTAGAAGCACATTTTATGATTGTCTTACCAGACTTGGTTTTAGTTTTAAAAAAAGACACCTAAATATAAGCAAAGAAAAGAACAAGATAGGCAAAGTTTTATAGAGGTTGTTGAGACTATTGAACCTAACAAACTTGTATATTTAGATGAAATGGGTATGGATAATAAACAGTCTGTACTAAGAGGATGGTCTCTTGTTGGTAAACCTAGCTATGGTGAAGTTATTGCTTATCAAACTCAGAGAAAAAGTATAGTTGCTGGTTATAACTATTTAGAAAAGAAGATTATAGCACCGCTAGAGTATACTGGATATACAGATACTCAAATTCTTAATCAGTGGTTTGAAGAGCATTTATGTCCTGAGTTAATTCCAAAGACTACTGTTGTTATGGATAATGCTAGTTTTCATAAGTCTCCTAAATTGGCTAAAATAGCAGAGAAGTTTGATATACAGATACTATACCTTCCTGCTTATTCTCCTGATTTAAATCCTATAGAAAAAATTTGGGCCAATTTTAAAAGAATTTTAAGAAAAGTAAATAATTCTTTTGATAATTTATCTGATGCTATTACTCACGTCTTTAGCACAATATTATCAGATTAACTATATTTAGGTGTCTTTTTTAAAAACTAAAACCAAGTCTGGTAAGACAATCATAAAATGTGCTTCTAGGTATTTCAGGAGCTAATGCTTCTCTAATATCTAAAGCCATTGCATCTGGATATGTTCTTAAGTAGCTTTCTATCGCTTCCTTATCTGTAAAGGTTGCTACTCTACCGCAACCCAAGCCTTGCTTAGATTTATAATCACCAGTTGTCTCGTATAAGTTTATCCAAGATCTAGTAGTACGGATATCTATATTAAAAAAATTACTTAGCTCTTTGTCTGTTAGGCCTTCTTTATATTTAGTTATTACGATATCTCTGAAATCTTGGCTATATGATGACATTTTTTCTAAATATTATAACATTATTGTCAAATAACTATCGGATTAACTATAATAAGTTTTGAGATATCGTTTTATAAGAATTCATTATTTAATAACCATGACCACTTTAATTACTGAAATAGCTTAAGCATACAATTCTATAATTTTCTTTTATAATACCAAACTACATAACTGAGTTTAGCTTTCTAATTTTTTTACAAAATTAGAGCTTGTAATATTTGATCCTCATTAAACACCTGTATACCATTTTACATCATACCTAATATTACACCCAAATAGACAACTACTTAATTAGTGTTTTTTGCATAACTAAAGATCTATCTCTCCTGCACCTTGTCTTAGGATTTGATATGGTAACTCAAGCATTTCAACTACAGTAGTAGATTCATAGCCACAATAATCAGATTCTATTACAATATCAATATGATTCATGACGGAATCTTCTACCCTAGAGCAATCTGTCACAGCGATCTCTTCACCAGGCAATATAAAGGTACCAATAACTAAAGGTTCTCCTATTTGTGCTGATATTGTCTGAGGTACATAATGTTCACTAACCCTAATACCAACCGTATTTTTGGTTTTAGTAACAAGTAATGACGATACCTTCTTTGTTGCATTTAGGATGAAAGTAAATGATCCTGGAGTATATCTCTTTAACAATCTATAGGCAGAGTTATTAACTTTTGCATATTCTGATATTTGAGAAAGATCTTTACAAGAAAGAGTGAAATTGTGGCTACTGTCTAAATCTCTTATCTTAATAATTTTATCTATCCCTTTTTTAGATTTCATTTTACATGCAAGTGCATACCCTGAATCAGTTGGTATCGCTAAAACACCATCTTTATCTAAAATATTACTAATCTCTTTTAGCTGAGCTATATTATTACCATAACTATATAATTCTATTAATTTCTTCATAATTCTTATAACAAACGTTATACTTCTATGACATTATACAACACTTATTAATTATACATATGAATAAAATGATTAATGATTTACTTCCTGCCATCATATTTTTTACTGTCTATAAAATTTATGACATTTTTTTTGCTACAGCTGCGTTGATCATAATAACTATAGCACAAGTAATATGGGAATATATAGTTCATCGCAAAGTTGCTAAAACTCAAATTTTTATAGCTCTAATCGTTGCTATTTTTGGTGGAGCAACTCTTTATTTCCACAATGAAGAGTTTATAAAATGGAAAGTAAGTATTATAAATTGGTTAATGGGAGTAGGCTTAATAATAACAACTTATACAATGAAAGAAACTCCAATGGAAAAGCTTCTTAAAGAGACTGTAGATCTCAAGCCCCATAAATGGAAAAAAATAAATAACATGTGGGGAGCATACTTCACTATTCTCGGCACAATCAATCTGTTTATAGCATATTTTTTCTCTACTAATGTTTGGATGGACTTTAAACTCTTTGGTCTTTTAGGCATAACTTTTATATTTTTAATAATACAATCTATATATCTATCAAAACACATCAAAAAATAATCCTGTATATATTTAATCTTTGCAAAATAATGTTTTATAAATGTATAATTACTTTATAGCAATAAATTTTTAAAAGAATGAATAAAGACGATACTAATCAACTAGTTGTAATTAAGCAGTCAACGTGTTCATTCAAAAGCATAGTTGCCCGCACCCTCCTAATATAGTTAATCCGATAGTTATTTGACAATAATGTTATAATATTTAGAAAAAATGTCATCATATAGCCAAGATTTCAGAGATATCGTAATAACTAAATATAAAGAAGGCCTAACAGACAAAGAGCTAAGTAATTTTTTTAATATAGATATCCGTACTACTAGATCTTGGATAAACTTATACGAGACAACTGGTGATTATAAATCTAAGCAAGGCTTGGGTTGCGGTAGAGTAGCAACCTTTACAGATAAGGAAGCGATAGAAAGCTACTTAAGAACATATCCAGATGCAATGGCTTTAGATATTAGAGAAGCATTAGCTCCTGAAATACCTAGAAGCACATTTTATGATTGTCTTAACAGACTTGGTTTTAGTTTTAAAAAAAGACACCTAAATATAAGCAAAGAAAAGAACAAGATAGGCAAAGTTTTATAGAGGTTGTTGAGACTATTGAACCTAACAAACTTGTATATTTAGATGAAATGGGTATGGATAATAAACAGTCTGTACTAAGAGGATGGTCTCTTGTTGGTAAACCTAGCTATGGTGAAGTTATTGCTTATCAAACTCAGAGAAAAAGTATAGTTGCTGGTTATAACTATTTAGAAAAGAAGATTATAGCACCGCTAGAGTATACTGGATATACAGATACTCAAATTCTTAATCAGTGGTTTGAAGAGCATTTATGTCCTGAGTTAATTCCAAAGACTACTGTTGTTATGGATAATGCTAGTTTTCATAAGTCTCCTAAATTGGCTAAAATAGCAGAGAAGTTTGATATACAGATACTATACCTTCCTGCTTATTCTCCTGATTTAAATCCTATAGAAAAAATTTGGGCCAATTTTAAAAGAATTTTAAGAAAAGTAAATAATTCTTTTGATAATTTATCTGATGCTATTACTCACGTCTTTAGCACAATATTATCAGATTAACTATAACTATACTGATAATGTTTTGTACAGCTGAATTAGCTATTTTGGCAGCTATTTTTATTATTTTTGCTAGTTTTTACGCAGTCATTGCTATATTTGGAGGTCTCTATATCTTAGGCCTCAGCATAATTAAAATCTCAAAAAATAATAGAGAAAATAAAAACAATAATAATTACTAATTAACTAATCCTGCCGCATATGTACGTGCACCAATTAAGCCAACATCTGTATTCATAATGATATGAACCGGAAAATTTCTCATCATATTTGACATTCTCCCTTTATCTCTAAACTTTTCTAAAAATTTACTTTCTTTTATTTGCTTAATAAGCCTAGGTGCAATTCCACCTGCAATATAAAGCCCCCTAAAAGGTAAACTTGAAAGAGCTAAATTACCAGCAACAGAACCATATATACTTAAAAATATATCTATTGTTCTTAATGCAGACGGCTCTCTATGTTCAACGGCATATCTTACAATCACTGCTGCTTTATCGGAATCAGATACACTAAATAATGCTCGTCTTAACTCTAAGCACTCTGGTTGGTTATATAGTGGATTTCTTACTACATATTTATATATATTATATATTCCATAGCCACTACAGAACCTCTCAGGTGAAATACGATGGAATGTTTTGCGCATAAACTTAAAAAGCTCTACTTGCTCGTCATCCACAGGTGAAAAATCAATATGCCCGCCTTCTGTTTTGTAAACCCTAGGATTATGATCCTTATCGTAACTTACTAAACACATTCCAAGCCCTGTGCCTGCACCTATCACCGCACATAGGTTTTCATCATCTTGACTACCTACTTGTATTGTTAAAATATCGCGATCTCTATCTAAAGACTCTATTCCATAACCTATAGCTTCAAAATCATTTATAACTCTGACTTTGCTCTTATCAATACCCAACCCTTCCGCAATGTACTGTTCAGACACCATCCAAGGAAGATTAGTAACTTCTACTTCACCATTTGAAACAAAGCCCGCAACTGCTAAGCACACTGAATCAATTTGATTTACTAAATTAACTTCAGATAAAAACTGCTCAAGAATATCAGATAGACAGTTGTAGTTAGCTCCTTTATATTTTCTAACAGCTATACTTTGAGTTTCATCCCCACCCAAAAGAGACACCTCAAGTCTTGTGTTAGTCCCTCCTATATCACCAGATAATATATACATCTTACACTTCCTTTATTTAGTAGTATCTTGCCAATACAAATACGCTATATTCTGCTATAATGAAACCAGCTTTAATATTATAAGTTTTAGTTTAAATGTCTAAAGAAAAGAAAACAACTGATTTTGGTTTCTCGGAAGTGCCATGGGAAGATAAACAAAAAAAAGTGGCTGGTGTTTTTCATTCAGTCGCAGCTAAATATGACCTAATGAATGACTTAATGTCTTTTGGTGTACATCGTATCTGGAAAAAACAAACTATTGCTAAAAGTAATGTTCGTAAAGGAGATAAGGTACTTGACCTAGCTGGTGGTACGGGTGATCTAGCTCATAAATTTTGTCAAATGGTTGGCCCAGAAGGCAAGGTGGTTTTGAGTGATATCAACTCTTCAATGCTTGAAGTTGGCAAAGAAAAACTAACCAACAAGGGCTGCGTGGGCAATATTGAATATGTCCAAGCTAATGCAGAATGCTTACCTTTCCCCGACAACTATTTTGATTGCATAACAATATCTTTTGGTTTAAGAAATGTAACTGATAAATTAAAAGCTCTAACTTCAATGTGCCGAGTATTAAAACCTGGTGGGCGTTTATTAGTCTTAGAATTTTCTAAACCAATTGCCCCCTTACTCTCAAAAGCTTATGATCAATATTCTTTTAAAGCATTACCTTTTTTAGGCAAAATCATAACTCAAGATGCCGAGAGCTATAAATATTTAGCCGAATCAATTCGCAAACACCCTGACCAAGAAACTCTTAAGCAGATGATGTATGAAGCAGGGTTTGATAATGTCGAATATCGTAATATGACAGGTGGAATTGTAGCTTTACATATCGGATATAAGTATTAAAATGATTGCAACTATAAATACAGCTTTAAAATTTTTAACTAAATTTGATCCTCAATTAAATCCTTTATTAATACCTTTAAACGGTAAATTTCTTAGTATATATATTACTGATATTAACTATACAATTTCTATACAAATAGAGAATAATAATATATATGCCACAGAGCAAATATCTAAGAACATTCTAAAAGGTAAACTTGCACATATTCTGGAGCTTGTTTTTAATAAAAATCTCCAAGAACTTATCATTGCTGAAAAACTTGACTATCAAGGAAGTTTAAAGGAGCTTAATGAATTTAATAAATTTTTAAACGCTATTGATATAGACCTAGCTTATAAAGTATCAAAACTAACAAGTCCAGAATTTGCTGGTGTTATTACTAAGCCCTTTCAGAGAGCAAAGCAATATCTAAAAACATCTAGACAAGAAACTATTATTGATATTAAAGACTACTTAACAGAAGAAAGAAAAATATTAATATCACAAAATGAAATAAATATATTCTACAACCAGGTCCAAGACTTAAAGCAAGCTGCCGATAGGATAGAAGCAAAGCTAAAATTATTACAAGGCTTATAAAATGATTAAAAAATCTTTAAGACTTATATACATATTCTACATAATAAATAGATATTGTCTCCTTAATGAACCTTTTCGTGCTACCAAAATTAGAACCCTTAAAGTTCTTCTCCTACTAAATCCATTTTACTATTCTCCTCGGATGCGTAAGCTTGAACATGGTAAGCGTATAAGAGAAGCTTTAGAAAAGCTTGGCCCTATTTTTATCAAGTTTGGCCAAGCCTTATCTGTTAGAGCAGATTTACTTTCTCCAGAGGTTGTAATCGAAGTTGCAAAGCTTCAAGATAACGTGCCTCCTTTTGATAATATGCTAGCAGCTGCACAAATTGAAAAAGCTGCTAAAAAACCTATTAGTGAAATCTTTAAAAGCTTTGAAAGCACCCCCCTAGCATCAGCATCTGTAGCACAAGTGCATGGAGCTGTATTACATACAGATGAAGAAGTTGTCGTTAAGGTTCTTCGCCCAGGTATTGAAAAGGTTTTGAAACTTGATACCTCTTTAATGCTAATATTTGCAAAGATACTTAATAAGCTAAAAGAAATCAGAAGATTTAAGCCAATTGAAATTGTTAAAGAAATTAATCAAAGCTTCTTTGATGAACTAGACCTAGTTCGCGAAGCTTCTAATGCTTCGCAAATACGTAGAAATTTTGAAAACTCACCTATTCATTATATCCCTAAAATTTACTGGGAATATACCAGTCCAACCGTAATGGTCATGGAAAGAGTAAGTGGTGTAAGAGTATCAGATATTAAGACACTTGATAACTTAGGAGTTAATCGAAAATTACTAGCTCAACGTGGAGTTGAAATTTTTTACTCTCAAGTATTCGATGACTGTTTTTTCCATGCAGACATGCATCCAGGCAATATGTTTATTGATGTTACAAACCCTGCTGATCCTAAATATATATCTATAGATTTTGGGATCGTAGGTACATTAAATAGAGATGATCAACGCTACTTAGCTGGAAATTTTTTAGCTTTTTTCCAACGTGACTATAAAAAAGTGGCTGAACTACATATTGAATCAGGTTGGGTCCCTAACAATACAAGAGTTGATGCACTTGAATCAGCTATTAGAACAGTATGCGAACCTATATTTGAAAAGCCCATGAGTGAAATATCATTAGGCTATACTCTAATGCAACTATTTACTGTGGCTCGCCGCTTTAATATGAATATACAACCTCAATTGACCCTATTGCAAAAAACCCTCTTTCATGTCGAAGGATTAGGGCAAAAACTCTGTCCAGAACTTAATATATGGGATACTTCTCGCCCAATTTTAGAAAAATGGATGAAAGAACAAATGGGATTACGAGGTTTTTATCATCGTACGCTAGAAAATATGCCTAGAGTCAGCGAAAAACTCCCTGATGTACCTAGAATGGTATTTGACATATTACAACACACTCAAATGAATTTAAAAAATCCCATCCAGATAAAAGAAGCAAATAGCCATCCCTCATCAAGAAAAAAATATAAATTTGCCTTAGGTGCTGGTATAACCTTAACTAGTTTAGGTATCATTTTTAACCTAGATAAAGACCTAACTCCTATAATCAAATTGCAAAGTTTTATTGAAACTCATAGTGTTGGGTTTATAATTACTGGTGTGGCTTGCTTAATTTATTATGGATTAAAAAAGGAAAAATAAAATGTCTGAATGTATATTTTGCAAAATCATAACCAGTGAGATACCTTGTAAAAAAGTCTATGAAGATAAGAATTTTATAGCTTTTCACGATATCAACCCGAGCGCTGAAATACATACCCTAATTATCCCTAAAAAACATATTTCTAGTTTAAATGACTTAGAAGAGCAAGATCAAGAGCTGATGGGAAAACTACTGCTAACCATCCCTAAAGTTGCTAAAGGTTTAGGTCTGAAAGGTTTCAAAACTTTAATTAATACAGGTAAAGAAGGAGGACAAGTAATCTTTCATATTCATGCCCATATCCTTGGTGGTAAGATCAAATCAAAACTACCTGAATAGCTTTTGATTAATCTGCTAAATTCAAAACAGGTGGTGGAAAAGAAGAGTTTGAAAAACTATTAACCCCGTATGCACCATAGCCAAAACTTACTGTTGCCAAACTGAATATCATTGTTGCTGCTAAAATTATTTTTCTCATTGTAATCACCTTTTTATTTAATCTTTGTAATCTTTATGACTATTATGACAAATCATTTACTTAAAGTTAAATATATAGATTTTATAAGGATTATAAGATTATCTTATAACATAGGGTGCTAAAATATTTTAATTAGGCCTAACTAAGGTAACTATTGATATCTTCTCAATTTGACTATTTTCCGTAATCACTTTGATAAACTCATTAAGCGTAGAGCCAGTTGTCATAACGTCATCAAATATTAATAGATGCTTAGCTACTATTGGCTTATCTAACTTAAATACTCCCTTTATTTGTTCACTACGTTTTTGCTTTGATGATTTAGCTTGAGATTTAGTATATTTGATTCTTGAATAATTTTTGAAGGTCGTAGTAATACCTGTATATTCAGATAAATCTTTTGCTATAACTTCAGCCTGATTAAAGCCTCGATATAAATATCTAAACCTATGAATAGGTATAACAGCTATAGCATCAACATTATTTAAAAAATTATCCTTACGATTACTCCACCAGTACCTCATTAATTTAGAAAACACTGAACCTGCAAGTAAATTTTTTTGAAATTTAAACTGCTGTAAGAGATACTTCACTTCTGGTGTATATTTAAGCAGATAGTAATAATCATAATCTAAATCTATTTTTTGGTTTTGGAAGTTTAGATGCTTTTGTAACTTTTCAAAACAATAGTTACAAATAAGATAATTCGCAGCCTGCTTACACAAAAGACAATTTTGCCTAAATAAAAAATTACGTATAGTTACAAAAAAATTTCCAATCAAATAGCTACTCTTTATATTCTATCGACATCTATTTCTACCGGCACACTATTGATATTATATTCTTCTGGAATTTTATCAATTGGCTTAACAATAATAACCACCTCTGCTTGTTTATCATCAAACATACTTCTATCATTATTCAATTCAGCAAATACAGGCCTTGACTCTATTGCTCCTTTAAATGTAGCGCCATCATCAAAACGAATAGTTACGGGAGTTCCTTTAGCAACATACGAAATAAACTTCGACTTCAAGTAAGCTCTTATAAAAGGCTCTTCAAATAAAGAAAGAATAGCTAATTCTTGACCTTTTTGAACAAACTCTCCTTTATACACATATATCCGACTTACTATAGCATCAACATCAATTTTAATATCAAGGCTCTTTATTTTCTCCTCAAGAAGTTTTTGTTGTAAATAAAAACTCCTAAGTATCTCTGCATAATTATTATCTTTATCTAAAGTATAGCGCTGTTTTTCTACGAGTACATTTTCCAGATCCATCTCAGCTGTATGTAAAACCTGGGATGATTGTTGAAGCTCGATTACATTGATAATATTTTTTTCACGTAGCTCAATCATAGCATCAAAAAACTTCTTATTAATATCTACATATTTTTTAGCGATATCATACTTATGCTCTAATGCTTTTAAATCGCTTTTATAAAGCTGTGTTTGAAGTTTTTTTAAATCCTTAATTTGATTTTTTACTTCTGAAAGTTCTGCCACTAAAAGAGGTGATGTCATCTTAAAAACATTATCACCATTTTTTACAAGCTTACCTGCATGAACATTACTTTCCTCTATAAATCCATCTTCATGAGCTCTTATTAAATACTTCTCAGTTACTACAGTACCTTTAGCTACTATAAAAAAATTGCTACTAAAAATTAAACATATAATATAAATTAAAGGTGTAATCACTACTATTATTACAGCATACCACTACCATCTAGCAATATTTTTACGTATAGGTGACCTTTTTACTTGATAGTCAGAAACATTATGTGGCGCTTTAAATTTCATCTTATTTTTATTTAACCTTTTTATTAACCCATACAGGAGCCATTGTACTATCCCTATGAGTTTTAATAAAGAACTCACTTAAAAGAGCTACAGTTGCTACAAACTTTAAAAAAACCGAATAAAATGGCATAAATAATATTACATACCACAATTTTAAATCTTGCTTCCTGCGTTCTGAAATTAAAAGTATGAAGGTTAGATATAGTGCAAAATTCAAAATCACATAATATATATAAACAGCTACATATATAGGTAAAATTATCCTCAATGGAAATTCAAAAACTGTATATATCAGACTCAAAACGATAACAATCGGCTGAACCGCATGCAAAAACAAACCAGAAAAAGTCGTAAAAAAGAAAGCTTTCCACCCCATATATTTAGGCAAAAGTTTTTTTCTATGTCTACGAATATAGATAAAATAAGTATCTCCATCCCATCTCATTCGTTGTTTAATCAAGCTCCACAAACTCTCCGGCACATCTGTATGAGCAATAGTATTTGGTGAATGTAATATAGTTAATCTGATAATATTGTGCTAAAGACGTGAGTAATAGCATCAGATAAATTATCAAAAGAATTATTTACTTTTCTTAAAATTCTTTTAAAATTGGCCCAAATTTTTTCTATAGGATTTAAATCAGGAGAATAAGCAGGAAGGTATAGTATCTGTATATCAAACTTCTCTGCTATTTTAGCCAATTTAGGAGACTTATGAAAACTAGCATTATCCATAACAACAGTAGTCTTTGGAATTAACTCAGGACATAAATGCTCTTCAAACCACTGATTAAGAATTTGAGTATCTGTATATCCAGTATACTCTAGCGGTGCTATAATCTTCTTTTCTAAATAGTTATAACCAGCAACTATACTTTTTCTCTGAGTTTGATAAGCAATAACTTCACCATAGCTAGGTTTACCAACAAGAGACCATCCTCTTAGTACAGACTGTTTATTATCCATACCCATTTCATCTAAATATACAAGTTTGTTAGGTTCAATAGTCTCAACAACCTCTATAAAACTTTGCCTATCTTGTTCTTTTCTTTGCTTATATTTAGGTGTCTTTTTTTAAAACTAAAACCAAGTCTGGTAAGACAATCATAAAATGTGCTTCTAGGTATTTCAGGAGCTAATGCTTCTCTAATATCTAAAGCCATTGCATCTGGATATGTTCTTAAGTAGCTTTCTATCGCTTCCTTATCTGTAAAGGTTGCTACTCTACCGCAACCCAAGCCTTGCTTAGATTTATAATCACCAGTTGTCTCGTATAAGTTTATCCAAGATCTAGTAGTACGGATATCTATATTAAAAAAATTACTTAGCTCTTTGTCTGTTAGGCCTTCTTTATATTTAGTTATTACGATATCTCTGAAATCTTGGCTATATGATGACATTTTTTCTAAATATTATAACATTATTGTCAAATAACTATCGGATTAACTATATCTTTAAGTTTTTATGGCGCCTAAATAAAGATTGCAATCTTAATGTCAAATCCAAATCCTCAGCTGAACCATTGCGCCATCGAGTTGTTTTTTCCATAAAGCTTTTTCTAAATCCTCCAAAAGCTCCTGAAACATTATTTACACTATTAACTGCTGATAGTGCAACTCTAGACATATGAATACCAAGCATATACTCCATACCTTGGCAGCGTGTTATAATATTTTTTCTAACATTTCTTGCTCGTAAGGTTCCTGAACATGCGACAACATTTGGATCAGAAAACTGCTGAACCATATTACTAACCATATCATTATCAACTGAAGTATCTCCATCAAGTTGAATAATCAAATCTCCACTACTAAGCTTAAATCCTAGGTTAGTTGATGATGCATGCCCACCACGCTCCCATTTGGGAATTACTTTTAGAGTACGCTGTCGAGTTTGACGAAACTGCTTTTGATGCTCTAACAATATCTCTAAAGTTTGATTGAATTTATGTTTATAATTCATCGCCACATCAAGAGTTTCTTTATTTATATTCGCACCATCAATCAAAATCAAAATTTCAATTGCTCCCTTATAAAACTGTTCTTCCAGAGATTCTAAAGTTGCCAAGATGCCTTTACCTTCATTATAGGCTGTAATTATGCAACTTACTTTTGGATAATATAATTGGCGTTGATTCGGTCTTAATAACTGGTCGAAATAATTTCCCATCACAGCTAAAAGAATAAAAAAAGTATATGGGGCCTCGACAAGTAGTACAATAACAAAAACTGATATAAAAAAACCTCTAGGGTTATGTAAGATTAAAATTAAATGATGGTAAGCAAAATATATCAAGTCCAAGTTATTACTCCCTATTTGCTAGCTCAGCTAACAATGATCGTATTGATCTATGACCCTCAACTCCTTGGGAATCAAATATCTTAATTGTCATTGAATCTTTTATATGCATTCCTTCAGATGCTTGTATTTTCTTAAGTTTTTGCACGACTATTTCTGCTCCTTTCAGGAAAGTATTTGGTAACCAAATCCATATCAACTGACTTGATGGCCTAGTCAACATATCTGTTTTCCTTAAAATATCTTTAAGACTCTTTGCCAATATCCCAACATCTTCGACCCTTATACTATCTAAAATTTTTATTCTCAACAATGTAAAATCATAAGCCTTTTCACGCTGCTTCATCGCTACAGCCCACTCCAAAATACCGTAAAAAAACTCTGGAGCAACATAATTAATATTATCAAATATCGACATAATATAATCTATATTTTGACTAATAAAATGCTCAGCCTTCTCAGTTAACTCATAATTATATACTGTGGACCTTCTCATTCGCTCAGTCTTCGTAGTTGTATCACAGTCTATACAACTTGTAATAACCTCAGAGTCAATAAAATGACTATCACAATCATTACAGGTATAACTTTCTAAAGGACGATCATAATCATGACCAATATGACGTAGAACTGTTTTACATTGTGAACAAAGATATTGTTCATTACGTAAAAACTCACCTTCAGGTGCGATATTACCACAAGTATAACAATGTAAAAAATCAGCTAAAGTTATATTTTCACTTTTACAATCAGGACAACGTTCTGAAAATAAAACATGGGCAGACATACAATTATTACAACAAAAATATGACTTTACAAAATCTTTAACTCTTAAAACTCCACTCAGTTTAAGATCTTGCAACCACTCATCTAAATTATGAAATTTTTCACAAAAAACCTCAATAATTGGATAATTATAGTTAATCCGATAGTTATTTGACAATAATGTTATAATATTTAGAAAAAATGTCATCATATAGCCAAGATTTCAGAGATATCGTAATAACTAAATATAAAGAAGGCCTAACAGACAAAGAGCTAAGTAATTTTTTTAATATAGATATCCGTACTACTAGATCTTGGATAAACTTATACGAGACAACTGGTGATTATAAATCTAAGCAAGGCTTGGGTTGCGGTAGAGTAGCAACCTTTACAGATAAGGAAGCGATAGAAAGCTACTTAAGAACATATCCAGATGCAATGGCTTTAGATATTAGAGAAGCATTAGCTCCTGAAATACCTAGAAGCACATTTTATGATTGTCTTACCAGACTTGGTTTTAGTTTTAAAAAAAGACACCTAAATATAAGCAAAGAAAAGAACAAGATAGGCAAAGTTTTATAGAGGTTGTTGAGACTATTGAACCTAACAAACTTGTATATTTAGATGAAATGGGTATGGATAATAAACAGTCTGTACTAAGAGGATGGTCTCTTGTTGGTAAACCTAGCTATGGTGAAGTTATTGCTTATCAAACTCAGAGAAAAAGTATAGTTGCTGGTTATAACTATTTAGAAAAGAAGATTATAGCACCGCTAGAGTATACTGGATATACAGATACTCAAATTCTTAATCAGTGGTTTGAAGAGCATTTATGTCCTGAGTTAATTCCAAAGACTACTGTTGTTATGGATAATGCTAGTTTTCATAAGTCTCCTAAATTGGCTAAAATAGCAGAGAAGTTTGATATACAGATACTATACCTTCCTGCTTATTCTCCTGATTTAAATCCTATAGAAAAAATTTGGGCCAATTTTAAAAGAATTTTAAGAAAAGTAAATAATTCTTTTGATAATTTATCTGATGCTATTACTCACGTCTTTAGCACAATATTATCAGATTAACTATATAAAAATTTTTACTACTTTTGTTTTTACTAACATCTAAAGATTTAAAAAAATCTCCGTGTATACAAATAAGTCAGCATTCTAAGCTGCCAATCACGAGTAATTCTCTTATCAGTCTGTATAATTGAAGTCAAAACATCACATTGCTCACCTATATCGATGACCAACTTTTTGACTAATTCAAGACTGACAAAAGATTCATCAACATACAATGATCTTTTATTTTCAATACAGAAGATAGGCAATAAATAGGTATGCAAATTTGCCCTGACTTTTCTGACGATCTCAAGAAAAGCATCTTGGTCAGGGATATCTAAAATTAGAGCATCAACTTTATTATCAACAATTTCATTAACAATATTTTCTTTTGAGACTATCTCATAAAAAATCGATCCTTCTAAACTACTTTTAATACTTTTTATGGTTGAATCTAATATAGCTAACTTTATAGTCTGCTTCATCTAACACCTAAATCTCATATATCTTAAATTAAGTTAACAGCTTTTATATTTAAAAGTATACTGTTTTTAAAACTTAAACTCTAAGAGCAACTAATATGAATTAATACATAAAAATAATACTACTATGTACATCGATAAAAAAACTATTACAATTACACCATAATTACAAAAAATATATTTATATGTTTAATTACCAGCTTTTTCTAAAAAAACTCTCTAATAGAAAAATACACCCTCAATCTTTTATTAAAAATGAAATTGCAAACAGGCTACTTAAAAGATTAGATTTTATAAAGCTAAACCCAATTGATATATTAATAGATGGTTATTATGATGATGACTATCTAAAAAGCTTAAATTTACGTTTCCCAAAAACAAATATTCATCATATAAATAAAACTAGCATATGCCAGTTTGATATTATAATTTCCAATTCAACCATTCACCTAACTGATAATCTAACTCAAGAACTAGACGAGTATTATCAACTCTTAAATGATGATGGAATTTTATTATTTTCAACTTTTGGTGATAAGTCTTTTTATTCTTTTAAAAAAGCCATCTCAACAGTTAGTGCTAAAAAACATACAAATGATATGATAGATTTACTCACATGGGGTAATACACTACAGTCAAGTGAATATAAAACACCTGCTATAGAATCAGACCTGATCACACTTACTTATGAAACTCCGAGCACTCTCTTTGAAGATATTCGGGCATTAAATGAACCTCTTGCAGATACAAATATGCATACTCGATTTACAGGCAAAAATTCTTGGAAAATGTTTATAAACAACTTTAAGAAAAATTTACAATTAGAGATTGAAGCTCTCTATGGTTATGCTGTACGTAAAAACAGTATTAACTCTTCTAAACCAAACCCAAATAGAATTAGCCTAGATGAGCTTAAAAAACAAATATCTGATTTTAAAAAAAATTATTAGCTGAGAGAAATAGCCTAAGCACTTACTTAACAGTACATAATAGCCATAGTTGAAAGCTGCTGCCAATCATAATCAGAACACTGTGTTGGCTTCTTGATCGGCTGGCAATATGTCCGCCACGTGCCACCACCATATACTTTCAATATCAAACATTCTTTAAGACGCTTTTCTTGACCTGTTAAAAGTCCAACTGTAGTGATTTGCTCAATAGAATAACCGTCATTTAACTTATACTTACCACTATCATTACTATCTATTTCTTGAAATGATTTCGAAATTTGCTCTGGTGTTTTTATGCTTTCCAAAAGACTTTGATAATTTTCAACTTTATAATTATCATCATAATGCTTCACTTCTTGATTTATATAATCTCTTGCTGATGCTCCTTTGTAATAATCATGAGGTTTCTTGAATTTTTGATCAATTTCATAGTCGGTTTCCACATCATCGATTTGCTTAGCAACTTTAGATGGCGATGGATTACTCTGTTTTATATTGCTGCTATCTTTAGCTAACTTATCTATATTTTTTATAGCTTCTGAATGTTCGCCATCATTTAGAATCCTATCAGCCTCTGCTAATAACATCTCATAGCTATGATCATCATCTGATTGCGTAGCTATAGTTAGATTATTCTGCTGTTTATCTAATGCTACTGAAGTATGATTTTCGACTATTTTTTTAGTATGAGCTCTCAATGAATTAGCATTATTATCCAACTGATTAAATCCGGATTTTTTATTTGATTCTGCTAGCTTCGCATTTGCTACAACCTTTTGAGTATACTCATCTAAAGCTGCCTCATCAATAGTCGAACCTGAAGAACTTATCCCCCAGGCATATTTATCAGTTGAATTTTTGTCTAGCTTATTAGTGTTAACTTTCTTTTGAGCTTCACCCTGTGAACTCGCCAACTGAGAGTCCTGTACAGTAGCTTGTTGTAATGCTTCATTCGAAGTTTCAGCAGAGGCTGTACAAAAAAGTAACGATACACAGATTAAAGAAAATGTGATTTGCTTTGTCATGATTTAATAAAAAATTTTTACCTATGCAAAGTATATTAGATATTATACTAAGAAAGAAGAGCTTTTAGATAAACTCCCTTAAATAACAATTTGCTCCTCATTCAACTCAACATTATAATGCTCAGCAACCTTTTCTTTTATAAAAGAAATTAATTTTAATATATCCTGCCCTGTGGCATTACCCTTATTAACAATAATTCCTCCATGTTTAATAGATATTTGTGCATCACCAACTTGAGCACCCTTTAAACCGAGCTCTTCGACCATAACTCCAACAGGCATATTTGCCTGAGGACGCTTAAAAACACTTCCAGCTGTAGGTTTTTGAGGAAGATTGCTTAATCTACGTGAGTATATGTCATCAAGCTTTATTTTAATCTCTGATCTTTGCTTCTTTTCAAACTCAAACTCAGCACTCAATATACAAATATTCCGATCATACTTAAACATAGAATATCTATAACCATATTCTATATCTTTTTTTTGATATTCTTTGATTTGATTATTTATTAAATCTAAAACTTTAATATTTTTAACACAATCATATATCTCATCACCATAGGCACCGGCATTCATGATCAATGCTCCACCAACACTAGCAGGCACATCATAAAAAGTCTCAAGACCGCTTAAGCCGGCTTCATATGTAGCTAATGCAAGATCTTGCAATAAGACACCTGCTTGAACTTTTACACAATTACCTTCAATCTCAAAAGAATTAAGTTTCTTACAAAAAATAACAAAGGCAACCTCATCGCCATAATATTCTTTAGAAAATATAACATTACTTCCATTACCAAGAAAAAACAATTTCTTATGCTTATTAACAATATCTTGTAATTCAACCTCAGTGCATGGAAAATATACATGCTTAGCAAAAGACTTAATTCGATATGTATTATATTTTTCTAAAGATGTATATTGTGACATTAGCTACCTAAACATTACTATCTAAAATCTCTATCTGCATAAAGTGAGACATATTCTCTATAAGATTATTATAACCTCTAAAAATTTGATGAGCATTATTAATAGTTGAAAACTCATCTAATAATGATCCTGCCATCAGGCAAGCCATACCTGCACGCAAATCTTTAACACTCATGACAGCAGGTCGAACTGCATCTAAAGCTTTATGGGGCTTAATTTTTATAAGATTATTATCTATAGAAATATTAAAACCCATTTTACGAAGCTGATAAACATAGTTAATTCTTTCTGGATACACTGTATCTTGTATAGTGCTTGAACTCTTAGCCATAAGCAGCATCACTGCATATATTGGTTGCAAATCTGTAGGGAAATGCGGAAAAGGCGCTGCTATGATATCCACACCTTTTATAAAACTATCTTTACCAAAAAATTTTATACTATGGTTATTCTGATCATACTCCCAACTAGCTCCAGCATTAGCTAGCTTCTCAAGCGGCTTCTTAATGTTATAAGTATCTTTAGTATTTATATTTGTGATAGTTATATTTGTCTTATATAGATACGCCATAGCAGCATAAGTCATAGCCTGAATGCGGTCAAAAATTATCTCAAATTCACACCCAGATAACCTTGTAACTCCAGAAATCTTAATATTTCTACTTTCAAAATCAAATTCAATACACGCCCCACACTGATTTAAATAGTCTATTAATGTAACGACTTCTGGCTCAAGTGCAACGTTTTCTAACAAAACTTCTGAATTGCCTATCACTGCATACATAATTAGATTCATGGTTGCTCCCACTGATGGGAAAGGCATTCTAAATTCAGCATTTTTTTCTTCTTTATAAGTAACTTCAATATGATCTTCTGCTAATATAACTTCTGCTCCTAGTGCCTCTAACCCCTCTAAATGAATATCAAAAGGTCTCTTTTCACTAAAGCTACAACCACCTGGAAAACCTATTTTTACGCGTCCTTTTTTCTTAAGAGTTGAGCCCAAAAGCATTAATGAACAACGGGTTTTAGAAGTCATCTCTCCACATAATTCTAAAGTTTCTGTCGTAATATTAGAGGTATCTATAGTTACTGTTTCATCCTTTTCTACTACACTTGCCCCTACGCTCTCGAGTATATCTATAGCACCTTTATAATCTAAAAGAGTGGTTGGAACATTAGTAAATTTGGTTTGAGTATCTGGAATCAAACTTGCAAATATCAAATGTAATAAAGCATTTTTTGCCCCACTGATATTTATGACTATATCATCGGCTATCTTATTTAGCTTTTTTACTCTTACTGCTTTCATCCGTCATTCTCTTATTCTTTCTATTTGCAAATGGGTTATCTGATTGTTTAAATTCAAATACAATAGGAGTACCACGAAACTCTAGTGCCTCTCTAAAGAAATTTTCCAAATATCTTTTATATGAATGAGGTAGTTTACTTACTTGATTACCATGGATCACTATAACAGGTGGATTATGACCACCAACATGCGCATATTTAAGCTTAATTCTAAACTTACCGACAACTGGTGGTGAATGAGCTTCTACAGCCAATTGCATTAATCTAGTGGCATCTGCTGTTGTAACTTTTTTGTTTGCACATCCATAGGCAGTTTCTATTGACTCAAAGAGATGGCCGACATTAGTACCATGAAGAGCTGAAATGAAATGTATATCAACATAATCCTGTAAAAAGAAAAGCTTTCTTTTAAGATCTTGCTTAACTTGATTACGATCCTCTTCTGTCATACCATCCCATTTATTAACAGCTAACACTAGCGCCCTACCATTTTTAATTGCAAAATGTATCAAACTTAAGTCTTGGTCTGACACTCCTTGCCTAGCATCAACAACAGCCACTACAACATTAGAATCTTGTATAGCTTGTAATGTTTTAACCACAGAAAACTTCTCTAAAGTTTGTTTTACTTTACCTCTTCTACGTACACCTGCAGTATCTACTATGGTGTATTTCTGACCGTGTCGTTCAAATGGTATACTCACACTATCAATAGTCGTACCAGGCATATCAAACACAACAACTCTATCTTCACCTAACATTCTATTTGTAAGGGTTGACTTACCTACATTAGGGCGGCCAATTAATGAGTAATGAATACCGTGACGTAATTGCTCTTTATGTTCTGCAGACTGAGTATAATCTTGGTAATATTCATTTAAGGGTTTTTTTAAAAATTTATCAATTAATTTTTGAGTATTCCTACGATGAGCTGCAGATATAGCAAAAACCTTGTCAAAGCCAAAAGCATAAAAATCTGCCATTGCAGATTCTTCATCAACACCATCGACCTTGTTAACTACTACTACAACCTTCTTATTTCTCTGACGTAGAAGATTAGCCACATAATCATCCCCAGCTGTTAATCCAGACCTACCATCTACTATAAAAAATACTAGGTTAGCCTCATCTATAGCCATTTCAGATTGTTTTGCCATAAACTCATCAAAGCCTGCATCTTGATCAGATATACCACCGGTATCTACTACTAGGTAATCAAGACCATCATATTTTGCTTGACCATATTGACGATCGCGCGTTACTCCCTCAAAATCAAACACCAACGCATCACGTGAGTTTGTCAGGACATTAAATAGCGTCGATTTGCCAACATTTGCTCTACCGACTATAGCAATTAGAAAAGACATTTTTATTCTTAAATTTTATTATTAATACAGTTATGCTAATGTTACTCTATTTAAAGTTTTTTATAAAGCTATATCTTTTTAGTCAAAAAAATTAACACCTCTATAGTTTCATAATCTTCAATCTGAATTAAACAGTTAGCAAAAATTTATATATAAACAGAAAGATCTAAAGTAACCGTATTCATATGCTGGCCATTATATAAGCTTTGCCATGAGTACTCTGGACCTACCAAAACATTATCATCAAACAAAGATCTCTGTGTAGAAATCAACACTTGATCTTTTATACCTGATGCTGCCTTAAAGAAACTCCCCTCAGCTGATAGCGGCATGGGAATATTATCAGCATTATAAGAATGTCCGTAGCTGGCGTTAATGTTTTGACCTTTACCATATAATGTAAATGTATACGCTGCCTGTACCGTAAAGGCCCCAGCAAAAGCATCACTCCTACCAGTAAATTGAGAACTTTGAGTTGTTGTAGTAGCCCAGCCACCACCAATATTTAAACTTCCAGGTAAAAATGGAATACTCTCAAAATTCACCGCCGTATCAAGATTAAACTCACCCACTCTTTTATCTACAAAATTAAACCTACTACTTGCACCTCTGATATCATTCATATAGCCTACATTAAAACCAACCTGGGCTACATCCTCAAAAGTCATTGCATCAAAATATGCTAATGAAAATGTCGCATGATTTTCCGAATCTAATAAAGTGAAATTTGCGTTAGCTGTATCTCCCCTATAATTAATAGCCGCATTTGTTACTCTCAATGGGCGAAACATATTTGCTGTTATACTATTTGTCCATGGACCACCACCACCATATGAACCAACAGATGGTCGATATTTACCAACTGAAACAAATACTGGAGTAGTGTCAAGATTACCAAATATTACAAAAGCATCTTGTAAATCATAATTGTTATACTGATCTGCAACAAAGTCTAGGTTAGCTGTAACATAGTGCCCAAGATTTGATATAAAATATAAAGTTGCACTAGTTAGATATACATTTTCACCACTACCATCAAAAGTTGAACCACTATTTGTTGTAATATCTGTGCCGCGCCAAACTTGAGCATCTGCCTGAATAAAACCACCAAAAAATATAGAATAATCATTAAAAAATGATCTTTGCTTAAGTATACTTGAGGCAAAAAGGTTGCTTGGTAGCTGACCGATTGGAATCGTGTTATTACTTGAGAATGAACCTACATAAGAGACCTCACCTTGAGTTGTTATCTTGACTTGGCTTCCTATATCGACTCCTTTATCAGCACCTAGAGAGCCTATAGCTAATTGCTCTTGCATATACTGCTCTTCGATCCTAATATTGCTATCAAAATCACTAAACTCATCATTAGATGCTTTTTGGTGTGATCCCAATCCCACAATTGAATCATTACTATTTCCTTGTTGATCTAAACTCTTAATTTGTAGCTGCAAAAGTCTTATTTGTTTAGCTAACTTACTAATTTCTTCATGACTTGGCTCTGTAGAATTGGAAGATTGATTATTTACTGCTAAAGCAGTATTAGAAAGAAAAAGCAATGTTAAAAAAGTAAGGATTATTTTTTTAATCATTTAGCTATATGTTTATATATATACAGACATATCAAGAGTAATTGTATTCATATGCTCACCACTATATAGTTTCTGATAAGCATATTCCGGACCAAATAAAACATTATCATCAAAATAAGCACGCTGACCTGAGAAAATAAGTTGATTCCTAATCCCTGATGCTGTTTGTCCAAAACTAGGTGATGCATTTGCCAAGCCCATAGGAACTGCTGCTGCATTATATGACTGTCCATATGAAACACCAAAGTTAGTATTTCTACCACCTAGAACTAATGAATAGTTGGCTGCACCATACCAAGCACCTGTTAGGACACTTGATGTACCATCACCATTAAAATCTTCTTTGTTTGTCGTAGTCGCCCATCCAGCTCCTACGTTTAAGAACCCTCCCAGCAATGCATATGTTAAGTTTCCATCAACGTTAAATGCACCAACCGTATCTTTCTCACGGCCTGGAAGATTATCTAATGCTGCTGCTAACGAAGAGTTACCAGCACCTGCCATATTATATACATAACCAACGTTAAAACCTGCTGCTAAATTTGGAGTCCAACTATCAGCATAGAACAAACCCGTAGAAAAGTTAGCACGCTTATCATCTGAGCCAAATACAGCAACACTATAGTTCCAGACTTCACTCTTATAATTTACAGAAAGATTCGTAACTTTACCTGGTGATAAATAATCAGTAATACCATTTGCCCACGCACCACCACCACCATATGAACCAACCGTAAGCTTATTTCTACCAGCCGTTACAAAAAATGGTGAGGTATCTAAATTACCAAAGATTACAAAAGCGTTACCTAGACCAAAAGAACCTGTCTCATCAGTATCAAAATCAAACTGAGCAGTTACATAGTGACCTAAATTTGATAAGAAATATAGATTTGCACTTGTTAAATATATATTTTGACCATTACCTTGGAACGGATCTGCACCACCATTTCTTTGTATAGTATTACCAAACCAAACCTGAGCGTCGGCTTCAATTTTTCCACCAAAAAACACTGTATAATCATCAAATTTTTCTCTTTGGCCCAACAATGTTGAGGCAAAAAGGCTGGAAGAAATCTGTCCAATAGGAATACTGTTGTTACCAGAATATGCACCTAGGTATGTTATCTCACCCTGAGTTGTAATAGCTGGTGCACCACCAACGTCAATACCACCTCGCTGGTTAAATATACCACCTAATGCCTGACCATCCAAGTTAATAATCGAATCGCTAGAGTTCACATTCGCCATAATATCAGAAGAACTTGCACCGCTTATAAGCGCCTCACTCATATCACCACTAGGTGTCGACGCACCAAGTGACCTAGCATTAGTATTACCATCAACCTTTGAACTATAAGTTGTAAATTGTGAATCTCCATTTGAGGTATTCTTAAAGTTACTTCCCTGACTTTTTAACTGTTGAAGCTGGCCTTGTAGCTGTTGAACCTGCTCTTGCAACTTCAGCAAGAGTTGCCTCTCATTTATAGCTGAATTTTGGCTATTAGTAGCGTTCGCATTAGCAGAACTACCTCCTGCTTTAACACTCCCAAGGTTTTGATCACCTATACTGGTCGCACCAAGTGGCCCGCCCTGAGACACCACATTAGGAGAATCTTCAGAATATGCTAAACCATAACAAGCCAATAAACTACCAACTAGCAAACATGTTTTTTTTAATTTTTGAACCACAATACAACTTCCCTACTATAATATAACATAATAATCTAATCTGTCTGAGTGTAGCATATATAAATGTTTGTTTTCAACAAGTTTACAGCCTCAAAAAAAGATTATTAAAAAGTATTGAAATAGTTCTACCTATTAGGTTTAATAAACTTTTTGCCAAAAATTAAATTGGCATATAAGGCGCGTATATGGGAGCCCATGTAGATAAATTAATTAATCTATCTATTTCTTCATCTAGCTCATCTTCATTAAGATCTTCTAAATCAATGTCAACACCGTGAACTGATTCCAAAATAGCCTGTTTAGCAACTGCTTTTGTAATTTCTTTACTAACAGCTACCAAATCAGTTATTTTCGCTAATAATGGTTGTGTTATATCTTCATTAATTACCATTGGTGATAGTTCGCTCAGCCTATAGCAAGCTGCTCTAATCATACCATCAGTTAATAATTTTGCATGTACCGCTACTGAACCCAAACCTAAACCTGGAAATATAAATGCATTATTACCTTGAGAAATACGATACTCACGACCATTATATACAACATCAGGAAATGGGCTACCTGCAGCAATCAATGCACGACCTTCCGTCCATTTAATAATATCCTCAGGCAATGCCTCACATAAGGAGGTTGGATTAGATAACGGCATAATGATAGGGTAATTATTATTATCAGCCATAGTTTTCACTATTTCTTCAGTAAACGATCCTGGTTGTCCTGAAGTACCTATCAATATATCTGCTTTAGTATTCTTAACAGCTTCGGCTAATGTTATATAATTAAAATCTTCAACATCCCAAGCATCTATTTCTTTACTAGTTTTGACAAAAGGTCTTTGTTCTGGAGTAACTCTCTTAGTTTTTTGCTTATCACAAACCAAGCCATATCTATCTACAAGATATATACTATTTCTAGCTCTCTTGATAGAGACCTCTGCTCTATCAGCAATCACATCAGCAAGTTGTCTTGCAATACCACAACCGGCACTTCCTGCACCATAAATAACTACTTTAATATCACAAATAGTGCTAAGTGCTTCTTCAGTCGTTAATTCACCAGCATTTATCCTAATTGTATTTGCAGTTTTAACAGCTGCAATACAGTTGGCTGCTGCAACGATACCAGTACCCTCAATATCATCATTAAAAGTACATAGCTTTTGTTTATATTTTTCTAAAAGCCTTGTTGCATTATCCCGCCCCAAATCTTCCCAATGTAAAAATACATTAGGGAATCTCGCTTTCACTTGCACTACAAACTCTTCAATAAACTCATCATAAGTTTCACCAGAAACTCTAGGTAAACGTACACCTAAATATCCAGGGGCATTTAGTAAAGCATCATTATTTGTACCCATATCAAGCTGAACAGGTAAAACTCTCGCAGGGTCTATACCACTAGCTGCAACATAGACCATGATTTTACCAATACTGATATTCATACCACCAATACCTTGATCTCCAATACCAAGAACTGCTTCACCATCAGTCACAAGAACTAAATCAATACTATTGTATTCATATCTCTCTAGAATCTTAGCAATATGCTTTTTATGATTAATCGATATAAACAAACCATTTTGCTTTCTAAATTGACTACTATACTTTTGAACTGCTTCACCAACTGTTGGTGTATATATAACAGGCATTACTTCTTCTAAATTCTCACGTATAAAGTGATAAAAAAGAGTTGTATTTAAATCATGAAGCCTATTTAAAAAGACATATTTTTCAAGAGAACCAGGTTTTAAATCTAATTGTCTGCGCACCCTAATAGCTTGTTCTTCTAAGCTTTCAACTTTTTCCGGTAAATAACCTATCAGATTGAAGGCTATTCTTTCTTCTTGACTAAAAGCTACATCCTTATTTAAAACTCTATTGTTTAGTAATTGCCTTCCAGTTAGATTAGTTTCAATTGCAAAAACTCTACCATTTTTATTTCTTAATTTTCTTATTCTTTTTCCACGTCTTTCCATGACAAAACCACTTAAAATATGTATATTTAAAATATAACAAAAAACATCTAACTGGTAAGTATCTAACAGCAGTTGCTTTTTTTCAACAAAAAATGAATACTATACGCAATTATATTCTTAAAAACCAATTTTAAGCCTTTTATTTATAATGGAAATAACAATAAACTTAAATAATGTCATAGATAGCTCTCCAAAAGCTGTTGCAATAGGATCATTTGATGGGGTACATCTAGGCCACCAAGCCATCATTAAAAAGCTCATTTCAATTGCAAAGGAAAATGATTTAGTTCCTTATATACTATTTTTTGAGCCCTTACCTAAAGAATTCTTTTTAAAAGAAAAAGCTCCCTCTAGAATTTATGATTTTAGAAACAAAATTATAAATCTACGTCAATTTGGTATAGAAAATATAATTTGCCAAAAATTTAATCAAAAATTTGCAGATATTAATGCTGAAAATTTCATTACCGATTTTTTAATTAAAAAACTAAATATAAAGCATATAATAATTGGTGACGATTTCAAATTTGGCAAAAAACGTCTTGGTAATTATGAGCTTTTAAAGAAATTCTCAACAACTTATAAATTCAAAGTTGATAAAGTCTCAACTCTAAACTTAGATAACCATCGTGTTAGCAGCAGCCAAATTCGCCAAGCCATTTCAGAACATAATATACTACAAGCTAGCAAACTCTTAGGAGCAACTCTAAAAATCAACTCTAGGGTTATACATGGTCAAAAAAATGGCAGGAAAATAGGTTTTCATACCGCTAATCAAAGACTACCAAAAAATTCCTCTTTGAAAGGAGTATACCTAACAAGAGTTCAAATAGATGATGAAACTTTTTATGGTGTAACCAATGCCGGCACAAGACCAACTATCGATGGGAAAAATAATCTTTTAGAAACCCATATATTCAATTTTGATAAGAATATCTATGGTAAACACATAACCGTAGAAATTATAAACTTCATTAGATCTGAGAAAAAATTTGGCTCTTTTGAAGAGTTAAAATACCAAATAACAAAAGATACAGAAACTGCAAAAAAATTAATAAGTAGATTATAGACTATTAACATAATCAGTTTTGTGCTTTATAATTTAAGTTTAAGTAATTTTAAATTTTTCAATACAACTTTATTTTAATACCTAAGGAACTTACATGAGTGACTACAAAGACACGTTAAACCTGCCAAAAACTTCCTTCTCAATGAAAGGAAACCTAGCAAATAAAGAGCCAATGATTCTTAATAAATGGGAAAAGCAAAACATTTATAAGAAAATCAGAGAACATTTTGCTGGCAGGGATAAGTTCATCCTTCATGATGGCCCTCCATATGCTAATGGAAACATTCATGTTGGACATGCAGTAAACAAAATTCTTAAAGATATAATTGTCAAATCAAAAACACTCAGCGGCTACGATGCTCCTTTTATTCCAACGTGGGATTGCCATGGACTACCAATAGAATTACAAGTAGAAAAAAAACATGGTAAAGCCGGTCAAAAAATATCTGAAGATGCTTTTAGAAAGGAATGCCGCAAATATGCCAAAAAACAAGTAGAAATTCAAAAAAAAGATTTTAAAAGATTAGCTGTATTAGGCGAATGGGAACAACCATATCTAACTATGGATTTTAGCTATGAAGCTAATATGATTAGGACACTAGCAAAAATAGTTGATAATGGCCACCTAAACAAGGGATTTAAACCTGTACATTGGTGTACTGCCTGCGGATCAGCATTAGCAGAAGCTGAAGTTGAGTATGCAGATAAAGTCTCTCCGGCTATCGATGTAAAATTTAAGATAAAAGATCAAAACAAACTTGCTAAAGCGTTTGAACTTAATGTTTTAAACCATGATGCTTACGCAATTATCTGGACAACAACACCATGGACACTTCCTGCAAACCAAGCTATCGCAGTACATAATCAACTAAGCTACAGTTTGGTTAAAATTGATGATTTCTACATAATATTAGCTACAAACCTAGTTGAACAAACATTAAAGAGATATGCAATCGAAGGCGCTGTTGTCGTAGCTACTGCTAGTGGCGACAAGCTAGTTGGCATCTTTGCAGAACATCCTTTTTATAGTAGCCGCCATGTCCCTATTTTACATGGAGACCATGTAACAGATGACTCTGGTACAGGTATGGTTCATACAGCTCCTACCCATGGTGTTGAGGATTTCTCTTTAGGAAAACAACACCAACTCTCTATGGAGATTTTTGTAAAAGGAAATGGTTGTTACAGTGAGAACACAAAACTTTTTGCTGGTGAATTTATATTTAAAGCAAATGATAGAATTATAGAACTTTTAGGTGAAAAAAAACGCCTGATGAACTCTGATAAAATCAAACATAGTTACCCTCACTGTTGGCGTCACAAAACTCCTCTAATGTTTAGAGCAACTCCGCAATGGTTTATCAGCATGGAAAAAGAAGGGCTACGTGATAAGGCAATACAAGCTATTAAAGATACTAGCTGGGCTCCTAGCTGGGGACAAGCTCGTATAGAAGGTATGATCAAAGACAGACCTGACTGGTGTATTTCCCGCCAGCGAACTTGGGGCGTGCCTTTACCTTTATTTATCCACAAAGATACAGAAGAACTTCATTCAAATACAATAGAAATATTACATAAAGTAGCTGAAAAAATAGAAAAAGGTGGTATTGAAAGTTGGTTTAATTCCGATGATAGTGAATTTATATCCGAAACTGATCAATATAAGTCTGTTACAGACACCTTGGATGTATGGTTTGATTCTGGATCATCTAGTATGTGTATTTTAGATATAGATAAACGCTTAAGCTACCCAGCTGATTTATACTTGGAAGGCTCTGACCAACATCGGGGCTGGTTCCAAACATCCCTATTAGTTGGCATCTCTGCTAAAGGAAGCCAACCTTACAAAGAGGTTTTCACACATGGATTTGTAGTTGATGAACATGGTCACAAGATGTCAAAATCTCTAGGAAATGTAACTTCACCTCAAGATATCTATAACACTCTTGGTGCTGATATATTGCGCCTATGGACAGCATCAACTGACTACAAAAGTGAGATGGCCGTCTCTGACCAGATTCTAAAGAGAACTGCTGATACATATCGTAGACTACGAAATACTGCTAGATTTTTATTATCTAACTTAAATGGATTTAATCCAGAAACTGACATTATTGAATTTGATAAATTAGTTAAACTTGATCAATGGGCTGTAGCCAAAACCAAAGAATTCCAAGACAAAATTATAGATGCTTATGAAAATTACCAAACTCATACTGTAGCACAATTAATACATCATTTTTGTTCTGTAGAAATGGGAAGTTTTTATTTAGATATTATTAAGGATAGGCAGTATACTGCTATGACAAATGGTCATCCACGTAAATCCGCACAAACAGCTATTTATCATATAGTGCATGCTTTGGTTAGATGGGTAGCCCCAATCCTTTCATATACAGCAGATGAAATCTGGGAAGCCACTCCTAAGACAACTGACCTGCCAATTCAACTTTGTGAATGGTATACAGAGCTTAAAGCGTTTGATGAAAAAGATGAATTAAATTTAGATTTTTGGACAAAAATTCAAGAAATCCGTTCTGAGGTAAATAAAACTCTTGAGATGAAAAGAAATGAAAATCTTATCAAAGCATCTCTAGAAGCTGAAATTACACTATATGCTGATAAAGATAACTATAACCTTCTAAGTAAACTAAAAAATGAACTACGATTTTTACTTATTTCCTCAAAGGTAAATTTAAAGCTAATAGAAGAAAAATCTAGTAGTTCATCTAAAACAAATATCGCTGGTTTATTTATAAAAATAACTAAAATTGACGAACCAAAATGTGAAAGATGCTGGCATCGTAGTTCTACAGTTGGTCAAAATAGTCAATATATAGATATATGTGGTCGCTGTATTGAGAACATAACTACAGAATCTGGGGAATCTCGTGAATTCGCTTAAACCCAAATTAAAGTATTTTATTGTTGCAATTATTATTGTAGCTATAGACCTATACACAAAACAACTTGCTAACACTAGCTTAGAGTTAGCTCAACCAGTTAAAATAACTAATTTTTTTAACCTAACTCTACTCTATAATCATGGAGCTGCATTTAGCCTACTTAGTAATGACCAAACATCTTGGCAAATGATAATGTTCGCAACGATATCTTTACTTGCAGCTATTATTCTTATATACCTGATTCTTAAGCAACCCATCAAGGAAAAACTTAGTTTATTTTCATTCGCTCTTATCTTAGGTGGTGCTCTTGGAAATTTTTATGATCGTGCTTTTCAAGGCTATGTAATTGACTTTTTAGACTTTCATCTTAATAACTATCACTGGCCAGCTTTTAACATTGCTGACTCTGCAATCTCTTGTGGAGTGACATTGCTAATAATAGCATCGTTATTTAGCAGAAAAAAATCATAGAGTTTTCTTATAATTATTATACAGCTCACGAGCTTTAAATAAATTTCCACCGTAAGAAATATTATACAAAGTTTGTTGCATCTCTGTGTTTTGCTCCATAGATATACCAATATATTTAAGATCAGGCAGTGGCTTATTAACTTCAGCAATTATAGTAGCTGTTAATGGTAATTTCTCATTTACAATAACTGTATAATCATTATTTTTCAAATACTCAACAAGTTTCTGATACCTCGCATCAAAATCAGTTCCTTTAAGCTTTATAACCTGATCTGGGTAATTTGCAACCAAGAATCTCACTCCTTCGATATTATCAGTATGCTTACTATAATCTATTTCTCTTATAGCTTGATTTCTAGACAATAGCTTATAATGATCAATATTATCTTGAATATCATCTCTAACAGTGCACGAACTAACAGATAATATAACCATACACATAACAAATATTTTTTTAAACATCTTCAAACTAAGTTCATAAAAGCATTAATATAATTATAACCATAAAGCTTAGATTTTTATAAACTTTTATAACAACATCAAAATGATTACACCTAATAGCATTGTAGACTTTATTTATTACTAAAATACTCTTACAATATTAAAAAACATCTCTTATATATTACTCACTAAATGTCAAAATCTTCCAATACTAAGAAATGGATGCAAGATCATACCTCAGATTATTATGTTATTCAGGCTAATAAACTTGGCTATCGCAGTCGAGCAAGTTTCAAAATAATTGAAATACATGAAAAATATAAAATTTTTAAACCAAATATGTTTGTAGTCGACCTTGGTGCAGCTCCTGGAGGATGGTCTGAACAAATAGTAAAACACATCGGTCAAAATGGTAAACTTATCGCTTTAGATTTATTAGAAATTAATCCTATAGCTGGTGTTGATTTTATACAAGGTGATTTCTCAAGCGATACAACATATGAAAAACTAAACATACTTGTAAATAATCAAAAGATCAATTGTGTAGTATCTGATATGGCCCCAAATCTCAGTGGCAACAAAACTTCCGATCAAGCACGATCAATATATTTATTAGAATTAGCATTAGAATTTGCTAAAGACAATCTAATTAAAAATGGTAGCTTCATAGCTAAGATATTTCAAGGATCTGGTAGCGATGAATACCTAAGGCAAGTACGTGATAATTTCACAAAAGTAACTCAATTTAAACCCAAATCGTCACGCCCACATTCAAGAGAGTTTTTTATTATTGCACAAGGATTCAAAAACCAGCCATAATCACTTACTCAGGAGTGTTTTCTTAAACCATAATCACCAACCATTAATTTAACTTTTTTGATAATAATTAATGTAGGTATAGCCGCTAAAATCACAATAACAAAAAAATTAGTATACCCTACACTCTCTTGGATAGGACCACTAATCATTACAGGAATCATCCTTCCCAAGAAAAGTACTCCTGTGAAAAATGCGTAATGAGCTGTCTTATAAGGACTATCCTTAACCATAAAGTAACCAAAAAGTAGTGTTGCCGTAAGCCCAATACTAAAAGAAAATTGCTCAATCAATATACACAAAACCACTACTATATGATTAGTAATATGAAAATATGCTAGAAGAAAATATAAAATATGGGGAGCATTAATCAAAAAGAATAATAGATAAATGCTTTTTGAGAAGCCTGTCCGGTAAAGATAATAACCACCAACAATGCCTCCCAATATAATAGCTAATGGTGATATAGTCCCATACGCAAATCCGGTAAAAGTATTGGTAAGTGCTAAGCCACCATTAGTTTTTGAGTCTATTAAAAATAATGGTAATATTGCAATAACCATACTCTCAGAAAATTTAAATAAAAAGATAAACACTAAGCCTAACCATAACTTCTTTATCTTTATAAAACTTTTATAAACATCAATAAAGTTAGTCCATGCCTCATTTAATGATATTTTTTTAGTATTATCATATGGCAATACAAGCCTATGATAAATCCCTAAAAACAAGCTTAATCCTCCAGCTATTGTTAAGCAAACTGCCCAACTTATCTTATAACTACCAGTTTTACTGTATATAAAACCACTCAACATAAGTAAAAAACCTGTGGCAAAAATTTTACCAAGATTATAGGTTACAGATTGTAAACCAATAAAAAAAGATTGTTGTGAAGGGCAAAGACTCTTAATATAAAAACCGTCTGCTGCAATATCATGACTAGAAGATAAGAAGGCTATAGACCAACTAATGACAATGGTTAATACAAAAAAATTTTCTGAGCCTAAAGCTAAGGCCATAATTATCAACAGTATTCCAACAAAAGTTTGCATTGTATATATCCACCACCGAGAAGTGAAAATCATATCTACTAAAGATGCCCATAGAGGTTTAATAACCCAAGGCAATACAAATGCTCCTGTGTAAAGTGTTATCTGAGAATTATCAACACCAAAATTTTTATACATAATAGCCATAACAAGCATTATTATGCTAGCTGGTAAACCTTCCATAAAATATACTGTCGGCACCCAAGACCATGGGCTCTTCTTATTTATTTTTTTCTTCATTATTATGAAAGTAGTAAACTAATAACTAAATATAAGCATAAAACCGCTATATTAAAAACCTTCTCTTTTATTATTTTCTCTAATATCTATGACCAACCAAACAACTTACAAACTGTATTTAGTTGTATTTCCGTAACAATTTGCTTTACATAATATCCAAAATTTACAATATACGTACGGCTTTTAATTTTTCAAAATCTCAGGTAAACATTTACTGAATCATAACCTTGGTCTATCCTGAATTACTATTATCTTGAGTGTAAATGCCTTTAAGAACTTTTCTAAATTTTTCAAAGTTAATTAACTTATTTAATTTTACAAACCTATTATCACTACCTAGCGATTCTTCTATACCTAAAAAGAAAAAAACCATAACCATAAAATACAAATATCTTAATTTGTGTACATTAATTCAACAGTCTATAATATACCTAAAAATGGAATAATATTTTAAATAGAATGAATTTTATAAATAAATTTTTAAATTATAAAAACCAAATTATGAATTTTGAATTGGTAGATAAAAGAGTAGTTCTTTATTTATCCTTAACTTCATTAATTTTCTTCTACCCAATTATTTATGGTCATGGAATATATATAGATGATCTATATAGGCTTAAGACAGGAGAGTTCTCTTGGTTTATTCAAGGAAGGCCATTAACTGAGCTTATAGTTAGGCTATATGCATCACATGTAGCCATAGACCCATCACCATTTAATTGGATATTTTGTATATTTGTAATTGGCTTATCAGCAAAAATTATTTATTTAAGACTTATAGAAAATCATCAAAAATATGCCTTCACATTAGCCTTCTTATTTATAATAAACCCATATTTTATACAAAATGAGTTATATCGTTTTGATAGTATGGGAATGGTATTAGCATTATTTTTTGGTGTTTTGGCGTATTGTATAAATAATAAATATTATATGACAAAAATATTTTTATTAGTTGGATGCCTAAATTTTTACCAACCAACAGTAAATATATTTTTAGGATTAATGGCTGTGGAAATCCTTCTTATGTTTCAAAAAGAAGTTTTAAATAAAACAATCATAAGGTTTTTTGTTTCATGCTTTTTGATATTTATTGTCGCAACTATAATCTACTATATTGAAACAAAACTCTTTTTAAGAGCAACACAAGGTAGAGGAACTATGTTAACTTTTTCTTTATCTTTGCCTAAAGAATTAATTTTAAATATAGGTCATGCAATAAAACCATACATAATGTTTTGGAAGCATTATCTTGTTTTTATAATGCCATCTGTAGTTGTAGCAATATTTATCATATTGAAAACTCTTATCTATGATAAAAATATGAAGCTTTTTTATGGTTATTTAGTATGCATTGGGGTGACGCTATTTTCTACACTTGGTTTTATGATACTCTTAAAGTATCAGATGTATGTTACAGAGGTTAGGGCTTATACATATTTTCCTATTAGTCTAATGATTTTAGCTGTTGTTCTTATATATTATAAACCTGTTTTAAAGTGGTTATTACTGCCTACAGTACTAATATGTTTTATATTTAGCGCAAGAGTTGGAAATATGCAGCAAATACAAGCAGAATACGAAAAACCTATATTATACGGACTGGTGGAAGATATGTATAGCATTGAAAATAAGGATAATGTACGTAAGTTTTACTCATTAGGAAATGTTCCTTATTCAGTTTTTGTTAAAAATAGCATGAATAATACACCATTTAATGGATATCTATCTAGATATGGATGGAGGACAACAGGTGCTATCATGGAGTATGGTAATAAAACTCTTCAAATGCAATTTGATAGTGATTATGTAAAAGAAGAAGCAAGGTTTAATAAACTTAGAAAGGATTTAATCTTAGTTTTGGATAGGCCATACTATGCTATTTATATAAATAATGATAAAGAAGGTTGGATTATTTGGAAAAATTAACTGCATATTGGCTCTATTATTAACTAGTTGACAAATATTGGAAATACTATTCCATTTAAACAAGCTATATTTTGTAAAACTCTTAATCCCGTGTACGAAAATATTTAATAAATACATATCAACTACATGAGAAATAACTTCAAGTGGCGATGGCACAATATCTCTCAATAATTCAATAGCTGTTTCACATAATATTATAAAGAATTCACATTCACTTTTCGTAAATAGAGCTTCAGGGTAAGCTTCAACACCATTTTTAAAAAGCATATTAAAAGGTTTTTTCATTACTTCTATCTCCCATTTTATGTATTTGACTTGGAGAAAATGTAAATTTTATTGCAAATATTGGTAAAGACAGTTTTGGGGATAGACTTTTAGATTTTTATAGAGAGGTTGGTTTTGATATTTCAAGTATTAATCAGGATATAGAAACAAACACTGATCTAGCTTTTATTACAGTTGATAAAATAGGTCAAAATATGATTAATGTTGTGATGGGAGCTAATGCTAAGTTGGATAGAAAACTAATAGATAGAAATATTCAGAAAATTCGATCTTCTAATATTATTTTAACTCAGTTAGAGATTCCTTTAGAGAGTATTAAATATCTAGCAAGTCAGTTACAACAACATCAAACCTTTATACTAAACCCTGCTCCTGCTAAAAAAGTAGATGTGGTTGACACAACGGCTGCTAGAGATACATTTAATGAAGTCTTGGCTTTTTGTTTGGATAAAAAACTATCTATAGAAAAGTCGATTGAGATAGCGAATATAGCTTCAGCACCAACTTTAGCAAAATTGAACTCAAACTTAGTTGAGAAAATTTAAAATAAGGAAACATTTAAATGGTTTTATTACATTCATATAGTGTTGCGGTATTTTTTTGCATAATAACGATGTTATGCTAACTGGTAAACCTTCCATAAAATATACTATCGCTACCCAAGACCATGGGCTCTTCTTCTTATTTATTTTTTTCTTTATTATTGCAAATAATAGTAAACTAATAACCAAATATAAGCATAGAAATACTATATTAAAAATCATCTCCCTTATTATTTCCTCTAATACCTATTGACTAACTAAGCAACTTACAAACTGTGAACACCCAAGCTTTACGATATACATACGCTCTTTACTTTTTTAAATTCTCAGGTAAACATTTACTAAAATAAGCCTCAACTCATACGTTATGTTTCCATAATTCAAAAATCCTATTAGCAACTACTTTATGGGCTTTCTCAGTCGGATGACAATAATCCCAGCACAAATATTTATCTGGATCACCTGTAATCTCAATATCATATTGGATATTACCTAAAGAATCAGCCCCACCATAGCTATCAATACAAGCATCTGTAACATTCTCAAAACCATGTTTTACAGGATTCTCCACACAATCATTTAATAAACTATAAAAATCAAAAAGTTTAAGGTTTACTTTAGGGAAAACTGTCTGCAAGTCTGCTATTTTATTTCTTAATAAACCATTCTGCAAATTAATATTAATCTGTAAATACGATCTAAAAAATTTACCAACCCAATTAGAAAGATAGTCCCTATAAGCAGGTGCATTTGTCACATCTGGAATATTCCATACAATTATATTTTTAGCCCCCATCTTAATAGCTTTTCTAACTATTTTATTTAAATCCCTAGCCACTCTAAACTTCGCCATTAAATTTATATATGGAATTTCGTTATAAACCATAAACATAAAATTATTAGCGCCACCATTAATAATGACTAAATCATCATCAGCAAACCTTCCTTCTTCATTTTCAAAACGTACAATTTGTTCTGAAACAGCAAAAGAGTGATACTTTAGTAGAGATGACGGATTTGGACCATGAGTCAAAGCTCCACCTATCGCATAATTTTTATGCTTTATTTCACCTACTTGTTGCTCTTTTGCAATCATTTGAGCCAATTGTTCACTTGAAACAAGACCATTAGAAAATCTACCCTCAAAATATGGTTTACCAGGTATATCTAATGTTTTATTAATATTTCCAGTATCTAAAAGGCTGTCTCCAAAAACCACTAGCCTGCTGATTTGTTGCATATTTAATCCTTATACTCAAAAAAATTAGCCATCCAATGGGCTATTATTAAACTATTATCCCTAATCCTCAAACTTTCTAGAGCATGCTGAAATTCATTTTTTATATTATCCTGATACTCTTTTATAAGGGCATGATTATGAACCTTTAACATCTCTGGATGAGCTTGAATTCCCAATACATGATTATTAATACAAAACATTTGTATTTTACAATACTCACTTGTACTTATAAGCTCTGCATTTTCAGGCAATTCAATCACTATATCTTGATGATAAAACAATAAGCTTAAGTAATGATGAAAAGGCCTCATCCAATGCTTTTTGCACAAAACCTCGACATTACGAACCCCTACAGCAAAACCTTTTGGACCACGTTGAACTTTACCACCTAAAGCTTGTGCTAAAATTTGATGCCCAAAGCAAATACCTACTATTTTTTTATTGCTATTGTATATCTTTACTATTTCAGATTTTAATCTAGATATCCATGCTAAATTATCAAAAGCAGTAGCCTTACTCCCTGTTATTATAAAACCATCGTAAATATCATAGCTTTTGGGATATTCCTGTTCTGTTACATCAAAAATATCAAAATCAACCACGACTGAAAGCTTAAAGAATAAATTTGCAAACATATCAGGATAGTTCCCACCAGCAACTCTTCTACGATGCTCAGGAATATGATCTGTTTGTAAAATTGCTATTTTCATTTTAATTATCTATTTTATTAAAGCATTAAACAATATTTTCTTAAATTCTTCGGTAATCTCAAATGTATATGTGTGAGCCTTAGAACCAGAACGAAAACCTTTGATTTTCAAAAGATTATCTTCTTTAATTACGTTCTTAATAGTTATTACATCCAGCCTTGTACTATCTAAAACTTCAGATTTACGCTTCCAACTATCTCTATAACGATTAATCGCTGTACGATATGAGCCAGATATTTTATTTTCTAAAGCTTTTTTTACAAACTCATCCGCACCTAACGGCATTTCCTCGGCAAATTTCTTTAGCTCATAAAGTGTGCGCACATCCTCTATAATGCCCTTTTGTGATAATTCACGAATACTCCTACTTGCATCAGAAATTTTAAGTCGCATTGAAATCCAACTATTATTTCTACCTAAAATTCTAGCAATTTCCATTTTTTTAATATTTTTGTTTTCTATTAAATCTTTTAGAGCGTCAGCCTCTTCAAAAGGTGAAACATTTTCACGCTGATCATTTTCTAATAACTGTAAAAGGATTATACTTGCATCTGATTCCTCTTGCCTAACTATACATGGTATAGTTGTAAGGCCCGCCTTTAAACTTGCTAGATATCTTCTTTCACCAGCAATTATATGGTGAATACTATCCTTTTTTTTTGCTGTAACTATGATCGGTTGGATTATACCATTCTCTTCAATACTTTTAGCTAATGCATCTATATTTTTAAATGTTTTACGTGGCTGATTAATATCTGGCTTGATTATGCTTAAAGGTAGCTCAAACAATTGACCCACCTTACTTGCTTGCTTATTTAATTCCTGTAACTGCATAGCTCTAAGAATGTCTTTTTTCTCTTGACCTACAGTGTCATGAATTTTTTGATTAACCTTTCTATTCATTAGAGATACTTTTTTAGTCATTATTTCTCCCTGAAAAATTCTATTATTTCTTTAGCTAATTTTTTTACTTGAACATGAATCTTACTCTGTTTTGCATATTCACCTATGTACAAACCTTCTGCTTCTGCTTCTATAAATTTAACACTCTGAGAAACATATGCTTCAAAAAAATTACCATCATCTTCAAAAAAGTCTAACAAGCTTTTTGACATATTTGACTGCATCTGCACTCTGTTTGCAAAAAACTTATAAGGCTTATCTGCTGTTAAAGCTAAATCTTTAGCCTCTATCAATCCAGATAAATCCATACCACTTGGAGAACATGGTATAACAATTAGATCTGATAAAAGTGCAGATTTTAAGGCTGCGGTTTGAAAATTTGGCGGTGTATCTATAACTATATAGTCCAAGCTAGATCTTAGTTCAATAATTTTTTCACGGACATTTTTTTCATCTAGATTATATATAAAGTCACTTTCTTGCGTATTTTTAGTCATCCACATATAGGCATCTGGCTTATCTTTATCCATATCTACCATAGCTACTTCATATCCGAGCTCTTTTAAACCACAAGCAATATTAATTGCTGTTGTTGTTTTACCAGAACCACCTTTTTGCTGCAACAAAGAGATTACTTTTGCATTTTTTTGACTCATATTTTAAAACCTTAAAACCTTAAAACCTGTAACTTATTTTATTTATATAAAATATTTAAGAAATTATAGTCTATATTTAACAGCTATAAAACCAACTTTTATACATTAACTATTGATTAGCGTGATGTTTTCTTATATTTTATTAAATCACTTAACGAGTATTTCACAACTACTCCTTTTATAAAAATTATAAAAAAATTATTCAAAGGTTAAAAATGGCAAAAAATATAGTAATAGTAGAGTCTCCAGCCAAAACAAAGACTATAAAAAAATATCTTGGTAATGATTTTGAAATCTTGGCATCATTTGGGCATGTGCGTGAAATACCATCTAAAGACACATCTATTGATGTAGAAGATAATTTCAAAATAAAATTTATAACTAGTGATAGCAGCAAAAAACACCTCGATGCTATAAAAAAAGCAGCAAAGAGCGCTGAAAATATTTATCTTGCTACTGATCCAGATAGAGAGGGTGAAGCTATCTCATGGCATGTCCAAGAAGTTCTAAAAAATGCAAGGCTCCTTAAAGATAAAAATGTCTATCGTGTTACTTTTAACGAAATCACAAAATCTGCGGTTACTCACGCTATAGAAAATCCTAAAGAATTAGCCATGGATTTGGTTAATGCTCAAAAAGCTCGTCAAGCTTTAGACTTCCTAGTTGGATTTAATTTATCTCCATTATTATGGCGTAAGATTACAAGTGGATTATCTGCAGGTAGAGTACAAAGCCCAGCGCTTAGAATGATTGTTGAACGTGAAATAGAGCGTGAAAATTTTACTAAAAAAGACTACTGGAGCTTAACAGCAGATACGTTTAAACAAAAACAAATATTTGCGAATCTAACTGAGTTTAATAACACGAAAATTGAACAATTCTCATTCACTTCAGAAGTAGATGCTAATAATGCAAAAGCAACTATTATAAAAGATGCTAATGGCTTTCTAATCGTAGACGGTATTGTTGAGAAAAAAACCAGAAGGAATCCATACCCCCCATTTATAACCTCAACATTGCAACAAGAGGCATCAAAAAAATTAGGTTTCACTGCTAGAAGAACAATGTCCACAGCACAAAAGCTATACGAAGGTATAGATTTAGGAAATGGAGAATCTGTTGGTCTTATCTCATATATGAGAACTGACTCAACAAATCTCTCAAATGATGCTCTTAATGACATTAGAAGTTTTATTGAAAGCAAATTTGATAAAGATATGTTGCCTAGCAAACCAAGAGTTTTTGGTAAAAAATCTCAAAATGCTCAAGAAGCACATGAGGCTGTACGGGTAACAGCAGCTAGTAGATCTCCTGAATCAATAAAACAATATTTAACTAATGATGAGTTTAGGTTATATAGCTTAATCTATAATAGAACTATTGCTTGCCAAATGAAGCATGCCACTTTAAACAGTACATCTATTGATTTAATCACTGAAAATGCTAAGCATAAATTTAGAGTAACTGGAACAGTTATTGTAGATGCTGGATTTTTAAAAATCTATAATGTTGAAAAAGATGAAGATGATAAAAATACAGATGATGAAGTAACTTTACCTAAATTTGAAAAAGGTGAAAAAATAAAATTAAATGATGTTATAACTAAAGCTCATTCTACAGAACCTCCTCCTCGCTTTACAGAAGCATCGTTGATCAAAGCCTTAGAAAAATATGGTATTGGTAGACCCTCTACTTATGCAACTATTATTTCAACCCTTCAGCAAAGAGATTATGCTGAAGTTGATAAACGTCGTTTTATACCTACAGATAAAGGAAGAGTTGTAAACAAATTCTTAACTGAATATTTTAAAAAGTATATTGAATACTCATATACAGCAAGCTTAGAGAAAGAGCTTGATGAAATTGCACATCATAAAAATGACTATCTAAACGTATTAAATAACTTTTGGCATCCATTTATCGAAAGAATAAATAAAATATCTGAAGATGTCTCACGCAAGGATGTTGTACAAGAAGAGCTTGATGAAGACTGTCCAGAATGTGGTAGTAAACTATCATCACGCTTAGGCAAAAATGGTCGCTTCGTAGGTTGCACCAACTATCCAACATGTAAATACACCCGACGTGTAGACAGCGATGGTAAAGAAATTAAAAAAGAAGAACCTACGATTGTTGAGGATAGAAAATGCCCACAATGTGAAGCTGATTTGCATATTAAACAAGGTCGTTATGGTAAGTTCATTGGTTGCTCTAATTATCCTAATTGTAAACATATGGAACCATTAGAAAAACCAAAAGATACTGGCGTCACATGCCCTAAATGTAATAAAAATACTATTGTTGAGAAAAAATCTCGTAAAGGGAAGATTTTCTATGCATGCTCTGGCTTTCCAAAATGTAAAAATGCATATTGGTACCCTCCAATAAAAGAAGCTTGCCCTAAGTGTAACTCTCCTATACTACTACACAAAACAACTAAAAAAGATGGCGAGCAAAAAGCATGTCCTAATACAGAGTGTGACTACGCTATTTCTATAGAGGTAAATAAGTAAATTTTTGATTTTTATAGGCCCTTATATCCATATAGGTGGATATATCAGAGGCAAAATAACTATACAAAACAGACTTGTAACAACCTCTAAGCTAATAATTATATAACTAAGCATCGATATTTTTATTTCTTGTTGCTGCAGTGGTTTTTTAACAAAAATCGATAAGCAGAATCCAAATACAAAGACACAACCAAATAAACCTAATGATGTTTTAAACATTGCATTTATCATTCCATCTATCATCCCTCCTACTAGCATCATTATAAAAATGCAATAATATGGACTTGCATATATCAACTGCCTATTTCTAAATAAACTCTTAACAATATTAGTGATAATAATAGATGCCGCTGCAAATGCAGGTATTCCCCATTGCGACCATATTTCAAGCAATAAATTATGTGGATAACCTGCTTTTAGTTTAGTAACTGCTATATAGTTCCATTGACCAACCCCCGTTAAAGGGTGTTCAATTCCAACCCAAAAAGCTTCTTGCCAAAGCTTGATTCTGCCACTAGAACCGAATCTTAAAAGATCCACAGATGAGCCAATTTTAGAATTGTCTACGGCAGATATCACATAAGTATTAAATAAATTTAAAAATTCTCCACTAATTAATGTAATAACAATTAGAATAAAAACTAGCTTAAAATACTTACGTGCATATATAAAAAGTAAAGGCAGCATAATTAAATACTCAACAAAAATGGTCCTAAAAGCATGGTTAATCAATACAAACCAAACAACACTTAATGCTATAAATGAGCCAATCTTATATATAGGCCTTAAATTAACAAACCAAGGTAAAAGTAATAGTGGTATAAACCAGCTAAAATAATTATCTAAAAAACGAGGATTTAAGCAGTTATACATATAGAGTAAAACCTTCTGTATATTTCCAGCGATAAATGTCCCATAAACAGAATAATTAGCTAATGACAATTGTAAAAATAAAGCGCCTGCAAAAAATATCAAAGATATTAGAATTATTATATAAAAAAACTGTATATTCTTAGGGTTATCTTTAATATATCTAGCTATAAACAATACACATAAAAACTGTAAAAAAGTTATACTAACGCCTTTAAAGGCGATTGATGGAGATATTGCAAAAACAGCTGAAATAATACCAAATATAAAAAAGCAATATATGGCATATTGAGTTAATTTGCTAAAGCTCTTAAACAATTCTACTATTTCTAACACCAATTTTTTATTTAAGAGAATAGCAATACTTGCAATACAAAGTGAATCATAAAAAATAGAATACCTATCAACAAATAAATAAATATTTACAGATAGAATATCGTTAAAATATTTTTCCTTGCCACCAGAGGAAACATCAACTAAATTTAATGGTGTAAAATGCATAAATGGCATTAAGAAAACAAAAAAAATTGATATTGCTAAAAAATAAAAAACACAATCACAATATGAGATTTTTTTAAAAAAATTGTGCACAACTACTATCTTAAATTATACCTCTTATTGAATAAGTTTAGCAAAAATACGATTCTAATTCTTTTAAAATATAAATACCAAGAAGAAAAAAGTTAAGATAAATTATTTTATAGTTACAGAACCGTTAGCAAGCTCAGAATTATCAGATTTATTGACTATCGTCGCCGTCCATATTCCACTACATACTTTATTATTACTAAGGACACTTTGACTATCAGTTGTATAATCTTCCGTTTCTTTAAATTTAGTGATAGGGAAAGAAGTGCTATAACAATTAGTATCTTTAGGGGCTCTCCAGGTTAAATAAATAGTTCCCTGTGGTGCACCATTCCAATTAGTTATTATTTTCGCGTCAATCTCATGAGTTGTAGCTTTATACCTCAAAGTCAAAGATGCAGTTGGTTTGTCTAATGATATTTCTTCACCATCCTGATCCGGATTATCTAGATTATCATCAGGATTTACTTTTATTGAACTATCTGAGTTATAAAGCTTATCAACAAAAGCATTATATCTACTACAGCCAACCAAATTAGCCAATATTATCAAAAGTAGGATGGTTTTTTTCATTATTTTACCTGTTATCTTTGTTTTCTTTAGACTATTTTTTATAACAAACAATTGCCCCTCTGCATTAGAATTATATTTTAACACTTAGTCTCACCAAGTAAAGAATATTGCTACTATAAAGTAAAATATCTACTTATTAAGCTGAGATTCTAGTGTGGCAATATTTTTAGAGACTTCTACTGCTTGATTAGCTTGGGTTTGAGAAGTCGATTTCAAATTGTTAATTTGAGCTTGATAATTATTAGCCTGTGATCTAAATTTATTTATCTTCTGATCAAGTCTTACTTTTTCAAGAGTTTTTTGAGTTAATTCATCACTAATAGCAATAGCACTATCATTATTAGGGTCTTTAAAGTTAGTATGAGCTTTCTTTAAAACTTGAATATCATGATCTAGCCTATCTGACTGTTTTTGCAGATCATCAGCCTGAAGTCTATATTTAGCTATTTTTGTGCGTAAACTATCAATATTAGCAAGATTTTCAGATGCTTGTTTATTAAGCATCTTTTGAGTTTGCTGTAATTCTTGAATTTGCTGAGCTTTACTTGATGTACATGAGCTAAGGCCTACAATTGACATTAGTGAAATTATCGCCAATATGCTTTTCTTCTTCATAAAATTTCCATTTAAAAAATTATGTGAATTATAACAAAACTTTGTTATAAAAAAATCATAAACAGCACATCAAGCCTAATGAGAATAGTAATCTTAAATTTATAACTCTACACAGTTATTGAGTCTGTTGCAAGAACATCTTTTTTGTATACAACATTTGCTGTCCATTCACCTCTGCAATATTTACCACCTTGTTTGACCTCAACAGAAGCCCAAGTTTTGTCATTTTTCTCACCATACTTAGTGATTGGGAAACTAGTATCATAGCATTTTGATCCTTCTGGAGCTTTCCATTGTAATTTAACACTACCTTGAGGATTATTATTATAATTAGTACGTATAGTAGCTACAACCTGATCTTGACCACTTTTCTTTAGGCTTATTTTAGCTGTTGGCTCAGACACCGCCGAAGAGCTAGAGCTTACAATTGTTGGAGATGTAGCTTCCTCACCTGATTTTTGATCTTGCGAACCTGTTGAATCTTCATTACCGCCTAGCCCTAAAGTCGAACAACTAGCTAAACCAGCAATTGATAAACACATAACCATTAATTTAACAGTTTTTTTCATAACTACTCTCCTTTAATTATATAATTTTTTACATTTAGTATTTAGCATTCAATTTTCAATTATAGCATTAATAACATTAAAATAAACTTTGTCTACTAAATAATTATACAACTAACATTGCGGTTCTCATTTACAAGTAAATTATAAGTTTTACATGCAACATTACTTGCCATAAAATCAACACTTTTGCCAGCTTTTGCTATTTCATTTATAATTTCAAGTTGTGGTAGAACTTGCTTTTTTCCAGTTCCAATAATTATAATCTCCGGGTTTGTGGAAAGTAGCAACTCTAAATGACTTCTATTGATATCTTTTAAATCACTTATTTTATCCTGATAATCAAGTATCTCCTTCGAAGATAGTATCAAAGGATAATCGTATTCGCCAATATTAAGCACAATTTTTCCATCAATATATTCTCTAAAAAAAATTGGTGCTGTAAATTTTTCTTCCTGTAAACTCATCATAAATAAAAAAACCTTGATTAATATAATATAGCTATCATATATATTATTATAACTTATTAGGAATATATAATCTAAGCAACATTTCGAGGCAACAATGAACTCAATACTTGAAAAATCTAACTTACCAAAACTTGCCAACTTCAAATCTGATGAAGTAAAACCAGCAGTAGATCAATTACTCGAACAAGCTACCAAAAACTTAAAAACTGCTCTAAAGGTTCACAATCCAGATTGGCAAACATTACTAAAATTAGAAGAAGATGATGAAATGATCACTCAAGCCTTTTCATCTATTTCTCATATGAATGCAGTTTGTAATACTAAAGAACTTCGTGAAAGTTACGAATATGCCATAGCTAAATTAACTGAATTTTATACCAAAATAGGTCAAAATAAAGAACTCTACAATCTCTATAAACAAGTACAACAAAAAAATTTAAACAGTGATCAAAACCAAGCAGTACGTAAAGCTATAACTGGATTTGAACAATCTGGTGTAAATCTTGATCAAGCTAAAAGACAAAGATTACAAGAAATCTCTCTAGAGCTGGCTCAATTAAACTCCAAGTTTGAAAATAATGTTTTAGATTCAACTATGCAGTGGATCTATACTACCAATGATTTAGAGGAGCTCAGTGGTTTATCTGAAAGCACTATAGAGTCTATTAAAAACAAAGCTAAACAAAAAAAAACACCTGAAACGTACGCTCTTGGAATTGATATTCCTACTTATTTAGCGGTAATGCAACAAGCAGATAATAGAACTCTAAGAGAAAAATTCTATAAGGCATATTGTACAAAAGCATCTGAAGAAGCAGAAAATAAAGTCCATAATAATGATGAAATCATTGAAAAAACTTTAAAATTGCGAATCGAAAAATCTGAGATTTTAGGCTTTAATAATTATGCAGAAAGCTCTCTATTTACTAAAATGGCTGAAACACCTAAGCAAGTTCTAGAACTCTTAGATAGACTCTTGATAAAATCTCTACCTCAAGCCCATAAAGACATTAATGAATTACGTAGATTTGCCGAAGATGCTGGACTTGGGGATGCATTACAACCATGGGATACTGCATACTATTCCGAAAAATTTAAAAAAATTCAGTTCGATTTTACCGAAGAAGAACTAAGAAAATATTTTCCATTAGAAAAAGTACAAAAAGGCCTATTTAAAATACTTAGTCAGATATATAATTTAGAAATAAGAGAAAATGCCAACTATAGCAAATATATAAAAGAGCAACAAACTTTCGATTTTTATAAAGATGGTGCATATATAGGAAGCATAATCTGTGATTTTTTCGCACGTGACAATAAGCGTGGTGGCGCTTGGATGGATGGCTCACGTACAGCTTTTATCAATTCAAATAATGAAGTACAAAAACCAGTAGCTTATGTTAATTGTAATTTTCTTGCTCCATTAGAGCAAGAAGGAGCTCTCCTAACTCATAACGATGTTGTTACACTCTTTCATGAATTCGGACATGCTTTACATCACATACTATCCAAGGTTAGCATACCATCTATCTCTGGCACAAATGGAGTTGAGTGGGATGCTATTGAATTACCTAGCCAATTCATGGAAAATTTTTGTTGGTGTGAAGAGGGTCTAAAATTAATATCAGGTACTCGTGATGATGAACCTTTATCAAAAAAACAAATTGATAAACTCATTGATGCAAGACATTTCCATTCTGCTCTAATGATGGTTAGACAAATTGAATTTGGTACATTTGATATGAATATACATTATAAAAAATTAACCAGTGTCGATGAAGTTCAAAAAGAATTAAATCAAATTAGAGAAAAAATAAACTTAATAGCCCCACCTACCTACAATAAGTTTCAAAATAGCTTTTCACATATTTTTGCTGGTGGTTATGCTGCTGGTTATTACAGTTATAAATGGGCTGAGATTTTATCTTCTGATGTATTTTCTCGTTTTGAGAAAGAAGGAATACTAAGCAGCAGCGTGGGACATGACTTACTTAATAACATAATATCAAAAGGCTCATCGCGTGATGCTATGGATAATTTTATTGCATTTATGGGTAGAAAACCTAGTGAAGAAGCTCTTCTTCGTCATAGTGGTATAGATGCCTAACTCCCAACAGTTAGGTAACTTTGCTGAAGAGCAAGCCGCTAAGTTCTTGCTCTCCCAAGGACTTATAGTTTTAGTACAGAACTTCAAAGCTCTACCATATGGTGAAATTGATATTATTGCTTTAGATAAGAGCACCCTAGTCTTTGTTGAAGTAAAATATCGTAAAAAAACTCAATTTGCTAAAGCTGAAGAAATGCTTACATATACTAAACAACAGAAGCTAATAAATACAGCTAATATTTTCTTACAAGAAAACTCTCAGTATGAAAACACTGAATGTCGTTTTGATTTAATTGCTATCAATGATAATGAGATAAATTGGGTAAAAAATGCTTTTGGAATATAATAAAACTGCTTAATTTACACGCCGCCACAAAGATCAGTAAAACTACCAGTAACAAAAGATGCCTTTTCACTTAATAACCATAGAATTGCTTCAGCAACCTCTTTCGGATTACCGCCTCTTTGCATAGGAAAATTTTTTGAAATTCGATCGACCCTATCAGGCTCTCCGCCATCTGAGTGTATTTCTGTATATATACCTCCAGGTCTAACACAATTAACTCGAATGCCTTCACTAGCGACCTCTTTTGCAAGCCCAATAGTGAAAGTATCCACAGCACCTTTTGAAGCAGCATAATCAACATATTCAAATGGCGACCCACTTCTAGAAGCTCCTGAAGAAATATTGACAATAGCTCCTCCATTAGATTTAGACATCCTGTAAATAGCCTCTTTAGAACAATAAATTTGACTCATAATATTTGTATTAATAACTTTCTTAATGCGCTCATTATCCATTTCCATCAATGACATTTTAGTTTTCAAAATCCCAACATTATTTACTAAATGTGTTACTGGACCTAATTCACGATCAATTTTATCAAACAAATCAGATATAGTTAATCCGATAGTTATTTGACAATAATGTTATAATATTTAGAAAAAATGTCATCATATAGCCAAGATTTCAGAGATATCGTAATAACTAAATATAAAGAAGGCCTAACAGACAAAGAGCTAAGTAATTTTTTTAATATAGATATCCGTACTACTAGATCTTGGATAAACTTATACGAGACAACTGGTGATTATAAATCTAAGCAAGGCTTGGGTTGCGGTAGAGTAGCAACCTTTACAGATAAGGAAGCGATAGAAAGCTACTTAAGAACATATCCAGATGCAATGGCTTTAGATATTAGAGAAGCATTAGCTCCTGAAATACCTAGAAGCACATTTTATGATTGTCTTAACAGACTTGGTTTTAGTTTTAAAAAAAGACACCTAAATATAAGCAAAGAAAAGAACAAGATAGGCAAAGTTTTATAGAGGTTGTTGAGACTATTGAACCTAACAAACTTGTATATTTAGATGAAATGGGTATGGATAATAAACAGTCTGTACTAAGAGGATGGTCTCTTGTTGGTAAACCTAGCTATGGTGAAGTTATTGCTTATCAAACTCAGAGAAAAAGTATAGTTGCTGGTTATAACTATTTAGAAAAGAAGATTATAGCACCGCTAGAGTATACTGGATATACAGATACTCAAATTCTTAATCAGTGGTTTGAAGAGCATTTATGTCCTGAGTTAATTCCAAAGACTACTGTTGTTATGGATAATGCTAGTTTTCATAAGTCTCCTAAATTGGCTAAAATAGCAGAGAAGTTTGATATACAGATACTATACCTTCCTGCTTATTCTCCTGATTTAAATCCTATAGAAAAAATTTGGGCCAATTTTAAAAGAATTTTAAGAAAAGTAAATAATTCTTTTGATAATTTATCTGATGCTATTACTCACGTCTTTAGCACAATATTATCAGATTAACTATACTTGCTTTTCATCAGAGACATCAGCTTTGACTGCTATAGCCTTAACACCTAAGGCTAAAACCTGATCCCTAACACTATAAGCCGACTTTTCATCATTTATATAGTTAATACAAATAGAATAACCATAATCTGCTGCCAAAATAGCTGTAGCTGCTCCAATACCCCTACTAGAACCTGTAATTAATAAAACTTTCTTATTGTCCATATTTTATAATCCTTTAAAAAATAAATTCATTAAATTAAATTTCCTCAGCAAGGGCTATTAACTTCTTAGCTTGTAACAATTGATACTCATCAGTCTCATCATTTAAATTTAGATTTAAATGGCCTACTTTACGGCCTTTACGTGGCACCTTATTATAACTATGAATTTTAACCCTATCTAAAGTAGCCAAATCTTTAACTGAAGGCATATTTCCAATACAATTTAACATAATAGTTTTTTGACTACTTACATCGCCAAGGATTAAACCTGCTATTGCCCGAACATGATTTTCAAATTGTGAAGTTAATGCTCCATCAATACTCCAATGACCGCTATTATGCACTCTGGGAGCTATCTCATTAAGAATCAATTCTCCACCATTGACAAAAAACTCTATTGCAAGTGTGCCAACATAATTAAATTCTTTAATTAAAATTTTTGCTATTTGTTGTGCTTTTACTGTTAATGCTGGATTATCAAATGGAGCCTCAGACTCAACAATCACACCTTGCTTATGGATATTTTTAGCTAATGGATAAAAAACAATATTTCCCTTAATATCAGCTGTACAAATTTGTGACACCTCACACTCAAAATCAACAAAAGATTCATAAATAACACCATCAGGAGCATCTTTCAAAACACTCCAAGCTTTAGAGACATCTTGTTGTGATTTGATCACAAACTGACCTTTACCATCGTAACCAAACCTACGCGTTTTTACAATAGCTGATAAACCATGATTTTCAACTGCCTTTTCAAGGCTTTTTAAGCTATCAATCTTCACAAATTTTGTAGTAGCGATACCATGGTCTTGCATAAACGATTTTTCAAGAAGTCTATCTTGTGATATAGCTATAGCTTTTGCAGATGGATAAACATTTACCTCATGATTTATTGACTCAATAAGCTCATTCGATACATTTTCATTCTCAAATGTTACAACATCAAATTGCTTTGCCCAGCCTACAACTTCATTAACTTTTTCTAAATCAATATCTGTAACAGTCTTTACAACCTCTGTGGCACACTCTCCAGGCTTTCCCAAACAGTGAAATTCAAAACCCAAGGATATACCTGCTATACTTAACATCCTTGCAAGTTGGCCAGCTCCTATAATACCTATTTTCATCATTACTTCTCGCTAGGATTTGGATTATCTAAAACAGATTGTGTTTGATCCGCTCTATATTTAACTAATGCTTGAGCAACCTTCTCATTAGTATGTTGCAAAATACTTGCGGCAAAGAGTGCGGCATTTTTGCTACCTGCAACGCCTATTGCAAAAGTAGCAACAGGAATACCTGCTGGCATCTGCACTATAGACAATAAACTATCCTTACCATTTAAAGTGCTTGATTTAACAGGCACCCCCAGTACAGGAAGCTCTGTTTTTGCAGCAACCATTCCAGGCAAATGTGCAGCCCCACCAGCACCAGCTATTATAACTTTTATGCCTCTTTCTTTTGCTGTTTCAGCATAACTAAACATTTTATCTGGAGTTCTATGAGCAGAAACTACTTCGCATTCATATTTAATACCTAACATTCCCAAGATATCACAACATTCTTTCATAGTGCTCCAGTCAGACTTAGAGCCCATTATCACACCAACTTCTATATCCATAACCTACTCCTAGAATATACTTTACCGGTTTTTCCAATTTTTAATAACACTAATCCACGCTTTACTTTCCAAGGCTTGTACTTTTTGTTTTAGAATTTCTGCTGTATCATCTTTATCAATTTTGCATTGTAATTGTAAAACAATACTACCAGCATCAACTTTTTCAGTGACTTGATGAATTGTACAGCCAGAAATCTCATCACCAGCAGCTATAGCTGATTGATGTACGTCTAAATCCATCAATCCCGCATGCTTTGGTAATAGTGATGGATGAATATTCAAGACTTTACCATCAAATGCTCTGATAAAAACCGGACTTAAAATACGCATAAAACCAATTAGTAAAATTAGGTCAGGACTATATTGCTGTAACTCATCTATAAGTAATTGATCGTATTCTTCTCTAATTAAGTCTTTTGAAGCTATATACTTATTAACTATAGAATGTTTTTGAGCCCTTTGTAAAATATATGCATTTTTCCTATTTGAAAGAACTATATCTATATTTGCATTAATTTCTTTTGTAGATATAGCATCTATTATAGCTTGCATATTGGTTCCGCGTGTTGAACCCAATATAGCAAGTTTTAATTTAGACATAGTCTATTTTAACTCCTGATATTTATTGCCTCGCAACATATTCATATGCCTTATACGCTCATTAATAAGCTCTTTTGTACCTATATCAGGTCTATGATACAACTTGCCATAGATACTTTTTACTGCTTTTTCAGCTTTTTGCTCTGCTTCTGATATAGTATCACCTAACCCAAGCACCGCTATTGCTCGTGAGCCTGTACCTATAAGCTTGCCATCTCTATAATCAACAGCCCCAAGAAACAATTCAACATCATTTGGACACTGAGAAATATCTATCTCAAAATTTTTAACAGAATGGTTTGGATATCCTAAGGGTACCAAATATTTACATACGCTAGCCTGCTGTTTAAACTTAGCTTTAACTTTATCAAGCGTACTAGTTGTTATACCCTTAACTATTTCAACAAAATCTGTCTCAAGTAATGTTAGTAAGTTCATAGCTTCTGGGTCACCAAAGCGAGCATTATATTCTATAACTTTAGTATCATCCTTAGTAGCCATAAACCCTCCATAAAGGATTCCTTGATATGGCTCATCAAATTTATCTGCCAAAGCAAATGCAACTTTTTCATTAATTTTCTTTGCCCTTTTAACATCCTTATCAGACAAAAAAGGTAAGCTATGATTAGCGTCAGAGTATGTACCCATACCACCAGTATTAGGCCCCTGATCTCTTTCATGGGCACGTTTATGATCTTGGACAGCAGGCATATGAATAAAATTCTTACCATCTGTAAAAGATATTAATGAAAATTCTTGACCAACTAATTTTTCTTCTATAACAAATTCACTACCACTATCAACTAAGGATTGACAGTGATTAAGAGCTTCACTCATACTATGTATATGGTCTCCCCATACAAGCACTCCTTTACCTCCGCATAATCCATCTGCTTTGATTACAAATTTCTTCTCATATTTTCTTAAAGTTTCTTCAACGCCAGCCATTGAATCAAACTTCCTAAAAAAAGGATTTGCTCGAATATCATAATCCTGGATCAAATCTCTAGTAAAACCTTTTGATGTTTCTAATTGAGCTAGAGCCTTAGTTGGTCCTACAACACCTATACCTTCTAATTTTAACTTATCTGCTAAGCCTACTTCCAAAGGAGCTTCTGGACCAATTATAGCAATATCAATATCTTTAGATTTCGCATATTCTGAGATATTGTCACAATCACAAATATTAGCAATATGATAACCCTCGGCTATCTTGTCAATACCTGGATTAACAGCATTACTTATGCAAAAAAGCTTATTTTCTATAGAGCTTCTTTTTATAGCTTCAGCAAGAGCATGTTCTCTACTACCTGAACCAATAAGAAGGATATTCATCTGTTTCTCCATATTTAGATAATTCATAACATTTTTAGTAATTCGTTGATTTAAAGCTTCTATATCATTTGGTAACTTAAATACCTGCCCTGTTATCATTTCGAAAAGGGTTATGTATTTTTTAGATAACTCTACAACCAGCTCTTGAGGTGCTTCAGGTAAAATTTTATCTTTATACGGATCACATTTTTTTGCAAACCAAAGTCTAAAAAACTCCTTATCAATATTTTCTGGCTCTAGGCCTTCTTTTATTCGCTTAGAGTAACTACTTTCTAGCCAGAATCTTGAACTATCAGGAGTGTGAATCTCATCGATAAGGATGATTTCACCCGTAGATTCATCAACCCCAAACTCATACTTAGTATCAGCTAAGATTAAACCATGCTCTAAGGCTTTTTTTTGACCAAATTCAAAAAGTTCTAGAGCTTTTTGAGATGCAAAATCCCATTGTTCTTGAGTTAACCATTGTTCTTTGACAATATCTTTAGCTGATATTGGGCGATCATGGTCTTGCTCCTTAGTTGTAGGAGTTAAAATATTTTGTGACAACTTATGATTTTTCTTTAAGCCTTCAGGTATGATATTACCACAATAGTCTCTCCCTCCTCTTTCATAATGAGTCCACAAAGATGTTGATGTTGATCCAGTAATATATCCTCTAACAACAAATTCTATAGGTAGTACTTTTGCTTTTTTAGCAATTACAACATTAGGATCTGGGGAAGCTATGAAATGATTTTTAACAATATGGGCTGTTTCCTTAAACCACCAAACTGATGATTGAGCTAATATTTGACCTTTAAACGGTATAAAACCTAATGGCCTATCAAAAGCAGATTGCCTATCTGTTGAGATTAAAATACTTTTATTTGCAGTAAAGTACATATCTCTGACTTTGCCTACATATTTATCTTTAATCTTAAGGTTCGTTGACTTTAAAACATTTTTTAAATTATTGATGATAGCTTGTTTACCAACCATTAGATAACTTCCACCTTACCTGTATTTGTAACCTTACCTATTTTATATAACTCTGTATTAGTGTGATTTTTAGCTAAGTTTTGCATTTTCTCGAACTGATCATGGCTAGCTATAACCACCATACCAACACCCATATTAAACGAACGATACATTTCAAACTCACTTATATTACCAATTTGCTGCATAAGCTTAAATACCGCTGGAATTTCAAAACTATTCTTAATAATATCTGCACCTAAACCATCTGGCAATACCCGAGGAATATTTTCAATAAAACCACCTCCTGTAATATGTGCCATACCTTTAATTTCCACACCATTATCTAAAAAATCATGAATAATATTTGTATAGTTAATATGTGGTTCAAGTAAAACATCACCTATTGACTTACCATCTAATTCTGGATATGTATCTGTATGTTTATTACCTACAACCTCAAAAAATAATTTACGAGCAAAAGAATAACCATTAGTATGCAAGCCTGATGAACTTAAGCCAAACACAATATCTCCATCTTTTATATTTTCACCATTGATAACTTTATTCCTATCAACAATACCAGTGATAATACCAACCATATCAATTTCACCTGTTTGATATACACCTGGCATTTCAGCTGTTTCGCCTCCTACTAAAGATACGCCTGACTCAGCACATGCTTTTGACATTCCCCTAATAAGTTCTTCCATAATTTTAGGATCTAGCTTATCGTGAGCAACATAATCTAAGAAAGTAATCGGTTTAGCCCCCATTACAACAATATCATTGGTCGCAGCTGAAAAGAGATCATAACCAAGGTTTTCAAATTTACCACACATCACAGCAACTTTTGTCTTTGTCCCCACACCATCTATAGATTGCACTAATACAGGATCATCATAAGCGTTGATGACAGTCTTTAATGAATAAAGAGATCCAAAACTTCCTAAACCTGTTAAAACATCTTTTGTAAAAGTTTTTTTAACATGTTCTTTCATTTGCTCAACAGCTTGGTTACCAGCTTCTATATTTACTCCGGCATCCTCATATTTTAGGCTAGACATTAATTTATTTCCTCATTCTGTTCTTTACAACATTGAAAAGTATTATATAAAAGCTCTGTAATCGTCATTGGTCCAACACCGCCAGGTACAGGAGTGATAGCAGTTACTTTACTTTTCACTGCATCAAAATCAACATCTCCTCTAATTTTGCCATCAACATGATTGATACCAACATCAATAACTACTGCTCCAGGTTTAATCATATCAGCAGTTATAAAGTTATACTTACCTACAGCCACTACTAATATATCTGCTTTAGTAGTATGAGATTTTAGATCTTTTGTAAATCTATGGCATGTCGTAACTGTAGCTTTAGCGTTTAATAATAGTTGAGATACAGGTTTACCAACTATATTGCTTGCTCCCACGACTACTGCATAAGCACCTTCTGTTTTTATATCATACTCTCTTAACATAGTCATAATACCTTTAGGGGTGCATGATTCTAGACATTTCTTATCTCTCAACTGAAGTCTACCAACATTTGCTGGATGAAATCCATCTACATCTTTCTCTGGTTTTATACTGTATATAACATTCTGCTTGTCAATATGAAAAGGTAAAGGAAGCTGTACTAATATAGCATTAACAGAAGAATCACTATTTAACTTTTCAATCAGTATTAGCAACTCTTTTTCTGAAGTTGTCTCAGGAAGAACAATCACCTCAGAATCTATACCAACTTTAGCACAGGCTTTCTCTTTTGATGCTACATAGGTTTTGCTCGCAGGATCATCTCCAACAATTATGGCTACAAGCTTTGGGGTTATATTTAATTTGTTTTTGTAATCTTGAACCTGGTTTGCAAGCCTTTCCTTAAGATCTTGAGAAAGGGCTTTACCATCAATTAATATCATTGTTTTGATGCTTATTAAAAGTAAAAAAGATGTGTATATGATAGCAAATTTTATACTGGCTTTGGGAGTTTTTTAAAAAACTCTTTATCTAAAATAGCAATAACCTTTCATATAAATATAAGAAGTCTAGCCTCCTTATATATGACTCTTTTATATAAAAGATCTATTTTTCATCCAATAATATATATATGCTGAACAATAACACCCTATAGCAACACCAAATATCACATCACTAGGATAATGAGAACCTATAACAATCCTGCTGCCAGCAAATATTATAATCAAAACATACCACATATATTTCAAACGTGGAAAAATATATAAAAAAGCTATAAACATAGCTGCAACTGTTATCGAATGTCCCGAAGGCATACTTGCAAAATCATAGCCTGGAGCATGGAAATGCTGAAAATAATGTGATCCTTCTTCTAAGAAAAATTTAGGACGAGCTCTACCTATTATCATTTTTAAAACTTGGCCAAATATACCACTAATAGCAACTGTTGCAACCATAAATACGGAGTAAACAGTTAATCTCGTAACTAAATATCTAACATTCTCAGAAAACTTGGAAATATCTACAAACAAACGAGCAATAATAACAATCCCACAAATAATCAGGATATACTCTGCTTTCCCTAAATTAGTAATATTCCTAAATACAGTATCAACAATATGAGGTAAAGAGTGCTTTATATAGCTCTCAACCAAAGTATCAAGATTATAATAAGTAAATAAAACTATTAAAAGTATAGGTATAAATGTATATTTCAATTGTAAATATTTAGGCAGCTTATTGTTTGCGATTTTTGGTCTCTTAAACACTTCTCTAAAAGCTAATATATTAAACTGTAACCTCTGAATTAACATAAAAAACTTATTAATTATTGAATCTAGGTTTTTTAGTATATCAAAAAAATCTAGATTGCCATATTATTAAACAAACCAAATAAATTGCTAAAATATATAAACAACTATAAATTATGTTAACAAATTAGCTTATTTTCTCCTAAGATAGGGATAGGTATCTTGAGATATTAGTAATTTATTTTTTAAAAAATATTGAATGAATTATTTTTAGGCATATAATGGTTGGTATACTATATGGCATTTTTTTATAGTATTGTTAAAAGTTAAACAAAAACGAAAAGGAAAATGAATCATGAAAAAGCAAGTACAAAAAGGTTTCTCACTAGTCGAGTTAATGGTGGTGATCGCTATTATTGCTATTCTAGCGGCAGTAGCTATCCCGATGTATTCTAACTACACTACTCGTGCTAAGCTTGGATCTGATCTATCTGCTCTAGGTGGCGTAAAAGCCGAAGTTGCTGAGGAGATTTCTAATAATAATGGTACGCTAACTGGTGTTGATATGGACAATACTACCAATGATAATCTTCCAAGTGGCGCTACTGTTACAACTGGCGTTATCAGTTATCCTTCACCACAAGTATCTGGAGCCACTATCAGCTTGTCTCCAACAGTAGGATCTGGTGCTGTTACATGGGCATGTAATATTAATGGTGTTTCTTCATCTCAAGCACCATCTAACTGTACAACAAATTAAATTAATTAAACTAATAACTATCTTATAAACCACTTCTTAGTGGTTTTTTATATTTAAGATACAAATTTCTCTTCAAATTGCTTTAATAAAAAGTATTTTTTCAGATATAATCAAAGTATAGTAGCTTTTATAAAGTATGGATATGAAGAAAAAAAATAAAGGTTTTTCACTCATAGAGCTAATGGTTGTAATTGCAATAATTGCAATTTTAGCTGCTGTAGCTTTTCCAATGTACTCCAATTATAAAGAAAGAGCTTCAATGATTGATGCTATTAGTAGTATTGGTGGTATTAAAGCTGAAATAGAAGACGACATCAACAATAGTATCAACATATCAACCCAAAGCTATGCTACTCCAACTGGTATAAGCATTATCGATAGTAGTTCTTCAGGTGCAACCATTGAAATAGATATGTCTCAAAGAAATTCTAATGTTTTTTCTAATGCTAACGATCAGCTTAGGCTAACCGGCATATCTAATGGTAAGGTTTTTAACTGGAGCTGCTCTCATAATGCTAGTGCAACCACTCTTACATTAAGTAATGTACCAACATCTTGTCAAACTACGTACTAATATAATAAAGAACCACTAAGTTTTCTATAACCCTAGCAACTCCCTTGCATGAGATAATGTATTTTCAGAGATATCAACTCCACCAACTATCTTAGCAATTTCTTTTATTCGTTGCTCTTGATTCAATTCTATAATCTTTGATACTGTAGTATCCTTGAGATATTTTTTAGTTACATGCAAGTGTATTTGCCCTTGAGCTGCAACTTGCGGCTGATGTGTAATACATAATACTTGTAACTTCTTAGAAAGTTTATTCAGTAACTTACCAACAATTTCTGCTGTAGCTCCAGATATTCCGACATCCACCTCATCAAAAACAAGTGTGGGATATGACCTTTTTTCAGCTGACACAGCCTGTATTGATAGCCCTATCCTACTAAGCTCCCCTCCAGAAGCCACTTTTTTCACAGGCGATAATTGCTCACCCAAATTAAAGTTAATCATAAAATGGCACTCATCAATACCTTTTGATGTCCTGATACCAGAATTTATAATGCTCGCCTCGAAGCTACCTTTAGGAATATTTAGTGAACGAATATTTTTTTCTACTTGTTTTGAAAACTCTTTAGCTAGTTTTTTACGCACCTTACTAAGTTGATTCGCATAACTATCATAATTATTTTCTAGTTCTTGCTTATTTTGATTCAATTCCTCTAACTTAGAACTATCCTGAGTGAATTCATCTAACTGCTGCTGTAGCTCCTGAATATGTTGATATAAATAGCTAGGCTCAATTTTATGCTTACGTGCAAGATCATATATTTCAGACATTCTATGTTCCACTTTTGCTAATTCCTCAGGATCTTGCTCAAGTGATTCAAGTCTATTTTGCGCTTCATCATAGCTCTCTTGTGCATAAACTTTTGCTTGAGATATTAATTCTTGTAAATTCTTATAAGTCAAATCATCAAATTTTGATACTTCTTTTTCTAACTCAGTAAGCATAGATATGACATTAGACTCATTATCATATATCAAACTTGAAATATAATTTAAACTATAGCTTATATCATCAACACTTGATAGATTGTGCTGTTTTTGTGACAATTTTTCGAACTCATTCTCGGCTAACCCTATAGCCACCAATTCCTCAAACTTATACTTCAAAAGCTCTTTCTGACTATTCTGACTACTAATAGATTCTTTTAAGTCGGCTATTTCAGAATTTATTTGCTGTAACAAATAATAATAGTCTGCAACGTTTCTCAAGAGCTCATCATTATTAGCAAAACTATCTAATAATGCTAGTTGTGACTTAGAATCCAACAAATCTTGATGTGAATTTTGACTGTATATATTAATTAATTTATCTGATAGTTTCTTAACATCCGCAGCTTTTACTACGCTGCCATTTATAAATAAACGACTTTGTTTTGTCTTATTTACAACACGTCTAAAAATGCACTCATAATTTTCATATTCTATGAAAAAACCATCCAGTATTTTTTGAGCTTTTTGATTATCTTTAATACAAAAAGTAGCAGAAACTTCTGTAATACTCCCGTCTTGCAAAAATGCTTTTTCAAGCCTAGCACCTAATACAAAACTAAGTGCATCAAGCAATATTGATTTACCAGCCCCAGTTTCACCTGTTAACACGGTCATACCTTCTTTAAAATCAATCTCCGTTGACCTAATAATCGCAAAATTTTTAATTGATAAATGTAGTAGCATAGAATCTTATATGATTGATATTACACCTAAACTAATATATCTGCTCTTATATAGTTATACAAGTAGAAGGACAACCATTTTATATTCAAATAACAATATATACTTTTAATTTATTCTGATGGAAATGATTTTTAAGTTCTTGTCTCAGCTGTGATTTGATGGTTAATATTTTTTGAGTTTCAATTATTTCAGGTAAAATCAAATAAACATCTATAAATATAAAACGTCCCGATTGAGTTATTTTAACTTTACTAATTGACACATCTAAATTTTCAATCACTTTATTAGCTAAACTTAAAACCTGATTTTTAAATTTAAAATCTGGTGCTGCATCCAATATATGCTTATATGCTTCTTTTGCTAGCTTTATAGGATTTATCATAATATAAAACCCTATAAAAATAGCAATAATAGGGTCAACATATAAGGCGAGTAAGTTGTAACCTATAATCTCTAATCCATAGCCCACAGATATACTCAAAACCACGCCTAACCCGAGAAATGCATCAGCTTTCCACATTAAAGCATCAGAGTAGAGAATTTTAGATCCTGTTTTTTTTGCTCTATCGTTTACAAAAAAATACATAAAGCAACAAACAATAGTCCCTATAATCTCTGAAAATAATGCTATACCATAATTTGGTTTAACAATATGAGTAAAGATATTGAATATTGATATCAATATCACACTAAAAGCAATCAGCAATACAAACCATGACTCTAAAATAATAAAAATAGGTTCTAGACGATGATAGCCATAATGGTAATACTTATTAGCTGGCTGATTTATTTTTCTTAAAACATATATTGAAATAGCATACAATAATATAGAGATCACCGAATTTCCAGTATCTAACAATACTGTCAATGATTGGGAAAAATAAACTATTATAATACTAAAAATAGCAAATACAGTTGCGACTATAAGATTTATTTTTAAAGTTTTGTTTTCTAATTGTTTGTCAAAAGACATAGTAAAATACGATAGTTATAACGCTGCAGCAATATTATTATACCACTCCTCTTAAATTTATAATTACAATAAACTCATAAATATAAATAAATTAAATATTTTTTACACAGATAAAATATATTATAATCGTTCAAAGTTTCTTAAATTAATTTAAACTAAAAAAGGATTTATTTAAATGCAGCTATCAAAAAGAGTTCGAGCAATGCAAGCTTCACCAGTACGCAAACTAGTACCATACTCAATTAAAGCAGAAGAGCAAGGCAAAAAAGTTTATCATCTAAATATTGGCCAACCTGATATTAAAACTCCTAGTGAGTTTATGGATGCTATTAGAGCTTATGATAAAGAAACTATAGCTTACTCTGTGGCTAATGGTGAGCCTAGCCTTATCAAAGCAATATCAAAATACTATAAAAGATTCGGTATGAATTTTACTGAAGATGAAATTTTAATTACAAATGGTGGTTCTGAAGCTCTTATATTCGCTGCAATTACAACATGTAATGCAGGTGATGAAATACTTGTGCCAGAACCTTTTTATACAAACTACAATGGCTTTACAACAGCTGTTGATGTTGCCATCAAACCAATCACAACAAAAGCAGAGGAAGGCTTTCATCTTCCATCTAAAGAAGAAATACTAGCATGCGTAACTGACAAAACTCGTGCAATAATGATCTCTAACCCAGGCAATCCTACTGGTGTAGTCTATACAAAAGATGAGCTAGAAGTTCTAGCAGAAGTAGCTAAAGAAAAAGACTTATTTATAATAAGTGACGAGGTATATCGTGAATTTACTTATGATGGTCTTACTTGCACATCTTTTGGAAATATCAAATCAGTTGAGGATAGAGTTATAATTGTTGATTCTGTATCTAAGCGTTATAGTGCTTGTGGAGCTAGGATTGGCTCAATCTGTTCAAAAAACAAAGAATTAATTACAGAAGTAACTAAGCTTTGTCAAGCTAGACTATGTGTTCCAACTCTTGAACAAATTGGTTCAGCAGCTTTATATGGAGTATCTGAAGAATACTTAAAAGAAGTAAACAAAGAATATGAAAAAAGAAGGGATGTAACCTTTGAAGCACTTTCTAAAATGAATGGTGTAATCTGTGAAAAGCCTACAGGTGCTTTTTATGTAGTTGCTAAACTTCCAATAGATGATGCTGAAAAATTTGCATTATGGTTACTTACAGACTTTGATGATAATAAAGAAACTGTGATGGTTTCTCCTGCAGCTGACTTCTATGCAACAAAAGGACTTGGTAAAGATGAAATTCGTATTGCCTACATACTCGAAACAGATTCTTTAAAAAGAGCTCTTGAGCTACTTGATAAAGCTATCAAAGTATATAACAATAAATAGTCTTTATCATACAGTTAGATAAAACAACAATGTAAATTCTTCTAAAATTAGAAAAGTTCTATATATTTTAAAAGCTTACTACAGTTCTGATATTGTTATGCATATTTTCAAAACCTTTGTTAATATCTTCAATCTTAATATTTGATGTGATAAGGTTATCAATATCAATACGACCATCCATATACCAATCAACTATCATTGGCACATCTGTTCTACCTCGCATACCTCCAAAAGCAGAGCCCTTCCAAGTACGACCCGTCACTAATTGAAATGGTCTGGTACTGATTTCTTCCCCAGATCCAGCCACACCAATAATAACACTCTGACCCCACCCTTTATGAGTACATTCAAGTGCTTGACGCATAATATCTGTTTTACCTATACATTCAAAACTATAATCTGCTCCACCACCTGTCAAACGTATAAGATATTGCACCAAATCATCATCTATTTCATTAGGGTTAACAAAATCAGTCATACCATATTGTTGTGCAAGATCTTTTCTATCATTATTAATATCAACACCAATTATCTGTCCTGCCCCGACTAATTTGGCACCTTGAATTACATTTAAACCTATTCCTCCGAGACCAAATACAACAACGCTTGCTCCGGCCTCAACATTAGCTGTTTTAACAACAGCCCCAACCCCTGTTGTTATACCACAACCTATATAGCAAATTTTATCTAAAGGAGCATCTTTTCTAATTTTAGCAACCGCTATTTCTGGCAGCACTGTATAGTTTGAAAAAGTTGAACACCCCATATAGTGAAATATTTCTCTGCCATCAGCAGTAGTAAATCTCGAACTACCATCTGGCATTAATCCTTTACCTTGAGTTTCTCTAATAGCTTGACACAAATTTGTTTTAGGGTTTAAACAATACTTACACTCTCTGCATTCTGGTGTATACAAAGCTATCACATGATCACCTGGCTTTACAGAAGTGACATTCTTGCCAACCTCTACTACCACTCCCGCACCTTCATGCCCTAGTATCGCTGGAAATAATCCTTCTGGATCATTCCCTGAAAGAGTAAAAGCATCTGTATGACATATACCTGTAGCTTTTATTTCAACTAAAACTTCATTATCCCTAGGCAGAGCTACATTAACTATTTCGATAGAAAGAGGGCTACCGGCCTTATAGGCAACAGCTGCTTTTGATTTTACAGTCATATAATTTCTCCAATAATTTTAAAAAATTCCTACTATAAATAATTCATACAAATACTAATCAAGAGGATTTTTAAATTAATTGCGTTTATAAATATCTTCTAAACGAACAATATCGTCCTCTCCTAGATATTCTCCCACTTGCACTTCAATTATTTGAACATCATTGTCTGTAAAATTTTCTAATCTATGTACTGATTCTTTAGGAATAAAAACATGCTCACCAACTTCATATTCGCGTACACTAGCACCCACTGTAATAGTCGGATTACCAGTTACAACAACCCAATGCTCAGCTCGTTTAAAATGCTTCTGTAAAGAAAGCTGACCTTTAGGTGTTACTGTAATTATTTTTGTTTGACTTTTAGCTGTAAAATTAATAGTTTGGTAAGTCCCCCAAGGACGTTCATAAATCTCACCAACCTGATTCATTTCCGACATTATTTTACCTTTTTTTATTTAAAAATTTTATTTTAGTATTATTATCAACAAAATCCCTAAACAATTCAATCGTGTAGTAAGTGATATTCAATATTTAACCATTCTTAAAAGGCAGCTTAAGCATGCTTTTAAAACTTTGGGTTATCTTAGGATTTCTGTATTTCTCAAGGCCAATTTCCATATTAACATGACCATTTTTAGGCTGCTTCCTATATGTCCTTCCTAACTTATCCCACACTATTAGATTAAAACCAAAATTAGAGTTAGTCTCAATTGGAATAATTGAATGATGTATCCTATGCACATCTGGAGTGACTATAATAATCCGTAGAACCTTATCCAACTTATATGGCAATCGTATATTGCCATGGTTAAATAAAGAAGTTCCATTTAAAATTATTTCAAAAATTACTACCACTATTGCTGGGGCTCCAATAAAAATAATAATAATAATTTTTATCAACATAGATAAAATTATCTCAACCGGGTGAAAGCGTAAACCTGTAGTAACATCAAAATCTAAATCCAAATGATGAACCTTATGAAATCTCCATAACACAGGTACATAATGAAACAAAACATGTTGAATATAAATAGTAAAATCAAGAACTAGAAAAGCTATTAAAAAACTCAACCATTTAGGCACTGACAGAATATTTAATAATCCCAAATTATACTCACTACAGAATATAGCGACTCCAACAGCTGTTATCGGAAAAATAATCCTTAATAAGAAAGTATTTACAAACACTAAAGCTAAATTATTAAACCAACGAGTTTTTTTAGAAATTTTCAACTCTCTGATAGGAGCTATTAATTCCCATAAAGATATAAAAAGCAATATTATTAAGAAGGAACTAAGTCTAGCTATTAATTCATAACTCATGCAATCAATCTGAAATAAGTCCACACCACATTCTATCACCTCCTCCACCTAAGGGCATAGGTTTATCAGAATAATTATCAGAACCACTATGAACCATCAAACTATGGCCAACAAGCTCCTCTAAGGAGTCTAATTTTGGAGCTACTACTGGCTTAGTTGCCGTACCGTCAGCATCGACAATTAAAACTGGTAAATCTCCCTTATGACCAGAATCATTATATGGGCCTAAGTGTTTACCAGTCTTCTGTGGGTCCCAATGACCCCCAGCAGCTTGCCCCATATCATCACAACTAGGATTAATATGGATGTGCATACCATGTACACTTTGGCCAGGTAAATTGTAGAGATGAGGAGTAATTAACATACCATCTTGCTTACCGTTATGTATATATGGAGATATAGTTATTGTTCCAACAGCTTTTTGGTCATGGACATCCTTCATATGTACAATTAACTCATTATCATTATTGCGATTATATGGCTTTGTGTCCAAAGAAGTACAATTTGTTAATAAAAGTACAGTCATACTTAAGCCTAAAATTTTATATGTTTTTTTCATATCCATACCTCTTAATAATTTAAATAAACGTTTAAATCATCATACAAATATTTTCAAATATAATCTATAATTAAAAAGCAAATTATAAATATAACATCTAATAGCTTAGTATTAGTTATGCTAATATTTATGTTATTAATTATAACTATCTGTAACTTTATGAAAAAAATAATACTTATATTGGTGATGCTTCCTTTACTTGGTCTATCTAATACCCCAACATGGCAAAATTTCGACAAGCCTAAGGCCGTACTTAAACTAACTAAACTTGAATACTATGTTACTCAAAAAGGCGGTACTGAGAAACCTTTTGAAAACAAATATTGGAATAACCATAAACAAGGTATATATGTAGATATAGTATCTGGAGAACCTCTATTTAGCTCAACAGATAAGTATAAATCAGGAACTGGCTGGCCGAGCTTTAGCAAACCAATTAATAAATCCTTTATTGAAGCTAAAAAAGATAATAGTTGGTTTATGAGTAGAGTTGAAATACTCTCTAAACATGGTAAATCACACTTGGGGCATGTGTTTGATGATGGACCTAAACCTACAGGCAAAAGATATTGCATGAACTCAGCTGCTCTTAAATTCATACCAAAAGAAGATATGAAAAAAGATGGCTATGGAGAGTACTTATACCTTTTTGAAAAAAAATAAATATAAATGCATTTTAAAAGTGCAAATGGACATATTAGTAAACTACTCAAATCACCACCTATTTCATCATACTTTTTCAGTTAACCAAAATACAATCCAAAGATAATGAATATATAGTAGAAATATACTGTAATTAATAACTTAAAAAATGATAAGCTTAAGTAAAGATATAAGCATTTTATAATAATGTATACTAGAATATTATATTAAGACTATACAGGTTATTAAAAAAGCATTGCTGTAACAACTGTGTGTGATAATTGTAAATTTTCAAATAGGAGTCATTGTCATTAATACTCAAACTATAGGTATTTTAACTTTAAACATCTCTTTTATGATGTACTTAATACAGTTTATACCCCAAATAATACATAATTTCAAAAATAAAATTGCTCTAAAAAATATTAGTTTATTAACCCAATTTGGTATGTTCATTACTGTGCTATGTAATATAGTTCAAGCTATTGGAACCAATCTAGATTGGCAATATTTAACTATAGCTATAGCATATCTTATAGGCATTATAATCCAACAGTTACAATTATCATTTAATAAAAAAATACCAGAAGTTATTAATCTTATCTTTGTGATGCTTTTATAATAGCCATACTGGCTATAAGATCTAAAGCGACTTTAGCCTATCAAGTTGCTGGGGCTATTAGTTTAATCCTTCATTTCTTATACTGGTTTCCTCAAATATATAAGAACTATAAGCAGCAAGTTTTTATTGGGTATAGCAACTTATTTATAGCTTTTGCATTTCTTGGTATCTTATCTGAGCTATTTAATAGTTTTCTATTATCATCACCATTGATTATAAAAACTAACCTCCTAGGTATCTCTATAGTTATTTCAGTATTAGTGATACAAAAGTTTTACTATAGAAAGAATACATAAAGTTAAATCATTTCAGGAAACTCAACTTTGATAAAATCACTCTGTATTTTATGCTATTATAACTAGATAAATTATTTACTATTATCAACTATGTCAGGAAACACTTTTGGTAAAATTTTCACAGTAACTACCTGTGGTGAAAGTCACGGTGACTCTCTTGCAGCAATTATTGATGGCTGCCCTAGCAACATTGCTCTATGTGAAGCAGATATTCAACTAGATTTAGATAGACGTAAGCCTGGTCAATCTAAATTTACCACCCAACGTAAAGAACCAGACCAAGTAAAAATAATATCTGGAGTTTTTGAAGGTAAAACTACTGGTACGCCAATTGGTTTGATCATAAAAAATCAAGACCAAAAATCAAAAGATTATGGTGACATAAAAGACAAATTTAGACCCGGACATGCTGACTATACTTATTTCAAAAAATATGGCAATCGTGATTATCGTGGTGGTGGCAGATCTTCTGCTAGAGAAACAGCTATGCGTGTTGCAGCAGGTGCGATTGCTAAAAAAATACTCAAACATCATAGTATTGAAATATATGGGTTTTGCTCACAAATTGGTGAACTAAAAATAAAATTTGAAAATAAACATTACATAAATGAAAATCCTTTTTTTATTGCAAACCAAACATCAATCAATGACTGTGAAAACTTAATTCATAAAATCCGTAAAGAAGGTGATTCTATAGGAGCTGAAGTTACTGTTATTGCATCAGGGTTAGATGCAGGTCTAGGTAGCCCTGTATTTGATAGGTTAGATGCCAATATTGCTCATGCATTAATGAGTATTAATGCTGTAAAAGCAGTTAGCATTGGAGATGGATTTGATTGTGTCGTACAAAAAGGTAGTCAGCATCGTGATGAGATAAGTAAAGACCAAGGATTTTTATCTAATCATGCTGGTGGAATATTGGGAGGGATATCTACAGGTCAAAATCTAATAGCAAAATTAGCATTCAAACCAACATCAAGTATCCTACAACCAGGAAAAAGTATAGATATTAAAGGTGATGATACTACTGTAATAACTAAAGGTAGGCATGATCCTTGCGTTGGTATACGTGGAGTTCCAATAGCAGAAGCTATGCTTGCTTTAGTATTAGTAGATGAATTACTTCTTACAAATTCTTATAAAAATTGAACATGGGCGCTCAAGAATTTTGGAATTTACTCGCCAACTGGGGATATCTTGCTGTAACCTTAGCTGTTTTTGTTGAAGGTGAAATTTTCTTAATTATGGTTGGTATAGCCACAGCTGCTACTCTTTTTAACCTTCCACAAGTAATCATTGCTGCAACTATTGGAGCTATTCTTCATGATAATGCTGTTTTTATAGCCTCTAAATTTATAGGCAAAAAAATTATACAAAAGAAAGCATCATGGAACTATAAGGCTCAAAAATCTTTAGCCTTTTTAGAAAAACATGAATCTTTAGCAATTCTTAGTATTCGATTTTTATATGGTTTAAGAACGATAACTATAGTGATGGTCGGGCTTAGTAACATTAGTAAGATCAAGTTTATTAGTCTTGATAGTATTAGCAGTTTTGTTTGGGCTTCTATATATATTTCTTTAGGTTACCTCTGCGGACATGCTATTTTAGACTTTGTTAATCATATAGATATTAAACTATGGATATCTCACAATAAATATCTATCGATATGTATACTTCTACTACTTTCAAGTATAATTTATATTAGCTACCGATTATTCCGATCAAGATCAAAGAGGTGTGTAAAATGAGTAGATTAGATCTTTTAAAAAAGAATTCTGCAAATGATAAAAAAAAAAGCTCTGCAAAAAAAAAACCTCGTGAAGGCATGCTTAATGAAAAGTCTCAAAGCACAAAACAACGTGAAGATAATTTAACTGATGATATTCTATCAGCTGATGATTTTGAGAATGAATTAGAAGATACTGCAACTAAAAATTTTGATATAGATAGAGATGAGGAAGATACAGAGGAAAATGTCAATGTTATAGAAATTGATATTGATACAAATAAAGAGCTAGAAATTGACCCATCGTTAATAGATGATGAGATTACCGATTCAGATGATCACTCAGATAATAATGAAACACTTAAGCCAGTAAATAAAAATTCTGAAACTCATCGCCATAACGATATTGTAGAAGGAAACATAAGTATCGACTATAGCGAAGAAGATATAAAATTTGAGATAGATTATACTTATGATCATCGTGAGGATGTACATAACTCCCATGTCAAAGTAATAAAAGATGGTGGAATGGAAATTAATACCCCTAAAATATTACAGCTTCATGATATTGTAAGAATTTCTGTAACCCTTACAGAACTTAAAGAACAAGTCGGATGTGAGGCTAGAGTTGTATCTGTGTTTCCCCAAACCATGCGCGCCTCTAGTTCAGAAAATGATAATAGATATCGTTATATTGTACAGTTCATAGGCCCTAATGCCTCTGAGACTGAAAGAGTTCTCTCAAAATACCTACTAGGATATAAAGCGAAGTAATTTTAGATGGCAAAACAAAAAACTATTTTCATATGTCAAGAGTGTGGAGCTAATTCTCCACGCTGGCAAGGACAGTGTCATAGCTGTAATCAATGGAACACTTTTGTTGAAGAACTAAAACCTGATCCCAAAAAACCCCCTAAAGCTAGAACAGGATTTGCTGGAAGTGTATCAAAAGCAACCGCTCTAGCAAATATAGAAGGAAAAGAATACTCTCGCATATCAACAAGTATATCCGAATTTGATCGAGTATTAGGTGGAGGTATTGTAAAAGGCTCAGTGACTTTAGTTGGTGGTGATCCAGGAATAGGTAAATCATCAATTCTTTTACAAATAATGTCTTTTTTATCTCTAAAAAGGAAAGTACTTTATATTAGTGGAGAAGAATCTCTAGAGCAAATAGCACTTCGTGCAGAAAGGTTAGATTTACCTAAAGATAATCTTTTAGTGATGTGTGAAACTAATATTGAACAAATTTCTAGCTACATAATAGAAAATAAACCTGAAATTATTGTTATTGACTCTATCCAAACCATGTATAGTCCTGAAATTCAATCCATGGTAGGAGGAGTATCACAAGTAAGAGAATCAACCGCTTATATTACCCAAGTAGCAAAGCAAAATGAGACATCTGTATTTCTAGTTGGTCATGTCACAAAATCTGGTGAGGTTGCTGGCCCTAGAGTTTTAGAGCATATCGTTGATGCTGTGATTTTTATAGAATCACAAGATAATGGTAGATATCGTATGATGCGGGCACTCAAAAACAGATTTGGGGCTGTTAATGAAATAGGTGTATTTGCTATGACTGATACAGGAATGAAACAGGTAAAAAATCCTTCTGCAATCTTTCTAAATAATGGTCGCACCAATCTAATAGGTAGCGTCATAGTCTCGGTATGGGAAGGTACTAGACCATTATTGGTAGAGCTACAATCACTTGTAGTTGACAAAAATATTAATCAACCGCCAAGAAGACTATGTGTTGGAATAGATAGCAACCGTCTTGCAATGATTTTAGCCATCATACAAAGGTATATGCATATTGATCTATACGACAAAGATGTTTTTTTAAATGTAGTTAGTGGCATCAAGATAACTGAAACTGGTATAGATTTAGCTCTTATTTTAATTATCTACTCAAGTATTAAAGAAATTGAGATACCACATAATATGCTAATCATGGGAGAGGTGGGGTTATCAGGCGAAATACGGCCTGTTCCATACGGTATAGAGAGAATAAATGAGGCTAAGAAACATGGTTTCAAGAAAATAATAGTTCCTCAAGCTAACATTTCAAAAACTGCAAATTTTACAGATATTGAAATAATTGGCATTACAAACTTAAACCAAATAAAAGATATAATAGCAGGGTAGAATATATGAATTTTCTAGAGAGTATTAATTTTTTAGATATTTTAATAATAATTATAATTCTAATTCTAAGCTTATTTGCCGCTGTTAAAGGGCTTTTCAAAAATATCGTTTTGCTTATACTTATGATCTTTGCTGTAGTCTTGGCAGGAGTTTTAGCACAACAAATTCAAGGAGCATATATAAGTTCCTTAATAGAAGATCCAGGGACTGCTTATATTATATCTTTCATTTTGGTACTAGTTTGTGCATACCTTATTATCTTTGGTGTTATGAAAGTTTTTATGCGAAATAATAAGGAAAAAGAAAGCCTCTCAAATACCTTATTTGCTTTTTTCATAGCATTAATCCGTTTTAGTTTTATATTTAGTATAGTTTGTTCAACTCTAAACTCTTTCGATTCAGTTAAAAATAATTCACTCTGGGAAAGCTCCTATTTAGCTAAGCCACTTGTGAAGATTGGCGATTATGCTTTTAATACAAAAGTTAAAATGCAAAAAACTAACCTCAAAAACTACGTTCCAAAAAAAATCGCTGGTGGTTAGTATTAACTTTCACTTTTCAATTGTCGATTCATTAATTTCTTAACCATATCACTTGGTTGAACAGACTCATATAAAACTTTGTAAGTAGCAAATACTAATGGCATATCAATAGAATGCTTTTCAGCTAATTTATATACAGCCTTAGCAGTAGAGTACCCTTCTACGACGTTATTTACTTTATTTAATGACTCTTCTATCGTCATACCTTGACCAAGATAAAGTCCGAACCTACGATTACGTGACTGATTATCTGAACATGTTAACAATAAGTCTCCCAAGCAACTGAGTCCTATAAATGTCTCTGGACTTGCTCCTAGTTTCAAACCTAATTTTTTCATCTCTGCCAGACCCCTAGTAATCAAAGCAGCTTGGGCATTTACACCAAAATCCATACCGTCAGCTATACCAGTCGCAATAGCTAAAACATTCTTGACAGCTCCCCCAACCTGAGCTCCAACAATATCAGTCGTCGTATAACATCTAAAATTTTCATTACTAAAAAGTTCTTGGACATAATTAGCATAGTGTATATTCTTTGACGCTACAACAACCGCTGTTGGTAACTTATTTGCGACTTCTTTGGCAAAACTTGGCCCAGTTAATAATGCAAAATCTGGATATGGCAAGGTATTTTCAACAATTTCACTAAGTAAAGCATAACTCTCATGACAAAACCCTTTAGTCGCACTAATTATATTTTGTTGAGGTTGTATATATTGCCTTAATTCTAAAACAATTTCTCTAAAGCCTGAACTTGGCGTAGCTATTAAGATATCATCAAAATCTTTAATATACTGTTGCCAATTATCTATAACTATTAAATTAGCTGGGAATTTCACAATACTCGGTAAGTACTTAATATTATTATTTTCCTGAATCATCTGTTGATTATGCTTAGCTCTCCAAGAGCTAATTTTGACACAATGTCCCTTATACGCTAATTGTAATGCTAATGCAGTGCCCCAAGCACCTGCTCCTAATACAAGTATATTTTTTTGCATAGTTTTTTAATTTGAATAAGATATTTTACATCTAATATATTCTATAGTTGCTTAAGTGTAAACACCCTCTTACTATAATTTTTACTTATCAAAAGTATATATTTAATATATTTAACTTTAGATAAAAAGAATGGAATAATACCAAACATACAACAACATTTAATATTTTAGTGAGACAAAAATGAAAAAAATATCAATAATCACAATCTTAGCTTTAAGCATTTTTTCAACTTCTTTTAGTTATGGTCTATACCAAGTTAATAGTTTTTCTAATCAATCATTTCCAGGGCCAGAATTAAGCCTAGCAGCATAAAATTATCATATAGTTAATCTGATAATATTGTGCTAAAGACGTGAGTAATAGCATCAGATAAATTATCAAAAGAATTATTTACTTTTCTTAAAATTCTTTTAAAATTGGCCCAAATTTTTTCTATAGGATTTAAATCAGGAGAATAAGCAGGAAGGTATAGTATCTGTATATCAAACTTCTCTGCTATTTTAGCCAATTTAGGAGACTTATGAAAACTAGCATTATCCATAACAACAGTAGTCTTTGGAATTAACTCAGGACATAAATGCTCTTCAAACCACTGATTAAGAATTTGAGTATCTGTATATCCAGTATACTCTAGCGGTGCTATAATCTTCTTTTCTAAATAGTTATAACCAGCAACTATACTTTTTCTCTGAGTTTGATAAGCAATAACTTCACCATAGCTAGGTTTACCAACAAGAGACCATCCTCTTAGTACAGACTGTTTATTATCCATACCCATTTCATCTAAATATACAAGTTTGTTAGGTTCAATAGTCTCAACAACCTCTATAAAACTTTGCCTATCTTGTTCTTTTCTTTGCTTATATTTAGGTGTCTTTTTTTAAAACTAAAACCAAGTCTGGTAAGACAATCATAAAATGTGCTTCTAGGTATTTCAGGAGCTAATGCTTCTCTAATATCTAAAGCCATTGCATCTGGATATGTTCTTAAGTAGCTTTCTATCGCTTCCTTATCTGTAAAGGTTGCTACTCTACCGCAACCCAAGCCTTGCTTAGATTTATAATCACCAGTTGTCTCGTATAAGTTTATCCAAGATCTAGTAGTACGGATATCTATATTAAAAAAATTACTTAGCTCTTTGTCTGTTAGGCCTTCTTTATATTTAGTTATTACGATATCTCTGAAATCTTGGCTATATGATGACATTTTTTCTAAATATTATAACATTATTGTCAAATAACTATCGGATTAACTATACTAAGCGCTATTAATTACATTTTTTTAATAAAAAAATTAATATATTGACTATAACAATATTTACCTATAATATTTCGATATTTAGCGAAACATAGTATTAACAATGAAACTTGCAGACATGGTTGATTTCCAAAAAGCTCTAAGTGATGAAACTAGAATTAGAATACTAATGGTAATATATCAACATGAATTATGTTTATGTCATCTAGCCTATATATTCAAACTAGCTAACTCCACACTATCTAAACATTTAGATATACTTAGGCGCAATGGCTTTATTCATAAACGTAAACAAGGACGATATCATTATTTTTGTTTTAATTTAGCTTATAAAGAACAACTAAACTGGCTTTTAAAAATACTTGCTGATGATGAAACTATCCAAATCGATCATAATTTAATTAAAGTTATGATAAAAGAAAAACTTGAGCACTTGCCTGAAATACATGCAAAGGAGAATCTACTGTGAATAACTCAAAAATATATTCAAGATTTAAAATCTATGGCTTAGACTGCATTGAGGAAGTCAATATTATAAAAAAAGCTTTAGGAAAAAAAGTATTGGCAGAAGATATGGAGTTTGATTTATTAAACGGTAAGCTCTCTATAAAAAATCTGGAACTTCCAGAAAAAGATATAATTACACTAATAAAAAAATCTGGACTAAATGCGGTATTATGGAATGAATACATTACCAAACCTCAAAACACTAGTTTTCTAAATAAATATTTAAAAATAATTACAACCACTACTAGTGGACTACTTATTATTTTTGCTTACCTTTATCATGCTATTGATCATGGATTTATACATGCTTTTATAGAAAATGAAAACACTTCATTCGAAACCATACCCTTTGTAACCCAAGTTAGCTACTTATTAGCTGTTTTACTTGGGAGTTGGTTTGTATTTCCAAAAGCGATATCATCTATTAAAAGATTTGATGCTGATATGAATCTCCTTATGGCTATAGCTATAATAGGTGCTGTTGCTATCGGTCAGCTCTTTGAAGCTGCGATTGTAAGCTTTCTATTTGCTTTTTCACTTTTACTTGAATCATGGAGTGTTGGCAATGCTCGTTCTGCAATAACCAAACTTATGGACTTCACTCCCGATACTGCTTTAGTTTACTGTTGCCATGATAAGCAATTTGAAGAGAAAGCTATAGCTGAGATAGCTGTAGGTAAGAAAATACTGATAAAACCTGGACAAAAAATTGCTCTTGATGGCGTTATCATAAAAGGTAACAGCTTTATAAATCAAGCACCTATTACAGGTGAATCAATTCCAGTAGAGAAAAGCATAAAAGATGAAGTGTTTGCTGGAAGCATAAATGGTAACTCTACTATTGAAATAAAAACCACAAAAACTGCTGATAACTCATCTGTTGCAAAAATAATTCAAGCAATTGAACACGCGCAATCAAAACGTTCCAAATCTGAAAAATGGGTTGATAAATTCGCTCGGATATATACCCCGTCAATGATATTGTTAGCTTTAGCGATAGCTATATTACCACCATTATCCATTGGTTCAGATTGGCTTAAATGGATCTATCAAGCATTAGTTATCCTTGTTATAGCCTGCCCTTGCGCATTAGTTATATCAACCCCCATATCAATAGTTTCAAGTTTAGCAAAAGCAGCTAGAAATGGTGTATTAATTAAAGGTGGTAATTTCATAGAGATCCCAGCAAAAATTAAGGCAATAGCCTTTGATAAAACAGGAACTTTAACCCAAGGTTTGCCTTCAATAGTGAAAATAATTCTTGCTGATAATTCTACTGAAGAATTTTTAATAAATATAGCTGCAAGCTTAGAGAAATCTATTGAGCACCCAATTGCTAGAACAATTACAGATTATGCTAAGCATAAAAATATAGCCCTTACAGAAGCTACAAATACTAAAGTTATCAGTGGCAAAGGTATTTCTGGAGAGTTAAACAATTCACAATTCTGGCTTGGAAGCCATACTTTCTCTCATGATAAAAACCTATGCCAAAACGAGCCCCTACATCAAGAAGCTTCTCTATTAGAAGGTAATGGTCACACCTTGATATTTGTAGGTAATGATAAACAACTATTAGGAGTTATTGCAGTACAAGATGCTCTAAAACCTAATATTAATGTAACTCTGACCAAACTTAAAAAACTTGGTATTGAGCAAAATATAATGCTTACAGGCGATAATATCGGAACTGCAAAAAACATATCTCAACAAGCAGGTATAGATAGATATTATGCAGAGTTATTACCAGAGTCTAAAGTCTCTAAAGTTGAAGAATTAGTCAATCAATATAGTAGTGTTGCTATGATTGGTGACGGTATTAATGATGCTCCTGCACTTGCTAGATCAAATTTAGGTATTGCTATGGGCGCTATTGGTAATGATATTGCAATAGAAACTGCTGATATTGCCCTTATGTCAGATGATATTGCAAAACTACCTTGGCTTATAAAACATTCAAAGAAAACCCTAAGTATAATAAAACAGAATATAACCTTTGCTATAACCATTAAAGCAATATTTATATCTCTAGCTGTAGCTGATTTAGCTACATTGTGGATGGCTATCGCAGCAGATATGGGAGCTACATTAATAGTTATTATAAACTCTCTTAGATTATTAAAATAATCTATATATCATACTTCATCCATAATGGTAACAAATATCTAATATCATTCATAAACTTAAATAAGCCAACATTCAACTCAACATTACCATTTGGATCAGTTACCTCACGAGGAAATGCTATACCAGTTCCAAAAAGGCCTGGCGCAATAATCCCAGAAGTAGAATCATAATTTTTAGCATCAAAGCCCTCAGCACTAGGAGCCCTACATTCAAAACCAGTAGCATAAATAACTTTATTATATTTATGCAAATGCTTATTTATTTCTTCATTTGTCGATAAATACCTCTTAATTCTTTTATCTAAATTCTGAGAAATATTTTTTCTGGCCCATTTAGCTGTTTCGCCTTTTAGACCTGTATTATCATACAAAATCCAATCACCCATATTTACCGCATACTTTAAGGGCTGGCGATAGAAGTTTGCAACATTTTTAATTCCAAGCTCAAGTAAACTTCTAATGATTATCATTGCTGAGTGAGATGACCCAAAAACTGCAACATTGTCTCCCGCTGCAAGTTCATTTTGTAATTTAGTTGGGGCTAATGCTTTAACTAAAGGTATTTCTTCTGTAATTTCAAAGTTATGAATATTTAGAGATTTAGGTATTGAGCCTGTTGCTAATATAACCTTATCTGCTAGATATTGTTTTTTTGTACCAAATAAACCCCAAGTATTTTGGGATATCTTTAAGTCACTAATTGTATCTATATAAGAATCAACTTTTCGCTGTAAATTTGCACTAATCCATTTCAAAGCTTTAGTTGCTTCATTTAGTTGAGTAAAATTTTGCTTATCTAAAGCATCAATATTAAATTCTTCAGGTCTTTTATCATATTCAAATGCCTTTATATCATTAAAAAACCTAAGGAATAATTCCACCCTAGTATTGCTACTAACTTCACCCCATTTCTCACCAAAATCACCAACTTTAAAATAAGAATCTATCCAAAGTATATCGCTAGGATTAATATTATTATCTAATAACATACCTATTGCTGCCATACCAGCTGGACCTGCTCCAACTACAGCCCATTTATATTTTTTATCCTCCATTAATACTCCTATATCTAGCCAAAACATTTAGGAAAGTATACACAATTATTCGCTATCAAATAAATTTGATTTTATTAATATTGAACATCAGAAAAACTTATATTAAAATAGTATAGTATAAGATTCTCTAAAGTAGGAATATGCGAATCACCTTAAAGCAACTTCAAGTCTTTGTTAATACTGCTAAAGCGGAATCAATTAGTATTGGCGCAAAAAAATGCTTTATTTCGCAAGCTGCTGCAAGCATGTCATTATCTCAACTTGAAAATATGCTCGATACAACGCTCTTTGATCGTGTAGGTAAACGTATGAAGCTAAATGCTAATGGGAAAAAACTTTTAGCAAAGGCTATTCAAATTTTAGATGAAATTGAAGAATTTGAAATGTTTAGTAAAAATGATATATCATTATCTGGCAAAATAATTATTGGTGCAAGCACAACTATCTCCAATTATATACTTCCCAAATATATAGCCAAGTTTAGAAAAACTAATCCTGACACAAATTTTGAAATCATAACTGGTAATACTAAAGAAATTATTGAAAATGTTGAATCTTTAGCTTGTGATGTTGGTTTTGTAGAAGGTGAATGCAACAGCCAAACTATACATACCAGTCTATGGGCCAAAGATAACTTAAAAATTATCTGTCGCGCAAATCACCCAATAACTACAAATAAAAATATACAAATAAAAAACCTTTTAGAATTCGAATGGGTCACTAGGGAGCAAGGTTCTGGTACTTTTGAAATATTTTTCAATTCGCTAGAAGATAAAATTTCAGAAGTTAAAAAAGCCATAGTCCTTAATAGTAGTGAAGCTATAAAACAATATATTCGTCACAGTGATTGTCTTGCGTGCTTATCAGAAATAATCACAAAACAAGCTTGGGATGCAAAAGAATATGACATCATTGAAACTAAAGAATTAGATCTAACAAGAAATTTTTACAAATTACTCCATAAGAAAAAATATCATACAACTCTAACTAAAGAGTTTTGTAACTTTATGGAGAGTGATGTGAACAATATTGATAAACACATCAGTTAGAGCTATCTTATACTTAAGCAATAAATTTAAAGGAGAAAAATATGTCATTTGCAATTATAATACTAGCCATTATCGCACTCATTGCAATATATACAGTTATTACCTACAACAAACTAATAGCTGAAATTGAAACAGTCAAAAACTCTGAAAAACAAATTGATGTCCAATTAGACCGTAGGGCAAAAGTTTTTGATTCATTAGTAAATGTAGTTAGAAAATATATGGACTACGAACAAACTACGCTAAAACAAGTCGTAGAACTAAGAAGCAAGGCAAATATAGCCAAAAAGCAAGGAGATACAAAAGCAAGAATTACAGCAGAAAACCAAATATCAGATTTGGCTAAAGGTATAAATGTACAATTTGAAAACTATCCTGAATTAAAAGCTAACCAAAATGTTATCCAGCTGCAAGAAGAGATTACATCTACTGAAAATAAATTAGCTTTTGCTAAACAAGCTCTTAATGATTCAATAGAAAGATATAATGCCCATAAAAAATCTTTTTTTACAGGGATAGTTGTAGGGTTATTTAAAAAATTAAATGAAGACTTCATTTACTGGAACATTTCAGAAGAGAAAAAGCAGCAACTTGAAGAAACTAGAGTGGAGCTATAAATGTCTGCTACTGGTGATTTAGAGTATGGTTCTGTAAATTGGCGTGAGGTAATTCGTAGAAATACTCACCGTACATATTTTGTAATAGCAACTTTTTTAATAATATTTTTACTATTAGGGATTTTTGTCGATACTTTTTGGCGCTATGGAGAATTTGCTAATGCCTATTATATTAAAACTGGAGAAACCCTTCCAATTAGTCAAGTCTTTATATGGTTAGCAACATTTCAAATCCCTCCTATTGCTACTATGATTATTTCTAGTATTGCTATAATATGGATTTTTATAACTTTTATCATGTATGATAAGATCATGCTTTCTGGGACTCAATATATAGAAATCACCCCTAACGAACAAGGTACTCTAGCTCGCAAAGTATATAATGTTGTAGAAGAGATGAAAGTAGCGGCTGGAATGAGGTATATGCCTAAAGTCTTTCTAATTGAGGCAGGTTATATGAATGCTTTTGCCTCTGGATACTCTGAAAAATCAGCAATGGTAGCAATTACTACTAAACTTGCTAATGCTCTAAATCGTGATGAATTACAAGCTGTTATGGCACATGAACTAACCCACATCAGAAATCAAGATATTAAGCTAAATCTATTTACTATGGTCTTATCTAACATGATGCTAATTATAATGGATTTTTTATTTTATTCAGCACTATTCTCAGGCAACAATAGTAATAATAACAATAATCGTAATAATAATGCTGCAGTTTTTTTTATAATAATTATAGTTCTAAGATATGTTCTACAAATCTTTACAATATTTATGATGCTCTTTTTAAGCCGTACGAGAGAATATATGGCAGATGCTGGAGCTGTTGAACTAATGCGTACAAATATACCTATGGCAAACGCCTTAATAAAAATAGCTAATGACAGTAGTTCACCAGAGGCGCAAAATAGCTATAAACATAATAAAAATGAAAATCTACGTCGCGCATCATATATTTTTGATCCTTTAAGTGCTGGCATAAATGGTGGCGACATGTCAGATTTATTTTCCACACACCCATCCATCAAGAAAAGGCTCGCGTCTATTGGTGTAAAATCACGCTAAAATAGCGTACATATATCTAATATTATTAACTATATATCTATTTTAAAGTGATTAACCTTCATATTCATTTTACAAATAAGCTATAATTTATAGTGTAAACTGAAGGTTTTAATATGGATGTAATAGAACACCTAAGTCTAAAAATTAAAAATAGAGGGATTACCATTATAGAGTTAGTTATAGCTATGACTATACTTGGTATTTTAGGAGCATTTGCTACATCAACTTATTCAAATTATAGGACTAGGGCAAAAATAGCTAGCCAAGTATCTATCGTAACAGCCCACGCCCAGCAAATACATGATTTAAAGAAAAATGGAAAAGACTTCTATTTAGAATTTCCTTACTCTACTATTAATGAATATGGCACAATAATAAAGGATATTGGTGAAACTGGTGCAAATGTTATCCAAGGTGGTGCAGAAATTATGATACGATCAGAAACTGTACCTCCAGATTCTATAAAATGGCGATGTATCGTCTCTGGTGATGAGCTCTCTGAATCAAGAGTCCCAAACCAATGTCTCTTAGGATCTGATACATTTTTTAAAATATTAAAAGATATAGTTAATCTGATAATATTGTGCTAAAGACGTGAGTAATAGCATCAGATAAATTATCAAAAGAATTATTTACTTTTCTTAAAATTCTTTTAAAATTGGCCCAAATTTTTTCTATAGGATTTAAATCAGGAGAATAAGCAGGAAGGTATAGTATCTGTATATCCAGTATACTCTAGCGGTGCTATAATCTTCTTTTCTAAATAGTTATAACCAGCAACTATACTTTTTCTCTGAGTTTGATAAGCAATAACTTCACCATAGCTAGGTTTACCAACAAGAGACCATCCTCTTAGTACAGACTGTTTATTATCCATACCCATTTCATCTAAATATACAAGTTTGTTAGGTTCAATAGTCTCAACAACCTCTATAAAACTTTGCCTATCTTGTTCTTTTCTTTGCTTATATTTAGGTGTCTTTTTTTAAAACTAAAACCAAGTCTGGTAAGACAATCATAAAATGTGCTTCTAGGTATTTCAGGAGCTAATGCTTCTCTAATATCTAAAGCCATTGCATCTGGATATGTTCTTAAGTAGCTTTCTATCGCTTCCTTATCTGTAAAGGTTGCTACTCTACCGCAACCCAAGCCTTGCTTAGATTTATAATCACCAGTTGTCTCGTATAAGTTTATCCAAGATCTAGTAGTACGGATATCTATATTAAAAAAATTACTTAGCTCTTTGTCTGTTAGGCCTTCTTTATATTTAGTTATTACGATATCTCTGAAATCTTGGCTATATGATGACATTTTTTCTAAATATTATAACATTATTGTCAAATAACTATCGGATTAACTATAACAACATGATTAGCTCAGAAGCAAATTTTGATTTAGAAAATAACCCTTTACCAAATAATGACTGGGGTAAAATAACAAATGGAGATTCTTTTTTAGGTGATTGGACAATATCTGGAGGAGATGAGGAAATAGAATTATGGAATAACTTTGATATAATATCGGACCGTCGTGATAATGTAACAGAGCTTGATGGTGATAGTAATGAAATAGTTGAATTATCACATGACTTAGCCACTCAAAATTTTGAAAATATGAATTTAACCTTTGATTATTATCCTAGAACTGGAGATGACTCAAGTAATTTCGAAGTATACTTGGGTGATGAACTAGTTTACACACATAGCGATTTCTCAAAGGAATGGCAATCAATTAACATAAGCCTAGATAATCTTAGTAATGCTGATTCTAAAAAGCTTTCAATAAGAGAATCTGGTGAAGATGAAAGCTATGGAGCTCTTATTGACTTAGACTCTCTAAAAGTTACTCCTGGAGAAATTGTTTAAGCTGTGATTTTTGCCTCAAATGTACTATAATGACAGAGAGTTTTTATTCAAAGCTTTATAAATTCCATAAAAATAAACAAAACCAAAGTAAAGAAGTATATAGATGTCAGATCAACAACCACGTAAGAAACTTTCATTAGGTAGAAAAAAAATATCTACCGATAGATCAGCTAATATTAGTAATAATCTAAAAACTAAATTAAAAGCTAAAAAAGATAATAATATCCAAAACTTTTTTAAAAATAGCGATAAAGAGTTAAATCAACTATACCAAGAAAGACAAACTGTAGATAAACAGATACAACAAATAGAGCAACGGCTTCTTTTTGCAAAGAGCAAACCTCTTCAAGAGTTTTTATTTGAGCTTAAATCAAGAGACTTCGACCTACTAGTCAAAATAAATTCATATATCAGTAATATGTAAGTTTAAAAAGATAAAAATAACTTTTTTAGAATATTGTTTTAAAGATCTCATTTATGCCTTTTTTAGCAAGCACTAACATTTGAGCAAACTCTTCTTCAGAGAAGTCCTTGCCTTCTGCTGTACCTTGAATCTCAATCATACCACCCTTTGAGTTCATTACAACATTCATATCTGTCTCTGCATTTGAATCCTCATCATAATCAAGATCAAGTACAGCTTGATTATTATAAATACCTACAGAAATAGCCGCTACTTGAGATGTTAAAGGTTCAGCATCAGAAGCAATCATATTTTTTTCTTTCATATAGTTAATAGCATCTCTAATAGCCAAAGAAGCTCCTGTGATAGCAGCAGTACGTGTACCACCATCAGCCTGAATAACATCACAATCAACTTTAATAGTATTTTCGCCAATTGCTACCAGATTAACACTCGCACGCAATGCTCTACCAATTAAACGTTGGATTTCTTGAGTTCTTCCCGACTGTTTACCTCGAGCAGCTTCTCTATCCATTCTCGTATGAGTAGAGCGTGGAAGCATACCATACTCAGCAGTTAACCAACCTTCTCCTGAATCTTTTTTAAACCTCGGTACACCAGACATAACTGAAGCTGTGCAAAGTACTTTTGTATCACCAAACTCAACAAGAACTGAACCTTCAGCATGTTTTGTAAAATTACGTGTAACTTTTACATTACGTAATTGATCATTATTTCTGCCACTTGGACGCATTTTGGAAATCCTTTTAATTAAATTTATAATCTTTAAGTGTATAATTATACAAATCGAAAATAAAATAAGAAACCTTAAGTTTAAGGTATTTCTGAGATATGAATATAATAGATAAAAATAGCCTAACTAAATATCAAAGATACTGGCTTAATGATGCCAAAAATTTAGTTACCAGCTTAACAGATTTTTTTGGAGAAATAACTTTAGATAAAATCTCTCAACAATTTTATAAAACTAATCAATTTGAAAACAAGCTATTAAATATAGAAAATGCTTTAATTAGACAAATCACATTATCAAGTGATAGCAAAACATTAATTTTTGCTAGAACCATAATCCCTAAAAATACTTACGAAATATTTACCCAAGAACTCAATGATCTTGGTAACAAACCTATTGGGGATAATCTTTTATTTGATAAATCCAAGTTTAATAGAAATGAATTTATCATACGAAAATTATCTAGTAAAGATTTCTTTGATGAAACAAACAGAGAATTTATAAAAGAAGTTTATTCACGTAGCTCAATATTTGAATATAAAAAATTTAAAAACTTAAAATTTTTAATTACAGAATATTTTTTAGTACTACCGGATAAATACCATGCTTAATACAAAAAAAATAAATGCTTATATAATGTTAATGCGCCTCCACCGCCCTATCCCAATTTTATTAATATTATGGCCAACCCTTACAGCATTAATCATAGCTAGCCATGGTTTACCCAGTTTAAAACTTCTTGTGATTTTCACTATAGGAGTTGTAATTATGCGTACAATTGGTTGTATCATTAACGATATTGCTGATATTGATTTTGATAAACACGTAGCTCGTACAAATACTAGGCCATTAACAAGTGGTAAGTTAGATATAAAAAATGCAATATGGTTGTGTGTTAGCCTTATATTAGTAGCTTTTATTTGTGTGCTTTTTTTGAATATCTATACGATTTTGCTATCTTTTATAGCTTTATTTCTAGCTTTGCTATATCCATTTTGTAAAAGATTTTTTGTAATACCTCAGCTAGTACTAGGGTTAACATTTAACTTTGGAATATTTATGGCATTCTCAGCTACTCAAAATAATATCCCTACAGAAGCTTGGATATTTTACTTATCAACTATTTGTTGGACTATCGCTTATGATACCGTATACGCTCTAGCTGATAGAGAATACGACTTAGAGATTGGCATCAACTCATCTGCTGTATTTTTTGGGGAAAATGTATTTAGGTATATTTTTTTATTTAATTTTTTGTCTTTAATATTTCTTTGTATTATGGGAATTTACTGTAACTTTAATATAATCTTCTACATTGGAATAATCATTTGTGCGACCTTTTTTATTCGAAACTTTCTTCTTTATAGAAAATTAGGTATAGCCAACTGCATAAAAGCTTTTTCAGATAACCACTGGATTGGTTTAATTATACTTATTGTGACATTATTACAATATATCTGAATATGCTATAAAATATTTATAACTCCATAAAATAGATTAGACATATGTCAAAAGTATTACAATCATATGCAAGAATCTCCAGCTGGTTCAATGAGAACCGTAGCCGAGAGTTATTTGAAAAAAATTGGCTAGATAAAGCTAACTGCCATCTAAGCCCTCGAGCAAGTATTTTAGATTTAGGATGTGGCATGGGAGAACCAATAACAGAATACCTGTTTAATAATAACTTTAAAATCACTGGTGTTGATAATTGTGATAAACTTATAGAGCTAGCGAAAAATAATCTACCTAGTGTGAATTTTTTAGTTAAAGATATGCGGCATATATCTTTTAACCATAAATTTGATTTTATAATAGCTTGGAATAGCTTCTTTCATCTATCTCAAAACGATCAAAGAAAAATGTTTAACGTCTTCAAAAAGCACTTAAACCATAATGGCGTATTAATGTTTACTTCTGGACCTAAAGCTGGAGAGGTTTGGAGCAATAATGGTAGTGAAAACCTTTATCATGCTTCATTATCTCCTGATGAGTATAAAAGTCTTTTAACAAAAAACTATTTCAGGCTAATTGATTATAAGCTAAATGATAAAAACTGTAATGATCATTCAGTATGGTTAGCAAAATACAAGAACGTATGAAAATTAACAAAAATTAGTATTCTAACTTTAATAAAAATATTGATTTTAATATCTCTAAACTTTATTCTAGATAATTACTTATATAATAAAACTAACAAATTATGAACTTATTCATTGGAGCAATATTAGGCTTTATATCAGTAGTTTTTGGTGCTTATGCTGAACATGGTCTAAAAACTCAACTATCAACACAATATTTTGATTTTTTAATGACTGCTGTACGCTATAACCAACTTTACGCTATTATTATCAGTGGACTCGGCATTGCATTTTTAACCAATCAAAAGCTTGCTAATAATATTATATTAAAAATTACCAATCTGCTATTTATATTAGGCTTACTGCTTTTTAGTTTTAGCATATATTTTTTTATATTATTTAATATTCCAGTGGTACTAAGGCTAACGCCATTAGGAGGGAGCATCCTTATGCTAGGATGGATTAGCCTTGCTATTAGTGGACTTTTATTGGCTAAGAATGGTCCTACTAAAGCTTAAATACTGCAAACTAGTGGAGATGAAAATTTTAACTATGTATATTGAGATATTGCGCATTAATAGAACTCATTGAATTGCAAATAACTTATCAAATAATGTACTTTTACTACAAAACAAAACTGTATATCTCAATTTAATACAATATTACTTGCGCTAAAGATTAAAACCATTAAATACCTATACTATATGACTATGTAATACATAAGAATATTTTCTACATTTTTGAAATAGGAAAGATAAAAATGCTTTTATGATTCATCAAAAGAGTGCTCATTTAAAACAATTTCAAGAGCAGAGGACTACTTTAGTTAAAAATATTAAAAAAATCTATTCTTATCAAACTAGAATACATTGATACCTAAAAAAGTTAGAATACACTGTCAATTAAAAAATATAGACTAAAAAGTAATAGAAAAAAATTAAATAAATCATCAAGGCTGCAGTACTACTAATTATTTTTTTATATATGTAAATCAGTTGACTTATATAATACTTATTAAAAATATATATAATTTAAAAGAAAATCGCTTTTCTCCAAAAATTATGAAAGTTATAATATTTCACTCAATTAAAAATCTCTAGCCTCGATATTAACTTTCAAATTCAAATTAATATATAATCTAATATAATCATGACTTGTATAAAACACTATAATAAAATTTAGGATATTTTATGGAACTAGATATTAAATACCATGCAGCAGAAAATCTTTTCAGATCATTCTGGATAAATCTATTAGAAACGGAACTTACCAGCAAAAAATCAGATAGTCATCAAGTAATTGAAATAGATAATGATCAAATACTCTATTTTGATGATTTTGACATAGAAATAGAACTACTTCCCAATACAAAAAACAAATCTATGAAACTAAGGCTTGGCGATAGTGTATACAATAACTTAAAAGAAAAATATCTTATCGTAAATGATATAGAGACAATCTCTCCAGATGATGAATTCCCTTTCATTACAGAAACTACATTTACAATAAGAGATTTAAAAAAAGGGACTAGATTTTTCTCCATAGTTAAGAAATATCGTGGTATATAAATAAACACCTTACTTAAAATCTATATAATTAAAATATATTTTTAAAACCAACTTGCTTTATATCTTTAGCAAAAACTAACAACTGCTTTAAATTAACCAATCTGAGGAAAAACAAAATACTTTGCTGAACGAATATTTTGACAATAATCTGGAACTAAATGATGATTATTCAACATTTGTTGATACTCACCACTTTGTTCTAAAACCTTCATAACCCCCTCAATCATAAATTTATGTAATGATTGAGGGGGTGCTCGATTAACTGAATATGCAAAATAAGCACCTAAACATGGTGCATAAAATATCATAGATGTATATCCAGGTGTCAACCCAGGTGTAAACCAAATTAATCCAGTAGGTGTATTCATACGAAAGGTACCTAAAGCATAAGCCATTTGAGTTTGCTTTTCAGGAATTACCCCCTCCTCAGTTGTACGCCAATTTGTATTATCTCGAAGTAGTAGGTTTTCTTCTGAAATATGCTTCATCCAGCGCACCATATTTGAAGGATTTGAAACTAAAGCACCGGTACTTTGTAGCCAAGAACCATTAATACTGGTCACATTATCTTTATTCTCAAAATAACCTTGAACCATTTGGCCCATAACCTCCTTAGAATAAGGGGTTGGTAAAAAATAAGTTTGCTCTAAGTTTAGTTGACTTGTTAATGAATTAAATAGTGATTTTAGTTTTTGACCTGTAACTTTTTCTAAAATCAACCCAAGTAATACATAGTTAGAATTTGAATAAGACCAACCTTTTCCTGGAGCAAAATTATTAGGGTACCCTTGAGCTATTTCAAGCAACTCTCTCAATGACCATACCTTAGTTGGATTTTTTGCCAGTTTACTCCACCATTCCTTTGATTTATCATAGTCAAAAATTCCTGCTGTTTGATCTAAAAGCTGAATAATACTTATGTTTTTCCAACTTTTATATTGCGGCAATATTTGACCTACAGTACTATTAAGTGAGATTTGTTTTCTTGCTATAGCATTTATAACTAACTGAGCTGTAAAAGTTTTTGTAATACTACCTACTTGAAAAAGATTTAATGATGTAATTTGTTTTTTGTCTTTAAGATTAGTATTACCAACGACAAAGTTCATAGGACTCTTATGATTTGGTAAAATTACAGACATAGATATAGCGCCTATATGGAAACGTTTTTTTGCATCCTCTAAAACAGTTTGTAGCCTAATTGTTTTAATTAGATCTCTATTTTTTATGGCATTACTATCTTTATCATTTTGTAAAGACACTCTTTTAGCTTCATTAAAATCACCTTTACAGCCCAATAAAACAATCACTATACTTATCAACAAAAAGTTTTTAAGTATCCCCATACCTTATACCATCTACTCAAAAATAATTCTAATTATATACAACTAGAAACCGCATTTAAATAAGTTAAGCACCTAGCTTTGATATTGACATATTTATGATATATGAATCAAAATAAACAATTACTTAAATATCTTTTGCTGCTGATAGTGCACTTAGCATCTCTGAAGTTAGATTATTAAATCCTTTTGGAGAATTAGGTGTAAATATAACACTAGACTTCCCAGATTTTGTCATATTTTCAAGTGTATCAAGATATTGATACATCATAACCAATGAAGATACATACTCATTTGACATACCATCTGCAGTGCCTTCTTTGACATCCTCTATAGATCTGCGCAATCCTCTAGCTATAGCCTTACGCTGCTCAGCAATACCCTCACCTAAAAGCTTCATTGACTCCTTCTGCCCTTCTGCCTCTTTGATTTTGATAATCTTATCAGCTTCTGCCTTAGCCTTAGTCGCTTCTAGTTGACGCTGAGCCGCATTAATCTCATTCATAGAACGTTTAACATTCTCTTCAGGATTGATATCAACCACAAGAGATTTGATAATCGTATAGCCATAAGTACTCATTTCTTCAGATAGTTCCTTTTTAATATCTAGAGCTATCGCATCTTTGTTTTCAAAAGATTCATCTAAGCTCATACGAGGCAATGATGATCTAATCACATCAAAAACATAAGATTCCATTTGTGCTCTAGCATTCGTAAGTTTATAAAAAGCATCTACAGCTCTAACCTCCTCGACAAGAAATTGTACCGAAACTTTCATATGTACAAAAACATTATCACGAGTTTTGGTCTCAGCTATTATATCCAGCTGCTGTACCCTCAAGCTCACTCTACCAGCTACTCTATCAATAAATGGTATCCTAAAATTAAGACCAGCTCTTTGTATTCTTACAAACTTACCAAATCTTTCAATTATATTTACAGACTGAGTCTCTACCAAGCTTATCGAAAAAGCCAGTAAAACAACAACCGCAGCAACTAAAAAAAACAACCAAATCATAAACATTATCATCTCCTCTTATAGAGCTTTGACCATAGAAAACTCATAATTATTCTATAGTTATTATTTCACTCTCTAATTAAATATATTTAACTAGAATAAAAATATTTCACACCCCTCTTAATCTAGTATAGACAAAATTACTATGTCTTTTTTTAAAATTTGTGGATTTTTTTCGAATGGACGAAAACATTCAAAATGTAACACTATTTTATGCGGAATTTTTCTAAATTTTTTTGTAAGCTTAAGTTTAAAATTATCCATCCCTCCCCATTTAGAATGCTCAATATCAACACTATCGTGCTCATAACCACTATCATCTATATAATCATAATCTGGAGGTACCAAAAACCATCTATACCCATCAGTAGAATCTACAGGTAATCCTATATCAAAAGTATAATGTTTATTGTCTAAGATAATCGGTTTTTTATATAGCTCATCAATATCTATTTGTGCCATATCTGCCATGCTTAAAGCTGGGTTTAATATCAAAAGTATTATTAAAATTCTAAATATATGCTGCATATCACAAATACAATCTTATCATCTAGATAAAATTATTATACAATTACAGCTGTTACAAATATACATATTAGTTTTAATAAAATGGCACTCGAAAAATTTGAACTTGAATTGGTATCTTTTAAAGATATTACTGATAATGTTAGACACTTTGTTTTTAAAAGGACTGATGGAAAGCCTCTTAACTTTGTTGCTGGGCAATTTATTACGTTTTTATTAGAAGGTGAAGAAGAAAAACTAAAACGCAGAAGCTATAGCTTAGGCTCTCTGCCATCAGATAACATGCTTTTAGAAGTTGGTATAACTTACGTAAAAGGTGGTATAGCCTCAGAAACTTTCTTTAATATGAAAATAGGTGAAACTGCTGCTGCTATGGGACCTGCAGGTAGGCTTATACTTAAAGATGAAGAAATTAGAAAACTTATTTTAGTAGGTACAGGTACTGGAATAGTTCCTTACAAGTCAATGTTTCCGAAACTTTTAGAAAAAGCTAATAATACTGAGATTCACATTCTGTTGGGTGTACAGTATCGCAAAGATGCTCTTTACCAAGAAGATTTCATAGAGTTTGCAAAAAAACATCCTAACATTGATTTTAAACTTTGCTTAAGTAGAGAAACAGAAAATCTTAAATATTATGAAATTTCAGGATATGTGCAACACCAATTTGAAAAAATTGACCTTAACCCTGAGAAAGATATTATTTATGTTTGTGGTAATCCAAATATGATTGATCAATCATATGAAATGCTTACAAATGCGGGCTTTGGTCCTAAAAGTGTACGTAGAGAAAAATATATTTCTTCGAATTAAACTTGATACTGTAAGTAAATTAAGATACAATATTTGAGCTATTATATTTACGGGATATGGTGCTTAGATGAGATAGTCTGGGTGGCGATATCATATTATAAAAATAAGGAAACTAACAAAATGAGACAAGAAATTCACCCAAAATATGCTGAAATAAAAGTAACTTGTAGCTGTGGCAATGCTTTTACTACAAAATCAACTTCAGGTAAAGAAACTATGAACATCGATATTTGTTCTCAATGCCATCCATTCTATACTGGTAAGCAAAGAATTGTAGATACAGCTGGACGTGTTGATAAATTCAACAAAAGGTTTGGTGGAATTAAGAAAGTATAATTATTTTCTTATTTATATCAAAATATTGAAGCCAGCCTCGTGCTGGTTTTTTCATATCTAAATAATTCTATAATTTGTTTATTGAATTAAATTATAGAATCTATCACCTACATCACTACTCACATAAGCCCATACTGCTGCAACTACAGCATAAACACCTACCCAACCTATTTAGAAAAAAAGATATTTAATGCTTTCCTATATAAAAGAAAGAAACGTTGCTTAATCTTGTAATCAAATTCTTTTTGACTATCTGTCTGCATTTTTTTTAATTTATTAATTAAATCTAGTGGCTGACAATATCTCAACGTATCTGGATCTATATATTTGGGATATAAAATATATACCCCAGCAATTAACTGCTCAAGAGTTAATTTACGCGATCTTCTCGCTTGTATTTGCTTATCATAAGTTAAGCCCCAACCAGCATAAAATGGCACTCCATAGGTAATTATTTTTTTATTATACAACAATCCTTCAAAGCCAACTAATGAAGTTATTGTATGAACCTCATTGATTGATTTTAACAATGACGGAACTGAAGTGTCACAAATTATAGCATCACAATACAAATAAGCTTTTTGACTACTCACACATCCTTTACGATTCCCACTTAGAACATCTGGGTGGGGCTTATAAATAATATATGCTGTTGGATTTTCAGCTCTAACCTTCTTAAGCAAATCAATATTTGTAACTATATCAATACCACCATATTTAATCGAAGCGTCACTTTCAACTTGACCTGGTACTAATATTTTAACCTTATTAGGCAATACGCCTATATCCTTATGCGGAGTACTATAGTTAATCTGATAATATTGTGCTAAAGACGTGAGTAATAGCATCAGATAAATTATCAAAAGAATTATTTACTTTTCTTAAAATTCTTTTAAAATTGGCCCAAATTTTTTCTATAGGATTTAAATCAGGAGAATAAGCAGGAAGGTATAGTATCTGTATATCAAACTTCTCTGCTATTTTAGCCAATTTAGGAGACTTATGAAAACTAGCATTATCCATAACAACAGTAGTCTTTGGAATTAACTCAGGACATAAATGCTCTTCAAACCACTGATTAAGAATTTGAGTATCTGTATATCCAGTATACTCTAGCGGTGCTATAATCTTCTTTTCTAAATAGTTATAACCAGCAACTATACTTTTTCTCTGAGTTTGATAAGCAATAACTTCACCATAGCTAGGTTTACCAACAAGAGACCATCCTCTTAGTACAGACTGTTTATTATCCATACCCATTTCATCTAAATATACAAGTTTGTTAGGTTCAATAGTCTCAACAACCTCTATAAAACTTTGCCTATCTTGTTCTTTTCTTTGCTTATATTTAGGTGTCTTTTTTTAAAACTAAAACCAAGTCTGGTAAGACAATCATAAAATGTGCTTCTAGGTATTTCAGGAGCTAATGCTTCTCTAATATCTAAAGCCATTGCATCTGGATATGTTCTTAAGTAGCTTTCTATCGCTTCCTTATCTGTAAAGGTTGCTACTCTACCGCAACCCAAGCCTTGCTTAGATTTATAATCACCAGTTGTCTCGTATAAGTTTATCCAAGATCTAGTAGTACGGATATCTATATTAAAAAAATTACTTAGCTCTTTGTCTGTTAGGCCTTCTTTATATTTAGTTATTACGATATCTCTGAAATCTTGGCTATATGATGACATTTTTTCTAAATATTATAACATTATTGTCAAATAACTATCGGATTAACTATAGCACTGTTTAGGTGGTATATAATACCTAGCTATATACCCATCCAATGAAATTTTATCATTTGCTAAAAGTTCTTTTTCTGCATCAACAGACTTAACTACTTGCTCTTTTAATTTAGATTCTACTTCTTCAGAAATCTTAAAATTTCTAAATTCTTTTGATACATTTTTAGAAATCTCTAAAGCAAAGTTTTTATACCCTTTCTGCTTTGCAATATCAACTATTCTCGCTGATGGTGTTTTAGATACATCTAGTACTTTTTGCTTTTCAGCTTTAACTGCTTCTAAATACTCTTGTGGCATTTTTTCAGCTATACTTTCTATTTTTTCAAATAGTTCTAGTGCATAATCCTTCAATAGCACTTTATCACCACTCTCAAGTTTATGGAGTTTAAGCTCTGGATTACGCCCATCTATAGCAACTGCTGTTAAATTTTCTTTAGCGAACTTAATAGAAGCTCTATCATATTTTTTTGATTTTTCTTCTAAACAAGCCATCAACATTGCTTCTATAAAAAGAGCTGTGTTTTTACTTATTCCATTAACAGAAAAAGGATCAACATCCAATACTCTTACTTCTATATATTCAACCCCTCTATTATACAAAGCGCAAGCAGGCCTTTCACATCGTTCAGCAATTTGCTTAGGTCTAATTGCACTATAATACTCATTTTCGATCTGTAAAATACTTTCATTAAGTTGAATCCTTTCACCTTGATTATCATACAAACCAATAGACTCATATTCATCAAAAACCTCTCCTGTAGCATGTATTAAGTCTTTCACATAGGAGTTAACATCATTATATGAGATTGATAAATCTTTTTGAGCTGGACTTGTATAGCCAAGATCACTCATCCTAAGGCTTGTAGCATATTTTCCTAGATAAAACTCATCATCTAAATCTACCAAATATTTAGGCTTGTTTTCAACTGATGTTTTCGCACATATTGGGCTAGATCCAAATAAATATGGTAATAACCACATAAATTCAAAATAGTTATTTATAACACCAAAATATATATCCGATACTGAAACATTTTTTTCAACTGCTTTAGTATTAAGTAACTTCTTATCAAAAGAAAAATTATAATGAATACCTGCAATAATCTGCATAATCTTACCATATCTAGCTGATAAGCCTTTACGATAAACTTGTTTCATTCTACCTGAGTTCGATTTACCAAAATCTGCCTCTTTTATTTCACTTTCGCTAACTACTAATGGCATACTTATATTGAGAATAATTTCATCCGCTGGCATATTTTGCAAAGTAAAAGCGCTTAAAGAATCCAAATCCTCAAAAACACTGTTAATACTAGTATGAGGGGTAGTTATTAGTTCAAGCAAACTCTCGGAGAAATCAACCGTAATGCTATCATTTGTTAATTTATGTCCTAATCTACTCGGATGATGTGATTGAACTAAATTCCCATCCTTGCTAACACGCAACGTTTCTCTCTCTATACCACGAAGGTTATTTAACTGTTTTAAGTTATACATATTTACCTTAAATAATTATTCCACGAACAATTATAGATTAGTTGCATCTAGAGCTCTACATTTTTTAAAGACTTTAATCCGCCTAATATCAGCATTACTATCAAATATGTAATAACCCCAACAGCAACCATAATAGATATACTCTTAAGCCTATCAAACATTGATAATGCAATCCAATAACTATCACTTAAGTTAAATAATTTTAATACTAAAACCATACAGATACATGCTATGAAAGCTTTAACCAAAGTACTAAGGTGTAAATATATCCCTACAAACATTTTGAAACTAAACTCTACAACAAATAAAAGCTGAACAAATAAGTTTATAACTGCAACTCCTGAGCTGACTATTGCTAAATATATAAAAGCATATTTATCAGTAGCAAAAAAATATACTACAAAACCGTCTAATACAAGAGTCACAGCCAAACATACCAAACCCACATAAAAAACAACCATGGTTTTATTCTGAGCATATAAAGCAGATACTATAACTCGTACTACCACATAACAAAACAACGATAATAAATACCCCAACATAGCTAAAGCTGTACAATTAACATCATTCAAACTAAACTTACCATAAAAAAATAATGTTATTACAATAGGCTTAATCAATACATACAGCCCTATGATAGCAGGTATAGTTACAACTAGCACAAACCTTACAATCCAAGCTAAAGTTTTAAAAAATTGAGCTTTATCTTTTTTACAATTTATTAGATACGGGATCACTACAGTTGCTATAGCTGTACCAAAAACCCCATACAAAAACTGATTTACTCTATCTGCATAATACAACCAAGCTAAGCTTCCAGATATTAAAAAAGAAGCAAAAAATGTCTCAACTAATCCATTAATTTGTAATATTGCCGTACCAAAAAAGGCCGATGGAAATTTTTTTAAAAAAAACTTAGATCTTTTATCTCTAAATAATATAATATCCCTATCAATATTTAATTTGCCTAAAAGCTTTAAAAGAGAATAGCCACCTACACAGATCTGTATTAATCCTGCTATTAAAACACCATACGCAACGCTATAAATAGGAACAACAAACCTCGAGGAAATAATAATACCTATTATCATCACTATATTTAAAACAATAGGTAATAAAGATGATATCAAATAACGACTATAACTATTTAATATAGCGGCTATAAGTCCCATAATACAATTAAACAATACATAAGGTATCATAATAACAAACATTGTTTTTACAAGCTTCAAAATAGCCTTATTATCTACTAAGCCATAAGCATATATATTAACTAGAGCATTACTAAAAATAATAGCTACTAATGTAACTAATAGCATAAACAATGCCATGAAATAAAGTATTGTTATTATAAATTTCTTTTCCTGATCCGATTTGTTTCCTTTTAAATATGGATTTATAATTTGCGTCAATACCCCAGAAGATGTAACTTTACGCATAAATTCAGGAAATCTAAAAGCAATAAGAAAAGCTTGTAATGATGAAGTACTACCAAAAAAACTTGCTAATAATAAGTCCCTAAAAAAACCTAGAGATTTAGATAAAAATAGACAGATTGAAACTATTAAACTATTTGAAAAAAATTTTTTCATTTTATAAAGAATTAATTGCTATTGAGGTGCTACTATACTCTGCCAATGGCTTCTAAGGCTATTTTCCTCTTTAGTAGCTAACTTAAGTTCAGCTTCAGATAATTTAATCTTTGCTAGTTTTTCTTGAGCTTCTTTAATATTTCTATCTGAAATATCTGGTCGACAATATTCACTAAATTGACTCCAAAACTTAAGCTCTGGGTTTTTAAACAAAGAAATAGCCTCATCAAGATAAGCATACTTAGCCACAGGGTTATCAGTTAAATCTGACATAACTACAAAAGCTGGAGCATAAGGCTGCATTACTGCTTCACGAGCATATTTATAAGCTAATTTCTTATCTCCTTTAATAATATATGCTTTTGCTAAACCAACTTCCACAGGAGATATATGGTCTATCTGATATGCTCTTTGATACCAATCAAGAGCCCTATTTATATCTTTTGGCAAACCTGCTTGTCCTTTCAAATAGGTATCACCTATTAATGTCCTACCTTGAGATATACAATATGGATATTGTTTAATAAAATTCTGCTCATTTCTTACTAAAAAGGCTGTGCGAGCATCTAAACTTCCATTAGCTACAGCTAGCTTATACCATTTAAAAGCTTTAGCAAAATTTGCTCCAGGAATTTTACCAGATCTAACATAAAAGTTACCCAGCTGATTTTGTGCTACCGCATAGCCTAAATTAGCTGATTTTATTATATATTTTAGACCTTCGTACTGCCCGACCTTAATATCATCAGAACCAAAGAAATATAATTCGCCAATTAAATAAACTAGATAAGAATATGACTTATGCCCTTCAGGATCTGTTGGTACACCATTTTTCTCATAAAAATCAACAGCCCATAATGCCTCAGTAAGAGCCGTCTTATCGCTCTTATCAAGTTGTATATTCGCCTCAGCAAGCAAACCTGTTGCTCTAGCATCAGTCTTCATATAAGGCTTACATGACTCTAATACTTTTTCATAATCCTTTTCAACCCCATCATTATAACATTCCTCTAAAGTTGCATACGATAAGTTAAAAAAAAGCGCTAATACAAAAGCAACTATAAATCTAGCTTTCATCCATTTCTCCCATACTATATATAGATCTAACAATTAAAAATACTTATTTAAAGAGTATGATATACTTTTATGCTAGATTCTTAAATATTATTCAGTAAAAAATAACAACTCTACCTTCAACTGAGTATTTTATATGAATCGTGGTTGCTTTAGCTGGCAAAATACCTTTACCTTTCTCTGGCCATTCAACAAAACAAATACCTCTACCATTAAAATAGTCACGTACACCTATCCATTCTAACTCTTCTGGATCAGCCAACCTATATAGATCAAAATGGTAAATATCAAACTCTTCAAACTTATAACTCTCAACAAGGGTGTATGTAGGGCTTTTAACATTACCTTTATAACCCAAAGCCATAAGAATTCCTTTAACAAAGGTAGTCTTACCAGCACCTAGATCTCCATATAAAAATATAGTTTTCCCTGGTTGTAACTCACTAACATACTGTTTAGCAAGTTCAAGCATTTGTGATTCACTATTAACTATTAATTTTTTCATATTCTTTTATAAATTCTCCAGCCAAAACAAAGGATCCAAAAACCACTGTTACAATATTTTTTTTAGATAAATAAACACTACTTAGATCTTTATTATAATCAACTCTTATAATCTGCTGAGATTTAAAACTTTGTTTTATTAGGCTTATATCAAGCGCTCTTGAGTCGATACATTTAAGATCAATCACATCCCACTTATATATATATGGTTTAGCCACCGATATTACATCATCGATATCCTTACTGGCTAATATACCAAATATTGCTTCATACCTTATATTTCTGCCACCAAACTCCTCTTCTAAACGTTCAAACAAATGTTTAACCGATGCGGAGTTATGAGCAACATCTACGACAACATAGCTATTATTAATTTTATCATTTTTTCGAATTAGAAACCTCGCATTTGCTCTTATATGTTCTAGATTTGGCACATATGATATTTGCATTTTATTAAATAGATAATCAGCTATAGCCATGGCTATATTATAACTATGAGCAAAACAATGTTTATAGCTATAATTATATTTATTCTCACTAATTTCAGCACCAGCAACTTTTGCATAATAATACACACTTCGCGGCATTTCTGAACCTAGAAATAAAGGGACTCCCTTTCTTGATATACCTGCTTTTTCAACTCCTATTTTATCAAGAGTATCACCAAGCAGCTCACAATGATCAAAATCTATATTAGTAATTGCTGTGATATCAGCATCTATAATATTCGCAGTATCAAGACGACCGCCGATGCCAACCTCAAGCAATAAATAGTCCACTTCTACTTTCTGAGAATACATACAAGCACACAAAAATGCAATCTGATAGTATGTAAGTCTATACTCTACAGTTAGCTCGTCCAGTCTCTCAAGCAATTCAAGCAATACACTATCACTTATAGGTTTCTTATTTAGAGCTATTCTCTCATTAAATCTAAAAACATGTGGGGAAGTATGGCTTAGAACATTTTTACTATTTGCAACAAGCAATTCTTCAAGCATAGTTACCGTAGTACCTTTGCCATTAGTGCCTGCTATAGTTACTACTTTAAATTTTTTTGCAAAATTAAATTTTCCAAGAATAAATAATAAATCTTGAAAATTACAACAAAGAGCATCAACTTTAGCCATCATTTTAGAAATTTTAGCTTCGACACTCATATTAAAATACAAATCTAAACTTGCTCTTCTTCAGACTTATATTCCAAAGCTTGAGAATAATTAAGTTTAACAATATTAGGCATCAGCTTATCTATAATCTTAGCAACCTCGCCTCTAAGATTTCTACGATCAACAATCATATCAACCATACCTTTTTCTACCAAAAACTCACTTCTCTGAAAACCTTCTGGTAGTTTTTCTCTTACTGTTTGCTCAATTATTCTAGGACCAGCAAAACCTATTAAAGCTTTTGGTTCAGCGATATGAACATCTCCAAGCATTGCTAAAGATGCGGAAACACCTCCTGTTGTAGGGTCAGTCAATATAACTAAATATGGAAGTTTAGCTTCTGCAAGTTTTTTTAGTGCTGCACTTGTTTTTGACATCTGCATTAGTGAGAATAGAGATTCTTGCATCCTAGCTCCACCACTTGCAGTAAAGCATATAAATGGTACTTTTTTCTCCATAGCTAGCTTAACACCACGCACAAATTTCTCACCAACTACTGACCCCATTGAACCACCAAGAAACATAAAATTAAATGCCGCAGCAATTACAGGAAACCCTTTAACTGTTCCTTCCATCACAACCAAAGCATCTTGTTCCTCAGTTTTCTTCTGAGCTTGAGATAATCTATCCTTATATGCTTTTGTATCTTTAAATTTAAGCATATCAACAGGGGTAATATTTGCAAAATGCTCACTTGAACTATTTCTATCCAAAAATATATTCAATCGATGCCTTGCAGATATTCTATAGTGGTAGTTACAATTTGGACATACAGACTTATTATTATGTAATTCTTCTGAATACAATGTTATCTGGCAACTTGGACATTGACTCCAAATACCTGAAGGCATATCTTTTTTTTGTGCACTTAAGCCTAGACTTCTGCCTATTACTCTAGTTAACCAACTCATTTCCCTATCTCCTTCTAAAAAATTAAGATTAATTGCTAGTTTTAGCCAAAAATCTCTATATCGCTAAAGAAATATCTGATTTCTTGTGCTGCAGTAGCTTCTGCATCTGAACCATGGACAGCATTAGCATCAATACTATCAGCAAAATCAGCTCGAATAGTCCCTACAGCTGCCTCTTTAGGGTTTGTAGCTCCCATTAGTTCACGATTTTTACTAATAGCATTATCACCTTCAAGCACTTGAATCATAACAGGACCAGAAATCATAAATTCTACTAATGCACTAAAGAAAGGTCTTTCCTTATGCACAGCATAAAAACCTTCAGCTTCAGCTTTTGATAAATGTTTCATTTTAGAAGCCACTATTTTTAAACCAGATTTTTCAAAGCGGCTATAAATTTCACCTATTACATTTTTTTGTACTGCATCTGGCTTTATTATTGACAAAGTTTTTTGATTACTCATTTTATTTATATACTCCAATAGTTAATTAACTCAGATTATAGCATTTTTATTAATAAAATATCAAAAATTCCCATATCTAAATTAAGATTTTTTAACTATAGTGATATCAAGAATGGATATAGAAATTTGATATTTAAATCATTTTAAGATCTTAATTAGATAGGATTAAAAAATATAAATTATAAAATCAAAATTAATTACTTTCATTATTATCACGCCTTCGAATTCTCTATTGCCGCTTCTATAAATGACTCAAATAATTTATGGCCATAGCGTGGTGTTGATGTAAATTCAGGATGGGCTTGACAAGCAATAAACCATTTATGTGTTGGAATTTCAACAATTTCCATAAGGCTTCCATCTTCAGATTTCCCAGAAAAAATAAGACCTTTTTCTTCAAAATCTTTAACAAACCTATTATTGACTTCATATCTATGGCGATGTCTTTCAATAACTTCTGAACTCTGATAAATATCCCTAACCCTAGAACCTTCACTAAGAATAGCCTTATAACCTCCCAGCCTCATCGTACCACCAAGATCTGAATCAACAGTACGCTGATGTATATTGCCAAATTCATCCTGCCATTCAGTTATTAAGCCAATTACAGGGTTTTTAGTATTTGAATCAAGCTCACTTGAATGAGCATCCTTTACTCCAAGCACGTTACGAGCATACTCAACAACAGCTAGTTGCATACCCAAGCAAATACCCATAAATGGTATATTATTTTCACGTGCATATTGAATAGAGATTATTTTCCCTTCTACACCTCTATGTCCAAACCCTCCAGGCACTAATATAGCATCAACATTTACAAAATTTTTGACTATATTGTCAGAAGTTATTTTTTCAGAATCAACAAACTTGATCTTAACTTTAACATTTTTCTTATATCCTGCATTATAAAGAGCTTCATTAAGTGATTTATAAGCTTCTGTAAGAGAAACATATTTGCCAACCATAGCGATTGTAATCTCATTCTTAACATTCTTAATAGATTTAACCACTGCCTGCCATTCTGATAAATCAGCACTATTAGTTTCTAAAGCTAAAAGCTCCACAAGCTTTTGATCAAATTTTTGTTGATGGTATCTAAGTGGTACTTCATAAATAGTTTTAACATCCTCTGCTGTGAAGATACAATCATGCTCAACATTAGTAAACAATGCTATTTTTGACTTTTCACTTTCATCTATTGGCTTCTCACTACGACAAACTAAGACATCAGCCTGAATACCAATACCTCTAAGCTCTTTAACTGAATGTTGAGTTGGTTTAGTTTTTACTTCTCCTGCAACACGAATATAAGGCAAAAGCGTAAGATGAACAAATAAAGTTCTATTCCTGCCTAGTTCGATACGTAATTGTCTAATTGCTTCCAAAAATGGTTGCGACTCAATATCACCAACAGTACCACCAATCTCAACAATCGCCACATCAACATCATCAGCGATTCCCATACAAACTCGTTTTTTAATTTCATCCGTGATATGTGGGATAACTTGAATCGTCGCACCAAGATAATCACCTTTACGTTCACGAGCTAATACTGATTGATAGACTTTACCAGTAGTGAAATTATTTGCTTGAGTCATCTTATTACGGATAAAACGCTCATAATGTCCTAAATCAAGATCAGTCTCAGCACCATCTTCCGTTACAAAAACTTCACCATGCTGAAGTGGACTCATAGTACCTGGATCAACGTTAATATACGGATCAAGTTTCATCATCGTGACATTTAAGCCACGGCTTTCTAATAAGGTTGCCAAAGAAGCAGCTGTAACACCTTTACCAAGAGATGATACAACCCCACCAGTTACAAAAATAATTTTAGTTTTTGAGTTCATTGAAACACATGAAAATATAAAAAATCATGGAAGTTAATTATAACACCTCAAAAGAAATGTTGCTATTTGAATGCTAAGATTTATGAAATAAAATTATTTTAAGGCTATTAATTAGTGCTAAATATCATTATTAAAAATTAATTCTATAAATATTGAGAATGTAATTTTTTCTTTAAATACTCCGTGAATAAATCTTTATCAAAATTGTTTATCTTATCTAACCTCTTTAATACCTGTTTGAATGCACCAATATCTAACACAACTCCTATAAAATAAAACATATATCCATATAAAGTTATTCCTAAAGTAAAAGTAATAGCTACCATAGTTGTAAGATTAAAAAATAAACCTATAGTTTTATATGTGTATAAAGAAAAAGTTATGATAACTATAAAACCTATAAGTTTAACAAAAGTAATTAAGTGTGATTTAAAATGTTTTGAAATTGTCTCTTTAGATAATTTATCTTCCAAACGAATGTAATTCTTAAACTCATTTTTATTTACGATATCTAGAAGAATATAAGTATCTTTCATACTTAAGTTTTGCAAAAACTTAAGTACAGTTAGATACTCAGGTGTCCAAGCATTACCATATGCTTTTAAAATAAGTTCTTTTTCCAAAGAGTCAGGCAAACCAAACATAACCTGTCTATGAACAAACATAGGAGTCTTATATATAAACAAATAAATATATATACAAAATAAAGTAGAAGAAATTATAGAATTTATTTCAAAATAAATAGATAGTAAAACAGTTGAAATAAATAATAACCAACAAATACCAAGCCACTTATAATCAATAAAAATTATTTTTATAATCTTTTTAAAAAGCGATTCATTAATTACATCACTATTAAAATAAAAGTTTGTAACTAATTGGTAAACTTTTTTAAATGATATCAAAAGACATTCTTATCTAATATATTTATTCACAAGCTTAACAAAAGACATAGGGTCTTCTATTTTTGCACCTTCTACAAACATTGCCTGCATAAGTAAAAGTTCAGATATATCCCCAAATATTTCAGTGTCAGCCTCTTCTTTTAGCTTTTGTACTAAATGATGCTCTGCATTAAGCTCTAGAACCGGCTTCATTCCCATACCTGGCATAAATCCTTGACCAGCTTCCTCCATCATTTTCTGCATATGCAAACTCATACCATAATCATTTACAACCACACAGCTTGGAGAATCTGTCAAACGCTTAGACAAACGTACATCTTCAACTTTATCTTTAAGCACTTCTTTCGCTTCTTTTAAGATTTTTTCAAAATCTTTAGATTCTTTTTCAAACTTTTCTTTATTCTCTTTAGTTTCAAATTTATCAAGATCGATATCTCCCTTAATAATTGATTTCATATGCTTGCCATCAAACTCTGTCAAAGTAGACATCATCCACTCATCTATCCTATCTGACATAAGGACAACTTCGATACCTTTCTTCTTGAATGCTTCAAGTTGAGGATTATTAGCAGCTGCTTTATAGCTATCTGAAGTAATATAATAAATCGTTTCTTGACCTTCTTTCATACGAGAAATATAATCAGCTAAAGAAACTGTTTGCTTAGAATCCCCACTTTCAGTAGTAGTAAATCTTAATAGCCCTGCAATCTTTTCTTTATTTGAATGATCATCAGATACACCCTCTTTAAGCACTTGACCAAAGTTATCCCAGAACTTTTGATATTTTTCTGCATCTTTATTAGCAAGTTTTTTAAGTTCGCCTAAAATTTTAGAAGCAGTAGCTTTTCTAATCTTATCTATAACTTTATTATGCTGCAATATTTCACGTGAAACATTTAATGGTAAATCAGCAGAATCAATTACACCTTTTATAAATCTTAGATATGAAGGTAATAATTCTTTATTTTCCATAATAAACACTCTACGCACATATAAAGATAGACCATAATCCTTGTCTTTATTCCAAAAATCAAAAGGCTTATTTTCTGGAATATATAATAGGCTATTATACTCAAGATTACCTTCAACCTTATTATGTGACCACATCAAAGCATTAGCAAAATCATGAGAAATGTATTTATAAAACTCTTGATACTCATCATCTGTAATATCTTCTTTTGATCTTAGCCAAATAGCTTTAGTATTATTTACTGTTTCATACTCATCTTTAATAGTTTCTTTACCATCTTTAGAATGCTCAACTTTTTTCATCTCAATAGGAGTATTGATACAGTCAGAATATTTATTTACTAAACCTTTCAAAGTAGCATGATCAAGCAAGTCTAAATGCTCTTCCTTAATATGTAAGGTTATTTCTGTACCACGTTTTTCTTTTGTAATAGTCTCTATAATAAAACCACTTTGCGCATCAGAAATCCATTTAGTCGCTTGAGCTTTATCTTGAGCAGCTTTTCTAGTTCTTACTGTAACTTTATCAGCAACTATAAATGAAGAGTAAAATCCCACACCAAACTGACCGATAAGATCACTATCTTTACTCTTATCACCAGTTAAATTCTCTAAGAATTTTTTAGTTCCTGACTTTGCAATTGTACCAAGATTTTCTATAACTTCTTCTTCAGTCATACCAATACCATTATCACTAACTGTTATAGTCTTAGCATCCTTATCAAAACCAATTCTTATCGCATAATCAGCATCACCCTCATTAAGATTAGCATTAGCAATGCTTTCATATCTTAGTTTCTCAATAGCATCTGATGAGTTTGAAACAAGCTCTCGCAAGAATATCTCACGATTTGAATATAGTGAATGGATTACAAGATGAAGTAATTTATCAACTTCTGTTTCAAAAGTATATTTTTTTTCTGACATTTTATATAACCCTCTTTTGTTATATTTTAATTAACAAACTTAATAACAAATTTATATATGAGAGTTATCTGAAATTTTTCAAGCAAAATTTTTACAATCAACATTATAATATAGATATTTATAAAAATTTATAATTTGACTCTATAACTGAGTCAATAATATAAGTACAGTTTATAAAAATAACGTAAGATTTAGTCTAGATATAATATAGAGAATATTTTTTGAAATAAATGAAAGAGATTGAATTACTCTTCGTCAGCAGCTTCTTCGACTTCTGGTCTATCAACCAGCTCAATAAATGCCATAGGAGCTTTATCACCGAATCTAAAACCACACTTAAGGATTCTAGTATAACCACCTGATCTTTCTCCATAACGGCTGCCAAACTCTTCAAAAAGTTTAGTAACTGCTGCTTTGTTTCTTAAGAAATCAAAAGCCTGTCTTCTTAATGCTACAGATTGAGCTTTAAACTCATTAGAGCTAACATCTAATTCATTTCTTAATTTAAATTCTCTTTTTGCCAAAGTAATTAAAGGTTCAACAATTGTTCTTAATTCTTTAGCCTTTGGTAATGTAGTTTTAATAGCTTCATGATTAATCAAAGATGCTGACATGTTTTTAAACATAGCTTTTCTATGACTACTAGTTCTACCAAATTTTCTACCTTTCATGTGATGTCTCATAGTAATTACTCCTTTATAGTTAATATTATTTGATTACTATACTTTAATTATTTTCCTTCAACTAGCTCTCTAAAGTTCTCAATTTGAACACCTAAAGATAAGCTGTTATCTATTAGTATTTGTTTAATCTCATTAAGAGATTTTTTACCAAGATTAGGTATCTTCATTAGCTGAGGCTCAGAATACTGGACCAAATCACCAAGATACTTAATATTTTCTGCTCTCAAACAGTTAGAAGACCTTACTGTAAGCTCTAAATCATCTATTGGCTTTAAAAGAAGTGGATCGATATTAGAGTCTAATAACGCATCCCCTGTTTTGCCACTGCTTGGAACTTTAAGCGAAACAAACACAGATACTTGCTCACAGAAATATTCTAAAGCTTTAGTAACAGCTTCTAGTGGTTCTACAGTGCCGTTCGTTTTCAAAAAAACATCCAACAAATCACTATCGCCATCATTAATAACTTCAAAAGCAACTCTTTTTATAGGGTTAAAATCTGCATCTACAGCTATATCACCAACTTTTTCAAGCTCAATCGGCATCGCAGAAAGTATACCTACATTTCTACCGAAGCTAACTGTAGCTACTAGAGAAAACTCTCTTTTATTAGTTAATGTTGCTATTGGCTGATCTTTGTTTATAATCTCAACACCATGTGTTGCTTTAAAGTCTCCAGCTGTAACAATACCTGATTTATTAACTGATAGTTCTAATTCTAGACCATCAATTCCAGCATCAAGTTTAATTGCTATTTTTTTCAAATTAGAGACAATTTCAACAACATCCTCTTTAACATCTTCTAAAGCTGAATATTCATGCAAAACATCTTTAATATTCACCTTAATTATAGAAGCGCCAGGTAGAGACGATAAAAGAACCCTTCTTATAGAGTTACCAAGGATATGAGCCATACCTTTTTCTACAGGAGAAAGTTGTACTTTATATCCAAAAGTTCCTAACTCTTCTTTAAGCTGTATATTAGGTATAAATTCTTGATTTGAATTATTGTTACTCACTAAAAAAATCTCCTTGAAATAAGACTACATACGAGTCCCTAAAGAAATAATAAAATTATTACTTAGAGTAAAGCTCGATAATTAATTGTTCATTTATATCTGAAGATAGTTCAGATCTATCTGGAGAAGATTTCATAGTACCTTCTAGAGAATCTGTATTCACATCAATCCAAGAAAGCTCTTTTCTACCTTTAGCAAGCTCAACAGCGTTTTGAATTCTCAGTTGCTTTTTAGCTTTTTCTCTAACGCCAACAATATCTCCAGCTTTAACTTGCGCTGAAGGTACGTTACATGTATGGCCATTAACCACTATACCTTTATGAACAACAAGCTGTCTAGCTTCTGCACGAGTAGCTGCAAAACCCATTCTATAAACAACATTATCCAATCTTGCTTCTAATAGTTCTAATAAAGTAGCACCTGTGTTACCTTTTCTTCTATTAGCTTCAACATAATATTTCTTGAACTGACCTTCTAAAACGCCATACGTACGACGAACTTTTTGCTTTTCTCTCAACTGTAAACCATAATCAGAAAGGCGCGCTCTTCTTGCTCCATGTTGACCTGGTGTAGTATTCATTTTGCATTTTTCGTCGTTAGCTTTTACGCCACTTTTCAAAAATAAGTCAGTACCTTCTCTTCTAGAAAGCTTACACTTTGGTCCTAGATATCTAGCCATTATTAATTTCCCTTTAAAATATTAAACACGACGTTTCTTAGGAGGACGACAACCATTATGAGGTAATGGTGTCACATCTGTTATGCTTGTAACTTTTAAGTTTTTAGCATTTAAAGCTCTAACAGCAGAATCTCTACCTGAACCTGGTCCTTTTACTAAAACATCTACATTCTTAACACCATATTCTAGAGCCATTTCAGCTGCTCTTTCTGCTGCAACCTGAGCTGCAAAAGGTGTACTTTTTCTTGAACCTCTAAAGCCACTACCGCCAGAAGTCGCCCAAGATAATGCATTACCTTGTCTATCTGAGATAGTTACTATAGTGTTATTAAAAGATGAGTAAATATGAGCAACTGCATCAGTAACTACTCTTTTTACTTTTTTCTTTGATGATCTAACAGACTTAGCCATATAATCTACCCTTTAATCTTTATAGTTATAATTGTATTCATTATGCCTTAATTGGCTTTCTTGGACCTTTACGAGTACGAGCATTAGTTTTCGTTCTCTGTCCTCTTACAGGTAGGCTACGACGGTGTCTTCTACCCCTAACGCAACCCAAGTCCATAAGTCTTTTTATATCCATAGATACTTCACGGCGCAAGTCACCCTCTACCGTAAATTTAGCAACCTCAATTCTTAAGGTTTCAATTTGCTCACCTGTTAGTTCTTTAATCTTAACAGTTGGGTCTACTTTACAAGTCTCACAAATTTGTTGTGCTCTTGTTTTACCTATGCCATAAATTGAAGTTAATCCTATTACCGTATGTTTATGGACAGGAATATTAACACCAGCTATACGAGCCATCTAATTCACTCCTAATAATTATTCTTAATTTTATTTGCTATCACATGCAATTTGTAACATGCTAGGATAGCTTTTTAAAAACAAATAATCAAGCTTTATTTAATTCTGCTTGACTGACTACTAACCTTGTCTTTGCTTATGTCTAGGGTCTGTGCATATTACACGAACCACTCTGTTACGCTTAATAACCTTACAGTTTCTACACATTTTTTTAACTGAAGCTCTAACTTTCATTATATTTCTCCAAAAATTTCTCTATTTTCTCTTACCACTAAGATTTGCTTTCTTTAGTAAAGAATCATATTGTGTTGACATCATATGCGATCTAACCTGAGCCATAAAATCCATCATCACTACTACAACAATTAATAATGATGTACCACCAAATGTAAATGATAATCCTTGTGCAAAGAATTTCACTACAAATATAGGCAATAAACATATCGCTGTAATATATAGCGAACCAACTAAAGTTAGTCTAGTCATAACCGCATCTATATATTTTGCAGTTTGCTCACCAGGTCTTACACCAGAGATATAAGCTCCTGATTTCTTCAAATTATCTGCTGTTTCTTTTGGATTAAATACTAAAGAAGTATAGAAGAAACAGAAAAATATAATAGTCGCAGCAAACACCACCGTATAAACAATACTACCAGGCTGTAGCATTTCTGCAATATCAGCCAACCAGCTCAGTGAATTATAGTTAGATAACCAACCGAATAAAACACCTGGAACCATTAGGATAGATGATGCAAAAATTGCTGGTATAACACCTGCCATATTTAACTTTAATGGTAAATGACTAGTTTGAGCAGCGTACATTTTTCTACCCTGCTGTCTCTTAGCATAATTCACAGTAATTTTTCTCTGCGCACTCTCCATAAAAACCACAAATGCTATAACTAGTAAAAGCAGTATTACAAGTACCCAAACAGATAAATACGATATTACATGCTGATTCGCCTGAGATAGAGTATTTGATATTTCAAAAGGTAGGTTAGCAACAATACCAGAAAAGATTAGTAGTGAAATACCATTACCCACACCTCTTTCTGTTATCTGCTCACCTAACCACATCAAAAACATACTACCTGTAGTAACTGAAACAATAGTCGTTAAGTAAAATAACGACATATTATTAGCTGTTACTAAGCCATCTTGATGTAATGCAAATGCAACAATACCAAATGATTGTACTATAGCTAAAGCAAGAGTTAAATATCTTGTATATTGAGTGATCTTCTTTTGACCTGATTCACCTTCTTTTTTCAACTCTATAAATTTTGGATATACAGCTGAAAGCATCTGAAAGATAATAGATGCTGAGATGTAAGGCATCACACCCAATGCAAAAATACTCATTTGAGTAAGAGCGCCACCAGAGAACATATTAAACATACTCATCAGACCACCTGTCGATGAGTGTTGATTTGAAATTATCTCTACTAATTTTGTTGGATTAATATTCGGTATAGGAATATATACACCCAATCTAAATACTAATATAGCAATAACTACAAAAATTAGCCTAGACTTTAATTCACCTGTTGTACCAGAAGCACTATTAAACTTTGACATATCTTTAATCTTACTCTACTTTACCACCAGCTTTTTCGATAACTTCTTTAGCACCTTTGGTGCAAGCTATACCCTTTAGGCTAACAGCTTTTTGAATTTCTCCACTAGCTATTACTTTAACTGTTTTTATATCTTTTCTGATAAGACCAAGATCTTTTAAGACATCTAATGTTATTTCATCAGCAGCAACATGATTTAGCTCATGAAGTCTAATTTCCGCAACATATCTTTTAGATGCAGAAGTAAAACCAAATTTTGGCAATCTTCTTTGCAAAGGCATTTGTCCGCCTTCAAAACCTACTTTATGATAGCCACCTGAACGCGCCTTTTGACCTTTATGTCCTTTACCAGAAGTTTTACCAAAACCACTTCCGATTCCACGACCCAATCTTTTTGGTGCGCTTTTTGAGCCAGCAGCAGGAGCAATTGTATTTAATTTCATTTTATACTACCCCTCTATCTTAACCATATAATATATTTTATTAGCCATACCACGATTCTCAGGAGTATCTACTACTTCCACAGTATGATTAATCTTTCTTAGACCTAAACCTCTAGCAGAAGCTATATGGTTTTTTTTACGGCCAATCAAGCTTTTTACTAAAGTAACTTTAAATGTTTTAGCTTCACTCATTTTAATTACCCCTGAATCTCTTCAACAGAAAGGCCTCTTTTATCAGCGATCTGTTCTGGTGAGTTAATTTTAGCCAAACCTGAAATAGTTGCTCTAACAACGTTAACAGGATTAGTTGAGCCATATGTTTTTGCTAAAACGTTATGTACACCCACAGCCTCAAAAACAGAACGCATAGCACCACCAGCAATAATACCAGTACCAGCAGACGCGGGCTGCATAAACACTTTTGAAGCACCATGGTTAGACATAGTAGCATACCATAACGTATCGTTATTTAGGTTTACTGATACCATATTTTTCTTAGCGTTTTCCATAGCTTTTTGAATAGCAACAGGCACTTCTCTCGACTTACCTCTTCCTACACCAATCTTACCTTTACCGTCACCTACCACAGTCAAAGCGGCAAAGCTCATGATTCTACCACCTTTCACTGTTTTTGAGTGTCTTTTAACACTAACTAACTTTTCAATCAGTTCTTCGTTCTTTTTCACTTCATTAGACATAATGAATAATCATCCATATTTTATTTATTAAAACTGTAGACCATGCTCTCTAGCAGCTTCTGCTAAAGCTTTAACACGTCCATGATATCTATATCCAGATCTATCAAAAGCAACTTGCTCGATACCCTTGTCTTTACATCTATTTGCAATAATTTCACCAACAATCACAGCAGACTCGACATTACCAGTATACTTACATTTAGCTTTAACATCTTTTTCTACAGTAGACGCAGCAGCAATTACAGTAGAACCATCACCAGAGATTACTTGAGCATACACATGCTTAGGTGTTCTATAAACACAAAGTCTAGTATGACCAAGTTCTTTTAGCTTAATTCTAGTACGCTTACTACGATTTAAACGAGCAGTTTTTTTATCCATAATAATACTATCCTTTATTAACTACTTCTTCTTAGCTTCTTTTTTAACTACATGCTCATCTTCATAACGAACACCTTTACCTTTATAAGGCTCAGGCTTTCTATAGTCTCTAATTTCTGAAGCTACTTTACCTAGAAGCTCTTTATCAGCACCTTTAAGAACAATCTCTGTAGGAACTGGAGTTTCCGCTGTTATACCTTGTGGTAGCTTGTAAACTACTGGATGAGAAAAACCTAAAGTAAGATTTAAATCACTGCCTTGCGCTTTAGCACGATAACCGACACCAATAATCTTTAGCTTTCTTTCAAAACCTTTACTAACACCTTCAACCATATTATTTAAAATTGCTCTAGCTGTACCAGATTGAGCAATTGCATTTTTACTTTTGTTATTAGGTGTAACAGTTGCTTCACTATCTGCAACATTAAAGGTCACATCAGTAGAAAAAGTTTTATTCAAAGTTGCTTTCGCCCCTTTTACTTCTACCGCATTACCAGCAGCAACATTAATCGTAACACCGCTTGGGATAGCAACAGGTTTTTTACCTATTCTTGACATATCAATCTCCTTCCAAACTTAAGCTACGTAGCCAATTATTTCGCCACCAACACCAAGAGCTCTCGCTTTTCTATCACTAACCAAACCTTTAGAAGTAGAAATAATAGCAACGCCAAAACCACCAAATACTTTTGGTAAATCTTCATGCGATCTATATATTCTCAAACTCGGTCTAGAAACTCTTTTAATCATCTCGATTACAGGAGCTCCAGAGTGATACTTAAGCTCAACCTCTATAGAAGGATGACCTGCCGTAGTTGTACCTTTAGCACATCCTTGAACATAACCTTCATTAACTAAAAAGTTTGCGATTTCCATTTTCATCTTTGAAAATGGCACAGAAACAACTTCCTTATCTGAAGAAAGACCATTTCTGATTCTTGTAAACATATCCGCGATTGGATCTTGCATACTCATAACTTAAAATTCCTTATTACCAACTAGCTTTTTTCAAACCAGGAACATCACCTGCCATTGCATATTCTCTTAGTTTATTACGACATAAACCAAACTTTCTATATACAGCATGTGGCCTACCTGTAACTTTACATCTTCTTTGCACACGAGATGCTGAAGAATTTACTGGTAGTTTTTGCAGTTTAATTTGAGCTTCCCATACTTGTTCTTCAGTAGAATTTACATCAAGAATAGTAGCTTTAAGCTCAGCTCTTTTTTGAGCATATTTAGCTACTGATTTTTCTCTCTTCAATTCTTTCTGAATCATTGCTTTCTTTGCCATTTAAATCCCCAATATAGATTAAGACTTAAAAGGAAAACCGAATGCTTTAAGCAAAGCTCTTCCTTGGTCATCATTTTTAGCTGTAGTAGTTATCGAAATATCTAAACCCCTGATAGAGTCAATTTTATCGTAATCAATCTCTGGGAAAGAGATCTGCTCTCTCATACCCAAACTATAATTACCTCTACCATCAAAAGATTTAGCGCTTAATCCCCTAAAATCTCTAATTCTAGGAATAGCAATTGTTATCAATCTATCTAAAAACTCATACATACGCTCACCACGCAATGTAACTTTAGCGCCTATTGGCCAGCCATCACGGATTTTAAAACCTGCGATTGATTTTTTAGATTTAGTAACAATTGGCTTTTGACCAGCAACTGCAGTCAAATCTTTTAGTGCAAAAGTCATAACTTTCTTATCTTTTGCAGCATCACCAACACCCATATTAAGAGTTATTTTCTCAATAGAAGGTACTTCCATAATATTATCTAATTCAAGCTCATTCTTTAATTTAGAAACAAGCTCTTTTTGATAATGATCTTTTAATCTTGCCATAAAACTTAGTCCTATAAGTCTACAAGCTCGCCATTTGATTTAAAGTAGCGAACCTTTTTCTCATCAACAAACTTATAACCCACTCTATCAGCTTTTTCTGTAGCTGGGTTAAAGATAGCAACGTTAGAAGCATCTACTGGAAGTTCTTTTTCAACAACTCCACCTTCAACACCTCTATTTGGGTTAGGCTTAACATGTTTTTTAACAACATTAATACCTTCCACTAAAACTAAAGAACCGCCTTTAGCGAATGACTTAACAACGCCTCTACGACCCTTATCTTTACCAGCAATAACTACTATGTCATCGCCTTTTTTTAATCTATTCATTACTTACCACCTCAATAAATAACTATAATACTTCTGGTGCCAAAGATACAATCTTCATAAACTTCTCTGTACGAAGCTCCCTTGTTACAGGGCCAAAGATACGAGTTCCAATTGGTTGCCCGTTAGCATTTAGAAGCACGGCAGCATTGCCATCAAAACGAACCTTAGAACCATCTCTTCTGCGCACGCCTTTAGCCGTTCTCACAACCACAGCATTATATACAGATCCCTTTTTAGCTTTACCTCTTGGCGCAGCCTCTTTCACAGTCACTTTTATAACATCACCAATAGATGCATATCTGCGATGAGAGCCACCCAATACTTTTATACATTCAACTCTCTTAGCGCCACTATTATCAGCAACTTGGAGTTCTGTTTGCATTTGAATCATACAAATAACCCTTATTTATTATTATATAAGACTGCTGTACAGTTTTCGCAGTCCGATAAATATACCAATAAACAAAAATAAAATCAAATTTATTATTTTTCTCTATGGGTAATATCTACTAAACACCATTTCTTAGTTTTTGAATACGGCTTAGTTTCTTTGAACTTAATAACATCACCTGGCTTACATTCATTTTTTTCATCATGAACATAATATTTAGTAGTTTTCTTTACAAACTTACCATATAAAGGGTGCTTAACATATCTTTCAGCTCTCACTACTACAGTTTTATCCATAGCAACGCTAGAAACTTTACCTTCTAACAATCTAATTTTATCGCTCATTTTTCAGGTACCTACTTATTCTTTTCTGATATTATTGTATTGATACGAGCAATATCTCTTTTCGCACTTTTAAATAAGTGGTTCTTTTTTAACTGCCCTGTACCTTTTTGCATACGAAGAGAAAATAATTGTTGCAATAATTCAATTTTCGCTTCTTGCAATTGATCAATACTTTTTTCTCTAAAATCTTTTAAAGTATCATTTCTTTTCATTACATCACCTGCTTTTCAACAAAAGTTGTTGATACTGGCATCTTAGCTGCTGCTCTTGCAAAAGCCTCACGAGCCAATTCTTCTTTAACACCTGTAATCTCATATAGAACACGTCCTGGTTGAATTTGAGCAACCCAATATTCAACTGAACCTTTACCTTTACCCATACGAACTTCAAGTGGCTTCTCTGTGATCGGCTTGTCTGGGAAGATTCTAATCCAAACTTGACCGCCACGCTTAATGTGACGAGTAATAGCTCTTCTTCCTGCCTCTATTTGTCTAGCAGTGATTCTACCTCTAGACGTCGCCTGAAGACCAAACTCACCAAAGCTTACTTTATTACCTCTGTGAGCTAAGCCTCTATTACGCATCTTCTGCTGCTTACGAAACTTTGTACGCTTAGGCTGTAGCATTATCTAGCTCCTTTTTTATTATTTTTCTTCTGCTGCTCTAATTGACCAGGAAGAATTTCACCTTTATAGATCCAAACTTTAACACCAATAATACCGTAAGTAGTTAAAGCTTCCGCCGTAGAATAATCCACATCAGCTCTAAAAGTCTGTAGAGGCACTCTACCATCTCTCGCCCACTCAGAACGAGCAATTTCTGCACCGCCCAAACGACCGCTAACCATGACTTTAATACCTTTAGCGCCTGACTTCATAGCACCTTGCATCGCTTTTTTCATAGCTCTTCTAAACATTACTCTTTTTTCTAACTGTTGAGCAATATTATCAGCGACTAATTTAGCATCTATTTCAGGCTTACGAACTTCTTCAATATTAATCTGAACTGGAATCCCCATCATCTTATTGACTTCAGCACGTAATTTTTCTACATCCTCACCCTTTTTACCAATCACAATACCAGGTCTTGCTGTATGAATTGTGATTTTAGCGTTTTGAGCAGGTCTCTCAATCTGAATCTTACTAACTGCTGCTTGAGCAAGTTTTTTATGCAAAAACTCTCTCACCTTAATATCTTCATTAAGCTTAGTAGCGTAGCTAGAAGAGTCAGCATACCACGTTGAACGCCAGTCTTTTACAATACCTAAGCGAATACCATTAGGATTTACTTTTTGACCCATTTTTACTACACCTCTTAATTTTTTTCAGCAACTTTCACAGTAATATGTGAAGTTCTCTTTAAAATACGATTACCACGACCTTTAGCTCTTGCTTCAAAACGTTTCATAGTAGGACCTTCGTCAACGAAGATAGTTGATACAAACAAAGTATCAACATCCATACCATCATTATGTTCAGCATTTGCAACCGCAGAATTCAAAACATCTTTAAATAAAACTGCTGCTTTCTTATTGCTAAAAGTCAAAAGATTAATAGCTTGCTCAACAGGTAGACCCCTAATTTGATCAGCAACCAATCTGCACTTTTGAGCTGAGATTCTAGCATTTTTTAATTTAGCTTGTACTTCCATGTAATATAACCCCAACTACTTCTTCTTAGCTTTTTTATCAGCTGCATGACCACGATAATTACGAGTTACCGCAAATTCACCCAATTTATGACCAACCATTTCTTCAGTCATAAGAACAGGTACATGCTGCTGACCATTATGTACAGCTATAGTTAAACCTATCATATCCGGCACAATCAATGATCTTCTAGACCATGTTTTGATTGGCTTTTTAGAATTACTTTCTTGCGCTTCAAAAACCTTCTTTAAAAGATGATGATCTACAAAAGGTCCTTTTTTTAATGAACGAGGCACAACCTTCTCCCTATAAATTACTTACGTTTTTGAACAATCAACTTATTAGAACGCTTATTTTTACGCGTCTTATAACCTTTAGTTGGCATACCCCAAGGAGACACAGGATGTCTACCCCCAGAAGTACGACCTTCACCACCACCATGTGGGTGATCTACCGGGTTCATAGCAACACCACGAACCGTAGGTCTCACACCTCTCCAGCGCTTAGCTCCGGCCTTACCTAAAGATTTTAAGTTATGCTCAGAGTTAGATACCACGCCAATAACTGCTCTACAATCCAAAAGCACTCTTCTCATCTCACCCGATCTTAAACGAATAATTGCATACGCATTATCCTTACCGACCAACTGAGCAAAAGTTCCAGCACTTCTAATCATTTGCGCACCTTTTTTTGGCTTCATTTCAATGTTATGAATAACTGTACCTAGAGGTATGTTTCTAAGCGGCATACAGTTACCAACAGCAACATCAACTTTTTCACCAGAAACAATAGACATATCCTTACTTAGACCCTTAGGCGCGATGATATATTTTCTTTCACCATCAGCATAAAGAACTAGAGCAATGTTTGCACTACGGTTAGGATCGTACTCGATTCTCTCAACCTTAGCAGTAATATCATCCTTATTTCTTTTAAAGTCAACCACACGATAGTGTTGCTTATGACCACCACCATGATGACGAACTGTAATTCTACCAGTATTATTCCTACCAGCTTTACTTTTCTTAACTTCTACTAAACCCTTAAATGGCTTACCTGTATGTAATTCAGTATTCTTTACGCTCACCACATGGCGACGTCCAGGTGAAGTAGGTTTAGCTTTTTTTATTTCAATCATGATTATAAACCTTCTTTAAATTACTCTGCACCGACAAAATTAATGTCATGCCCTTCAGCAAGTTTCACATAAGCTTTTTTCCAAGCTTTAGTTCTACCTTCAATACGGCCAAACTTGCGTGCTTTACCCTTAACATTCAGGATATTCACTGACTCAACCTTCACTTCAAACAACTGTTCAACTGCGCTTTTTACATCTTGTTTATTAGCAGATCTAGCAACTTCGAACACTATAGTTGAGTTTACATCTGAAAGACCATAAGTTTTATCAGAAACATGAGGTCTAATAACAGTTTTTAACAATTTCTCTTGAGAACTCATACTAACTTCTCCTCTATCTCTTTTATAGCTTTCTTAGTGAAAATAACATTTTCAAAGCATACTAAAGAAACTGGATTAATTTCTACAGAATCACACACCGCTACATTTTTCAGGTTTCTAGAAGAAAGATATAAATTCTCATTAAACTCTTCTACACCAACAACAAAAAGTACGTCATTAATTTTTAAAGAATCAACAATTGATTTAAACTCTTTTGTTTTAGGAGTTTCTAGCTTTAGTTCTTCTATCACAGTCATTCTTTCTGATCTAACTAATTCAGATAAAATTGATTTAACTGCGCCTGAGTACATTTGACGGTTAACCTTTTGCTTATAACTCTTAGGTTTAGCAGCAAACGTAACACCACCCTTTCTAAATATAGGCGAACGAATAGTTCCCGCTCTCGCTCTACCTGTACCTTTCTGTCTCCAAGGCTTAGCACCACCACCAGACACTTCTGATCTAGTCTTTTGTGCTTTAGTACCTTGACGAGCACCTGCCATATAGGCAACAACTACCTGGTGAATCAGGGCTTCATTGTAGTCTGCTGCAAAAACACCTTCTGCAACATCTACTGAACCAGCCTCATTACCAGCCAAAGATTTCATATTTAAGTCCACAATAACTCTCCGGTATATTAATACTTATCTACTAACTTTTTACAGCTGGAGTAACAACAATATCTCCACCAACTGAACCAGGAATACCGCCTTTCAAAAGCAATAAACCATTTTCCACGTCCACTCTTACAACTTCAAGAGACTGAATAGTAACGTTTTCATTACCCATATGTCCAGCCATCTTTTTGTTTTTAAAAACCCTACCAGGAGACTGGTTTTGACCAGTTGAACCATGAGCCCTATGAGAAAGTGAGTTACCATGAGTAGCATCTTGTGTAGCAAAGTTATGACGTTTCACGCCACCTTGAAAACCTTTACCTTTAGATATACCTCTCACATCTACTTTTTGACCTGCTTCAAAAATTGTAGCTTCTATAGATGAACCTACCTCATATTCAGCAGCATTATCAACAACAAACTCCCATAAGCCTCTACCTGGTTCAACACCAGCTTTCGCATAGTGACCAGCAGCAGGTTTATTTACATTTGAACGCTTCTTGAAACCAGTAGATACTTGAATAGCATTATAACCATCTGCTTCCGTAGTTTTGACTTGAGTAACTTTATTTGACTCAACTTGAACTACAGTTACAGGAATAGAAACGCCATCTTCAGTAAAAATACGAGTCATACCACATTTGCGACCAACTAATCCTAAAGACATTATTTAATCCTCTATTATTATTATATTAACTTCGTGATTTCGATTGACCACAAAGACCTAATTCATTACTTTTTTAATTAAATTTTCAAAAAAGTAACGTATATATTAGCTTAAACTGATCTGAACATCAACACCAGATGCCAAATCAAGTTTCATAAGAGCATCTACAGTTTTATCCGTAGGTTCAACAATATCAATCAATCTCTTATGAGTTCTAATTTCATATTGATCTCTAGCTTTTTTATTTACGTGCGGAGAAATAAGAATTGTAAACTTCTCTTTACGTACCGGTAAAGGGATTGGACCCTTAACTTGTGCGCCTGTTTTTTTAGCAGTATCAACAATTTCTTGAGTAGAAACATCAATAAGCTTATGATCAAAGGCTTTTAATCTAATTCTAATACGTTGATTATTTATAGCCATGTTTATTATTTCCTTTTAAATTATGAGTTACGTGACTTGATGATTTCATCAGCAATGTTATTTGGCACTTCTGAGTACTTACTAAATTCCATAGAGAATGATGCTCTACCTTGACTCATCGAGCGAACATTAGTAGCATAACCAAACATTTCCGATAAAGGAACTAGTGCATTAATAACTCTACCACTTGGATTTTCATCCATACCTTCAATTATACCTCTTCTTCTGTTAAGGTCGCCCATAACATCACCAAGATAATCTTCAGGAGTCACAACTTCAACCTTCATGATTGGTTCAAGTATGCAAGCATTTGCCTTTTTAGCACCCTCTTTAATAGCCATTGATCCTGCAATTTTAAACGCCATCTCAGATGAATCCACATCATGATAAGAGCCATCATATAGAGTAGCCTTAACACCAATCATAGGATAACCAGCCAATACGCCGTTAGTCATTTGCTCTTCAATACCTTTAGATACTGAACCGATATATTCCTTAGGAATTACACCACCAACAATTTCATCAACAAATTCAAATACTTTATCAGTACCATCTTCATTTTTAGCAGATAACGGCTCAAACTTCACATACACATGTCCATACTGACCACGACCACCTGATTGACGTACAAATTTTGATTCTTGATCAACCGAAGCACGAATAGTCTCTCTGTATGCTACTTGTGGATTACCAACATTAGCCTCCACCTTGAACTCACGCTTCATGCGGTCAACAAGTATATCCAAATGAAGTTCGCCCATACCTGAAATAATAGTTTGACCACTTTCTTCATCAGTTTTAACTCTAAAAGATGGATCTTCAGCAGCAAGCTTACCTAAAGCTATACCCATCTTCTCTTGATCGGCCTTAGTTTTAGGCTCAACAGCAACAGAAATCACAGGCTCTGGAAATTCCATTCTCTCAAGAATAACTACTTTATCAGGGTCACATAAAGTATCACCCGTAGTCACTGACTTAAGACCAATACACGCAGCGATATCACCAGCGCGAATTTCTTTAATCTCTTCACGCTTATTAGAATGCATCTGTACGATACGACCAATACGCTCTTTCTTACCCTTAACAGAATTGTAAACAGCATCCCCAGACTTAATAACACCTGAATAAACTCTTACAAAAGTAAGGTTGCCCACAAATGGGTCTGTAGCCAACTTAAATGCCAATGCTGAGAATGGCTCATCATCAGATGATTTTCTAGAAGCCGGCTCACCATCCTCAGTCTCACAGTTGATAGCTGGGACTTGGTTAGGAGCTGGCAAATAACGAACAACACCATCAAGTACAGCCTGAACACCTTTGTTCTTAAACGCGGAACCACAAAAAGCGAGTACTATCTCATTATCAATCACACGTTGACGCAGACCTTCATGAATCTCTTCTTCTGTAAGTTCCTCACCCTCAAGATACTTTTCCATCATCTCTTCTGATGCTTCAGCAGCAGCTTCGATCATTTCCATACGTAACTCTTCAGCTCTTTCTTGAAGCTCTGCAGGAATCTCAACAAGATCATAAGTAAGACCCTTGTCTTCCTCATTCCACATGATTGCTTTCATCTTAACAAGATCAACCACTCCCTTGAAATCTTCTTCAGCACCTATATTTAGCTGCACAGGAACTACAGTTGCTTTTAAACGATTTTTGATCTGACCGACAACTCTTTCAAAGTCAGCACCAGCCCTATCCATCTTATTTACAAACACTATTCTTGGCACACCATAACGGTTAGCTTGACGCCACACAGTCTCTGATTGAGGCTCAACACCAGATGAACCACAGAACACAACTACAGCACCATCAAGCACACGTAACGAACGCTCCACTTCAATAGTAAAGTCAACGTGACCAGGAGTGTCAATAATGTTTATACGATGTTCAGGAAATTGCTGATCCATACCAGCCCAGAATGTAGTAGTAGCAGCTGAAGTAATTGTAATACCTCTCTCCTGCTCTTGCTCCATCCAATCCATAGTAGCAGCGCCATCATGAACTTCACCAATCTTATGAGAAAGACCTGTGTAGAACAAAATACGCTCTGTAGTAGTAGTCTTACCTGCATCAACATGAGCGCAGATACCAATATTCCTATACTTCTCTAAAACTGTTTTACGAGACACTATATCTTCCCCTTATTACCATCTAAAGTGAGCAAATGCTTTATTAGCCTCTGCCATTTTATGAGTATCTTCTCTTTTTTTGACAGCAGCGCCTCTACCTTCTACAGCTTCGGTAAGTTCAGCAGCGATTCTATCACCCATAGTATTTTCTTTTCTCTTACGAGCTGCTTCAATAATCCATCTCATACCCAAAGTTTGACGACGCTCAGGACGTACTTCTACAGGAACTTGATATGTAGCACCACCAACACGACGAGACTTAACCTCAACCATAGGGCTTACACTTTCCAAAGCATTTTCAAAAACTTCAACTTCGTTAGCAGAAGCATCTTTTGCTTTAATTTTATCGAATGCACCATACACTATTTTTTCTGCTACTGACTTCTTGCCATCTAGCATAATATGGTTCACAAACTTAGCAACTACCTGACTCTTATATTTAGGATCAGGTAAAATATCTCTTTTAGGAGCTCTATTTCTTCTAGACATTTTTATACCTTTTTCAAATGTTAAATTTTAAACACAAACTAAGACTTAGGACGCTTTGTACCATACTTAGAACGACCGTGCTTACGATTATTAACACCTGAAGTATCTAAAGCACCCCTAACGATGTGGTAACGCACACCTGGCAAATCCTTAACCCTACCACCTCTGATAAGAACAACACTATGTTCTTGTAGGTTATGGCCTTCACCACCAATATAACTTGTTACTTCAAAGCCACTCGTCAATCTTACACGAGCTACTTTTCTAAGAGCTGAGTTAGGCTTTTTCGGAGTAGTCGTATAAACTCTCGTACAAACACCTCTTCTTTGAGGACACGCCTTTAACGCAGGAACCTTAGACTTAACAACCGATCTCTTGCGAGGATTGTTCACCAACTGATTTATAGTTGCCATTCGTTATTATTCTCCATTTTTTTATCAGTTTTATCTTAAATAAATTTAAATGCCTAGCAATGACATTCCCTATGCAAAAATAGCATTAGGCAACAATAATAACAAAAAAGCAAAAGAAAGAAAAGAAAATTTTTATTTACTTACACGACCAAACACAGACCTGAACGCTACATACAAATAATTACACATAGAATAAACTGTTAAAATAACTGCAATATATAACATTAAGAACCCCAAACAAATAAACCAAGTATTAAAACTTGCATAATCTACAGTCTGATCAAAGTTTATCGCTGGCTTAATAAGAAATATAAACAATGCGGCCATCTGAGCCACAGTTTTAACCTTACCCCAAATACCCACCTTAACAACATTGCGCTGACCAAGTTCAGCCATCCACTCACGCAATGCCGACACCAATATTTCTCGACAAATCATAGCAATTGCAGGTATCGTCGCCCACCAATAAGGGTACATCTCTATAAATAAACACAAAGCCGTCGCCACAATAAGCTTATCTGCAACCGGATCCAAAAAGGCCCCTAACTTACTCGTTTGCTTCCATTTACGTGCCAAATAACCATCCAACCAATCAGTTGCAGCACCCAATAGAAACAGTGTAGCTGTAATACCATGATGATGAGGGAACTGGTAATAAAAGCAACCCACTATAAACGGAATTAACAACAAACGTCCGAAAGTCAAAATATTTGGTATACTAAAAAACATATCACACCCCCGTATGCCCAAAACCGCCTTCACCACGATTTGAATCATCAGAAAAATCTTGAACCAACTCAAACTGTGCCTGCACAACAGGAACCACAACAAGCTGTGCGAATCTCATCAATGGCTCAATCTCTAGCACCTCATCCGACCGATTAAAACAAGAAACTTTTAACTCTCCTTGATAATCAGAATCTATAAGCCCCGTACCATTACCCAGCACCAGACCTTTTTTGTGACCTAAACCAGAGCGTGGCAAGATCAGTGCAGCATAGCCCGGATCAGAAACATGGATAGCTATACCAGCCCCAACAAGCTTACAATCTCCTGGGTTCAAGTACACACTCTCCGCAAGACATGCAGTCAGGTCAACCGCTGCCGACCCCGAGGTACCATATTGAGGCATTTGCCTAATCTTTTTATCAAGAATTTTCATCTGGATTTTCATAACAACTCCTAAATTACAAATATACCGGCAAGATAACCAAACATCACAAATAAAGGCAATGCTGGCATATAACCATCCAACCTATCTAAAACCCCTCCATGTCCTGGCAAAATATTACCACTATCCTTAACCCCCGCAATACGCTTCATCATACTCTCAAATACATCGCCAATCACAGATATAACCGCCACCAACACAGATACAATCACCATCACTATATAACCACTAAAGCTTAAATTCATATAAAGCAAGAATACCGCAGCAACAACCAAAGCACAAACCATACCTCCCAATAAGCCTTCTACAGTTTTATTAGGACTAAGCCGAGGAAGCATTTTTTTCTTACCAATAGTCTTACCTGTAAAATAAGCCCCACTATCAGCAGCAGCAACAACTAGAATGAACATAAATATCCAGGCAACGTTATTACTATGCAAAACATAAAGAGATGCGCAAAAAGGAGAAATAGCAAACAACCCCATTATCAAAGTTTGTGAACGACTGAGAGTATCTATTTTTTTACGCTCATATTGACTCAATTTAAACACTGCATATAACCAAAAAACTGGATATACATATATAAAATACTCAAAAAAACTTGATACAACAAATGTAACCACACCAAAAATTATAAGATTATACCCAACTCTTTCTTCTGGAGTTTTCGCAAACCTCAACCACTCAATAGCAGCCAAAATAGCCACCAAAAACACCCCGACACCAAAAAGATAATCAGTAGCGTAAATTAAAAAAACAAACACCACCGCCACCAGCAGCAGACCTGTAATTACTCTCTGTCCCATACATTCCTCTTATTTAAGTTGATCACCACTTTTGCCAAACCTTCTTTGACGAGAATAAAACCACTCTACAGCCTTATGTAGTTCTTTTTTAGAAAAATCCGGCCACATTATATCTACAAAATACATTTCAGCATATGCCATTTGCCACAACATAAAATCACTCAAACGAGCCTCTCCACTCGTTCTAATAAGCAAATCAACAGGAACTTCTCCTGCAGTCATATATTTACCAAAACTCATTTCATCTATTTTATCAACATCCACCTTATCCAGCATAACATCTCTAGCAATCCCCTTAACTGCCTCAAGAATATCCCAACGTCCAGCATAATCAACTGCCAACCTAAGCTCCAAACCAGAGTTTTCTTTAGTAAGGAGTTCACTCTCATCGATCACATCCATCAACCTTTCCGATAAACGTGACTTATCACCAACAACCTTCAAAGAAACATTATTTTTATGGAGCTTAGGAGTTTTGTCCTTAAGCGTTCTATAAAATAAATCCATAAGATCTAAAACCTCTTGTTCAGGCCTTAACCAATTATCTCGCCCAAACGCAAAAAGCGTCAAAATTTCAATATCATTTTTAGCACAATACTCAATCGCAGCATCCACACTTGATATTGAATTTCTATGACCGAAGATCCTAGGCTTAAACTTACTTTTTGCCCAACGACCATTACCATCCATAATTATAGCAATATGTCTAAGAGCTTTTTTCTCAGCCAAGATCATAAAATTAGAAATAAAAATCAAACTAGGTAAATAATAGAAAAGAATAGTAAAAATTACAAGAATTAAAGTGTCAATATCCCTCCAGAACTATAAATTAGCACCTACATAGCCCTCAATTACTTTCACGATTCGTGACATTCCCTTAGCATACTGACTAGTATCAACTTTTTCAGATGATGTACGCTTAGCCGCAACCATACAAATACAACTCGCCTCCAAACCAAATACAGAACATACCGTCAAGACTGCTGAAGATTCCATTTCCAAATTAAGAACATTTAGCTTTCTCCATTCAGTAACTGAATTTTTAAAACCATTCCTAACATATCCACTATAACTATCATACCTCTCCTGACCAGGATAAAAAGTATCTGACGAAGCTGTAATTCCAGTATAAAGCTTTATTCCCAACCCCTTAGCTGCATTAGCCAATGCCATATTAAGTTCAAAACTTGCTACCGCAGGGTATTCAACAGGCGCATAATGCCCAGACGTACCATCAAGACGAACTGACGCTGTAGTCAATATTAAATCGCCAACATTTATATGCTCTTGAATCGTACCACAAGTCCCCACCCTAATAAACTTCTTAATACCAATCATAGCCAACTCTTCGATACCTATAGCTGCAGATGGCCCTCCCATTCCCGTCGATATAATCAAAACTTTCTTACCAGCGACTGTACATAAATGCGAAGTATACTCTCTATTACATGCAAGAAATCTATTATCTTTATCCAACATATTAGCAAGGTATTCAACTCGGCCAGGGTCTCCAGGAATTATAGCAATATCTGCACTTTGTATCACACTCTCACTTAGCTTTATATGATACAAAATCTCATCCTTAGCCACACGCTTATTCGTGATATTACAATTTGACATTTCTCTTACCCAATAATTTTAGACATAAAGAAATATAGTATTTGAATCTGGTAAGAAAAACAATGATGAGCAAGCAATACTAAGGTAATATTTAACCAAAAGCATTACTGCATATAAATTTACAACCTAAACAGCCATTAAATCCTGTTCTTTTTTAGCTGAAAGCGCATCTGCTTGAGCTATCATTTTATCAGTGATTTTTTGAATATTAGCCTCAGCTTTTTTAGCTTCATCCTCATTAATTTCCTTTTCCTTAAGAAGCTCTTTGATATCACCATTTGCATCACGGCGAATATTTCTAATTGAAACCCTACCACCTTCTGCTTCTGATTTAACCAACTTAACAAGCTCCCTTCTACGCTCTTCATTTAAAGCTGGCATTGGAACTCTCAAACTATCGCCTAAATTAGTAGGGTTTAAGCCTAAATCAGAGGTAATAATAGCTTTCTCAATCTGACCAGAAAGCCCCTTTTCCCAAGGAGTTATACCCAGAGTTCTAGCATCTAAAACATTGACATTTGCAATCTGTGTAATAGAAGTTGGCGTACCATAATAATCTATAGTAACATGCGCCAAAATATCAGGATGCGCTCTACCTGTCCTAATCTTAGCCAAATCATCAGACAGAACATCCAAAGTTTTATTCATACGGACTTCAGCATCTTGAAGAATCTCGTTAATCATACTAAATAATTCCTTTAAAATTTAATTTAAACCCACCCAAGTACCATACTTTGAATCACCTACAGCATCAATCAAAGCATTTTTCTCATTCATATTAAAGATATATATGGGCATATTAAAATCACGGCATTGTGTAAATGCACCTAAATCCATCACACTCAACTCTCTTGCAACAACCTCATCAAAGCTAACCCTATCAAAACGTCTTGCATCAGCATGCTGATTAGGATCTTTATCATAAACACCATCAACTGTTGTAGCTTTTAACAATGCATCAGCGCCGATTTCAATGGCTCTAAGGCTAGCCGTAGTATCTGTGGTTACATAGGGGTTTCCAGTTCCACCAGCAAACACTATAGTTTTGCCCTGAGCCATAGCCTGGTTAAATTCATATGCCGAACCAGCCATAATCAGACCATCAACACCTTTAGCAGAAAAGACTGTCGTATCAACACCTTCACTGATCAACATATCACGCAAAGCCAAAGCATTAATCATCGTAGCAATCATACCCATAGAATCAGCTGTAGAACGTTTAATTTTATCGCCAAAATTAACCTTACCACCACGCAGAATATTACCGCCGCCAATAACTATAGCAACCTCATAGCTTAGGTCAATAAGAGTTTTGATTTGTTTAAGTATAGATCTTGCAGAATCAACATTTATTCCAAAACTTTGATCTGCAGAGAGTGATTCCCCACTAAGCTTAATGAGCAATCTCTTAAGCTTAGGAGTATTATTAGATAAATCTCGCGTATCGCTAGACATATATTAACCTTTGATTTGATTCATTACCTCAGCAGCAAAGTCTTCTTCTTTCTTCTCAATGCCTTCACCAACATCCAAACGAATAAAGCTTTCAACTTTAGCATTATTTTGCTTAACAAGCTGCTCAACCTTAACATTTGGATCCTTAACAAAAGCTTGACCCAAAAGTGCAACCTCATCCAAAAACTTACGAATTCTACCACCAATCATCTTTTCAATAATTTCAGCTGGCTTACCGCTCTCTTTAGCTTGAGCCGTAAAGATCTCTTTTTCTTTTGCTACAACATCCACCGGAACATCACTACCAGATACAACCATAGGGTTTACCGCAGCAACATGCATAGCGATATCTTTAGCAAGATCTTCATCACCGCCCTCTAGAGCAGCAACAACACCAATTCTACCACCATGAACATAAGCCCCTAGAGTTTCAGCTTCTACAGCCCTCATTCTACGAACCTGAATATTTTCACCGATTTTAGCAACTAAGTTTTTTCTAGCTTGATCAACTGTTTCACCACCCATATCAGCTTCTAAAACAGCCTCTACAGTTTTAGCGTTAGCAGCGTGAGCAGCTTTTACAGCGGCAGTAGCAAATGCTTTAAAGCTATCATCACGAGCCACAAAATCAGTCTCTGAATTAATTTCAATCAAAACAGCTCTGCCATCAGCAGCATAAGCTTCTATTACACCTTCAGCAGCAATTCTAGAAGCTTTTTTGTCAGCCTTAGCTTGACCAGAAATTCTCATCTCCTCAGCAGCTTTTTCAATATCACCTTCAGTAGCAACTAGAGCCTTCTTACACTCCATCATACCAGCACCAGTTCTTTCTCTAAGCTCTTTTACTAATTTAGCAGAAATATTTGACATTACCCTAGCTCCTATTTAGCTTCTTGTACTTCATCAGCCTTTGCTTCAACCGCTCTATCTAAACCTTGAGCATCGATAATCGCATCAGCAAATTTTTGCATATAAAAAGATATAGATTTAACAGCATCATCATTCCCAGGAATAATATAATCGATACCCTCTGGATTAGAGTTTGTATCTACGATTGACACAACCTTAATTCCTAACTTTTGAGCCTCTTGAATAGCTATGTGCTCTTTATTGCTATCAATAACAACGATAGCATCAGGAATACCACCCATTTCTTTAATACCACCAAGAACCTTCTCCAACTTCTCAATTGTTCTCAAGTTCTGAAGCATTTCTTTTTTTGTCAAAGATTGTAAAGTACCATCTTCTTTCATTTTTTCTAGCTGAGCCAATCTTTTAATAGACTGTCTAACTGTTTTATAATTAGTAAGCATACCACCCAACCATCTATGGCTTACAAATGGCATACCACATTTTTTAGCCTCAGTTTCGATGATATCTTGAGCCTGTCTTTTAGTACCGACAAAAAGAACTTTACCACCGTTAGCAACAGTTTTACCTACGAAATTAACCGCATCCTGGAAAAGAGGAACCGTTTTCTCTAGATTAATAATATGCACACCATGATTTATACCAAAGATATACTCACTCATCTGAGGGTTCCAAAAAGCTTTTTTGTGGCCAAAATGGACACCAGCAGACAACATTTCTTTCATTAAAGACATTTTATTTTTCCTTGCTCGGGTTATATCTAGCATCTCAGTTACAACAAATATCCATCATAGACACCCTTTGCTATAACTCTACTTATATTCAAGATACATGATTTATTAATTAAACACTTCACCTGCACACCTAGTACAAGCCGAACAATTTTATCACAATTAAATTATAAATTACAAAAGGTTTTTTATCTTTCTTTTAAGTGCTAAAATAGCACAAAATCATTCAACATCAAATACAGCAACATGATTTCACTGATAGTAGCTTATGATAAAGATCTCGGAATAGGGAAAGAAAACACGCTAGCCTGGAAACTACCTGAAGACCTTAAAAATTTTAAAAAAATAACTGAAAATAATTATATAGTAATGGGCAGAAAAACTTTTGAGTCAATTGGACGCCCCCTTCCAAACCGGAAAAACATAATATTAACAAAAAATAAAAAGTACGCGCAAGACAAATGCTTAATAATAAACACTGTCCAAGATATTCTAAATTTTGCCAAATCAAAACCACATTATGAAATTTTTATAATCGGTGGAGCTCAAATATATAAAGAATTCATAAAATATGCCAACAGATTATATATAACTGAAGTCAACACACAAATAAAAGATTTAGATGCTTTCTTCCCCGAGTGGGATAAAACAAAATACAAAAGAATTGGTCATAAAAAATACAACAAAGACCAAAAGAATGAATTTGATTTTGAATTCAGTGTTTTTGAGGAACTGACACCGAACAGCAACTAAGTCATTTTTAATAGAACTTATGTATACATTAATATATACTAAATAATATCAAGAGACTTAACTTGAGCACAACCAAATGTCCACACAAGTTTCAGATACAGTTTTAATGATTGAGCCTGAACACTTTACCGGTAATACTCAAAAAACTGATAGCAATGACTACTCTTTCAAAAAAGAAGTGAAATTCAAAGAACAAATTATCAATACCCTAGCCAAAGAAGAGTTTTATGAAATGGTCAACTACATCAGAACCAAAAACATAAAAGTTATAATAATGAAAGCCCCTAAAAATTCTTCTAGTGCAGTTTTTGCAAATGACTGGCTATCTACACATGTAATAAATGGTGAACCATATGTATTCACATACCCGATGTACTCTGAAAGCCGTAGATGTGAAGTACAGACCCAAGGACTCCTTAAAACCCTTGAATCAAACCTTCACATAAAATATAAAGTAAAGGATTTTCGTGGAGACTTCTCAAAAGCTTTAGAAGGAAATGCGGCTCTAGTCTTTGATAACTCCACCAAAAAGGTATTTTTATCAAAATCGACAAGAGCTGATGAAAGCTTAGCACAAAGAGTAGCTGATGAATTAGACTATGAACTAATCTCATTTACAAGCTATGATCACAAAGACAGGCCTATATACCAAACAACACAAATGCTAAGCATAGGTGAGAAACTAATATTTGTATGCTTAGAATCAATTAACTGTGAAAAAGATCGCGATATAGTAGCTAAAGCCCTATACGACTCAAAAAAAACCATCATTGATGTCTCTCGAAAACAAGTCTTCTTACGCTGCTGCAACAATCTTGAACTAAAAAACAAACAAGGTAAAAGCTACTTAATACTATCCGCTATGGCAGACATGGGCTTTACCTTACAACAAAAAGAGTTAATCGATCAATTCTGCACCAGACTACCTTGCAATGTCAAAACCATAGAAGATGTTGGTGGTGGAACTGCAAGGTGCATGGTTGCTGAGATACTAAAACCTTAACAAGTCACACAGCACCAAAAATGATGGAATCATTTTTGCTTAAATTATTTTGATTTATAAAAATAATTATGGCATCCCGTAGGGGATTCGAACCCCTGTTGCCGCCGTGAAAGGGCGGTGTCCTAGGCCTCTAGACGAACGGGACATAAGACTTTAAAACCACTGTTTCCAGCGATATGATGAGTATTATAATGAATTTTATGACTTAGTCAAGACTTTTGTACATTATTTTTATAATTTCCCTATCACCAACTAAGCTAAACATAATTTATTTAGATTTCCCCCACAAAATTTCTCTATTTTTCTACAAATCCGTACAGCCATACGATCATATTCATCATAAATAATACAATCAATAGCATCATCACCAAATGGGTAATAAACTTGATCATTATCATGAACTTCAATTGAATATACCAACCTCCATGCCTCTAATATTTTTTCTCTAAATTAAGCATTTTAGAATGATTTTTTTCTATATTTGACAAAACTTGTTCCTCTTCTTTGGAGTTTATTGCTCTGGCAAGTACATTTATTTAGTCAAGATAAATTTTGCTCATGGAACCTATTTAATCTTATATGGAACCTTTATATATGGTAAATAAACAGGTTCCCATACATAATCATCAATAAGTTCAATAATTTCTTTTTCTGAAAAGTGTTTTTTGGTTAAATTACTCGCAACAGCTTCTTTAGCAACAGCAATTGCAATATGACGAGAGATACTCCTTATTTCACCAAGAGGAGGCAGTAAATTAGCATTACTATCATTTTTAGCAGGCGAAAGCTCAGCCAGAGCTTTAGCTGCAACCAAAAACATTCTATCTGTAACTCTAGTTGAATTAACCGCTCTTACACCCAAGCCAATACCAGGAAATATATAAGCATTATTTACTTGATCTATTCTTCTTAATTTACCATTAATACTATATTCCGGAAATGGACTCCCTGTTCCTACAATCGCTTTACTATGAGTCCAATTGAGTACATCATGTGGATTAGCTTCTGCTTTAGTAATAGGGTTTGATAATGGAAATATAATTGGTCTCTCACAGTTCTCTGCCAATTGCTCTATTACTTCTTGTGTAAATATGTTTAATTGTCCACATACTCCTATCATCATTGTTGCTTTTACAGCTTTTACAGTTTCTAATAAAGTCACATTCTCTGGGTCTTTAGGTATCAAGCTCAAACCATTATATGCTTTAACAAACGGTTTCTGAAAGTCTAGGCTATCTTGTTTATCTGTTATTAAGCCATACCTATCTACCAAACTAATATTAGCTCTAGCCTGTTCCTGTGTTAAACCTTCTTCTATCATCGCCTCTACAATAAGGTTACTAATACCAACTCCTGCAGATCCACCACCGACTACCACAATCTTTTGCTTAATCAAAGGAATACCTGACATATTTACAGCTGACAATAATGCTCCAACAACAATTGAGGCAGTACCCTGAATATCATCATTAAAAGTACAAAGTTGATCTTGATATTTTTCTAATAAGCGTAAAGCGTTAGACTGTGCAAAATCTTCCCATTGAAGCAGTACTGTAGGAAAATGCCTTTTGATCGTTTGAACAAATTTGTCGATAAAATCGTCATATACTTCACCACGAATTCTTTTTCTTTTTAGGCCTAAATAGTTAGGGTCATTTAAAAGCTCTTCGCTATCAGTACCAACATCCAAAAGTATTGGTAATGTTTCAAATGGGGCAATACCAGCACAAACTATATATAAAGATAATTTACCAATTGGTATGCCCATACCACCAGTCCCTTGATCACCTAAACCAAGTATTCTTTCACCATCAGATACAACAATAACCTTGGTGTTTTCAAAATAAGAATGATCAAATAATTCATCTAACCGATCTTTATCTTCATAACTTACGAAAAGACCTCGAGGTTTGCGATATATTTTAGCAAAATTTTGACATGCACTTCCAACTACAGGAGTATAAATCAATGGCATCAACTCCTCAATATAGGCATTAATTAGAGCATAAAATAATGTTTCATTTCTATCTTGAACATTCCTTAAATAAATATGTTTTTTAAGTGGATCTTCTATCTCACACAGGGCATCGTAGATCTTATGTATAGTTTGATCTAAAGGAATATTGGTAACTGGGAGAAGCCCATGTAGCCTAAATCTACTTCTTTCTTCTTCACTAAATGCTCTACCCTTATTTAAAAATGGTACCTCAATTAAATGCGCACCATCTAATTCAACTTCAATATACTTTTGGTTATTTTTATCTTTCTTTAAATTAAACATGGTGTTTGCATCTCCAATTTATTTAATTTAACTTGCAAAATTTCATTTGACATAATCAACCCTAGCACATAGGTTTGTAAGTATCAAACTATATTGCTGATAGAAATGGGAATCGATTTATGAGAATGGAAACAGATAGTATTGGACAGATTGAGGTTAATGATAATTGCTATTGAAGTGCTCAAACACAGCGATCATTACAATATTTTTCAATAGGTAATGATTTAATTCCTAAAGAAGTCATAAAGGCAATGGCTATTATAAAAAAAGCTGCTGCAATCACAAATAATGAACTGGGTATATTAAGTAATGATAAGAAAGAAATCATTATAAAAGTTGCTGAAGAAATAATAGCTGGTGATCTAGATTCAAACTTTCCTTTACATGTTTGGATGACAGGAAGTGGTACACAATCTAACATGAATGTTAATGAGGTCATCTCTAATAGAGCTATAGAACTTCTTGGAGGAGTAAAAGGAAGTAAAACACCTATTCATCCCAATGATCACGTTAATATGTCACAATCATCCAATGATTCTTTCCCTACTGCTATGTATGTAGCAACAGCTTGTGAAATTACAAACAAGCTATTGCCAGCTGTTGAATATATGTTAACTGACCTGGATAAAAAATCCAAAGAATGGAGTGATATTGTAAAAATAGGTAGAACACATATGCAAGATGCAGTCCCCTTAACTTTAGGACAAGAGTTTTCTGGTTATGCAGCATTATTACGAAAAAATATAAAAAGAATAAATGAATCTTTAAAGGATGTGTATGAACTTGCTTTAGGTGGTACAGCAGTAGGTACTGGAATAAATGCTCCAGCTGGTTTTGCTGAAAAAGTAGCTGAAAATATTGCTGATATCACAGACATCCCATTTATAACTGCTAAAAATAAGTTTGAAGTACAAGGCTCCCATGATGCGTTAGTTGCAATGATGGGCCAATTTAAAACCCTTGCAAATTCTTTATTTAAAATTGCAAATGATATTAGACTTCTAAGCTGCGGTCCTAGGGCTGGCTTACATGAACTGATATTACCAGAAAATGAACCTGGCTCATCAATAATGCCAGGTAAAGTAAATCCAACTCAATGTGAAGCAATGGCAATGGTTGCAGCTCAGGTAATGGGTTACGATGTGGCTGTTGGCATTGGTGGTTCTGCAGGGTATCTGGAGATGAATGTTTATAAACCATTGATAATATTCAATGTAATTCAATCAATTAATATTTTATCTGATAGTTGTTTGAATTTCACTAACTACCTACTTGATGGAGTAAAACCAAATAAAACTAAAATAGATTATTTTCTAAAAAACTCATTAATGCTTGTTACAGCCTTAAGCCCTGTTATTGGCTATGATAAATCATCACAAATAGCTCATCATGCTAATGAAAAGGATATCTCTCTAGCAGCTGCAAACAAAGACCTTGGTTTTTTATCAGAAGAAGAATTTAATAATATTGTTGATCCGTACAAAATGACAAAAGGAGGATTACTATAGTTAAAGAATACTATGCTTTTGTAACCATTTGATGGATTAGAAAAATATTATTTAAGAAATGGCACCTTTTAAAATACCATACTAATCATAATTTAATCTGGATCTACATAACCTCTAGATCGATCAAAATCTTTTAGTTTTGCCATCCTATAGCAATTTCCTACACCTGCCATTGATATTATCTTAAGTTTAGATTGATCAAGCATATTTTCTATTGCTTTTGCTATTGCCATTTCAAAAGAACAATTCTTAATTCTTTGCTGAGCATTTTCATTATAGGGATACATCTTCAAGCCATTATTTATAACCGAAGATGTAGCTCCTTCCAACATAGTTGCTGTTCTAGCGAACTTTATTATTGGCTCAGGCACACTGATATTCAAAGAAAGTGCTTTATTTAATATTTGTTGGATTGCTTCTATTTGAGATGTCCTTCCATGCTTACTCTCAGAACATGACTTATATACCCTATTAAGAAGCTCTGAAGATAACTCAATTCTTAGTGGTAAAAGGTTATTTTTTTCTTTAAACAAACCTAAAGATTGATTAACTAAATTATAGTATGCTCCTGTTGCACTCACGTTCTTAACATCTTTTGCAAATAATGAAATCCAATAACCTCACTTTATACTTGGCTACCCCTCTATCAACCTAACCCCTAGCTTAACTTAAACTAATATTAATTTCTATATTACAAAAAAACAATGATTATAAATATATTTCATAAATAGTTAGAATAAATTATAAAACAAAAAAAGATAAAAACTTATTGTGACTCAGAAATAATAATAGAAACTATATCTATATAGCTATAAATTACATAACTCTTTTATAGCTTTGTGAACCCTAGAAAGCACTTTATGCTTACCTAAAAACTTCAAAGTAATGCCAATATCAGGTGATTGACCAGACCCTGTAACAGCTATACGTAAAGGCATACCAACTTTACCCATACCACACTCACACTGTTGAGCAGTAGTACTCACAACCTGATGTAAAGCTTCTGGATTTGTCCATTGCTCAGCACTTAGATTCTCAAAGTTTTCTAAAAGTTTAATAAAAATACTACCTGATGCTGCTTTAATATGCTTCTTAACTGCTTTCTCATCATACTCAATATCCGTAGTACTATAGAAGTATTTGGATTTCTCAGCAAGCTCAACTAAAGTATCAACTTTTTCTGCCATTACAGTGACTAGTTCTTGTAAACTAGGTCCATTACTAATATCTAAGCCAGCCTTTGTAAAGTGATACTCTATTTCTAAGTGAATATCTTCAAATTTAGATTCCTTGATATAATGTTTGTTTAACCATTTAAGTTTTTCAAAATCAAAGCGTGATGGTGAGGCATTAATATGTTCTAAATCAAAAGCGCCAACCATCTCTTCAATAGAAAAAATCTCTTGATCACCATGCGACCACCCTAATCTTACGAGATAATTAAGCATCGCTTGAGGCAAATAACCGTCCTCACGATAAGCCATCACATTAACAGCTCCATGTCGCTTGGAGAGTTTCGCCCCGTCAGGACCAAGTATCATTGGTACATGAGCAAATACTGGTATAGTCACACCCAATGCTTCATATATATTAATTTGCTTAGGAGTATTATTAACATGATCATCTCCGCGCAAAACATGACTAATATTCATATCAATATCATCAACAACAACACAAAAATTATAAGTTGGTGAACCATCTGCTCTTTGAATAATCATGTCATCTAATTCTTGATTAGCTATAGATATCTTACCTTTTACAGCATCATCCCAACTTACGACACCACCCTCAGGATTTTTAAAACGCACAACAAAACTATCCCCATCTTTTGGTACATATTTTTTGTCGCGACATTTACTATCATAACCAGTTTTTAGATTATTAGCCTGTTGATACTCTCTTAACTCATCAAGTCTTTCTTTAGAACAACTACAGTAATATGCTTTTTCATCTGCTATAAGCTGATCGATAACTTCTCTATACCTATCAAACCTCTTGGTTTGATAATAAGTTTCTCCATCACTTTTTAATCCTAACCAATTCATTCCATCTAAGATTGCATCTACAGCCTCTTGTGTAGACCTTTCTAAGTCAGTATCTTCAATTCTTAAAATAAATTCACCATCATTTCTTTTTGCATATAGCCAGCTGAATAATGCTGTACGCACCCCACCAACATGTAAGAAACCTGTTGGACTTGGCGCAAATCTTGTTGTAACCATAGTTAAACACTTTAGAAATAAAATTGCTTAAAGATTAAACTAGAAGTTAAACTGTTTCAAGATTTTAAAAAAAATTAAACTGTAAAAACCGATTTTATCATTTTTTAAATTATTAAAACCTATAGTTATACTCCAAAAGATATGCTTTAATAGAAGAAAACTCTAAAATAAAAATGTCACCAATAGATCAATTACAACTTGATGAAAGTAATATAGTATTTCATCCATTTATGGGGAATAACTATCAAGTTAATGATATATCTAAAGAAATTATATCTCTTTTACAAAAGAAACTCTCGAAACAACAAATATTAGAAATACTAAGCCTAGAATACGATATATCAGAAGAAGAGTTGTATATAGATGTAGATGATTTTATTTCTAAACTAAAAATCTACAGCTTAATATAGATGAAAATAGCAATAAGCGGATTAAATAATACTGATAACCCAGCCCCTGGAATACCAGTTGCAAAAAGCTTAATAGACAAGTTTACTCTCATAGGATTAAGTTATGATGCTAATGAACCAGGCAACTACCAAAAACTACTAACCAAAACTTATATAATGCCATACCCTTCATCTGGATTTGACGAATTAAAAACACGTCTTAAATATATAAAGAAAAAAGAAAAAATTGAAGCTGTCATACCAAATTTGGATGCCGAGTTACCTTTATATATTAAATATCAAAATCAAATAATGGAAGAAATAGGGTTAAAACTTTACCTACCTTCTCAAGAGAACTTCGAACTTAGAAATAAAAATAGACTAGGCAAACTCTGTAACAACTTAAATATAAAATATCCCAGAACCTTTCAAATAAATACCATATCAGAACTTCACAAATCAATAGAACAACTTAGTTTTCCTATGATGATAAAAGGTAATTACTATAAAGCCCACAAAGTTTTTAACACTGCAAGCGCCATAACTGCGTTTTATGATATATATAATGAATGGGGTCTACCTATCTTAATACAAGAATACATAATAGGTGAAGAACTAAATCTAGCTGGAATAGCTAATGGCCAAGGAGAGCTAAAAGGAGCTATTGCTATAAAAAAACTAACCACTACAGATCTAGGGAAAGTCTGGCTAGGTCTAACGATAAAAAACGATTTACTAATGCAAGTAGCCGAGGACTTTGCAAGCCAAACAAAATGGAGAGGTGCTTTTGAACTTGAATGTATCATCAACAATAACACTATATATATGATAGAAATTAATCCTCGTTTTCCTTCATGGGTATATCTAGCTACAGAAGTTGGTATAAATCTCCCAGAGATGTTAATAAAGCTAATGCAGAAAAAAAATTTCAAAACTATAACTGATTATCCTATTAATAAAATATATGTAAGATTTGTCGATGAAATAATTACTGACTTTAGCAAATATAAAAACTTATTTATAAATAAAGAAACATAGTTAAATGAAAAAAAAATACTCAAAACCGATAATAACAAAAATAGATTTCACAATGGCTTCAAAGCATGGTGGCTTCTCAAACAAACAAAAAATAAGAAAACATATAGATAATGTTAGTGTGAATCAATTAGTCGAAAAATTTGGAAGCCCATTGTTTGTATTTTCACAGCAACAAATTGAGAAAAAATATACAACCCTATATGAAGCATTTAACGCTAGGTACCCAAAAATAAAGCTCAGCTGGAGTTATAAGACTAATTATTTAAATCAAATCTGTAGAGTCTTTCATAATCTAGGATCTTTGGCAGAAGTAGTCAGTGAATTTGAATATCAAAAAGCGAGAAACTTAGGAATTAATGGCTGTGATATTATCTTTAATGGCCCATATAAACCTAAGAAAGATTTAAAGCTTGCGGTCCAAGAAGGTGCCAAAATACATATTGATAATCTATTTGAATTAAATGACTTAGAACAAATAGCAGACGAGCTTCAGATAAAAATACCCGTTGCCATTAGGGTCAATATGGATACAGGATTATATCCTCAATGGAGTAAATTTGGTTTTAATTATGAAAATGAAGATGCTTTTAATGCTATTGAAAGAATGTATAAGAAAGGAAAGCTATACTTAACGGGTCTTCATACTCATATAGGAACTTTTATACTAGACACAAATGCATATAAACTTGCGACAAAAAAAATAATGATTCTAAAAGCCCGTGCTGAGAAAGAATTTTCATGTAAAATACAATACATAGATTTAGGTGGTGGTTTTGCTAGTAAAAGTAGTTTAAAGGGCATTTACCAATCTTCTGATGTTATCGTACCTACTGCTGATGATTATGCTTCAGCTATAATAAATACTATTTATGAGCAAAATAGATCAGAAGATTTACCTGAACTATATTTAGAAAGTGGGCGCTACCTAATTGATGAGGCAGGATATCTCTTAAGCTCTGTATGTGGTTGGAAAAGACTGCCTGATGGTAGGAAAGGATATATACTAGATGCTGGCATAAACAACCTCTACACCTCAACCTGGTATAATTTTAATATTGAAACAGATAAGGATTATGGAAAAATAATCGAACCATCTGTACTTAATGGTCCTTTATGCATGAATATTGATGTTATTGAAGAAAATATCATGCTACCAGCTCTAGATCGAGGTACGGTTCTATCAATATCACCTGTAGGTGCATATAACTATACTCAAGCAATGCAATTTATAAGATACAAACCCGCTGTAATATTGATTAATAAAGATAATAAACCTATATTAATAAAGCAGGTTGATAACCTTGATACAGTTAACCTTAGAGAAACACCCTAAATAATGAGTTTTAAAAAATTTTTAGAAACATACAGTTCCATACTCTTTTTAAACAGTAAATTGATTTTCATTATCATCATACTATCACTATTTATCAATCCATTTATGTCAATATGTGGGGTTATTGCAATATTTACTAGCATCTCTTTTATACAAACAATAAACGCCTCTGGCAATGATTTTTTAAAATATAGTTTTTACAACTATAATGCTTTACTGACTGGTTTGTCTATAGGTTATATTTTCCCTACTTCTGTTGAGAGTATTTGCCTTGTAGTAGTTTCAGCCATCTTAACTTTTATTATTTGCTATACTATTGGGAAAATCTTTAGTTCTTATCATTTGCCTGTTTTATCTTTACCTTTTTCAATCGTATCAATAACCATTTATATTGCTTCAATAAAGTTTTTGGGATTTAGTAATCATTTATTAAATGATCTTACAAACTATGATATTTATTTACCAACAACTATTAGTAGCTTTCTAAAAACCTTAGGAGCTATATTTTTCCTTCCAAGTAATATCGTTGGTCTAGCTATACTTTTTATAATTCTCATATCATCAAGGATCATGTTTTTTATAACTATATTTAGCTATTTTGTCGGTGTTTCATTTGAATCATTCTTTACTGGATCATTTAAACTATCTCTTAATAACCTATATGCCTTTAACTATATCCTTACAGGCATGGCTCTTTATGGGGTATTTTTACTACCTACCTTCCGAAGCTTGCTAATAACTATGCTTGCTATTGCCTCTACCGTTATCGTAACTAACATGTTTGAAATTATTTTAGACTATTATGCTACCCCAGTGTTTACTTTACCTTTTAGCATAATAACTATAGCTTTTGTTTTTACACTTAGAAACCTAGGATACAAAGATTTTAATTACAGTATACAATCCACACCAGAAAAATCTTTTCTTAACTACTTAAATATAATATCTAGATTTGCGCAAATTCCTAAGATTTGCTTACCATTTAGTGGTAAGTGGTATATTTATCAGGGCTTCAATGACAAGTGGACTCATAAAGGAAAATATAGATTTGCCTATGATTTTGTAAAAAAAGAAAATGGTAAAACCTATCGTGACAACCCAAATTTTTTAGAAAATTATTTATGTTTTGGTGAAAGTATTCTATCTCCAGATGAAGGGTATATTGTAGATTGTAGGCATAACTTAATGGATAATCCTATCGGAACTATTGATAAAACCAATAACTGGGGAAACTATATAATAATAAAAAATCACCAAGGCTTATTTATTAAAATATGTCATATAATGAAATTTTCTATAACTGTGAAAATTGGAGACTATGTTCGTGTAAATGATATTTTAGCAAAATGTGGAAATAGCGGCTATTCTCCTCAACCTCACATACATATTCAAATGCAGGATTCTATTAGTGTTGAGGCAAAGACTATCAATTTTTGTTTTGATAAATTTTATAATGGCAATAGCCTACTCTCTAATACTGTTCCCAAGAAAGATGATTTTATTGATTCAGTTATTATTGACAACTCTCTAAAAAATAGATTTTTATTTATTTTAGATGATAAATTTACATATAGCGTTATTGATAATAATTTATTAAAGCACAAAATAAATTTTACTGTAAGAATGAATGAATTAAGTGAGTTTTATTTTGAAGATGAAAATAAAAATAAGCTTTATTTCTATAATGATATTACAGAGTTTTATTTTTATAACTACTCTGGTAAACAACACACCTATTTACAAAAGTTATTTATTTTAGCGCCTAAAATTCCTTATATAAATAAGGAAAATATCACCTATACAGATTATATTCCAATAGCAGTAATCAAAAATAAATTTATGCTAAAATGGCTAACTTTTATTTGTATTTTTAATAAAAAATACTCAAAAATGCCAAAATATTATACTATGAAAAATAACTCTATCTTATCAAAAAATGGTGAAGTTAAGATTAATCTAATCGGCAAAGGATTTGAAGAAATAAGATATAAGCATTGTCTTTTAAGGCTAACGAATCTATGAATATTCACTTAACTTAAAAATTGAAAAATTGAATCTATATTTTTTGTATAGGTATCAATAGCAATTTTATTTAAGATACTCAAAGAGTCCTTATCATATCTATCTAAATGAATTTCTTCATCCAATACGGGGTTAATTCTTAAAAAATTATTATTTAAAATAAGATTTAAATTATAATCATTTACTGAAGATGAGCCTGAAAATAAATCATCTATTAAACCATTTTTTAACCACGATAATGAACTATACTTTCGTGGATCACCATCTAACTGATTAATATATTTACCTGTTCCTAAAGATAATATCTTAATATTTTCTAATTTGTAGCCAAGAGAAAGAGCATATGACAAAGAAGCAACTGCTGGATTATTAGCACAAATACCACCATCAACATACAGCTCCCTCTCAATAGTTACTGGCGGAAAATAAGTAGGTGCAGCTGTAGAAGCACCTGTGATAGTTGCTACTTTATTATTTATATTTGTCATTGAGCCAGCATTAGACTTGAATATAGCTGCCGTGGATCTAGTTAAATTAAATGAAGTTACAAGTGTAGGCTTAGATAGATCACTAAAGCAAGTATCACCAAAATATTGATCCAATATTTTATTCTTTGATAGGCCTGAGTATTTTGAGCCAAGGATAACTGATAAAAAATTAAACCAGCCAAAATTTTTTTTAAATAAGCCTCCAGCAAAATCTTTATTATAAAAATCGTTAAGTATCTGAGTAGGAGTTTTTTTCAATCCTGTCAATGCACAAACAATGATTGACCCAGTACTAGTTCCGGCATACATATCAAAAATATCTATAGTGTTTTTTTGAAGGTCTGATTCTAGTAATTGGAGTATTTTTATAGGGATTACCCCTCTTATACCACCACCATCTATCGACAATATTAATATTTTGGTATCGATCTCCATTTATAATAGTCCATTAGTTCAAACAAACGCCTCAATAATTTTTCACTAAAACATAGCTAAAGTCTAGCAATACCAGCAGATTAAAAAGAAATCGCTCTTAAACTTAATTTAAATAATATTTGCTTTATATCTAAAAATTCTTAAATAATAAAATTTGAAAAATATTTTAAAGAAAGATTTGCTAAAATATATCTCATAAGTTTTTTAAAAAACTTTATTATTAACTAGATCCATTAAAAGTAATAAAAGATTATCCTAACTCAAGGAGGTTTTGATGTCATTCTACTCTATCCAAAATAAGCTTTTAGAGAACTATAAATCCGAAGTTGAGCTTAAATATAAAATGCTAAATGGGCTTTTTTTAAGTACTCCTTTAGATAAAGAGCATAATGCAACCTCAAGATTAGCAACATTTTCTAATATTTGTGAGAATGAATTGGCAAAAGGTAAAGATCCAATAGAAATTATAAGAAGTCTATACCCTGATATGCCCGAAGAAGAAAAGCTTCAAATATTTATAAAATTCATACGTTATATAGAAAGACAAATAGTTCTAATAGATGCTATTGAAGAAGCTGCTTATGCAAAAACTCATGATTTAAACGGTGAATATAGCATTACCAGACTGACAAGAAGAGTCGAAAGAAACTGTAAAGAAAGTGCTTTAAATGAATATAAAACGAGACTCGTCCTTACTGCTCATCCGACTCAATTCTATGCAAAACTTGTACTACCTATCATTCATGACCTTAAAAAAGCTATCATCGATAACGATATAAATAAAATTAGAGATATTTTTCTACAAATGGGAAAAACTAGATTTAGTAATAAAACCAAACCAACTCCTGAAGGTGAAGCTATATCTATTATATGGTACTTAAACAATATTTTTTATAATATCATCCCTAAAGTTCAGCATAAATTAACAAACAACAATACCAATATTGAAATAGGGTTTTGGCCTGGTGGAGATAGAGATGGAAACCCATTTGTTACAGCAAATGTAACTAAAAAAGTTTCTAAACATTTAAGAAGCAATATTTTTAACTGCTACAATAAAGATCTAAAAAGACTTATTAAAAAACTTACTTTTGAGGGTGTACACGAAGAACTCACAAAAATTAGAAAAAAACTAAAAGAAAATAAATATATTAGCGCCAATGATTTCATAAATTCCCTTAAAAAAGTAAAAAGTGTAGTTGATAATAAATATGATTCTTTGTTCGTTGATAAACTAGATAGTCTTATTTTAAAAGTTAAAATCTTTGGATTTCATTTTACAAAATTAGATATTCGTCAAAATGCTAAAATACACAATTTATTCTTTAATGAAATTTTTAAAGAAAACTATAACCTTGATTATCAAACACTCAATAATGCTGATAAAATTAAACTTTTAACAAAATTAAGTAAAGAAAAAAGTCTAGTTGAGCTAGATTTTAGTAGTGATCTTGCTAAAGAACTACTAGAAACTATTAATACAATACAATATGTCCAACAACGAAATGGCTATAATGCTATTGAAAGATATATTATTAGTAATGCAGACTCTGCTGCAAGCATATTAGAAGTTCTAACAATATAGTTAATCCGATAGTTATTTGACAATAATGTTATAATATTTAGAAAAAATGTCATCATATAGCCAAGATTTCAGAGATATCGTAATAACTAAATATAAAGAAGGCCTAACAGACAAAGAGCTAAGTAATTTTTTTAATATAGATATCCGTACTACTAGATCTTGGATAAACTTATACGAGACAACTGGTGATTATAAATCTAAGCAAGGCTTGGGTTGCGGTAGAGTAGCAACCTTTACAGATAAGGAAGCGATAGAAAGCTACTTAAGAACATATCCAGATGCAATGGCTTTAGATATTAGAGAAGCATTAGCTCCTGAAATACCTAGAAGCACATTTTATGATTGTCTTAACAGACTTGGTTTTAGTTTTAAAAAAAGACACCTAAATATAAGCAAAGAAAAGAACAAGATAGGCAAAGTTTTATAGAGGTTGTTGAGACTATTGAACCTAACAAACTTGTATATTTAGATGAAATGGGTATGGATAATAAACAGTCTGTACTAAGAGGATGGTCTCTTGTTGGTAAACCTAGCTATGGTGAAGTTATTGCTTATCAAACTCAGAGAAAAAGTATAGTTGCTGGTTATAACTATTTAGAAAAGAAGATTATAGCACCGCTAGAGTATACTGGATATACAGATACTCAAATTCTTAATCAGTGGTTTGAAGAGCATTTATGTCCTGAGTTAATTCCAAAGACTACTGTTGTTATGGATAATGCTAGTTTTCATAAGTCTCCTAAATTGGCTAAAATAGCAGAGAAGTTTGATATACAGATACTATACCTTCCTGCTTATTCTCCTGATTTAAATCCTATAGAAAAAATTTGGGCCAATTTTAAAAGAATTTTAAGAAAAGTAAATAATTCTTTTGATAATTTATCTGATGCTATTACTCACGTCTTTAGCACAATATTATCAGATTAACTATATCACTAAACATATAAGTAAAGATGTTAAATATAAAGACTTTTGGCAACAGATATATAATGAACATACTCTAGCTAAGAAATTTTTACTTGCAATAACCGGTAAAAATGAGAAGTTTTTACATGCTAATCCAGTAAAAGAAAGATCAATTAGGATGAGAGACAATATAACTTTACCACTGGTTATATTACAACAATATGCTCTTGATTGTCTAAGGCATAATCCTGAACATAAGCATAAAGAACTTCTAAAAACTATTATTAAAAAATCTTTAGCCGCGAATATAAATGCTAATCAGAATTCTATATGATTATTTCTTAAACCATTTTTTTATACTCTCTATCACAGCTGGAGCCATAAATTTAGTATAATCTAAATCAAACCACTTTAATTCAGAAATTTCAGCACATGGTAATATTTGTTGCCTAATATCTCCAGCATAGCAATGCACCGATACAGTATCTGTTTTATCATGATTATCTGTAACTACCTCACCTAGATAATTCAGATCAGACGATATCATTCTTATATTTAACTCTTCTTCTAATTCACGAACAATAGTTTGTAGAGAGGTTTCACCATTATCAATCTTGCCTCCTGGAAAATACCAGATAGTATTATCTCGAACTCGTACAAGGAGAATTTTATTATTTTTGATAGAGATTAAAGCTGATGTCTGAATCATATAAAATATACTATGAGACTATATTTTTATTACACATGATAAATGATTTGACCCATCGGTTGCAACCCTAACTGGTATTATTAAAGGTGAAAATTGACAACCATGAACCTTACCTTCAAAGTTAAAAAAGTGATACTAGTGAAAAAACTGACTTCTATCTCAATACCACTAATCACAACTTTATTCACTACTAATACTTTTTGCTTACTGATTTTCTCTTCAGCTTTTTCTAGATCTATTTGATTAGTAATGTTTAGTTTGTTTTTTAGCATAATTCACAAGTTCTTCAATGTATCCAAAGTTAAATCTTTGACAGAAAAAACTCCTACCATTTTTTGTAGGAAATTTTTAGCTTGATATATTTCATCAGCAACAAATATTTTTGTATTATGACTAAGTATTGTTTTGGCTTTGCTTTCATTTAAATCAAGCCCTAGTGTTATTTCTATCATAACATCTATATCACTAGAAATTGATGTTTTGATAAACTGTTTATATCTTTCTCTTAAAGTTCTTTTAGCTCCTATACCATAACTTCTAGCATTCAACTCAAAAAAGAAATCATACTCTGTACTTTTATCAGCCGCATCATGTATTTTTGTTATTTTATCAGGTGCAATTCCAATATTTATAAGAGTATCAAATATTCTGTCTTCATAATTAGTTCCAGACTTAGATATAATAGACTGATTTAAAACATGAGCATAAATATTTGATTTGGCTCTATCCCAATTTCTTTCAGACTATTTGCCTCTTCTGATAACCTTTCAAAATATTCTTTTGAATCTTGAGAAAGTAGATTAGTTTCTTTATTTTCTAGTTTATAAAAAAAACACAAAGATAATAAAGCCCCACTAACTCTAGTACTATACGGCGTATTTAATGTTTTATCATCATATTTTAAAGATAATGGGTCTAACTGTGATAAATTATCTAATTCTATTTCACTTTTTAAATTAGCTTCTGCTAACAAAAGATCTTTTATCATGTATAGCTTTAGGCTGAAAATAAATAATCGCAAGTCCAGTTCATCCTGAATACGGCTAAAAACAATATCTAAATGATACTTCTTATCCTTACCTGCAATACTTTCTAAAAATATATTCATCTCTTCAATTTTAAGGTCAAAACTTCTCTTCGAGTGGATATATGACAACAATGATATCGACTGATTACCTGTTAATTTAGTTTTCACAAGATGTTTTAGAAAAAAATAGAACTTCATATTTAAATCAAACTTTTTCTCTTCAACAACCAATTTATCAAGACTAATTTTTTTCATTTACTTTTCCTCCTTGAATAGCTGTTGCGATGCTCTTCGCTATTGCTCTAATTACAGGCACAGCTACAGAATTACCAAATTGTTTATAAGATTGCGTATCACTTACAGGTATAATAAATTTATCAGGAAAACCTTGAAGTCTTGACGCTTCTTTAGGAGTTAATTTCCTAGGGTTTTTACCATCTTGCTTAATTAGTATTTCTGAACCATCTTTATAATATCTTGCCGAAATAGTACTAGTATATAAAGAAGCCTCGTCAAAAAGAGAATACCCAAAACCATTACCTTTTAAAACATGCTCTTTTTTTCTTCGTTGATGACCTGCCCAAAGTTTATCTGATATTGTATATTTATCATCAACTTTTTTTCAAGAATATCCCCAACCCTTACGATTTTATCAAGAGACTCAGGAAAATCAAAATAGACTTTTTCTTTAAGTGCGACAATATATATTCTTTCTCTATTTTGAGGGACACCGAAATCTTTAGCATTTAAAACTTTAGAATAAACACTATAACCTAAATCTTGTAGAGCTTTTTTACTACAGAAAAAGTTTTTCCTTTGTTATGGCTTTTAAAACCTTTTACATTCTCTAACAAAATAGCTTTAGGCTTGTGATAGTCGACTATCCTACAAATATCAAAAAATAGTGTTCCTCTTGTATCTTCAAAACCTTTTTTTAAACCTGCATTAGAAAAAGGCTGACATGGAAATCCAGCTAATAATATATCAAATGAAGGAATATCTTTTTCATTTATAGCAGTAATATCGCCATAAGGCATATCATTATAATTTGCAAAATAAGTTTGTTGTGAAAATTTATCCCACTCTGATGAGAATACACATTTTGCACCCAATTCATCAAATGGTATTCTTATTCCACCAATACCTGCAAATAAATCTATAAATTTATAGTTTTTTAAACTTAAATCTATATTTTTTTGATTAGAAGATATTTCAAAGAGACTTCTTTGCTCAACCACTACACCAAAGCCTCTCTCTTCTCAAGAGTTTTAGTATAAAGCGCTTGATACTTTGCAAGTTTTTCTTGCTCTGCAGCAACTATAGCTTCTGGAGCATTTGATACAAATCTTTCATTAGAAAGTTTCTTCTGCACTCTTACAACCTCACCTTTTAACTTATCTAGCTCTTTATCTAATCTTGCCTTCTCAGCTTCAATATCAACTAAGCCTTCCAGTGGGATATTTAACTCAAGACCTTCAACAATTTGAGATAGAGATGTTGGTGGGTTATCATTAAACTCGATATTATTTACTCTAGCGAGGGCTTTTATAAAACCTTCCGTTTGAGCGAGGTACTCTTTATCTTTTTCTGCTATATCTTTAACAATTAAGGAAATTTCCAAAGATGGCTTAATACCTACTTCACTACGCATATTACGCAAAGTCGTTACGATATTTTGCAACCATAATACTACATTCTCTGCTGCTGGTGCCGCTATTTCCTCTATAGCTACCGGATAACTAACATCCATAATTGTATCTTTAGCATCATTTAAATGTAGCTTTAATTGCTGATAGATACTCTCTGTAATAAATGGTATAAGCGGATGAGCTAAAGCTAATATATTTTCTAAAACTTTAGCTAATGTATATTTTACACCATTTTTTTGACTCTCAGATAACGATCCATCTTTCAAAGCAACTTTTGCAAATTCAACATACCAATCACAATAATTATTCCAAACTAAATCATATATGGCATTTGCCACTAAATCAAAACGATAATTTGCAAGATGTCTGTGTATATCAGCAACAGCAGTATTTAAAACACTCCATATCCACTTATCTGTCACACTTAACTCATAGTTATCACAAACTTTGTAATCATCAAGATTCATCATTACAAACCTTGAAGCATTCCAAAGCTTATTACAAAAATTACGATAACCCTCTACTCTAGCAGTATCAAAGCTAATATCGCGTGAGGTTGATGCTAATGCAGCATAAGTAAATCTAACAGCATCTGAACCGTATGCACTTATACCATCAGGAAATTCTTTTTTAGTAGATTTCGCAATTTTAGTTTTCATTTGAGGCTGCATTAAGCCAGTAGATCTTTTTTCAAGCAATTTATCTAATGTAATACCATCAATTAAATCTACAGGGTCTAAAACATTACCTTTTGATTTAGACATTTTTTGCCCTTCACTATCACGAATAAGTCCTGTAATGTAGATATCTCTGAATGGCACGTCATTCATAAAATACATCCCAAACATCATCATTCTAGCAACCCAGAAAAAAATAATATCAAAACCTGTAACTAGCACACTTGTTGGATAATACTTTTCTAGCTCTGGAGTTTTCTCTGGCCAACCTAAAGTACTAAATGGCCATAATGCTGATGAAAACCATGTATCAAAAACATCTTCATCTTGCTTGATAACAATATCAGCAGCTAAATTATATTTTATCCTAATATCTTGTTCTGATTCACCAACATAAGCATTACCTGCCTCATCATACCAAGCTGGGATTCTATGTCCCCACCATAGCTGACGCGATACACACCAATCTTGAATATCTCTCATCCAAGCAAAATATGTGTTCTTCCAATTATCTGGTACAAATCTCACATTACCATTTTCTACTGCTTCTATCGCTGGTTTTGCAAGCACATCAGCTTTGACAAACCATTGTTTAGTTAGATACGGTTCTAAGACTTCGCCCGTTCTATCACCTGTTGGTACTTTAAGAGCATGAGGTTCAACTTTATCTAATAAACCGAGAGATTCCATATCTGCAACAATTTGCTTACGCGCTTCAAACCTATCTAAGCCTTGATATTTTTTAGGAACTTGTGAGTTTAGAGCCGCATCGTCAGTTAAGATATTCATCATTGGCAGCTTATGTCTTTTACCCATATCATAATCATTAAAATCATGAGCTGGAGTAATTTTGACACAACCTGTTCCAAAATCTTTCTCAACATAATCATCAGCAATAATTGGAATCTGCCTATCTGTCAATGGCAGATTAATCATCTTACCAACTAAATGCGTGTATCTTTCATCTCCTGGGTGTACAGCTACTGCCATATCACCAAGCATCGTTTCTGGTCGAGTTGTTGCGATAATGATCTTTTCATCACTATCAGCCACAGGATATACAAAATGCCACAAGCTGCCTTGCTTATCTATCTGTGCAACCTCTAAGTCAGAAACAGCAGTTTTTAGCTTAGGATCCCAGTTCACTAATCTCTCACCACGATATGCTAGACCATCATCATGTAATTTTACAAATGCTTTTGTTACAGCTTTTGATAAACCCTCATCCATCGTAAATCTCTCACGACCCCAATCCGGTGAAGCTCCTATACGACGCATTTGTGATGTGATAGTACCACCACTTAGCTCTTTCCATTCCCATATTTTACTGACAAAATTATCACGTCCTAAGTCGTGTCTTGAGATCCCTTGAGCATTTAACTGCCTTTCAACAACCATCTGTGTAGCAATACCTGCATGGTCTGTGCCAGGCTGCCATAATGTATCTTTACCCGTCATTCTATTATATCGAGTAAGAATATCCATCAATGTATGTTGAAAAGCATGCCCCATATGTAAAGTACCTGTTACATTAGGAGGAGGTAACATTACTGAGAATGTATCTTTTGAATCTGTATTACCACAAGTAAATTTACCTGCTGCTTCCCAGTTTTTATAATTAGACTGCTCTATTTCTTTTGGATTATAATTTTTATTCATTTTGTAAGCCTTTATAATGCTGTAAATATATAAGTTTTTAGAAAAATTAATGTTGATAATTTTAGCAAAGTTCTTTTAAAAGTACTATTTCTGATTAGTGGTAATTTCTAAATTCAGTTTTTTATAATAGATATATTTCTTCCTCGATGCCTGTAATGCTTTGTCTTCCTGATAAACATATTCTTTAAGTTCTTTGACTTTAACCCTTTGAGGATCTATCGCAACATCCATAATATTTATTAATACTTCAAATCCTGTTGTAATAAATAAATTATCCGTAATAAGAATAGGAATGTTTTTACATTGATTATACTCTCTAGAACTCACTGCACAATGGTGTGCGATAAAAGACTCGTCGCCTGCTTGCCATAACATCTCATCAAGTTGTTTTGCAATCTTAGATGGTGCTAAAACTGCTATTTTTTTACATAAAGCATACCCACCAATAACTTCAGCAACCAAAATATCCAACATTTTTTCAATACTTTGTGTTTCTAAAACACTAAATTGTACTTTCATTAATGACATTAATACTCCAAAAAATCTCAATTTAACTATTTAAGCTATAATCCATAATAATATAACCAAACAAGCAATAAATTGATAGTAAAGCGATATAATTAAAATTTTGTAAAAGTTTCAGAGAAAAAGCTATTAGATCTAGCATCATCATACTTTGTAAAAGATGAAAGTTCGACCTTTTTCTGAGAGTTAAGCCTTAGAATATAGTAACTATTTGACCAATCATTTTTGTAATTTGCTATGGCAGTCACTGCTTCTTCAGCACTAACAGAACTACCATAAAAAGTTAATCTATATGGACCTATATCACACGAAGAAGGAAAACACTTTCCTTTCAAATTTATTAACGTACCACCCTGTTTATCTTCAAAAATTTTAAACTTAACTATACCTTTTGAGTTTTTATTTTCATTACTCCAAGAGCCGATAAACTTAGAATAATTCAAACCTTTTTCCTGAGAAAATAATGAAAAAGGCAACAAAAGTAGAATCAACAATGATACTGAATTTCTAAGCATAAGTTAAAAAAACCACTTTTATAATTTATAAATAACAGTTTACACTAAAATATTATTCATCTAATGCTATTTTCATATCTAAATGCTAGTTTTAGGCGCTTAATAAACTCTCCTCCTAAAACAAAAAAACTCGATATAAAAACAATGTCTCCACTAAATAAATATTATATTCAATTTCCCTACATCAGCACCTTTATCAAAGAATAAAATCAGTTCTATAATTAAAGTAGGGTAAACCAAGCTTGTGAAAAACATTACCAAACCAACTATATGCCTTTTATAGCTAATTGATTTTTGCTGTAAAAATGCTGATTTAAATATTTTCTTTATCGCAGACTTTATTGCATCAACAATTGTTTTACCTAAAAGCATAACAGACAACAAAAATATCGCTTCTGCACTTATTAATAATATTGATGAAGCTGCTAAATAACTCGATGTAGATAGACTAAAAAAAGGAATGATGCAAAAAACAATAATATATGGTGCAAATGATAATAAAAATAGAAATATACCCAAATAATATTTCCAATTTTTCTTTGTATACATAGATAATTACCTCATACTTACTATAGTTACTTGTATTGCTTTAATAAGTGCTTTACTCATAGCTGATATATTCATACTTGCAACTTTTTCTTTATAAATAATTTGTTCTGGTGCATATGGTACATGTATAAATCCCTCTGTTCTATTAGAATAATGTTTCTCTAGCTTATCGCTAGCATCTTAAACCACCTATAAATAAAAATTAAATAATTTCTTCATCAATATCTACTCATATAGCCCTTTAACTAATTTATTAGCTTTAATTTTTTCATTTTTTTGAATGCTTTTAATTAAATTTAACAACTCCTTATATTGATTAAAATCTTGCTGTGCATATATAGCCGCATTAAGGTTTTTTAAGACATCTAATAATTCTGGAAATATCTTACCAACCTCAAGTAATGAAAATATTTCTTTATCTGATTCTATCTGTGCCCAACTAATAATAACTTGTTGTAATTTAGCAACATCCTTATCTGAGCAGGCCTTTTGAATATCTTTTAGCCCAGCTATACTTTGATAAGAATTAGTATAATCTGAGCCATCTTTAATTATTTGTGTTTTTTTAGAAAAATAGCATCTTACTAATAATACCAAAGTAATCAACCATAGAATACCAAGCACAAAAGCAATTTCTTTCCAAACATTCTTATTAACTGTTTTGCCAACAATTGAAGAGGTCAATGATGAATTATTTCCAGCAAAGTTTGCACTAGGAATACTACCTTTTTTAACCTTAAAACTCTTTGTAGCTATTGCAGCAACTTTAGATTCATGAGTATCTACATCATACCATTTGAGCTTAGCTGCTGCTACAGAAGTCCTGCCTTGTTTAACTGGCATATAACCAATTTTATAAGTTGCGACTCCTGTTAAATGCCCACCTTGTTCTAAATCTTGTAACTCAGGCCTCTCTGGGTAAACATTAAAGCTAGCTGTTGACTTAAACTCTAATTTTGGAATATCATTACTCAAAACCCCTTTTGCTTTTACAGTAATGGTCCTAGTTAATAATTCCCCCTCTTTAACATTTTCACCTTGAGACCAATTATCATTAATTTCCACATTAGATGCTGGAAACCAATCTTTGATGCTTATATCATTAGGTATTGGTTTTACATTTAACGTTTTAGCTTCAGTTGAGAAATACTTTTCCTTAGTTCCTAACTGTCCAAAAGCATTGGGGACTGTTGCTTTTAAAACAATTGCTGGAATTTTTATAACTCCTGTACTATTAGGAATTATCAAGAAACTCTCTTCAACAACATCATACATTTTACCATTTATACGTTTTTGGTAAGTTTTCCTATGATTAGTTTCTTTGATTTCTGCTTTTTTAATATCAAAAGGGTTAGGCTCCAAGCTCAATATTGGTCTCGAATAATATAATCGCAAGGTATATAAAACTGGGACATTGACATAAGTCTCACCTGTAGCTAATGATCCAATTGCAAATAAATCCTGATAATTACTTTCTTCTTGATTTGACAGTGCTTTATCAACTTCTATATTGATAGGTTTTGTAGTTTGATTTCCAACCTTTATTTCAGGTATAACTAGTTTACCTGTCTTCTTAGGCATCAAGGTTACTATCATATCAAATTGAGAATTTTTCTTACCATTTATGATAGTTGTTTTACTGCTAGTACTAGTGTTATAAACTGTAAAGTATTTATCTAACACATCTAGGTTTGGCTTAATATCAAAATCATCTAAATGCAATACCAGTTCAAAAGTCTCCCCTTTTTCAAGATGTTTCCTATCTACACTAGCAGACACCGTCGCATAACTTATATTTAAAATAGTTAATGATAATGCTAAAACACTTACTAACTTTAATAATTTAAACTCCATGTTTTTCCTCTATTACTCTTTGGTAATCACGTGCAAACTTATGCTTAAGAAGTCCTCCTGGATCATCATTTATCATTGCTAAGAGTTTATTAGCTTCTCTATTGTCAAGTTCCTTTTGACGTAAATCCTTAGCTTGCTGTTCTTGTTTTTTACGATTTTTATTGTCTTTATTGTCTTTATTGTCTTTATTGTCTTTATTGTCTTTATTGTCTTTATTGTCTTTATTGTCTTTCTGTTTCTTTAATTCTTTAACGATTTCAAGATTACTTTTTGCATCTTCAAAATCAGCTCTTTTTTCAATAGCCTTTCTATATGCATCAATCGCTTTATCATATTCACCCATATGTGTTAAAGAATTGCCTTGGTTATAAAATCCTTTTGCCGAACTATCTTTTTTAAACTGATCATATGCTTTTTGATATTGTGCAGATTTATAATAAGAAACCCCTTTCCAACTGTCGTTTTCAAAAGATTTAGCTGCTTTTTTAAATTCATTATTATTATAATAATTCATACCTTGCTGATCTTTAGTGTGCCAAGCATTATTCCAACTGTTTGCTAAAACATAACCAGGGATTAAAACTAAAATATAAATAATCTTTTTTAACGACATATTCTCTCCAAAACACCTTTTCGGAAAAGCAATGAACTTAAAATCACTAGCAACCAGATCAAATAAATACCTTCATCTTGCCAAAAAACATTAGTAGCTTCTCGGTTTGACTTTTTAGTACTATTACTCTGTACATATGTCAATAACTTGCTAATATCTGAATTATTAGCTGTTAAAGTAACTAATTCTCCAGCCCCTGCTTCGGCAAGCAACTGAAGCTTAGATAAATCAACCCCAAAATACTGAATATTTCCAGCCCCATCTTTAATATAATCGCCATAACTATTGCTAGCAATCCCTCCCTTAGGAGTTCCAATTGCATATACATCTATTTCTATACCTTCTTGAGCTATTTTTTTTGCCTCCTCGATGGCTTGTGCTGATGGGGTTGAATCAGTAACTAGGATTATTTGACCTTCTTGAGCTCCTGCTTGAAAAAGCAGTTCTGCTGATTTTTTTATTGCTTTAGTAATATTATTACCTTGAACAGGCACAATACCAGAATTAATAACCGTGATCATATTTTCGATAGTATTTGCATCAGAGGTAAGTGGTGAGACCACAAATGGCTCACTGGAGAAAACTATCATTCCAACCTGACCTTCCTTTATTTTTCTTAAGATATCAAATATCTTATACTTAGCTCGTTCAAGGCGGGTTGGTGAAACATCAGAAGTATCCATTGATTGAGAAACATCTAAAGCTATTACTCTCGAAATATTTTTTTGATATATAGGAATATCCTTATATTTCCAAGTAGGTCCAGCTAATGCCAATACCCCTATCACCCACAAAAACATAAAAAATAATGGTATAAATGATTGCTTAACTTTAGAGTTCTCTCCATCCATTATATGTTCCAATAAATGGTTATCACAGTATCTAGCCCAATTATTAGCTTTAGCAAATTTCTTTAGAAGTAGAATCACAAGAATTATTATGGGGATTAAAGCCAAAAGCCACCAAACTCTTAAGAAATGAAAACCTAACATTTCAATAACCCCCTCTACGTTTTAGCCATACCATAGCTACTACAAAACTCAAAAAAAGTGCTAAGCTAAGACTCCAAGGGTATAAATAAGTTATTGGCCTAACAACTGTTTTATCTGAAGCAATTGGCTCAAGCTTATCTATAGCATCATAAACATTTTTCAAATCACTACTGTTTTGTGCTCTAAAAAACTCTCCTCCTGTCATTTTTGCTATCTTTTCTAATACATCAGTATCTAAGTCTTCCGATGTATTAATCAATTTTTTACCAAAAGCTGTCTGTATAACTAGTTGACCTCCCCCTAAGCCAATAGTATAAATTTTTATACCATTCTGTTTAGCTACCTGTGCAGCCTGGAGAGGTTGCAATACTCCAGCATTATTCTCACCATCTGTCAATAATACCAAAGCCTTAGAATCGTTAGGGTATTTCTTTAATTTCTTGACTGCTAGACCTATAGCATCGCCTATAGCCGTCTGAGATCCAGGTAAAGCAATACTAGAATCATCCAGCATTTTTTTTACCGTAGATATATCAAAAGTTAAAGGTGTCTGTAAATATGCTTTAGTTCCAAATAGTATTAAACCAATACGATCTCCTTTACGGGTATCTAAAAACTGATTAGCAACACGCATAACTAAATCAAATCTAGATTCCAGCCTACCATTTGATTCTTTCATATCTTCAATAGCCATGCTTCCTGATAAATCTATAGCCATCATTAGATCTCTACCACTTTGAGGTAGACTAACTGGCTTGCCTAACCATTGAAGTCCTGACCCTGATAAAATCACAAGTAACCATATTATACTAATAATATACTTAAGGTAATTAGCTCTTTTAAAAGCACTACTTTGAGATGATCCTAACTGTGATTCAAGTTGGCTGAAAAAAGGAATCTTTATAGCTAACTGCTTATCATCTTTTACTTGAGGAAATATTCTATATATTAAGATTGGCAGAATAGCTAAAACAAAAAACCAAGGGTATTCAATACTTATCATAAAACCCTCCTCAGCCACTTCTCTGCAACAGTAAGAATCTCGTTTAAAATTGGCTCATCAAGTTCAATAGGTCTATAGCTATTTTCAAGCATGTTTGCCTTTGTTTTTTTAAAGAGTTCTTGTTTTAATCTAGAATCTAAAAATATAATCCAAGCTTTACCATGTAGGATTTTAACATCTTCTTTGGGAAATTTTTGTACCGCGATTATTTTTAAAAAAACTGATATATTTTGAAGCACCTCTTCTGGCTTTTCTTGAGCTGTGATTTTTATAGAACTTCTAAAGTCATTAACGATTAAATCCACGTATAATTTTTTTTTCCTTTTAAAAGCAAGAATTATAAAAATAAAAATTATTATAAAAATAAAAACTACTAGAAGCACCCACCAACCATAAGATAATGGCCATAATTGAGAAATTTCCTTAGGCAAATACACATCTTTTAATTGATCTAAAAGTTTATTATTTGACATAACCCGCTACCCCTAGATTTATTGTTCTTATCAAATCATCATTCGTAGCAATCTCAATAAATCCCATTTTATTTTTACGAGAAAATTCTTTTATCTCTGTATATCTATTTTCATAAAGATTTTTATATGCTTTATACTGTTTTTTATTAGCCGTATCTAGAACTATCTTATTTTTTCCATCACTAAAATAATAACTATCTAAAGCTGGAAGTTCTTTTTCTACAGGGTCATAATTAAATATATTAATCAAAGCATTTTTAGCACCAAGTAAATTAAGATATTGTTTAGCTTTTTCATCAAAACTACTAAAATCTCCAATAACAATCACAACACTATTACTAGGGACTTTTGCATATAAGAATTTAAGAGCTTCAGAAAGCTTTCCATCTGAAGAAAACTGATATTTCTGCTCATCCTTTGCAACAAAGTTAAACATTCTAATTAAAGATGTTTTATTTTGTTTAGCTGAGTAAAAATTATAGCCATAATCATCAAAGATAATTCCACCAACCTTGTCATGGACCGCTAATGCGCCAAAACCTATTAGAGCTAAAATATTAGCCGCCTTAACACTCTTAAAACATTCCTTAGTGCCAAACTTCATAGTACTATTTTGATCCAAAACAAAATAAAGATTTCTCTCTCTTTCTTCATGGTAAACTTTTGTATAAGGTTTACCAAGTCTAGCTGTAAGAGACCAATGCATTAAACGAATATCATCACCTGCCTGATAATGTCTTACTTCATCAAAATCCATACCACGACCTTTTGCTTTAGAAATATTACTCCCTGCATTAGCAGTATTAACTCTCTGATTAGCAAATAATTTAAGAGCTTTAGCTTGATATCTATAATTTAAAAGCTCTTGAATATTCGGTTTTACACCTTTATAACTTTTCATCTTATATTTAGCCTTTAAGGAATTGGCACCGTCCTTAATAGTTCAGTGATAACATTATCAGTGTTTACACCATCTACCTCAGCTTCAAAAGTTAATAATATCCTATGGCGTAAAATTTCATAAACAACAGCATGAATATCACTAGGTGAAACATAATCATGTCCAGATAACCAAGCATGTGCTCTCGCAGCTCTATCCAAAGCAATTGTACCTCTTGGGCTAGCCCCAAATGAAATCCATTTTTTAATATTTTGGTTATATTTAGAAGGATCTCTCGTAGCTAATATTAATTCTATAATATATTCTTCCAACATCCCTGAAACTTTCACGTTCAGAACCTCTTGCTGCGCTTTAAAGATAGTGTCCTGATGTACGCTTGGATGCTGTAACTTATGCCCCATAGCCTCTCCGCGGCTTATTGCTAAAATTTTAGCCTCTGTCTTTGGGTCAGGATACTCTATCTTTACAAACATCATGAATCTGTCTAATTGTGCTTCTGGCAAAGGGTATGTACCCTCTTGCTCAATAGGGTTTTGCGTTGCCATTACCATAAACAAATCAGCAAGTGGGTATGTTTTTTTCCCTACTGTTATTTGTTTTTCACCCATTGCCTCTAATAAAGCAGATTGTACCTTTGCTGGTGCTCTATTAATTTCATCTGCAAGTAATAAATTATGAAATAGTGGTCCTGACTGAAATTCAAAAGATTGTTGCTGAGGTATATAAATTTCTGTACCTGTCAAATCTGCAGGCAATAAATCAGGAGTAAATTGAACCCTATGATAAGAACAATCTATACTCTCTGATAAAGTTTTAATTGCTGTAGTTTTTGCCAGTCCAGGAGCACCTTCAACAAGCAAATGTCCTCCAGCCAAAAGCGCTATCAGAAGACGTTTATTTAAGTTTTCTTGCCCAACAACTCGACTATTTAAAAATTCTAATAATTCTTGGAATTGATTATATACTGACATAGACTTCCTCTAAAACTTCAGATCACCTATGTAAAGTATAGAGTCTACCACCACTTTTTCAAGAGCTTAAGAACTACATCGCCAATTTACAAAGCTTAAATACTATTATAAAATCTATGCTACTATAACCTAGAGATATTCATAAAGTGAAAAATATTAAACTTTTAACTATTAGTATAATAGCTGTATCTGCTCTTAATAGTTGCGTAAACAATACTAGCCTTTCTAATAATTTAAATGCTACTGGAGATTCTATCGTCAGGTTTGTAAATGGTACATTTACAGCTGAAATTGAAAATACTAGCGTAAAAAGCGTTTATAATGCTACCGAATTAGCTCTTAATAACAGTAATATTTACAATATAAAGAGCAACGCTCTAAATAATCAAACTGCAGAGATTAATGGAAACTACCCAACAGATAAAAACTTCTTTAATAAAGAAGGACAAGATAATTTTAGTATTAGAATAATTAAAAACAATGCAAATATAATTAATATTTTTATTAAGATAGGTAAACTAGGTGACAAACAAGCATCTATTGAATTACTTGCAAATATACGCAACAACTTAGGGCTATAGTTTTACATATGCTTTTAAAAACCCCTCGAGTACTATCAATACAATCACACGTAGCTTATGGTTATGCTGGTAATAAGGCTGCTGTTTTTCCAATGCAAAAATTGGGAATAGAAGTATCTCCAATATATACTGTTCAGTTATCCAATCATACTCAATATGATTTTTTCAATGGGTCATTCTTTCAAGTTAAAGATATTCAAAATGTTATAGATGGCATGATAGCCAATAGGTTTCTAGCTAAACAAGATGCTATTTTATCTGGATATATTGGCAATCTTGATATAGCTAAAGTCATTGCTAATACTGTTGAAAAATTAAAAAAATATAATCCAGATAGTTTATACTGCTGTGATCCAGTATTTGGCGATAAATATGATGAAGACGAAAATGGTCATATTTTTGCCTCAAAAGACCATCCTAAAATTTTTCTAGAATATCTCTTACCAAAAGCTGATATTATCACACCAAACTTATTTGAACTCAGTATCTTGAGTGATACTGAAATAAATAATTATCGTGATATTAACAAAGCTTGTGAAAAGCTTATGCAAAAAACAGGTAACAATAAACAAATAATAATTACAACGAGTGTATCTTTTGATAGCTCTAAAACTGGTATCGCGATATATAAAAACGGGAATCTCTCTCATATAGAATCGCCCAAATATAAAGTACAATCAATGGTAAGTGGTTCTGGCGATATTACAGCTGCGATGTTTCTAAGCTACTTGCTTAAAGGTAAAAGCTTAGATGAAAGCCTTAAATCAGTTACAAAATGTTTAGATGGCATTTTTAGAACAACTCATGAGCTAGATACTGATGAACTTGCTCTAATTCAAGCTCAGGAATATATTATATAATGGATCGTTATAGTAAGATTACAGATGTACATAAATATAAAAGAGAAATAGTACTACTCAAAAGTAGGCCTTGCGCTTATGGAAAGTGCACATTTTGTGATTATATTTTGGATAATTCTAAAAATATTGATGAAATTAACAGCATCAATTTTGAAGTTCTAGAAAAAATTACAGGTGAATTTGGCATATTAGAAATTATTAATTCTGGTAATATTTTTGAATTACCATTAAAAACTAAAAATCGAATCAAAGAGATTGTCAAAGAAAAAAATATTAAACTTTTATTTGTTGAAGCTCACTGGATGTACAAAGATCACCTTCATAAAATTAAAGAAATATTTATGACAGACATTTTTATAAAAACTGGCTTAGAGAGTTTTGATACTAATTTTAGAGAAAAAATTCTAAACAAAGGCTTTTATCACAATTCACCCAAACAACTAAGTACTATGTTTGATTCAGTATGCTTACTAATTGGAGTGCAAGGTCAAACCAGAGAAATCATCAAAAAAGATATAGCAATAGCAAAGAAATATTTTAACCATACAACTTTGAATGTATATGTAGATAATACTACTGCTATAAAGGCTGATAAGGAATTAAAAAAATGGTTCTTAAAAGAATATAAAAGTCTATTTAATGATCCTCAATTTGAAATCCTTGTTGATAATACTGATTTTGGTGTAGGGGACTAAAAATAACGGAACTATCAAAATAAAGGTAAAACTGTTATTCTTATCACAATTAATTAAATAGGGGAAATACTTGAAATTTACATTAAAATATATTTCTAATCATATTCAAGCAGAAATCATCAATGCTCCAAATAGTGACATAAATGTTTCGGGATTAAACTACGCTGAGATGGCGAACAACAATGACTTGACTTTGATCGATCAAAAAGAGCACATTAAATTCTGGAAAAATTCAAAAGCATGTACTGCGATAGTAAGTGAAAAAATTAGTGAAGAGTTGGCAGAAATAAATGACAAACCACTAATTGTAGTAAAAAATGCTGATCTTGCTATGGCTAAAGTATTAGAACTCTTTTCCATACCATGTCCTGAACAAAACGGTATTCATGATAAAGCTATCATTGATCCTACTGCCAAGATTGGCTCGAATGTATCAATTGGGCCAGGAACATATATCGGCAAGCATGTGGAGATTGGTGATAATACTGTTATTTACGCAAATGTATGCATATATAACGATGCAAAGATTGGTACAAACTGTATTATCTGGCCAAATGTTACAATACGTGACAGAACAGTTATTGGTCACTTTTGTAGACTTTACTCAAGCTGCTCTATTGGAACTGATGGGTTTGGTTATAGGCCATCAGAAGATGGACAAAGCATAATTAGGATTCCACACATTGGTAATGTTATAATTGGTAGTTATGTTGATATAGGCTCAAATAGCTGTATTGATAATGCAAAATATGGCTCTACTATAATTGGTGACTATACTAAAATTGATAACCTAGTACAAATTGGTCATAATGTAACGATTGGTAGAGGTTGTATGATCTGTGGCCAAGCTGGTATAAGTGGTTCTGTAAAAATAGGTGATGGCGTTATTATTGCGGGTAATGCTGGTGTTAAAGACCATGTAAATATCGGTAGTGGAGCTAGAGTTGGTGGCAAAGCTGGAGTTATGAGAGATATCCCAGCTGGCGAAAGCCATATGGGTTACCCTGCTTATGAAGGTCGTGAACTAATGCAACAATGGGCAGCTATCAAAAAACTACCAGATACTATGAAAAAATTAAAAGCTTTAGCTAAAAGCTTAAACATCGATTTGTAATACTAATTTTTTTCAAATTTACTCTACTAACTAATCTCTATTCAAAGTTAGGTTGAAGTAGGACTATTAACATTAAAAATCAACTAAAAAAAATAATGCTTTAGATATTTCAAAACCCCTACAGTACTTTTTATGTGTTTGTATAATCTGTAACTAAGATAATTTGTAAAATATACTGCATTAACTAATATTAAAAGTCACTATGTATGTTGATTAATTAATATTGATAATAAGTTTATAATTATAGGAGTAGTTAATGCCATAATTAGCTTTGATGAACCATAAACAGTGCCTTTATTATATTCTTTACTCACTCCTACTAATGCATTAGTCAACTGAGTTACCACTATTGATTCAGATACTGTGAAAATAACTAAATATACGTATGAAAACATAAGACTAGGATAATTTACAACCAACGTAAGAAAAACCGTTACCACGATCAAACACCCTATAAATATATAAGCCATATATTCTAATGAATGTATTAACCACCTAGACATAAACTGCTGCAATGCTATTAATAAAATAGCATTTAAAAATTGAGCTATAGCAAATTGTTCAGGCATATGTAACAAAGTAGAAAAAAGATAAGGAAAAATGATAGGGAAAGAAGCACATAAGGCAAATGGTATCATCGCAAATAAATGAATTTTTATAAATCGATAATCAAAAACACCAATAATAGTTCTCAGAATGCTATTTCTATTTAATGATTTATTTGAGTATGTAAATTTTCTTAAATTAATTAACATAAAAACACTCAACAAAAACTCTAAAGCAGAGCATACGAGCAATAAAAAAACATAACTTTGCTGTGCAATAAAAAACAATGCTATAAGTGATCCTAATAATGTACCCAAGTTAGTGGCTCTTAAGAAAGAACCTTGAAGCATAATAGCTCTGGACTTATCTTGATATATAAAAGTTAAAACTGCTCTAGCATTTGTACTAAAAAGACATCCCCCAACACCTATGCCAATCATCCCGAAAACTAATAAAAATTTAGATTCCGTGACGCTTAAAATTAAATATGAAAAAGCATCAAAAATACAGCCTAGTACCATCATCCTACCGGCACCCAATCTATCACCAAGTATTCCTGCAGGTAAAGCAAATGCTTGATTAACAAAAAGTAGTAAGGAAAATAGAATTAGTATGCTTTGAGTACCTATCCCAATCTTAATAAAATATAAATAAAATACCCCAAGAAAAGCTGCAAATATAATCGAAGAAATTAGACGTCTAAAAATTATAATCTTTTGCATATACTGCTATATTAGTTTTCAACTTATATAAAAATTAATTAAAATATAAACCCTTAGATAGAGCAATGATTTTATACCATCTGTTTATATTTGAACCAAAATTATCTACTTTAAGTTTATCAAAATAAATATATAATACTTAACAAATTTGACTTTATTTTTGATAGGAATAACCAAATATTATAATTTCTATACAATTAGAAAATTAGCCAATACAAAGACTTATAACTGTAATAACGATAATTGAGAATTTAAAAACAGTTTTAGCATAAGTTCTGTCATCATCGACCTGATAAGACTTAATAGACTTATACATCCAAAATATTGACATAAACATGCATACTATAAATGATAATAAATCCGCTGTACCTAATAAAGTTGGCAATGCACATGAAATTACAAATAAAACTAAGTATACTAGCATAATTTTTTTTGTATAAGCGATTCCTCTAACCAATGGCAACATAGGTAGCTTAACTTTTGCATAATCATCTTTATATAGCATAGCTATAGCGTATGAATGAGGTATCTGCCAAAAAAACAAAATTAAGAATACTGCTAACGCGTTATAGTCAAGGCTATTAACTACAGCTGTATATCCAGCAACAGGAGGAATAGCTCCTGAGATACCTCCTAATACTGTAGCGTGAATAGTAATGCGCTTTGAAACCGTGTAAATACCTACGTACACAACAAACCCAATTATTATAATCCACAAAGTCAAAGGATTAACCAAATAGTAAAGTACTGCACAACTAACTAGTAGCAAGATCGTACCATAAATAGCTGCTGATAATACTGTAATTTCACCAGTAACAAGTGGACGATTCTGTGTGCGGGTCATTTTGCTATCAATATCTTTATCATAGATATTATTAAAAACGCAACCAGAGCCTATCATTAATGCTACACCCACCATCACATAAAGAAATAAAGCAAGATGCTCAAAACCAATTTGACGATGTGTTGCCAATAAAAAGCCACCCGTAAGAGTTATCAAATTCCCAAAAATAATTCCAGGCTTAGATAATTGAAGATATTTTTTAAAAAAAGACATATTTAAAGAAAAATCGATTACATCATCATTGTATAAAGATCAAACATGATCCACAATGTGCCAGCCAATATGATAATAACTACCATAATAGCAAACACAGCACTAACCAAATTCCAACGAGCTCTAGAATCAGTACTTAAATGTAAGAAAAATACCAATTGTACAAAAAGTTGTATTATCGCTAATACTGCAACAGCAATACATAAAGCGATTGGTGACAGTAGTTTAAAACCTACTAAAGCAAATGCTATAGATGTTATTACTATAGAAAGCACAAACCCTTGGATATAGCTCTTATGTGTACCATAAGCAGCCCCTGTTTCATGATCATATAAACCAGACATATTATATAGCTCCTAATAAGTAAACAATTGAGAATACAAATATCCACACGATATCTAAGAAATGCCAAAATAAGCCTAAATATGTAAGCTTAGTTTTAGCCATAGGCGTCATGCCATGCTTTTTAAGTTGGAATATCATACTCACAATCCAAAGCAGACCCATTGATACATGCAATCCATGAGTTCCTACAAGAGTAAAAAATGATGATAAAAAAGCAGATGATGACCATGTATGGCCTTCAATTGCTAACTCATAAAACTCATGCACTTCCATTAACACAAAGCCTAAACCTAAGAAAAAAGTAATCCATAAAAATTTAATCACATGATTAATATTACTTGAATTACGATTTAACATAGCCAAACCAAATGTAAAACTACTTAATAGTAGCAACATTGTTTCAACAAACACATATGGCAAGCTAAATATTTCTTGAGCACTTGCTCCACCAAAAGTATGCTTATGAAATACAGCATAAGTAGCAAATAGTGTAGCAAATAGCACACAGTCACTCATAATGTAAATCCAAAAACCAAATACGTTTTTAGAACCATCAAAATGATGTTCATGATGATGGTTATTATCTGCAGTTACTGTATTCATGCTTGTAACTCCCCTTGTTGATTATATTTACTTTCAACTTCTTTTACTTCATCAGCTTTTACGTAATAGTCGATATCATAATCAAACGATCTATACAGAACTGTACCAATCATACCCACAACACCCACGATAGCTAACCACCAAATATGCCATACAGCTGCAAAACCGAATACAAAGCTAAATGCACCAATCACAACACCTACAGCAGTATTCTTAGGCATATGAATATCTTCATAATGCTTAGCCTCACCGACAGGCTTATTATCCACACCAAGACCTTTTTCTTTATGATCCCAATATCCATCACGCTCTTCTACTACAGGATCGTGAGAGAAATTATAGAATGGTACCGGAGAAGGTATTCCCCACTCTAGAGTACGTCCATAACCCCAAGCATCTGCTCCAACACGATTTTGATCTCTCTGCTTGATACTTACAATAATTTGTAGTACTTGGAAAAATATACCTAGACCAATAATCAGAGCACCTATCCAAGCAACCACCAATAAGCTTTGATAACCAGTGGAAGCATCATAATGATATAGTCTTCTTGTCATACCCATCATGCCTAACCAATATAAAGGCATAAATGCTACAAAAAAACCAACAAACCAGCACCAGAATGCACATTTACCTAAACGTTCATTTAGTTTAAATCCAAATATTTTAGGGAACCAATAAGTAAGCCCTGCAAACGCACCAAATACCACACCACCAATAATCACATTATGGAAATGCGCTATCAGGAATACACTGTTGTGCATCTGAAAATCAACACCAGGCACTGATAATAATACACCTGTCATACCACCAACAGAGAAAACAATCATAAAACCAACCAACCACATCATCGGAGTAGTAAATGCGATACGACCCCTAAACATAGTAAACAGCCAGTTAAATATTTTAACACCTGTTGGTATTGCAATAATCATAGTCATAATACCAAAAAAGGCATTTACATTTGCACTTGCACCCATTGTGAAAAAATGGTGCAACCATACTGCAAATGATAAAACAGTAATTGCTATAGTAGCCCAAACCATAGTTGCATAACCAAACAATGGCTTCTTAGAGAATGTTGCAACAACTTCTGAATATACACCAAACATAGGAAGCACAAGTATATATACTTCTGGGTGCCCCCAAATCCATATTAAGTTCACATACATCATCTGATCGCCACCACCAGAAACAGTAAAGAAGTGCGTACCAAAATATCTGTCTAATGTAAGTAAACCCAAAGTAACTGTCAATACAGGAAATGCCGCAATTACTAATATAACTGAGCATAGTGAAGCCCATGTAAATACTGGCATTTTCATTAACGTCATACCTTTACAACGCATCTTTATGATAGTTACAAAGAAATTGATACCAGTCATTAACGTACCAATACCAGAGATTTGTAAACCCCATATATAATAATCAGTCCCGACTGTTGGACTATAGGTTATGTCTGAAAATGGTGGATAAGCCAACCAACCTGCATGCGCAAAATCACCCACTAAGAGCGAAATATTAATAAGCATAGCTCCAACAATAAACAACCAAAAACTTAATGAGTTCATATATGGAAAAGCCACATCACGAGCACCTATTTGAAGAGGAATAACCCAATTCATCAATGCAAATATAAGCGGCATTGCCACAAAGAAAATCATGATCACACCGTGAGCTGTGAAAATTTGGTCAAAATGCTCGGGAATCAAGTATCCTGTATTATCTCCAGAAGCTAGAGCTTGTTGAGTTCTCATCATAGCCGCATCAACAAAGCCACGGAACATCATAACCAAAGCTACAATAACATACATCGAGCCTATTTTCTTATGATCAACAGTAGTAAACCACTCACGCCACAGGTAACCCCATTTTTTAAAATAAGTAATACCACCTACTAATGCCAAACCTGCTACCACTATACCTACAAACATACCCAGTATGATTAATTGTTGGCTTACCGGTTCATACAGATATGGAAAAACCAAATGCGGATCACTTAGCTTTCCAATTAATGCTTCTAGCATATTATTCTCCTATTTACTGTACTAACTTTTATTAATTACATATCCATATGGTGCATGTGACCCATCTTTTCCATGTCGCCTGGCTTATAATTAGGCATCATGTAAGACATCACGATATCATTGAATAAATTTTTATCAACATGTGAATAATAAGCGACTGGATTATTAATAGAATCTTTGACTAAATTATTCCAAAAATAATTCCAGGTCAGATCTTGCTTACCAGAAGATTTAACTTCTTCAACCCAACTTTCAAAACCCTTATCATCAGTAACCCCTGCATAAAATTGCATCCCTGCAAATCCATGGCCAGTATAGTTAGCTGAAAAACCTCTATACTTACCTTCTTTAGTAGCAAGTATATGCAATTGAGTAGTCATACCCGTCATTGCGTAAATTTGTCCACCTAACTCTGGTATAAAGAAAGAATTCATTGGGGCTGCTGAAGTGATTTTGAAATTAATAGGCCTATCTTTTGGAATCTTGATATAATTAACCGTTGCTATACCATAATCAGGATAGATAAACATCCATTTCCAATTTAAAGCTACAACGTCTATATTGATAGGCTTCTTATCAGATTTTAAAGGCTTATATGGACTAAGTGAATGTGTTGATGTCCATGTAACAATAGAAAGTATCAATATTATTACAAACGGGACTCCCCAACAAATAATCTCAAGAACGTTTGAGTGTGTCCAATTTGGGCGATATTTAGCATTTGCGCCTTCACGGTAACGCCATGCAAACCACAGTGTTAAAAATATAACGGGAATCACAACACATAGCATAAGTACCGTAGCAAAAATCATCAAACCTTGTTCTTTTTGAGTAATTATACCATTAGCGTTTAAAATACCACCCTTACAGCCTGATAGCATAAGAGTACCTAAAACACCTGCAAATATCCCTAAAATCTTCTTCCAGTTCATTATAGCTACATCCTTTACAATTATTTTCTAGATTAAAGAAGCGCACATCTTAAAAATGCGATACTAAATTATACAGTAGATAATCACAAAAAACACCCTCAAAAAAATATAAAAAGTTCAATTGTATACATTGATTCGCTATACTTGGGCGTAACATATTAATGATCAATTGAAAAAATGTACAATAAAGAACTTAAAACTACTATTAACATTTCTCTAATATATAGCTTTAGAATGATTGGATTATTTATAATCTTTCCAATATTTAGCTTATATATTAATCACTTACAATACGCCACTCCTTTTTTAATAGGACTTGCTCTTGGTATTTATGGTCTAAGCCAAGCAATGCTTCAAATCATACTTAGCATACTCTCTGATAAATTTGGACGTAAAACTATAATTTTAACTGGATTAATATTCTTCATCATAGGAAGCATTATTGCCGCATGCTCCACAACCATCTATGGTATAATAATTGGCCGAGCTATACAAGGAGCTGGGGCTGTTGGTAGCACACTAACAGCATTAGTAGCAGACTCAACCAAAGAAGAAAATCGCCTCAAAGCAATGTCGTTAATAGGTATGTCAATAGGCTTTTCATTTTTAGTAGCAATGATGATAAGCTCAATACTTAATAGTATTATAGGATTATCTGGGATATTTTGGCTTACTGCTCTATTTGGTTGTATAAGCATTTTTATGCTATCTAAAGTTCCAACACCAAAAACCCCTAGCTTCCACCATGAAGCTAAACCCGTCTTAACACTGATAAAAGATGTAATATCACACAAAGAATTATTAAAACTTAATTATGGCATCTTTGTTTTACATGCTAGTCTTACTGCCTTATTCATAGTGATCCCACCCATTCTAACAAATATTCTTAACATATCTGCTGATTATCAATGGTTAATATACTTACCTGTCCTAATCATATCATTTGCAATGATGTTCCCATTCGTAATGATTGCTGAAGTGCAACGTAAAATGAAAAAATTTTTTGTGATAGCTGTTGCCCTACTAAGTATCTGTTTACTAATCTTAATTTTTAGCTACAAACATGTTCTTATACTTTCATTAGCTTTGACCTTCTTTTTTGCAGCTTTCACCTTTTTAGAATCATGCTTACCATCATGGGTTTCAAAAATAGCTCCAGCAGGTAGTAAAGGCACCGCAATGGGAGTCTTTTCTAGCTGCCAATTTTTTGGCATATTTGTAGGTGGTATATTAGGTGGCATTGTATATCATCATGCCAATATAATTGGTGTATTATCATTATGCACAATTTTAGCTATTTCATGGTTTTTCATTACATTAATAATGGCAGAACCTACATATTTAAATTCAAAAGTATACAAACTTGATAATATATCTCCCACACTAAAAGAAAATTTAGATAAAATTATGCACAAAGAAAATGGGGTATATGAGTCAATTATCTGTTTAGAAGAACAAACTATCTACATAAAAATAGATAAAAAAGAATTTGATGAAGAAAGCTTACTCCAAAAGATAAAGCTTATCCAAAACAACATACAGCCCTAACCCTTAAGATACAACACCTAACCAAATCTATACCAATTCAGTATACTGAAAGCCTTTGATACCAATACTTACAGCAGATTTTGTTTTTGCATTTAAAATCTAATATGTTACAATATGGTTGCACGATTAAAGGTGAGAAAAAGTGACTACAACCCGGATCAGCCTATTTTTTCCTCCTAAATTTTCTTTTGAAAAATAAATAATAGTTAAAAACTATAAGGAGAAATAATATGTTACCAACGCTCATGTCTGTTGACTTGGCAAGATGGCAATTTGGACTAACGGCATCATTTCACTTTTTATTTGTCCCCCTTACATTAGGGCTAACGTGGATCATATTCACGATGGAGCTAATGTATATACGAACAGGTAACAAAGTCTATAAAGATATGGTGAAGTTTTGGGGAAAATTGCTTGGAATAAACTTTGCTTTAGGAATCATTACCGGCTTAACTATGGAATTTGAGTTTGGCTCGAACTGGTCATACTATTCACAATCTGTAGGTGATATTTTTGGTACACCATTAGCTATTGAAGGCTTAGCAGCTTTCATGCTTGAATCAACTTTTGCTGGACTATTCTTTTTTGGCTGGGATAAGCTTTCTAAAAAACAACACTTATTCTCAACTTTTTGTTTAGCAATTGGATCTAGCTTCTCTGCCTTACTAATACTTGTTGCAAATGGATATATGCAACATCCTGTAGGTTCTGAATTTGTAGCGGCCACCATGAGAATGGAAACTGTTAGCCTACTTGATGTATTTTTAAATCATACAGCACAAACAAACTTTGGTCACGTAATGACTGCTGGATACACCACTGCAGCTATGTTTGTAGTTGGCATTAGCGCATTCTACTTAATCAAAGGTCAAGATATCGCTTTTGCTAAGAGATCTTTAGGGATCGGTTTAGGCTTTGGTCTGATAACTTGTGTTGTAGCTATCCTCTTTGGTGATGCTAATGGTGTTGATGTATTTAAAGTACAACCTCTTAAAATGGCAACTATTGAAGCAGAATGGGATACTTCCAAAGCCCCTGCAGCATTTAATGCAATTGCCCTTCCTAATCAGGAAGAACAAAAAAACAGTTATGATATACCTGTGCCAGCTGTATTAGGCCTGATTGCTACACACTCAACAGATACAGAAATACCTGGTGTCAAGGCAATACTCTATGGGAAGATAACCAAAAATGGCTCTAGAGACCCTAACTATGCGTACTATAGAAATATCAAAACAGGAATGACTGCAGATGTATCTCCGGAAACTGCTGCTGCTAATCCTAGCAAATATGAAAAGGTACCTTCTGCTCTTATTATGATTAAAGAAGGCGGGCTTGCTTATGCTGATCTTCTTAAGTGGAGAGAGTCTGGACATAAAAGTGATATTCCAGATAATAGCTATATAAACTATAATAATCCAACTTACCAAAAATATATGGGCTTTGGTAAAATGCTTGTACAGGCTGCAACAGATAAATATGGTGTTGCAGATTCAGTAAATATAGCAAAAGCTGCAAATAACCCAGAGCTAGTTAAAACAGTCGCTACAAATATGGTGCCTGATGTTGCTAGCATTTTCTGGAGCTTCAGGATAATGGTATTCATAGGTTTCTTTATGTTTACCTTAATAGTAATAGGTTTGATCTTATTAGCTAAAAACGCTCTTACTAGCAATCTATTTAGTCGATTCATATTAAGAGTGATGACTTGGACAATACCTTTTCCATATATTGCTTGTGTAGCTGGCTGGTATGTAACTGAACATGGACGTCAACCATGGACTGTTTATAACCAATTACCTACTAGTATCAGCTCTTCAGCATTGACTGCTACTGACGTTGGCACATCTATGGCAATATTCTTCTTAATAGATACTGCGCTGTTTGCTGTAATGGTATTTTTAATGTTCAAATATGCTAGACTTGGACCCAGCTCCCTAGGCTCTGGCAAGTATCATTTTGAACAAAACAAAAAGGAGAAATAAATGTTATTAGATATTTTACAAATTATTTCTTGGCTTGTCGTAGGAGTACTAATATTTTTAGTAGCAGCCACAATGGGATTTGATTTTGGTGTTGGTATTCTTGCTAAATTTGTTGGTAAAGATGATTATGAAAAACGAGCTATTATAAATACTGTTGGCCCAACATGGGATGGTAGCCAAGTTTGGTTTATAAGTGCCGGCGGAGCTATTTTTGCTATTTGGCCACAGGTATATGCTACTAGTTTTTCTGGATTATATATAGCTATCTTAGTTGTTTTATGGGGTCTTTTCTTAAGACCTCCAGCATTTGAATATAGAAAAAAAATTGATAATCCAAAATGGCGAAACTTTTGGGATTGGATACTTGTTTTTGGAAGCATTATCCCAATGCTTGTAATGGGTGTAGCAATAGGAAATCTATATTTAGGCTTTCCTATATCCTATGATGACACAGCCAGATTAATTTACGGCACCATAATAAATGGTCAATACCAATCTATGTGGGTTACCTTACTACACCTATTAACGCCATTTGCCCTACTATTTGGCATCTTTGCCTTAAATATGGCTTTAATGCATGGCTCAGCATATGCTAAATTAAGAACTTTTGGCATTTTAAAAGATAGATTTAGAAAAATAACAAATATTACCGCAAGCCTATATATATTGCTTTTTGTAATAGCAGGTATTTGGTTAATCTTTATAACAGGCTATCAATACACTCCTAATGCTAACTTGGTAAATTTATCTGACACTTTACACCATGCTTTTAGCTCAGGCAAAGTGACTACAAATCACTCATGGTATTATAATTTTAACCATGCACACATATGGATGTGGTTTGCTCCAATGCTTGCAATATTAGGAGCTATGCTTGTAATTAAATTTAACAAACAAGATAATGATGGTTATGCATTTTTAGCTAGTTTAGCCTCTTTGTTAGGTGCAGTTTTAACAGTTGGATTTACGTTATTTCCATTTATCATGGTATCGAATGTTGGTGATTATATGTATAGTCTAACTATATATAACGCTAGTAGCAGCCAAAACTCGTTGATAGGTATATTATGCGCAGCCATAGTTATACTGCCAATCATATTTACATATACATTCTTTGTATATAAGAAAATGTGGGCTAATGGCCGTAGAATCTCTGCAGAAGAAGTTAAAATCAACTCACTAGATATGTATTAATTAAGGAGAAATATATGTATTATTTAGCATGGATAATTTCAGCTGGATTAGCAGTTACAGTCGGTTGCTTTGTAACTGGAAAAATAGATAAAAAAGAAGACTAGATTCTTACATCAAATAATTAAATCTTTAATTGATAATAACTACAGCATACATATAAATTTTGGCGTAAATACATTAAATATAAAATTGATATTCATTAGTACAACATATATAATTAATTATATATTAAAAAAAGAATATTGAAATGCGAAAAAATATATTAATTAGCTCAATACATGGTAGTGCACGAGAACATTATAGTTAATCTGATAATATTGTGCTAAAGACGTGAGTAATAGCATCAGATAAATTATCAAAAGAATTATTTACTTTTCTTAAAATTCTTTTAAAATTGGCCCAAATTTTTTCTATAGGATTTAAATCAGGAGAATAAGCAGGAAGGTATAGTATCTGTATATCCAGTATACTCTAGCGGTGCTATAATCTTCTTTTCTAAATAGTTATAACCAGCAACTATACTTTTTCTCTGAGTTTGATAAGCAATAACTTCACCATAGCTAGGTTTACCAACAAGAGACCATCCTCTTAGTACAGACTGTTTATTATCCATACCCATTTCATCTAAATATACAAGTTTGTTAGGTTCAATAGTCTCAACAACCTCTATAAAACTTTGCCTATCTTGTTCTTTTCTTTGCTTATATTTAGGTGTCTTTTTTTAAAACTAAAACCAAGTCTGGTAAGACAATCATAAAATGTGCTTCTAGGTATTTCAGGAGCTAATGCTTCTCTAATATCTAAAGCCATTGCATCTGGATATGTTCTTAAGTAGCTTTCTATCGCTTCCTTATCTGTAAAGGTTGCTACTCTACCGCAACCCAAGCCTTGCTTAGATTTATAATCACCAGTTGTCTCGTATAAGTTTATCCAAGATCTAGTAGTACGGATATCTATATTAAAAAAATTACTTAGCTCTTTGTCTGTTAGGCCTTCTTTATATTTAGTTATTACGATATCTCTGAAATCTTGGCTATATGATGACATTTTTTCTAAATATTATAACATTATTGTCAAATAACTATCGGATTAACTATATTATATTTATTGGCGAATAAATTATTTTCTATAGGTAAAATTATTTTTAATAAGCTCTAAACTCATGTCTAATAGTAAAAATAAATAATATATACAAGCGATATGCTAGATTGAGTATATAATCTTAGGATTTTGTTAAATTGGTAATTTATTTTTGAAAATACTTATCAGGTATAAAGTACATATTATTGTAGTAATAAAGAAGCTTATGGGAACATCTATATAGTAGGCAGCTATAATTCCTGACCAGACGGTTAATACAGAGACTAGAGTACTAAGAAAAATGGGTTTATAAAATCCGTCAACCCATTGTGATGCAATGGCTGCTGGACCAATAAGTAGAGAAAAAACTAGTAAAATTCCGACAACTTGACAGGCCATGGACACTGTGATTGCAATACATATAAAGAGCAATATGGATAAGGTTTTATTGGGAACATTTTTCGATTCGGCAAAAACTGGATCAATAGATGAAATAAATAAAGGCCTAGCTATTATTGCTAGCAATAGAATAGTAAATATTGCTAGCCCTAAGAGGATATATATTTGCTCAAGACTGACGGTGAGTATATCTCCAACTAATATTGACATTACTGATCCAGAGTATCCACTTTGGTATAGAAAAAGAAAGTAAGTACCAAGTCCTAAGAAGAAGGTTAATACAATACCTATAGCAATATCATTTTTTTTAATTTTATCGCCAAAAGTTCCCATTAAAATTCCTGCAATAAGATTTATTACTAGTTGGCCAGTCATAGCTGATAAATTAAGTAAAACAGCCCCTGAGGCTCCTGTAAGGCTAATATGTCCTAAAGCATGTGATGCGAATGATAGCCTTCTAATGATAACGAAAAAGCTAATAATACCACAGATGATAGCTATTATAGTGCCGGCAACAAATGCATAAATCATGAATGTATAGTTAAACACAAATATCTTCCTGTAAGCAGGGAAGTTCACTGCAGTAGTGGCATTGGCCATCTTTGAAATGGATGAAAGCATCTAGTTGAGAGCTAATTTCTTTCATATCATGAGATATTATTAATAGAGTAATATTTTCTTTTTTGTGTATTTCCCTTAAACAGGCTATAAATTTTTGTTTTGCATCAGGGTCGAGGTCTGAAAGCGGCTCATCTAGGAGTAATATTTTGGGTTTATTTATTAATGCTTGGATTAGGTAGATACGTTTTTTCTGCCCGCCAGAAAGATTTTTGAAAGGCTCTTGTATGTAATCTTGTGTTTGAGTTAGCTCAATGAGGTAGCTTAGTTTCTTTTTAAAGTCATTATTAAATAGAGGCAAGCCCCAAGACTTAGGTTTATAACTATATTTAATTAGGGTATAGCCAGAGGTTTTTTCTTCAAAATTTATTTCTCGTTCTTGCGGGATGTAGCTAATTGTATCAATATTTATTTTTGTATTATTAATAGTTATAGAGCCAGAAAGGCTAGGTATTTTACCTAAAATGGTTTTAAAAAAAGTGGATTTTCCAACGCCGTTTTTGCCAACAATCCCTACCCACCCATTCGTGGGGATTTCAAGATTTAATGGAGAGGTTATTGGTTTATTGTAACCAATAGTTAGGTTTGAGCATTTAATCATACTTATCTTGCTTTATCCAAAGCCGCAGCAGTTGCTTCTAGTGTATTAACCATCCAGTTGATCGCATTATCATCAGTAGGCATTGTTTCAGTTATTCCAACAACAGGTATATCATTTTTTTCAGCAATCTTTAAAATATTTTTAGTTGTGTTGTCAGTTACTTGTTTGTTATAAAAAAGTACTTTAACTTGTTTGTGATTAAATAAATCTTGATATTCAATCATCATTTTAGGGCTTGGTTCAGATTCATTCATTATTACCCACTGAAATGCGATTCCTTTCATATCTAGATCTAAGGCTTTTGCCATATAACCAAAAAGAGGTTCTGTAGCAGTTACCGGAGTGTTTGAATATGATTCTCTTATCTGTTTATCAAGATTGTAGACCTTTTGATATTTATGTACGAAATTTGTATAGTTTTTTTCGTATAAATTGCTATCGCTAGGATCTTTGTTTGAGAATGTATCTTTTAGTCTGTCTGCTAGTTTAGGGAATGTATCAGGATCAAACCATAAGTGGGGGTTGATACCGAAACTTGATGTTTTTGGAAAGTTCATAAGGTCTTGTACCTTAATGATTATGGCATTCTTGTTGCTTTTAAGGATAGGCGTAATCCATGAGTCATAATCAGCGCCATTATAGATGATCACATCAGCTTCAGTCAATAGTTTGGCATTTTTAACAGATGATATGAAAGTATGTGGGTCTCCATCAGCATTGTTTATTATATTGGTCACTTTTACGTTACTGCCACCGATAAGCTTTGCTACGCTACCATATTGATTTTCAGCAGCAACTACATTGATATCATGAGTTTCGTTAGTGGCCTCAGGCTTACTATTGTTTGTGAATAAGTTTATAACAATAAAAATTGCGATGATGATTATAGCTAGAATTATTAGCATTATTTTTTTCATTATTATACATCTGATAAAATTTTGTATAACAAATAATAAAATAAAAAAAAGCTATAGTAAAGAAGTATATATTTTAGCTGTTTGAATCTTTTATAAATAGAGCAATTATAAAAGATAATATCATTAAAATAGGTATGATTATTAATGTTAATTGAAAGGCATGTAAACTACTGTAACTATGTTTGAGATTGCTAATGAGAGCACCTGTAATAGGTTGCAAAACACCTCCGCTAAGTGGTAAAAACATATTTACAATTGCTAAGCCTGTAGCTATTTGTGTGGCAGATACAGTATTTCTAAGTGCCGAATAGTTAAGTACATGAACAGCCTGAGAGCCACCAAATAATATGCACAAAATATATGCCATCATAATACTTTTATTAAAAAAAAGTAAATAGGTTACAATGAAAAATCCAAATATAGGAGAAATTAAGAGAAATTTCTTTTCATTGTTTGTTGCAGAGGCTATGACTCCCCAAACTAAACTAAATATACACACTCCTATAAAAATAAGAGAGGTGCAGAATCCCGCCTGATTTATTGTAAAACCATATAAGCTTAGATATAGTTAATCCGATAGTTATTTGACAATAATGTTATAATATTTAGAAAAAATGTCATCATATAGCCAAGATTTCAGAGATATCGTAATAACTAAATATAAAGAAGGCCTAACAGACAAAGAGCTAAGTAATTTTTTTAATATAGATATCCGTACTACTAGATCTTGGATAAACTTATACGAGACAACTGGTGATTATAAATCTAAGCAAGGCTTGGGTTGCGGTAGAGTAGCAACCTTTACAGATAAGGAAGCGATAGAAAGCTACTTAAGAACATATCCAGATGCAATGGCTTTAGATATTAGAGAAGCATTAGCTCCTGAAATACCTAGAAGCACATTTTATGATTGTCTTACCAGACTTGGTTTTAGTTTTAAAAAAAGACACCTAAATATAAGCAAAGAAAAGAACAAGATAGGCAAAGTTTTATAGAGGTTGTTGAGACTATTGAACCTAACAAACTTGTATAGTTAATCTGATGCTATTACTCACGTCTTTAGCACAATATTATCAGATTAACTATATCTAATCCCCCATAAATCAGCGAATAAAACCGTAGTTCCATATATAGTAAAGCAATACAAACCGTTAAACCATATTTGCTTGTTTTTTAAAACCGTGAGAATATCTTTAAAATTATCATTTTGTATTTGCTTGTGGTGTTTTTCTTTTTTGTAATCTGGATGAGTTTTTATAACAAAGATACTAAAGAATAATACAATAAAAGAAATTATAAATATTAAAGCCATTATTTGCGAAACAGTCATGTGCTTTGATAAAAATACTAGTGGAGCTGCTGAGAGTGTTGCACCAATATATAACACAAACTGTGTAAGTCCAGTAAAAGCTGGGAAAAGCCTATTAGGTAACCAGATAGCTATAGATTTGATAGCGCATAAGATAGCAAATCCACCGCCAAATCCTGCTAAAACTCTATATAATAATAGCATTGACTTGGATTGTGCTAGAATAGCAATAAGCATAGCAACAGAAAAAATTGTTGTGCTTACCATCATTACTTTCTTAACCCCCAATTTATCTACCATGATTCCAGCTGGAATCTGTGAAATTATGTATGTCCAATAAAATGATGAGCTAAATAATGCAGTTGATGCGATACTAAGGCTATATGGTTCTTTCATAAATTCCTCAAGAAGAGCTCCTGTAGAGGATCTTACAAAATATTCTAAAGCGTAAAAGAAGGTGCAAATAAACCAAATACTAAATCCTAAAGTAGTTACTTTTGTTTTATACATTAAAAAGAATCCTCTTAAAATATTTTTACTAGCTATGAAACTTTTGCTAGTTAGGTAAGAATATCGAAACACAATACTAAACTATAAGATTTATGAAAGCAACTTATATAGAAATTAAGAAATATAAGGCGATTTGTTTTTTATTAGAATAATGCTAAATAGACAATTTGCTAGCAATATTAGAGATTCTTTTTCCTAGAGTTTTACATATTTTTATTTCATCATCAGATAAAGTTTTGTTTGGTGAGAATGTGTTTAGATGGGATGCACCATATGGTGTGCCACCGGTACGAGTATGTTCCAGAGCCTGCTCACTGTACGGTACTCCTACTATTAAGCAACCGTGATGGATAAAGGGGATCATCATCGAAAGTAGAGTGCTTTCATGCCCAGCATGCATACCTGATGCAGCAGTAAAAAACCCAACGGGTTTGCCTATTAAGTTACCCTTAAACCATATGTCACTATGTGTTTCTAAAAAATATTTAAGAGGGGATGCCATGTTACCAAAATATGCAGGGCTTCCGACAATTAGGCCGTCACAGTTAGCTAAATCTTCCTTAGTTGCATATAGATCACCTTCTTCTGGAATTACGGATTCTAGTTGTTCAGTTTTTGCTGATATATTAGGCACTGTTCTAATAGTTGCGTTGGCTTTTGCCGCTTCCACACCCAAGGCTATTGTATGAGCCATTTTCTTTGTACTTCCACCTTGGCTGTAGTATAGTATTAATATGTTCTTCATTGTTGTTACTCTATGTTTGATATCAAATTATACAAAAAGTATTTGCTGATTTTAAAAAATTATTGGGTTTGGGTCTTTAAGGAATATGTTCGTAAAGACTGCCCAACTGTAGCAGCTTCGATAACTCTTACAAGTTTGTTTGCTATCGTACCAGTTTTCTTCATTATAATAAATATTTTGAATGCTTTTAATGCTTTTAGTTCTCTTTCTGAAAACTTACAAAGTTTTTTATTTGATAATATGTTGCCTTCTACAGCAACTGCAGTTCAGCAGTATATTACCGGAATTTCGGCTAAAATGACAGCTTTACCAATTACATCAGTTATAGTTCTTTTGGTAGTTATTTTTTTAATGATTAAACGACTAGAAATAACTTTAAATAAAATATTTTATGTAAATAGACAGCGCCCTTTAGTTCAGAGTCTACTGGTATACTGGGCATTAATGACAATGGGACCTTTATTAATGGGTTTTGTATTTATTTCGAGTACTTATATTATATCAATGGCATGGTTTGTTAGAGATATTGGTATCGAGCAATATTTATTAGATATATTATCTTTAATATTTTTGACAGGAGGTTTTTTTGTTGTTTATAAAATATTACCTAACACTAAGATCAATTCAACAGTAGCTTTATTGGCGGCATTCCTTGTAACAATAGTATTTTCTATGGCTAAAAAAATATTTTCTTTATATATGCTTTATATTCCTACTTATTCAGTGATTTATGGCTCACTGTCATTAATCCCAATATTTATATTGTGGGTTTTTGTTACATGGCAAATTACTCTTTTAGGAGCCGTGATGATTAGAGCCATGCAATATATGAAAGTTACCCTTGATTTTAAGAAGGAAGTTAGAAGAGATGATTTTAGCATTGGTGTGAATATGCTTAAAGAACTACATCTGGTACAAAAAGAGCTTAAAAATGGAGTAAGTATTAATACTCTTTATAAAAAAATGGCTGTAGCAGATTATGACAAAATTAAAAGAATTTTATATGATTTAGAGCGTGCTAATGTGATAAGAATATCATCGCATGACACTTGTTATCTTAACTGCGATGTTTTTGATATTAGTTTACATAAGGTTTATTTAGCTTTTAATCCTACAATTAATTTTAAAACTAGTTCAATAAGAAAGGTTAATGAGATAAAATCAAACCTATATAAAGATCTTGATATAAAATTATACGAGTGTTTCTAGGTGGGTTTTCATAGTGTTATTTGAGTTTTTAGACTACTCAGCATTGATAATAAATGTTTTATATACAATATATCTTGCTAGATTAAAGGTTTGGTCATGGTCATTAGGAATTGTTGGAGCTATATTATTATTTATATTATTTTCATTTAAGGCCACATATTCTCTTGTGTTATTACAAGGTGTGTATGTCGTATTTTTTAGCTACGGTTGGTATAAGTGGTATACTCAAGGTGTAGATGGTGAACATAGTGCTATTAAGTGGATGAGGGTAACTGATTATATTCGTTATGCATTGTATCTGGTTGCTTTGGTCTTGATTTCTGTGTTGTTTAATTATGCTACTAGTTCGAAAGATATTATATCGACAGGTGTTTTAACAGGTATAACATTTACGGCAATTATTATGACTATCGAGAGATTTATGGAAAATTGGATAGTTTGGATAATTTCTGATTTATACTTTGTTTTTGTAATGTATCAGCAGCATTTATATGGGCAAGTTCTACAAAATTTTATATTTTTTATTACAGCTGTTTATGGGTTTTATTATTGGTATATGAGAGCAAGAGTTGTGGAAGCTAAATAATGATTGTTAAAGTAGCTGTGCCTGTACCTCCATACTATATGTTAGATTATAGTGTGGGTACTAATCATCAGGTTGAGCTTTTTGATAGAGTTTTAGTTCAGGTTAGTAAACGTCAGCTAATAGGATTTGTTATAGCTAAAGATGTTAAAATAAATTATGCTTTTGAGAAAGTTAAGCCAATAGAAAAACTTCTTGATAAACCTATAGGCTCAGATGTAATAAAATTGATTCAATGGATATCTAATTATTATTGTTGTGACATATATAGTGCAATTCGTTTAGCATTACCAAATGAATATTTCAAGAATATAGATATAAAACCTCAGCAAGAGGTTTTTGTTTATTTAGATAAAAAAGCACTTAGCAAAAATATATTAACGACTAGACAGCAAAATTTAATAAAGGCTATTACAAATATTGGATTGATTAAATATGAGGAATTAAAAGAATTAGGTTCAAGTTATATAATTAATAAGCTTTTAGAAAAGCAGATTTTTAAAAAAACATATAGGTTTAAGAAACTAGAAAATACAACAGTAGTTGATGAGTGTAAAGATCTAAATGAAGAGCAGAAAAAGGCTCTAGCAATAATATTAGCAAAAAAAAAGTTTAATGTTTCTTTACTTTATGGTGTAACAGGTAGTGGTAAAACAGAAGTATATTTACAAGCAATCAAAAGAAAATTAGATGAATTTAAACAAATACTAATATTAGTCCCAGAGATCAATCTCACACCTCAAACAATTAAGAGATTTGAAAGTAGGTTTCCTAATAGCCGTATTGTTGCGTTACATTCTAAGTTGAGTGAAAAATCAAGGCTTACAAATTGGCTTAAAATAAAAAAACATGAAGCTGATATAGTTATATCAACGAGAAGTGGCGTACTAGCGGATTTTAAGAATTTAGGGATAATAATAGTTGATGAAGAGCACGATGCTTCATTTAAACAACAAACTAGCACTATTAGGTATAATGCTCGCGATGTGGCCATCTTTAGAGCTAATCAGCTAGATATTCCAATAGTGTTAGGCAGTGCGACACCATCTATTCAAAGTTATTATAATGCTATTATTAGTAAGTATGATTTAATTAAATTATATAATAGAGCTTTGAATAATCATGTTAATCAAATTGAGCTTCTAGACTTAAAGTCTAGTATTGTAGACAATGGTATTAGTGATAGGCTTTTTTCTTCTATAGAAGAAAATATTGTAGCACATCAACAGTCTTTAATCTTTATTAATAAGTTGGGATTCGCCAAAGCCCTTGTATGTAAAGCATGTGGTGAAGCTGTAGAGTGCAAGAAATGTGATAAACCATATACTTTACATACACATCCGTATCAATATTTGGAATGTCATTTTTGTGGTTCACGTAAATCTTTGGTTACATCATGTCCCAGCTGTGAAAAGCAGGAATTATTTCCCTATGGAACAGGGACAGAAAAGATTCAGTCTCGAATTGAGGCAAGATTCCCTTATAATAAAGTTATTCGTTTTGATCGCTCTAATATTAAATCAATAGCAGATTTAAATAATGCTAATCAAATGATAAATAATAATGAGGTTGATGTTATTGTTGGTACACAAATGATAGCTAAAGGTCATCATTTTGAAAACATTACTCTAGTTGGATTGATAAATATTGATGCGGGTCTTTATAGTTGTGATTTTCATGCTATTGAACGTACTGCTCAAATCATTGTGCAAGTCTCAGGCAGGGCGGGACGTGCGGATAAACCGGGAGCTATTGTATTACAAACCTATCAGCCAGAAAACAAGTTATTACAATTATTGGTTAGTAGTGATTATTTAGTATTTTTAGATTATCTTTTGGATCAAAGAAAATATGCAGAGTATCCACCATATTCATATCAGGCTCAGATTGTAGTTGAATCAAGAAAAGAAAATGAAATCCTTTATTTATTAAAAACAATGTCTTTAAGTTTGAAAAATTTTGAAAATATTAAAGTATCTTCACCATTACCAGCACTTCATCTTAAGCGTAATAATACTTTTAGATATAGCTTATTAATAACAGCAAAGACTCGTAAACATATAAATATAACTATTAAGTGGGCAGAAAAAGAATTTTGTACAAATAGGTCGAATTCTTTGAAAATATATTTTGATATTGATCCTATAGAATTAGTTTAATAATGGCATTAAAGTAATTGGTTTAGCTAATAAAAAAATATTATAATAAAGCATAACCTTATAATATAAATATAACTTATGACAAAAACTGATATTCAATATGATTTACAACAGCTTATTTTAAGTAAAGAATTTTCATCTCAAAATGAGATCTGTGACACTTTGTCCCAGCTTGGATATGAAGCTAGTCAGTCTAAAGTTAATCGATTGCTTAAGAAGATTGGTGCAATAAAAGTAAAAAGTAGTAAAGGGATATTAGTCTATAAAATCCCTGATGAGCCAGCTCCTCCACTTATGAGTGATACTATGGCAACACTTATAGTTAAAATTGTTGCTAATGAAACTACGGTAGTAATTGAAACAGCTCCAGGGGCAGCACAGCTTGTGGCTAGAGTATTGGATTACAATAAAAATAGTTTTGATATCTTAGGAATTGTTGCTGGAGATGATACGCTATTTGTAGCGCCTGCATCAATTAAAAATATTGAAAAATTAAATCAGAATATTGAGAAGTTTTTATTTTCAGTATAAAATTTTTAGGCTTATTTAATTATACTTTTTTTTATTTTTATGTAAGCATCGCGAAAAGATAGGCCTTGATTAACTAATTTATAAACCTCATCGGTTAAGTATAGGTCATCAGACATTGCTTGAGTTAGATTATCTTTATGTATATTTAAGTTCTCTATAATTGGATTGAATATTAGCATTGTGTCTTCGATTATTTCCAGAGCATCGCAAAAAGGTGCTTTGGTTAATTGGTAATCACGGTTGTAGCCATTTGGAAGTCCCTCGATGATTGAGCTAATTTGTTGTAGATAGCCTTGATACAATTTTGCATTACCACGCATAATCTCAAATAGGTCATAATTGCGTTTTTGTGGCATTATTGATGAGCCTGTGGTATATGAATTATCAAGGCTAAAATAATTAAACTCAGACATGCTAAACAACATCATGTCATTAGCAAATTTAGAATAAATACTCATTGGGTTAGATAGTGCTTGTATTACTAGTTTCTCAAAATATCCTCTAGAAAAGCCACAATATATAGGATTTTCTTGAATGCTCTGGAAGTCTAGTAGTTCAGTGGTATATTGTTTATCGTGTTTAAAATTGTTAATTCCATACCCAGAAGCAGAACCTAAAGGATTTTTGTCAATAATTTTTCTGGTTGCAGAGATTAGGAGTAAAGTATCTTCTAACCCATCTGCAAAAGAATTTAACCATGTGGCAACTGTAGTAGGCATTGCTTTTTGCATATGCGTATATCCAGGCATTGGTGTTTCTAGGTAATTACTGGCTTTGGATTTAATAGCGCAGATATTTTCTTTGATTAACCTTTCACATGTTAAAAGTTTATCTTTCATGAAGAGACGTAGCATTACTAGTGATTGATCATTCCTGCTTCTTCCGGTGTGTATTTTCTTACCAACTTCACCAAAATTGTCACATAAATATTGTTCAATTGCAGTATGGCCATCTTCTTGATCTTGAGTTATAAAAAATTTCCCTTGATTAAATAAATCTTTAATTTCTTGAAGCCCATTTTCAAGTAGTAATAGTTCATCATTGTTTAAAATTGCAATTCTATGTAACATTTGTGCGTGAGCTAAGCTGGCTTGGATGTCATATTTGAGTAGTTTTTGATCTAATAAATAATCTTTTCCTACGGTGTATTTTTCAACTATAGGTAAAAGTTTATCTGATGAGGTTTGCCAAAGTTTTTTCTTCATATTTTACTTATATTTTTCCATTATTGAGTATGCTGTACGTTGTGCTAAACTATGTAATTCAATAAAACCAGCTGAAGCATTGTGATTAAATAAATCATCTCCAGAATTAAAAGTTGCTAATTCAGCCTTAAGCATAGAAAAAGGTGAGTCAACAGCTACAACTTCAATGTTGCCTTTGTATAATGATATAGTTACTTTACCAGTTACTTTTTTATTTTGCTCATTAATGAATGCATAAATATTATTCATAACAGGATCATACCATTCAGCAGAATACGCTAAATATGACCATTTGTTGTCCATAAAAGTTTTTAGTTCATTTTCTTGTCTAGTTGATACTAGTTGTTCTAATTTTTTATGGCCTGAAATTATTATGCTGGCACCAGGATTCTCATATATCCCCCTTACTTTTAGTCCTATTAGGCGGTCCTCTATAAGGTTAAATACACCGACTCCGTGCTCACTACCAATTTTATTGCACTGCATAATGAGTTCTGCTAATTGCAAAGCTTTATTATTTAACTTAATAGGGATTCCATGCTCAAAATCTAAAGTTATTTGAGTGGAAGATTGTGCAGCATTCTCAGGTGTTTTACACCATTGTAATATATCTTCTTTGGGAGCTATTAGATTAGAATGTTCTATCTCACCACCTTCGCCAGTATTGCCCCACATATTTTCATCATATGAGTAGGGTTTACTTTTCTGTTGTTTTACAGGTATACCATGTTTTTCAGCATATTCTAATTCTTGTTCTCTACCCATTCCCCACTCTCTAACAGGAGCAATAGTTTTTATGCTCTGATCAAGGGTGGTTAAATAGCTTTCAAAACGTACCTGATCATTACCTTTACCAGTACACCCATGAGCGATAACTTCACAATTATATTCTTTGGCAACTTCTGTAGCTATTTCAGATATGATAACTCTACCCAAAGGGGTCGAAAGAGCGTAGCCACCTTGATAATCAGCATTTGCTTTAATTGCTTTGCTGATTATCTCATCAGCAAAACGTGTTTTCGCATCATAGACAATAGCTTCGATTGCACCTAAATCAATAGCTTTTTGTTTTATTTGTTCCAAATTATCAGCAACTTGACCTATATCAATAGTTAAAGCAACTACCTCTACTTCATATTCTTCTTGAATCCATTTTAACATTACAGATGTGTCAAGGCCACCAGAATACAGTAAGAGGCAACGTTTGAAACTTCCTTTTTTAGCCTCATGGCTGGCAACTTTTGTGTAGTGTTTTTGCATATCTGCTTTTATTTTATTTTGAATATTAATTCATTTTATCAAATAAAAAATCAAATAAAAGGGATTTGTGCAATTTTTTATTTAAAATTGTGGATAATTGTAATTTTTATTTAAGCATTTTGGCTAAATATTTTTTGAGTATGTTTTTAGGGAGATGCAAATGCTAGGTTTTGAGATTTAGCTTATGATGTTCTATATTTATGAAGTAGTTCAGGATTTTTAATAAGCCAGCTATCGAAGCTTTTTTTCAAAGCTATACCTTGATTATCTTTATTAAACATAAAAGCTTGATATGATATGTTTTTATCAAAATTTATAGGTATTATGCAGAGTTTTGGATTAATAGCATGTAGATAGTTAATTTCTGTAGTATCGGTAAACATCAGATCTGGATATATTTTATCTATACCATTAGTTAAAGATTTAATAGCAGATTTATTATCCTTGATTATTAGTAGTTTAGCATTTCTAAGCTTTTTCAGTGCTATTTTCTCATTGGTGCCACCACGATTTTCTACTACTAAAATGTTTGGATTATCTATATCACTAAATGTTTTAAACTTATTAAGCTTAAGACATTGTGTTATTGCAGCTTTATGGAATGAAATTAGCTTTGTAGAGAAAGTAAAATTCTCCTTTCTTGCATTGGTTATACTCATGCCACCAGCATATATATCAAACTTATGTGCTTTGAGATCTGACTCAGCAGTCTTCCAGGTTGTTTTAATAAACCTCACTCTTTGATCAGTAGCTTCGGCATATTTTTGGATTAAGTCAATATCTTTACCTTTGTATTTATTGATGTTATTGTCAAAAGTAGAAAAAGGTGCGTAGTCGCCAGTAGTCCCTACTGTGATATTTGAATACCCTAGCGATAAGAGAAAAATTCCAGAAGCGCCAATAGTAATTATTTTTTTCATAATATCTTGAGTAATTGTGAATTTTATGATTAAAGTATACTATATTTTCCAAAAGTATAATTACCTTATTTGGTGAAAAAATATGTTTTTGAAAGATAACTTATGGTTTAGTATAAAAATAGATATTACTTTTAGGGTTTTATGAAATTTATTTCAGGCATATTTTTAATCATTGGTTCGACAGTTGGTGGAGGGATTTTAGGCTTACCTTTAGCTGCTGCTAATCTGGGTTTTTTAGGTTCATTATTAGCAGTAGTAATAATATGGTTAATAATGACAGCAACAGGATTGTGTGTATTAAGAATTTCATATAAATTGCCAATAGAGCATAATACATATTTTACTTTATCAGCAAAATATTTGAAATTTAATGGTGCAAGAGTAACTGTGTTTGGTAGTTATTTGTTGATTCTTTATTTGACTTTAGCAGCATATATTTCTGGTGTTGGATCTGCAGTGAGCTCATATTTTTTGCATAATAGTGAGTTAACACATTTGCTATCGGCGGGATTTTTGATAATTGTATTAGGAACTTGGGTTGTATATAAGCCTAAGGTAATTATCAATAATAATATAATTTTTGTATTAGCAAAGCTTTCTCTAATTGTGTTAGCAATCATATTTATTTTTTCTTATAGTCATAGTATGGTAGTAAACATAGATAGTTCTCCTTTCATCACTGTTGGATCATTGTCTTTTATGTTGGTGGTATTTAATGCATTTGGCTATCATTTTATCATCCCAAGTATTGTTAAATATTATAAAAAAAGTTTTTCATTTAAAGGTTTGGCAATATTATTGGTAATTAGTACATCGATAATAGCTATTTTATATATGATTTGGCTTGTAGCAATATTTCTCACCATACCAATGTATGGAGAGCATGGCATGCTTTCTATTTTTAAAAGTCATGATCAAGTATTGGCTTTTAATAGGAGTATGTATTTATTTACTAATTCTCTTGTTGTGAGTAATGTCTTAAATGCTTTTCAGTTTGTTTCAATGATAGGATCATTTTGTTGTATTTCTATAGGGTTAATGGATAATTTGAAAGATGCATTAGGACAAGAATCTTACTTTAAAGTGATGTTGTGTACTTATTTACCACCTGTTGTTTTAACTTGTATTTCTGAGAATGTATTTCTATTGGCGATGTCAATTGCGGGTATTTTAGCCCTTTATGTAGAGGTTTTTGTGCCGATAATAAGCTTTAAAAACTATAAGGCAGTTAGTTTAAGAAACTGAATTTTTTAAGAATCTTGTTTTTGTAATATATAGATGACTAGCATTATAAACCTTAGATATGTTTACTCATTTTTGTTAATGAAATCTGTTAGGAATAATAATTTCCAGAGGAATTGTCTAAACCTAATGAAGCTTGAATAAAGTTCCTAGTAGCCTTTCTTAGCCCATCTCCAACACGTTCGTCTTTTGCATGTTTAAATGGGTGAGATTGAGTTCCTATAAAGTTTTTATATTGGAAAGCTGATATTAGTTGCGGAAATATAATTCCTGATGCATTGTTATATATAGTTAATCCGATAGTTATTTGACAATAATGTTATAATATTTAGAAAAAATGTCATCATATAGCCAAGATTTCAGAGATATCGTAATAACTAAATATAAAGAAGGCCTAACAGACAAAGAGCTAAGTAATTTTTTTAATATAGATATCCGTACTACTAGATCTTGGATAAACTTATACGAGACAACTGGTGATTATAAATCTAAGCAAGGCTTGGGTTGCGGTAGAGTAGCAACCTTTACAGATAAGGAAGCGATAGAAAGCTACTTAAGAACATATCCAGATGCAATGGCTTTAGATATTAGAGAAGCATTAGCTCCTGAAATACCTAGAAGCACATTTTATGATTGTCTTACCAGACTTGGTTTTAGTTTTTAAAAAAGACACCTAAATATAAGCAAAGAAAAGAACAAGATAGGCAAAGTTTTATAGTTAATCTGATAATATTGTGCTAAAGACGTGAGTAATAGCATCAGATAAATTATCAAAAGAATTATTTACTTTTCTTAAAATTCTTTTAAAATTGGCCCAAATTTTTTCTATAGGATTTAAATCAGGAGAATAAGCAGGAAGGTATAGTATCTGTATATCAAACTTCTCTGCTATTTTAGCCAATTTAGGAGACTTATGAAAACTAGCATTATCCATAACAACAGTAGTCTTTGGAATTAACTCAGGATATAAATGCTCTTCAAACCACTGATTAAAAATTTGAGTATCTGTATATCCAGTATACTCTAGCGGTGCTATAATCTTCTTTTCTAAATAGTTATAACCAGCAACTATACTTTTTCTCTGAGTTTGATAAGCAATAACTTCACCATAGCTAGGTTTACCAACAAGAGACCATCCTCTTAGTACAGACTGTTTATTATCCATACCCATTTCATCTAAATATACAAGTTTGTTAGGTTCAATAGTCTCAACAACCTCTATAAAACTTTGCCTATCTTGTTCTTTTCTTTGCTTATATTTAGGTGTCTTTTTTTAAAACTAAAACCAAGTCTGTTAAGACAATCATAAAATGTGCTTCTAGGTATTTCAGGAGCTAATGCTTCTCTAATATCTAAAGCCATTGCATCTGGATATGTTCTTAAGTAGCTTTCTATCGCTTCCTTATCTGTAAAGGTTGCTACTCTACCGCAACCCAAGCCTTGCTTAGATTTATAATCACCAGTTGTCTCGTATAAGTTTATCCAAGATCTAGTAGTACGGATATCTATATTAAAAAAATTACTTAGCTCTTTGTCTGTTAGGCCTTCTTTATATTTAGTTATTACGATATCTCTGAAATCTTGGCTATATGATGACATTTTTTCTAAATATTATAACATTATTGTCAAATAACTATCGGATTAACTATATAGAGGTTGTTGAGACTATTGAACCTAACAAACTTGTATATTTAGATGAAATGGGTATGGATAATAAACAGTCTGTACTAAGAGGATGGTCTCTTGTTGGTAAACCTAGCTATGGTGAAGTTATTGCTTATCAAACTCAGAGAAAAAGTATAGTTGCTGGTTATAACTATTTAGAAAAGAAGATTATAGCACCGCTAGAGTATACTGGATATACAGATACTCAAATTTTTAATCAGTGGTTTGAAGAGCATTTATGTCCTGAGTTAATTCCAAAGACTACTGTTGTTATGGATAATGCTAGTTTTCATAAGTCTCCTAAATTGGCTAAAATAGCAGAGAAGTTTGATATACAGATACTATACCTTCCTGCTTATTCTCCTGATTTAAATCCTATAGAAAAAATTTGGGCCAATTTTAAAAGAATTTTAAGAAAAGTAAATAATTCTTTTGATAATTTATCTGATGCTATTACTCACGTCTTTAGCACAATATTATCAGATTAACTATATAATTATACTAGTTCTAAATAAAGGCAATGGAAATGGTTATAACAAAAGAAATTGAGTATCGTGGTGATGGAGTGTTATTGAAAGGATTTTGTGCTTACCCTGATAGAAGTGGTTATCTTCCAGCTGTATTAATAGCTCCAACATGGGCAGGAAGAGATAAATTTGCTTGTGATAAAGCAATAGCCATGGCAAAAAGAGGCTATCTAGGCTTTGCTTTAGACATATATGGAGATGCCAAAATAGGTAAAACTACAGAAGAGAATTCTTCTCTTATGAACAACCTATTAGCAAATAAATATGCTCTTATGACTAGGCTTAGAACAGCATACAGTGTTGTCAAAAAAATGCCTAAAGTAGATGAATCAAACATCGCTGCAATAGGATTTTGTTTGGGTGGCAAATGTGTACTTGACATGGTAAGATCCAATATTCAACTAAGAGCAGTTATTAGCTTTCATGGACTACTAGAATCCAACATCATAAAAGAACAAGATATAGATACAAAAATACTAGTCCTACACGGTTATAATGATCCAATGGTTAGTCCTAAACATATTAACGATTTTCAACAAGAAATGAGCAAACGCAATGCTGATTGGCAGCTACATAGCTTTGGAAATACTTATCATGCATTTACCAATCCTAATGCAAATGATCCAGAATTTGGCACAGTATTTAATAAATTATCAAATAAAAGGGCTTGGAAATTAGCTGAGGACTTTCTAAGAGAAACTTTTGTTAGTAGATATTTATAAAATAAGTATTTACTTTATAAGGCCTATATATGGAAGTTCACGATACTTCTCATCATAGTCTAATCCATAACCAACTATGAATTTATCTTCTATTTCAAAACAGACGTAATCAAGATTAACTTCTCTCTCAAGCCTTGCTGGTTTAAATAACAATGTTGCAAATTTTAAAGTTTTTGGATTATATTTATTTATACCATCCTTCAATTTATGATAAGTATTACCAGTATCCACAATATCTTCAATGATTATGATATTTTTATCTTTAACATACTCTTCTTTGAGTGATGTTTCAGTCAGAACCACGGTGCCTGAACTAGTAGTACCTGAACCATATGATGATGCTGTAATGAACTGCGTTCTTAGATCTACTCTTAATTTTCTCACAAGGTCTGCGAAAAACATAAAAGATCCTTTTAACACACATACAAGAGTAACCTGTTCACCAGAATAATCTTGATTAATTTCTTCAGCCAGCTTAGTTATAGCTTCTTCAAGCTGTTGGCTTGTTATATATACATTAGTACTTTCTGCGGAGTAAGTCATAATTAACCTTTTTTGAAATAATCTTCAAAGAATAAGATTTGTTCTCTTGATGGACCATATGCTAATGATGATATAGGAATACCGATATGATTCTCTATAGTCTTCAAATAAGTTTTTAACGCTTGTGGCATGTTTTCTTGAGTCACAGTTTCATCGAAAGAAAACGGTTCCATTTCAACCAATATAGGTTCAACCTTATATAAATCTATACCTGGGTATGCACAATATATTTCTTTGCCTTCATACTTATATCCAACACATACTTTTAGACTATCCATATCAGATAAAACATCAACTTTAGTTAAAGCTATAGATGTTAGATTTGAGCATTTAGCAGAATACTTTAAAAGAGGAAGGTCCAACCAACCACATCTACGAGTTCTACCAGTAGTTACACCTATTTCCCCACCTTTCTCTTGGATAAACATACCAACTTCATCAAATAATTCAGTAGGAAAAGGTCCCTCTCCTACTCGGGTTGTGTATGCTTTTGTAATACCAATTACATGATCCAAATCATGGCCTGCTGTTGTCGCACCAGAATATACTCCTGCAACAGAAGTACTTGATGAAGTAACAAAAGGGTAAGTTCCATAGTCTACATCTAAAAGTACGCCTTGAGCACCTTCATAGACAACATTCTTATTGTTGGCAATAGCTTGATCAATGATAGAAAAAGTATCAGCTGCATATTGCTTAAGTTTTTGACCTAAACTATATAGCCTATCCAACTCTTCCTCTAACAAAGGATACTCAATTTTATATAAATCTTTAAACAACGTCTCTTTTTCAGTAAGAGAAATTTCTAATCTTGATTTTAGTACTTCTCTATCAAACAAATGCTTAAACTTAATACCCTTACGAGACACTTTATCTTCATATGCTGGGCCAATTCCTTTACCAGTAGTTCCAATTTTTTCACTAGTACTACTTTCTCTAACGGCATCTAAAAGCTTATGATAAGACGTAATGATAGTACAAGATTCAGAAACAAATAAATTTTCTACAGAAATATCAATACCAGTTTCTTTTAAACGTGTCATCTCCTCATCTAATGCAACAGGATCTAGAACCACACCATGGCCAATTACACATTTAGTATGCTTATGCAAAACACCAGATGGGATCAAATGAAGAAATGTTTTCTTACCATCCACAACAAGCGTATGCCCAGCGTTATTACCACCCTGATAGCGTACAACCAAATCTGACTTCTCAGCTAGAGTATCGGCTATTTTACCCTTGCCTTCATCACCCCACTGAGCACCAACGATTACAATATTTGACATATTAAACTGAATTTTTGAGATTAAAATTTAGATATCAGGTATATTAATATATTAGTGATGATTTTACTAGCAAAATATCATTTAATAAAACTATTTTAGTCAAGACTTTATTCTTAAAATTGTTATAATAGCATTTAAAATATGGCTCTAAAGATAACACAACAAGGAATCAAAATGTCAAAAATAAAAAGGGTATTAATATCTGTTTCAGATAAAACAGGTATCATTGAGTTCGCAAGAGAATTAAGTAAATATAATATTGAAATACTATCTACTGGCGGAACATCTAAAGCCCTTAAAACTGCTAATATTGACGTCGTTGATGTCTCTAAACATACACACTTTCCAGAGATAATGAATGGAAGGGTAAAAACATTACACCCTCTTATTCATGGTGGAATTTTAGCTGATAGAAACAATCCCGAGCACATCGATGCTATGAGAAACAATAATATCGGCCAAATAGATATGGTAGTAGTAAATCTATATCCTTTTGTTAATACTGTTAAATCTGGTGCTGATTTTGATACTTGTATAGAAAATATTGATATTGGTGGTCCTTCAATGGTTCGCTCATGTGCAAAAAATCATAAACACACAACTATTGTCACTAACCCTAATCAATACCAAATAATTATTGAAGAAATGTCTAAACATGATGGTAATACTACACTAGAAACTCGCAAGGAACTTGCCAAAGAAGCTTTTGCACATACGGCTGAATATGATAGTCATATTGCCAATTGGTTTAGCAAGGAATTAGATGAAGAATATCCTAAAAAACTTTTCTCCGTAGGCTCTCTTAAGCAAGTCTTAAGATATGGAGAAAACCCTCACCAAAAAGCTGCTGTATATACTACTGATAAAGAGTGTACAAGTATCACTAATGCTAAACAATTACAAGGTAAAGAGCTGTCTTACAATAACCTCAATGATGCTGATGGAGCATTTGAAATGGTTTGTGAATATTCACAACCTGCATGTGCAATCATAAAACATGCCAATCCTTGCGGTATTGCTTCTGGCAAGAATGCCTATCAAGCATGGCAAAAAGCTCTAGCTTGTGATCCTATTTCAGCATTTGGTGGTATAGTAGCATTTAACTGTGAAGTTGGTGAAGAATTTGCTGAGTCGTTGGGAAAAATGTTTCTAGAAGTAATCATTGCTCCATCTTATACACAAAAAGCTTTAGAAATTTTAGCTATCAAAAAGAATTTAAGAGTTCTAAAAACCGCTAATGTTTTTGACACAAAATCATCTCGCATGATTAGTAAAAATATAAATGGCGGGATTTTGTCTCAATCATATGATAATGGTTCTGTTAATATAGATAACTGTAAAGTTGTAACAAACAGAGCCCCTACAGATAAAGAGTGGGATGACTTAATGTTTGCATGGAAAGCTGTTAAATATGTTAAATCTAATGCTATTGTTTATGCCAGAGATACTCAAACCGTAGGTATTGGAGCTGGTCAAATGTCTAGAGTTGATTCTGCTCGAATTGGCGCTGAAAAAGCACAAACCCACCAAGGTGCTAAAAATTCAGCTGTTGCCTCAGATGCTTTCTTCCCATTTGCAGATGGTTTAGAACAATGTATTCAAGCTGGTGCTACAGCTGTGATTCAGCCAGGTGGATCTAAAAATGATCAAGAAGTTATTGATGCAGCAAATAAAGCTGGAATAACAATGGTCTTCACAGGAATGAGACATTTTAGACATTAGTATATCGAGTATTATCCCCAAAATGATTATAGAACCTTGCTTTTATACCTACTTATATTATGAAAGTGCTGATGTAAGTAAAGGTGATATAATCAAAATAACTCCAACAAAAATAATAAAATAAATACTTTTGGTGCGAAGCTCTCTTAGTGATGGTGTTTTAAAAACAATATAAGCAGGAATTAAGCACCCTAAAATACCAAACACAGGACCAGATAACGGAACTAACCTATAAACTGGTGCATCAAAGACTATTGAAAGCCAAGTCAATAAAAAAATTATTACTATAACGATAGAATTTATATTAAAAAAATTATTTGAATCCTCTTTAAAACCAAACTTAGTGAAGCTATTTCTTAACAGTCCTTTTAATGACTCCTCCATACCTGCTAATACGCTTAAAAAAGATGTCAAAATAGCACATAAACTAATAATAATGCCGCAAATGTATATTAAACTATTAGATAAACCCTGCTTCTCTAACAATATAAAAGCAGACTGATTATTTCTTGTAGCCTCCAGTGCCTGCTCTCTAGGAATAACCAGTGAAAATGATAATACATAAAACCCAATAATAATAACTAAAATAGTAAACGCAACAGTCATTGTTTTAAGTGTTTTAGATAACACTAAACTTTTATCACTACTTGCATAATGCAGTCTATACCCTATGACCATAGGGCTTAATGATTGAATAAATAAAATAGATGTCAAAGAAAATGGTAACATGATAATACTTTTAGTAATAAACTGTTCAGTACCAGCGGGAATTGCTGTTAAATTGTCAAGTGACCATAGAGGAATTAAAGAAATAGAAACTAAAATAATAGCAACAATAAGCACAGCTACTAATAGTGTAGATATTCTTACGAAAAGCTTTCGACTTTTCATTCCTATAAAAATCAATACCACCATCAAAATAGCACTATACAAAATATTTTGCTCTAGATGAGGATTAGCAGTCAACTTAAATAAATATAAATATACAGCCAAAGATTTTGCTACAACTTCAGCATAAATAACTGTCCATGTCAGCATCATCAACAAATATAATATTCCTAAAAAATTTGACCATTGCTTACCTAGTAACTCTTCAATTGTCTCTTTATAAGGTTTTGGTTTTTCTGATTGAAATAGCGTTTGTATATATAATTTTTGAAAAAGATAAATACCTGGGTAAGCTATCAGTATAGAAACAATAAAAACAGCAAACCCAACTACGCCAACACTTACAGGAACTAAAACTATACCTGCACCAACAGCCATCCCAACACTGATTATCAACCAACTTAAATCAAACTTATTAAACTTAGAATCTTTATTCACTATTAAAATTATATTTATAAATTAATTGGTATTTTATATAATAAACTCTTTATGAAATATTTAAAGTTCAATATTAAATAAATTTATGAAAATTTTTCTGATCTTTCTACAAAAAATAATATAAGTTAGATTAGCTCATCTAAAAAATGTAACGATAGCTATTAAATCACCTTACATATTAATCGCGGCATTAATAAACTCAATTGAATAAAGTTCACCTAGAGCATTAGAATTAATCTTATTTAAATCACTAGAATTCAAACTATATTTAACATTTATTGTTAGTCATTTGTTTTACTTACCATATATCTGATATAGTTAATCCGATAGTTATTTGACAATAATGTTATAATATTTAGAAAAAATGTCATCATATAGCCAAGATTTCAGAGATATCGTAATAACTAAATATAAAGAAGGCCTAACAGACAAAGAGCTAAGTAATTTTTTTAATATAGATATCCGTACTACTAGATCTTGGATAAACTTATACGAGACAACTGGTGATTATAAATCTAAGCAAGGCTTGGGTTGCGGTAGAGTAGCAACCTTTACAGATAAGGAAGCGATAGAAAGCTACTTAAGAACATATCCAGATGCAATGGCTTTAGATATTAGAGAAGCATTAGCTCCTGAAATACCTAGAAGCACATTTTATGATTGTCTTAACAGACTTGGTTTTAGTTTTAAAAAAAGACACCTAAATATAAGCAAAGAAAAGAAGATTATAGCACCGCTAGAGTATACTGGATATACAGATACTCAAATTTTTAATCAGTGGTTTGAAGAGCATTTATGTCCTGAGTTAATTCCAAAGACTACTGTTGTTATGGATAATGCTAGTTTTCATAAGTCTCCTAAATTGGCTAAAATAGCAGAGAAGTTTGATATACAGATACTATACCTTCCTGCTTATTCTCCTGATTTAAATCCTATAGAAAAAATTTGGGCCAATTTTAAAAGAATTTTAAGAAAAGTAAATAATTCTTTTGATAATTTATCTGATGCTATTACTCACGTCTTTAGCACAATATTATCAGATTAACTATATAATCAGCTCAAAACATAGTAAATATATAAACAAAACCTTCATAGGTATGATATTGTTTAACACTTATCGAATAAATATAATGAAATTAAATTGATAAACTACCAGAATATATATTAATATATATTAATTAAAAATTTTTGGTTTCTATTGATATTAGAATTAAAATAGAGCTTTTGTAAAACTCTTTGCATCGAATGCCTGAAGATCATCAACCTTCTCTCCAACGCCAATAAATCGAATTGGTAAACCCAATTTTTTAGCTATAGAAAAAACAATACCTCCCTTGGCGGTACCATCAAGTTTTGTAATCGTAATGCCTGTAATTTTCACAATCTGATTAAAAGCCTCTGCTTGACTTAAAGCATTACCACCTGTTGTAGCATCAACCACCAACATAATCTCATGCGGAGCAGCCTCATCTATTTTTTTAATAACTTTTACAACTTTCTTAAGCTCTTGCATAAGATTATCTTTATTATGAAGTCTACCTGCTGTGTCAGCAATTACAACATCAATACCTTTAGATTTAGCTGAACTAATAGCATCATATATAACAGATGCACTATCAGCGCCATCATGTTGGTAAGCTATTTGGGTTTCATTCCTATCAGCCCACTCACGAAGCTGCTCGACTGCGGCTGCTCTGAATGTATCTCCAGCAGCCAACATCACAGACTTACCTTCAGATTGAAGTTTTTTAGTTAATTTTCCTATCGTTGTAGTTTTTCCAACACCATTAACACCTACTACCAATATTACATATGGGGATTGCCCCTCATCGACTTGTAGCATTTCCTGGCAAGGTAAAATTATCTCCGTTAGTTTTTCTTGGATGATTTCATTAAGCTTATCTGCCGTTTGTAGTTCATTTCTAGCTACTTTTTCACGTAAATAACCAATAATTTCATCTGTAGCCTCAACACCAACATCTGCTGTTAAGAGCTGCATCTCAATATCTTCAAGGAGCTCTTCATCAACAACTTTCTGACCCATCAGGATAGTACCCAGACCACTACTAAATTTATTTGCAGTTTTTGATAGGCCTGACTGTAATCTTGAAAATAGGCCTTTCTTAGTCTCTTGAACCTCTATATAACCTGAAGATGATGTGTCTTCTATATTCTTTTTCTTTCTAAAAAACATTTTTTTATTCTCTAATCTAAATATTTCTAAGGTTAAAAATACTATTCAAAGTATTTATCTCTGAGTTTAGCTATTTTTTGGTGTAATGGATCGAACATGCTAACAATATTTTTAGATTTAATAAAGTGTACCTCACCTTCAAATGCAATTTCATCACCAGCTTGAGCATAAACCTCTAGAAGCTGATAGCGTAATTCAATATTATTAGGGTTTTTCTCTAAACAATCCTGAATAGTTATGCTTGCTTCGACATATTTCTCACTATCTAAGAACTGTTCAACAAGTTCATTTATATATTGTAATTCTTGCTCCATCTGATGCTGAGAATCCACCTCTTCAACCTGATTTTCATCATCTGTTTGCCCTACTAAAGACTCATCAGTATTAGCTTCAAAAACTACTCCCTTTTCTGTTTTAATTGCTATATTCTTATCCTTCTCATATATGCCTTGCTCATTACAACTTGGAGAATCTGATGATTCACTATGAACAAAAGTATTACCACTTTCAACATGGTCTTTCTCGGATTCTAATACTGATGAATTAAGGCTAGAAGAATTACAGAAAAAGTCAAATTCCTCTTGAGGCCCACGACTAGCTGTCTCAGATCTATAAAAATCATCATCCGATACAACAGGAGAAATACGTGACATTAAATGATCTCTTTTTTTCTTTGAGATAAGCTCTAATTCTAGCTCTTTTTTTGAGTTTCTATTGTTCCAAAATTTTCTAGCCACAAAGAATATTGCAGCAAAGATAGCAATATAAACTATTAATCTAAATAACAACCCAAAAAATGCTCCTATTCCATACCCATCAGAAGATCCACTCTCTACTATATTAGTAGCGCTTATTTGGCTATTCAAATCCTTTTTATAAGTAGTCAAATCAGAATCATCTATTGGTACTAATGATGGAACCTTATCTTGGCTCTCTACACTAGATTGTGAGTAAGTAGCATTTTCAGCTTGACTATCAGGTTTATTAGTAGCTACCTGGTCATATGAGTTATGAATCATTTGGTTTCTAGTCAGCGTCAAACCATCCTCCACCTCACTCCTCGTTGTAGGCAAAGCAAGTTTATCACCAATTTTTATTCTATTTTCGGCAATCTCCGGGATTTCTGACTTATTAATACCTTTAATAGCATCTGTCATTTCCGAAGTTCCTATACCACTTAAAGAATGATTTTTTGCTATTTTATACAAATAATCATTCGCTTTAACAGTATATATTTCCATCGAGAGAGCTGGCTGCACCGCGACTATTATAATCCCAGCTGTAAGAATTTTATTGATACCTCTGAACATGTAGCACCCTAATAAATTATAAGTAAAGACTAGAAAATTATAGCACATTTTTTCTACTGAAGAAGCTCCAGAACCTAATGTTCTCTTGTTGCACTAAATATAATATCTGGATTTTTATCTTGAGCCAACTGTAAATTAACTCCTGTTGGTGCTAAGTAAGTAAGATATCCTGCACCATCATATGATAAATTAACTTGATATTTTTTCTTAAAATCATTTAATTTTTTATCATCATCACAAAAAATCCAACGTGCTAACACCACATTCACCCCTTCATATGAACATTTAACATTGTATTCAGTAGCTAATCTTTGAGCAACCACATCAAATTGAAGTATACCTACAGCCCCTAACACAAGATCATTCGAAATCATCGGCTTAAATACTTGAGTGGCACCCTCTTCTGATAGTTGAATAAGTCCCTTTTGTAAGGCTTTCATCTTAAGCGGATCATTTAGTTTAACTCGCTTATAAATCTCTGGGGCAAAATTTGGTATGCCTTTAAATTTCAGCTTTTCTCCTTGTGTAAAACTATCTCCAATCTGGATGCTTCCATGATTATGAAGCCCAATGATATCTCCAGCATACCCCTCTTCAACCTGCTCACGTTCACCAGCCATAAATGTAAGAGCTTTTGAAATTTGCATTAATTTTCCAGTTCTCTCATGATAAATTTTCATACCCTTATGATACCTTCCTGAACAAATTCTAAAGAATGCAATTCTATCACGATGTTTATCATCCATATTCGCCTGAATTTTAAAAACAAAACCCGTTAATTTAACTTCATTTGCTTTGACAACACGTTCATTTGCTTCTCGAGCTTGTGGTGCTGGTGCAAATTGTGTGAAACCATCCATCATCTCTTTTACACCAAAATTGCTCAATGCTGTACCAAAATAAACTGGCGTTAGGCTGCCTGCTAAGAATTCTTTTTCATTAAATTTATGACTAGCTCCTCGTACAAGTTCTATTTCCATCTCAAGATCATCATATAAATCAATTCCGATATCATTCTTAGCATTCGCTAAACCTTTTATCTTTTTAAAGGTGTGAATCTCATGACCATGACCAGTTTCAAAAAGTGTAACCTCATCACTATACAAATCATAAACGCCTTTAAAAAACTTACCCATTCCTATCGGCCAATTCATTGGTGCACATTTGATTTTAAGAATTTCTTCAACCTCATCTAAAAGCTCCAAAGGATCTCGTGTATCTCGATCAAACTTATTCATAAAGGTTACAATAGGAGTATCACGTAGACGGCAAACATTCATTAACTTAATAGTTCTATCTTCTACACCTTTTACCGCATCAACAACCATTAAAGCTGAATCTACAGCTGTTAGTGTACGGTATGTATCCTCTGAAAAATCCTCATGGCCAGGAGTATCAAGCAGATTAATTGTCTTGTTATTATATGGAAACTGCATTACCGAGGTTGTAATTGAAATTCCACGCTGCTTTTCCATTTCCATCCAATCAGATGTTGCGTGTACTCCACTTTTTTTAGCTTTTACAGTGCCTGCTGTTTTGATTGCATTTCCAAACAAAAGCATCTTCTCTGTAATAGTTGTTTTACCCGCATCTGGATGAGAAATAATTGCAAATGTTCTACGTCTTGCAATTTCTTGTAGATATTCACTCATGATATTTTTTAAGATCTAATATAAATATTTAATAAAGGAAGTGTACTAGAAATAATTTAATTTTGAAAATTAAAATGATCGTCTAGTATTTTATAAATTTGTTCCTCTATCTCTTTAATAGGCTTAGTTGCATCAATTTCTACAGCACTATTTGATTTTTTCACTAAGCTTTTAAAAGTTTTTCTAACTCTATCAAAAAACTCTAAACCAGCTTGTTCAATCCTATCAGGATCACCAGCTTTTTTAGCTCTTTGTAAGCCAATTTTAGGATCAACATCAAGATAAATTACAAGATCTGGTTCATAAGTCGACACAAAATGTCTATTTAAGGACTCTAACTTAGATAAATCTATACCTCTACCACCACCCTGATATGCCATACTAGACCAATAAAATCTATCTGAAACAACATTCAAGCCGGATTTCAAACTAGGCTTTATAAGAGTTTGAATATGCTGCACTCTACTAGCATACATCAATAATAGCTCAGTGTCAGAGGCAACTATTTCATCAGCATAATTCTCAAGCGCTAAGTTTCTAATATTTTCAGCTATTTTTGTCCCACCAGGCTCACGAGTGTATATCGCTTGAAGATTCTTCTGTTTTAGATACTTTTGGATAAAACTAATAGCTGTACTTTTACCCGCACCATCTAGACCTTCAACAACAATAAAAGTAGATTTTTTCATTTTACTAAACAACCAAACCAACAACAACTGCCGATAAAAGGCTTACCAATGTAGCACCATAGAGTATTTTTAGGCTGAATCTTGCAACTTGCACAGAGGCTTTTTTATTAAGAGCCTGTATAGCTCCTATAATAATGCCAATAGAGCTAAAGTTCGCAAAAGATATCAAAAATACTGATAAAACCGCTTTGGTATAAGTAGTTAATTCTGTAACATGTTCTGACATAAGGTTAATGGCTGCAAACTCATTACTTACCATCTTCGTACCCATTATTTGACCTACCAAATGAACTTCATTTGCCGGAACATGCAAGACCCATGCAAATGGATAAAAAACATAGCCCAATATATCCGTAAATGTGATACCAAAAATATTTACAAATAATAGATCTATCAAGCTCAACAAAGCAATAAAGCCTATCAACATCGCACATACTATTATAGCAACCTTGAAACCATCTAAAATATACTCTGCTAGCATCTCAAAAAAGCTTTGTTTTTCTATTGTTTCATCATATGTCTCATGTAAGCTATCAAAACTTATCGCATCAGATTTCTCGTATGGATTAATAACTGTAAGCACAAAGAAAGTGCCAAACATATTCATAACCATAGCAACTATCACAAACTTCGGGTCAAAACCATTTTTTACACTTAACATTCCCATATATGCACCAGATATAGCTAATGATACTGTCGACATAGCTGTAGCTGCCATTGTATATAAAACATTTGATGGTAAGTGACCAATAATTTTCTTATATGCAATAAAATTTTCTGACTGACCAACAGCTAATGAGCTTACAGCATTAAAAGACTCTAATTTCCCCATCCCTGTTACTCTAGACAAAATAGCCCCTATAGCCTTAACTATAAGAGGCAATATTTTAAAATACTGTAAAATACCAATCAGTGCTGACATTAATACTATCGGCATGCCTACTGCAAAGAAAAATAAATGCCCTCCCGCCATATCAGTAAGCGGACCAAAGACGAATCTAGTTCCATCAGCAGCACATTCAAGCAACTTGTCAAAACCTACAACTATTACATAAATAATACTCTCTCCCACAGCAGATCTTAATAAAAAGTATGCCAATACAATCTGAACAACTAAAATTAAAACAAGGTAGTTATAGCGAATTTTTTTTCTATCACTGCTCCAAATAAAGGCAAGCATAAAAACAACAGCAACACCTATAACAAAAAAACCAAGCTTAGTAAGCATTTTTATTTCCTATTTCATTATTTAATAAATTATCTAAAAGACCGCTTACACCAAATCTAAATGTAATTGGTTGAATAAAATCATCAGAAAGAATATCCTGAGCAGTTTTTATATAAGCAATAGCATCCTCATATGTTCTTATACCTCCAGATGCTTTAAATCCAATATTCTTATTATTTTTTTTAATTATCTTCAGAATTGATTTGGCCGCCTGAAGCGTCGCACCATCTTTAGTTTTACCTGTAGATGTTTTGATAAAATCAGCTCCTGCATCTATAACATCCTGAGAAACTTTTTCAATTAATTCATCTGACTTAAGTTCTCCAGATTCTATAATCACTTTGAGGATTTTGTTCTTACATAGTTTTTTAATATCAGAAATCATTTGTACTGATTTCTCAGATGAACCTTCTTTGATATATTCTTTATAATCTATGACCAGGTCTAACTCATCAGCTCCTAAGGTAAGAGCTTCTCTAGCTTCCAAAATAACTTCTTTGATGCTTTGACCACCAGCAGGAAAATTAACTACAGTTGCAATTTTGAAACCTTGGCCAAGCTGTTTTCTAACTACTGGAATAAATTTTTTATACACACAAACTGCAGCAACTTCTCCAAGAGAGTTCTTTGCTTTTGTGCATAATTTGATTATATCTGATTTAGTATCATTATCACCTAATTGTGTTAAGTCTATTAAGGATATTATCTTTTGCCTATCAATCATTCATGACTCCAAAGATTGATCTACCATAATCTAATGACTCAACACCCATAAAATCAGCTATACTCTGGCCTATATCAGCAAAAGTATCCCTTGCTCCAACAAATTCAGATTCAATATTCTTACCCCACAATAAAAAAGGTATACATTCTCTTGTATGATCCGAACCAGGAGCTGTTGGATCACACCCATGATCAGCAGCAAGCACGACTATAGTGTCATCACTTAACTTTTTATCTAAATCTGGAATCCTTGCATCTAAATATTCCAAAGCTTTACCATACCCTTTTGGATCTCTACGGTGACCATAACTAGAATCAAGGTCTACAAAGTTTGTAAATACAATAGTGTTGGGCTTAGCTACAGCATACTGCTCAATTGTTTTATCAAAAAGATCCTGAAGCCCAGTTGCTTTAACTTTTTTAGAAATCCCTTGATCAGCATAAATATCCGCTATTTTACCTATAGATACAACGCTACCGCCTGCTTTACATAACTTATCCAGTAACGTTGGTGCTGGAGGTAATATTGAAAAATCTTTACGGTTACCCGTACGTGCATATTCATCAGCTGACTCCCCAATAAATGGTCTAGCAATCACTCTACCAACCTTCATATCCATATCATTGAGAATTTTTCTAGCTATTTCACATACTTCTAATAATCTATCTAAACCAAAATAATCTTCATGCGCGGCAACTTGGAAAACACTATCTGCTGAAGTATAGACAATAGGCTTTTTGGTAACACAGCTCTCACATCCAAGCTCTTTTAACACCTCTGTTCCAGATGCGTGCCCAGCATCTATAAAACCATCAGTTAAACCAGCTTCTTCTATCCACCTATCAATAAACTCTTTATCAAAATAACTTTGGCTATCAGTCTTAGTAAAATAATACCAATCAAATGTAACCGGCACCCCTGCTAACTCCCAGTGACCACTTGGCGTATCTTTACCTTGGCTTATCTCTGCACAATAACCATATTTAGTATTTTCAACTTCATCTGACTGAGCTATATCTTGTGATAATTCCTTACATCTGTTATATTCAGCCACTTTTTTAAGACCTTTTCTTGATAAATTAGGAAGAGAAAATTTCAGCTTATTATTACTGAAATAATCAACAATATGCCCTAATGTATCTGAACCCTCATCACCAAAATCAGCTGCATCTGGTGCTTGACCTATACCAAAAGAATCAAATAGTAATACAACAACTTTTTTATTTTTCAACATACCTCAAAAGTCCTTTTATTTTTTATTATTTTCTAGAAACGCTATTCTTATGCCTCTTAGAATTAAATCAGGAGAAATTTCATCAAAAATATCTTCATCCTTAAATAATCCAGTAAACCCGCCAGTAGCAATAGTATAGACATTTGAATCTTTCAACTCTTCTATACTTCTTCTTTTAAGCTCTTTTAAGGCTCCCAAATGACCATAATACAATCCAGAACGTATATTTGTCTTAGTATCATATCCTATAGCAACATCTGGTTTAACGATAGTTATTGATGATAACTGAGAAGCGCCATGACATAAAGCATTTAGCGAAAGTTTCACACCTGGCATAATTGAGCCACTAAGGTATTTTTTATCCTTTGTTACTACATCAAACGTAGTTGCTGTACCCAAATCTATTATAAGTAAATTTCTATTAGGATGATCAGCTATTGCCCCTATACAACTTGCAATTCTATCAGCTCCAACCTGATGTGCCTCAACTGCTGTCATATCCAAATCTGTTGTATCCATACTTATAAAGAATGGTTTTATATTAAAATACTTTATAACTGCTGACCCTAATGAATAATTTAGATGAGGCACAACCGACGATATTGCACAACCATCAATTTTACTCAGATCTACAGAATTTTCTCTTAATGCCTGCCTAAGGAAAACACCCATTTGGTCGGAGGTCGAATCAACTGATGATGTTGCATATCTAATTTGGCTAACAATATGTTCGCCTTCAAAAACTCCAATATGTATATGAGAGTTACCCACATCCATTACTAATAACATAATATTTCCTATAACCTATTAATGCGCTTGATCCCAACTTTCTCCCGCATCAACATTAACTTCTAGTGGTACACTCAGTATAACAGCTGATTCCATAATATTTTTAATCTTGTCAGAAATCTCATCCAGCTTATTTTTTTGAACCTCAAAAACAAGTTCATCATGGACCTGCATAACCATTTTAACTTCGCTATTATACTCTTGAAAAAGCACTGTGTTAACCTCTATCATAGCTTTTTTAATAATATCGGCTGCTGTGCCCTGCATTGGCGCATTAATAGCTGCTCTTTCAGCTGCGTTACGTTGCATTACATTTCTAGAATTAATTTCTGGCAAATATAATCTTCTACCAAGTATTGTTTCAACATAACCATTTGCTTTAGCTAACTCTTTAGCAGTATTCATATATTCTTTCACACCTGGATAGCGGGTAAAGTAGACATCTATATACTCTTGTGCCTCTCCTCTAGATATTTCAAGTTGTTTGGCTAAGCCAAAAGCACTCATACCATAAATAAGACCAAAGTTTATTGCCTTAGCTTTTCTACGCTGTTCACTAGTGACCTCATTTAAATGAATACCTAGCACTTCTGCAGCTGTAGCGGTATGAATATCTAAACCATCATTAAATGCTTTTAACAAATTTTTATCTTTTGAAAGATGTGCCATAATTCTAAGTTCAACTTGAGAATAGTCTGCAGCTACTATACAGCTGCCTTCTTCTGCAACAAATGCCTCTCTAATCTTACGACCTTCTACACTTTTTATCGGAATATTTTGTAGATTAGGATCAGATGATGATAATCTCCCCGTGATAGTTCCTGTTTGATTATATGAAGTATGTACTCTACCATTATGATCAAGCATTTTTGGCAGTTTATCCGTATAAGTATTTTTAAGTTTTGAGAGATGTCTATACTGCATAATTAATGCTGCAATCTCATATTCTTCAGCAAGCTGCACCAACACTTCTTCTGAAGTTGAAGCCTGACCTTTCGCTGTTTTTTTAACTGCTGGTATTGCCATTTTTTCAAACAATATTTCACGCAACTGCATTGGAGAAGATAAGTTAAATTCACTACCAACGATCTCGTAACATTTTTGCTGTAATTTATTAATTTTTTCTCCTAAGGCTTGAGTTTGATCAATAAGTTTCTGTGCATCAATCTTAACACCAATTTTCTCCATATTATTTAAAATAAGAGTCAAAGGTATTTCAATTTCATTATATAACTTTTCCAAAATAACTTGCTGTTGCAATCTGGCTTTAAACAATTCAAACAACCTAAAAGTTATATCAGCATCTTCTGCAGCATAATATGCTACTTTTTCAATATCAACCTGATCAAGAGTTTGCTGTTTACGTCCTGTACCTGCTAGCTCAGTGTATGGTATTGGTTCAACCCCAAGGTGCTCTTTTGATAAGCTATCCATATCATGCCTACCACTACTTTTTAGTACATACGCCATAATCATAGTATCGTGAATACTACCTTTTATATCAACTCCATACTTTGATAAAACTTTTTCATCAAACTTAAAGTTATGTGCAACCTTAGCTATGCCTTTATTAGCAAATATAGGCTTCAGAGCATTCAGAACTTTCTCCAGCCCTAGCTGCTGCGGCACTCCCAAATAACGATGTTGTAATGGAATATAATAAGCATCTCCCTCTTTAACACAAAAAGAAATTCCTACCAAATTTGCCTCACGAGTATTAAGTGAGTCAGTTTCAGTATCAAAAGCAAAGTTATCAACTTTTAATAAACTACCAACTAAAGTTTCTAACTCCAGCTCTGTTAGGATAGTTTTATAAAAAACACTAACTTCTTTTTTAAGTGGTGCAATATCTGTAACAGAAGGTCTATCACTTTCTAGATTTCTCAATAGAGATTTAAAACCATAGCGATTAAACATATCTGCCAAATACTCATTATCTGCCACTTTACATTTCAAACCCTCTATTTCCAAATCAATATTAAGATCACACTTAATAGTCGCCAACTTATATGAAAGTTTTAGCAACTCAATATTGCTTCTCAAATTTTCTCCGACTTTACCTCCGATCTTGTCTGCATTTGCAATTATTCCTTCGATATCATTATATTGGTGCAGCCACTTAACAGCTGTTTTTGGACCAACTTTTGGTACCCCGGGAATATTATCAGAAGCATCTCCCATTAGTGCCAAATAATCTATTATCTGCTCTGGCTTGATGTGATATTTATCTTCAACTCCTGCGATATCTGTAGTAATATCCTTCATCGAATCATATAATACTACTTTATCAGTTACAAGCTGAGCCATATCTTTATCCCCAGTGGAGATAACAACATCACAGCCCTGTTTTTCAAGCTTATGAGCTAATGTTCCGATAACATCATCAGCCTCAACCTTCTCTTTGATTATGAGAGGAAAACCCATTTTTTGAATGATCTCATGTAAAGGTTTGATTTGCACTCTTAACTCATCATCCATCTGCTTTCGATTAGCTTTATATTCCGGATAAAGTTCATGGCGAAAATTTTTACCTTTAGGATCAAAAACTACTGCCACATATTCTGTATCATATATTAACGGAAGCTTCTTGAGCATATTAATAACCCCAAGTATTGCACCTGTGGGCTCACCTTGCTTATTAGTTAAAAATGGTAAAGCATGGTAGGCTCTAAAAAGGTATGACGAACCATCAACTAAAATTATTTTTTTCATAAAATTTCTTAAGGCGGATTTATATGATTCAAATACTAATCCATATCGGCTTTTTTAGCAAACTTGATTAAGTTGCTTAAAGGATTTTTTCATTCTTCAAAAACTTAAATCAATATCCAAATACCACCAATTATTCTTAGCAAAACTTTTACATTTAATCGCATCTTTATAAGTCATTATGACTATTTGAGTACTATCAAGATTTGCAAAATCTTCTGATTTGTAACTATAATGATCTTTGAAAGTTTCCGTAGCTTTTATATTAATATTATTATCTTTCAAGGTGGAAAAAAATTTATTTGGATTGCCAATACCAGCTATAGCAACAACATCCTTAGCTGCAAAATTACTTATAGACACCTTTTCTTTAGATGTAAGATTCACAAATTCTTTAGCTATTATTTTTGTATAAGTAATATTATTATTATATTCTTCAAGCATTTCTTTGTCTTGATCAGAGCAATTACCAATAACTATTACTTCATCAACAGATTTTAACCTATCAATAGGCTCGCGCAAAGGGCCAGCTGGCAAACACATTTGATTACCAAACATTCTATTTGCATCCACAACCACGATCTCTTTATCTCTAGCAAGTTTATAATGCTGCAAACCATCATCACTTATTATTATATCTGCATCTACATGTTTTTCTTCAATATATTTAACCGCATCAACCCGTTTAGGACTGATTATTATTGGCACTTGACCAGCCAAAGCATCAAACAACATTGCTGGCTCATCACCACATTGATCTGGCAATGTATTTTGAGCTACCTCAAAAGGATACACATCAGACTTCGCACCATAGCCTCGGCTTATAATTACTGGTGTTTTACCTTGATCCAAATATTGCTGTGCCAATCTTCTTACAACTGGTGTTTTACCAGTACCTCCAACAGAAATGTTACCAACAACTATAACGGGGATTTTTGATTTATACTGAAAACGTTGGCACTTAATTTTACGCTGATTAGCTATTTTTGAAAAGATAAAGGCAATAGGCTTTAAAATAAAACTTAGTAAACTAGGTGCACGTCTATACCAAACTTTATCTAACATAGATACTACTCAAATCCAGACTGATATAACCTTGCATAAAGACCATTATTTTTTAATAACTCATCATGCTTACCAGATTCCACAACTTTTCCACCATCCATAACAATTATTTTATCTGCCTTCTCGACTGTACTAAGCCTATGCGCAATTACTATAGTAGTACACGATCTAGTCAAATTTTCTAAAGCTTGTTGTACAACTCTTTCAGATTCATTATCTAGAGCACTAGTTGCTTCATCAAATATAAGTATCGGTGCATCTTTTAATAGTGCTCTTGCTATAGATATTCTTTGGCGCTGTCCTCCGGATAATTTAGAACCATTATTACCTATACTTGTATACAATCCTTCTGGTAAAGTGTGTACAAACTCATAAGCATTCGCACGTTTAAGAGCATCTATAACCTCTTCTTCAGAAACATCTCTAGATGTTCCAAAAGCTATATTATTGTAAACGCTATCATCAAATAAATGTACATTCTGAGAAACCATCGATAGTTGAGATCTTAGATTCTCCAATGTTAAGTCTCTAGTATCAACTCCATCAATAGATATTTCACCATCTTGCTGAATATAAAATCTCGATAAAATACTTGTTAAAGTCGTTTTGCCACTCCCAGATTTACCCACAAATGCAACTGTTTGACCAGCCTTAATATTAACATTCACATCGCTAAGAATCTTATGATCTCCAAAAGCAAAGCTTAAATCCTTAATAACAACATTGCCGGCAACCCTTTTAAGCTCTTTCTTTCCTGTTTCCTTTTCACCTGGATAATCAAGAATATAAAAGATATCTTCTGTGGCTGCAACAGCCTTTTGAATAACAACATTCACCTTAGTAAGATTTTTGATGGGTTTTAATATCGCAGCTGCTGCTGCAAAAAAAGATGCAAAAGAACCTGCTGTTAGCCATGAAGAGCTCCCTCCTTCATTAGTTCCAAATATAGCAATTGTAAATAAAGAAAATGCTAAAACTAAAGAAGCAATAATTTGGATAACTGGTGATGTCATAGCATCTAAAACTATAGTTCTTATTTGCTGTGAATACGTATAATCAAGATTTTTAAAAAATTTATGTTGCTGTTTCTTTTGCGCACCAAAAATTCTTATTTCTTTATAATTTCTAATAGTTTCTTCGGCCGTATGTGTAACATTCCCCATGGATGATTGCGTATTTCTACTAAGAGCTCTGAATTTCTTATTTATAAGAGCTATAAATAAACCCAAAAATGGGCCAATTATTATTAGAAACAAGGATAGTTGCCAACTTGACACAACCATTACAATAATGAGCCCCATAACAAAGGTACCATCCTGAACTACAGTTATAATAGCAGTTGAAGTAGCCTCAGTCACTTGGTCAACGTTATATAATAATCTCGAGATAATTTGTCCAGAAGAATGTTTATCAAAAAAAGTTGCTGGCAAATCCATAAACCTCTTATAAATATCTTTTCTAAACTTATATACTACCTTCTGACCTAATGAACCAATAAAGTATTGAGACAAAAAAGAACCAACTGCTCTTAAGGTCAATAAACCGACCATCCCTACACCCATAAGCATCAGTATGCTAGCGCTTTGCTTAGTAATATCTCCACCAGGACCAAAACCATAATTTAATATAGGGTTTATAAGATATATCATCGAAGCATCTGCTGCTGAGAAAAAAATACTCCCAATAGCCGCTAAAACTAAAAAGTGCCATAAATGTTTTACTTGAGATAATAGTCTTTTATAAAGAACACTTACTTTCTCATCACCTACCATTTCGCCGCTTAAATTACCAAAACCTTGAGATTTAAGGTCTATTTTGTCAATCATATTTCCCATAAGAATAAAAAGATGTTAAAAACTATCGCCTAGCAGGCTATTATACACTTTTTTCTGTTAATATAAAGTAAAGCAATCTGATTGTATAATTCGTGAAAATATACTTAGTTGGTGGTGCTGTTAGAGACACCCTACTTGGCATACAACCTAAGGATAAAGACTGGGTTGTCGTTGGTGCAACAGAAGAACAAATGATAAATAAGGGTTTTAAAAAAATAACGGCTAGTTTCCCTGTATTTATAAACCCTGAAACTAAAGATGAATATGCTCTTGCAAGAGCTGAGAAAAAAGTTGGCTATGGATACCATGCTTTTAAAGTTGATTCCTCAAAGAACGTAACTCTAAAAAAAGACCTCGAACGTCGTGATATTACAATAAACTCAATAGCCCTAGATCGACAAAATAATATTATTGATCCCTTCAATGGTCAGCAAGATATAGTAAACAAAGTTTTACGACACACATCTATTGCTTTTACTGAAGACCCGCTTAGAGTGATTAGGCTTGCACGCTTTATGGCTCAACTTTCTGATTTTAGTTTTTCTATAGCCCCAGAAACAAAAGAGCTTGCAAAACAAATAGCCAGATCTGGTGAGCTTGATTACCTAAAAAGAGAACGCCTATATGTTGAATTAATAAAAGCTCTTAAAAACCCTAAAATCTTTTTTGAAACTTTAGGAAATTTAAACTCTCTAGAAAAAGTATTCCCAAAAATTCTACACCTCCTACCTCGCTTGCATGATAATTTTTTCTTCAAAAATCCTATTTATATAAATGCTGAAAATATAGAGAAAATAACTTTGACCTTCATCAAAGCTAACTTAAAAGAATTGAATCATATAAAAAAAGAACTTTTATTAACAAATAAACAATTTAAGCTACTAAAAGCAACAATTCATATAAAAGAAATATTAGAAAATGTATCTATTACTGCTAAAACAGCTTTAATCCTCATCAAAGAGGCAAATATCTTACGCGATAGATTATTATTTGAACATAGCTATAATTTATATATGAAATATATCTTAATATCCGCTCCTTCTCACCAACCTAGAAATCACTATTTACTAAAAGAAACCATAAACAACTTAAGAAAAGTAAGTATCGAACAACTAACATTAAAAACACCTAAAAACAAACTTCACACCTCCGTAAATAAGCTCTATACAGATACTATAAAAAAACACCTAAATATATGATACAATTACGAAATCTTTCTGTTTGCTGTAAGGCTTATAATGAACAAATTGAACAACTACATTTTTCCTTTTAATGCCCTAATTTGCTTGGCAGTTTTGTGTATAGCACTTTTTATTGTCGCTTTTTTGGGCTGGAAACCTTGTCCAATGTGCTTACTACAACAACTATCCGTATTATGTATATTAATTTTGAGTGTGTTAGGATGTATTAAAAAAGACTCTAGAAATTTAAATATTTTTTTGCGAATAGCTATTATTATCATCATTATATTTGGTGTCTATATCGCCGGTAATCAGACATATATGCAATATTTTGACACCACTATTTCAAATTCTAATACGTGCGGAATAGTCGACAATCATTTTTTACTCACTGCAACTAAATCAATTACTGGTACAATTGAAAGTTGCTCAGATATTTCAGAACAAATATCTGGTATAAGTTTAGCAGTTTATAGCCTAATATTCTTTGTAACCATATTAGTAATCAATTGTATAAGCTTTTTTATAGATATATTTACATTAAAAGATTAGTAGGATAGGCTTGTGGATTTTCAAAAAACTTTTTTAAATATTAAACAAAAAATAAATTCAAATAAAAAATATTACTCTATTTTTGTCATTATCACTATTGCAATGGCTTGGTCACTCTTTGGCAAGCTAGGATTATCTTTAGCTATTGTCTACTTTATATTTCAACTTAATTTTATCCGTGCTCAACTAAATAAGTTAAAAAATAAAAGAACTGCTTCAGTTGCTGTCATTGTTGTAACTTTAATTTTATTTGGTGGAATATTTGGCTTTGCGGAATTTATCCAAAGCATGATTAAGAAAGGTATGGCATCTTTTATACCTCAGCCGGTAGCTGTAACATCTGCAAAAGTTGAAAAAACTGACTGGAAGCAAGTTATAAATAGCATTGGTGAAGCTCAAGCCATCCAATCTACAGAGATATCTTCTCAATCAGGCGGTATTGTTAGTGAAATCCACTTCAAAAGTGGTCAAGAAGTTAAAAAAGGGGATCTTCTTTTTAAGCTCGATACAAGCCAATTAAAGGCTAATCTTGAAGAAGCACTTTCAAAACTAAAGCTAGCTAAGATCACAACAGATCGTTATAACAAACTAGTCAAGCAAAGAGCAACATCAAAAGAATCTGCTGATAAAGCTAATGCTGACTACCTATCTGCTTTAGCTCAAGTAGAAAATATCGAATCACAAATAGCATTTAAAGAAGTAAAAGCTCCTTTTGACGGTAAGATCGGTATTAGAAATATCAGTTTAGGACAATACTTCAACAATGGTGATAATGCCGCAACACTCACAAAAGTTGATCCTATTTTCATTACATTTTCGATACCTCAAAATAAAGTAAAATTAATAAATTTAGGTCAAAAAATAAGCTTCTACTCAGATTCATACCCTGGAAAAGCTTTCCTTGCTAAAATTACTGCTATCAATTCATTTATTAATGATTCAAACAGATCAATAGTTGTACAAGCAACATATAAAAACTCTGATCATAAAATCGTTCCTGGAATGTTTCTTACTATACGCGTTAGTCTTCCTGTTAAAAAAGATTCGATTGTCATACCTAGAAATGCTATATCATACAGTCTTTATGGACAATCAGTATATACACTTAATCCCGTAATGAAAGATGGTCAGCCAGAAAAAGCAACTTATACTTCTACAGCAAATGGCGGTATGGAAACTATCCATTCCGACAAAACTTTATATAAAGTTGGACAAGAAAACATCAAAGTAACAGAAACACGAAACAACATGGCCTTAGTCACTGGGCTCAACCCTGGTGTAACAATTATCATTTCCGGTCAAAATAAAGTCCACAAAGGTATGAATGCCATTATCAACAATAGTGTGAAAATTAATAACAATATATACAATGAAGGAATTCAGTAATGCGGTTTATTGATCTTTTTATCAGAAGGCCTGTTTTATCACTTTCGATAAGCTTAATGATTATTGTTGTTGGTGTGGGCTCATTTTTTAATTTACAGATTAGACAATATCCTTATATGGATAGTGCAACAATAACTGTTACAACGGCATATCCAGGTGCTAACCCTGCGACTATTCAAGCTTTCGTTACCCGTCCTATAGAATCAGCTGTTGGGTCATCAAAAGGTATTGACTATATGACATCCTCGTCAGCTCTAGGCTCAAGTACTATCAATGTCTTTGTCAAGCTAGGATACAACACTAATGATGTCTTATCTGAAGTTGTTCAAAACGTCAACTCAGTCCTAAACCAACTTCCTCAAGATGCTTACTCTCCTGCCATAAAACTAAATCCTGCCGATAACTTTCCTTCATTAATTCTAGCTTTTACTAGTAGTTCAATGAATACATCGCAAATATCTGCATATATCAACTCAGCGCTAACACCTAAACTTCTTGCTCAAGGAGGACTATCATCTATAGATGTGTGGGGAAATCAACCTTATGCAATGCGTATTTATCCCAACAAAACACGCATGGCTGAATATGCTATCACACCTAGTGAACTAGCTAAAGCAATTGGGGCAAACAGCCTAGTCTCTGCCGGTGGGCAAATACAAGGGCCATACCTAAATTATACGCTTAATCCCGAAACAAGTATGTCTACAGCACAAGAATATAGAGACTTAATTATCAAGAAAAGTGATAATCAAGTAGTACGTCTTAAAGATGTTGCTAAAGTTGAGCTTGGGGCACAAGATTATAACTCCTCTGTTTCCTTTGATGGTGAAAATGCTGTCCTTGCTGGTGCGGTTGTATCCCCAGAAGAAAACCCTCTATCAGTGGTTGATAGATTAGTTAAAGAATTACCAAACATCAAAGCATCCCTACCCAATGGCTTAAATGTTAGCATTGCTTACAATCAAACCACATATATAGAAAGTTCTATCGATGAAGTTTTACACACCCTAATTGAAGCTATAATTATAGTATCAATAGTAATGTTTCTTTTCTTAGGGTCATTAAGGGCTATTATTGTACCAATCATTGCAATTCCACTATCGATTATTGGTTCATTTTTCTTAATGAGCCTCATGGGTTTTTCAATAAATCTTTTAACCCTACTTGCAATGATTCTAGCTATTGGATTAGTAGTTGATGATGCTATCGTTGTATTAGAAAATATCTACCGGCATATTGAAGAAGGGATGGAGCCTTTTGCAGCAGCCATCCGAGGAGCTAGAGAGATAGCTAATCCGGTTGTTTTAATGACATTAACACTAATTGTTGTATATGCACCTATTGGAATGATGGGGGGCTTTACAGGACAATTATTTACTGAATTTGCCTACTCTCTTGCTGGAGCTGTACTTATCTCAGGTATAGTTGCCTATACTCTATCACCTATGATGTGCTCAAGAGTACTTAACCGCCAGATGATGAATACCAAACTGGTTAAATTTATTGATGGAGTTTTTAGTAAGCTAACAGCCAAATACAAAGCTTTGCTTATATTTGTATTAGAGATAAAACCAGCTATTGCAATAGTCGGAATAATAGTTTTGGCTAGCTGCTTTATCATGGGTAAAGGTATCAAATCTGAGTTAGCTCCAAATGAAGATATGGGTTTCTTAGGAATTATGGGACAAGCACCATCATCTGCAAATATCAATTACTTAGAAGCTTTTGGTAAAAAATTAGCAACGACTCTTGATGATGTGCCTGGCAGGCAAAACACATTTATTCTTAATGGAGTAATGGGTTCTAATGTTATTTTTGGCGGTTTTATTATGAAACCTTGGGATCAAAGAAAAATCTCCCAACAACAAGCAGCAAACCTAGCTCAAGCAAAGGTTACTGATATTCCTGGTATTCAGACATACACATATCAGACACCTGCACTACCAGGTATCCCACGCGGCGCACCTTTATCTTTAGTTATTCAAAGTGTAAATGATTATGAAGCTATAAATGAAATTACAACCGACGTTATCGATAAAATGATGAAAAGCGGCTTGTTTGTATTTGCTCAAAGCGACCTAAAATTTGACAATCCCGTAGTTGATATAAATATTGATCGCGAAAAAGCAGGAATATTAGGCATTACAATGTCAGACATAGCTAAAACTCTTGGCTATTCATATGCTGGTGGCTATATTAACTACTTCTTTTTAAAAGGCTATAGCTTCCAAGTAATTCCTCAACTTGCTAGGAATGGAATGTTAACTCAAGAGCAACTAGGAAATATTTATATCCACTCAGATGCAATTGATGATTTATTTAACTCTGAATTACCACTATCTGCATTAGTAAGTTTCAAAACAGAAGGACAACCTCTAACTCTTAATACATTCCAACAGCTAAATTCATCAACAATTTCTGCTGTAATGACTCCAGGAGTAAGCCAAGGTCAAGCTATAGCTTATGTACAAAGCGTAGTAAAAAGCCAACTTCCAGAAGGTTTTTCCTACAACTTTTCAGGTTCTGCTCGACAATTCATAGAGAATGGTAATACAATGATGGTGGCCTTTAGCTTTGCCATTATACTCATTTTCCTAGCTTTATCAGCTCAGTTTGAAAGCTTTAGAGACTCTTTAGTTATTCTTGTCACAATCCCAATGGCAATATCAGGAGCTCTTATCCCTCTTTATCTTGGACAGTATGCTGGAGCTAGCTGGGCCTCACTAAACATATATACCCAATTAGGTCTAGTAACCTTAATCGGTTTGATATCAAAACAAGGTATTATGGTCGTTGAGTTTGCCAATCACCTACAAAAGCATAACGGTCTAAGCAAATATGATGCAATAATTACATCATCATCTCAACGTCTAAGGCCTATACTAATGACAGTATCAGCTATGGTTGTGGGAGTAATTCCACTTGTAACCTCGTCTGGTGCTGGCGCTGTAAGCAGAAACTGTATTGGTGTAGTTATTTCTAGTGGGCTTGTAGTTGGGGCAATATTCTCACTTTTTGTTTTGCCCGTTGTATATATGTATATAGCTACTGATAAATCAAAGTCCGTTAAAACCGATATTGAACAACAAGAAATAATTGATCAACTAGAAGATGATTCTTAATCCAATTTATGAGTAGCATAATATTCTTGTTCAAAACTTACAACTTCAATCAATACTTGGATAATTGCTAACTTTTTGTTATTCTATCTACTTTAGAATTTTATATAAGATCTTATGGATGAATCACATCTTCCAAAATCAAATTTAATGATTTTTATAGCATGGGCTATCTGTCTTGTTGCTACTCTTAATTATAGTTATGATTTTTTTATACGTGCTGCACCAGCGGTTATGGCACATGACTTAAAAAGTACTTTTAATATTGGCGATACTCAAATCGGCTGGCTTTCGTCAGCTTATTTCATCTCGTACACTTTGATGCAAATCCCTGCCGGAGTGATAATTGATAAATATAATCGCAAAATTGTTATCTCAATTGCTACGGGACTGTGTGTATTAGGTAACTATTTATTTTCAGTATCGAATTACTATGAAGTAGCATTTTTTGGTAGAATATTGATGGGTATAGGCTCAGCTTTTGGATTTATTGGTGCTGCGAAAATGGCTGCAATGTGGTTACCACAAAGATTCTTTTCAACATTCATTGGTTTTGCAACTATCATTGGTATTTTAGGTGGTCTAGCTACAGATATTCTACTATCTGATCTTGTGGTTAGCCTCGGTTGGAAAAAAGGTAATGATGTCTTTACATACCTTGGAATAATTTTATTTTTCCTAATAATTATATTTATTAAGGATAATACTAAACATGTAAAAAACTTCTCTCATTTTAGTGAAACCAGCTTTATTGAGACTATCAAGAAACTCCTTGTCATACTAGCAAATCCTAAATTCTGGGTTGCTAGTCTTATTAGTGCTGCTTTATTCATCCCTATCAATGTACTAGGTTCTTTATGGGGAGTTGGTTTTATTGAAAACAAACTCAACCTAACAGAAGCTGCAGCCGCACACCTCAACAGCTTTTTATTTATTGGTGCTGCAATAGGTTTTGGTATTTTTGGCATACTCTCTGCTTTCACCTCTCGCTTTAGGCTAATGCTAGTACTAAGTATTAGTGCATCAACAATTCTATTAGCTACCTTGATCTTTGCCCCTATGAACCAAACTATATTTATTATTTTATATTTATCTCTAGGAATCATGGCGGGACCTCAAGCGGTCACATTTACGATAGCAAAAGTTTTTTCTCCACCAGGGACATCCGGATCAAGTACAGCAGGTATCAATATGGTTAATAATTTAGCTCCTGTTATTTTGTTACCAACCATTGGATATATTTTAGCCAAATATGATTCAAGCGTTTCTAACAGCTGTAATGGCTCACCTAGTTATGAAAATGCATTTGGAATAATTGTCATTATACTTTTAGCTTGTTTGCCTTTAACTTTGTTATTACCCAAAAACATTAAAGTTTAAGCCAAATTAATAAGCTCATCAGGATAAGGATTCAAATAACTTTGCTTATTTAAATAAGGCAAATCTAATTCAAGTAAATACATCTTAATTATACCTACAGGAACATCCCAAGAAATTTTACAATCTTTATATTTATTCAAAATTTCTTGTAAATACTGCCGCTGAGATTTAGAAATTTTACGATTTATTTCACGTAATACATTTTGTAAAGCCATATAATGAGCACCTCGCTTAGCTGGTTTCTCTATAGCTTGCATAAATTGTTCTATATACTTTTGTTTAATTTCTCTAATATTAGCTTTATTTCCAGCCTCTGATAGCATATTACCCAGAATTTTCTTAGCTTTGTTATTATGCATCCGTAGCAATACTTTATGTTTAGAATGATATTCCATCATTTCGGTTATATTTAAACATGACATAAAATTTATTTTTAAATCATAATAACAAAATACCTTACGTAAAAAATGATCTCTGAGAACCTTATCAGTTAATTTACCATCATCTTCGATCGGTAAAAGTGGATCATATTGCCTCAAAGCTCTAACAAATAGACCGTCTGCTTTGATGCCAGTATATTTATGGCTCTCATCAAAGACCCTTGCTGTTTCAACCCCACAACTTGGTGACTTAGCTTTTAAAATAAACCCATAAACCATGCCTAAATCTGATATTATTTTATCACTAGCTTGATCAATTTGATGAGTTACATCAAAATGTGTTTTGTTAGTTTTAACTGCCAAAAGATTTTTTTGAATATTTTCAATTAGAAAAAGAGTTGTTCTAGGAACTCCTAGTCCCGCCGTTACTTCAGGACATACAATTTTGTAATCAAAATAGCTTGCATAGACTCCAGTTATATAAGATTTATGACAATTACCTCCGTTATAACGAACATTATTCCCAATTAAACAACTACTTACACCTAAAGGTATTTTATCCATAACATATACACCAAGATAATATATACTTATATCAAGTATAGTTTAGATAAAAAGATAATGAAAAGATTTATTTAAAAGAAGTCGCAATATCAAGAATTTCATCAAGGCGTTTATCAGTATCTGCAATAACTAAAATCATGATTTTACTATTTAAATTAAGATTACCTATACAAGTAATAATAACACCCTCGTCATCGCCAAGCTTATAGTCAATATCATTCAATTTAAGATAATTGTGATAATCACTTATAGATGAACCTTTTGGTACAGTAACATTATTATGCCCAACCCAAGGCTTATATTCACCATTACGAAGTTCATATGCTAAAAACCCCGCATATATAGCTCCTGTCTGACGTGCATTTACTTCTAATACATATGGTACTATTTGACCATTGATTTCACGAATAAGAAGATCGACACCTATTATTCCTCTGACACCCATTTCTCTTAATATCTCTGTCATCTGGTCACACATATCAATAACTGATGGTTCATCACTAAATCTAGATTTATATTTATTACCTAAATGTGTTTGGCCAGCCAACATTTGATCACTAAGCCCAAGACAAATATCATCTTCTTTATTATCTGCAATGCTTACCTGGAAAGCTGGAGATCCAAGATTATCAAGCCAAGGATCTATCATAAAAACTTCGACCCTTCTCATCAGTTTTAAAATAGCTCTTAACTCTTTTTCACTCTCAAACCTATGAATCCCATACCCTGAGCAAGCTCTTGGCATAATAACCGCACATTCATATATACCTTTATTTTCATATTCACGATATACTTCTAGGGCTTTTTTAGAATAATCATCGTCACTTACTGTAGATATAATATTTACACTTGGTACTAAAATGCCTTTTTCATGTAACATTTGCCTTAAGAAAGACTTGTCATTAAGAAACTGTGAAAGAGCCTCAGAAAGCCCATGATTTTTCTTGTACTTTATCCCTAAAAGTTCAATAGCCGTTGCTGCTGTAAATGGGACTAAATGTGTATATTCTGGATTACTAAATTCAGGAATTTGATCGGCAAAATTCATAACAATAGTCGAAAGTTTATAATTTTCCATAAGTTTGTCTACAAATATAAAATTATCCATACTAATATAGCTAAAACCAATTTCATTGAAATAATCAATCATCTTCTTAACTTCTGATTCAGTTTTTTTGGGCAAAATTATTTTATGATCCTTTGCTAAAAGACATAATGTGCGTGTGGCATATTTATTTACAAATGAGCTTACAAGCTTCGCTCCATAAATATCTGTAGTATTTGGTATATGAATAGCTTTCTTACCCCAAATTTTTTCAGAAATAACATTTGTTGCTTTAGTCACCATAGATTTATGTACCCTTTAATTGTTGTAATTTGCGTGTATTAGCAATAGCCTTAGCAAAGATAGTAGCTACAGAAGCTAATTTTTCTCTATTAATTTCAAGTTTTGAAATATCATAATTATGATCTAGCGTTGTAAGTTTAGATAAAAGATCTTTAGGAATATCAATACAAACTGCTTCTAACTCACAGACTAAGTAATGTGCTACAAGATGTTCAGCTAATATATATGGCTTATCATACTGTATTTCAATTCCAACATTTTGTAGCTCAAATGATAAAGCTTCTAAGAGATCTTTTGAGGCAAATATTCCATTACGTGCATCTCCTGTAAAAAGTTCTGTTACACGTTTCTCACCATCTTTGTGAGCATTCTTATATAGATCAATATACTTTTCAAGGGTGTCTGGGGTCTCTTTTATTGCTTCAGAATATCTTTCTTGAATTATGTTAGGAGAATAACTAGACATCGTATGTAAATCTATCGAAAGAGCTTTATAACCCTTAGCAATAGCTACAACGTGACATAGTTTTTGCATATATTGATTATATAAACTCACAATAGAGTCTTTTAGCTCAGGATGTTGGTCATAGTCTATAATATTTCTTATACAATTAGGGTACAACCTTCCAGCATCTAATATAGAGCGAGGGAAGCTTGGCTCAACAATCAACGTATATAAACCATAATCCGAATATAATTTTTGAGCAATAGCATGGCTAAGAGAGTGTGTTCCAAAATCATACTCTATTGAGAGAAAATCATCAAAATCTTCTTTACTTAATTTAACTAGCTGGCCGATAGCAGGAAAATCAAACTCAACAAAATTTTTTCCAAACTCAGCATGAGGACACGTTATAAGCAAGTCAAACTCATACGTCTCTTCGGTATAAAAGTATAATGTCGCACATTCATAATACTTTGTATAAATAGGTCTAGCTATCCTGCTCATTTAATCCAAAAAACTATATTTTTTATAATTTATAACTAATGCAAATGATTATAACAATTATAAAACTAATAATAAAATTCAAAATTCTTTATACTACTCAATAGAGATAAATAATTTTATAAAACATATGTTTTCAACAAATAAAAAAGAAGGCTCGATCCTAAGTTTCCTAGTTATATCTTTTGCAAGTTTCTTTGCTGTTTTTATGCTTGTGATATCTATATTTAGCTTCTATCAAGTCAAACACCAAAATGACACTCTCTTTGATTACCAACTAAAAACAGCTGCTCAAGTTATTGATACTGTTTTAAAAATATACCCTTTAGAAGATGATGAGAGTACCACCCACATGATAGCAAACAAACTATCAACCTCCTTCTTAAATATCAAAAACTATAATGATAGTGTCGGCTTTATCGTCTATGATGGTAAACATAAAGAATTATTACTTAAAACATCCAACCTTAATATTTCTGATGAAAAATATAAACAAATTATTTCAATGCCTGGTTTTGAATGGTTATATACAGTAGAAAATGGCAAACAAAAACAGTGGCAAACTTATACTATAAAAACAGATAGCAACGATATTATAACTGTCTTTGCAAACAATGCAGTAAAGAATAAGATATCACGACAAATAATTTTTAAACTTGCTATACTTCTGGCTGCCACATATATTGTACTAATTGCTTTTATTTACTATATTTTAAAAACAGCACTCCATCCCCTCGAGAGAATTAACAAACGTGTTGGTGAAATAAACCCCCGTAAAAATGAAAAACTAAATGAGAACATTGTCCCCTATGAAATCAAATCTATCGTTGAACAAATAAACTCTTTGATAGAAAAATTCCACCAAACACTCGAAAGAGAAAAACATTTCTCAGGAGATGCTGCACATGAACTAAAAACCCCTATAGCTGGTGTCAAGACACTGGTAGAAATAGCACTTACCTCAGATAATATAGATGAAATCAAACAAAAATTAGAAAGAATTAAAAACTTGACCAATAGATATTCTCATATAATTGATCAACTATTAACGCTAAGTAGAATCCAACCAAATGAACAAATTACTTTTGGTAAAAAATTAATGATTAATACAGTTCTTGAAACTTTAATCGCAGATAATGCTATGAAAGCCATTGAAAAAAATATTGAGCTATCTTTCTATCCTTGTGAAAAACAACTTTTTTGTTACAGCAATGATTATTTACTTAGGATTTTGTTCAAAAACTTAATAATGAATGCTGTCAAATATACCGAGCCTAATGGTTTAGTAGAAATCTATTCATATGCAAAAAACAACAATATTATAGTTGAAATAAAAGATAATGGCATCGGCGTTCCTACAGAAAATATTGGTCGAATTTTTGATAGGTTTTATCGTGAGACAGGTACAGGTGAAGAAGGAAGCGGACTTGGTTTAGCAATCGCCACAGAAATTGTCAGATTACATAATGGCCAAATTTATGCAAAAAATAATATTAAACAAAGTGGTATTACTGTTACAGTTAAAATTCCTATGGATAATTAAAGTTAGATGTACCTTTCTAAGGCTTTATGTATCTTTGAATCTACAAAATAAAAACCTAATTGTTTTAATCTTGTAGATTTAATATTCTGACTTGATAATAGCAACTCTTCTCCCATCTTACCAAAGATAAATTTAACAAGTGGTTCTGGAATTTTAATAATATATTTTTTTGCTAAATATTTTCTTAATAATTTAACCAAAACTATATGCTGTGATGCGTTTGGAGCAGTTATATTAAATATGCTTTTGCCATTGAGCTTCTTATCTATAATAAAATCAAAAGCTCTAACCAAATCATAAATACTTACCCAGCTCATATATTGCCCCCCTTCACCAAACATAGTTATAAAACCAAATTTAGCTGACATTGACATCTTTTCAAGCACTCCACCTTGACCAATTACAACACCAAAACGTAAAATTGTATATCTTTTCATCTCCGAGTCAATTAAGCACTTTTCCCACTGATCCACAACTTCTTGACCAAACGTGAGATTATCATAGTTTCTACTGTGATTATCCTCATCTTGCGATAGTTTGGAAAAGTTATAAAACCCTATAGCACTAGCATTAATTAACCAAATATTTTTTTCGCCAATCAATTTCACTAGCCTCTTAGTAGGATCAATACGACTAGATATTATCTTCTTTTCGACAGCTTTAGACCATCTTTTTTTTCCAATATTATAACCACACAAATTTACAACTATATCATATTCAGATATTAAATCTTGATCTAACATGTTCCAAGTAATCAGCTTGTGATACGCTTCTAAACTATTTTTATCAGACCTTGTTAAAAGAGATAATTCATGTTTACTACTAAGATATTTTGATAGCTCTCTACCAATGAAGCCTGACCCACCCGCTATTAATATTTTCATAAACACCTCTAAATAATTTTACCCAATATAGATATTATAAATATAAACCAAGACATATAACATCATTTGCTCTTAATATTTGTTATAATTTACTTGAAAAAAACTTAAAAATATGAAATTCTTCTAGCGTAGAAATATTTAGTTAAAATATGCTCTCTCAGCTATAATGCCAAATAATTCATCATATGGCTAAACTTAAAAAAATATAAATAGTAATCAAAAGCCTATATGCAGTTAGTTTAACAAATAATATAAAAGAGGTTTTCTTATGTACTGGGTCGAGATTCTATCAAGAGTTCAATTCGCCTTCACAGTTAGTTTTCATATCTTGTTTCCAGCCTTCAGTGTTGGGTTATCAACTTTTCTAATGATCTTTGAAGCACTATGGTTAATTACAAAAAAAGATAAATATTTATCAATTGTTAAGTTTTGGACAAAGATATTTGCCTTAACATTTGGTATGGGCGTTGTCTCAGGTATAGTTATGGAATTCCAGCTTGGGGCTAATTGGGCAGGTTTTGCTCAAAAAGTTGGTCCTGTACTTGGTTCTTTATTTACCTATGAAGTTCTAACTGCATTCTTTATCGAAGCAGGAGCTTTAGGCATTATGATTTTTGGTTGGGGTAAAATCAATAAACATGTCCATTTCATAGCAAACTTTACAATATTTGTAGGTGTTACCTTATCAGCATTTTGGATTTTATCAGCAAATTCATGGATGCAAACTCCTGATGGTGTGAAATATATAAATGGACAATTTGATGTCTATAGCTGGTATCACGTAATTTTCAACCCATCTGTAATACCTAGATTTATCCACATGCTTCTAGCATCATACCTAAGTACATTAGTGGTTATATTAGGGGTCAGTTGCTACTTTATTTTAAAGGATAAATTTCACTCTTTTGCAAAAACATGCATAAAATTTTCAGTAGTTTCAATCCTAATCCTAAGTTTCTCTCAGCTTTTTGTGGGAGATGAAGTTGGGCTTGAAGTTCATAAGCATCAACCACTGAAAACTGCTGCTATGGAAGGAGTATGGAATACACAAGAAGGTGCTCCTCTAGTATTATTTGCCTACCCAAGTGAGTCTCAAGAAAAAAATTTATTTGCTATCGAAATTCCTAAGCTAGCATCTTTAATAAATACGCATAGTTTAGATGGTAGATTAGTTGGTTTAAAATCTGTCCCAGAAAAAGATAGGCCTATAGTACCTGTAGTATTTTATAGTTTTAGAATAATGGTTGGTATTGGGTTATTAATGGTTTTAATTGGTGTAATTGGTACAGGCTTATTATTTAAGCAAAAGATATATAGTCACAAATGGTTCCTTAAACTCTGTACACTATCTACACCACTTGGGTTTGTAGCTATTATCACGGGATGGTTCACTGCCGAGTTTGGTAGACAGCCTTGGGTTGTATACAATATTCTCCGAACACAATACTCTGTAAGTGATATTAACTTCTGGGAAGTTTTCATATCACTTGCCTCAATTATAATTGTTTACTTCATTATTTTTGGATTCTTTTATTTTAAATACTTATTCAAAATTATTAAAGCTGGACCAGATACTGGGATTCAAGAGCGTATGCCATACTCATATTTTCAATCAGTTGAAAAAAGCACTAATAAAGAAGAGGAATAAATTATGGACTTAGGACTAATTTGGTTGGGTATAATTGCTTTTGGATTACTACTTTATGTAGTATTAGATGGATTTGCTCTAGGAGTGGGTATATTATTCCCATTTTTTAATAGTGACCAAAAAGATATTGCTACAAGTATTTTATTGCCAACTTGGGATGGTAACCAAACATGGCTAGTTTTTTCACTCGCATGTTTTTATGGTATGTTTCCTATCGCATTCGCATACATTTTCCCTAAAATTTATATGCCAGCAGTACTGCTTGTGGTTATGCTACTATTTAGGGGTATTTGTTTTGAATTTAGGTTGAAATCTTCACCAAGAGGAATAAAAAATTGGGATAAATTATTTTTCATAGCTTCATTAATAGCAACATTTTTAGAAGGTCATATTGTCGGTAAATTAATAATAGGCTTCCCTCATAGTACCTTTTCTGGTATCGGTTTTTCATTTTTAACAGGTATTACTTTAATTTTTGGATATATGCTATTAGGAGCTACTCGCCTAATATTAAAAACAGAAGGAGAACTGTTAATAGAATCCAAGAAGTATGCAAAAAAATGCTGCAAAATATTAGCTTTCTTAATGTTGATAATTGGCATCATAACCCCTGTATATGTACAACTTCCATTAGATAATTTATATAAAATGGCAATACTAGGAGAATTATTTGTACTAACAATAATTAGCTTTTTCATACTCATTAAGGTTATTGAAGCCAGAAACCATGCTTTACCTTATTGGTCTGCTGTAGCTATTTTCATACTTACCTATGTAAGTATGTTAACTCTAATATTCCCATATATCATACCTTATAAAATGACATATTTAGAAGCTGAAGCTAGCCAAACTACTCTCTTATTCACATTAATACCAGCGATTATAATGATTCCTCTACTACTATTATATACTAGCTACGCATATTATATTTTCAGAGGTAAAGTCAAAGAAAAATTAAGCTACTAAGCTTTAGTGAAATTTATTTCAGTTATTATTTTGCATACCTTAGTTGCTAAAAGACAGATCACCTCACTATAATATATTTAGCAGCCTCTTCTGAGGTTATAACTCCAGCTTTGAGATGATTTTCGATACTTTGTTCCATAGTAGCCATACCTTTAGATGTGCCTGTTTGCAGAGCCGTATATATTTGTGAAAGTTTATTTTCTTTAATCATATTTCTAATTCCAGAATTAGAAATTAAAACTTCATATCCAGCTACTCGCCCACCACCTTTACGCTTTAATAATCTTTGAGAAATAACAATCTCTAGAGATTCTGCTAACATATTACGTACAAGCTCTTGTTCAGCTGGTGGAAATACTGATATCACTCTATCAACGGTTTTTATAGCTGACATTGTATGTAATGTCCCTAATACTAAATGTCCTGTCTCTGCTGCTTCTAAAGCAAGTCGTATAGTCTCCAAATCACGCATCTCACCAACAAGAATACAATCTGGATCTTCTCTAAGTGCTGATTTTAGAGCCGCATTGAAGCTCTTTGTATCTCTTTTCACCTCACGCTGGTTAACCAACGCTTTTTGGCTTATATGAACAAATTCAACAGGGTCTTCAATCGTTAAAATATGTGACTCCTCCTTTTGATTCAGTTCATTAACTAATGCAGCCAATGTACTACTCTTACCTGACCCTGTTGGCCCAGTTACAAGAATCAAACCACCTTTTTTAGCCTGAACTGTCTTAAGCACAGCAGGGGCGCCAAACTGATCTAGAGTAGGAATTTTATTTTCTAACCTACGGAAAACTGCTCCATATCCCCTATTATGGAAAAATGCATTTACCCTAAAACGAGCATCATTATCCTTATCATCAATAGAAAAATCGCATTCATAAGTTTCTATTAACTCATCTTTTTGATCATCTGTCATGATATCTAACAACATTTGTGAAATCATTTTATCACTTAATACTGGAGATGATTCAATATCAATCAAATCTCCATCTATTCTATACTTTGCCTTACAACCAGAAGATAAATGTAAATCAGAAGCTTTTTTTTGTACACAAATAGTAAGTAGTTTTCTTATCATATAGAACAAAATTCAAATTAATAGCAATAATAAGACTGTATCATTATTAATTAATTAATAAAATAATTTTTGATACTTTTATCATAATGATAATAAAGGAACTAAGATCCAATGCTTATATAGAACAAGTATTTACCTTAGGTTATTTTAGAAGATTTTAAAATAAAAACTTAGAATAATAGCTATAAAAAAACTAACACTCAAAGATACAAGATATTTTATTTAAATATTTTTTTAAAGAAATTAGCCATTTTTGCAAATGGGCAAGATGTCTCTGATGATTCAGCAGAAGCTTTGCCTTCTGAACTTCCTGATACGGTTGATTCCATCATATCTTTAAGTACAGTTTGTAAAATACCACCATTTTTCAAATAGTCGACATCTACATCAGCATCTAAACGTGCCAAAGCTTCAAAGGTAGTTGTATGGGCAGTTTTTGGATGCACAGCCTCTACAACGACTATTTGGCGTGGCTTAATATCATTGATATTTTTGATATTAAACATCTCAGTTCCATCAAAACCCAATGTCTTAGCAGACTGACCTTCCATAAACTGTAATGGTAATACACCCATACCAACTAAATTTGAACGATGAATTCGCTCATAACTTTCTGCAATTACAGCTTTTACACCTAATAAGAATGTCCCTTTAGCTGCCCAATCACGTGATGAACCTGTACCATATTCTTTACCAGCTAATATAACTAACGGGATACCTTTTTCTTTATATTTCATTGCAGCATCAAAAACATACTGTTGTGTACCATCAAAATGATACTTCGTATATCCTCCTTCAACTCCATCAAGTAGTAAGTTTCGAATACGAATATTTGCAAACGTTCCGCGCATCATAACTTCATGATTACCACGACGTGATCCATAAGAATTAAAATCCTTTTTATCAACACCATGTGATTTTAAATATTGTCCTGCTGGATAATCTTCTGGGATTGCACCTGCTGGTGATATATGGTCTGTAGTAACAGAATCCCCAAGCATCAATAATGTCCGAGCACCTTTAATATCTAAATCATCATTACCTTCAGCAAACTTCTCGAAGAAGTTAGGACACTGAATATAAGTGGATTTTTTATCAAACTCATAAAGCTGACCAGTTGGAACCTGAAGATCTTGCCAGTCTTTTGTGCCATCAAGTACTGTTGCATAAGCCTTTTTAAACATTTCAGCATTTACTACATTAGATTGAATTGCAGCAATTTCTTCATTACTTGGCCAGATATCTGCAAGCATCACATTATTACCATCAGCATCAACACCTATAGCATCTTCAACTGGATCAAAATCAACAGTTCCAACCAATGCATAAGCTACTACATGAATTGGCGATGCAAGGTAGTTAGCTTTCACATAAGGGTTTATACGTCCTTCAAAATTACGATTTCCTGAACTTACAGAAGATACAACCAAATCAGCTTCATTGATAGCATCAATAACAGGCTGATCTAAAGGTCCTGAGTTACCGATACAAGTAGTACAACCATAACCAACCAGATTAAAGCCTAAATTCTCAAGCTCTGGAAGTAATTCTGCTTTTTCAAGATATTGAGTAACAACCTGAGAACCTGGTGCTAAAGAAGTCTTTACAAAAGGTTTAACTTTTAAACCTTTCTCATTCGCTTTTTTAGCTAAAAGGCCTGCACCCAAAAGCAATGATGGATTAGAAGTATTTGTACAAGATGTGATTGCAGCAATCGCTAATGAACCATGTGTAATCTGCTCACCTGTGCCTTTAACTTCGACAGATTTTGTCAAATCTTCTTGAGTTAATCCAAAACCGTGCAAACCTTGCTCATGTACTAACGCCTCAGCAAAAGCTGTCTTCATATCATGAAAAGCTACTCTATCTTGTGGACGTTTAGGACCAGCCAAATTAGATTCAACTTCAGACATATCAAGTTCAACAATACTAGAGTACTCTGGCTCTTCTACTGAATTTTCTCTGTATAGCAATTGCTCTTTATACATATCACGAGCCGCATCTGTAAGTTCGCTACGATTGGTATTATTAAAAAAATCTAATGTAACTTCATCTACAGGGAAAAAGCCAATAGTTGCACCATACTCTGGAGCCATATTCGCAATAGTAGCCCTATCTGGAAGGGTGAGATTATCTATACCTTCACCATAGTACTCAACAAACTTACCTACTACACCATGTTTTCTAAGTATCTCAGTAATTTTAAGCACTAAATCAGTAGCTGTTACACCTGTACGCAATTTACCAGTAAGTTTCACGCCTACAACATCAGGTAACACCATATAATAAGGTTGGCCAAGCATTACAGCTTCAGCCTCAATACCACCAACACCCCAACCTACTACACCAATACCATTAATCATAGTAGTATGTGAATCAGTACCTACTAGAGTATCTGGATAAATTATATTTTCACCATTAATATTCTTAACCAAGGCTCCTTTTGCAAGATATTCCAAATTGATTTGGTGGATAATACCCATTCCTGGTGGCACAACAGTAAAATCATTAAACGAAGTTTGTGCCCACTTTAATAAACTATATCTCTCACCATTTCTTTCAAATTCTTTTGCTACGTTTTGAGCCAAAGCAGTCTTTGTTCCATAAAAATCAACCTGCACAGAATGATCAATAACCATAGCTGTATCTACTAAAGGGTTAATATTATTTGCATCACCACCTGCATCTTTTATGGCCTTTCTCATTGCTGCTAAATCTACCACAGCAGGTACACCAGTGAAATCTTGCATCACAACTCTTGCCGGCATATGAGGAATTTCTGGCCTTGAACTAGCTTTTGCATCCCAGCCTAACACCTTTTGCATGTCAGCTTCTTTTACTTTATAACCATCAATATTTCTTAACTGGTTTTCTAATAAAACTCTGATTGAATAAGGAAGACGGCTTACATCCCTATTAAGTTCCTGAGAAAGCTTCTTTAAGCTATATAGAGAATATTTATTTCCTTTGTCCTCTATCTGAAGCTTAGTGATATTTTTAATACCAGACATACATTAACCTCCGTAGATACTAATTAATTTTGAAAAATACGCCTATATTTTAACCTGTTAAGGTGTATTTGTATACAAAATAAATTTCTCGCCACTTTACAAAATTTCAATTATTAAACAAAGACAAATCTAACCTACCTCTTTTAAATGGGGGGCACCATAAATAATTTGTCTCCATCACCTTAGAGAACTGGAAAATCCCATCAATTACCCCATCGTCTGCACCAAGCATTCGGGCCATCTGCAAATTAAAAGATCTAAAAGATGTAGCAAATGCTGAAAACATCAAACCTCCCTGCAACTTATCATCAGCCCATGGCATTGACCTACGCAATGTCTCTGCCACTGGTGAAAAATTTTCTTTAGCTGAACGTTTCACATGCGCAAAATCTTTAAGCCTTTCAAACTGATGAGAATCATCTAACGAACGACCAATACATTCTTCTTTTTGTGATTGACTAACACTATTTAACCAATCAAAATCATGTATCCACTGTTGTAATACCCAAAAACTAGAACCTTCAAGACTCCCATCTAAAACTATAGCTGTAGGCAATATTGCATCATCTTGAGGATTCTCTATGCCATCTTCAAATCCTGACAAATCATATTTTTTACGATAGGTAAAGCCTCTCACACTTTGCTTAAACTCAAAATAATCTTCAAGCGCCTTTCTAATACTAATAGCACTATTAAAAACTTCTCCGCTATCATTATCCTTTAACCAAAGTACCAAATCAAAACCATCGTTGTCTGAAATTTTATCATCCTTAAACTTAGCTCTCTCAAAATTCTCACCTTGAGTAATATCAAACATTTTTAAAAGATTATTACCAAATCCTGCAACTACACTTCTACCATCAACAAATCTCTGTAGAATCTTTAGACCAAAATTAGTATCACTATTTTTTTTAAGATTAAACATCATATACAAAGCAGACGATGTTAAATCCTCAACCACACCCAATTGATATTTAGTTATTTCCACTTTAACTTTCTCTTATAAAATAATTTCTAATAGTTATAATATAAATAACTTTCGCAAATCTCTATAAACAATGTTAAAAAAACAGATTATTTTCTTTATCATCATTGGTATTTTAGCCTCTATAACAAACATGATTATCGTTTGGTTACTTGTTGAGCAAAATATCTTCAAACCTTTAGTTGCAAATTTTTTTGCTTTTTTGATTGCTTTTAATGTTAGTTATTTTGGCCATCGTTTCCTTACATTCTCAACGACTACAGAATCTCATAAAAAAGCTGCTTCCCAATTTTTTATAAACGTAATGATTGGTCTAGCATTAAATGAGGCTATATATTATGTACTACTACATATTCTTAATATTCAATATTTATTAGCCTTATTTATAACTATGGGATTAGTAGCTATTTATACTTTTATTGTGAGCAAATTTTTAATTTTTAAGGCATAAACATAATGTTTGAAATAAATAAACAAATCAGTATTTATATTCATTTCCCATGGTGTGTGCGTAAATGTCCATATTGCGACTTCAACTCACATACAATAAAAGATGATACTTATCTTACTGAACAATATTATAAACAGTTAATTAATGATTTTAATACACACCTTGATGATATACAAAATAGAGAAATTATAAGTATTTTTATTGGCGGTGGCACCCCATCTTTATTTAAACCTGAATATCTCAATAAGGTTTTGCAACATATAAAAAATAATACTAAGATCCATTCAAACTGTGAAATTACTCTAGAAATGAATCCTGGTACAGTTGAAAGAGGTTCAATATTAAGCTATCAAAATATTGGCATTAATCGAATATCCTTGGGAGTACAAAGCTTCCAAGATGAAAAGCTTAGAAGTCTAGGTCGGATACACAATAGTGAAAATGTTTATACCACTATTGAAGAGATAAAAAACTCTCAAATATCTAACTTTAATATAGATATAATGCATGGCTTACCAAACCAAACCCTAGAAGATGGAATATTTGATATATCTGAAGCTATTACTATGCAACCAACTCATATTTCATGGTATCAACTAACTATTGAACCAAATACTTTATTTGCTGCAAAACCACCTTTATTGCCTAATGAAGAGACACTAGAAAACATTGAAATTTCTGGAAAGAAACTTTTATCAAAAGCCGGCTTTAATCAATATGAAATTTCCGCCTATGCAAAAGATAATCTAAGATCCATTCATAATTCAAACTACTGGATGTTTGGCGACTACATTGGAATTGGTGCAGGCGCTCATAGCAAAATCACAGATTTAAGGACAAAAAAAATAAAAAGGGTATGGAAACATAAACATCCAAAAATATATACCCAAACCAATATATTTATAAAAGATTTCAATATTGTTAATAAAAATGAGTTAGTATATGAGTTTATGCTAAATGCTCTAAGATTAAAAAATGGCTTTGATATTCAAACTTTTGAACAACAAACCTTTTTATCTAGAAATGAAATTATCCAAAGACTGTTTCTTGGAATAGAAAAAGGTCTACTAAATTTTTCTAAAAATAAAATCAAGCCAACCAGCAAAGGATATTTATTTTTAAATGATACTATTAATCTTTTCGTTTAATCTGCGTATCTTATTCTTAAAATCTTGCCGCTTATCGCATCAACAAATAGCTTAAGTTCTTGATTATCATCACGAACACACTCTACTTCATAAACATCTTTCTTACTTTTTATACTTATGATTGTTTTACATCTATCTTGAGGGATTGCGCTTATAGCTGAATTCATATTAATTCCTTTTGGGTCTAATTTTGGAACAGGAACACTGCCAGTTTTCGGATCTATATACAAATACTGCTCCTTACCAAAACTATTAATAACTTTAGCCTTATAAACGTCATCATCATACTTTATTTCATATATAGCACTATATCCTTGAGAATATATATTTGCTACAATCTTGCCGATTGGTATCGATCCAGATGGTGGAATATCATCAGCTAATGCTATACTAATCGTACAAACCATAGACAATAAAACCATTGAAAAAAACAAGCTTATCGTTTTCATATTTTCCCACATTTTTTTTAAATTCATAAAAAAAACTAGCATTAAATCAATATAATAGCAAACTATAACGATCAAATATAAACCATATAAGCAATCGTAATCAACAAGATATATCCCACAGGAAACATTATTCTAAAAATAATATCTAACCAATAAGCTTTTGATTGTTTGCCTCTACTCATAAACCAATATACTCCCAAACTTTCAAGTATTGTTGAAAATAAAATCGCAAATGATATTAATAAGAAGCTATCCGTAAAAGTAAAATAATCTATACGTGGCATCACTCCCTCTATAAGAAATTGATATGCTATGACAGATAAAATACCGATAAATGCAACATTTAATCTATCAGATAAAGCCCCTCGATCCATCCAAAAAATCGCCCACATACCTAACACTAATAAAAGCAAAGGAATAAGAAGCTTCCAGATTATGTTAGTTGGCTTTCTATCTAAAACCAACTGAAGAATTAATTTTGACGATTTAGCTGATACACCATAATAATCTTCTGTTGGGGTTCTACTAATAAGCTTATAATCCTCCAGATTCCATTCTGCAATATTCACATCTGGATTATTTTTAATATAATCATTAATTGCCACATTTGATTGTGGATCAACAATCAGTTTAACTTCATCAGCATTATTGCCAAAAGGTATCATATAAATATTTAGTTTTTGAGAATCAAATGGAAATTTTCCTAGTTGCATCGGTGTTTCTAGAGTTAAAGTACGTTGCTCTCGCAATGTAATATCTCCATTGTACCAGACCTTAACCTGAAGAGCTTTTATAGTTAATCTGATAATATTGTGCTAAAGACGTGAGTAATAGCATCAGATAAATTATCAAAAGAATTATTTACTTTTCTTAAAATTCTTTTAAAATTGGCCCAAATTTTTTCTATAGGATTTAAATCAGGAGAATAAGCAGGAAGGTATAGTATCTGTATATCAAACTTCTCTGCTATTTTAGCCAATTTAGGAGACTTATGAAAACTAGCATTATCCATAACAACAGTAGTCTTTGGAATTAACTCAGGACATAAATGCTTTTCAAACCACTGATTAAAAATTTGAGTATCTGTATATCCAGTATACTCTAGCGGTGCTATAATCTTCTTTTCTAAATAGTTATAACCAGCAACTATACTTTTTCTCTGAGTTTGATAAGCAATAACTTCACCATAGCTAGGTTTACCAACAAGAGACCATCCTCTTAGTACAGACTGTTTATTATCCATACCCATTTCATCTAAATATACAAGTTTGTTAGGTTCAATAGTCTCAACAACCTCTATAAAACTTTGCCTATCTTGTTCTTTTCTTTGCTTATATTTAGGTGTCTTTTTTTAAAACTAAAACCAAGTCTGTTAAGACAATCATAAAATGTGCTTCTAGGTATTTCAGGAGCTAATGCTTCTCTAATATCTAAAGCCATTGCATCTGGATATGTTCTTAAGTAGCTTTCTATCGCTTCCTTATCTGTAAAGGTTGCTACTCTACCGCAACCCAAGCCTTGCTTAGATTTATAATCACCAGTTGTCTCGTATAAGTTTATCCAAGATCTAGTAGTACGGATATCTATAGTTAATCTGTATCTCATGAAGAGGTGTACAATGAGGCTAATAATGCAGCTAAAGGACAAGCAGATAATAATAGCTAAACATAGAAATGGAGAAACTGGGTCTATAAGTTTCTCATTTAAAGGAAATTATTGTAAGTTTTTAGAGAAAGATTATTGTCATGATTATTAATTGGGGTTCTATCACAATCTTGTTTAACTTTTGTGACCAGTTGTTGAAAACATGAGATTAACTTACTTAGCTCATTTACAGTGTTATAATATGAAAAACCAATTCTTACAACACCATTTTCTTTGCTCAAGGATAGCCTACGTATAAAGTCAGGTGCATAGAAATGACCATGCCCGACAAAAAACCCTCGGCTTGCAAGTACCTTTGTTACGTATGCTGAATCCATATTTATAAATTCTAACGCAAATGTAGGTGTTCTTTGCTCTGGTACATCTACACCATGCATTTTAATCTCTGGAATAGCTTTTATAGCTTCGATAAACGTCAGCTTCAGCACCATCTCATGCTCCTGAATTGCTTTCATGCTTTGTATAAGTTTATCTGCTAACGATACACCAGATTCTGATAGCGATGCTTTATGCATAATCGCTGCATGAAGCCCTGCCAAAGCTTCAAAATTTTGAGTACCCGTTTCTAAACTAAAAGGCAAAGCATCAGGAGCTGGACGGATTTTATAGGGCTTTATTTCTGCCATAGTTTGTTCCTTAGCATACAAAATGCCAATATGTGGTCCACAAAACTTATAAGCCGAACAAACAAGCCAATCACAATCAAGAGCTTGTACATCTACCTTATGATGAGCAATAAAATGTACTGCATCAACAAAGACGCGTACATTGTGTTTTTTTGCCAATGCCATTACTTTTGACATATCCGTTATACTACCACAGATATTTGATGCCATAGTTAAAGCTAGAAACTTTACTTTACCAGAGCTTAGATACTGAGCAAACTTTTCAATATCCAGCTGGTAAGTATTTGTATCAAATGGTAACACCTTCACAGTAGCACCCTTTTCTTTTGCTCCAATTACCCAAGGAGAAATATTTGCATCGTGATCAAGATCTGTAATAACAATCTCATCACTAGCCTGCCACGTATTTATGATAGCGCGACTTATAGCAAAGGTAATTGATGTCATATTCTGACCAAAGCTAATTTCATCAACACTTTTGGCATTGATCAAAGCTTGAACTGCTTGACGTGTGTCAAACATTTGTTGCTTTGCAACTTGACTCGTTGGGTAAAAACCTCCTAAATTTGCTACACCTTGTTCCATGAACTCACTAATTGATTGTATTACTTGTTTAGGAATTTGTGTACCTCCTGGACCATCTAAGAAAACAGCCTGAAGCCCATTATACTTCCTAGATAACGCTGGAAAGTCTTGCCTTATTTTTACTACATCTAACATAATACCTCCAATTATTGTTTTAATGTTTTTTGTAAAGTAATTACAAATACATCACGCCAACCAATTCCAGGTACTACTGGCACAATAGCAGATGCATAGTGCGCGTACTCTTTATCATCAAATAAAATCATCTCATCACAACCTAAAATGCCATCAAATAAAATGTGGGATCTATCTTTAGCATCAACCAACACAGAATTACCACCTGTAACATTATTGACGTTTACGCATATCACACAAACATAATCAAACCCATCCTGATGAATACCTTCAGGTGCTGGTTTTCCAGTAACCTTATCTGTGGTTTCAATACGAATTTGATGAATGCCAAAATGATAATTTTCTTTAGGAATCAATGGGTAAATATGCTGCAAGATAATATTATTTGCTACATATTGTGCCACAGGCGTCTCAATTAAAGGAAAATGCCGAGCAATACCTCCTTGATAATTGTTTAGCTTTTTTGATTGATTAAAAACTTCACTATGTGAGCTCATAGAAATACTGTCTTGAGAGATATTTCCCACACTAAAAGCACGATAACGATAATTATCACCTTGCTTCATATTTGGATCATTCTTCAAATCTGCAAAAGTTTTCTTAATATCATATGGTAGGTGGTCAATTTGCTTCGCATGATACATATTCATTCTCCTATGTTAAATTTCAACTCTATTGTTAAACACTTTTAACCTTGTAGATCCCAAGATTTTCAAAGATCCAATTATATTTTTTTATTGTTAAATAAATTGTTTTAAAAAAATTTCTTAAGAAACTTTTTAGTAGTCGCAATAATTACATTGCCTGCTGATTTCTTCTGCTTTATTTTTCTATAAAAATCACCTAAATAACTACTCTATCTAATAGCTATTTGACCCATCCCATCAATTTGAAACAGTTTATCCATTCATTTTCAAGTATATATTCAAACTTATTTGGAGTCATATAGTTTATTGCAAAATGTTTCCTTTTTGAGTTCTGTCGCAAATATTTTAACTAAAATGAGAAATAGGACCGAAGCTAATTTTATAAATGAATTATTTGATGTTTACACCATAAATGTATCTAAAGAAAAGTGACATAATTATTTTTATAACTTAATGAATAGTTGCAACAGTGCCACATTTAGCATTACAAACTTGTACATAGTCATCATGCAAGCTTTCTTCTAAAGAAGAATACTCATCATTTTCTAATTTTTGATACTTCCAATGCCTAACCATTTGCTTTCAATCTCTGTAACTTGCTTACTGTAAGGGTTTAGATAATATGCATTAGGACTACACAAAGCTACTAAACTAGCTAAAAACATTGATTTTAAAGGGTTTTAGATATTTATTGAAACTTGATAGAAACTATATTTGGTGCACCGAGCGAGATTTGAACTCGCACGTCCATTGGACACCACCCCCTCAAGATGGCGTGTCTACCATTCCACCACCGGTGCAAAAATAAACTCTAAAGTTACTTAGAATTAGTGGGTTTTGACTTACCAGCTGTTAATGCTTGCGAAACTTCTTTCTGATACTGATCATATTGACTATCTATTGATTTATCAGCAGTAGATGAGTCAGTAGCTGTAGCCGTTGTGCCTGAATTTTTTCCTATATACCCCAAACTAAGGCAACAAACAAAAAACAATGCTGTAAAAAACACTGTCATCTTAAATAAAAATGACGCAGCACCTTTACTTCCAAATACTGTATTTGATGCACCTCCACCAAATGACACTCCCATATCAGCGCCTTTACCTTGCTGAATTAAGACCAAAACAACAATCGCAATTGCTGCGATAATATCTATAGTTAAAATTATTTCGTACATATTTTATTTGCTTGATTTATTATTTCGTTAAACTCAGAAGCTTTTAAAGATGCCCCACCAATTAAACCACCGTCAACATCTGGCAAGCTTAATATTTCTTTAGCATTTCCAGCTTTTAGGCTACCACCATACACTATTTTCATATTTTTAGCAAGGTTTTGATCTATTTTAGCTATCAATGAGCGTATAAATTGATGCGTCTCTTGGACCTGTTCTAATGATGCTACAACACCTGTTCCTATAGCCCACACTGGCTCATAAGCAATTACTATTTTTGTTAATTGTTTAATAGATAGTTCTTGTAAAATAAGTTCTAACTGAGTAGCCAAAACTTTCTCTAATTTACCGCTTTCCCTATCTTCTAGAGACTCTCCTATACATACTACAGGTATTGTAAAAGTATCTATAACTCTAGTTAACTTTTTAAATACATCTTCATTAGTTTCTCCAAACAAAGATCTTCTCTCTGAATGACCAATTAACAAGTAATCACAGCCAACATCACCTAACATTGCAGCAGATAACTCTCCAGTATAAGCGCCATCATCTTGAAAAGTAATATTCTGTAACCCAACACCCACTTGTTTTGGCAATTGTGAGATAACTTCTTTTACATATACACTTGAAGGAAATACCGCAACAGTAACTTTTTTACTATCACATTCAGCTTGAGAAATACCTTGGCATAATTCTCTTATACTTGCAGAATTACCATTCATTTTCCAATTACCCATTATTAACTTTTGCATATCTACACCAACTTTTGTTTTACTTGTTCAACCAAATATTCAGCCTCTATTGTTGCTAAATCTTTATCATCTGCTTCAACCATAACTCTTAAAACAGGTTCTGTACCTGATGGCCGCAATAAAACTCTTCCTCTTTCTGCTAAACGCTTTTCTACCTCCACCACATCTGAAGCTAATTTTTCCAAATCAGTAGAATTAATTTTTTTAGTTAATGGGACATTTATTAAAGTCTGTTGCATAAGCTTAGCTTGAAGCCTAAATTTTGATACCGGCTTATTAGCTTGTGAAAAAATAGCTAATAGCTGTATTGCTGTAAATAATCCATCCCCTGTTGTTACAAAATTCAAGTTAATAATATGTCCTGATGATTCACCACCAATCTTATAACCATTTTCAACAAGCTCTTCAAGCACATACCTATCGCCAACCTTGGAGCGGATAAATGGTATCTTATTTTTTTTATAATGATTCTCATAGCTCATATTTGTCATTTGTGTGCCTACGATTCCATTTGTACCACCACAAATATCACTATGTTGAGCAAGGATATTTAATATTCCATCACCATCGATTTCTTCCCCATTTTCATCAACTATTATTATTCTATCAGCATCCCCATCTAAAGAAATGCCTAGATCAGCATTATACCTAACCATAGCTTTTTTAATATTAGATATACAGGTTGCACCACAATCAACATTGATATTCAAACCATCTGGGTTAGATGCAATCGAAACATAATCTATAGCAAACCTATTCAACAATGCTTCAAAATTTTTTGATCCTGCTCCATGGGCACAATCAATAACAATTTTACCTTTATAGTCTACTAACTGTCCAAAACGCTTATAAATATCTTCAATGTACTCAGCTATTGAATTTTCTAAAACTCTATAACTACCAAACATATGATCTATTTGATAAACAAAATCATCATCTATTTTAGCTTCTACCTCTTCTTCTAATCTATCATTAAGCTTAAAACCGTCAGATGAGAATAATTTAATTCCATTATCAGTAAATTTATTATGTGATGCTGTTATTACAAAACCAGCCGCAGCTTTATATTTTACAGTCATAAATGCAACAACTGGAGTAGGCACTACACCAAGATCAATCACATCAACACCAGCTGCATTTAATCCTGAAACTAATGCAAAATTTAAAAATCTTCCTGATCCACGTGTATCTTGAGCTACAATTACAAATTTAGGATAGTTTTTATCATTAATTAGAGAACCAACAGCATTACCCAACCTTTGCGCAAATTCTGCCGTGATGGTTGAGTTACCAACTTCCCCTCGAATACCATCTGTACCAAAATACTTTGCCATATATCAACCTTTTAAAATTTTAGTAATGCCGAAACGTCATAACCTTCTAAAACTTCTCTACCTCTCAAACCATCAAGCTCCATTACAAAAATAAGTGCTGCAATCTTTGCTTGAGTCTTTTCTATTAGCTGAACAGTCGCTTTTGCTGTACCGCCTGTAGCTAATAAATCATCGACAACAAGAACTTGATCATGCTTTGAAAAAGCATCTTTATGTATTTCTAAACTATCTCTCCCATATTCCAGCTCATAGCTAACACTATATGTCTCTCTAGGGAGCTTACCAGGCTTCCTAACAGGCACAAACCCTAGACCTAAAACTTCTGCTAGAGCAACCCCAAAGATAAAGCCTCTACTTTCTGTACCTGCAATAATTGTCGGTTTAATATTTTTTTTACTTAATTCTTTAGCCATTGCTGCTGCTGTTTTTCTCAACCCTTCAGGGTCTGCTAACAATGGGGTAATATCTCTAAACATAATACCAGGTTTTGGAAAATCAGGCACTGCCACAATTTTACTTTTTATAAAATCTAAATTCATAGGAAATACCTTAAGAAAAATTAATAGAAGAGAGATTAAACTTGAAGAAGAATTCTATTAGGATCTTCAAGTAGCTCCTTGATCATTTTCAAGAATCTAACAGAAGTTCCACCATCAATTATTCTATGGTCATAAGATAAAGCCAAATACATAATAGGACGAATCTTGATTTCACCATCTACTACCATAGGACGCTCAACAATATTATGCATACCTAAAATAGCACTTTGTGGAGAGTTTATGATAGGAGTAGATAACATAGACCCATAAGTGCCACCATTAGTGATTGTGAATGTGCCACCTTGCATATCCCCAAGGCTTAACTTACCATCACGGCCTTTGATTGCTTTATCTAAAACATCGTTTTCAAGTTCTGCTAAAGATTTATTATCTGTGTCTCTTAAAACTGGAACCACTAGTCCTCTATCTGTGCCAACAGCAATACCAATATCAAAATAGTTATGATAAACAATCTCATCACCATCAATCGAAGCATTAACATCAGGAAATTTTTTAAGAGCCTCTGTAGTAGCTTTAATAAAGAATGACATAAATCCAAGCTTAGTATCATGCTCTTTGATAAACATGTCTTTGTATTTCTTCCTAATATCCATTACTGCAGTCATATCAACTTCATTAAAAGTAGATAAAATTGCACTAGAATGCTGTACTTCAACAAGTCTATTAGCAATAGTCTGACGTAAACGAGTCATTTTAACTCGTTTTTCAAATCTATCACCTTGCTGGGCTATTGTAGTTACTTTTTGCTCATTTTTTGGCATCGATGCTGCTTTTTTAACATCATCAGATGTTATGCGGCCTTTTTTACCAGTGCCTTGTATATTAGCTGCTGAATCCAAATCACTTGCATTGAAAACTTTACGCGCTGATGGAACCAAATGTGGATCTGTACTAGAATTAGAGGACTTACTATTTGATTCGGACTCTTTTGGTGTAGCGACCGCAGTAGCACCCTCAATTATTTTAGCAATTACTTCTGATGATAATACAGTTTCACCAGCTGGCTTTATAATCTTAGCTAATGTGCCATTTGAAGTAGCTGGTACTTCTAAAACAACCTTATCTGTTTCAATTTCTGCTAAAATATCTCCCTCAGAGACAGCTTCTCCTTCCTTCTTATGCCACTCAGAAACAGTACCATCTGCTACTGACTCTGGAAATACAGGAGCTTTCACACTCAATTCTTGACTTGATGTTGGCTTCTGAGCAATAGGCTCATGCTTAATTTCAGTCTCCGGTGTATCAGCATCAATACTAGCTAATAACTCTTCTGATAATACCGTATCACCAGCCTGTTTTTTAATTCCTTTTAAAATACCATTAGCTGTTGCCGGAACTTCCATAACAACCTTATCTGTTTCAATTTCTGCTACGATATCTCCTTCATTTACAAAGTCACCTTCATTTTTATTCCATTGAGCTAACGTGCCATCTGCTACTGATTCTGGGAACATAGGTACTTTTAATTCAACCATTTTTTACTCCTAGTAATAAATTATTTCTATAATTCTAAAGCTTTATTAACAATTTGTTGCTGCTGTTTAGCATATAAAGCATGATAACCAACAGCCGGAGTAGAGGATCTTTCCCTTGCTACACAATCTAATTGTTGATTAACGTCTATTAATTTCTCGATTTTACCTCTAATATGATACCAAGCTCCTTTATTTTGCGGCTCTTCCTGTAACCACACTATATTTTTAACTTTTCCATACTTAGCTAGAATTTCTTTAAGCTCTTCACGAGGCGTTGGATATAGCTCTTCAACTCTAACTACGGCAATATCTTCATAATCACCTTTCTTTTTAGCCATCAAATCATAATAAACCTTACCATTACATAAAATAAGCTTTTTAATCTTGTTTGGATTTGCATTTTTATCATCTATAACTTTTTCAAAATACCCTTTTGATAGCTCTCCAAGCGAAGATGTTGCCATTGGATTTCTTAATAGACTCTTTGGAGTCATTACTATAAGTGGCTTTCTAAGTGGGCGAATGACTTGACGTCTCAATAGATGATAAATTTGTGCAGGAGTAGTTGGTGTGCACACTTGCATATTATCATTAGCACAAGAGCTTAAAAATCTCTCCAACCTTGCTGAAGAATGCTCTGCGCCAGCACCTTCTTGTCCATGAGGCAAAAATAATGTCAAACCAGATAATATACCCCACTTCTCTTCAGCAGATACAAGAAACTGATCTATTACAACCTGAGCGGTGTTTACAAAATCACCAAATTGCGCTTCCCATATAACTAAAGTATCTGGGCTATAACAACTATAACCATATTCAAAACCTAACACCCCATATTCAGAAAGTGTTGAGTCTATAATATCAAACCTTGCTTTTTCATTTATGGATTTTAAGGGCACATATTCTTTTACTTGTGACTTAGTATCCATATTTTTAACTACTGCATGGCGATGTGAGAAAGTACCTCGACCACTATCCTCACCAGAAATCCGTACAGGATAGCCTTCATCAAGCAATGTTGCATAAGCCAATGTCTCAGCAAAACCCCAATTTATTGGAATCTCACCATTTGCCATCTTAATTCTATCAGTGATAGCCTTCTTAACTTGCATCTGTACTTTGATATTCTCAGGAACATTGCACATTTTATTAGCTAACTCTTTAAGCGTTTTTTGAGGTATCGCCTTATAGCTATATTTAAACTCTTGCTTACCTAAGTATGGCAGCCAATCACATACATTCAATTTATCTTTAACAGTATTTCTATCAAGAATATCAACAGTAACTTTGCCATTATCAAGTTTACTACGATAGTTAGCAATTAAACGCGATAAAAGGTCAGCATCAATAGCAGCTTCTTTTTGTAATTTCTCACCATATAATTTCAAAGTTGTCGGTAGCTTTTTGATAATCTCATACATTTCTGGTTGAGTACCAGATGGCTCATCTGTTTCATTATGGCCATTTCTTCTATAGCAAACCAAATCTATAACAACATCTTTATTAAACTTCATACGATACTCTAAAGCAATATCTGTTGCTTTAATAACTGCTTCTGGATCATCTCCATTTACATGAAAGATTGGTGCGTCAACCATCTTAGCAATATCAGTCGAGTAATTACTGCTTCTATTAACTCCTAGTTCACTACTAGTAGTAAATCCAACCTGGTTGTTAACTACAAGATGAACAGTTCCACCAGTACCATAAGCTTCTGTGAGAGAAAAACCAAAAGTTTCCATCACAATACCTTGACCACAAAAAGCAGAATCGCCATGAATCAATATAGGCAAAACCTTATTATGAACATTACCATCTAGCTTGTCTTGAATAGCTTTAGCTGCCCCTTCAACTACTGGATCAACAGCCTCTAAATGTGACGGGTTAAAAGCTAATGCAATTTTCGCTTCTTTTCCATCAAAACTTCTATAATTAGAGTATCCCATATGGTACTTTACATCACCTGACAAAGTTTTCTCACTTTGCTTACCTTCAAACTCTTCAAATAGTTCTTTAGGATTTTTACCCATCACATTAACCAACACGTTTAAGCGGCCTCTATGAGCCATGCCTAATTGTATAAATCGTGTAGCATGTTTAGAAACAGCTTTTTCTATAATATGCTGTAGTGATGGAATAAGGGATTCCCCTCCTTCAAGACCAAATCTTTTCTGGCCAACATACCTCAGAGCAAGATATTTTTCTAGACCTTCTGCTGCAACTAGTTGCTGTAAAATCCATTTTTTTTGCTCATTAGAAAAAGGGGTGGTATCTTCTATTTTATTTTGTAACCAAAGCTTTTCTTGCTTGCTACTTATATATTTATATTCATAACCAACATTAGACTCATAAATCATTTTAGCTTTATTAATAACTTGCTGTAAAGAAATTGACTTATTGTTAGTAAAATCACCTAAATTAACCTGTTCAGATAAGTCGTTTTGAGAAAGCTCTTGTGTTGATAGTTCCAAATCAGAATCTCTATCAAAACTTGTAAGGCCTAAAGGATCTATATTAGCTGACTTATAACCATGAGAACGATATGCCTCGACTAAAGATTTGGCTTTTAATGTTACACCACCACTTTCAGCTGATACTATCATACCCGCCTGATTTTTATACTTAGCTAACGTTTTAAACTCATCAACTAAATCTCTATGCACAGTATCTGTAGCTGTAGCCACAGAATCAAAAAAGGACAGCCACTCTGGATCTATACCGTCATGATTGCCCGAAATATAATCATCGTAAATTGATTCAAGATATTCTAGATTACCGCCAAAGAACTGAGTTGTCCCCAGCCATTGACTAAAATCTGGTTGTTTATTTTTCATATAAATACCCAATACTAGGTTTTAATTTTTACACACTCTTTTTTAATAATGCTGATCGGATTTTACCGATTGCCTCAGTTGGATTAAGACCTTTTGGACATACAGAAACACAATTCATAATGGTTCTACATCTAAATAAACTAAACGGATCTTTCAGATCATCAAGCCTCTGCTCTGTAGCTGTATCTCTTGAATCCGCGATAAATCTATAAGCTTGCAACAGACCTGAAGGCCCAATAAACTTATCAGGATTCCACCAAAAAGATGGACATGACGTAGTGCAACAAGCACATAAAATACATTCATATAAACCATCTAACTTAGCTCTATCTTCTGGCGATTGAAGTCTCTCTTTAACTGGAGCCTCTTCATTATTAATAAGATACGGTTTGACTTTTTCATAATTCTTATAAAACTGTTTCATATCAACAATCAAATCTCTTACCACAGGTAAACCTGGTAAAGGATTAACTTTAATAGGCTGCCTTAATTCACCTATAGAAGTAATACAAGCTAAACGATTTTTGCCATTAATATTCATACCATCAGAACCACATACGCCCTCACGGCAAGACCTTCTCATTGCTAGAGTTGGGTCCTGATCTTTAATAAGCTCAAGAGCTGTTAAAACCTTGACACCTTCATTTTCTACCTCAACAGTATACTCATCATAGTAAGGCTTATTATCAACTTCTGGATTGTATCTATAAATTTTAAATCTAACTTCCATTATATTAAATCCTTGTAATTAATACTTACGTTCTGCTGGCTGAAAAGCTTTTACTTTTGTAGGTGACATATTCACACCACGTGATGATGTTTTATCACCATCTAAGAAGTAAAGTGAATGTTTCATCCAGTTCTCATCGTCTCTTTCTGGGAAATCAACTCTTGAGTGAGCCCCTCGAGACTCTTTTCTTTCTAATGCAGCTTTAGCAGTAGCAACAGCTGTTAACATAAGATTATCAAGTTCTAAAGCCTCAATTCTCATCATGTTAAATATTCTTGAATTATCTTCTAAAACTGCATTCTCTAGTCTTTTTCTTAATGCATATAGCTTCTCAAGCCCTTCATACATAGTATCTTCTTGTCTAAATACAGAGAAGAACTGTTGCATAACTTGCTGTAACTCTTTCCTAAGCTCAGTAATTTTTTCTTTACAGCCACGCTCTTCTGAACTATCCCACTTATTGATTCTAGCTGCTGCTTCCTGAATGTTATCCTCAGAAGTATCTTTTATTTTCATCCCTTCTTTTAAGCTTTGTTCTGCATGCATACCAGCAGCACGACCAAACACAACCAAATCAAGTAATGAGTTACTACCTAATCTGTTTGCGCCATGTACAGATACAGAAGCGCACTCGCCGACTGCATATAGACCACTAATGACTTTATCTTCACCATTTTCTTGTGTAATTACTTGACCAAATTTATTAGTTGGGATACCACCCATTTGATAGTGGCACGTAGGAACAACAGGGATTGGTTTCTCAACAGGATCAACTCCTGCAAATGTTTGCGCCAACTCACGCACTGTAGGTAGTCTTTCATCAATCACATCTTCACCAAGATGAGTAAGATCAAGATACACACAGCTAGAACCACTAAATGTATCCCCACGACCTTCCATTATTTCTTGCTGAGAAGCACGAGAAACAACGTCACGGCATGCCAAATCTTTAGCATTAGGAGCGTAACGCTCCATAAATCTTTCACCATCTTTATTACGCAAGATTCCGCCTTCTCCACGACAACCTTCTGTAACAAGCACACCTGCACCTGCTATGCCTGTTGGATGAAACTGCCAAAATTCCATGTCCTGTAGTGGTAAACCAGCTCTTAAAGCTAGTCCCATACCATCACCAGTGTTAATATAAGCATTCGTGCTAGACTCATAAATACGTCCAGCTCCGCCAGTTGCTAAAATCGTGATCTTAGCCTTTAAAAAAACTGTCTCCCCAGTCTCTATACAAAGAGCAATAACTCCTGAAACACTTCCATCATCAGCCTTAACCAGATCCACTGCGAACCATTCTGTATAAAAATTAGTATCATGAGCCAAATTACCTTGATAAAGGGTATGTAGAAGCGCATGTCCGGTTCTATCTGAAGCAGCACATGTTCTTTTTGCTTGATTGGCAGGATCAAAATTCCTTGACATCCCCCCAAAAGCACGCTGATATATCTTACCATCATTTAAACGAGAAAATGGCATGCCCATATGCTCTAATTCTATGATTGACTGAGGTGCATGCTCACACATATACTCAATAGCATCCTGATCACCAATATAGTCAGAGCCTTTAACAGTATCATACATATGCCACTTCCAGTCATCGGAAGGTAAATCATCTTCAAACTTAATATTACCTAGTGCTGCAGCAATGCCACCCTGAGCTGCAACTGTGTGAGATCTTGTAGGAAAAACCTTAGAAACAACAGCAGTCTTAAATCCAGACTGCGATAACTGAAATGCTGCTCTCAAACCAGCACCACCAGCACCAATAACAATAGCATCAAACTCTTGCGTAGCTATACCCATAAAAATAACCTCTTAGTAGAAAAATAAAACTGCAAATAGCCAGAAAAAGCAGAAAACATAAACTAAAACAAAACTTAACATCACCAATGTAGAAGCCCATGCACACTTAATATAATCACCACATATTATCCAAATACCTACCCAAGCATGAAAAAACATTGCTAAATAAGCCATTAATGTAGCCACTCTAAAAAACATACCATCAGTAAAAAGCCCTCTCCAACTATCATAATTCAAAGCTCCTGCATGTGACAAACATAGAGCTTCCACAAGAAGATAGCCAAAATATATGGCAATAATTATAGCGGTAACCCTTTGTACAAAGAAGTCTTTAATTCCAGAAGAAGTTAATGAAGTTATAGCCATAAGTAACACCCCCACAAGATAGCTGATAAGACACCTAATACAATAACCAATAGCGATGTAGCCTTGGCAACCTTCATACTTTCACCAAACCCAATATCCATAATCATATGCCTAATACCTGCATATACATGGTAAGTTATAGCGGCTAAAAAAATCCAAAAAAAGATGCTTGCCCAACCCTTAGTTAAAACTTCAACTGTTTTCTCATAACCATCAGGGCCAGCAAGAGAATAATTCATACCCACAACGGCCAATGGTATTGCAATAATCAGAATAACCCCTGATATGCGATGCAATATAGAACTAATGGCAGTAATAGGAAAGTTATACGACTTTATTGACATCAAATCAATATTAGTAATTTTTTTCACGCTCGATGTTCCTCCGAAGCAATTTTCGTATACAAATAAAATTGGGCGTAAACCGATATTAAACAACACATTAATGATATATTTTTGCACCAAAAAATTCAAATATTTACGCAAAGTTTTGATTTTAATTTGATTAACATTAAAAAGCAATAAAATATTAAGCAAAAAAACTCTCATAAAATGTCAACTTAGTTAAACTATAAAGTTTTTTATTTGCAATAGGGGATTCTTTAGCTTATTATTCCCCAGTAATGATGCCCTGGAGTATATTAACTTATATAACGGAGTGTCTTTTTAATTGCAAACTCATTTGCATTAATTATTGATCAACTCTTTTACTTGGAGGCCATTTTAAAATGAGCAAATTCGCAACTCTTAAGTATGCAGAAAAAAATATTGAATTAGAATTACCAGTATACTCTCCTAGCCTTGGTAATGACTGCATAGATGTTTCATCGCTAGTAAAACATGGTGTTTTCACTTATGACCCAGGATTTATGTCCACAGCAGCTTGTGAATCTAAAATCACCTATATTGATGGCGGCAAAGGTATACTTTTGCATAGAGGCTACCCTATTGAAGAATGGACAGAAAAATCAAATTATAGAAGTCTATGTTATGCCCTAATATATGGGGAATTGCCAACAGAGCAACAAAAAGAAGATTTTAGAAATGAAATCGTCTCTAAAATGACCGTTTGTGAGCATGTTAAAGCAGCGATATCTGCAATGCCAAAGCACACTCACCCAATGTCAGGACTAATTGCCGGTGTAAATGTACTTGCAGCTGAACATATCAGAAATAAACAGTCAGATTCTCAAGAAGATATTGCAAAAAACATTGTGGCTAAAATTGCAACAATAGCAGCTCTAGCATATAGACATAATAAAGGTAAAAAATTCCTAGAACCAAAGCCTGAATATGGCTATGCTGAGAATTTCATCTACATGGTTTTTGGGGAAGATGAGAACTATAAGCCAGATATACTTCATGTTAAAGCAATGGATACCATATTTATGCTCCATGCAGACCATGAACAAAATGCCTCGACATCAACTGTTAGACTTTCTGGCTCCACAGGCACATCCCCATATGCCGCTATAATAGCGGGTATAACAGCTCTTTGGGGCCCGGCTCATGGTGGCGCAAATGAAGCTGTATTAAAGATGCTATCAGAAATTGGTGACATTACAAATATTGATAAATATATCGCAAAAGCTAAAGATAAAGATGATCCATTTAGGCTTATGGGCTTTGGCCATAGGGTTTATAAAAACACAGATCCAAGAGCTACCGCAATGAAAAAGAATTGTGAAGAAATTTTAGCTAAACTTGGCAATAGTGACAATCCACTTTTAACTGTCGCTAAAAAACTAGAAGAAATAGCCCTTCAAGACAGCTTCTTTATCGATAGAAAATTATTTCCTAACGTTGACTTCTATTCTGGCATAATCCTTAAAGCTATGGGAATTCCTGAAGACATGTTTACTGCTATTTTTGCACTAGCTAGAACTTCAGGATGGATATCTCAGTGGATCGAAATGATAAATGATCCAGCTCAGAAAATTGGACGTCCTAGACAGCTTTATACTGGAGCTACTAGCAGAAGTTTCTAATTTTTTCTCTAACACTCTTTATTTACTTTCAGTCATCTTTGCACTAGCATTCTACTAATTATATTTGAAATTAAAATGGTAGAATAATGGCAAGCTCACCGACATTAATGAATAAATTAACAGCCCCTTTTAAGCAAACAAAAATGTTTAGTATGTTAATGCTTGGCTATGCTTCTGGGTTACCACTGATGCTTACTGCATCCTCACTATTCTTATGGTACAAAGATAATGGCATTGCAACTCAAGATATTGGTTTTTTAACTCTCATAGCCATACCTTACACCTTTAAATACCTATGGGCTCCCTTTCTAGATAAAATAAGAATTGGGAAATTAGGCAGAAGAAAAGGATGGATACTAACCACGCAAATAATTCTAATTTTATTAATTATAATTATGAGTAGATTTTCTCCAGCAGATTCACCATTTACAATAGCTTTTATAGGCTTTTTAATATGCTTTATCTCAGCAACTCAAGATATTGCCATCAATGCCTATCAGACAGAAATTCTTACAGAACCAGAGCGAGCTTTAGGGAATGCTATTGCTGTCATGGGTTATCGAATTGGAATGCTTGTAACTGGCTCTATAGTTTTAATTATTGCTGATAGCTTAGATAATAACTGGAACCTTGCGTGGCTTATGATTCTACCATTCTTTGCTATTTGCCCGCTATATAGCCTATTCTTAAAAGAAAGCGTCTATCAAACATCTCCAAAAAGTCTCAAAGATGCCTTTATTTTACCATTTATAGAATTTTTTACTCGAGAAGGTGTATACACAGCCACTGTGATATTAGCTATAATCATTACTTACAAGCTCGCAGATGCAATAGCTTTTTCATTAAATTCAATATTTTTTGTTGACTTAGGTTTTGATAAAACAACAATTGCCGTTTCATACAAAGCATTCTCCTTATTCTCATCTTTAGCTGGCTTAATAGCCGGCGGTCTAATTGCAAAGAGAATTGGCATTTATAAAAGTTTCTTATATTTTAGTATTATTATGGCGTGTGCAAATCTAATGTATGTCACACTAGCAATTATAGGAAAAAATTATTATCTAATGGTTTCCTCAGTCGCAATTGAATACTTCTGTGGTGCAATGGGTACAGCAATATTAGTAGCCATAATCATGAGTCTAGTAAATATGAAATTTTCTGCCACTCAATTTGCAATATTAAGCTCGATTGATTCTTTGGGCAGAGTACTTGTAGGGCCTTTAGCAGGGTATATTCAAAGCCAATATCGTTGGGAAGGACTTTTTATGTTTAGCTTTACAATAGGCATACTCATTTCAATTGTAATTTATATTTATAAAGGAAAAATAAAATTAATGGCTAATTTAGAATAATTGATTAACATCAATATTTTCGTAAAAACTTTATTCTGTGAAATGAAAGTAGGTTAAGAAGGAAATAAATAAAATTTTATATTCAATAGCTTTATTTTGCAAATTTCTCAGAAACAAATTCCCAATTCACAATATCCCATAAAGCCTCGATATATTTAGGTCTAGCATTCCTGTAATCAATATAATAAGCATGCTCCCAAACATCAAAAGTAAGTAGAGGATGCTTATTCTCTGTTAATGGGCATCCAGCGTTACTTGTAGTTACTATTTCTAGATTCCCCTTAGTATTCTTAACTAACCATGCCCAACCTGAACCAAACGTTGTAATTGCAGCTTTAGAAAACTGTTCTTTGAAGTTATCTAACGAACCAAAGGCTTCGATTATAGCCGCCTTTAATTGGCTAGAAGCCTCAGTTTTCTTTGGCGAAAAACAGTTCCAATAAAAAGTATGATTATAAACTTGAGCAGCATTATTAAACAAACCACCAGAAGAACTCTTGATAATTTCTTCTAAATTTTGACCGTCATGCTCAGTACCTTCAATTAGGTTATTTAAATTAGTTACATATGTCTGATGATGCTTACCATAGTGATACTCAATTGTTTCTTTCGAAATTGTTGGCTCTAAAGCATCCATACTATAAGGAAGTGTTGGTAGTTCAAATTTCATTTTATTACTCTCCATCTCAAATCTGATTAATTTTATAATATCGTGGCACTATACCCATTTAGTATATTATGCTATCATCTTTTAAATAAAATTTCTAAACTTAGTTGTTTAATTAATATAAAAAGGAAAGAATAAATGTACACAGCAGAAGAACAAAAAGTTATTGATAGAATCGAAAAGCAAATAAAAGAAAATGACATAATATTATACATGAAAGGAACTCCAAATATGCCACAGTGTGGATTCTCTGCGCACACTGCTACAGCAATTAGATCATGTGGAAAACCTTTTGCTTTCGTAAACATTCTTGAAAATCCAGACATTAGAGCTATTTTACCAAAATATGCTGATTGGCCAACATTCCCTCAACTTTGGATCAAGGGTGAGCTAATCGGAGGCTGCGATATAATTATGGAAATGAATGAATCAGGCGAATTAAAAGAAATCATTGACACAATAGAATAAATACATACAAACTTATCTATCTACTTTTGTCCAAGCATCTGAACCATACTTACCAGCTGGATCGTATGCCTCCATTGAACACAAACTAGACTCAGGTCCAACTTTACACCTATAAAGCTCTTGCCCAAGTGCCACTATTGTGCCACCTGAGTAACTTTCTATTGAATTTGGATAAATATAATTAGCTCCAGCTGGTTTAGTTTGTTTATTTTCATCCAAATAAACTATATCATTCGTCACATCAGTCCAAGCACTATAGCCCTTACTCCCCATTGGGGTATATGAAATACTATTACATAAAACTTGCTTATTCAATTGACACTCATATTTTCTATCACCAACAATCACAACTTGCCCTGATTGATAATTGCCAATACTATTTGGATATCTTAAAACTTCACCTTTGACGATAGCTTTAGGAAGATGTTTCTCTCCTAAATGATTACTATCATCGACAATATTCCAAGCTAAATAACCATAAAGTCCATTAGGAATATAGGCATTATCATTACAAAATCTAAGCTCTAAATTCGAAATACACCTATATTTTTTCCCTTGATAACTTACTATAGTTTTATCATCATAAAAACCTATTTGATCGGGATAATTAATAATTCCAGTATCTATAATATGATCCTTAGATTTAGCCTCTATTTTCTTTTTTTCTGAACCCAATTGACTTGATATTTGCAGCACAACTGGAGGTAAAGTTATATTTGAAATAGCGTCAGTCGTACTCCATGGTCGATGGGAATACTTATCACTCAAGTCACCTTGCTTAATATTTGTAGCATCAAAATCAATACTCCAAACTGCAAAGCCAGCAAAAGAGGCTTTATTTTCTTTCATTAAATCAATAATGTCATTCATATCCTGCTTTGAAAGCACATAAATCATCCCACTTCGCGCAGCACCCTCTGTAGCAGGTATTACAAATACCAACTTACTAGCAGGTATCACAAAAGGTTTATCTAATTTATATTTTGGTCTATTTATATTTGAACCTTCTTTTGTTGTCAACGTCCAAGCTAAAGAAGCTAAAAATTTTGCATACCCATCTGCCGGAGAAATCTTTAGGTACTGACCATTACTATCTTTATCAAAACTTGATATACCATCAGCTGGTTTCTCTGAAAAAGTATTTAGCCATATGTAATTTATATTATCTATTCCTACTGCTTCCAATAAATCAAGATAACTATAACTTGCATGAACATTATCTTTATTATTTTTAGCTAATGGTGCAACTATATAGTGCCAATTTGGTGAAAAAGTTAACCAAAAATCAGAGTCATCTTGTTTGATTTTTTTCATAAGATTATCTATTTTTCTAGCTGCGCCCTCTATATCTCTCTTACCCTTAGGAATATCTGAATCAGTTAAATTAAAATTTATACCACTAAATCCATATTCTTGTACAATTTCAATAAGTTTTTCAAAATTAATAGTTTGCCAATCAATATGCGAAAATTTACCCCCAACTGAAATCAGAACATGCTTACCTTTTGACTTCATATAATTAACAAAAATTTGCAATTGCTTAGGAGTATATATTTTTTTAGAACTTCCATTTTCTTCATTAAAAGTTAATTGAAAGCCTTCATTACTATTATAGGATAAATATGCCGCAATAATAACATCATACTTACACATGCTCGGATTTTCATCGCAATATTCCTGATCCTTAGGCATTTTTATATTTACTGGAGATGTGTTGATCTGCTGACCAGAAATATTATACGAGCTATTTTTAGCCCATAATGTTAAGAAACCTGCAACCATAGGACCATCAATTTTATTAGTAACCGATGCACATATGTTTTTATATATACAATGACTAAGCCCTTTAGCAAAAGAGCCAGGATTATGTAAAGAATCCCCATATAAATCTGCTGCATAATCTGTATTTAAAGACCAACCTGCAACACCTGCAAATCTAGGCTTAAATTTTAATTTCTCGAGTTGTGGTAGCATCAAATTTACTGCTTCTTTAGTCGTCAATGATTTAGTAGCATTAGCTTCAGGATGATAAATAGTGTTTGTAGCACCTGAAACAGCATTTGTAGGCTCTTCGATTAAAACTTTGGTTTTTAAAGGAATTTTTGAATTTTTAATTATTTTTAAATAACTTTTAGAAATAAAAGCCGGATCATACTCTGGAAAAGTATTGTATTCTTGTATAAATAAATAATCGATATACCCATCATGAATTACTTGATCATAATCATTACTACTTCCAGAAGTAACTAAATTATAATCATCAACTTCTGGCTCAGCAGCTATCACTATGTATGGATCAATTTTTTTTATTTGCATAGATAAAATATCTAAAAAATCAGGTGATATAAATTTTTTCAGACTAAACGTTATACCATCAATATTATTGCTTTTTAAAAAATCAACTATATTAGTAGCCAAAACACCTATTTGAGATTTTGACATATCTTTTCCAAGCCTCCTAGGATCAGGATCACCTGGTTTTATACCTGGATGAAAGGTGTTTGGAGCACCACCAAGAGCCAAAAGAACTTTCATACCAGCTGCTTTAGCATTACGAATTTTATCCACTGTAGTTTGTGCAGAAATATCTGATGCACTATCTGAGGTATAAAATCCAATATTTGTACCATATACTTCACCAAAAGCAATAATCATAACATTATAGCCATCAGCTTTTGCCAGCTGCATATTGACCCTAGTTGCTGAACCAGGCGTCCTAATATCTAAAAAACCAGCTATGATCCTTTTCGGAAGCAAGTTTTCGGACTTTTTATTAGCTATACTTGCCAATGGTTCTGCTTGTAAATCTACCGCAACAAAAGCTGAAAATAATATAAAAAATATAATACATTTGAAGGTTTTTGTCATATAAATATATACAGCATAAATATTATAATATATATATTATAAGTTATTTTATACGACTTTATAGAGCTTTATTTGATATAACTTATTTTCTAAGTCACCTATACAATAATTGAATTAATCTTCTTTTGAATAATATAGACCTTTAGAAGAATTAAGGGCCTTAAGACGAGCATCAGCTTCTTTAAGACGTTTACTAGCATCTTCAATATCAAGCTTAGACGCATCCGGATTATTAAGAGCATCTTGAGCTCTAGCTTTTGCTTTTTCCGCTTCTGCTTGGTTTAAATTCTCAGCTCGCTCCATATCATCAACCATAACAGTCACTCGTGTAGGAGTAACTTCAATTATACCGCCAGAAACATACAAAACATCAACATGCTCGTCTTTTCTAATATTTATCACACCAGCTGGCATAGTTGATAATAACTCTGTATGTCCATATGCTATACCCATCTCACCAGCAGATCCACGCAAGCTCACCATATCGGCCTCACCTTTAAACACTGATCCCAATGGGCTAACAACATCGACTTTTAGATAATTCTTTGTCATACCTAATTATCCTATTTATAGGGTTTTTGCCTTTTCTATAGCTTCTTGTATAGACCCTACCATGTAAAAAGCCTGCTCTGGTAAATGATCATATTCACCATCAACAATAGCTTTAAAGCTAGCAACCGTATCTTTAAGAGATACAAATTTACCAGGGTTTCCTGTAAATACTTCTGCAACATGAAAAGGTTGAGATAAGAATCTCTGAATTTTACGAGCTCTATCTACAGTTTTCTTATCTTCATCAGATAGCTCATCCATACCAAGAATTGCTATTATATCTTTTAATTCTTTATATCTTTGAAGTACTTTTTGTACCGCACGAGCTGTTTCATAATGATCATAACCCACAACAAGAGGATCTAACTGTCTTGATGTTGAATCTAAAGGATCAACTGCAGGGTAAATTCCTAATTCAGCAATTTGACGCGACAATACAATAGTCGCATCCAAATGAGAGAAGGTAGTTGCTGGTGACGGATCTGTTAAATCATCAGCTGGTACATAAACTGCCTGAACAGAAGTAATAGAACCAGTTTTAGTAGATGTGATACGCTCCTGCAAAGCACCCATCTCAGCCGCTAAAGTTGGTTGATAACCAACCGCTGATGGCATACGACCTAAAAGAGCAGAAACCTCCGTACCAGCAAGAGTGTAACGATAAATATTATCAATAAACATTAGTACATCACGCTTCTCATCACGGAATCCCTCAGCAATAGTAAGACCACTAAGAGCTACTCTTAGTCTATTCCCAGGTGGCTCATTCATTTGACCATATACTAGAGATACTTTATCTAATACATTAGAGTCCTTCATCTCATAATAAAAATCATTACCTTCACGAGTCCTTTCACCAACACCTGCAAATACTGAATAACCACTATGCTCTTTAGCAATGTTATTAATCAGCTCCATCATTGTTACAGTCTTACCAACACCTGCACCACCAAAGAGACCTACTTTACCACCTTTTGCAAATGGGCAAATAAGATCAACCACTTTAATACCTGTTTCCAAAATCTCTGTACTTAGAGCTAGCTCATCGTATGCAGGTGGAGCCTGGTGAATCGATCTTGTTTCAGTATGCTCAATAGGACCTGCCTCATCAATTGGCTCACCTAAAACATTCATAATACGCCCTAATGTACCTTGACCAACTGGTACTGAAATAGGAGCATTTGTATTCATAACTTCCATACCACGTCTAAGTCCATCACTTGAACCCATTGCGATAGTACGTACTACGCCATCACCTATTTGTTGCTGAACCTCTAATACTAGTCCAACTTCTTCTACTTTTAAAGCATCATATACTTTTGGAGTGTTATCACGAGAAAACTCTACATCAATAACAGCGCCAATGACCTGAATAATTTTACCTGTACTCATTTATCTCTCCTAAACTGCTGCCGCACCTGAACATATTTCTGCAAGCTCTTGAGTAATCATAGCTTGTCTTACTTTATTATAATCTAGTTTCAACTGATCTATGATATCGCTAGCATTATCAGTTGCATTTTTCATAGCTATCATACGAGCAGCTTGCTCACATGCTGCATTCTCCAATATTGCACCTCTAACTTGCGCCTCAATATAGCGAATACACAAAGCATTAAGCACTTCTTCTATATCTCTTTCATAGATATAGTCCCAATGACCTTTAGAAGCTTGTTCTTTATTAGCTTTAATTTCTTCATCAGTGAAAATATCTTGAATTGGAAGCAGTGTTTGCAGTTTTGGTTGCTGTTTAATAGTACTCACAAAACGATTACTACTCATATACAACCTATCAATTTCACCGTCGGTGAACTTATCTAACATTACCTTAACAGCGCCACTTATAGCTCTAATGCTTGCTTCTTTATCTTTATCATTATAGTGTGCTGTAGCAACGATATTTACACCTTTTAATTTCGCAAAGAAAGTTTGAGCTTTTGAGCCTACAACACAGATATCAATCTCAACCCTATTATCTATATTCTTTTTTATATCTTTAAGAAGATGTTTAAAAAGATTTATATTAAGGCCTCCACACAAACCTCTGTCAGTAGAAGTAACGATATAACCAACTCTTTTAACATCTCTGTCAAATAAATAAGGATTTGGATAATCTATACTTGCAGCTGTAACATTTTTAATAATAGCATTCGCACTTTCAACATAAGGACGTACATTATTCATCCTAACAATTGCGCCTCTCATTTTACTCGCTGCAACTAGTTCCATCGCACCGGTGATTTTTTGAGTGTTTTTAACACTGGCAACTTTAGAACGTATTTCTCTAGCATTAGACATAGTCTACACTCCTACCAAGCTTGATTTGCTTTGCAGTCTTCTACAATTGCTTTCAACTTATCAGCAATATCAGCATCATATTTACCAGTTGTACTAATTTCGCTGATAACATCTGCATACTTATCTTCAGCTAAAGAATGTAAAGCTGATTCAAAAGGTATTACATCTGACACTTCCAAACTATCCAAATAGCCATTATCTGCGGCATATAGCGATAATGCCATCAAAGCTACTGACAAAGTAGAAAACTGATTTTGTTTAAGAAGCTCTGTAACTCGCTGACCTCTACTTAATTGTGCTCTTGTAGCCTCATCTAAATCCGAAGCAAACTGAGAAAATGCTTCCAATTCTCTAAACTGCGCAAGAGCTAAACGAATACCACCACCTAATTTCTTAATAATTTTAGTTTGGGCAGCACCACCAACACGAGAAACCGAGTTACCCGGATTAATAGCTGGTCGCAAACCTGAGTTAAACAAGTCTGTCTCAAGGAATATCTGACCATCCGTAATAGAAATCACATTTGTCGGGACAAATGCAGAAATATCACCAGCCTGAGTTTCAATAATTGGTAATGCAGTTAAAGAGCCTGTTTTACCTTTTACTTTACCATCAGTATGTCTCTCAACCCATTCTTCATTCACTCTTGCTGCTCTTTCAAGCAATCTTGAATGAAGATAGAATACATCACCTGGATAAGCTTCACGACCAGGCGGTCTTCTTAATAAAAGTGAAATCTGTCTATAAGCCCAAGCTTGCTTAGTCAAATCATCATAAATAATTAATGCATCTTCACCATTATCTCTAAAGTACTCACCCATAGAGCATCCCGCATACGGTGCGATATATTGCAACGCTGCTGAATCAGAAGCTGTTGCCGCAACAATAATTGTATGCTCCATAGCTCCATGCTCTTCAAGCTGTCTTACAATATTAGCTATAGAAGATGCCTTTTGGCCTATGGCAACATATATACATTTTACACCTGTGCCTTTTTGGTTAATAATCGCATCGATAGCGATAGCTGTTTTACCTATCTGTCTATCTCCAATAATTAACTCACGCTGCCCTCTTCCAATTGGAACCATTGAATCAATTGATTTTATGCCAGTTTGTAAAGCTTGATCAACTGACTTTCTCCAAATCACACCTGGAGCGATTTTCTCTATCGGCGAAGAATTACTTGTTTCAACTTCACCTTTTCCATCAATAGGATTACCTAAGGCATCAACGACTCTTCCTAAAAGAGCCTCTCCTACTGGCACCTCTAAAATCCTACCCGTACAATATGCCTTATCGCCTTCTTTAATATGATCGTACTCACCTAACACTACAGCACCTACTGAATCAGTGTTTAAGTTTAGGGCAAGACCATAGACATCACCTGGTAACTTAATCATTTCACCAGCAGTTACGTCATTTAAACCATATATAGTAATAATACCATCAGCAACGCTAACAATAGTACCCTCTGATTTAAGTTCAATTGAGTTGTCGAACTTTTCAATTCTCTGTTTTATTAAACCACTTATTTCTGATGGACTTAATTGCATAAGCTCACTTCCTATAATTTATGATAACAAAATACTTTTTAATTTATCTAAGCGACCAGATACAGAATTATCAATAACCGTATCGCCAACCTTAACTACTGCCCCACCCACTATTTCAGGATCAACACTCACGTGCATATTTATAAGACAGTTAAATCTTTTCTCTAAACTAGCTTTTAAGCTAGCTAATAAACCTTCATCTACTGTGTATGCTAAAGTAACAGTTGCAACCTTACTATTATCATAAACATTTTTGATAGCCTCAAACTGATTTGCTATTTCCGGAATAATAGCTAGCTTCTTATTCCCAGCCAATATAGCTAAAAAGTTAAAAAAATTAACATCTAACTGATTCTTTAATATATCTACAATTTCAAGCTGAGATATCATTGGGCTAGAAAAAATATCAACCATAGCATTTGTGCTTACCAAATCAGAAAAAGTTTGAAGCAACTTTGACCATTCTTGCAATACATTTTTTTCGTTTGCAAACTCAAACGCTGCCTTTGCATATGGCTTCGCAATCACATCTAAATTTGTCATGTGTTTACCTTATTTAAAATTACACCTTCGCTACAAAGTCTTCTAAGATCTTTTTACTAGCTTGCTCATCAACTTTAGCTGCTATAATCTTACTAGCTCCAGCCATAGCTAGTCCAACAATCTCTTGCTTTAGCTCTTCTTTAGCCTTCACTTTTTCTTGCTCTATCTCAGCCATAGCCATGCTTTTGATTTTATCCGCTGCTGCTATTGCTTCTTCTTTAGCTTGCTCATCAACCTTATGAGCCCTAACATATGCATTTTCGACTATCTCAGTAGCCTTTGCTTTAGCTTCACGTAAAGCCTCAGCAGATTGTCTTTTAGCCACTTCCAACTCTCTAGATGCTCTATCAGCAGATGCTAAGCCTTCGACTATCTTTTCCCTACGCTCCTCTAAAGCTTTGCGTAGCGGTGGCCATACAAACTTCATTGTAAACCCAACAAAGATTGCAAATGTTATCATCTGGCCTATTAGAGTTACATTAATATCCATCTACTTATCCTTTAGATAATAAAACTTATGATTATATATTATCAATTATGCGCCAACTACTTTTTGAGCTGCTTCTGCTAAACCAGGTATTGCCAAAGGGTTCGCATAAAGAACTAAGAAACCTATTGCAATTGAAATCGCTGCAAATGCATCAACAAAAGCAGCAACAATAAACATACGACCAAGCAGCATACCACCAAGTTCAGGCTGACGCGCAACACCTTCCAGATATTTACCACCTAGCACACCAAAACCAATTGCTGTACCTAAAGCTGGCAAAGAAATTAGCAAAGCTACCGCAATCGCAGTTAAACCGTTTAAGTTTCCTAAAACCTGTAATGACATATCCATTTTTTATTTCTCCTGTTTTTTAATTTAAATATTTATTTTTAGGTTAATTTTAAAGTTAGTGAGCTTCTTGTGCCATATTTAAATATACCACTGTCAACATCATAAATACAAAAGCTTGTATTAGAACGATTAATATATGGAAGATTGCCCATATACCACCAAGAGTCCACTGGAACCACCATGGCAATAGAGCTATAAGTATAAATATAAGCTCACCAGCGAAAATATTACCAAACAAACGTAGCGATAATGAAACTGGCTTAACCACTTCATCAATTAATCTGAAAAATATATTTAAAGGAAATAACCAAATACCAAATGGTGCACTTAAGATTTCCTTAAATAGACCAAAACCTTTGGCCCTGAGATTATAGAAAATAACCAAAAAGAATACTGCTATAGACATTGCAAACGTAACATTTGGATCAGCCGTAGGCACAACTCTAAAGTAAGTCTCATGGCTACTTGTGAAAAAGCTTATTATCCAGCCAAATATATCAACTGGCAATAGATCCATAAGATTCATTAAAACAACCCAAACAAATATAGTAAGAGCTAAAGGTGTGACAAAATCTCTTTTATGATAATAGTTTTCAGCAACCATACCATCCATCCACTCCCAGACAGCCTCTACCATATTCTGAAACTTACCTGGAATACCTGAATTAGCTTTTCTAGCCACCAAAAACATCGTAAATATAAATATAAATCCCAACATCACACTCACCAACAGTGTGTCAACATTGAGTTGCCAAAAAGACCCATCTCCTAAGCTTACTTGCCAATGATGCAAGTGATGCTGTACATATTCAGTAGCTACCTGAGAGCCTGCTTCTGTATTTGCCATTACTTTTCCACCAATATAAAACTTTAAGTTTTATGTATATACCATAAAAATAAACCTATCTAGTCTTTTTAAACAAGATAGGCACGAAACATACGACTAATTGTAGCAAAACTAATCCAAAAATGTAAGAAAATAATTTTGGTTTTATATAAATTGCTAGCAGAATTGTAATAATTGCAACTATACTTAATTTTAAAAGCTCACTTAGATAAAATATTATAATTTCTAAGCCTGGTGAAAATTGCTTATGAATGAAAAGTCTAAAAAAAAATATAAAGTTTGCTAAAAACATCACTCCTGCGCCCATTAAAAATGAATTAGCATAAACATAACCATAAAAAACATAGGTAATCAAATAACCAACTAATGCTAACACTAGCTGAACTAAAACAAACCGTCTACTATCAATTTTTATATTTGCTAGCACTATTAACGCCCTATATAGGAAAATAATTTTCAATAATCATAACAAAAAACTATATATTAAAAAAGAAAAAGCTTTAACCTTGAATTCCAATAGCTTGAAGCATAAAATAAAACTTCATAATTACTAATAATTTATATCTGTATGGAAAAAAAAATACATAACATCCGTGGTTATGCATGGATAATAATAATACTAAGCTCTTTTCTACTCTTTGATAAATATGTAATGCAAGTATTTCCAAGCCTAATTACTGATAACATGATGTCTAGTTTTGGCACTAATGCCACACAAACTGGAGCACTAGGCTCTGCTTTTTTCTGGTCAATCATCATTTGCCAACTTTTCTTAGCAGGACCAATAATTGATAAATTCGGCTTTAGGCTGATTAGCCCAATATCAATCACAGTATCTGCAACAGGTGTAATACTATTTGTAGTAGCTGCTAACTTTGGTAGTTTAAGCATGGCTTATATCGCAAGAATAACTACCGGACTAGGTGTTTCATTTGCAACTATATCTTATCTCAAAGCAGTATCTGTTTGGTTTGAGCCGCGTAAATTCGCCTTTGCAGCTAGCTTTTTAGCAACTGCTGCAATGATTGGTGCGCTATGTGCCCAAGCACCTCTAGCATACCTAATAAACATCAGTGGTGACTGGAAAATGGCTATGCTTCTTTTTTGTGTCGCAAGCCTTTTTATCGCTGTTTTATATTATATAATTGTTCGTGACTTTAACCCACAACAACCAGAAGCCAGCTCCTCCAACAGTCAACTCAAGACTATTGATGCCTTAAAAGAAGTTATAAAAAATAAGAACAATTGGTTGTTAACTTTTTATGTCGGACTAAGTTTTACAGCTGTTGATGCATTTGCCGGCTTTTGGGGTAATGCTTATTTTAGAGAAGCTTATCACCTTTCAAAGGAACAAGCTGCCACCATCATATCCATGATTTTTATAGGCATGGCTATTGGCTCACCAATAATTGGAAAATTATCAGAACTTTTAGATAGTAGAAAAGGCGTCATGATTATCTTTCACATTATAGGGACTATAGCTCTTAGCTTTGTGTTACTAACAAAAACTTCCGCAACCATATCAGCCATACTGCTATTTATATTTGGCTTATGCCTTGGTATTTATATGCTTTCATTTGCCATAGGTAATCGTATAAACCCGATAATCATCACAGCAACCGTAGCTGCATTCATCAATACAGGAGAACCTATTTTAGGAGCCATTTTCGATCCATTAATAGGTTATTTTCTTGATTCATCTTGGACTGGAAAGTATATCAACAAAACTGGAGAGATTATTTCTCAACACTCAAGTGCAACTGATATAAAGTATTTTGAACTTAGCTCCTATCACTTCGCCTTCACAACTCTTGTTGCGAGCATGATTGCTTCTCTAATAATTTTAATCATGATAAAAGACACTAAAAATTAATTTTTACAAAAACCCTCAAACCTAGGATCCAAATCAGCTTTAACCAATATCTCTTTTTGTTGTTTTTCATCATAAAATGCTAACTGGCCTGCATGAAGCAATAGTTTATCAACACCTCGCTTCGCTAATCGCTGATCTTTGTCAACAAAACCATATTTTTTGTCTCCAACAATAGGATGCCCCATCGACTTTGTATGAACTCTAATTTGATGAGTCCTTCCTGTTTCAAGTTTTATTTCAAGCAAGGAATAAGCATCAAGATATTTAACAGATAAAATATTAGTTAATGCACTCTTCCCTTCATGCTTATCAACCCGTACAACTCTTTGACCATCTTTAGTTTCTGTACGTTTTAGCGGCAGTTTTATTGACTTAATAGATTGATCCCACTTGCCATGAACTATTGCATAATAAATTTTATTAACTTTACGTTGCTTAAATAAATCAAAAAAATATACTAGTGAACTATGCTTTTTTGCCAGTATCACACAACCTGAGGTTTCTTTATCTAGCCTATGCACCAAATCCAAACGCCTAGCTTTAGGACGAAGTTGGCGCAATCTCTCCACCAACCCTGAATTCACCCCTGATCCACCATGAACTGCCATACCAGAGGGTTTGTTAACAATAATATAGTCATCATTTTCATAAAGAATTCTTTGTTCTAAAAAGTCTAAATGAGATTGAGGCACTTTTATTTGATCTGATGTTTCTTCAAGAATAAATGGAGGAACCCTAACAATATCTCCAGCACTAATTCTAGATGTTTGCTTTACTCTTTTTTTATTAACACGCAACTCACCTTTACGAATCCATCGATAAATTAATGGTTTAGGCAGCCCGCCAAACTTAGATATCAAATAATTATCAATGCGTTGGCTCTGAATATCATCTGACACTTCAAGAAACTGAACTTTACTCATTAACAACTCCAAAGTTATGGGTTTGCATATCATTCAACCTACTGATTGTACGTTGAAATTCAAATTTAAGCCTCTCACCTTTGTACAAATCTTTAAAGTCAACCCTAGCAATTATTACGACTTTTTTATTCTGATCATAGCACTCATCTATCAATGCAATAAAACGCCTTGCCATATCTTCATTATATTGATCAAAACCAGCTAAATTATATATAAATATCTGCTCATACCTCTCACAAAGCTCAATATAATCATGCGAGCTCCTGCCATCCCCACAAATAGCTCTAAATTCAAAACACACATCCTTTTCGCTTAAAAGCATTGCTGGAATTAATCTCCCTAAAACTTCTATTTCAAAATTTTTATCAAAACACTCATTTCTTAAAAAATATTTATCAAAAAAATTTTTGCGATTCTGCTCATTATACGGATATAGATAATTTGTATGCTCTGTTGGCAATCTAAACCTATAATCGACCCCTGAATCTAAATTTAAAACACTGACATGCTTAACCAATATGTGAATAGCTGGCAAAAACAGCTCTCGCTGCAATCCATTTTGATACAGTTTTTCTGGCTGTATATTAGAAGTGGCCACCAAAACCACCCCCAATTTAAAAAGTTCTGTGAATACACTTCCCAAAATCATAGCATCAGCAATATCTTCCACAAAAAATTCATCAAAACAAATTACCTGTGTTTCTCTGGCCATATCATATGCAACCTTAGATATAGGATTTTTTTTACCTTGATACTTCCTAAGTTGTGCATGAATATTTTTCATGAAATGTGAGAAATGTTGGCGTTGCTTTTTTTCTATCGAAAGACTCTCATAAAAAATATCCATAATAAATGTCTTGCCCCTACCAACCCCCCCCCACATATATAAACCTTTTATGGAAGGATAAATAGCTTTTTTAAAAAAATTGATTTTTGATATTCTTTTTAAAGATAATTCATCGATTATTTCTTGTAAGCACCTTACAGCTTCAATTTGCAAAGGATCTGCTTTTAGATCAAGCTCTCTTACCTTCTTAAGGTAAACCTTCTCAAGATTCATTTTATTTAACTTCTTTATCCTTAACTAAAATTAATAGGAAAAATGACACAACCATACTAAATACAAGTATCAAAAAAGCATTATGGTATGCATTAATATGAAAATATCTATGTGAACCACTAGTAGCGACATTCGTTATATGGTTTTTTATATCAATATATTGACCCGTCCAAGTCAAGTCCAACAGATGCCCTATCAAGGGATCAAATAACGCTCCTAACAAAGGCTCACCAGTATTTATAAGTGCTGCTACTGTAGCCGCCACAATTATAGGATTAATCCTATTTCCAATAGCAAAAGCAAGCATATAGACCCCTAAGCAAAAACCAAATATAAATAATAAAGCTCCAGACATTATTGGTGTAAGCTTAACCTGTAAAACACAAGCCAGCGATATAGTAGCAATAATATGAAAAACTACCATAATCCCGACTCTATTATCAAATTTTTCAGAGATTTTTCCAATAACAGGGGAACCTATTGCCAAACCCAAAAACATCATTGAGACAATATATGAAGCATCCTTAGCGCTTATGCCATACAACTCTCTAAAATAATTATTACCCCAGATTCCACCAAAAACATCTATGGCTGTAAAAGTAAGGCCCGTATATAATGTTAAATACCAATTATTTTTATTAAACAATACCTTCTTTATTCCAGCTAGGGTTCCTGTATTGCCTTTTGTTCCATTAGCATAGGACGCATCAGGATTATAGTCTCTAACTAGAGCCAAATAAAACAGAGCTATCACAATACTAAAACAAGCATAGCTTATAAGCGCCGCATGCCACGAGCCTGTCAGCTCTATAAGATAAACCAAGGGAACTTGACCAAGTAAAGCACCTGTCATAGCTGCGGTCATTAAGAAGCTACAAACAAATGCAAATTTACGTGGATCAAACCATACAGCCGCCGCTTTGATATAACCAACCGTAGCAAAAGATGCTCCAATACCAATCATCAATCTTGATATACAACCTAAAGCAAAACTATGTATATCCGCTGACAGTACAAATAGCAAAAGACCTATCGCAGATAATATTAAAGAAAAAAAACTAACCTTTCTAAAGCCTAATTTATCAATAATAGGTCCTGCCACAAAAAACTGGCAAAACACCACTGCCCATAAAAACAATGAAACCATTGCGCTCATTTCTGTCGCATTAACTGAGAAACTGCTCATTAAATCATTAGCAATCAGACTAGGTGAAACATTCATTATATATTTATCTATTAATAGAAATGAGCTTAACCCAACCACTATCCATGCATAACCTTTTATATTATGTAGTTTCATATTTACCTATTTTTCTAAAAAATTAATCAATTCTCCTAAAGGAACTTTCTTCTGCGGCTTATCTTGTTGGAGATATTTTATACTCACCATTTTCTTTTCAAGCTCATCTTGGCCTATTATTATAGCCATATCTGCTTGTGACTTATCAGCTTTCTTAAATTGAGATTTCAAACTACCAAACTTCATATCCATATCAATCCTCAAACTACAAATTTCATTACGGATAGTTTCAACTATAGCTAAAGATTTATGTAAGGACTCCCTATCAAGCACAAAAAAGACATCACAAGTTTTACTTACACTTGGTAGCTTATCCAACTCCTCCAATAAGAGCAGCAATCTCTCCATCCCAATAGCAAAACCAATAGCCCCCGTCTTGTGACCTCCTAGGTTCTCTATTAGGTCATCATACCTACCACCTGCACATACAGCACTTTGAGCCCCAAGCTTATCTGTAGTCCACTCAAAAACTAGACCACTATAATAATCCAAACCTCTTACAAGTCTTTCATTAACTTTATAATTAACCCCTATAGCATCCAAATACTGACATGTCTGCTGCAACCTCAAAGCTAATTCCTCATCTATAAAATCGATTAGTCGAGGAGCTCCTAATAAAATTTGTTGAGTTTTTTCAACTTTTGAATCTAAAATTCTCAACGGGTTTTTATCAATCCTTTTGATAGAATCATCATCCAATTCAGAGTGATATGCACTTAAATACTCAAGCAATGCTTTAGTATACTCCTGCCTATTAACACTTGAACCTAAATTATTTAACTCTAAAGTAACATAATCAGAAATACCCAGCCCTTTAAAAAGACTCCAAGCTATCGAAAGCATCTCCAGATCTATAGCAATACTATCAAACCCGTATGCTTCAACACCTAATTGATAAAACTGTCTATAACGTCCTTTTTGCGGGCGTTCATAACGAAACATCGGCCCACAGTACCATAATTTTTGAATTTGACCTCTATTTACTAGATTATTCTCAACAACCATCCTCACACACCCAGCTGTACCCTCTGGACGCAAAGTAACATTATCATCATTTCTATCTTTAAAATCATAAGTCTCTTTTGAAACTATATCTGAAGTCTCACCAACGCTCCTATGAAATAACTCACTTTTCTCTAAAATAGGAAGCCTAACTTCATTATAATTATAATTATTTAGAATAGATTTTATTTTTGATTCGAGAAACTGCCACTTATGACTTTGCTCTGGTAAGATATCATTAAATCCACGGATAATAGTAAGCTTCTTCATAGAAAACCTATCTTAATTTTTCGACTTTACTTTCTTTATCACTATCTTTGTAATTTTCTTCTAGTGATTTTTCATCTTGTTTAATTATTTTAGAATCAGCATCCAAAGCTTTTTGAATTTTCTCTTCCATTTCCATACCATAATCAAGAGAGCTATCGTAGATAAACTTAAGATTAGGCACTATTCTTAAGCTTAAAGATTTTGCTATAGAAGATCTAAACAAACCTTTTGATTTTTCAAAAGCCTTGGCAATATAAGCGCTATCCTCTTTTATTAAACAAGTATAGTATACTTTGGCATAAGATAAATCTTTAGAAAGATCTATCTCTGTAATAGTAGCTGTAGCAAGCTTCGGGTCTTTTATTTTTGTACGTAGTAGCAATGATATTACTTTTTGAAGCTCACTCGCTACTCTCTGCACTCTACCTTCTGCAGCCATAATTATAACTCCTTAGCCACCTCAATGACTTCAAACACCTCAATTTGATCACCTTCACGGACATCATTGTAATTTCTTACACCAATACCGCATTCCATGCCTTTTTTGACTTCATTTGCATCATCCTTAAATCTCTTAAGCGACTCAAGTGTTCCTTCATAGATAACAACACTATCGCGCAATACACGAATAGGATTAGTACGTTTAACAGTACCTTCTATGACCATACAACCTGCAATAGAACCAAATTTAGTAGATCTGTAAACTTCACGTACTTGTGCTATACCTACAATTTGCTCTTTCATTTCTGGAGAAAGTAGGCCAGTCATTGCCATTTTGATATCATCAATAAGATCATAAATAATATTATAATAACGAAGCTCAACACCATCTGTTTCCGCCAGCTTTTTAGCAGCGCCATCTGCACGCACATTAAAACCAACTATAACAGCCATAGAAGCTACAGCCAAAGTCACATCAGAGGATGTAATACCTCCAATACCACTAGCAATAATATCAACTTTAACTTCTTCCGTAGAAAGCTTAAGTAATGACTCTCTAATGGCTTCAACTGAACCTTGCACATCACCTTTAAGAATAATTTTAAGTGTTTGTTGCTCACCATCTTTACCCATATTATTAAACATATTAGATAATTTCAATGACTGTTCTTGAGCAATCTTAGCTTCTTTTTGTTTTTGTGATCTCTGAGAAGCGAGCTCTTTGGCCTTTTTCTCATTATCAATCACAACCATCTCATCACCAGCTGCAGGTACTCCAGACAACCCAAGTATCTCAACAGGAGTCGCAGGTCCTGCAACTTGTATTTTATTACCAAGATCATCATGCATTGCTCTGACTCTACCATACTCAGTACCGCACAAAATATTATCCCCTTGCTTAAGATTACCATTTTGTACAAGTACAGTAGCAACTGGGCCACGACCTTTCTCTAAGCGTGACTCAACAACAACACCTTCAGCAAAGCCTTCAACGAATGCCTCTAATTCAAGTACTTCTGATTGCAAAAGTACTGCGTCAAGCAACTCAGGAATACCCTCTCCACTTTTAGCAGAGACATTTGCAAACATAACATCGCCACCCCATGACTCAGGAATAACGTTTCTTTGCGCTAATTCACCAATTACTTTTTCTGGATCCGCCTCTGGCTTATCAATTTTATTTACAGCAACAACAATTGGTACGCCCGCAGCTTTTGCATGTTGAATCGCCTCTTCTGTTTGTGGCATCACACCATCATCAGCAGCTACAACTAAAATCACAATATCCGTACTCTTAGCACCACGAGCACGCATTGAAGTAAATGCTTCATGACCTGGTGTATCTAAAAATGTAATAGAACCTTTGTCAGTTTTCACTGAATAAGCACCAATATGCTGTGTTATACCACCAGCCTCACCTGCTACTACACGAGCTTTACGAATATAATCAAGTAAAGATGTCTTACCATGATCAACATGGCCCATAATTGTAACAACTGGAGCACGAGAAATTTGCTTAAAGGTACTTCTATCAACGGTTGTTACCGCTTCCTCAAGTGCATTCTCATTATGAAGAGTATATTTATGGCCCATTTCTTCAACTATCAATATTGCAGTATCCTGATCTAAAGATTGGTTAATAGTTGCCATCACACCCATGTTAAAGAGTATTTTCACAATTTCAGCACCTTTTATAGCCATCTTCTGAGCTAACTCACTGACAGTAATACCTTCATGTATAACAATAGTTCTAACTGCACTTTCAACAGGTTTTGTAAACTCTTGTTTTTTTACTTTTGAGGCCTTTAGTTTACCTTTTTTAGATCCAAACTCATCAAATGAATCTCCACCAGCAAGTTGAGATAACTGCCTAGGATTAGCTTTTTTAAAACCTTTACCTGCTGCTTTTTTAGCCTTACCTCGCTTATCTTCATCTTCACGCTTAAATTTAGTATTTGAACTAGAATTGTTAGAAAAAACTTTCTTTACTGCCGGCTTCTTTTTTGCAGCATCAATTTCTACTTTTGGCGCAGGCTCTTCAACTTTTTTAATCTCTGGCATCGATGTGATCTTAAAACCACTACTTTTAGATTTTTCTACTGTTATTTCATTTCTCAAACTAGTAACTTCTTCTTTTTTTCTGCTTGGTAGAGCAATATTTTTCTCTACCTTTTCAACAACAGGGGCCACAACCTTTTTAATCTCTGCAGCCACTTGATTAATTTCTTTTGAACTAGAGTCTTCTAAATTTTCTTCTGATTTAGCTGGTTCTTCTTTTTTAATCACTCGTCTTTTTCTTTTTACAGAAACATTGATTTTATGATTACTATTGGTCCTAACAGTTGAAGTCATTTTTTTTCTTACTGGAGCAGATTTTGCACCATTTATTTTTGCCAAAAGAGTTTTTAATTCTTCAGGTGTAAGAGTATCATCCTTACTCGATTTATTTATACCAAAAGACTTAAGCTGCTTTAATAGTGCCTCTTCATCTTTGCTTGTTTGCTGTGCTAATTGCCCAACTGTAATATCTGCCATTTCCCTCTCCTTCTGTACTTTTATTTACTCAAACCAAGGAGCTCTTGCTTGCATAATTAAATCAGTAGCTTGCTTTTCATCCATAGACACTATATCAAGTAGTTCATCTACAGACAACTCAGCTAAACTTTCCATAGTGGTAACAGCTACTGCTGCCAATTGTTTAGCCAACTCTTCACTCATTCCCTGCATATTTAACAAATCTTCAGCAGGCTCCTTTTTACCCAAAGCTTGCGACAAAAGAGCAGCTTTAGCACGCTCTTGAAGTTCATCAACAACGCTTTCATCAAATCCTTCAATTTCCAAAAGCTCTTCTTTATCTAAATAAGCTAAGTCTTCTAGAGTCTCAATGCCCTCTTCGATAAGCACCAAAGCGAAATCATGATCAATATCTAAAACCTCAACAAATCTTTCAACTATGGACAACTGTTTTTCTTCCTGCTCAGTGTCAGATAAAACATTTATTCTCCAACCGATAAGTGCACTTGCTAATCTTACATTCACACCATTTTTACCAATAGCTTTAGATAAACTTTCTTGTTTAACTACAATATCCATAGCTGCTGACTCTTCATCAACGTTAACTTCAATAATATCTTCAGCACCTACAGGCGACAGTGAGTTAATAGCGTACTGAACCGTATCGCCATCCCAAAGAATTACATCCACTTTCTCACCATTTAGCTCACCCATTATAGAATGAATTCTCGAGCCTCTAACCCCAACACATGCTCCACAAGGATCTATCCTCTGATCATTGCTTTTAACGGTTACTTTAGATCTAAATCCTGGCTCACGCACAACATTAACAATATCTATCAACTCTTCTTCAACTTCAGGAATCTCAAGCTTAAATAATGCCTTAAGCATAGTTTCACTAGCACGACTTAGCATAACCGTACTTGGAGTACCATCTTCATCATTCTCAATAGATTGAACACATGATCTTATCTTATCACCGACACGAAATCTTTCTCTAGCAATAAGATCCTTCTTAGGTAACACACCCTCAGCATTATTACCCAGATCAATAATTAATATTTCATAAGTTGCTCTTTTAACTTCACCATAGACAATATCACCAACTTTATCTTGATAAAAATTTGCTGTCTTCTCTCTTTCAAAATTCCTAATCTTCTTCATTAGAATTTGCTTTGCCATAGTTGCAGCTATACGTCCATATTCTTTGATATGAACAGCTTCTCTTATGACGTCACCAGCCTTTACATCATAGCCTTTTTCTTGAGCAACATCTTCATATAACTCTCTTGAGTAATCAATCAAATCTTCATTTTCAGAAACAATATGCCAAACCCTATCAGCCTTAAAGTCGCCTGTAACCCTATCTATTGTAACTTCAATATTCATCCGTTCATCAAGCTCTTTCTTAGTTATAATAGCCAGAGCCTCTTCCATAGCTTCAAATAAAAGATCCTTAGAGATATCTTTTTCATTCGCTACAGTTTCCAATACTAACAATAATTCTTTGCTCATACCTATTCCTTCTATCTAACTAAAATCTGGTGATACTCTTAATTTCTTAAGTTCATTAAAATCAAACTCAATCTCTTTATTGCTATCCTCTAACTTTAAGATCACGTTATTGCCATCAACACCAATCAATCGCCCTTTAAATTTAGTCTGCGATTGTACAGGAGCTATCGTAACAGCCTTCACACTAAATCCTATCAAAGCTTCTGCTTGAATTATATTAAAAATCTGGCGATTCATACCGGGAGAGGAAACCTCTAATACATACATCTCAGAAATAGGATCTTCCAAATCAAAAATAGCGCTAGCCTCTCTACTGACAGCTTGACAGTCATTAACTGACACACCATTCTCATGATCGATAAAGATACGAATTGTAACTTTACCACTACCAACAATCTCGATTCCCCATAATATGTAGCCTAGATCGGCTGTGATGGGTTCTACTATCTCATATAAATCATCTAGTAACATTTTCACCCCTTAGATTTGTGCTAACAGAGGCTATGCTTAGCCCCCAAATAGCAAAAAGGCCCATTGAGGGCCTTTATAAAAAATTCCTTTGGTAGCGGGGGCAGGATTTGAACCTACGACCTTCGGGTTATGAGCCCGACGAGCTACCAAGCTGCTCCACCCCGCGTCTATGGAGATATATAATAACAACTTTTTTAGTAGTGTCAAGAATTATTTTACTAAGAACTAAACTCTCTAATCGCATCGACCATCACTTTTACATTATTAGGACATATATCTGGGTAGATTCCATGACCTAAATTTACAATATAATTATTTAATTTATCTGCCTGAATAAAATCCATATTCTTTTTAACAGTGGCTCTAATACTTTCAGCATTTCCATATAAAAATGCTGGGTCAAAATTACCTTGCAAAACCTTACCAACGCCCAACCTATGTCGCGCCTGCTCAATAGTTACATTCCAATCAGCTCCAACACCATCACAAACTATATCTTTATATTCGCCAAAAAAATTTGCTCCTCCTTTAGTGAAAAATACTATTGATATATTCACCTTCTGCTTAACTTTTTCAGCTATATATTGCATATACTTTAGAGAGAATTCCCTATATTGCTCTAATGGTAATATTCCACCCCAAGTGTCAAAAATCATCAATGAATTTGCACCTGCCTTAACTTGCTCAAGTAAATATACGACTATTATATCTGCTAATTTTTGTAATAACCCATTCATTAGTTTAGGATTGGAATACATCATCTTTCGCAACTTACTAAACTGTTTAGAGCCTTGGCCCTCAATCATATACGCAGCCAAAGTCCATGGACTACCTGTAAAGCCTATAAGTGGAACATCTATAGCCATCTTAGTTGTTTTAACAGCATTATAAACATATTCAAGACTACCAACACTCTCCTCTAAGGACCTCAATCTTTCTAAATCTTTTTCAGTCTCGATAGGATCAGAGAAAATCGGACCTTCTCCTTTAACAAATTTCAAATTCATTCCCATAGCTTCTGGAATAGTTAATATATCCGAAAAAACTATAGCGGCATCCAAATCATATCGCACTAAAGGATGAAGCGCCACCTCACAACAAGCATCAGCGTTACGACACATATCCATAAAATTTTCAAAATTCGCACGCACAGCCCTATATTCAGGTAAATATCTTCCTGCCTGACGCATTATCCACAATGGTGGCTTTGCTAACTTTTCATTACCAAAAGCCTCTAAAAACAATCTTCTCATCTTAAAATCCTATTTAATAAACTTATCCATCTTTCTATAACTAACTGCCTCTTGTATAGCAGATTTCTCAATATTCTCACTACCATTTAGATCAGCTATAGTTCTGGCAACTTTAAGTATTTTATAATACCCTCTTGCAGATAGCCCAAGCTTTTCTATTGCTAAAGCTAATATCTGCTTACTCTCATCATCCATATAACAAACCTCATCTAACTCTTTACTACTTAGCATTGAGTTAACCCGACCCTGTCGGGTAATTTGTAATTTCTTAGCTTTTATAACTCTATCTCGCACTAAACTACTTTTCTCACCTCTCAAATCTTGATTTGCCAAATCATTTTTTGATAATTCTAAAACCTCTACATATAGGTCAATTCTATCTAAAAGAGGGCCAGAAAGTTTGCTTTGATATTTACGGATAGCTTGGATAGAATCCGTACATTCCTTAAATTGTGACCCCAAATAACCACACGGACAAGGATTCATAGCCGCAATTAATTGAAAATTTGCAGGATACTCTACCTGACATCGCGCTCGTGATATATTTATAATACCAGTCTCTAATGGCTCACGTAACACTTCCAACACTTTACGATCAAATTCAGGGAGCTCATCTAAAAATAAAACTCCATTATGAGCCAAGGAAATTTCACCCGGCATTGGATTGCTACCACCGCCAACCAAAGATACTCCAGATGCGGTATGGTGCGGATGTCTAAAAGGCCTTTTATAGAAACTTTCCACTATGTTTGATTCCCCCTTAATAGATGAAATCATCGCTGAAGAAAGTGCCTCTTCTTTATCAAGTGGTGGTAGAACAGAATTGAGTCTACCTGCCAACATAGTCTTACCTGTACCTGGCGGGCCAATCAAAAGCATATTATGTCCGCCTGCAGCAGCAATCTCTAAAGCTCTTTTTGCCTGATACTGTCCCTTAACATCTTCAAGATCCTGATAAAGCTTATCAAAGTTGACATTTATATTTAGCTGAATTGGGTTCCCAACCCCACCTGACAAAAATTCCACAACATCTTTTAAAGTTTTAAACGAGTATGCTTGAATACCTTCAACTAACTCTATTTCTTGTTTATTTTGTGCAGCAATAACCAATTTTTTATTATTTTGAACACATTTTATAGCCATAGGTATAGAGCTAGCTATTTTTCTAAGCTCTCCGCTTAATGACAATTCCCCAGCAAATTCATACTCATCAAGATTTTTAAGAACATCAGTCTGGCCTGATGCATACAAAATACCTAAAGCAATTGGCAAATCGAATCTACCACTACTCTTTGGTAAGTCAGCAGGTGCAAGATTTATCGTTATACGTTTATTAGGGAAACTAAAACCAGAATTTATAATAGCACTACGCACACGATCTTTACTTTCTTTAACAGCAGTCTCTGGAAGTCCAACTATAGATAAACCAGGTAAACCATTCGATAGATGCACTTCTATTGATACAAGTGGAGCTTCTATGCCAAATTGTGCCCTACTCTTTAGAACTGCTAAAGACATATCACTTTTCCTCTCCTAAGAGTAGATCTAATTTTGCCTCTATACTCTCAAGTTTTTGGCGTGTTTTTAATAAAATTTTTTTTTGGGTTTCAAATTCCTCTCTGCTAACTACATCAAGCTTTTTAAGACTTTTATTCACTAGACTTTGTTTTGAATTTTTGATTACATCATTGATAGGACCTAGAATTTCTTTCATAAAGATAAAATATTTTTTATATTTATTAATAGTATAATTTTTATAGAGAGATTTGGCAAATGAAGATTATTTAAATGACATTCTAATATTGATTTTTCACAATTAAAATAAACTTTTTCTTATAAAAATATCAAGATTGATACCATACCAAAAATAAAATGAAAATACTAATAACGAAATATTCTACAGCAAAAATATTTTTTAACTACCCATCTAAATTCAAATCATATCACATTAGTAACTTGAGTAAGAACCCCTAAGAGGAGCATTGGCATAATACCTAAAAGTAGCAATACTAATCCATTAACACTTAAAGCTATAAGAGAAGTTAAAGGTGGCTTAACAGTTTCATCGTTTTCTGGATCATCGAAATACATAGCCTTGATTACACGCATATAATAGAATGATGCAATAACTGCCATGAACAATACAAAACACGCTAAAAGGTAGTTGCCATTATTAATTAATCCCATCACCACAAATAACTTAGCTATAAAGCCACCAAAAGGAGGTATTCCTGACATTGAGAATAAAACAATTAAAAGTATAAAAGCCAACCATGAATTTTTTGTGTTAAAGCCTTTTAAATCATTTAATGTCTCAACCTCATAACCACCAACACTAATAGCTGTAAGCACACCAAAAGCTGCCAAAGTTGTAAACACATACACAATCACATAAAAGCTGGCAGCAGTCAAAGCAAAAGTTTGAGGTTCTATTGTTGTAGCTAACAATATAAAACCAACCTGAGAAACTGTTGAGTATCCAAGTAACCTCTTAATATTAGTTTGAGACAACGCAACCAAACTACCAAAGAAGATTGACATAATACCTATTATTCTAAATAAATATACCCAAGATGATTTTAGCTCTGGAAAGCCGACAAATAATATATTTATTAACATCGCAAAAGCAGCAACTTTTGGAATAGTCGCTACAATATTTGCCACAGCATTTGGCGCACCTTCATACACATCTGGCAACCACATATTAAATGGCGCTGCACCTAACTTAAATAAGAAAGTTGCACACATCATCACCAAACATATTAATAAAAATTTATATTCAATACTAGTGAAGCTATGTGTAGCTATAAATTTAGCAATATCTGTAATATCTAGTTGTCCAGTTATACCATACACAAAAGACATCCCAAAAAGTAAAAGAGCCGAAGCAATAGCTCCTAATACAAAATATTTAATCGCGGCCTCTAAACCTTTACCAGACTCTCTATAAATTGCTATTAAAGCATACATAGGCAAAGATAGAAGCTCTAAGCCAACATAGATAGTAACCAAACTGTGGGCTGATACTAAAACCATAGCTCCTAACACGCATAACATTAATAACGTATAAAAATCACCATCTGATATTTTTCTATCTTTTACATATTCTCGTGAATATAAGGCTACAAAAAGCGATAAGACCAATATCACAATCTGTAAAGTATATGCAAAGCCACTAAATACAACTTGGCCTTCAAATACTAAACCATTAGATTGTAATATGTAATCTTTAGCAAATGTTGCTATAAGAGCAAATGCTATAAATAGCTGAAAAAATATATAATTGATATTCCTAATTTTACCATGTAAAAAAAGCCCTGAAAACATAACAACTAAAACACCAGCTGCTAATAATATTTCAGGTAATATATAAAGTATTGAGAAATTCATAATCAAAACACCACCTTATAGAGATAAGCCAACAATATGTGCCGATGCAGCTGATGAAAGATGCAATATAGGCTCTGGATAAAAACCAAACAATAAAGTTGGTACCGCTAGTAATATAAATACAAATAATTCCATTCTATTAAGATCTTTCAAGTTAGCTACCTTAGTAGATATAACCTCTCCAAAAAACACTCTCTTATACATCCATAACGTATATATCGGAGCTATTATAAGAGTCAAACCTGCAATTAAAGAAATAAGTGGAGAATACTGGAACACCGCTAATAAAATCATAAATTCACCAACAAAACCACTTGTTCCCGGCAGACCAACATTAGCCATACAAAAAAGTAGGAAAAACATCGCAAATATAGGCATAGTTTTAGCTACACCAGAAAAATCAGAGATTTGTCTTGAATGCATTCTTAAATATAAATAACCAATGCCTATAAACATTCCACCAGATGAAAACGCATGCGCAATCATTTGAAATACTGCTCCTTGAATTGCCATCTGAGCATGTGTAGTTCCCAGAACTGGATCAGCATTTTTTAAAATAAATATCGAGAAAAGCCCCAGTGTCACCAAACCCATATGTGAAATAGATGAATATGCGATCAAGCGTTTAACATCTGTCTGTGCAACAGCAACCACCCCAACATAGACAATAGCTATTAAAGACATAGCTATTAGCACATACTCTAAAGACGTTGCGACTTCAGGAAGCATAGGTATCGCAAACCTTAAGAAACCATAAGCCCCTAACTTAAGCATAAGAGCTGCTAGAATCACTGAACCACCTGCTGGAGCCTCTGAGTGAGCATCCGGCAACCAAGAATGAAAAGGCCACATCGGAATTTTAACCGCAAACGCTAAGAAGAATGCTCCAAATACTAACCATTGCGCAGTGAGGGTGAACTTAACAGTAGTTGCAAGACCTTGTGACTGGGTTGCCCAGGCAATAAAATTCTGAATAGAATAAGTATCTGCATTTACTAAAATATCTGTAGACGAACCCGCTACTCTTGTTTGAATATACAAGATTGCTACTAGCAAAAACACCGACCCAAAAAAAGTATACATAAAATATTTAACAGCCGCATATGCCTTCTTTTTACCACCCCAAATACCAATACCTAAACATGTAGGTATAAGCAATGCTTCCCAAAACACATAATAAAGTATTGAATCAGTAGCACAAAACACACCATTAGTTAAACCACATGTTATCAGAAATATTGCCATATATTGTCTAACTTTAGTGGTGATGGAAGTCCAAGCTGCTAACACAATTACCAAAGTTGTGAACGATGTCAAAACTATAAATAAAACCGAGAAACCATCAACCCCTAAACTATAGTAAATATCATGCATGCCAAACACTTTAAACCATTCTACTGATTCTTGAAATTGCATTGCTGAGCTAGTATAGTCAAAAGATGTAATTAATGGCACACATAAGGCTAGAGTCAAACAACTAAATACCAAAGCAACCCAACGTGCTGCATCACCGTGCAGCTCTTTAGTCTTTGTTGCCAAAACAACGAATCCACCAACTATTGGAAGCCATATTATTAAACTTAATAAGTAATTACCTAAATTCATAATTTAAATTTATCCCTTAACATATGCCTAAACTGAAATTAGCAAAATCATAAACATCAACACTCCAACCATCATCACAAATGCATAGTCAAATAGGTATCCTCGCTGAACCTTTCTGAAACTATCACCTGTATGATATATTAAACTAGATGTCCCATGTACGACTGTCTTATCTATGATAAATATATCTATAACTTTCCATAAGAAGTTACTAATTGCTAAGAAAACACTAACAAACACAACATCATACAACGTATCAATAAAATATTTCTTAACTAAAATATGATAAACAACACCAAACCCTGACTTAGTATTTGCCAATGCTTTTGGGATGCTTGGCACCCAAATATAAAGTATATAAGACAGCACTAACGCACTTAACGCCAACCAAAATGGTAGCGTTAAAACAGAGTGCTTAATAAAAGCAAAAGAACTACTCATTGCTGCTTCATTAGCTAAATGGGCAGTTACAGACATACCGTTCAAACCAGCTTGTGCATATGAGCTTATTGTATCTCCAAATAAACTGTGACTCTGTGACAAAATACTGCTAAAGAAATATTCGCCTATAAATGCCGATGGCACAGCTAATAGGATCAAAGGAACCAATATACTAAATGACGACTCTTTAATGTGGGACCTTTCCTCTTCTGACATCCTTTCTTTACCATGGAAAACTAAAAAGAACATTCTAAATATATAAAAAGATGTTACAAATGCACAAGCTAGCACCATATAGTAAGCAAATTGATGGCCAAATACCGTAGTAGCTCCAGCAGCTTCAATAATTAAGTCTTTTGAGAAAAAACCTGAAAATGGAGGAAGTGCTGCTAATGCCCAAGCACCTATAAACATACATAAATATGTAACTGGCATATACTTCCTTAGACCACCCATTCTACGAATATCTTGCTCATGATGCATAGCCACAATAACAGAACCAGCTGCCAAGAATAATAAAGCCTTAAACATAGCGTGGGTCATTAGATGAAACATTCCTATAGAAAATGCTCCTGCACCTTGAGCCACCATCATATAACCAAGTTGTGAAAGTGTACAGTATGCGATAACTCTTTTAATATCTGTTTGTACAATAGCTATCAAACCCATAAACAAACATGTAATAGCTCCAATGATTAATACAAAACTCAAGGCTGCTGGTGACATTACAAACATAGGTGACAATCTAGCAACCATAAACACACCAGCTGTAACCATTGTAGCCGCATGAATTAATGCTGAAATTGGTGTTGGACCTTCCATTGAACCTTCTAGCCATGAGTGCAAAGGAAATTGAGCTGATTTACCCATTGCACCGATAAATAGTAAAACACAGATAAGTGTAATCGGGCTAAAGCTCATACCCAAAAAGTGTACAATTTGAGTATTATCAACACCTGATAGAGCTGCAAATACTTTATTATAGTCGACAGACCCTGTGTATAAAATCACAGCTCCTATACCCAATAAAAAACCTAAATCACCAATTCTATTAACAATAAAAGCTCTCAAACCCGCAACTATAGCTTTTTCTCTAGTAAAATAAAACCCGATTAATAAGTATGAAAATAGACCAACACCTTCCCAACCAAAGAATAAAAGTAAGAAATTATTACCCATAACCAAGCAAAGCATTGCAAAAGTAAATCCTGATATATACGCAAAAAACCTTGCATAACCATCTTCACCTTTCATATAGCCAATAGAATAAACATGTACAAGTGTGGATACAAATGTAACAATCAACATCATATATACGGTAATCTTATTTACCGTAAAGCCAACATCAAAAGCAAACATATTTGATATTGGTGCCCACTGATAGTAACTAACAGTATAGACTTCTGAGCCCGTAAAAACGCCGTAAGCTAAAATTGAGCTTAAAATAAATGAAAGCCCGCATAAACTGATTGTAAAAAAATTAACGCCTGCATTTTTTATAATCTTACCACCAAACCCAGCTATTAATGCTCCTAATAATGGCGATAAAACTATAACAGCAATTAGTACAGCTGCTATCTGAGAATTTATTAGCATCGCTTGATCAACCTCTCAGTGTATTAAGTTTACTTAAATCAATAGTTTTACGTTTTCTAAATATAGCAACAACTATAGCCAAACCTATAGCTGTCTCAGCAGCAGCGACTGCCATTATAAAGAATACAAAAACCCCTCCCATCGCTTGATGGTGCATATTAGCAAATATCAAAAAATTTGTATTAACAGCTAAGAGCATCAATTCTATAGACATCAACAATATCAAAATATTTCTTCTATTTATGATGATACCTGCAACACTTATTACAAATAAAATTGTACTAAAAACTAATCCGTGCGTAACTGAAACTGAGATATCATTCATCTTTAACATCCTTTTTATTACCTGGAATTTTAACCATAGTTAAACGATCACTTGCTCTAACTTTAACCTGCTTGGCTGGATTAACTGTTCGATTATCCTTACGTTTTGGCCTCAACGTTAACGTAATTGCTGCGGTCATTGCTGCCAACAATATGAAATCAACAAGCTCAAATACATATAGATTATTATTATCAAACATCGTTGAACCAATGATTCTTAGACCACCTACTCCACCTTGCATTTGCTCACCTGCAAAAACATGAACGACCGCATAACTAATAATAGTTGCAAATATTGCACAAACCACTACAGCGGCTAAAGAGTAAAAGAATATACCCAGCTTACCTTGTTTTTCAACATGCAAATCCAACATAAAAACCACAAACAAAAACATTACTAATACCGCACCAACATACACAACTATAAGCAATAGAGCCAAATAAACTTGTTGTAAAATAATCCATATTGCTGCTGTACATATAAATGTTGAAATCATAGCTATCACTGAATTCACTGGATTGTTAGCTAAGACCAATACTAAAGCTGAAATGATTGCTAATGAAGCAAAAACACAAAATAAAATATCTGTCACAATCATATATCTACCTAAAATCCTTATCTTGTAACCTATCAGCTGCTATTTTAGCCTCATATTTATCGCCTATAGCAAGAAGCTTAGCCTTCGTCATAATATTTTCGCCACGCTCTTCAAAGTGATACTCTAGCACATTAGTTTCAACAATCGAATCAACAGGACAAGACTCTTCACAAAAGCCACAGAAAATACATTTAAATAGGTCTATTTCATAGCTAGAAGTTCTGCGTGAGCCATCTTCTCTTTCCGTTGAGTTAATTGTGATAGCTAAAGCTGGGCAAACAACTTCACATAATTTACATGCAATACATCTTTCTTCACCATTCTCATAACGTCTAAGAGCATGAAGTCCCCTAAATCTATTTGATATTGGCGTCTTTTCATCTGGGTACTGCACAGTAACCTTACGTGTAAAAAAATGCTTTCCTGTAACTTTTAAGCCCTTCAAAAGCTCCCATAATAGAAAGGTTTTTAAAAAACTTGTTATATTTCTCATAATATTATCCTTTTACCACCAAGGTCCAACACCTACTCGAACCATACAAGCCACAACCACTACCCAAACGAATGTTAAGGGAATGAATATCTTCCAACCTAAACGCATGATTTGATCATACCTATATCTGGGATATGTAGCTCTAACCCATAAAAACATAAACATGAACAGACCTGTTTTACCAAATAACCAGACCACTTCTGGTATATAGTTAGATAAAGTTTCAAGTGGAGTACCTTGAAATGGTGAGTTCCAGCCACCAAGAAACATGGTTGCCGCCAAAATACTTACCAAAATCATATTTGCATACTCTGCTAAGAAGAATAGTGCAAACCTTGATCCTGTATATTCAATATGATGACCTGCAACGATCTCTGACTCACCTTCAACCACATCAAAAGGTGCTCTATTAGTTTCTGCAATCCCTGCAATAAAATACACAATAAACAATGGAAATAATGGAATAAAGTACCAGTGCCAAACACCTCCAGCTTGAGACTCTATAATTCCTGAAATGCTCATTGATCCAGCAGCTATAACTACTCCAACAATACAAAAACCCATCGCTAACTCATAAGAAATAACCTGTGCTCCAGCTCTTAAAGCACCAAACAATGAATATTTATTATTTGAAGCCCATCCAGCTATCACTATACCGTATACAGAAAATGAGGTCATCGCCAATATATATAGCAGTCCCAAATTCATATTTGATAAAACTACACCTTTCGAAAAAGGTATGACTGCCCATGCAGCATATGCTGGAGCGAATGCTAAAATCGGAGCAATAAAAAACAAATATCTATTTGAATTTTTTGGAACTATTATTTCTTTTAAAAAAAGCTTTAATGCATCGAATATAGGCTGAAGCAATCCGAAAGCACCTACTCTATTAGGTCCTAGCCTATCTTGCATATAACCAATAACCTTTCTCTCAGCATAAGTATAGTAAGCTACAACTAAAATAAGAGGAATCATTATTAGCAACACATAAAGTACTGTCCACAGAACATATGCTATCATACTATTTTTCCTCTTCCGTTATTAGCCTAATATTAATATTCTCACCAAATAAAAAATCTTTAAATAAACTTCTTGGGATCATAACGTTTTTAGCATGTAAACTTGCATCAACGGTAACCTCAGGATTTATTTCATTATCAATATCATAAATTTTAATAGTACCAACACTTTCTTTCAAACCTATTTCATCTGCTAGTTCTTGAGATATTCTAACACCAACATAACGTTTTGCTTCTTGAGTTTTTTGCAAAGGTTCAGAGCGTCTAAGCAAGCTGCTTGAGCCATACATTGGATTTGATGCCACAAAAGTTACTTCTTTTTGATAGCCAAGATCAGCCCCAAGTATTTGGGTTACATGATTAGCAGTTACTCGTGCACGAGTAGCATAAGTATCTTTGGTTACTTCCTCTATAGAGTTATACCCAAATCCACCTAACTCTAAAAGATTTCCCAGAACTCTCAAAACCCGCCATAACTCTTTATTATTAGCATAAGGCTTAACAGCCTGACTAAATTCTTTTTTAGTGCCAAACAAATCAACAAAACTACCTTCAGTTTCGTAATGTGTTGCTATCGGAATAATTATGTCAGATACATCCTTGGTAAACTTATCAGCAAATGGTGTAAAGCTAACTACAATATCAATATCTTCCAAAGCCTTCCTAACTCTACACTCTCCATACAAACTATCTTTAGCTAGCTCAGTATGTGCTGTTAGAAGTAATTTTGTCTCTGTCTGGCCATTTAAGCACTTATATGTACTAAAACTAGATTTAGAAGAACTAAATATTCTATCAGCGGCAATCGAATTTACATTACTTGCTAAAACCCCACCTTTAATATTCATAACCTTCTCAAGCACATCCAACACACTAAAGACAGTTTCAAAACTACTCGAGTTTACAATATCTTGACCAATAATTATCTTTGGATTTTTTGCTGCTATTATTTTATCAGCAACATCTCTAACTTCCGCAGCTGGATCAACCTTTCTAAGAATCTCGTCAAGCTCACCATAAGGTAAGTTTGCTCTCACAAAAACTGCTTTAAGCAAAGATAGTGAAATATATTCAATATTATCAGCAGCAAGCTTAACTTGCCTAACACTATAATTAAAACTATAATCACAGACATTCCAAGCAATGGCTGTTGCACCATTCTTATCAACCGCATCTTTAATAGCTAGATTCACAAGAGGGTACTCTTTTCTAATATTAGACCCAAAAACTAAAATAAAATCACTTTCTCTAATACCATCTAAAGAACAATTGAAGCCTTTGCCTGCGCTAATCCCTGCAATATCAGCATGCTGTCTGATACGCCCATCTATATTTGCTGAACCAACTGATGCTAATATTTTTTTCATCAAAAACATTTCTTCTGAAGTTGATGTTTCAGAAACAACCGCTGAAATAGCGTCTGCCCCATCTTTTTCTTTAGTTTTTTCAATAGCAACTTTCACAAAGTCTAGAGCTTCATCCCAAGACACATCAACCCAACCACCTGACTTTTTAATCATTGGTTGCTGAACCCTATCTTGAGCATACAGACCTGCATATTCATACCTATCTCTATCAGCTATCCATGTACCTGTAGTTTCATTCTCTTTGGGAACAGTCCTAACAAGCTTACCTTGATATGCATGAGTATTAATTTCTACTGCTAAAGCATCACCAGCCGACACTGTAGGGAACTGTTTCAACTCCCATGCTCTTGCCTTAAACCTAAACGGTTTTGATGTAAGAGCTCCAACAGGACATAGATCAATAATATTACCCGAGACCTCAGAATCGACCATATCACCAGATATATAGGTGCTTATAGCAGAGTGATCTCCTCTCCCCATTACACCAAGCTCTTTCACTCCAGCAACCTCTTCACCAAAGCGGACACAACGCGTACATAAAATACACCTAGTCATATCAGTGGCTACAAATGGTCCTAATTCTGGATCCTCAACAACTCTTTTTGACTCATGATACTCAGATGTAGTATTACCATATTCCATAGCAACATCTTGAAGCTCACATTCTCCTCCTTGATCACAAATAGGACAATCTAATGGATGATTTATAAGCAAAAACTCCATCACATCTTTTTGCATTTGCAAAGCTTTGTCTGAACGAGTTTTAACCTTCATACCATCCATTACTGGAGTAGCACATGCAGGCGATGCACGTCTTGCACCCTCGACATCTACTAAACACATTCGGCAGTTAGCCGCAACAGATAATTTTTTATGGTAACAAAATCTAGGTATATAAATACCATTCAAATCTGCTATCTCTATAATTGATTGATTAGGCAAAGCCTCATAACTTTTACCATCAATCTCTATATTTATTTTTTTGGATTCTTTATTGTCTGACACAGAACACTCCAATCAACTATTGATCCACTATACTTTTACCACCATTCTCAACCATATAGACAAACTCTTCTCTAAACTTATCTATATAACTCTGGACAGGCCATGCTGCTGCATCTCCTAATCCACAAATAGTGTTACCTTCTATATTTGTAGCCACTCTCACCAGAGTATCTATATCTTCCAATTTCCCTTCTCCTGACACAATCCTATGTAAAGTACGTGCCAGCCATCCAGTCCCTTCTCTGCAAGGGGTACATTGGCCGCAAGATTCCTCATAATAAAAATCAGCTAATCTAGCTAAAGTTCTAACCATACAGGTCGTCTCATCCAGCACTATTACAGCTCCTGAACCCAACATTGATCCTGCATCGGCTATCGATTCATAATCCATAGTAACATTCATCATTTCTTCACCTGTGAGGATTTTAGATGAGCTTCCACCAGGAATTACCGCTTTGATCTTGTTGCCGTTACGCACTCCACCACATATTTCAAGTAACTCACTAAATGACATACCCAAGCTAATTTCAACAACTCTTTGTTTTTCAACGTGCCCAGAAATACAAAACAACTTTGTTCCACCACTTTTTTCAGTGCCTAATTTTTTGAACCACTCCCCGCCATTCTGCAATATTGCAGGCACTGACGCATACGTTTCAGTATTGTTTATATTTGTAGGCAAACCATATAAGCCTTTAAAAGCAGGAAATGGCGGCTTAAATCTAGGACGACCTTTTTTCCCCTCTAAAGAATCAAGTAAAGCTGTCTCTTCACCACAGATATATGCCCCAGCCCCAACTGCTGAGTACAAATCAAAAGTAACTCCTGATGACTTAATATTAGAACCTAAAAGACCCGCTTGGTATGCTTCGATAAGAGCATCTTCAAACCTAGCTATTGGTTCATAAAACTCCCCTCTTGTATAATTATAACCAGCTGTAGCACCTACCACATAACCAGCTATAGCCATTCCCTCTATTAATTGATGAGGATTATTCCTGAGGATCTCTCTATCCTTACAAGTACCTGGTTCGCCTTCATCTGAGTTACAAACCACATATTTTTGCCCAGGGGCGTTACGAGGCATAAAACTCCATTTCAATCCTGTTGGAAATCCAGCTCCTCCTCTACCCCTAAGGCCAGAAAGCTTAAGCTCTGCAATTATTTGCTCAGGTGGAATTCTCTCATTTATTATTTTATTCCAGTACGAATAGCCTCCTACAGAAAGATAAGACTCCAAGCTGTACGGCTTATCTAAGTGTAAAGTACGAAAACAAACTTCATTTGCCATTTATAACTACTCCAAAGAATCAATAATTTGATTCACTTTTTCTATAGTTAGGTTCTCATAAAAAACCTTGTCCACCTCTAACATCGGTGAACCACAACATGCACCTTGGCATTCAACCTCTTTTAATGTTATGCGACCATCTCTTGTAGTCTCACCAGGCTTAATGCTAAGCTTCTTTTCAATATGAGCTAAAATACTGTATGCACCATTTAACATACATGATACATTTGTACATAAATTTAGCTTATGCCTACCAACAGGGTTTAGCTCATACATGCAATAAAAAGTAGCCACTTCGTAAACATCAACCTTACTAACTTGCAAATATTCAGCCAAGGCTGTTTGCAAGTCATCAGTCAAATAACCTTCATTCTGATCTTGTAAAATATGTAAACCTTCCAATATGGCAGACCTTCTTTTATCCGCCGGAAATTTACTTAAAACTCTATCAATATCCTCTTTCGCTTGTAGCGATATTAAATCTACTAAAGACATCTCTTCCTCTACCTATCTACATCACCAAACACAACATCTATTGTCGAGATAATCGCCGGAGTATCTGCCAACATATGCCCTGCCAATAACTCATCCATCGCACTTATATGTGCAAATCCTGGAGCCCTCATTTTAAGTCGATATGGTTTGTTTGCGCCATCTGACTTAATATAGACACCAAACTCTCCCTTAGGGTGCTCAGTCCCCACATACACTTCTCCTTCAGGGGTACAATACCCTTCCGAAAAAAGCTTGAAATGGTGAATCAATTCTTCCATATTGTTCTTCATCGCATTTCTTTTTGGAGCAGTAACCTTATGGTTATCAGAAAGAATCTCTCCTGGATTAGCTCTTAACCAGTCGACGCATTGCTTAATAAGTTTATTAGACTCACGCATTTCAGCCATTCTAACAAGATACCTATCATAGCAGTCACCATTTGAACCAACAGGAATGTCAAAATCAAGTTTATCATAAACTTCATATGGCTGTGCTTTTCTAAGATCCCAAGCCTCTCCACTACCCCTTAGCATAGGACCTGTGAAACCAAGAGCTTTAGCTCTTTCTGCTGTAACCACACCGATATCAACTGTTCTTTGCTTCCACAACCTATTATCAGTCAAAAGAGTATCAATTTCATCAAGAGATTTGTCAAAATCAATAACAAATGAATCTAAGAAATCAAGCATAGTTCCCTGCCTAGGTTCATTGATTTTCTTTGTTTTCCTTTTACTAGTAAATCTAGTTTTTTCATACTGCGGCATCTGTGTCGGCAAGTCTCTAGCGACCCCACCCGGTCTAAAATAAGCGGCGTGCATACGCGCACCTGACACAGCCTCATAACAGTCAAACAAATCTTCCCTAACTCTAAACGCATAAAGAAAAACTGTCATTGCACCTAAGTCAATACCACATGCTGCAGCCCACAATAAATGATTAAGAATCCTTGTCATTTCAGCAAACATCACTCGGATATACTTAGCTCTCTCAGGAACTTCTAAATCAAGTAATTTTTCTATTGCCATAACATAAGCATGCTCATTGCACATCATAGAAACATAATCCAACCTATCCATATAACCAATACTTTGATTATACGGTTTATATTCAGCAAGTTTTTCTGTGCCTCTATGCAATAAACCAACATGGGGGTCTGCTCGAACAACATTCTCACCATCAAGCTCTAATATCAGTCTAAGAACACCGTGCGCAGCTGGATGAACCGGCCCAAAATTTAAGGTATAATTTTTATACTCTGCCATTACTATAAATCCATAGTTTTATTAATCACGAATCACTCTAGGCGTATTAACTCTATCATCTATCTCTACAGGCTCATACACAACCTTGCCAAGATTCTCATCGTAACGCATTTCAACATAACCTGTTTGTGGAAAGTCCTTTCTTAAAGGATGACCAACAAAACCATAATCTGTAAGCACCCTTCTTAAGTCTGGATGGTCATTAAAATAAATCCCAAACATATCATAAACTTCTCTTTCAGCCCAATTTGCTGAAGGCCATAAGTCACTAACAGAATCTATCAAAATAATTTGTGCATTTTTAAGTTTACATTTAACTCTAATACGAACATTATTTTCCATACTTAAAAGCTGATATATGATTTCAAACCTATTATCCACATCAGCAGTTTTAAAACCCTGCTGCCGAGCTCTAGAAAAGCCAGTTTGAGACACCGCTTTACCAACCTGCCAATCTGACTGACCATAAGTTAGATAATCTACAGCTGTAACATCAGTTAACTGCTCAAATACATAGCCTTTTTTTAATTTCTCAAGCACAAGATGTATATCTCGCTGATCCTTAATTACTATACTTATTTCATCATTAGCAATATAACTTTCGACTCCAAAACCTTGTAAAATCTTTGATACATTATCAAAATGACCTTGTAATAAATCAGCCATGATCACTTCCTCGCTATAGTATCTTTTCTAACAATTTTATTTTGCAACTGGATTATGCCATAAACCAGAGCTTCAGCTGTTGGAGGACAACCAGGAACATAGATATCAACAGGCACGATCCGATCACAGCCTCTTACCACAGAGTAAGAGTAATGATAATACCCCCCACCATTGGCACATGACCCCATAGAGATCACCCATTTAGGGTCTGGCATTTGATCATATACTTGACGTAATGCTGGAGCCATCTTATTACAAAGCGTTCCAGCAACAATAAGTACATCAGACTGTCGAGGCGATGGTCTAAAAACTATACCAAATCTATCTAAATCATACCTAGCTGCTCCTGCATGCATCATCTCAACAGCACAACAAGCTAGGCCGGTCGTTACAGGCCAAAGAGACCCTGTACGCACCCAATTTATTAAGGCATCAGCACTCGCTGTAATAAAACCTTTATTTTCATTACCTATTCCCACTCTAAAGCTCCTTTTTTCCAGGCATATATTAATCCCAAGAACAACACCACTAAAAATATAATCATTGCAAAAAAAGCGTGTATTGATATTGCTGGCATCTCTGCACTTGCTCTTAAATTTATTCCCCAAGGAATAATAAATGCTAGCTCCAGATCAAAAACTAAAAACAACACAGCTATAAGATAAAAACGAACATCTAGCTTTTCTCTTGCATCACCAAATGTTGGGAAGCCACATTCAAAAGTCTCACGCTTAGTTTCATTTGGATTGTTCGCGCCAACTATCATTGATAAAACCTTGCCAATGATAGCAAAAGCTGCTCCCAGTCCGAAAGCAATAATCAAAAAAATTAGTATCGGGGCAAACTGTTCATAAACACTATTAGTCATAGAAAAAATGATTAATACAATTGGTGGCACAATGATAGCATAATTAGCCCTTAAGTACAAAGTGGCCTCCCTCCCCTTATATTATATAAATAAACTAAATGTAGACAAAGTTATAAGAGTACTCTTAGAGTTATACAGGCTCACATGTCAAAAGGCTTTACATAAATATGCTTTTACAATAACCTTTACAGCAAGGAACATCAAATATTTAACAGAAAAACATGAGCTCACACCACCTTGATTTAAAAGAATTTGGATTCAAAGTTACACAACCACGTTTAGAAATACTTAAATTATTTGAAAAAAATAAAGATAAGCACCTTAGTCCAGATGATGTATTTTCTAGACTTAAATCCCAAGGTAGTAGCACTGGTATAGCAACAGTATATCGAGTATTGGGTCAATTTGAATCCGCAGGCATTATAAACCGCTTGAAGCTTGAAAACGATCAGGTAATGTATGAACTTAATCAAGGAGATCATCACGATCACATAATTTGTATCCAATGCAATAAAATACAGGAATTCTATAGTGCTGAAATTGAAGAACTTCAAAAGCAAATTGTTGAATCTATTGGCGCCAAAATTATAGACCATAATCTTAACATTTATGTTAAATGTAAGAATTGCCTTAAAAAAGAAGGGCCTTCAGAATAATGCTTTATATACTTTTTGTACATTTTTCTTGCCATCTGTTAGCATATATAGGCTATTACCATTAGCTCCATAACCAGATAACTTTATATTAGAAATATTAGCGACTTTTAAAATCTTATTTAAAAGCCTAGGAATCTTATCCAAACTATTACCTACCACAGCTGTTAATGATAGATCTTGCTCTATAAATAAAGTTACACCTACCAGATTCTTTAAATCTTGAATTAATTGCTCTATAAAATCTTCTGATTGAGAAATAATAAAAGAAAATGATGTTTCTGTAAGATTAATAATATCTGCACCAATACCATGCTTTTGTAAAATTAAAAAAATACTATATGGTATATTTGGGGGTTCACTATTGGAAAATTTAACCTTAATCAATGACTGGCTCTTGCGTTCAGCTATCGCTCTAATTTTTGTTTTTTTATTTTTTGGTCCATTAGTAATATATGTACCTCCTTTATGTGGTAAAAAAGTAGAGCCCACAAATACCTTAATATCGCTTCTCATAACGGGCCAAAGCGTACTAGGGTGTAAAACCTTTGCTCCAAACTTTGTTAATTCAAGAGCTTCATCATAATTTATCCTTTTTATAACCTTTGATCTCGGTATCAACCTAGGATCAGCCTGATGAATCCCTACTACATCTGTCCAGATATATAATAAGTCTGCTTTAACTGCCTCAGCAATAAGTGCAGCTGAATAGTCACTTCCTCCTCTACCAAGAACTGTAGTATCGTTATTTTTATCAGATCCGACAAACCCTTCTAAAATAATCACTTTCTCCGAGCCTAATAAATATTTACTAGCTGCATCACCAACATCATTCAATATAGGTTTTGCTTTTTTATAACAACTATCTGTTTTAATAATACCTCTAGCATCAAAATATTTAGAATCTATACCGCTGTTATTTAACATTTTATTAAAAAGTCGAGCTGAGACCTGCTCACCAAAAGATAATATTTGTGCGCTAAGCTTGTAATTTAACTTATTATCCCGATACAACATTTGACAACTACTATCAAGCTTGCTAAACAATACACTTATGCCTAGCTCTTTAGCATTGCCACAAAAGTCAACTATTGGATCTATAATCTTATGCAATTCACCAAATAAATTTTTATAACTATCCATATCGCTCATTATAAGTCTTTCAAGTAGATTAGTAACTCCAGTCTGAGCACTTACGACTACTATTTTTATATCTTTATTCTTATTAAGAATATCTATACATTTTTGAATAGAAAAGATGTCTCCCACACTTGTTCCACCAAATTTTGCCACACTAAATTGTCTCACCATAAACAATTTTAAAAACCTGCTAATTAATGATTGCATTTAAATATATTATAAATGATAATGATTATCAATATTAATTATGTGGAAAAATAACAATGAACTTCTCACCACAGCAAGCCATGCTAAAAGACCAAAATAATTGGGAATCAAACGCTAGAAGCTATCCAAGAAAAAATCCCTTAGTTATAAAAAAAGCTCAAGGAATATATTTAACTGATATTGATGGTAAGGATTATATTGATTGCCTAGCAGGTGCGGGCACAATAGCTCTTGGCCATAATCATCCCGATGTTAATAATGCTATTTCTAATACACTAAACAGTGGTGTACCAATACATACTTTAGACTTGCTTACTGAAGAAAAACATAACTTTATGAATCAGCTTTTAAAAAGTTTGCCAAAATCATATCATGGCAAGACAAAAGTTCAATTTTGTAGCCCTAGTGGTGCTGATGCCGTTGAAGCAGCTATAAAACTTTGTAAAACAGTAACTTCTAGAGAAAACATTATTGCTTTCAACGGTGCATATCACGGCATGACTCAAGGAACATTATCTTTAATGGGTAATCTAGAACCAAAAAAAAATATTAACGGCTTAGCTCCATATGTACATTTTTTACCCTATCCGTATTCTTATCGCTGTCCTTTTGGCCTAAAAGGACAGCAAAGCATTGATATAAACATACAAATGATTTCACGTCTTCTAAAGGATCCAGAAAGTGGTATCAAAAAACCTGCCGCAATCATTTTAGAGCCGGTACAAGGTGAAGGTGGAGCAATTCCTGCTCCAACCAAATGGTTAAAAGCAATAAGAGCGCTAACTAATGAGCTAGATATACCTTTGATAGTTGATGAAGTTCAATGTGGTGTAGGTAGAACAGGTCACCTTTATGCTTTTGAAAAAGCAGGTATTGAACCTGATGTAATAGTTTTGTCAAAAGCTCTCGGAGGAGGGCTTCCTATTTCTGTAATACTTTATAAGAGCCATTTAGATAAATGGGAACCTGGTGCACATTCAGGTACTTTTAGAGGTAATGTTTTAGCTATGGCTGCTGGAAGCGTTGTTTTAAACAAAATTAATACTCTAGAATTCCTAAACCAAGTAAATAGTACAAGCGAGTATTTCTTTAAAAAATTACATAAATTAAAGGGGAAATATCAAATTATTGGTGATGTAAGAGGTTCTGGACTAATGATTGGGGTAGAAATTGTTGACATAGAATCTAAACCAGACATTATAGGCAGCCTATCTGCAGATGGTGAGAAAGCTTTAAATATTAAAAAAACTTGCTTTAACAAAGGGCTTATTGTCGAACTAGGTGGTCGTTTTGGAGCAACAATTAGATTTCTACCGCCTCTTATTATTACCACAGAACAAATTGACCAAGTAATAGCTATTTTAGAAAGCTCAATTAAGGAAAACATATGAGCTTAGATTCAAAAAAAGCGACTCTAGATGGTTCTAACAAAAACCTTACTATTCCTCACAATATACAACAAAATATAGATATAATGTCTGACAATACCATAGCTACAAAACTAGAACTCATAACAAATCAACCTTATAACGAAAAGCATATTTCTATTAATAAACATTTTCTAAATAATTCTAGTGAAAGTATCAGCACTTATACTAAAAGCATACAAGAATCTTTAAATATAGTTTCTCAAAACTTAGACAAAAGAGAGGTTTTTAGTGGTGAAGAAGCAAATCAACTAAAAAAAATAGCTGCTGAATTCAATATAGCTACTGAGTCACAAGAACTTAATGAAATTATCGAAAAACAATTAACTAAACTATTTAAGCATTCTCTGAATATAAATTCTCCAGCTTCTATGGCCCACCTCCATTGTCCAGTTATGCTTCCATCCTTGATTGCTGAAATATTTATATCAACTTTAAATCAATCAATGGACTCTTGGGATCAAAGCCCAATTGCCACATATATTGAGCAAGATATCATCAATTGGCTTAGTTCATTAATATATAAAAATAACAAAATGGCTGATGGCATATTTACTAGTGGTGGAACACAATCAAACTTGATGGGATTACTTTTGGCCAGAGATAACTACTGTGAAAAGACCTTAAATCATAAAGTGTCTGATTTAGGCTTACCAAATATTGCTCACAAATTTCGTATACTATGTACAGAAAAAACCCATTTTTCTGTACATAAGTCATTAGCACTTTTAGGTCTGGGTAAAAACTCTATCAAGACTATTAAGACCAATAATCACCTACAATTAGATACTCAAGATCTAACAACCCAAATAAATAAACTCAAAAAACAAGATTTAATACCAATATGTATAGTAACTACAATTGGAGATACTGACTTTGGTTGTATCGATAACATTACTGAAGTTGCTGAGATTGCTAGCAACAATAATATATGGCTTCATGCAGATGCTGCCGTTGGTGGAGCTTTAATACTTTCAAATAAAAATAATCACCGTATCAATGGTCTAGAATTAGCTGATTCTGTAACCGTTGATTTTCACAAACTATTCTTCCAGCCTATTAGCTGTGGTGCTTTTTTTTGTAAAGATAGCTCTGTTTTTAAAATATTATGTCATCATGCAGATTATCTTAATCCTGATAAGGATGGTTTTAATGCTATAAACTTAATAGATAAATCTATTCAAACAACTCGAAGATTTGACGCGCTAAAACTCTGCATCTCTTTAAAATGCGTTGGAACTAAATTATTTTCAGAATGGCTGGATCATATTATTGAAACAACTACCCAAAGCATTAAATTAATAAATAAAGATACAAATTTACAATTAGTATTCGATGAAGATCAACACCTTAATAACAGCTTAAATACTATCGTTTTTAGATATTTTGATAATGACCTAAATTCAACAATTATAAATTCTATTAATAGTAAAATTCATAAAACTATATTTCATGATGGAAAATTTGCCATTGCACAAACAAAAGTAAACTCAGACACCTATCTAAAGATCACACTGGTTAACCCCATGATCTCACTTGAATTAGTTACCCAGTGTCTTGAACAAATAAAGTTACATGGCGATTTAATTAAAAAAATAAAGGTGAAAAATGATAACTAAGTATGCTAACGAAATAACCTTAAAGAACTTTCTAAATTGTTATTATAGAGAATATAATGATTATAATTTATCTAAGCAAGCTCATAATAATAATTACTTATTTAGTATAGATCTACCAAAGATTGGTGCTAGGTTTGAAATTTCCGTAGAAATATCTGAAATACTAAGATCACCAACCTGGCTGCTGCCATGCTACATAATTAAGCAACATGAAAAATCAGAAATTGATTCTCTTCAAGCTGTTTTCTTAATCAGCAAAGAGCTTAGTAAATCAAATGATAACGATGATAGCAATATCATAGTTAGAATATCAAATTCTACAACTAATATAGCTAAAATCCTAAATAATAGAAAACATAAGTTAGATGAAGCTTTTAGCCATAAAAACTCTTTTATTACTAATGAACAAATTTTATTAAGAGGACATAGGTTACAGCCAGATCCTAAAAGCAGAGAAGGATTCTCTGATGATGAATTTATAAAATACTCTCCTGAAACTAATGGTAGTTTACAACTTCATTATATGTATGTTGATAAAAGTATTTTAGTAACGCACTCTTTAACTGATAAAACAACAAATGAAATATTTTTAAGTTTTTTAAAAAAAGAGGCATTACCCAAAAAACCAAATAATAATTATGAATTATTTGCACTCCATCCATGGCAAGCAAATTATTTGGCTAAACAAGAAGCAATAAAAAATTATAAAGCAGAAAATAAAATTATAGATATCGGAATTACTGGACTAGTATTTTACCCAACAACTTCTGTTAGAACAGTATATTCTCCTAGAGCAAATATCATGTTAAAATTTTCTCTAAATGTTGCTATTACAAATTCAGTAAGAATAAATTTAGCTAAAGAATGCAACCGTAGCATATCTGTACATAAATTATATATAAGACATCTTAAGCCTATATTAAACAATTATTTTCCAAACTTTAGCTTAATTACTGATCCTGCCTATGCTGCAATAAAAATAAATGATAAAATTTTTGATCCAAGCATATGTATCATTAGGAACGCTGATTTTGATCCTCAAAATGATATAGCATGTATAGCTAGCTTAACTGAGCCAAACCCTTTTAATGAAAAAACTCGCATTAACTCATTAATTCAATATTTTAGTGTCCACAATAATATCCCTACTTACGATGCTGCTATATACTGGTTTGATACATACCTCTCTATAGCAGTAGCTCCTATACTGTGGCTATATTCAAAATATGGTATAGCTCTTGAAGCTCATCAGCAAAACTTATTAGTTAGAATCGAGCATGGCCTGCCTATTGAAAGCCTTTATCGAGACAGTCAAGGTTATTATTATACAAAAAATCATAAAGAATTAGAAAAAGCTGATTTTGGTGATATTAAAGACTTATGCGAAGGCTCACAAGAATTTATAGATCATCATTTTTGTTATTACTTTATAGTTAATCATTTGAATTCTGTTATAGAGGCAATAGCTAATACTAACTATATTAATGAAAAAGAACTACTGGCAATGGTTATAGATTTTTTTAAAGGATTTTCGGATAAATATCAAGTTAGTGATAGATTTATTAAAAAACTTTTAAGTTTAGATCAACTACCTCTAAAAGCTAATCTTCTAACTAGATTAAATGGTCTTGATGAGTTACAAGCCCCTCTAACCGCTCAATCAATTTATGTTAATACAAAAAATCCTTTTAAGGAGACTTATGAAAATTTATGATGTCATTGGAATCGGCATAGGACCTTTTAATTTAGGGCTAGCAGCTCTACTGGATGATAAACCTATAGATAGCATCTTTTTTGATAAAAAATCAGATTTCTGTTGGCACCCTGGATTAATGATGAATTGGACAACATTACAAGTACCTTTTTTAGCAGATTTAGTAACCATGGCCGACCCAACTAACAAGTTTACTTTTTTAAATTATTTACATCAAAAAAATCGGATTTATAAATTCTACTTTAAAGAGAATTTTTTTATCCCTAGACAAGAATATAATGACTATTGCTTATGGGTAGCCAAAAATTGCAAATCATGTAAATTCAATTATGAGGTTATAAATATTGAACACCAAATAACTTCAGGTGAGGAAGTCTGGGCTATAATAGTAAAGAATGAAAATAATAAAGAGGAAAGATACTTAACTAAAAATATTGTACTGGGTTTAGGGACAGTTCCTGAACTCCCTAAGAATATTTCTAATATAGACAACATCTACCATAGTAGCGATTATTTAAATATAAAAAAACAAGCTTCAAGTGATCAACATATAACTTTGATAGGATCTGGGCAAAGTGCTGGAGAAATATTTTTAGACTTATTGAAATCAAAAGCTGATAACACAAGAATCAGCTGGCTAACTAGAAGTAAAGGGTTCTTCCCTATGGAATATTCAAAATTAGGACTTGAACATTTTTCACCTGAATATACTGATTACTTTTATAATCTCAATGAATCACAAAAACCTAAACTTTTAGCTGAGCAAGATTTATTATATAAAGGCATTAGTGCAGAAACTATATCAGATATATATGATGCCCTTTATGAACAGACAGTTCAAAATAAAAACCATGTTGAACTTATTGCTAATTGTGAGCTTTACAGTGTAAAAAATAATAATAACTCACTATCTTGCCACTTCTATCATAAGCAGCAGAATCAAGATTTTTTGATTAAAACAGATAAAATAATTGCGGCTACTGGCTACAAAACCAACATAAGCAAATCTTTAAATAATATAAATAAATTTATTAGCTATGATAAAAACAATAACCTAAATATAACTAGAGACTATAAATTAGTGACTCAAGGCACTAACCTAAATATTTTTATCCAAAATGCGGAAATGCACTCTCATGGTGTAGGTACTCCTGACTTGGGCTTAGGTGCATCTAGAAATGCAACAATAGTAAATAACCTACTTAAAAAAACAGTTTATAACATTTCTAAAAATAATACTTTTACTACATTTGGAGTCCCAGCAAAATATTTAACCCAACCTACAAATATTAAAATCGCATAAATTATAAGGAGATCGTTTATATGATTAAAAAAACAAATTATCACAAGCTTGCCAATATACAGCTTTTAGAAAAAATAATCTCTGAATTTAGTTATGAGGGAATTTTTGCTCCAATTCAAAAAGATATAGATCAAGAGCTTTATACCCTAGAGGTATCACCATCACTATTTTATAAGTTCAAAGCTACAAAAAGGATTTATAGCAATTTAGTAGTACACAAAAATTCAGTTATCAGATATAAAAATAGTAATTCAGAAATTGCTGATGATGCAATACAAATCATCATTGATACACTACCTATTACAAAAATTGATCCGGTGACTACTGCTCACTTTATAAAAGAGCTTAATAATACCATATATGCAGATACAGCCATTCTACAAAAAACTCCAATTCTAGCTAAAGATATATACAAACTTCCTTATGCACATATAGAAGGTAATATGACTGGTCACCCATGGTTTGTTATAAATAAAGGCCGAATTGGTTTTAATGCTGATGATTATGCTAATTACGCTCCAGAAATGCAAAAAATTATAAATTTATCTTGGATAGCTATAAATAAAAATTTGATAACATTCTCAAGTACTTCTGAACTTAACTACTCACAGATAATTACCAAAGAAATTAATACTGATACACTTAAAAGTTTTAATAAAACTATAAAAATGAATAATAAAAAATCTGATGATTTTTTTATTTTACCAGTTCATCCATGGCAATGGGAAAATACATTAATGCAACAATTTGCTAAATATATTGCTGACAAAGATATTATATTTTTAGGAAAGTCACCTGATCAACATTTAGCTATGCAATCAATAAGAACTCTTTCAAATGTTTCTAATCCAGATAAGTATAGTATCAAGCTCCCTTTAAATATATTAAACACCGCCGTTTATCGAGGCTTACCCAAAGATCAAACCATAAATGCTCCTATACTAACTGAATGGGTTAAGAATATTGCTAAAAACGATGAGTTTCTAATGAAGAGTAATTTTATTTTACTTGGAGAACTTGCTAGTGCATATTGTAAACACCCATACTACTCAGAGACACCTAACTCTCCTTATTATTTTAAAGAACAATTAGGCGCTATATGGAGAGAAAGCATCCATACTAGGTTAAAAAATAATGAAAAAGCAATGACTATGGCTGCGTTAACGCATGTTGATAGCGAGAATAATGGTGTGCTATGTGAAATGATAAAAGAATCATCTCTCAATATTGACCAATGGCTTGAAATGTTTTTTGAAAATACTATTCCTGCCCTCCTACACTTTTTATATAAGTATGGGATGGTATTTTCACCACACGGTGAAAATACCATCCTAATTATCAAAGATAACCTCCCTGTTGGTTTAGCCATGAAAGATTTTGTTGATGATATCAATATCTGTGAAAATTTTGTTGAGGAATTAAAAAGCTTACCTCAAAAAGTAAAAAACTCCATCCCTCAAGTTCATGATGATTATTTACTACAATTCATACATACTGGATTGTTTGTCGTTCACTATAGATATATATCTTCAATTCTTGCTGATAAACTAAACTATCCAGAATTAAATTTTTATCAAAAATTACACCAATGTATATCTCGATACCAAGCAGATAAGCCTGAATTGAAATCTCGTTTCAAACGTTTTGATCTATATAAACCAAGCTTTGATAAACTTTGTTTAAACAGGCTAAGAATATTTGAAGTAGGCTATGGTGATTATACAGCAAGACCAAAAGTCCTCTCAACTGGTCAAATTGATAACCCTCTTTATCTTGCTAAAAAATTTAAAGAAACAAAAGATAATATATTTAAACATAATAGAATATCCTTTCGCTCATTTTGCTTAGAAAAAGATCTCAATACAATCCACCTATGGATGAATAAACCACATGTGGCAAAATTTTGGAATCTTGATAAATCAAAACATGATTTAAAAAATCACTTCTGCAAGATGTTATCAAAACCAAACCAAAATCTATTTATTTTATCTTTAGATGATAAAGAAATAGCTTATGCAGAAATCTATAATGTTAATCAAGATCGTATTGCTAGTTATCTTTCTACTAAAAAAAATGATTACGGCTGGCATCTTTTAATAGGTCCAGAAGAAGCTATTGGTAAAGGATACTCTAAGCTTTTAGTTGAAGCTCTTAGTAAATATTGTTTTGCCGAACTTGGTGCTAATAATGTCATTTTTGAACCTGACACTAGAGTTATAGCTTTTCAAAAAATAGCCCCTAAATTAGGCTATAAAAATAATGGGAAAATAACTTTACCAGAAAAGCAAGCTTTTTTATTTAGCTGCTCAAGAAAGGCTTTTATGGAGAATAGCCTATTATGATTACATGCAATATACAAAATTGGCCAATTGTTAGTATGCATTTTGGCAGCTCACCAAGCTATGAAGATGCTATTGATTGGCTTAGCAGTTGTGACAAAATACTTAAGAAAAAGCAAAAATTTTTAATTGTTTGCTCTTTCTCAGAAAATTATCAATTTGAGCATAATGCAAGAATAAAACAGGCAAAATGGTTCAAAAACTCAAAATCTGAACTTGCTAGGTGGTGTCTAAGTATGATCCGTATTACAAAAGATCCTATTATGATAAAAAAAATTAATGCGCCTTCTATGGCTAAAGGCATGCCTTTTAAATGCATAGCTGTCGAGAACTCTAGCATTGCTTGGGAGAAGGCTCATCAAATCATACAAAAAGAGAATCTAATATGAAAAAATACCGTTTTGATATCACCACATTATATTTAGCTCAAGCTATCTCATTATATTTTTGCACCTTTGGGTTACCTACTATTTTAAGATTCGAAGGTATTTCTTTAGAAAAAATTGGGCTTTTTAGCTTTCTATTATTACCATGGGTTATAAAATTTTTATGGGCTCCTATTGTCGACAAAAAATATAATAAAAAGATAGGTAGAAGAAAAAGTTGGTTTCTAATAATGCAGCTTTCTACCATACTACTATTTTTAATGTTTTCAATTTATAATCCTAAAGATTATTCAAACTATATCTTTTTACTTGCTTTTTTACTGTCTACTATTGCAGCAACTCAAGATATATCTGTTGATGGCTTTTCTATTGAGCAAACCCAAGCCAAAAGCCTACAATGGTGTAATTTTTATAGAGTAATAGGAACTACTCTAGGAAGCATGATTGGGGGCGCATCTTTAATTGCATTATATAATATACTTGGATGGCATAAAATCACCTTATACATGGTAATCATTAGTAGCTGTATTTTTTTATATATGTTAACAATAAAGGAAAAAAATGAAAATTCTCAACATCAACACGCTATACCATCGATAAAATCATTCTTCAAAAGAAAAGAAACAAAAACCCTACTAATAATATGCTTAAGCTACCGTATTTGTGAAGGGTTAGTTATGGGGATGCAATCTTCATTTCTAGTTGACTCTCATATCCCTCTAAGCACAATAGGCATAGTAATGGGCACAGGTAGCGCTATTATTGGAATCTTTGGGGCTGCTCTAATTAGCTATTTATTTAATTTTTATAAAGATACTACTCTTTTAACACTATTAGCCATAATAAGAGCTTTTTGCTATTTTTTACTTGGCTTTATCAGTCTATATAAAATAGATAATCAGGTGATAATTTTTGCTATTGTGCTATTAAACATGGCTTCTCGCCTTATGGAAATGGTAGTTTTATACACTATATTTATGAAATTTATCTCAAAAGAGCAAGCTGGTACAGATTTCACAATTTTAGTATGTGTTGAACTACTCATATATATATTGGGAATGTCAATAAGTGGATTCTTAGCTGCAAATATAGGTTATGCGATGCTATTTTTATTAGGTGGAGCACTCTCAATACCAGGATTCTTAGTAGCCTATATTTTTCTAAAAAAATTAAGCACTCGAATAATTACATAAAATATGTAACTACCTCTTAATATTCTAGTATACCGCCTTTATTATTACCAAATAACTATATTTCAATAAAAAAATAATAATATTAATTATTTATATTAAATAATATTGATTATCATTATCATTTACTGATATTATCTAGGAACTTATCTAAATAGCCATTTTAAAACTAAATGACATCTATATCTAACACAACCATTATCAGCATATTGATAATATTAATATTACCATTTCTAGGAGTATCGCAGCAGCTAACTCAACTAGATAAAACTCAACTTCAGTCAACAAGCCAAGAACAAGATATCCTAGCACTAGAACAACAAATAAAAAAAATTAAAACTGAAATTCATAAATTAAATCAAAGCAGTCAACAGCAAGACTCCTCAGAACAATTTAAAACATATCAATCTGAAATCAATAATATTGATATTATGACAAACGTTGATTCAGACAATTCAATTATAAATTTAAAAAATAAGTCACTTGGCGGCATCTTTAATCAAAAGGGTGAAATCGATGTTGGTAACGCACCTGCAATCACAACTATGGGTGAGGTGACATATTTAGGATCTTATTCAGGTAATAATAGTATTCCAATAGGAATGATATCAGGTAGTTTATTTGCTTCTACACTACTTGGTCAGAGAAATAAATTTGATGATTATTCTATATTTTTTGGAGGTAAAATTGAAGCTGATGCTCAAGCATGGGCAGGTAGTAGCAATATTTCTAATGCTACTACTAAACTATCCAATACTGGTCAAAATATATATCTTACTGCAGCAACCTTATATTTTGCCGCTAATTTAGGCCACTATGTCACCGCACAATTTGATTTTAATACAACTGAATTAAATAGCTTCTCTCTAGGAAATGCTTTTGTAATATTTGGGAGTTTAGATACATCACCTTTTTTCCTAACAGCAGGAAGAAATAGTCTCTCTGTAGGAGCTTTTGGAGGTGGTGGTACTTGGACAGGAGGTACAACAAAGTTTCTAGCTCCAGGAAGGGTGACCAATATCTCCCTTAATTACAAAAATGACATTTTGAATGCTAATATTGCTGTTTTTGGCACTAAAAATAATCAAATAAATTTTTCTACTGGATTATTTTACGCGCAACAATGGAATGAAAATCTAGCCGTAGGTTTTAATACTGGTTATGTATATAATCTAGCTGGTGCTGATAATTCTTCTCTAAGTCAGTTTTTAAAAAACCATTCTAAACCTAGTGATACTATAGGTAGTTTAGATATAAATGGTAACTTTACATATTCTATAGCAGGAGGTTTTTTAAATATTGGTACTGGTTGGGCAACCACAACTAATAAAAATAAATTTAATAATACTAGTAATGATGTTTTAGCGGGTGGCTGGTATACTGCAGCAAACTACTCTCTTGTTCTTAAAGGAAGAAAAACTAACTTTGGTACCTCTTATGGACAATCATATAATGCTGCAAACATCCCTATGGCACTATCAGCTTCTGCGCTTTCTTTTGGACGAGCTTCAACCGGTATAAAACAACAGTTTATAGTTTCATCACAACGTGCCTACTTCGATAATAATATTCTTATTGGACCAGAATACGTATATCAAAAACTTTATAACAACAAACACATGAATACAGTTACTTTAGATATGTCTGTATATATCTAATTTATTATGACAAAACGAATATAATCTGTTATATTTACAACTTAATATATTTAATTAAAATTAAGGAGATATTTTGAAAAGATTTATTTTGTTGTTGTTATGTATTTTTATAATATTTAGCGAATTTTGCTACGGAGATGCTAGATCAGAAATTATATTAGAAAATAATTGTTCTTCACCTGTATATTTTAATGTAGAACCTGGCAATAGTACGGGTAAAAATATAATTAACCAAAGCTTAAATCCTAACCAATATATTAATATTGGCGAGTATACAAATGACAAGGTTATTGATTATAGCTCTTTGATCAACATTAACTATCATTCTCAAAACTTACAAGACCAAGGTTCTATACAATATAGCTTAAACAATGATTGGACATCAAATAATGCATATTTTAAAAACTTAAATGGAAATATCACTATAGAACATCAAAATAGTGATTTCTCATATAGTTGGCATAGCTATACAACTACTCTAAAATACCAAATACCAATATTTACAATTTCCGCATGTCAAAAATATGCAGATATCCAAGATAGTAAATTAAATAATGTTGAGAGAATTCTTATTTTTGGTGACAGTCTAAGTGATAGTGGTAATTTGTATGGATATACTAATGGACTTATTCCTAAATCCTCACCTTATTATAGAGGAATTTTCTCAAATGGTTCTAACTGGGCAATGCTTTTAGATGAACTATTAAAAGATAAAATAGCAATGAGTAACTATTCTGTTGGTGGTGCTACAGTTGTTTTTGAACCTTCATGGACTGACCTTGGTCTACCATACACTCTAAATACAGAGCTAGCAGCATATTCAGTTGACAGCGGCGCTCACGATACCAATAACACTTTAGCTATTTTTTTTATTGGTGCAAATGACTATTTAACGATATCTCCTAACCAAGATCCTAACTCCCTAAATGATATAGCAACTGAAGTAACCGATGCGATTATTTCTGCTGTCAAAACAGTACATGCTCAGAAAACACTAATTATTGGACTACCTAATTTAGCCCTAACACCAGAATCAAAAGAGTTGGGTAACCAGAACTTAGTTAAACAAGTTTCTTACTTACATAATAATATATTAAAAAATTTTGCAGCAACTCAAAATGAAGTTGAATTCATTCCTATCGACCCTGTATTTGACTCTTTAGTCAATGACACACAAGAGTTTAACAAAAAATACCATACTAATATTGATCCTAATAAAACTACTCAAAGTTGCTGGCAAGGTGGATATTTTTCTTATGGTCTTAATAATCTTTCAGTTGATTATTACAAAGAGTTACTAACATCGAATGCTGATCCAGAGTTATTACAAAATTCTGCAAATACTACTGAAATAGATATGAGCAAAATACCTTTAACTCCAGATGTCACTAGTGCAATTCTAGCTGCTGAAACTGGAACTTTATGTGCAGAACCACAAGAGTATATTTTTTGGGATATGGTACACCCAACAACTCAAGTACATAAGGCTCTTTTTACATACATTGCCAATGAATATCTTGGATTAGCAATACAAACCGAAGAATAAGATATATATTAATTCCAATAACCATTAACTTCAAAACGATCAACAAAATGCGGACTGAAATGCAACTTATTCAACCTTATATTTGCTAATAATTTTTTATACTGCCCAGATTTAAAGATATAATCTAAAACATAGAAAACACTACCTTTACCAATAGTTTTTTCAACTTTTTTTTCAAAATCACTAAAATCTGACTTCTCATCAACATAATCATCTAATATAGAACATAGCTTATCTATACTTTTTTCATCAGCTCTATCAAAATATTTAGCTACCTCATAATGAAATTCATACTTACTATCATGAAAAAAAGGATAAACATTACCCTCCCATGCAGCCTTATACGCATCATCAACATAACTGCTACTAAGGACATTTAGCTTCATCAAATCATAATAAAATTTATTTGAATTCATATATTCTCCTACTTATTTAATTCTTCTATTACTATTTGATTTACTTGTTTTGGATTAGCTTTACCCTTACTTGCTTTCATAGTTTGTCCAACAAAAAAGCCCATAAGTTTAGTTTTACCAGCTCTAAAATCTGTCGCTTGCTGTGGGTTTGCTTTAATTATACTCTGTACTAGCTCACGAATCGCACCTTCATCAGAAACCTGTTTCAAGCCAAATTTTTCAATAATAGTCTCAACAGAATCTGGAGAATCTATATATTGTGCAATTACCTTTTTTCCATTTGCTTGTGAAATTATATCTTTTTGTACCTTTTCAATAATCTCTAATAAAATTGAAACTGGTACTATATCTTGAGAAAACTCTTTTTCTGCTCTATTTAGCGAAGAGATAAGATCAATCGTAACCCAGTTATAAGCAGACTTATAACCAACAACTACTGCAGCTTGGTCATAATAATCAGCAATCTCAAGGTTCGATAATAAAAAATCTACCTCTTGATCTATCAAATTCTCACGATAAGCAGCCTCTCGTTCTTCTGGTTTAAGTGGCATCTGTTGCTTAATTTCTTCAATATACTCATCCGTAATTATCAATGGTAGCAAATCAGGGTCAGGAAAATAACGATAATCAAAAGCATCTTCTTTTGCACGCATTGAGCGAGTTTCATTTTCATCAGCATCATATAAACGCGTCTCTTGTAAGACCTCTCCACCATTTTCTAATACTGAAATCTGACGGTTATATTCATAATCAATCGCTTTATCTATAAATTTAAATGAATTAATATTCTTTAACTCTGCTCGTGTACCAAACTTTTCTTGACCATAAGGCTTAATAGATAAATTAACATCACACCTAAATGAGCCTTCTTGCATATTACCATCACAAATGCCAAGGTGCTTGACTAATTTATGAAGTTTTTTAAGGTAAACTACAACCTCTTCTGATGATCTAAAATCAGGATGTGTTACAATTTCCAAAAGAGGTGTACCTGCACGATTATAGTCAAGCCCAGTTTGCCCAGCTATATAACCATGAACTGATTTACCAGCATCTTCTTCAAGGTGGGCTCTCTCTATACGGATAGATTTTTGACCATTTGTAGTTTTTATATCCAAGACACCATCTTGTACAATTGGATTATATGATTGACTGATTTGGTAACCTTTTGGCAAATCAGGGTAAAAATAATTTTTACGTGCAAAAAAGCTATCTTTTGAAATTTTAGCATCTACTGCTAACCCAAATACAACTGCTTTACGAATGGCTTCTTTATTAACAATAGGTAACGTACCCGGCAGACCTAAATCTAAAAATGCTGCTTGCGTATTTTGATGTTGGCCATACTTAGTTGCAGAAGTCGAAAATAACTTAGATTGTGTATTTAATTGGATGTGGACTTCTAGCCCTATCACCATTTCCCAACTCATAATTAAATCCTCGCTTGCTCTAATATAAATTCTTCAACACCATACTCTCTTTGGTACTGTACTACCAATTGAGTTAAAACATTATCATTAAAAGCTCTACCAATAAACTGTCCACCTATAGGCATACTATTTACAAAACCTATTGGAAACGAAATAGCTGGCAAACCAGAAATATTAGCTGGAATAGTATACAAATCTGATAAATATGCGGATACAGGGTCCAATTTTTCTCCTTTTTTGAAGGCTTCGCTAGGAGATGTTGGCATAAATATTGCATCAACTTCTTCAAAAATTTCATTCACTTGATTTGTCATAACTCTGCGTAATTGCTGAGCTTTATTATAATAAGAATCATATTGACTAGATGCTAATACATAATTGCCTATCATAATTCTACGCTTAACCTCTTCACCAAAGCCATCAGTACGTGAAAATCTATATAATTCATTTAAATCTTGAGCTTTATCATTACGATAACCATAGCGAATACCATCATAGCGCGCCAGGTTTGCCGCTGCTTCAGCAGGAGTAATAATATAATAAGTTGAAAGAGCCTCTTTTAAGTCTGGAATTTTTACAGACTTTATTTCTGCTCCCATTTGTTTAAGTTTCTCAAGAGTTATTTGAATAGCTTGACTCATTTCCTGAGGCAAATCTTTTATCAAGGTTTCATCAAAACCGATAACTTTACCTTTAATATTTTTATCTACATCTTTCGTAAAAAGGTTTTTTTCAGCGCCAACACACGTTGAATCAAAGTCACACTTACCTGAAACTGTATCCAACATGATGGCAACATCTTCTGCATAATGTCCAAATATACCAGCTTGATCGAATGAAGATGAAAATGCTACCATACCAAACCTTGAAGTAGTTCCATAAGTTGGTTTCATAGCTGTTAGACCACAAAAACTAGCGGGCTGCCTAACTGATCCTCCGGTATCTGAACCAGTACTTATAGGTGAAAATCCTGCAGCAACAGCTGCTGCTGAACCACCTGAAGATCCTCCAGGCACTCTATTTAAATCCCACGGATTGCTCACAGCACCATAATAGCTATATTCATTTGTAGATCCCATCGCAAACTCATCCATATTAAGTTTACCTAATGTAACCATACCTTGTTCTTTACAATTTTTTGTAACTGTCGAATCATAAGGAGCTATAAAATTAGCTAACATTTTTGAGCCTGCGGTAGTTTTAATATCCTCGGTACAAAAAATATCTTTATGTAAAATAGGAATACCAGTTAGTAGGCTCTGATTGCCCTCAGCTATAATATCATCTGCGTTTTGAGCTTCTTTTATTGCTTTAACCTCACATAAAGTTATAACAGAATTTATATCTTTATCTTGCTTTTTTATCTTCGATAAATATTGTTTAGTTAGCTCAACAGCAGTTATCTCACCACTATCTAACCTAGCTCTCAATTTTTTAATATATGACATTTGTATACCTTATTTAACAACTTGTGGCACCATAAAATAATCATCCTCAATCTCGCAAGCAAATTTTTCAAAACTTGCCCTATTATCCTGATTTTGAGGTATATCTTCACGAAACTTAAACTTTGTCACAATAGGTGAAACCATAGGCTCTACACCTTGCGCATCAAAATTTTTAACTGTATCTAAGATCTTACAAATATTTGTAAGATCTTGAGTATATTTCTCAAGCTGTTGATCAGTTAAATCAAAACTTGATAGCTTAGCAATATGCTTAACTAATTTCTTATCCATAAAACACCTAAATAAATTAATATTAGAATAAATACATAGAAATTATAAAGCACTAACTAAAATAAGAAAAGCCATATAAAAGTCTATTTTATATTTGATGGTTGATTTTTTACTCGCTCTTTCGTTGTAATAGGCTTTATAACAGGCATATTTTTATCAATTCTCACAGATAGCTGGGTACTATTTAGATTTATTGGAAAACCATTATATCTACGCCATATCTCATACCCTAGACTGACATTTTTTAACAATACCCAACCATGTACTTTTGTTCCCATACGCAAAACATCTGGTGATGGCCAATTTCTTCGCCCACTTTGTTTAACAAAAATCTTAAACCGGCCTTGAGCATTATTTTGAGGAGAAATAAATATAATTTCCCCCTCAAAAGTGCCAATAGCAACCTGAGGCCAGCCACTAAATTGTATAGCAGGCCAGCCTTCAAACTGTAACATTACCTTATCACCAATCTTTACAAGTGGCACATCCATACTATTTATCCACAATTCTACTATTCGTGATGCACTTTCTGGTATAATCGTTGCTAAAGCATCAGTATCTTTAACAATAACTCCTCCCACACCATGAATCCTATCAACTATAATCCCATTAGTTGGGGCTTTAACTAGTCGACTCTGCTGACGAGCAATTTGAACCTTCACCTTAGCAAGATCTACATTTGCTTTTGCTAAGTCTTTAGTATAATTGACCATTTCCATCTGAGCTTGTTCATAGACTCTTTGTGTACTAGCTCCTTTATCAACCAAATATTTATGTCTTTCAACATTATTTTTGGTATTTTTGATAGCCAATTTGACAGAATTTATACCCAGTTCAATTGCAGCTTTTTCTTCCTCCAGCCTAGATACAACTTCTGGATCTAGATCTAAAACCTCAACTATAGGATCATCTTTTTTAACATTATCACCTTCAAACACATACCACTTACCTAGCCTACCACCTATAGGTGCTGATATATCTTGTTGCCGATCGGAAGGTGATAAAGTTGTCACATCACCATAACCATCTACTGTTTGCTGCCACGGTATCAAAGCCAACACAAAGGCTATTATAAAAATACAAAACAATACAAGAAAAATTATCTTTCTAAAACTAGGATCTTCCTTTAGCTTTTCAAAGGATTTTAACTGCATCATAGCCTCCGAATAGATATAATTAACGTTGAAATTTCAAGCTTCTCTAAAGTCTGTGTTATCTCCTTATGTGTATTCATATTTTTAAATTCATATGTATCAACAAGAATTAGTAGCTTTGGTTTTTTTAAAATAGCTCTTATTAAATTCATTTTAAACACAACAATAGTATCAAATTCTAAGTTATATTTTATATTTTCTGAATCAACTTTCTTTTCAAAATATTGCTCAAGAAAACTAATATCAAATAATTTTAAAAGCTCACTCAAACATTTTAATTTATCTTGAGAATAATTACCTTCATATAGATTATCCATTACTGTACCAGCAACCACATCTAACCCATTAACTATATATAAATTTTCTCTGATACTTTTCTTACTATAGCCTTTTAAACAAATATCATTTATTTTAACAACTCCTTCGGACGTATCATTTAAAAAAGCATTTAACAAATTTTGAGCATCTTTCACACTTAAGTAGATTTTATTAAAATTTTGTTGTGTATAGTCAAACACTTGCATCTGTGTACCTGAAAGAGATATTTCCAATAGCTCAACCTTTCCTCTAAATTCTACCGTATTATGAGCTAATAAGGTTTGGCCTTGACCTTCTTTGGATACTTCAAGTAAATCTAAAATCTTACGTATTGCTACTAAAAATCCATAGCAATCATATAAATATTGGCTGAATTTTAATAACCCAAGCAAGACTATATTTACTAGCAGCTCTGCTGCAATAAGCTGACCAATAGAAAGCTGGCCATTTATAATTAGATAACTACCTATTCCCAAAAGCAATATATTAATAAATATATAAGTTAAACCTATATAAATATGCTGCTTAAGTACTACGCTAAAAAAATCTGTTCGCGCATCAAGATAATCACAAAGTTTAGCATCTACCTTTTCTATTGATACATGTTCTGAACGTTGTTTAAATGATAAAAACTCAGCAGTTTTCTCCTCAAACCAATAAACTATATCATATGTAGAGTTTGACTCTTTTAGGCCAGCTTTATATCCTGCCTTTAACGGCACAAATATAGCTAGTATAATGGATATGATAAGTAGAATATCAAATACCAAAAACAATGGATGATAAAATGCCAAAATTATCACGCAAAATAAAGTTTGTAAGAATATGTCGAGTAAAATTATAAAAATAACTGAGACAGATTTCTGTAAAAACTTTAGCTCGAAAGCTCTATTAATTTTTTCTCTAACATTAATTTTTGCTAAATCATTAAAATCAACTCTATAAATTGCTGTAACAATTCTTAAAACAGTTTCTACAAATACTTTTCTTTGAATATCTTCAACAAGCTTTAATTGAAAAATTCTCACAAAAAATGCTGCCGTAAGTAATATGAAAAGTATAGTTATTAGTGATATGACGGGTCTAAGTGATAAACTCACCCCTACAAGATTTACAAGAGTTTGCACCGATACTGGAATAGTTAATGATAAGAATCCTAACAAGAGACTATATACAATAAGAGTATAAACAGTATGTCTGGGTATTTTTAATACTTCTTTAATTTGTCCATATAACATATAAAGCTAAAATCTCCAAAATATACTTTTAGTATAGTCTATAGATTCTCTCAATGTCTACTTTATAAAATTAAGTTTTATAAAAAACAATACCTAATTATAGGCTAATGCTTATTCAATACAATAAAATTCTTTGTTATCATAAATATGTAGGTAATGAAAAAAAGGTGTCCATTATGTCAGAAAAAATGCAAAAAACTAAAGTTTCTACTTCAGAAACTATGGATAATAAATACGGCAATGAAAAGCATAAACACAACAAAGATCATTTAGACCATAGAGATCATGAAAAATCTCACCCTCATACTCAACATGGCGGTGACCCAAGTCATAACAAACACTCTGTTCAGACTCATAGTGATCTGTCAAGCCATAAACATCATAAAACTAAGCAACATAATCACAAAGAACATTCTAGAGAGCATCATAAAAAACCATCAAAATAATTCTTTTATTTTTATCTTAGAAAATAAGCCATGCTAGCCTAGTGATATATTTTTTCTGACAATTTTTATTAAAAATAATTTAGAATAAAATATGAATTACTTACCTCATACTACGAGAAAAAACATTATCTATTTCTTTCAAATAAGTTTTCTTTATCCCTTCAAAGTCCATTTCTGGTACATTTAAAGATATATTATGCTCATCTTGCATAACTTTTTTTAATTTCTGTGAGAACGACTCTCTAGGTTTAAGGTCAAAAGCAACTTGCTGTACAATCTTATAACATTCTTCTCGCATATATTCAGTATTGGCCACCAAAAAGTGAAGGTAGAAGCTTGATAAGTAAGTACTTGTACTTCTCACCCTATCTTCAATAACTTCTTTTTGAACTACAAGGTTATCAATAGTATTTTTCATTCTACGTAAAGCATAAACCATGATTCCAAAATTATCTGGTAAATAAAAACGTTCTGCTGAAGAATGAGAAATATCTCTTTCATGCCACAAAACACTATTTTCTAATGCTACAGACACGTGTGATCTAAGCATTCTAGCCATACCTGTTAAATTCTCAGTGGAAATTGGGTTTTTCTTATGTGGCATAGTTGAAGAACCTTTTTGCCCCTTAGAAAAACCTTCATATACTTCAAAAACATCACTCCTATGTAAGTGTCTGATTTCGACAGCTAATCTTTCTATAGCCGAAGCTATAAGTCCATGAATTGAAATAAGCTTAGCTATTCTATCTCTTGGAATAACTTGTGTAGAGACTTCTTCAACAGGTAGGCCCAGTATATCAGCAGCTTTCTGTTCATCTTCTGTAGTTAAAATACAATAGTTACCAACAGCTCCTGAAAATTGCACTGTGAGACCATCTTTTTGGAAATCTTGGAGATCTTTTAGTCGACGTTTAAATTCAACATATGCACCTAAAAATTTTTGACCAAAACTCATAGGTTCAGCAAACATTCCATGGCTTCTACCCATAGTAATAATTTCTTTTGTTTGTTGAGCTTTCGTAAGCAAAGATTCGCAAAGATCCTCTAAATCTTTTACCACAAAATCCATCGACTCACGAATCTGTAAGCTAAGAGCTGAATCAATAATATCTGATGATGTTACTCCAAAATGAAAGAACTTGCCCGTTTCAGCTGTGAATTGCTCCGCGATAGATGTACAAAAAGCAATAATATCATGCTTTGTAACCTTCTCAATCTCATCCACTCTCTCTGGACGTATTTCTGCTTTTGAGCGAATCTCTTGAGCAGTACCTTTTGGTACCATCTTATTTTCTAGAGCTTCTAAAATAGCCAATTCAACCTCAAGCATTTTTGCATATTTATTTTCATCAGCCCAAATTTTTGAAATCTCTGCTACATCATATCTCTTTATCATACTACTATTCCTAATTAATAATACACTCGTATACACACATACCAAAAAATCAGCATGTGATAAAAACTAATGAATTATACGACTAAATGTTAAATACAGTTTAATTTTCTCAAATAGAGTCATATTGTCAATATATTTATCAAATATATCTTTACGCCCAACTCCTACTTATCATATAAAAATAAACTAATAAATTTCTAAAACTAAAAATACATATTTATTCCTGCATATGGTAAAGTCACATTAAGTAATTAAAAAAGGAAATAATATGAAAAAACTCGCTTTAACTTCTTTAGCCTCTTGTATGTTTATACTTATAGGATATAGTTCTAATCTTAAAGGTAGTGATTATATATCAACGAATGTAGGAACCACATATAACTATAACTATCAAGGCTCTAGCCCTGACGAAAACCTCATAATCGAAACTACTGTAAAAAGTTGTAACAAAGAAAAAAATTCCTGTACATATACTAGCCAAATGAAAGAATCTAATGACAAAGAAGTTTCTGGGTCAAAATATCAATATAAATATAATATAGAAAATAACGCTGTTTATACTATATATCCAGGATCGAACCAAAAAGAATTATTATTCCCAGCTAAAATCGAATTTAATAAAATAAGAAAGGATAATGGATCAAGCGCTAATGGTAGCTATACAAATGCATATGAATTTACTAAACAAATTCCTGAGCTTAATATAAATGGTAAAAATTACAAAAATTGTATTGAATTAGAAGCTGATTCAGATATGCAAATCAAAAAGCATAATATTAAAACAAAAAGCCTTGAAACATATTGCAAAGGGATCGGCTTAGTTAAAGAGAATTTAAAAACTATTCATAACTCTGATAAGCCTATAATTTATAAAAACGTTCTTGCTTCTATAACAGATTAAACTCTAGCTTTAAAAATTTTAAACCGTTTCTTTTTAAGATAACCATACATGCTCCACAAACTAATCATAATCCAAGCTGTCTCAATAATAAATGCTGGTAAATTCCAATGATATATTAGTGAAAATAGAACACCCAATGAACCTACGATATTCAATAGCAAGTAACTAAAATCACCTGACTTTAATCTTCTTGTCTGTAAAAGGAAAAATGCTATTATTACAAATATATCTCCTATAATTCCTATAATATCGCCTAGCATAATCACCTTTCTTTAATTTTAATTATTAACCTATTTTACTAAAAAACTCATATTTAATAGCCGAACTCAATCGTATATCTTCGACTCAATTGCTTTTGTGGCTGTATCTCTACGTTACCATCTCGCTTATTTATATCACCATCAAATCCAAGTATATCACTTTTACCACACCAAGGCTCTATACAAACATAAGCAGCTTTGGGTTTAGACCATAGACCAAGATATTCAAAACCATCAAAAATTATTTCTATAAATCTGCTAGACTTTTTCTCCTTTAGTCTTACTTTTTTAACTAAAAAACCACTATAGACTAAAGCATCATTATCAAAAGTATGGTTATCTAAATTAATTCTTGAAACTCTTTGGTGCTGTATCTCACCTGTGTAAAATGCCTCTGGAGTAATAGGGTGAAATTTTAAATTCTTTTCATTTATAAACACTATTTCATAATCAGTATAACTATGGTTTTCATCAAAAGGGCAAGCAAAAGCAGGGTGTGCGCCAAAACCACAGTATGCAACGACTTCACCAAGGTTTACAAGTTTGTAGGTAGTTACAATTTTTTTTGAATCCAAACGATAGTTAACATTAAATTGCAATCTAAAAGGATAATTCTCAAAAGTAGTCACAATAGACAAAGATACACTATCTTCATTTTTTTCTAAAACATCAAATACAGAGTATCTAGCAAACCCATGATTGCCCATTAGATAGTTTTTATCATTATATTTGATTTGATTATTGCTAGATTTACCAACAGTTGGAAAAAGCACTGGTGAGACCCCGGCCCATACAGAACTATCACCAGACCACATGTATTCATGATTATTAGCAATATTTTTAACGCTACGAATTTCTGCACCCAAAGGATTAATTTGAACCTGAAGATGATTATTTTTTATTTGAATCATAGAAGTTTCTTCTAGCCATATAACAAACTAGTGTTAATTAAAAAAGTAAATTTTACAACGCTCTTCTCTAGAAGCCATATGTAAGCATTTATAATCACCTAACTAGCCAACCCATTTTCTTGCATTTCTAAACATTCTCATCCAAACACTATACTCATCATATTCTGCTGGAATCCAAGTATTTGTAATAGCCCTATAAACTCGTTCAGGATGAGGCATCATCGCAAGAACTCGACCATTTAGAGCTGTTACAGCTGTTAAACCTGCTACTGCACCATTAGGATTATGTGGATAAGTCTCAGTGATATCACCATTGTTATCCACAAACTTAAGTGCTACTTGATTGCTTAAAAGCATTTCTTGCTGATGATTTGTGTTCTCAAATAATGCTCGTCCTTCACCGTGAGCTACAGCAATAGGAGCTCGCGTACCAGTCATACCCTCAAACCATATAGAATCTGACTCTTGTATTTCGACCATCGATGCTCTTGCCTCAAATTGCTCAGATTTATTTTTAATAAATATTGGCCAATTTTCAGCTCCAGCTATTAATGATTTCAATTGCGCAAGCATTTGACAGCCATTACACACACCTAATGTCAGCGTATCTTCACGGCCAAAAAACCTACTAAACTCAGCTTTTAATTTCTCACTAAATAGAATGTTTTTTGCCCAGCCGCCACCAGCGCCTAAAACATCCCCATAAGAAAAACCACCACAAGCTACAAGTACTTTAAAGTCATCAAGGCTAACTCGTCCTGCATGAAGGTCTGACATATGCACATCGTAAGCTTCAAAGCCTGCGGTTGTAAATGCTGCTGCCATTTCTACATGTCCATTTACGCCTTGCTCTCTTAGGATGGCTGCTTTGGGTTTTTGTGTATTTACAAATGTAGCTGTTATATCTTCTTCAATATCAAATGTAGCATGCAAATGCAGACCTTTATCATCAATATTTAAAAGACTATCAAACTCCTGTTGCGCACACTCACTATTATCACGAATAGATTGAATCCTATATGAAGTTTCAGCCCACCATCTTTGTAGCTGTATAAGCGTATTTGAATAAATATTTTCACCATTTTGAATGATATTAATACTACAACTAGAGTTTAACTTAGCAATTGCACACAGATCAATTTCAGTATTTTTAAACATCTCTTCAACCAATACAACATCACTAGCTTTAATTTGTATTACTACCCCTACTTCTTCAGCAAAAAGTTTAGTAATTACAGCCTCAGTTTTAAGGTTTATATCTAAACCACACCTACTTGCAAAAACCATCTCAACTAAAGTAGTAAATACACCACCATCAGATATGTCATGGTATGCTAATATTTTATTTTGAGCTTTTAACTTAGTAATATTCTCAAATAAAATTTTTAATCTATTAGCCTCTACATCAGGAGATATATCACCAACCTGATTATATGCTTGAGCTAAAGATGAACCCCCAAGTCTACCAGCACCATTTGAAAGATCTAGCTGTAAAAGTATAGTATCATCAGTATCACGCACAAGCACTGGTGTAAGAGTCTTACGGGCATTGGTAACTGGTGAAAAACCTGAGATAACTATTGACATAGGTGAAGTTACAGATTTGTTTTCACCACTATCTGACCATTTAGTTTTCATTGACATTGAGTCTTTGCCAACAGGTATTGCAATACCTAATTTAGGACAAAATTCCATACCAATTGCTTTTACAGTCTCATATAATTTTTGATTTTCATCACCTTGATTTGCAGCCACCATCCAGTTCGCAGATAAACGAATATCACCTAGCTTTTGAATATCAGCAGCAAGTAAATTTGTGACAGTTTCAGCTACAGCTAATCTACCAGAAGCAGCTGCATTTATAACAGCTACAAGAGTTCGCTCTCCCATTGCCATAGCCTCACCAGTTTGACTATCTACAGTAGCTGTAGTCACCGCACAATCAGCCACAGGAACTTGCCAAGGTCCAACCATCTGATCACGAGCTACCATAGCAGTTATACTTCTATCGCCAATTGTAATAAGAAAAGACTTAGATGCCACAGCAGGAACTTTTAATACCCTCTCTATTGCATCAGCTAACTTTATAGCACCTATATCAAAAGAGCTTTGCTGGATTTTTACAGTATTTATATCAATGTGCATTTGTGGTGTATTACCAAATAAAAGTTCCATTGGTAAATCAACTGGCTTATTATTAAAATGCTCATCATTTAGCGTGATATGTTTTTCTGAAATAGCTTCTCCAACTACTGAAAATGGACACCTTTCTCGTTTACATAATGATTCAAAAAACTCTAATGATTGAGGGTTTATAGATAAAACATATCTTTCTTGAGACTCATTTGACCATATTTCTAACGGTGAAAGCCCTTCCTCACCAACGATAACTTTTCTAAGCTCAAAGTGACCACCGACATTACCATCTTTTACTAATTCCGGAAATGCATTTGAAATCCCCCCCGCACCAACATCATGGATAAATGTAATTGGATTTTTTTCACCCAACTGCCAACACTTATCTATAACTTCTTGACAACGACGTTCCATCTCAGCATTATCACGTTGAACAGAAGCAAAATCAAACTCTGAATTTGCACTAGAAGATACTACCGAAGAAGCTGCCCCTCCACCAAGACCAATTCTCATTGCAGGGCCGCCGATACAGATAAGTTTAGCACCCACCTTTATATCGCCTTTCTCAACATGCATACGCTTTATATTACCCATACCACCAGCAATCATTATTGGCTTATGATAACCAAATACCTCCTCACCAACTGAAGATTTAGCTTTTTGCTCAAAAGTACGAAAATAACCATTAATATTTGGGCGGCCAAACTCATTTGAGTAATTTGCAGCACCAATGGGAGCTTCCAGCATAATATGCAAAGGTGTAACTATATGATTAGGCTTGCCATATTTATAAGATTCCCAAGGCTGTTCAAAATTAGGAATGTTTAAATTTGAAACTGTAAACCCTGCTAAACCAGCCTTTGGTTTAGAACCAAGACCTGTAGCCCCTTCATCACGAATTTCTCCTCCAATCCCAGTAGCTGCTCCACTATATGGCGCAATAGCTGTAGGATGATTATGAGTTTCAACTTTCATCAAAATATCTACTTCTTCTTGATGAAAATTATAAACACCTGTTTCAGGGTTACTATAAAATCTCCGAGCTGTTGTACCCTCTATTACAGAAGCATTATCTTTATATGCTGAGAGTACACCATCAGGTGAACAATTGGTCGTATTACGAATCATCTTAAAAAGAGAGTTTTTCTGCTCCTTGCCATCAATAGTCCATTTTGCATTAAATATCTTGTGCCGACAGTGCTCTGAGTTCGCTTGAGCAAACATATAAAGCTCGGTATCAGTTGGGTTTCTACCAATTTTTATATATTCCTCAGCCAAATAAATTATCTCTTGATTACTCAATGCTAATCCTAGCTTAATATCTGCATCTTTAATAGCTTGGACACCATTACTTAACACATCCACAGATTCTAATTCTTTTGGAACTGCCACATTAAATAAACGCTCTAAATCAATTATATCCACAAATATTTCTTCTATCATACGATCATGTACTAGAGCTTGTATCATTTTAAGCTCATTGGTGGATACCTTTCCTTCAATGTTAAAAAGCACCACTCTTTCGACCCTAATTACTTCCTTAATACCGGCATTAAGAATTATTTCAGTAGCTTTGGATGACCAAGGTGAAATAGTTCCTACTCTTGGGGTTGTTATAAAGCTTTCCCCGTTCAATTCAAGTGCTTGACCATATTCCTTATTATAATTAAGTAAAGATTCTATGATTTGCTCTTGCTTAGCAGTTAACTTACTATCAAGCTTTACTACATGTATATATTTGGCAGATATTGAAATTAAGTTGCTAGATATTTTTTTGGCATCAGCTATAATTTTTTCTCTTTTAAATGGTGACAAGGCACTTAAGCCTTCAAAGATCTTAATCATCAGTTGTCAAATCCTTTGAGTTTTTTCTCTAATTCTTTAAGTTTTTTTCTTTGAGCTTCTAGTTGATCAAGATAGGCTTCATCAACATCACCAGTAATATAATTTCCGGAGAAGACACTATCCTCAAACTCTGTAATATTTGGATTTTGTATTTGTACTACTTTCTTTAAATCACAAAGAGGTAGATATATCAGTCCATCAACCCCAATCCATTGCCGAACTTCTTCGACTGATTTACCATGAGCAATAAGATCTGACTTAACTGGCATATCTATGCCATATACGTTAGGATAGCACACTGCTGGTGATACCGATGCCAAATATACTGACTTAGCTCCAAAATCTCTCACCATTTCTATAATGCTTTGAGATGTTGTACCACGGACGATAGAATCATCAACTAACAAAACGTTTTTATCTTTGAACTCTGCAGGAATAGGATTTAGTTTACGGCGAACATAATTCTTACGATCAACTGACTCTGGCATAATAAAAGTACGCCCAATATATCTATTTTTAACAAAGCCTTCTCTATATTCTACTCCTAAAGCCGTTGCTATTTCTTGAGCAGAAGCTCTACCTGTTTCAGGCACTGGAATTACGATATCTATTTGATTTTTTTTCCATACATCTTTAATACGTTTACTCAATAATTTACCAGCATCAACTCTTGCCTGATAAACACTTACTCCATTCATTATACTGTCTGGACGAGCAAAGTACACATACTCAAAGAGACAAGGTGTTAAAACTGGTTTTTTTGCACATATTTTAGAATAAATTTTACGATCCTCTGTAATCACAATAACTTCACCAGGCTCAACATCACGTAAAACTGTAAAACCTGAAATATCTAATGATACACTTTCACTAGCAACCATATAAGATTTTTCACCATTTTTCTCCTCTCTCACACCAAGAACAAGTGGACGTATACCATGAGGATCTCTAAATGCAATTAAACCAAGATTTGCAATCATTGCCGTACAAGCATATCCTCCATGAGCGTGTTTAAATACAAACTCACAAGCTTTATAAACCGCTTGAGTTGTCGGGGCCCCTCTAGATTTATTCATCCCACAAGCAAAGAAATTTAACAAAAGCTCAGAATCTGAAGAAGTATTTAAATGCCTTCTCTCTATATCGTGAAGCATTTGTGCTAATTCTGAAACATTTGTAAGATTACCATTGTGAGCAAAAACTATACCATGAGGATTATTCACATAAAAAGGCTGACTATCTGCAGCTCCTAAGCTACCAGCAGTAGGATAACGAACATGGCCTATACCCATATTACCAAGTGACTTAGCAAGCTTATCATCCGTAAAAACTTCATTTACTAGACCTGTATTCTTGCGAGTGAAAAAATGCCCATTGTGCATAGTAGTTATACCAGCAGCATCTTGACCTCGATGCTGCAATAAACTTAAACCATCAAACAATGCATAACTGACCTGACCAGGCCCTGCGACTCCGATTACTCCACACATAATGTTGTCTTTTCTCGAAAAGGATTATTAACCCAACTATTATATCAAGATTTAAACTAATAAATAATCAAAAATATCACTTGTTTTCAAATGGCTTATCTCACCCCAAATTCTAATATAATTTTTTTGCAAGAAAACAGATAGACTAGATTAAAGCTTGTTTATCTAAAACAAATCCAAAATATATTTTATCGAAAATAAAATTATATATAAAAGCATAGATAAGATAGAAAACAACAAATCCCATATCAACAAATAAGGCTGTCAGTAAACTCATATTCAGCCAATATGCCACAAGAGGTAAAGTAACCACTAACAGACCTAATTCAAAAAGTAATGCATGTATTATACGAATGATTAGTTTTCTTTTAGACCTATGGTGCCCAACAAAATTTTCTATTAAATCGAAGATATAATTATATATAAGATTCCACAACATCGCTATTAATGAAATAACTATAGCTATAACCCCTATATTGAATACACTTTCATTTAATACATAAACTGCAAAAGGAGTAAAAATAATAATTCCAAAAAACTCAAACCCAACAGTATGTAATATTCTAGCATTAAAGCTCATATTCTTATTATTCAATTAGCAACTCCTTTTCTTTATATACTCATCAAATCTAATGTGAAAAACCTTCTTTATTAATTTTACTTTGATCGCTCTCTAAAGATTCAATCACCGACACTAAGTCCCTAAGCATAAGTTGAGCCAAATCAAAAGTAAATCCTTTCCTCACTAAGATCCTCATCACGACTAAATCTTCCCTACCTTTAGGCATAGAATAAGCTGCTATCTGCCATCCTTTAGACCTTATTTTTTCAGATATATCAAATAAGCTATAATTCTTACCTGATTTAAGTGACCAGCTTATTGCTGGAATACCATTTTCACCATCATGAATAATATCAAAGATCCCCATACTATCAAGCTTCTGAGCAAGATATTTAGTTATATCGTAGCTTAAACGATGAATCTTTTTATACCCATCAGAGCCCAGTCTAACGAAGTTATAGTATTGTGCAACTATCTGGCCACCAGGTCTTGAAAAGTTTAAGGCAAACGTTGGCATATTACCACCAAGATAGTTTACATTAAAAACCAAATCTTCTGGTAGACTTCGCTTATCTCTCCATAAAATCCAACCAACACCTAAAGGTGATAGTCCAAATTTATGACCAGAGGCATTTATTGATTTAACTCTTGGGAGCCTAAAATCCCATTTAAGCTCTGGATTTATAAATGGAGCTAAAAAACCACCTGAAGCTGCATCGACATGTACGGGTATATCTATACCAGTCTCTCTCTCAAACTTATCAAGAGCTTCACAAACATCTTCCACTGGCTCGTATTGCCCAGTAAAAGTTACACCAAGAGTTGGAACTACTCCTATTGTATTTTCATCACATCTTTCAATAGCAGCCTCTGGAGTCATTATTAAACTATCTTTCGACATTGGTATTTCTCTTAGCTCAATATCCCAGTACTTAGCAAACTTATGCCAACAAACTTGAACAGGCCCTGTTACAAGATTCGGCTTAGAATAATCTTTTCCCTTTGCCTTCATTTTATCACGCCAATGCCATTTCATAGCTATACCACCAAGCATCGCTGCCTCAGATGACCCTGTCGTTGAGCAACCAACAGAATTTTCCTCTGATGAATTCCACAAATTGGACAAGATATTAACACACCTTGCTTCGATCTCTGCTGTCTGAGGATATTCATCTTTATCAACCATGTTTTTATCAACACAATCATTCATCAGTTTGTGAATAAAATCATCAACTTCAGTTTGGCAAAATGTTGCTAAATTCTGCTTAGAGTTGCCATCTAACATAAGCTCATCTTTGATTTCACGATATACTAACTGTGGATCTTGAGAATTAATAGGTATCTTAGATTTAGGCAAAGATTCTTCGAAGAAATCAAAGCTACTTGGTATAGAATTTTTATGTAAAGGCATAACAACTCTCCTTAGAGATTATTTTTCACAAACTTAAAATCAACGATCTCAAATAAATCAATATCACCTAAATTAAGATTATCGCAACATATCGAGATTACCATATCATCACAATAAAAGCTGAAAAAATCATTAGGATAACTTTTACTAACCCAATTATTTTGAATGTTTTTATAAAAAATTGCACTATTTAAACCTTTTGCAATACCTAAAGCACTTCTTTTAACTTGGGCCTCTTTTAATGACCATAATGTATAGAAATCATGGTAGACATAAGTACTATTTTCTAAACTATGATACTCTGACTGGCTAAAAAATCGCTCTGCAATTCTCATAATATCTCTTTTTTTTGAAACTATTTCAGTATCAACACCTATTTCATTATCAGCAACAACTATAATAATCTTTGAATGTGTGTGACTTATATTAAAAAAATATTTTTTACACTTCAAATATGGCTTACCACTTGCCTTACTAGAAAAAATAGGACTAACTACCCCAAAAAATTCTTCAAAAACAAAGTATCTAACAAATTGAGAAAATATTTTTTGCTTGTTTGAAAGTATTGACGCCTCTACCTTATTTAAAAGCCATTTTTTTAGATCTTCCACTCGATATTTTTCAAAATCTAAAATAAAGGCTGTGATATTAGCCATTATTTATATCACTCCGTTGCAATTTGTGAAATTATATCATTTTTTCCAAGCATACCATTCACATACTCTACATCTTTATATGTTAAGCTTCCTTGTAATTGCTTCAACTTAACATAATCTTCAACATAATTAAAAACAGAATCTGCAAATGACAGCTGCGCCTGCACAAGTATCGCCTGACGGTTAAGAAGGTCAACAATCGTCTGTGTTCCGGCCTCAAACCCCTCAAGAATAGCTTTGACTGAAGCAATACCTGAATATACAGACTTTCTATATGCTTCAATTTTCACAGCATCTAATACAACAGTTTGATAAGCTTCTACAGTCCCAGCATACACCTCTCTTTTAGTTTGCAACAATGCATAATCAGCCGCTTGGTTATCGTAACTTGCCTGCTTAAGCTGAGCATAATCTGATCCACCTCTCAATAAATTCCAACTAACATTGCCAGAGATATTTGCAGAAGTAAATTTTTTAGGAATTCTTTCTATCTGAGCCTGGTTCCCTGACAAACTATTTGCTGTCATCAAAATTCCACCACCTAAATTAACTTGAGGAAAAAAATTACCCCACTGAATACCAACACCTTCTCCTGCGGCTTCATATTCAAATTTTTTCTGGGCTATATCTAAATTATACTGCTCTGCAGTATTCAACCAATAATTGATATCATCAGGCGTAGGATTGCCAAACTCTGTATCTTTAGATATATATAAAATAGAGCTTATTCGTTTACCAATAAGCTTAGCCATTACTGCTTTTGCATTAATCAAATTTCTTTGTGCATTAACCCTATCAGCAACTGCTTGTCGATACTGCGCATCAGTAGTCTTAAAATCTGCAAAAGATACCATACCTGAATTATATTGATATTTTTGCGTTAAATATAACTTTCTATTCCAGGCCTCATTAGCAAACTGAAATTGTAAAGCTTGCTCAGACCTTAATAACTCAAAATAAGCAGTTACGGTATCTGTTATTAACGTCTGTTCAGCCTTAGCATATATCATCGCATATGATTTTTGTAAATAATTTGCTTGAGTGTAAGTTTTCCATTTACTCCAATCAAAAAGTGTCTGAGTTCCACTAAAATTAATTTGATTAGAAGTATCTCCAATCTTACCACCAAATTGATTATACTCATCTCTTCTTAAATTATATGAAAAATCAATTTGCGGTAACAATGCTCCCAAAGCTTTTGGTACTGTCTCAATATTTGCAGCAAATGTTGACCTAGCTGCTTGATAGTCTGCATTATGCTCTGAGGCAAGTTTATAAATATCAACTAAACTATAATATTTATCTTCGGTAGTTCCAACCATTGCTACTTCACTAGCTTTTTTAAGGCTATAAAACTTATTATCCTCTTTAATCTGCTTAACTTTAGCATATTGTTTTTCAACGCTATAAGGATTTTGAGCAACATCAGTACCTATAGGTCTACCAACGCTATTATATTTAGGCACAGAAGTGTCTTCACTAGCAAAAGTCATAAAAAAACTCAGAAAACCTATGAAATATAAAATGGTCTTTTTCATAATCTCTTACTTATTATACGTGTCAAAGAGAAACTTTTTTTTATATGTTTCTTTAGCTGTCTTAGTAATAATATAAGCTTTATCACATACATCACTGCGTACAACAAATACAACCCTACCGTCCAAACTAAGAAGATCAAGCAATGAATCATCAATCTCACATTCTTTAACTACATTGGATACATATATACAATTATATTTTTTTTTATTTTGTTTAATATTAATCAGGTGTTCAGCATTATTAAACTCAACATTATATATGCCAATTGCAGCAAGCTGACGTCTAACTAAGCCTAATCGATCTTCACTATAGTCTATAAGCTCAACATTCTTACTCATTTTAGCAAGCAATGCTACAGGATAACCACATTCTAAACCAAGCTTTAGAACACTCTCATCATTTTCAATATTCAAAGCCTCAATGAGCCTAGCTGTAAGCATGGGACTCCTAAGCTCCTTATCTCCAATCATCAAGTTTGTATCACAGTATGCAAGGTTTTGTAACTCGTCAGGTAAGAAATTTTCTCTAGGAACATTTGCCATTATCATAGCAACTCCATCCAAAGAAAGTCCTTCAGTAAGAACCTGTTGTTTAATCATATTCTCTCTAGCAAGCTCGAAATTCATATTAGACCTTATAAGTTTAAGAAGTAGATTTTTATCTATTATTTAGTTTCCAGATAATATCACAAATAGCTGTATAAAGGAAATATTGAGTAATTTTAGACTTATCATTTTTTATAAAAAATTACGCCAAACAATATAGTAAATAAAATAACTTCCATACACAACAAAGAAACAAGATGAGACATTTACCGAATTAAAACAACAACTATTTTTCAAAAAATTTAATTTTATAAATTACTGACTACAAACATTTTTCATCTTATTATAGAGTCTCCAAGGGTCTCCTTTACCTGGAATGTTTTGACCAGTAGCATACCAACAACCAACATACTCTTTCTTATCCTTAGCATACGTAACTTTAGGATAAAGAGTAGGGCTATATCGAACCTGATAGATTTTAGAACCATCCCATTTACCTGCATCATAAATATATTCCGCAACTGGCTTCGGAGCTTCACCTCCTGTTAATTTGATTGAAATAGAACTTGGCACAGATTCTCCTAACCTACATACTATTCCTCCCATATCATTAGAGCAGACACCTTTAGGGTCTGCTGGAATTATAGCTGAATATGAACCTGACGAACCATTTGATGTCGAAATATTAACTTTGATTTTTTGCAATCCTGAAGTAGCTGTTGCTGGTGTCTCCTGAACTACAAAGCTTGATGAATCCTGTTTAATAGAAGCCATAATTTGCTTATTAGGAATTCTAATTTGATACTGATTTCTAGTAGATAGCTTAAAATCATTCTTACCTTTTTTAAGATTTTTTGTATTTTTAGAATCAGTACTAGAAAACAACTGTAATCCTGAGGCTTTACTTTGGTTATCAACAGTTAATTTGAAATCATTAGCCATTGCTGTTGATGACATTAACATTGTCACAACACCTGCGATCAGAAGTCTTTTTCTCATATTTTGCATACCTTATTCTTGTATCAATAATCTATTTTGATTAGATATTACAATAAAGCTTTTACAAAAAAAATAAATTACAAAGCAAAACTAGTCTTCTTACAAGATATCTAATTAGATTAAGAATATTATTTTTCTTTACATAGCATCAAAAGAGTGAAACAAACTACAGACATAATAATCATTGTCACAGCAATAGGTAGTGAGGTTGTTGCTGGAAATGACATTGCAATATTACCAATTATACCACTTAAAGCAAATTCCATTGTACCAAATAATGCTGCAGCTACTCCAGCTATCGCATAAAAAGGTTCCATACTGCCACTAGCTCCTGTACCAGTAGTCAATGCGCAACCAAATGTAGCAAAAAAACACGGTGCAAAAAATCCCCATAAACTTAGACCGTTTACTATATAAATGGTGAATGATGTAACCCCTGCTATAAATATAAATATCACCCCTAAAATAGCGGTTTTCCGAACACCAAACATATTTACAATTCCACCGGCAAACAATGAACCAAGTAAAAATGCTAAACCAGCTAAGCCAAACATACTATATATTTTAGAAATTGGATAACCCAAATATTTAATAATATAAGGAGTCATTGAAAACAAGATAAAAAAAGAAGTCATTCCTGCAACAGCACTTAGCGAATAAGTCCAGAATTGTAACGATCTTGCTACTTGCGAGTATCTAACAAAAATATTTAGACTCATTTTTTTACGCCTTTCTACAGGCAGGCTTTCCTTAACGAAGACCATTACAACTATAAAAGTTATTAATGATAATATCGTTAAAAATATAAAAGCTGAATACCAAGGAAAGTGCAAGGCTAGCTTAACCCCAATAATCGGACCAATAATTGGTGATATAGATATAATTGCGTTAATTAAACTATATATCATTGAACTTTGCTTACCAGAAAACACATCTCTGATAATTGCAAAAGCGCATACAGACAAGCCACAGCACCCCAACGCCTGAATCACTCGAGCAAAAATCAAAAAATTAATAGTATATGACATAGCACATAATATTGAGCCAAGTAAAAACAATAATGATGATAGAACCATAACTTTAAATCTACCAATCTGATCTGACACTGGACCTAGAAACAATTGTCCTACACCCGTAACTATCAAAAACAATGACAAAGTAGCCTGCACCATTGACTGACTTGTATTTAGATCTTTTTGCATTTCCGGCAACACGGGCATATAGACATCCATAGCTAATGCAAAGGCAAACACCATAGGCCCTAGGATTAAAATCGTCTTTAATGGAGAATATTTCCACATATAATCAAAAACCTTTTTATATCTTATTTATTAGGTAACCAATTATTATAACATGTAATCTAATATATGTTACCAACTTAGTATAGTTTAAACATAAATTCACAACCTTAAAAGTATTTTTCTTAACTATATAAATCAGAATGCTATAATAGTCATTATTGAAGATTCTTATTTGAACTATAATGTCTAAAAAAATCATATTAATTCTAGTAACAATAATGTTGCCATTATTATCTTTTGCAAAAGATGAAAAAACACTTAGTGCTATAAGTGTTGATGCAACAAGTCACCCTTTGGCTATTGCAGCTATTGTAGTTTTTGTGCTCGCATACTTACTAGTAATGACAGAAGATTTTACTAAGCTAAACAAATCAAAACCTGTGATTATTGCTGCTGGTTTAATATGGGTTTTAGTTGCTCTAGTAGGAAAATCGCTAGATGCTAATAATATTGTAAACAGCAATTTTGATCATATTATGACAGAATATGGTGAACTACTCTTATTCTTATTAGTAGCTATGGCTTATATTAACCTAATGGAAGATAGAAATGTATTTGCAAAACTAAAAAGCTCTTTATTAAGAGCTGGATTCGGCTATTTAGGAACTTTTTGGCTAACAGGAATAATATCTTTCTTCCTATCCTCTGTTGCTGATAACTTAACCACGGCATTAGTTATGAGTACCGTTGTAATATCAATAGGTCGAGATAATAAAAAATTTATTACTATGGCATGTGTAAATGTTGTAGTAGCCGCAAACGCCGGCGGTGCTTTTTCACCATTTGGTGATATCACTACCCTTATGGTTTGGCAAACTGGAGCCGTTGGTTTTACAGAGTTTTTTGCCATATTTTTACCTTCACTAGTAAATTTTTTAGTTCCTGCCATTATTATGAGTTTCTTTGTACCAAAGATGGAAGCGCAATCAATTATTGAAGAGAAGGTTTATTTTAAACGTGGAGCTATACCAGTTATAATACTTTTCATTTTAACGATTATAACTGCGGTTTCATTTGAACATATCTTACATCTCCCCCCTTCTTTAGGCATGATGACTGGCTTTGGATACGTCATGATCTACAACTATTTCTATGGTATAAAAATAGCTCTAGAAAATAAAAAACCTCAAGGGCATAAAATGCCTGCTCATGCTTTTAATATATTTGATAAAGTTAAAGAGGCTGAATGGGATACTCTACTTTTCTTTTACGGGATACTAGTTTCCGTACAAGGTCTTGCTGCCTTAGGATATCTAGGTATAGCTTCACAATACATATATACTGATATGCAATCTATCGCACCTAGTATATTCTCTGCTCACACCCAAGCAAATACCATCATAGGAATATTATCAGCAATAATAGATAATATTCCTGTAATGTTTGCTGTACTAAGCATGAACCCTTCTATGGAACATGCTCAATGGTTACTAATAACTTTAACTGCTGGAGTTGGTGGTAGTTTACTTGCCATAGGCTCGGCTGCTGGAGTTGCTGTAATGGGTAGATCAAAAGGAAAGTATACTTTTATGGGACATCTAAAATGGACGTGGGTTATAGCTATTGGTTATTTTGCTAGTATTATTGTTCATCTTCTAATCAATCATTAATTAGTTTATTCAGTATTTTTTCTAAAAATCAAAACCTAAATAGCACTGACATTATTCAACCTTGGCTACAGACACAAAGACATCTGGCAAGACATTAACAGCTGCTTGCTAAGCAATAATCAACCCACAAACAAACAAGGGTCATGAACTTTCCACTACTTTATTCTTCTGAATTACGCACTATAACTGATAAATATAATTTATTCTGCTTTGTATGGTACTGATATCACTACTCTTGTGACTGTTTTCTGATCTTTTTTATCCATAGCTGCGATAGCTAATTTAACCATACGTGAATTTTGATTATGTAACAAAAAATGCCACCATTTTGTATTCACAACTTCCGGAATAACCACCACAGAATATCCTCTATCAGGATCTCTGAGATCATTTTTATGCAGAATTTGCAGTACAGGAGTTATAAATGAATTGTATATTGGTCTTAATATAAGAAGTTTTTCTTTAAAAACCAAATTTTTCCACTGAGATTTCATACTCTCTATTTTTTTCTCATCTGCAGAAACAAAAACTGGCGTAATATCGTCAGATATATTTCGCGATAATTGGAGAGCATCTATTGTACCGCGGTGAATACGTGAAACTAAAAGGACTATTTTAGGCTTCACATTCTCATGCACACAAGCATTTACAACAGCTTCATCAACGCTGAGTCTTAAACTAGACTCTCTCTCTATATAATGATTTCTAATCTTGTATAATACATACATAATAATTGCGATTGCAATTATTACTATCCACACACCTTCAAAAAACTTACTCTCAACAATTGTCATTAACACTACAAACGTAGCAACACATCCAAATGCGTTCACAAAAGCTCTAATACTCCAACTTTTATAGACACGTTTGTACCTGTACCAATATTTCACAAGCCCTGCTTGACAAAGTGTAAATGCAATAAAAACTCCAAAAGCATATAATGGAATCAATCTACTAACTTTAGCTTCGAATATAATAACCAAAATAGCCGATAAAATCGTCAACATCAAAATGCCGTTCCTAAAAGCAAATCTATCACCCAAACGTTGTAATTGTTCTGGTAGATAACGATCTTTACTCATAATAGAAGCTAAGGTTGGAAAGCCTGTAAAACATGTATTTGCAGCCATAAGCAAAATTAAACATGTCGATGCTTGCAAGAAATAATATAAAAAACCATTACCTAGTACTTGATGAGCAACTTGTGATAATACGCTTTCAGAAAAACTTGGATATATTTTCATTTTTGCAGCTAAAAATGTCACGCCAGCAAACATTACTATTGAAAACATCGTCATCAACACCAGACCAAATATTGCTTTTGACAATACTGGAGATTTATATGCAGAGACTCCATTTGCATATGACTCAATACCAGTAAGTGCTGCACTACCTGATGAAAAAGCCCTAAGCACAAGCGTTATAGTTAAAACTCCTATAGATGCATGCATCTGATCGAGATGGCTTTGAGTATACTCAAACACATACAGTGAAGAGTGCGTATGCTGATAAACACCTACAACTATCATTATAATTATTGATGCAATAAACATATATGTTGGCCATATAAAAATCTTTGCTGTTGATTTTACTCCTCTAAGATTTATAACCATAAGAAAGACTAAAAGAATTAATGCTAGCTCAACACTATAATCATTTAGCACAGGTAGTGCTGAGCTTATGGCAACAGAAGCTGTAGAAACTGATACTGCGACTGTAAGTATATAATCAATAATCAATGATGCTGCTGTTAATAAAAGTAATTTCTCATTAAAATGAGTCTTAACTATAGAATATGATCCACCGCCTTCAGGATGAGCTTTAATAACTTGGGCATAAGAAAATCCCATCAATAAAATCAATAGAATTACCATGATAGCTACACCAATAGAAAACTGTGTAACCGCAGCCGTGCCTGCCATAGCTAAAACTATAAAAACCTCACCCGTTGCATAGGAGACTGAAGATAAGGCATTCGATGACAATATCGCAAACCCTGAAAATAATCCTATTTTTTGCTCATGATGCTTAGCTGTTGGAATTGGCGAACCAAATATAAGATTTTTTATCTTCATCTATTCTTACTCTTGTTTTTGTAAAAACTCATTAAGCTTCTTCGCTAATTCATCTGTGCCTTTTTTCATTACTGCCGATATCATATAAAAATTATCTTTATAACCAATTTCTTTAACAAATTCATGGCATTTTTCTTCAATCTGCCCTGCTAATAAATCAATTTTATTAATAACTAAAAATCTTGGTTTATTAAATAAGTCTCCACTATATTTTTCAAGCTCTCTTTCTACAGCATGATAGTTTTCAACAGGATCTGATTCATCAAAAGGACAAATATCAACCACATGTAAAACACACCTTGCTCTAGTTAAATGTTTTAAGAATCTAAGACCTAAACCAGCACCTTCTGCAGCACCTTCAATAACGCCTGGAATATCTGCCATAACAAAACTATCAATCCCTACTTTTACCACGCCAAGGTGTGGGTACATAGTTGTAAATGGATAATCTGCTACTTTTGGCATAGCTTGTGATACTGAACGAATCAATGTAGATTTTCCAGCATTTGGTAAGCCCAGCAATGCTATATCAGCCAATAAGTTTAACTCTAAGCGAACTTCTCTATACTCACCCTCTTCACCCAATGTAAATTTTCTTGGAGCTTGGTTAGTACTACTTTTGAAATGTGTATTACCTATCCCTCTTTTACCGCCAGCAACAAGCTTAAAAAGCTCGCCATCTTTTAAAACCTCACCAACTTTTTTATTTGATTCAGAATCAAAAACACTAGTGCCAACGGGCACAATAAGGTATAAATCCTCTCCTGCTTTTCCATAACAATTACGTCCCTCACCAGCTCGGCCATTTTCAGCGTAATACTCTCTCTTATAACGATAATCAATTAATGTGTTTACATTTTCATCTGCTTTTAGATAAATGCTCCCTCCATGACCACCATCTCCACCATCTGGACCACCTCTTGGGACATACTTTTCTCTACGGAAGCTCACACAACCATTTCCACCATTTCCCGCTTGAAGCTTAATTACTACCTCATCAACAAATCTCATAAGAATACTTTTAATCTTTTATATTAATCTAGTATGCATTATATACTTTTGAGTAAAAATAATCAGTTAGAATTTTTATTATAGATTTTGATATATATCACAAAGCTCATTCATTGATCCATGTATGGTAACCTTACTCTGGTTTTTATCCAAAAGTTTTTGCAACTGCTTTGTTGGTAAAATTTTTATATTCAGCACTGGCTCAATAACCGATTCAAACTTTGCTGGATGGGCTGTTGAGACTATAATAACATCTTTATCCAATAGAATTTTTGATCGCGCAAATAATCCTGTAGCAGTATGAGGACAAATGATTTCATTATATTCAGAATATGCTCGTCTTATCTCTTTTTGGATCTCAATATTACTGACACTCATAGCTTTTATATGCTTACTAAAATTTGAATGATTTTGATGTAAGTGTAATAACCTTTCAAAATTACTTGGATTACCTACATCCATAGCATTTGCTAATGTCTCTATACTAGCCTTTGGTTTAAATTCCCCACAATTAAGGTAATCAACCATTGTGTCATTAGCATTTAGGCTCATAGCGATTTCACCTATTGGAAACCCCATTTCCTTCGCCCAGAAAGCTGCTGTAATATTGCCTACATTACCAGATGGCACTATATAATTAGCTTTTTTTCCAGTATCTAGAAAGTATTGCCATGAAGTATAAGCATAGTAAGTTGATTGAGGCAGTAAACGACCAATATTAATACTATTTGAAGTATTTAGCTTTGTTCTCTTAGACCACCAGGGTATTTCAAATGCTTTTTTAACCAAAGATTGACAATCATCAAAAACTCCTTCAACCTCTACTGCGAGGATATTATCCCCCCAACAGGTTATTTGTTTTTCTTGCCTTTTAGAAATTTTATCCTTAGGGAACATAGCTATAACTTTAACATTTTCTTTACCGTGAAATGCTGCAGCTACCGCTGATCCGGTATCTCCTGAGGTTGCCACTAAAATAGTAAATGGTTTTTCACTCGTAGTTAAGCTCAAACAACTAGCTAAAAATCTTGCTCCGAAATCCTTAAATGACAAAGTTGGTCCATGAAATAATTCCAAGATAGATGTTTTTTTATCTAAACGTTTAACAGGAAGCTCAAAAGTAAAAGCTTCTTTACAGATTTTATTTAAATGAGGTTCTAACTCATCACCTTCAAAAAAATCTTTTAACATTTTTGCAGCGAACTCAGAATAAGTTAACTCTTTACTAAATTCACCCCATTTAATTCTAGGAAATTGCTTCGGTACAAATAACCCTCCATCCGGCGCTAGTCCTGATTGTATAGCCTCACTTAATGAAACCTTTATGCTGCTATCTCTAGTACTCACAAAATCCATAATTCTTCCCTTTTTTAATTTTTTTCTATTAAGTATGCGCCTTTATTACTCATACAACTAATCCAAGCTTCAGACTTTAACCCATAGTTCAAAAACTCACGTTGCATGGCAGCAACCACCTTACTGGCACACTTCTCTTTTTTCACTAAAGCAAACATTGTTGGACCGGATCCAGATATCCCACATGCAAGAGCTCCAGCCTCATAAGATGACCTTTGAACATCATAATACCCAGTAATCAATTGTGCTCGTCTAGGCTCAATCAGAACATCTTTTAAACTTTGTGATAATAAATCTAAATCTTGCGTATATAAAGCGCTAATTGCTGTAGCTAAGAATGATCCATGCTCCACGATGGTTGTCAAATCATATGGACTTTTTAAGAGTTCACGAGCTTTTTTTGTTTCTATCGAAAGCTCAGGACATATAATCACAACATTACAGTCTATTGTTGGAAGTTGAATCTTCTTACAAGGCCTAGAGTTTTGGAGCAAGACTAAACCTCCGTACAAACATGGTACTGCATTATCTCCATGAAAAGACCCAGATACAATACTTTCTCCGTATATTGCATAGTCAATAAGTTCATCATTTGAGCATGGCTTATCAAAAAATGCATTCAATGCTATTAGTGCTGCTACAGCAGATGATGCTGAACCTCCCATACCTGAACCAAGTGTTATCCCCTTTTTTATATATACATCAAGTCCTACAGAAACATTATTGTCTTTTAAAAATTTTTGAATAACTACTGTTGCAACATTTTTGTGACTTGCATAAGGAAGTTTTTCTGCGCCAATTACACCTGATATTTCTTGAATTACAATATTAGAATCTTGCCTTTTAACAAGCTTGACAGCATCTCCAACCCCTTCCAAAGCAAATCCAAGCAAATCGAAGCCAACTGCAAAATTTGCACTAGTTGCTGGAGCAAAAGCAGTAGCTGAATTTATATCATTCGATATTTCCATATTTCATTTACCTCTTATTTATCACAGCTATGGTATCAGCATATATTCCTGCTGCTGTTACTTCAACACCTGCTCCAGCTCCCTGTATAACCATCGATTGTCCGTATCTTTGTGTTGTTATCATTATAAGATTGTCCGTATTTTTTACATTAGCAAATGGACTATCACTAGTATATGCTTGGATACCAACATTAGCCTTATTATTACTTATAGAACCAATATAATGGACGCCTGCTTGACCTTGATTTTTGATCTCAATCTCTTGCATCACTTGACTATTAAAGTCTGGCAACCTTGCAAAAAACTCTTCGACACTACAATCTCTTAATTTTTCTGGTACTAAATTTTCTATTACTAAATCACTAATACTAATATTCAAACCTATTTCTCTTGCTAAAATTATTGTTTTCCTAGCAACATCCATACCAGATAGATCTTGCCTAGGATCAGGCTCAGTAAATCCAGCATCATACGCCATCTTAACAGCATCCGCAAAACTTACACCTTCATTTAATTTGCTAAATAAATAACTTAATGTTCCCGAAAATATTCCATTAATAGATAAAATTTTATCCCCACTTTGAACCATATTCTGAAGTGTATTTAATAGAGGTAAACCCGCACAAACATTTGTCTCATACAAAAAATTTGTACCATTTATATTAGCTGTTTTTCTTATTTCTTGATAGTACTCATAATTACCTGAATTAGCATACTTATTTGGAGTAATAACACTTATACCTTTTTGTAAAAACTGAGTATATTCTTTTGATACATCCTCACTTGCAGTAGCATCAATAAGTATTTTCTTGGTGGCAGATGCTCTAGATATGAACTTTGCTAGCTTAGTCAGGTTTACTTGCTCAGTATTTTCAAGTAATAAACTATCTAAATTTTCAAATAGTAAATTCTCATAAACAGTTTTCATAACTTTTGAATTAGTAACACCAATCAATACCAAATTTACCCCATTGGCATACCAACTTTCATATGTCTGTTTTAACTGCTGAATAAAAGCCCGTCCTATGTTACCTGCTCCAATAACAGCTATAGCAACATCATCACTAATAGTATTATAATGGCGATGCATTACCTGCACCCCCCTATTCTCATCCTCTGCTTTTACTGCAAATGTAACACTTCTTTCAGATGAACCTTGTGCTATAGCGTGAATATTAATATTTGCTAATTTAAGTGAATTAACTAGTTTCGCTAAAGAACCAAGCTTAGCTCTCATTCCTTCACCTACTGCCGTTATTAATGAATAATGCTTATCAACTATTATATTTTCTATTAGATTATTTTTTATCTCCTTATCAAATTCTTGATTTAGACCATCAATCGCTTTATCTATATCAAAGCTATCAATTGCAAAGCAAATAGAATATTCAGAGCTAGCCTGTGATATCATCATCACTGAAACTTTTGCTCGCTCTAAAGCATTAAACACCTTCATAGAAATACCAGAAACACCTATCATTCCTGCTCCTTGAACCCTAACTATCGCAACATTTGATACACTAGTTAGCCCCTTAATAAGTCCCTGTTCCTTATCTTGGTCAGAACTTATTTTAGTACCTTGTTGATCAGGAGCCTGACTACTCTTAATATATATAGGGGTATTCTCGCTAGCCATTGGCGCTATAGTTAATGGATGTACAACTGAAGCACCAAAGTATGCAAGTTCAAGAGCTTCCTTATATGTTAACTGTTTTAATGGCATTGCCTCTGGAACTACTTGAGGATTAGCACTATAAACTCCAGCCACATCTGTCCAGATGTATAACTGATTAGCATTCATTAATTTAGCAAAAATTGCTGCTGAATAATCACTGCAATTTAGCCCAAGTATTGTTCTTTTGCCATGTTTATTTTGAGCGATAAAGCCTGTCACCACATACACATCAGCTGGATTGTTATTCTGAATATCATTTAACTTTTTAAGACTCATTTTCCAATCTATAATAGTCGGATAACAGCTATCATTAACAAATAAGCATTTTGAAGCATCTATAAAGCAAGATTTTTTACCTTGTGAGCACAAATAAGCATTTAATATACTTGCTGACCAAATCTCACCATACCCTAGTATAAAAAACTTTAAACTATCAACGCAAAAGCCTGTAATAACAATTGTACTCAAAATATGTTTTATATTATTAAGATCATCAAGTATTGATGAAGATAGATCATTTACATCTAATGATAATTCTCTCATAATCCGATTGTGATGATCATATATTAGGCCAATTGTCTTACTATAATCATCGCCATTTACTGCTTGTGCGATAGCATCTTGTAAATTTTTAGTAGTTTTTCCAGAAGCTGAAACAACTACAGTTTCTTCTTTACATTCAATTATATCTGCAACTTTTTTTATTTTTTTTGCTGTAGCTAAACTACTACCACCAAACTTATGAACTACCATACCTTTACTCTTAACTTTTAACCCTTTAATTTTGTATTATACTTATGGTATTAAACTTTATCATTAACAATTATAAAGAAATTTAAATTAAGGTTAGTTTTAATCCTACTGCTAGCTTATATTTAATAGTAAATCTGTAGATATGATTAACAATTTCGTTCAAATAAATGCTAATAACTCTACTAAAGATCTTGCTTTACGAATAAATTTCTGACTACCTTGGGAAGTGGAAATATTAGGAAATTAATAATTATTTATAATTATTCAGATATTAACTCCCAAAAGGGTTAATAGTTAGGCTCAAATTGAAAAGCTGAAAAAGAATTACCAAACTTCCCATAAATATCACATATATATTTGAATAATTTATTTTAGGCTTTTCATTTTTACTGAGAAATGATGGAGTATAAACAAATATTATTACAGCAAAGATTGCGGCATACTGCAAAGCTAATATGAAACCTTGTGGATAAAATATAGTAAATATTAAAGGAGGAATAAAACATATTAACCCAAGCGCTATATTACCTATTTGACTATCATATTTAGCGAATAAATCACGCACATAGTGCATCAAAGAAATTCCAACCCCTATGAATGATGTAATTACTGCTATATGAATAAATAGATTTAATCCTATTTCTAAAACCTTTGAATCCGAAACAGCTTTGATCTGACTAACTAATCCACCTGGGGTATTATCACCAGAGAAAAACAAAGATTGATAGCTATGTAAACCTTGTTGAGGAACTAAAGCTAGAGCTAAAAGTATCCAAACAATATAAATAACTAAAACGCTTATACTTCCAATAAATATACTTTTTTTAATTTTTCTAATATCGCCTTTTTGATACTCATAAATAACAGGAATAATATTATGAAAGCCAAAAGATGGAAGCAAAGTTGGCCAAGCAAATATAAATGCTGATAGTGTAAGAGGTCCGCTACTTAAATACTTTGGGTTAATATAAAATAGCATTATTATAACAGCGATGGCAAAAAACAAAAACTTAAGCATCACAAAAAACCTATTAGCATAATCACCAACTTTATAGCTAAACATAAGCATGCCAAAAATTAGAGTAAATATTAATGCTGAAATAGCGACATTAAACTTTCCTTCTACATTAATATTACCAATTGATCCTATTAATACTGAGCCTTGCGTTGTATAGGCTGACATCAAAGAATATAGTAATAACAAATAAATAATACTAAAAAATACTAGATATACTTTTGATACTCTTGTCTGCATCATAGTTGTAAAATTAACACCCAATGGGAAGTCTGCACAAACTTTTAATAACTTTAAAGCCGTCATGTACATCACACTCCATGATAAAACTAGTAAAACTATTGCCATCACAAAACCACACGATGCAACGATCAAAGGTAATGAAAGCATGCCAGCTCCAATAGTAGTCCCGATTATAAGTAAGACTGAGCCTACAGATCTAGAATTCATATATTAGCTATGTTTTTTTAATGAGCGTTATGAATAATATATATATTTTAACGACTAAGCAAACAATGCTGACTAATATATTAAATTTCCACTATAATTAAGCCTATTGCTAAATCTAAACCATTTAATTTACTCATGAATTTATTTTCTGAATTAGTCAAAATAAAATTTTTTGAATTTTCTGCATCATCTGGTGTAACATCTCAAACCAGCTGGAATGGTTTTGGTAAAGGTTCAGTTACAATAAAGCAACAAAATAATAAAATTATTTTCAAAGAAAATGGTGTACTTAAACTTGTGGACTCTCAACGCCTGATAAATATAGAGAATGAATATGTTTGGGAACAGCTCGATACGAAACGGATTAGACTATATCACTCTCGCTTCGGTTATGATAATTTAGTGACTCTCTTTGATTTAATTCCAATAGAAAAGAACTGTTGGCAGAGTGAAAATAAACATGTGTGTGTTGATGATTTATATTCTGCAAAACTAAATTTTTCCAACAATCAGGTTAAATTGGATTGGAAAATATCAGGGCCTAAAAAAGATGAAAGCATAAAATATAAATATACCTACTAATCAGCTTCTATAAAACGATATCCTATGGCATTTTCAGTCGTTATTAATGGCTGTTTCTTGCATTTTGATAACTTCTTCCTTAACTGACCTATATAAACCCTCAAATATTGTGCCCCATCTCCATAACAGCCTCCCCACACTTCATTTAAAAGGGTGTTCTGCACAATAAGCTTACCTGAATGTTTTACCAAAGAATTTAAAATTAAGAATTCTTTCTTTGATAGATGTATCTCTTGATTATCTAAAAGCACTCTATGATCATCAAGATTTATTACTAAATTTTGAAATGTATAAGTATTTAGTGTATCTCTGGATCGTATGTCGATAGTTACTAATTGTCTTTTAACTCTAGCTATTAATTCAGGCATATCAAAAGGTTTTTTTACATAATCATTTGCCCCATTCTCTAAAGCCTTGACTACTTCTTCAGTATCGCTACGAGCAGAAACAACAATTATTGCTACATTATTTCCATGACCTCGAACTTCTTTTAACCACTCCTGACCATCTAAGTCAGGTAAACCTAAATCTAAAATAACTACATTAGGTAGATAATCTCTCAAAAGTTTAGTTGCTTCAAATGCTGTCATAGCGCTCTCAACATCAAAACCAAGAACTAAAAAAGTTTTTTCCAAAAATTTCTTAATTTGTGGCTCATCTTCAACTATTAATATTTTTTTATCATTTTATTTTATCTCTGTTACTTACAGTGCAATGCTTGAATAGCTATTTGATCTTTAATTGAAGAGGTAGAGTTATTTTAAAAATACTACCTAAACCTTCCCCATCACTATATGCTTTTATTTTTCCATAGTGAGCAACTACTATACCTTTACAAATTGCCAGGCCCAAGCCATTACCTTGAGTATAACTATCTCTTTTTTCTATTCTATGAAATATAGTAAATATTTTCTCAAAATCTGCTTCTGATAATCCCACACCTTGATCTAAAACCTCAAAAAGACATGAATTACTATTTTTTCTTTTAAGAGTCACTTTTATTTCTTTTTCTACATTAGCAGTAAATTTAACTGCATTATCTATCAAATTAACAGCTATTCTCAGTGAGCCCACAAAGCTATTAAACTCAATGCTTAGTTTTTAACTTTTTCGCACTAATTTTCACTAGAATATACTAAAATACTTAATATTATTAGATAATAACATACAAATATTAAAATATTTTTTATGTAATGGTCAAAACCAAAAAACATCTAAGTTTACAGCCACTTATAGATGGATTTAAGTCTAACATTAGTAATTTACCAGATAATAGACGAGCTAGTAGTGTAAATTATCAAATTAGTGATGCTGCATTATCTACCCTTGCCTGTATGTTTTACAAATCATCTAGCTTATTAAAATATCAAAGATTAATGCAGAAACGACAATATAAAAATAATCTGCAAACCCAATTTGGAGTTACAGAAATACCTAGTGATAATCAACTGAGGACTATCATATCAAATATTAAGTATGATAAGTTTCAACCAATATTCAATAACTACTTAAACCGTTTACAACGAGGTAAGCACTTATCTAATTTTAGGTTTGAAGATAAGTATCTTGTAGCATTAGATGCTACACAATACCATTCATCTGAAACTATAAAATGTGAAGAATGTTTACAAAAGAGAAAACGTAATGGTAAAGTAGAATATAGCCATCAGGCATTACAAGCAATAATATGTCATCCAAATCAAAAGCAAATATTCCCATTAATGCCTGAACCTATTAAAAACACTGATGGTGATAAGAAGCAAGACTGTGAAATTAATGCAGCTAAACGCTTATTACCAAAACTTAGATCACAACATCCAAGAATGAACTTTATATGGCTAGCAGATAGTATCTATGCTACTAAACCCTTTATAGAATCAGTAATACAAAATGGAGAAGATTATATATTTAGAATAAAACAGGGTAATCATAAACATCTATATGAGTGCTTAGATAGCTCTGAATATCAAAGTCATAAGAGTACTATGGGCAATACATCTATCGCATACAGATGGTATTATGACATACCTCTAAACAAAGACTCAAGCACGAAAGTTACTGTAGTTAAAGCTTTTACGATTAGCAAAGACAAAGATGGTAAGCAAAAATCAACGATAGCTGGTGTGTGGGCAACCAACTTGGAGGTTGATAAGAGCAATATAGCACAGATAACTAAGGCAGCAAGAGCTAGATGGCGTATAGAGAATCAGTGTTTTAATACTCTTAAAAACTTTGGATATAAACTAGCTCATAATTGGGGTCATCTGAAAGGGGAAAGCTTTAATTTTTATATTTTAATTATGCTAGCTTTTTATATTCATCAAATATTAGAATTCACAGACCAGTTATTTCAATGGTGCAGAAAAGTCTGTGTTACATATGATGATTTATGGGATGAACTATTAGGTATGTTCAAACTTTTATTATTTGAAAGTTGGGAGCATATGCTGATCCATTTATTAGATAATAATGGTATTGATCCTCCACAAATAGTGTAGGTTTATCATCCCTTCATTTAGTTGGTGGAGGATAGCTGTACTTGTTGCAAAATAAGCTATGAATTCGATTATAAAACTGATATTTTTTCATTAAAATTTCCCATTATTGTGAATTGACTATTATATTTTTCTCTAAAATTAAGTTGATGCATGCAAATATAAAAAAGTAGGTGAAATATTCAACTGACTGAGAATAACTGAACTGTCCCAAATTGACGGGGTAGATCAAAAACAACTATTCTTTAAGTTGAGTATCAGGCATTTTATTTTGTGCAAATCTAGGATTATCATGTCTGTGATGCTTATGTCTAGGCTTAGGCCCAGGAACTTCAACATGACCATTTTGAGCATCTACAACAAAGAACATATTAGTACTATCATTATTATCACCAGCATAAACAATATAATAAGTATCATTATTTGTTAGCTTGACTGTCTCAACTTTTTGTATTACATCTGTTTTAGATTTGTCATGTGTAATAATATTAGCATTTACGAGTACCTTAGCTTGATCTTGTGTTAAATCTAATTTAGGTTTAGGAGGATGGCATCTTTGATCATCATTGCTAAATATAGATGCATTTGCAATTGAATATGAGCCTAATGTTGCTGTAGTAATGGCTATTGCTGTAATTATTTTTTTCATAGTTATTCTCCATTTTTGTTAATCACAGAGCTATATGCTCTATGTACTGATAAGTTTATAAGGCGAATGTAATAAAAATATGACAGATAAGATTTTTTTTGTAATAATTTTGTTACAAAGATTATTTATATATAAATATGCTTAATAAAAAAATATTAGTTGTTGATGATGACAATGAAATAGGTACATTGTTGAAAGATTTTTTATCTAGTTTTCAATATGAAGTTACGGTACTTAATGATGGTAGAAATGTTGAAAAAACTATGAAAAAACAGCTATTTGATATTATACTTTTAGATATTATGTTACCTAATAGTAATGGTTTTGACCTATGTAAAAAATTGCGTGAAACTTATGATATTCCAATTATTATAATTAGTGCATTAGATCAAGATAGCGATAGAATCTTGGGACTAGAAGTCGGTGCAGATGATTATTTACCTAAGCCATTTAACACTAGAGAATTGCTAGCTAGAATCAAAGCTCTTCTTCGTAGAATTAATGGTGATTTGATTAAAGGAAATTCATCTCGGCATTTTGTAACTTTTGATAAATGGAAGCTAGATAGGCATAAACATATTTTGATAGATGGTGACAACGTTTTTGTGGCTTTAAGCTCTAAAGAATATAGGTTACTAGAGATATTTATATCATATCCAAATCAGATTTTGACGAGAGATCAAATTATGGAAAATCTTTATGATAAGGACTTTGATCTATTCGATCGAACAATAGATGTACTTCTTGGTCGTCTACGCAAAAAGATAGAAGTGGATATTAAGTCTCCTAAATTATTAAAGACCATACGCGGAGAAGGTTATGAATTTTGTGTTTCAGATATGGTAATAGGGTGATATGAAAACTAAATTTGCAAGACAGAATTATTCAATTTTAGCTATCGGAATTTTAGTAGTAGGTTTCTTGTTTTGCTTTACAGGCTATCAATTGATTGAGACCTTAGAAAAAGGACCTCATCATGATATGGTCAGAGCATTAGAAGATACAAAGCAGCCTATAAATAAGTTAAGAGGTTTTTTGGAAATGACTCCAGGAATCAGGGTAAGACCTTTTGATAAGATTAGAGATAATCAATTCAAACAGCTATCCATAAAAGAAGTTAAAGAACTGAAATTTCCATTAGATTGGAAAGAACCTTTTGTATTCAAGTACAAAGATGATTATATTGTTATCTCATTTTCGTTTTTCAATAAAATGACAATTATTACAGGGGTGTATGTTTTTGTATTAGTATTACTGGGAGTAATTATTTTTTTATTATGTTATTTTATTGTTTCAAGATTAGAGAAAGTGAATTTGTTAGCTAAAAATGCCTTGCGACAATTATCCGACAATATTTATAGCCAGATATCATTACCTCTTGAACATGAAGATATCGCTGCAATATATAACGATATTCAATCAATACAAAATAATATGCAACAGACATTACAAAAAAGAACGCAGATGTTAGCTGCTATTTCACATGACTTAAAAACCCCTATTACTAGACTAAAGCTTAGGATTGAGCTGTTACAAGATATAGATAATAAAGGTAAATTATTAAGCGATATTAAAGAGCTTGAGAGAATGTTATCCTCGATACTGATGTTTTCTAAAAACTTTTTACAAGAAGAGAATTCAGTCAAATTTAATCTTTCAGAACTTGTTGATTCTATATGTGAGGATTTAATTGATGTTGATTATGAGATTGCGTTGAATATACAGCATGATATTTTGTATCACGGTAAGATAATGGGAATTAAACGAGCAATAAGTAATACTCTTGATAATGCTCTTAAATATGGTAAAAAAGATGTAGGAGTTAAGCTATATAATAATCTTCAAAAAAATATGATAATGTGCGAAATATCAGATAAAGGAGATGGAGTTGATACTTCTTTATATGAGAGCTTATTCGAACCATTTTACCGTGCAGATCAGTCAAGGAATAATGATATTGTAGGTTCAGGTTTGGGTCTGAGCATTAGTAAAGAAATTATAGAAGGACATAGTGGAAGTATTAAGCTGATGCCATCTAAACCTTGTGGTTTGACTGTCCAAATAAGTCTACCTTTAAGACTCCAGCTATTCTCAATGAGCCCACAAAGCTATTAAACTCAATGCTTAGTTTTTAACTTTTTCGCACTAATTTTCACTAGAATATACTAAAATACTTAATATTATTAGATAATAACATACAAATATTAAAATATTTTTTATGTAATGGTCAAAACCAAAAAACATCTAAGTTTACAGCCACTTATAGATGGATTTAAGTCTAACATTAGTAATTTACCAGATAATAGACGAGCTAGTAGTGTAAATTATCAAATTAGTGATGCTGCATTATCTACCCTTGCCTGTATGTTTTACAAATCATCTAGCTTATTAAAATATCAAAGATTAATGCAGAAACGACAATATAAAAATAATCTGCAAACCCAATTTGGAGTTACAGAAATACCTAGTGATAATCAACTGAGGACTATCATATCAAATATTAAGTATGATAAGTTTCAACCAATATTCAATAACTACTTAAACCGTTTACAACGAGGTAAGCACTTATCTAATTTTAGGTTTGAAGATAAGTATCTTGTAGCATTAGATGCTACACAATACCATTCATCTGAAACTATAAAATGTGAAGAATGTTTACAAAAGAGAAAACGTAATGGTAAAGTAGAATATAGCCATCAGGCATTACAAGCAATAATATGTCATCCAAATCAAAAGCAAATATTCCCATTAATGCCTGAACCTATTAAAAACACTGATGGTGATAAGAAGCAAGACTGTGAAATTAATGCAGCTAAACGCTTATTACCAAAACTTAGATCACAACATCCAAGAATGAACTTTATATGGCTAGCAGATAGTATCTATGCTACTAAACCCTTTATAGAATCAGTAATACAAAATGGAGAAGATTATATATTTAGAATAAAACAGGGTAATCATAAACATCTATATGAGTGCTTAGATAGCTCTGAATATCAAAGTCATAAGAGTACTATGGGCAATACATCTATCGCATACAGATGGTATTATGACATACCTCTAAACAAAGACTCAAGCACGAAAGTTACTGTAGTTAAAGCTTTTACGATTAGCAAAGACAAAGATGGTAAGCAAAAATCAACGATAGCTGGTGTGTGGGCAACCAACTTGGAGGTTGATAAGAGCAATATAGCACAGATAACTAAGGCAGCAAGAGCTAGATGGCGTATAGAGAATCAGTGTTTTAATACTCTTAAAAACTTTGGATATAAACTAGCTCATAATTGGGGTCATCTGAAAGGGGAAAGCTTTAATTTTTATATTTTAATTATGCTAGCTTTTTATATTCATCAAATATTAGAATTCACAGACCAGTTATTTCAATGGTGCAGAAAAGTCTGTGTTACATATGATGATTTATGGGATGAACTATTAGGTATGTTCAAACTTTTATTATTTGAAAGTTGGGAGCATATGCTGATCCATTTATTAGATAATAATGGTATTGATCCTCCACAAATAGTGTAGGTTTATCATCCCTTCATTTAGTTGGTGGAGGATAGCTGTACTTGTTGCAAAATAAGCTATGAATTCGATTATAAAACTGATATTTTTTCATTAAAATTTCCCATTATTGTGAATTGACTATTATATTTTTCTCTAAAATTAAGTTGATGCATGCAAATATAAAAAAGTAGGTGAAATATTCAACTGACTGAGAATAACTGATATTTTGTGGATTTAATGGCAAAAAACCTTGTAAAAGTAATATGATAAAAACAAAGAAAAAAGCTATTATGGAAAAAATTAATAAACTAAAAAAATAAGCTCTTGCTGTCTGTTCTTTTTTTATATTCTCGCCCAATATAAATAAATATATTCTTTGTAAAGGTCTTGCAAACCAATCAATTCTTGTTTTTTCATTATTAAAGACTTTAAATATATAACTGCCTAAAGGCTTTGTTATTACTATGATCGTAAGCACAAAAATTACAAATAAAATAAAATTAAAACTCATAACTGTCTCCTCTATAAGTTAAAATTTATCTGGAAAAACAAGTGTAGTAGCCATATATACAGCTAGACTTATCATTACTATTGCTGAAAGAATAATCATTTGAGCCTCTTTAGGTAGTTATGTTCTTAAGTCGTAAATTATAAATTATGAAGGCATAAAAATTCTATTTTGAAATATACTCTAAGTATAAAATTTTTGAACTTATTATAATAAAACACCATAAAGCTATTACAAATAATCTTGTTCTATTTAGTAGTTATGTTTTTTAAAAATTGTTTAAGTCTGGCCTAGATAGTTAGATTATGTTAGAAGTTTGTATAAAAAAAATGGTATTCCTGAAAGGAGTTTGAAGTAGAGTTTATCTAAGATTATTCTTTATCTTTTAATTTAACTAGATAAAATAAAAATGGCTTTCTTTGTGTTTTTACTTTATCAATAAGCTTAACTTTAACACACTGTTTATAAAGCACTTTATAGCCAGCCGATTTTGTATCAACCCCTTGACACCCCGGGAAGACCATAATCATAATCCCTTCTGCATCGAACTTATACCAATCTCGAATATATTTTGGATGATTTTTCATAAACACCGGTAAATAAAGGCTATAGTTCCAAGATCCTGAAGCATATTCAGGGTATGGCAAACTATTATTTTTAATTATGCTATCAGCTGCAACAGCAACGCTATTACCAATATTATTATGTTCTATATCACTATCCATGAAAGAATGAAGATTAAACACCACAAAAAATGCTAAATTTATTGAAATTCCTAAAGCAACAACACTATATAAATTAATATCTTTAAGTTTAAATTTTAATAAAACATACGCTCCTACAAAAAGCAAAGATGACGTACATACAAGCCATTCTGTTGGTAGTTGACCATATAACATTTCCATTAATATAAATACTATATAAGGGATAACCCCAACATAGATAATAACCTTTTGTTTAGGAGAAAAATTTTCTTTATATCTAGATATTTTTTTCTTAACCATAAGATATACGAGGATAACTATGCCAATTGAAAAGTTAAGTAGCTGGAATACACTATCAAACAATCCATTTAAAATATTAAATAATACCCCACTATCTGGCTCTTGAATTCTTTCTGATGCATATCTTAAGGTTAAAAAATCAAGCTTATATAAAGCTATAAAACCAGGAAGTAAAAATAATATTCCAACTACCATTGAGAGAATAATATTCTTTGTATATTTACGTTGATAATTAAACAATAAATATAGAAACATTGCTATGAGCAATATAGCTATTTGAAACTTAGCATATACCCCTAAAGCAACAAGAGCAGCAGTTAAAAGCCAATATATAGTTTTATTTGAACTAATAGCTTTTATAAAGAAATATGTGCTAGAACACCAAAAAGGGAGGAGAATAATGTTTTGATTATATTGAATGAAAAACTCACCCATATAGAAAAAACTTAAAACACAAGAAAGTGTAACAAAGAGAGCTTCTTTAATTTCAAAATATATTCGAGAAATTCTATATAAGAAAAACCAAGTTAATAAAATACACACAGAGACTGCAAGTAAATCTGCGAGCAATGGGGAAAACAATAATATAAATGGTTTTAAAAATAATGCTCCCAACCCTGGGTGCTTATCATATATTAAACTAGGGTTCATCCCCCACATAATATTTTCAACAGTATCTGGAGAAATACTTGATTTAGAATGAAGTAAAAGTGTTAAACCTACCCATATAAATAAGTACAGAAATATATAAAAAATAAAAGGGGTCTTTTTCACTTAATTTTTATTATTTGATATTTTTATAAGAGTATACATATCTTTTTGTTACAATTTAAGTAGTAATTAATATTGGTAATTCATATGCTTAGTATAATTCAAAGGGTTAACTCTGCTAGTGTAATAGTTGATAACCAAAAAATCGCTAATATGAAAGTCGGTATATTAGCTCTTATCTGTATGGAAATAGATGATAATACAACAGAATTTGAAAAAATGTCGAATAAAATTCTTAAGTATCGAATTTTTGAAGACAATGAAGGCAAAATGAATTTATCACTTTTAGATATCGAAGCAGAAATTATCCTTGTGCCTCAATTCACACTTGCTGCTGATACAAAAAAAGGCAATCGACCTAGTTTTAGCTGCTGTTGTCCACCTAAGATAGCAAAAGAAAAATTTAAAGAGTTTGTGCAAATATTTAAAAACAAGTATCATAAGACCCAATCTGGTATATTTAGTGCCAACATGCAGGTCTCTTTAATAAATAATGGGCCCGTAACTTTTAGTTTTAAGGTATAATTATAAACATGCAAAAGAAAATTTGTATCATCGGTGGTAGTGGTGAGATGGGGCAAATGACCCAGAAAATTTTTGGTAAATTCTTACCAGAATATAGGCTAACTATTTTTGATGAAACTGATTGGAAAAACCCAAGTCAAAAACTTACTAATCAAGATATTGTAATACTATCAGTACCGATCTATCTTACTAGTGAGATTATCAAGAAAGCTGTTCCTCACCTTTCTAAAGGAACGATATTAGCTGATTATACCAGTATTAAAAAAGAACCTCTTGAAACGATGTTGTTTAACTATAATGGTCCTGTGGTTGGCTTGCATCCTATATTTGGACCAACCATTGCTAACCCAACGAATCAAGTAATAGTAGTATGTAATGGTAGAAATCAAGATAAATATCAGTACTTCATAAATGACTTAGCAAAAATCGGGTTCTGTATTGAGACAATGGCAGCAGAAGAACATGATGAAGCAATGACTTTCATTCAAGGTATTGAACATTTTAGCGTATATTGTTTAGGTATGTTTCTAAAACATAAAAATATTGATATTCAAAAAATGTTAAAACTTGCTAGCCCAGTTTATAAAATGGAGCTAAATATTGTCGGGAGACTTTTTAGTCAAGGACCAGGACTATATTCAGATATAATTATGTCAGACAAACAACGACAGCATACTATTGCAGAATTTGCTGATTTTGTAAGCTCTAATGCAGCACAAGTGTCTCAAGGAAACAAACAAGATTTTATAAATAATTTTAAATCTGTAAAAAAATGGATGGGAAATTTTGCTGACCAAGCTTACAAAGATAGCGATAAATTACTACTTAAAACAAACAATAAATAAGACGATCTACTACCTATCTTAACTTTATTTAGCTGTAATAATCATTTCACCAGGCATTTCAATACTAATTTGCCCTCCCCAAATACACATACAACAAGCACTTTTTAATAAAGCTGGCTGGCTATTAACTTTAGTTTTTATTGCAGGTGGAGTCCAAGGAGCTGGAGTGATAGGAGTACAAGGGCAAGGTGTAGGAACTAGTGGTTTGCCCATTCCAGCTGGGTTTGATGGACTATTACACACTCCAAATGGTTTAATATTTGCCATTGGTATATGATCATTAATAGTGGCAGCAAGTTGTCCTTGACCTTTAACAAAAGGACCTTTTGGTAATGCTGTCAATGGTGTCGGAGCTGCTCCAAAAGAACATTTTATTAATGCATTACTCACTACAAAATTACTCATCTCTTTTCTCCCTCTAACAGATTTTTTTTATTTAACAATTCAGGCATTATCGAATTATAATTACCTAAATTGCCTATTAAAAGCTCATAATAAACTATATCTTTAAGCTTATCCTTAAAATTAGATACATCTTCTAATTTGACACTATTCAAACTAAAACTTGTTACCTGCTTAGAAGCTTGTTCTGCATTATTGACAAACTCAGCATATGATAGGTATTTTTTTTCTTTTGCTACTAATAATTTTTTTATTTTTTTCTTCTCTAAGAATCCGATTTTTGCAGCATTAACTTGACTCTCAATACTTCTTAACTTAGCTAATAGCTTTTCAGGATCATCTTGCTGATTTAAATCTTTAATTTTTTTGATTTGTGATACTTGAGATTTTATAACCTCAGTGGTACTTTTCTGTGACGTGCCAATAGCTGCTTTTAATTTCTCAGCATTACTAGTAGGTTTTTGACTTGTTAAAACACTATCTAATTGAGTCAAAAAATTAGCCTGGTACATGCTCTTCACCGGAAATAAGGTAGCTAAATCTGGATAAGTAGGCAATATCTTACGATCTTGATCTATTTTTTTAATTAAACTTAAAATATCCATAATACCTCTATAATCTTGTCAATATTTTCGTTAGCTCTAATAGTGAAGTTTTTTTATCTCCTTTATCTTTTAAGCCGCTTAATTGCTGTTCTAGTTTTTCTAACTCCTGCCCTGTTCCAAATAAAGGATTCTGTTGCTGACAATTTTTCTCTAATTCATCAATATATCTTGAACTAATGTTTTTTTTCTGTGCCGAAATATTCCCAATAGACTCTTCAAAGCTTTTAATAAATTTAAAATCATCCTCTGACAAATTTTTTTTCTGTAATATTTCTTCTAGCTTTTTAAGCTTTATTGTATCTTTTTCTATTTTTTGTTTAATTTTAAGACATAATTTTTCATCATGGCATTTTATATATAGCTGCGAAAACTCAATCGAGGTTTTATCACATAAATCTGACATAGGCTCTTTTAGAAAATTTTGCCTAATTTGAAAAAGTAAATCATCGATAATCTTTACCCGTGACTCAAGCATACAAATACTAAAACCTTCACCATATAGTACATTTATCTCAATCCATTGAGAATATAATTTCTCATAAAGCTTAGCATGATCAGACTCAATCTCTCGTTGGTACAATGCTTTATAAGCAAGTTTTTTATTTAATAAATCTTGAACACTTCTCACATCAAAATTTAACAAATACTGATCTATATTAATATTCTCAAAATCTTTAAATTTAGTTCGCTTAAATTGCTCCAATATAATTAAAACATTACTAAATTTATCGTATAAGTCGTGCTCATCCTCATCTTTAATTAGGCTTGGTTTCTCAAGCCCATAATCAAACTCTTTATTAATATTTTCAACACTTTTTAGACTCTTCTGCGCAAGCCAAGCATCCTTTTTCAAAGTGATTTTATCTAAATTAGAGCTCCTTGCTGAAAACCTCTCTAAAGCTAATTCATAATACGTATTCAATACTGACATATCTAACTTAAGCTTAAAAAGTGAATAAAATATATTTGGAGTATCCTTAAATTTCATAACTTGACTATCTGCAAAAGCATTATATCTTTGTTTACTAATAATTAGGTTATCTTCTAAACTATCAATAATAGGCTTCCATAAATGATACCTCCCTTTAAGCATAGCTTTGGACTTTAGTTCCGCTAAGGTAAATAAAAGTTCTTTAAAGTGTTGCGTTTCAATAATATTAGCACTTATTTCTTTATACTTATAACACTCCGAAGCACTCTCTATAGCTTTAAAAACTTGACCATAATAAGTTTTAATATTTAGGTCTAATCCATCCATATAAGTACTGAGTATAAGCAACTCATCTTGAGGTATAGAAAATAAATCTGGAACTTTTATCATTGATGCTTGTGGGGCACCAAAACCATAATCAAAAATAATTTGGCGAGCTTTTGTTAATAATCTAGAGATTTTCTGTTCAGAAGATTTCTCCTCTACTTTAAGCTCTTCAGACAAACTATCTAGTGTTGGTTTTAATAAATTTCCTAATGATTTTGGATTCTTATTAAAAAATTGTTCTAATTCTTCTAACAAAATCTTTTGGCTTTGATCTGTTATATTAACATCATCAACTTTTTGTAAATAATCTTTAATTAAACTATAAAGAGCAATATTTCCTTTATAGTACTCTAAGAGTTGATTTTTTTCTGAGCATTGTTTCTTAATACTACTAACTTCTATAATTAAGTGATCTAGATTCGTTAACTTCTGTATATCATCCAAACAGCTAAATAATCTATAATCTACAACTTCTTGCTTAATAAAGGCTATTGCCTTTTTAACTGAAACAATCACCTCTTTATTTTCTGATTTTGCTTTTTTATTTAAGCTATCAATATTTACATTTAAAGTTTGATAACTGTAATTTTTAAAACATAAATATAATTCTGTTAAGACTCTATCTACCTCTGGAGTAATGTCATTTTCACCAAAAGTGAGTAAATACTCGGCATAGCGTAGCTCAGAATCTATCCTTACATGCTCATTGACAATAAGATATTCTATACTACATTCTTTTAATGCTGCAAATAAGCTTTTATGTCCATTTTGAACAAAATTAATATTTTTTGTAATAATTTTCTGCAATGTTTCAAAAAAAAATAATTTTTCAGACACTTGAGGAAATATTTGTTTTTTCATATAGCTTATTGAACAAACCATAAACCAAAATATGCAAATATCGGAAAACAAATAGTTGCGATAAATAATCCCTTCAAGGCTCTCGACTTATAAGTCTTTCTAAATTTATTATTTACTCCCTCAAAAGTAGTAAAACCAAAATTCTGTACATCTTGGTCCGGCAATACAACACTTAACTTGTTTTTATACTTATCTAGCTCAGATTGCACACCAAGATAGCAACCTCTAAATCCTAATGCTAATATTAAGTATAAAACTTGAGCAACTATCTTTGGAAACACAGGGTTATCTAAAATACTGTCAACAATTTCAAAGAAGTAATCACCCCCATCATTCCTCTGATAAACCTCTTCCTGAAGCAAATGCCAATTTAATATATCGCCATTCATATCTACACTTATTTGATTTATCATTTCATCACAGTAACTATAAATTGCAAAGGCAATATAAAAACTCGCCCTTTCACCATGCTCTTGGTAGATCATGTCTCGGATATTATTGGTTTTTACAATAACATCATCACGAAATGCTATTATATCTTGCATCTCAACGCTTGAGTCATAACTTTTTATGAAAGAATTTATAGTAACAAAAACATCTATAATATCTTGGTGCATAAACACTCCTTATTTTACTTTTACTTGAATATCAACTTGAACACCAATCCGTCTCGAGAGATGCATATTTAAAAACATATGTACTAATTCTGTATAAAATACAAATTCAGCCCTCTTTAAATCTGACCTTATATAAATAACATAACTAAGTTGTTTATCAGACTCAACACTAATTAGATTCTTATCTACAAATTCAACCACATAGAGGTCATGATTGGTTATAAGTGATACTAAGGTCTTAAATATATTTTCATCAAGATCTTTTGCATTAATAATATTTAACACCTTTAAAATATTCTCTGCTCTTTCTAAAAGCTGATTTCTTTTAAACCCATAGCTATAAATTATATTAAATTTCAAGCTTCCAATACTTCTGCTTAAAGGTAAGAAGGTATAGCTTCTTTTTTCAATATCTGCAGAAGCTATCTGCGTCCATTGCGCATTAATAATTATTTCATTAGATTCCTCAGAAAGATCTTCTATAGATGGTTCTAAGAAAGTTACTCTCATATGTCCTGAAGACTGAAACATTAAATTATAATTTTTAGCATCCCCTAGGTTTAAATAGCTATGGTAAGCCGTATGATCGTTATACTGCACATCATAAAGCTTAGTTGGGACATATTCAACAGGCCCATCTAGGTGCTTTATTCCATAGCTCTCCTGAGAATAATCACAAGTAATCTTCATTGCATAATCTTCAAATAAATTTAAAACTGGAAGTAAATTAGTTTTTATACTATTACTCGGCAATGGCTTTATCATATTTTTAGATTTTGGAACCTCTATCTCTAAAAGAATTTTATAAAAAAGATAATCTTCGGGCAAACTCTCAAATTCAACATAGAAATTACTAAAAATTGCTTGGGTTAATGATTTTAATATAACCTCTTGGGTTACCTCAAGGTTAAGTTTAATATCAAAATTTAGTAGTAGCTTTACTTCTAAAGGTTTATCTAACTGATGAGAAAATAAAATCATTTTTGCTGATTTATATTTTCTTAAAGTTGCTATCAAGTGGTAGATTTGATGATTTTTTAAGGCTAAAGGACTACAACTTAATAAAAAGCGATTCCTATCAAACCTAAATGGTTTTATAGCATCTAATTCTAGGTTGACTATATCCCTATCCATATAGCATCTTGTGACCTGAAATGGCGATAGTGAAAATGGAATTGCAGCTTGAAATCTAAAGCGATTATTATCTAACGTTAATATAAACTCTTCGCCTAATTCCAAATCTATAAATTTATCATTTTGATTTGCTAAAATTTCCACAATCGCATGATTTGGAACATGTTGAAAAAAATGAGGATAATAGCTATAAAAAAGATTAAACCTTCTTTGTAATAAAAAATTTTGTGTACTCTGAGTTGAACGTTGCACTGTATAGTCTACAGCATCTATGATTGCCTTTAAGTCCTGTGATTCTAATATATCATTTTTATTATACTTACTTGACTCTAAGTATTGATATAGCTGCTCCCTCGTTTGAAGTTCTTTCAATTTAGCATCCATACTCATACCTCTCATAAATTTTTATTTTATGATTCATTAATTTAGTTTTGTTTGATAAGTTAAAAGGCATAAAAACTATTTTTATAGGATGAATAATAAGCCAAATATTTACAGCAATAACATTCCTATTTGTCTCAAAGTGCTTACTTAAAACAAGGCTGTCCACACATTGAGATATCTCTTTTTGTGAGCTTTCTGTCAAAAGATTCTCAGATTGAATAGTTATATCAAAATGCAGCTTTGATGTTAGTAACCTATCTCCAAGGTGCATATTTGAAAACGAATTTTCCTTATTTAAATAGCTTATTTTTTTAACAAAATCTAGCTTCCACGAGGATCTAACATTAAGTTTATACTTAGCAAGAGCCCTCTCAAATAAACTGTTAAAAGATGATAGTGAGTAAAAAAAATTATCACTTATAGTAAAAAGTATATCTCCATTTAAATATAGATGTTTTAGCTCATCTGATTGCTCTGTTAAAAGCATATTTATTTGACTTTTTAATAATTTACTTGCCAGAGCATTTAAAACATCAAAAGATACAGAATCATTATGACTCGAGAAAAAATCTAATATATGGTCTGGTAATGCTGCATTTGCAGACAAAATGCCCATATTAACAATAAGTTTTATACCTTCTTGTTCAAAAACCACATCCTCTATTAATCTGCTTGACTGACTCAAACTCAGACGACTTTCAAAAGATATATCATTAGCCTTATAACCACTACAGTGCAACAAATCTAGCAACACCATAAGGTCCAACTGTCTAAGTCTCGTTTTTGGTATTTTTTTTAACTCAACTATATCCATACACCATCTAATCCATTATACATAGTAATAAACAAACTTTAGATCATTCACATCTTTATTATTCAATAAACATATCGCCTGCTCACTAAGTATATAATCCCATTCCCTTGATGGTAATATTTCATAAATATCACAATATTTATCAACACTTGATACTGGCAAAGGATTAAAATCTAATTTAGAAAGTTTTAACCCAACCATTGCATATTTATTTACATGTTCAACTCTACTTGGTGATGTTAATTTAATCATTGAAAGAGAATAACTATAATCCTCAACTGGCTTACGCACAACCAAATAATGTTTTTTCCGATTTAAAGCTTCAAATTCTATAATGCCTGTAGTTAATAAATTATCTATTACCTTAAACACTTTATATTCTATAGCCTTTGTATGTAAAATCCTCTCAAATATCGTTGTTATCAAATACTGAAAACTATCTAAAGATTTATCATGCCTATAGACTAATGCAGGATCTAAATCAATATGATCTTGATATTGTAATAGATATAAATATATGCTCTGAATAGCATGAAATATAAATATTGGAGAGTATTTTGTATAAGCTAACTGCCATATATAATATTGAAGTTGATTACAACTATATAGAACATTATTTAAAAGAGTTAACTTAACTGCTGATATTGCTGAATTAGTTGCCCTTTCATTTAATACATATGAGCGTATAGTCTGTAATAAATTATTAACCTTATTCGTTATTAAATTAAAACCATAAACTTTAGTAGTCAAAATAGGTGGCAAATATTCACCTAGAACCCATTTACCATTCTCTAACTTGTTTAAAGTTAAAATTTTAAAACTAGATAGCTCATCAACTTCCTCTGGATTTACGACCAATGAAATATTTGGAAGTTTTGTTTGAACTTTGGTGTCACCACCACTAACATATTCTATTAAAGGCTCTTCAACTATGCTAATTACTATTTCTGCAGTATCTGAATCAACCGTATTTAAGTTTAGCTCTAAAGCCTTTGGGTAACTTGAACGCTGGTAATGTATACATTCAGATGTAAGGGTTATATACATTAAAGCTTCTATTCTAAAAATATTTTTTTCGAACAAGTATTCATCTATATCTAATTCTGCAAGTCCATAAAAGCCTGCCGCAGAATTAGCTTGGCAAAGATTTATATTACGTTGGTTCGACAAGTGTTGTGATAATGTAAAATGTTCAGGTAATACTGCCTGCCCTAAATGCCAGTTTATTTGTTGCATGTTCCGGTCCCACTATACGTATTTTTGAAAATCTTATATTATTTTATACAAACAAACTGCTATAGATCATCTAAAATATCAAATGCTGAATCAAAGTCAGCTTTTTGATTTTGTTCATTAGTCCTATTATACACCTCTTCAGTTCTTGCTTCTGTTTTATGATTAGATTCAGTATTTTTTAAAGAATTAATAGCGTTACTAGGCTTGTTAGATATCTTCAAAAGATCATCTATATTAAAATCACCTATCTCTGTCTGTTTACTTTCTGGGTCAACCTTAATTTTTGTTTCTGTCTTTTGCAACATAAAATCCCATAAAGGAGAACCTTTACTACCTTCAATTATTTGCTGAATATCCGTATAAACTTCCGAATTAACTGCATTAAAAAAAACTTGAAACTCCTTCGGAAAATACTTAATTGGGTTGAAATTATGCATTTCTGTTTGAATAGAATCAAATAGAAGTGCTAATTCAAATTTATTGTCTGCTTCAGCTGATGAATTAGCTAAACTACTAAATTTTGAAATTTTTAATAGCAAATTTGCCCAATGAAAGCTATATCTATCTTCTCTATCTGATTTTGTTGATGATATTTTTTGTTCTTCAACTTGAGTAATAGCTTCAGCTGTATCATCATCCTCTTTTACAATATATTTAGAAATTGTAATTAACAACTGATTTTTTGATCTATTGAATTCTGCTAAGTCAACAGTTTCGATATTAGAAATTAATGACTCTTGAATCTTATCTAAATAATTTTTAACTAGCTCAAACTGATCGTTTAAAAATTCTGGATAATAGTAGTTTATAGCATCAACAGCCTCATTAGCTAAGGCTATTGTACTACGCATAACTACCATATCTTTTTTATTTACCGGAGAAATCAAATCATACTTAGCTAAAACACCTGACAAGACTTCTAGAATTGATACAAAATCATCTGCTGAATGATTAAGATTGAAATGTGCTTGCAAATAAAGACAAAGTAGTTGGATATCAAGAACCTTATCTTCCTGAGTATATTCAAAAATTATGTTAACTATATCTTGAAACTTCCTGCCATCTATTAGCTCTGTACACTCAGTTAAGATTTCAAAATTAGAACGTTTGACAACCTCCCAATCCTGATTAGGACCAAACAAACCCTGTAATTCTTCACTTGCTTTACTCATATCTATATATCTTTATTTGCTATTTAGCGTCCACACCAACAACAATCTTCTGCGTACTATCGCTTGTCCAAGTTGAAATAGGTGTACCTTTTTCCCATTTACCGCTAAGAACAATAGTGCCTGTTAACTCTGTCTCATTTTGTGTTGGAGTACGAATATAAGAGTCGCCACATTCATGCGCTATTACACTTTGGAATTGACGAGTTCTTTCCTCACACATTGTGAACTTAGCTCCTTTAGGGTCAAAATATTGTACAATTGTACCCTTATTAGCTTGATCAACAGTTTGCTTAGCATTTGCTGCAGCTATTTCAACTGTTAACTGAGCTTTCGCACCACCTTTCAATATCTTAGTAAGGCCTGTATTTAACTCAGCTGCAATAGTTTTATTTGTGCGAAGATGCAAGGTAACAGTTTGAGCTAACGCATCAAAATCTCCATGCTCAAGTTTAAAGTTCACAGCTTCAGAACCTGGAGCTGCTGTACCAAGATCATAGTAGGGTAGCGTACACTTCAAGTCAACAGGGCCTGCTTCTGCACTAAACTTCAATTGCAAAAATACAGAATCATGGGTTGGTGAAGGTGCTGCAAGGTTTGCTGCTGGATGTGAGTGTGGTGATACACTCATTCTTTGACCGTCAATTGCTATAAAATCTGACATTTATTTATCCTCATTTTGTTTTTTTAATGTTATTTACTTACGAGTTAAGTCTTGCTTCAACACTTAACTCAACATCCATGCCTTCAAATTGAACATGTGGCAGGATTGCGATACTTGACTTATACCAGCCAATCTTACCTTCTATTGGCTCCACAGATATTTCTGCTGCCTTAAAAGGAAAATAGCTTTTTGTCAAGTCTGTTGGGCTTGGTACCGATGTAACATAATTATTTATCCAGCTAGAAAGAGTATCTGTTATTGTTTCCTTTGTTGCAGAGGATCCAATACGATCTCTCATTATCATTTTTATATAATGAGCCAGCCTAGTAATAGAGTATGTATAAGAAATATTTGCTATCAACTGCGAATTTTCTGAATCTTTAGGATCTTTATATTCTTCAGTCATTTTTAAAGAATTAACACTAAAGAAACAGCCTTCTGAAGTTCCTTTTTTATAAACAAAAGGCATAAATCCTGCATTTGCAAACTCTAGCTCACGATAATCAGGTATGACAAATTCAGTAGGTACTTTTAATTCTTCATACCCTCTTAAATTAAAAGTATGAGCAGGAAGTCCCTCTACAGTACCTCCAGCACGAGGACCTCTAATACTTTGACACCAACCTGTGATTCTAAATGCTCTCATTAAATTTTTAGCAAAAAGCACCGATGCATTACCCCAAGTATACTCTTCATTTGAAAGAGGATTAGTTATTCGCTCTTTAAAGTTTTTAATATACTTGCCTCTAGTTGGATTATTATCTGGGTCATACGGAGCTCTTAATAAAAACTGAGGTGCTGTTAAGCCAATATATGCCGCTTGTTCTGTTTTACGGAATTTATTCCATTTCCCATATTTAGGGTGCTCCATTAGAGCGCTTAAATTCTTTATATCCGCCAAATCTTCTGCTGTTTCACAACCAAAGAACTTAGGGCTTACCGCAGCTATAAAAGGTGCGTGAGAAGCCGTAGCTATTTTACCCATTATAGAGAGCCAATTCATATCATCCTGAGTGTTCTGAAACTCATACAGCCCAATCATTGTACCATAAGGTTCTCCACCATACTGATCGTACTCACTAACATAAAGTTTTTTAAACATATCACTAGATGATATATCAACCGCATTAGTTTCAAAATCATCTAAAAGTTCTTCTTTAGAAACATCTAAAACAGATAGCTTTATTGGCGCATCATTAGGTTTATCTAAATAGATTTCATTAACTGATAACCACTGTTTTTCTAAAGCTTTAAACTTTGCATCATGAATAATATCATTTACTTGCTCTTCAATTATGGTATCGATGCGATTTATAACATTGCGTGTCAAATGCTTATTATAAAGATTCATATCTTCATTTTTTGCATTTGCAAAAATAGCTGATAGTCCAGCTGCTAATCTTAAAACGTCATCTGATGTCATATCTGATTGATTATTAGCATCAGTAACATAATCATACTCTACTTTTTGTAGTGCATTTTCAGTTGTTTCAAGACTTAAACTAGAAAATAACTTTGACAAACTAATCTCATCTTTTACTTCTGTTTCTGTAGTAGCTTCAGACATTATTTTTCTCCTTCTTCTGCGGGAACAATCTCACCTTCAACAACCTCTTCATCACCAGTCATCTTAAAAGATTCCAATGCTGGAAGTTCTTGTTTTATTTTTTCCAGCGTTGCTTCATCTCTCAAAATTTCTTTCACTAGATTGCGAAAACCTTTGTTATTATCAACTGTAGATTCAAATTCCTGAACCATTTCTCTTAATTTTATTAAAGATTTAAGCTGTGGGACGCTTTCAGCTATCACTCCAGGCTGAAATGATTTCATCGAATCGATTTTTAATTTAACATCCAGATTTGGAGATTTAGAGGGTGTTATGCGATTTGAAACTGAGATATTAAGCTCCATATCCATATCCTTCATCATTGAATCTATAGTCCCATCCATATGGCGAATTTTTCTTTCCTCAAAGTCCTCTTTTCTATCTTTCGATAAACCTTGAGATAGATCCCCAACTACCAACAATCTAAATGGTAATTCCTTATCTTTTAACTCTCCATCAACTTCCGTCTTATAACGAAGCATCAATCGTGATTTAGGTATTTCATCATTTACTGCCATTTCAACAATCTCCTTTCTTTATTTTTTAGCTACATTTCCTAGGGAAGATGGCGCCACTTTTTATTTAAACTTAAGCCTTTCTCACATAATAACAGGTATTTATTTTTTTATAAGGTTGTTTACAGCACTTTCTTATTAAGAAAAACATCATACTATAATAATAATGAACTAATAAATATTAATTATCAATAATAATTTAAAATAAACTTTGGTGTACAAAATGATTAATATCGCTTATATTTATGTATACTTCTCAAAAGTATAAAAGCATAAGTTAGAACCATGAGCGAAAAAGATAGTCTTAATGACTTAATAACACTAAATGCTATTAAAGGTATATCCAATGATAAGCTAATAGATCTTTTATATTCTAAGAAATTCAACAGCTTCTTCAAAAAAGATTCTATTTTAGCAAAAATGTTTCCTAAAAATGAAGAACTTCTAGATGACTCTTCATTAGAAGAAAAATGGCAAAAATCACTTATTGAGAATATATTGCCAAACACCTTTCCATCTATTTTGTCTCAGTCAATAAAGCTAAAAATAATACCTTTTGATGAAAAATTAGCTCTACAAAGTGATAAATCTATAGAAGTTAATTCTTATTTTATTCAAAACCTTCAACTGTCTCTAAAAACTAATGGCTTTAATGGCTCGATTGATTTTGTATACCCATACCAAACTGAATATGATAATAAACTTATGGATATATTTACCCAAGGGCTACCATTTTTGCTTGAAATATCAATCAACCAAGAATTTTTTATAGAAGATGATGAAAAAGCTTTTATTGAAGAACATGGGGATTTAAGCAATGAAGAAATAAAATTTATTGCATATGCCGGAAACCAACAGACTAAACAAACCCTAATTCGCTCTCCTAAATTTGGTGGCAAAAATTCTTCATTAATCAAATTTGATGGATTATATAGTATAACTTTCTGTGACTCTATGAGTTTTTTTTGGAAGCAACTAAATCCAATATATTTATATAGCGGTCAGTCTTATAATAAAATTTTTGAAGAGCAAAATACTCCTTTTGACAAAGTTATAAAGGTTAATTTTGATAAAAGTAGTGATCAAGCACTTAAGCAAGTACTTCCTTTTATTTGTATGAATTGTCAAGAAAGTGATGATGATAATAGCTTTTATAACTATGTTCAATATATATTGCAACAATACAATTTGCTTTTAGTATATAACTATAGTACTAATGAATATACAATAACCTCTGCTTATAGTGATTTAGTCTCAAAAGCAAAGCCTGTAAAAAGTATCTTTATACGTGATAAACAAAGTATTCAAGAAATTAAACAACTTCATAAAAAACCATACCTAACAGAAAAATCAATTATCAATCTTAACTCAAACTCTGCTGATAAACAGCAAATAAAAGTTACTGAAATGGAGAATATTCCTAAAGTTATCGATGCTTTTAAACAAGATAGTGCAGCCCAACATGATTTAAGTAATTTATTCAAACTAAAAAGTAACAACTGTCAAACTAAATTAAAAAATAATTTTGCAACAAAATCTATTGGCCTAGAAATCAAAGCTACTTCAATACCTAGCTCATACTCAATACTTCCTCTGCAAAATAACTTAAACTTCTCGGCAAATGAGTGGGGGCTTCTTTTTGATAAAAAAGATCAGAAAATGGTTCTTCATGAAATTGAGTTGAGCTTTGAAAAAACTCCTTTATACTCTAGAAATAATAAAAGACACCCTCTTGCATATGAAAATAGGCAGGAAGGTAAAATAGTAGAAGATAAAATTAGTTTTGAATTTAATGATGATGCATTGAGTGCTAGTGAACTACCATTGATGTTTAACTGTAATTCCAAATTTTATCTGTACAATAAAGAACTATGGCCTCAAGATAAAACTTATAAAAAACCGAAATTGTTAAATCTTATTGGACACATATTTACAACTAAACCCGATAATGAAAACTCAACATATACAAGTGAGCTTTTTAACTATAGTGCTGACTCTAGTGAAAGTATCACGGCTAATGAGAACTATTCTAGCTCCAGTAAAGTGTCATGCCTAGATCCAAATGCCATAAGTCGTCCTAGATACCAGGTTAAAACCTTTCCTCAATTATGGACAAAACTAACCCCTGAAGGTAAGCAATTTGTACCTGCAGATATGGTATTACCATCCTACTCTAATATGCTCTTTTATCTAAAATCCGGAAGTGAAGTAAAACTTAATATATTTGAAGAGTATGCAGAAGTAACTGAAATTAAAAATTACTTAGCTCCTCAAGAGATGTTTACTACAGGGGATAAAGAGCAGCATCAAGGCATAGTTTTTGAAGATAGGAAAGAACAACAAACTATGATACACAACAGCTATAAACCTGGTGACAAAACGAGCTCTTTTAAGATAAGCCATAGTCCAACAGATAATGGCTCACCATCAAATTTAGAAATGAGTAACAAGTCTTTCAAAATAACTGTAGACTGTAAAAAATAATAATATGAGGTAAACTTATGAACCTATTTATGATAATAACTTTAATTCTTATTTCTTTATTAATCTTAGCTATTGCTATATCACTAATTTTTAATATCAAGAATTCTAGAAAACTCTTACCCAAATTTAGATTAAGAAATTCAATTAGACTGAATCGATCTTTGAGGCATTTACTAGCTAAAGCTGATAGAAAAACTAGAAGAAGCTTCAAAACGAGTGCTAATTTTTTCGTTCATGTCAATACCTCTAATGCGAAGCTTATTGAAAAAGAAACAAGTAAGACTCTAGGTATCGAACTATATAAAAGCGAAAGTCTTAATTATAACCAATACTTATCAGACAAATCATATGTCCTAGAGCTCCATAAACTTAATGATGACCATATATATAAGGAAATAGGAAAGTTTTGCAATAAAGTAAGCTCAATAACTGGAGAAATTCCAACTCTTGTATATTCATTCGAGTATCAGAAAATCAAAAATGAGTCACTTATTTTAGAAGAAATAAAAAGCCTTAGGTCCATAATAATACAACTAACAAAAACTTATAAAAAGATCCCAAATTTAGTTTTATCTATTGCAGATATTGAAAAACACCCAGGATATAAGACATTCATTGAATGCGTCTCCACATACAATATACCTCTGATATCACCACCTTTAAATCCAAATAATTTAAATGTAGAAATAAATAATCAACTCAAAAAATTAAATTTATTAGCAAATAATCTTTTATTTAAAAAACACCCTGAAGAATTTCTACGCTTTGCATACTTTATTAATGATATTTTTGATCATTTTAAATATTTATTAAATAAACAGAGTTATTTAGATAGTAATAAATCTATCCAAAATATATCTTTATACCTTAATAATACCAAATCAAATATTAATCAAAGTTTATTCCAAAGCACCTTCAAGGCCCCTCAGTATAGAACAACTATATTTAAAAAAGCTTTATGGACTGGGATAGGTGTTGCTCTAGCTATCATAGGAGTTATATTCACTATAAATATTCTTACTTACAAAACATTAATCAAGGAGTATAGGCAAGAACTCTTTGCTATTCCTGATGATAAGTCAAAAAGCTCTCAACAAACCATAAAACTAAGTAATTACTATAAGGATGATGTCAATACTAGACTAATAGGTAATACTCTTTATCCAAATATTATGATAAGGCATGGCATTGAAGTAGATGAAGGGTTAAAAATCCAACAACAAATTTTAGGTATACTAGAAGCAAGTAAACCATCAGAAGATAGTACTTACAATACTTTTCTTTTCCTAACACTTATAGCCTCTCAAAATAATGATTTACAGAAATTAATAAAATCAAATATACATGTGTGGAGTATGGCTACAAAGCTTCCTGAAGAGACCATTTCTACTTATATAAATGCTTCTGTTCCAAATATTAATGCTAATATTAGCAATATTAATACTAATGAATTATCATATAAAAACATAGTTATTAGATCTAATACCTACAATCTAATTAAAGATTATATAACTGAAAATAGTAATATAAATCTAAAAACACTACATGTATTCCTTAACAAGATAGATTTACCTATGACCAAACAACAAATCATTAGTAAATTTATGAAAAAAATATTCCCTCAAATTAAAGATTCCCTGTCTGAGTATAATAAAAAATTTTTAGAAAAACTCTATGGAGAAATAGAAAACACTCCCAAATCATTAGATGAAATTAAACAAATTGAAAAATCAATTCCTGCAGAGAAAGAAACAAAAGTAAACAATCTACAAGCAGCTCTTGACCTGCTTACAGACCTCAACAATAAACTTGATAAAAAATTAGATGATGATACTAATATAAATCCAATATGGTATAAAGCTATATTTCAGGCAACCTACAATGATGTTATGAATAATTTATCTTTATCAAAAGCTAAGTTAGTAGATAGTAATACTATCAAACAAGCCATTGTCAATGTAGGTGATAATGGTGGTTATTATGGCAACATTTCTATTGTGTATACAAAAACTGGACTTAAAGAAGTAATTCTACCTGAAATAGCTTCTTATAAGTCAATTTCTAAACTTTTAGAAAGCCATAACATGAGTACCTCAGCTATTAAAAAATACTATGATAATGCTATACAAACTTATATCAATAATTATAAAGAATCATATATAGAACTCATTGCTTCCTATAAAAACAGCATAAATACTAATGATCTAATTTCTTCATTATTTCTTATATCATCAACAAGCTCCCAGTTTAACAACATGCTAAAAACTTTAGCCGATAACACTGTTTTTGATAAAAATCATCTCAAAGAAATTCCTCAGCTTAGTTTGATAGGATCGTTTTTTCAAAACGTTGACCGAATGATTTCTAACCCTAATGATATGGATAAATATAATCAAATAATAAGAGAAATAGCTAATGAAATCAATGATGCTGATAATAAGAGAGAAGTTATAAACAAGATAACTCTTAACTTATATACAAGATCAAAAGACTCATACTACTATAAAATTAATTCTCTAATTAAGAAAAATCATATTAATAAAGAGAATTCTGTTATTTTTATGGCACCATTACAAAGTATTATGGAGTTTGGCAAACCTTATCTTATAAAACACAAATATAAAATTTGGGATAAGGATATAGTTTCTCTAATAGAGAAAAACCAAGCCTACTTCCCTTTCTCAGATAAATCCGATAAAAAAATAACACCAAAAGAGTTAACAAAAATATTTGCTCCTTCAGGTAAATTTTGGACAATTGTCAAAAAAGATATGTATGGAATATTTGAATATAAAAATGGTAAATGGCAAAGTAAAATTCCAAATCTTTTTGGTCAAAACACAATACAGATGCTCGATACTCTAAATAATGTTCAAAAACTCACAGATACATTGTGGGATAAATCTGGTAAACCTAAACCTCTTGATATTACCCTAAAAGTAATGCCTACACCAAATAACCTTCTACAAAACAATACTTTTGTAAAAATGACTTTACTTAGTATAGGCTCTCAAAAGGCTGTAGGCATTAGCACTGAACAAAAACCTATCATCCTAAACTATAACTGGTTTGAACAACAGCCTAGTTCAATTGGCTATATTGATAGCAATGAGAAAATTAACTCTATTGAAACACACTCTAGTTATTGGTCATTTATAACTCTTCTTAATGAAGCAGAAAAAAATGGTGATACCTATACTTGGAATCAAAATAACATAGCTATTAAGTTTAAAATTAATTTTGACAATGTGTTTAAAAACCTTAATAATTAATCTATGGAGAACTATAAATGAAGAAGCTTATCTTAAGTATATCCGCATTAGCTCTACTTTCTAGCTGTACAACATCAATACCAAAAGACCAATTTAATGTAAATATAAAATCATCGCCTCTAGCTAACAGTGGTAATAATTATCTTGTGGTTTATGAGCAACCTAGCTCTATGGATAAAATGGCTAAAGCAACATATGACTCACTTAGCAAGCAAATATTAGATAGTGATCATCAAACTGAACTTGTTCACCCACAAGATGAAAAAGATGAATTAACTTTTAAAGCTAAAGATGAACCAGCAGCTATATATTTTGTCATGAATATGGGTAAAAACTATAACACTTGGAGATACTATATTCCTAATCCTGGCGGTAATTCTTGGGACTGTTCAGTAGATGATAAAGGATATACCAGCTGTAAAAAAGACGAGGGGTAATTTATGTCTAAATCTATAAAAGAAAGTATTCTTTCAAAAATAAATAGTAAAGAATCATCTATTAAAGACAATATCCCAACTAATACTGATCAATTTAGTTCTATGGCCAAAGACAATATACCAGGAGCTAATAACATACCTACTAGTACCGATCAACTTAGCTCTATGGCTCATAACAATGTAAACCAGATCAAAGATCAAGCTAGCCAAGCTGCTAACCAAGTTAAAGATCAAGCTAGTCAAGCTGCTAACCAAGCTAAAGATCAAGCTAGTCAAGCTGCTAACCAAGCTAAAGATCAAGCTAGTCAAGCTGCTAACCAAGCTAAAGATCAAGCTAGTCAAGCTGCTAACCAAGCTAAAGATCAAGCTAGTCAAGCTGCTAACCAAGTTAAAGATCAAGCTAGTCAAGCTGCTAACCAAGCTAAAGATCAAGCTAGTCAAGCTGCTAACCAAGCTAAAGATCAAGCTAGTCAAGCTGCTAACCAAGCTAAAGATCAAGCTAGTCAAGCTGCTAACCAAGTTAAAGATCAAGCTAGTCAAATTCAGAATAAAACACCTCTGACTAGTTCATCTCCTGGTACGTCTAGTCACTCTAATAGTGAAAGCAGCCATGAAGAAAGCGAACCAACTTCTGCAGGTGAAAAAGTAACCGAAGAAACAACTAAGAGTAAACCAGATTCTGAGGCTTCAACGACAACTGATTCTGAAAGTTCAAATAATAATGCTTTTGAAATAACTTCTGAATATATGAGTTTAGATGCAAATAAAAAAGCTGTTTTAACATTAAACCAAAAAGAAGAGTCAGCAAATATTACCGCTAAAGAGACTACTATCGAATGTAAAGATAAAATTACTCTTAAATGCGGCAGCAGCAGTATAGAGATTAGCTCTAGTTCAGTAACTATAAAAGCAAACTCAATCACCCTAAAAAGCGGGGCAAGCTCAGTAGAGCTATCTTCTAGTAGTATTGATGTAAAAAGTATGACTATAAATCTTGGATAAGTATATTTTTTTTAACAATAAGTTGAATTTATAATATTAAGAGGGAAACCAATGAATGATTTTGAAATTATTGATAAATCAATAAGCATTTTATATATGCAAGATGATTTATTAGCAATGCTATCTTTGATAAAGACTGTTGATAATGGTGAATCAAAGTATGGAGCCATAGAAACTAATTTAAATAAATTCATTACGGCTCTTAAAAATCTTGAGCCGATAAATCTTGGAGAAGGAGCATCAAGCATTACCTTAGAGCAACTCCTCACAAACCTTGAAGAACCTCGCAATAAACTTAAAGCCTTAACACTACTCCAAAAGCACCATCAAGAAATAGTAACAAAAATTAATCTACAAGCAGCAATGAAGAAAAAAAATGCAACTATTAATGGTTTGGGAATTATTATGTATGGCTACTCACTTATTAATAGTATTTATTCTGCACGTACACTAGCTCCTCTTCTAACCGCTGTACACACATTAGCTAAGGAAAATGATTACAATCATGCTTTAGAATGCTTTAAAAATAGTGAGAATGCGCCATATTACCTATACAACCTACTTATGCCAGTAGAGGTTGTCACAAATGATAATGAAGCTAAAGATAAATTTCTTGAAAATATAGATAAGCATTATCAAAATTCTGGCATGCATAAAAAAATTAATCCAAGCTTAAAAAAACGAAAGTTTGAGGATGGTTACTATTATGAAATGCTTTATTGGGTATTCAGCTATTTTTCTGAATTTGAAAACTATAAAACAGCCTATAATAAAATAGCTTCCCAAACAAAAGAGTCAGAAAAATATTATATTATAAGTAAAGATTTATATAAAGATTTTCCAAAACCTATTCAAGGAGATATAGATGAAAGGCTTAGATCTGTTTTAGTAAGTGCTGAAAGCACACAACAAAAAGCAAATAAATATTTCAAAGGGCTTGAAGAGATTAAAATTCATGCTGATGCTCTAAGAGACCATAAGCGACAAAAAGTAGATCTAGGTTTAAAACAAGCTATTTTAATGTCAAAATTAAATCTAGCTGTTGCTATGCTTCATGAGCTTGGAATCCGGCTTTCTAATTTAGATATCGAAATTAAAAAAGATCTATCTTTACCTCAAGAAACAGTAATTAACACTCAGAAATTACCAAGATTTATAGAGTGGCGTGAGTCACTTGATAAATTCATATCTCAATTAGACAATAAAAGAGACACTTTTGCCTGCTTAGTTTACCATCGACTAATGTCTGCGATATTAACAAAATATGATAGCTTATCTAAAATATATGATGAAATATATAGAGATACTGCATATGACGATAAAAATATCCGTGGTATAGTTCAAGAGAAAGCTAGGATGATAGCAAGTATCCAAATGAATCCGCTTAAACTTCTAAAAGATGTCTGTGCCAAAAATAGTATTGAAAAAGAAGACCAAGGAACAATCACACGCCTATTTATTGATACTCATAGTCAAATTATTCCAATTACAGAAAACTGTCTAGAAGAGTTTTCTTATGCAACTCAATTCAATCCAAAAAAACAATATGAAATTGCAAAAAAAGAAACCCATCGTCACCCACTTTACCCACTAATGACTATTTATAGTGAATGGTATAAACTACGATCTTTTATTTTATTTTTTGAAAACTTTGGCAATAATAATAGTAGTTATTTGAGAGGGTTTGAAAAAACTCGAGGCGTTGCATTTGAATGTTTATATAAGGACTTAGTTTATCTAAGTTATGCTTTTGGAGCTATTTATAATGAACTAGATCAGTCTGCTCAGGGAATGGTATTAAAATATATGGCAATTTTCTCAATTGCTCCGAACAATCGAAACTATCACCTTGCCTTTAAAAAATTTGCTATTCTTGAAAGCTGTATTTTCTCACATGAAATATTTAATGACTGTCCATTCCAAGATATGTTAAATCACTATATTGAAAAAGAAAACCTAAGTGTTAGTAATCAATTTAAAGATTTTATAAATAACCATAAGAAAACTAGAATAGGATTTAGTATAAAAGAAATAAATCAAAGAACTCGAACTTTAAGCTACCAAGCTAATGGTCATTATCAATTTGATATAATTATTACAAACGATGAATATCTAGAAACACAAAATGAAATTAATCAGTTGGCTGAACTAGGTGGAAGACCAGCCCTTACAGCAATTGCTATGATAGTTTTTATAAAAAACTATAACGATAATTTCTTAATACAATCTCTCTCTAGTATAGATACTTTTTGGGGATTCTATACTGAAGATATCTTTGCAGCTTGGCGTAGAGCGGGTATAAAAAATCAAGGACAAACACTTAGATTTGTAAATCTCGAGAATGATCGCACTAGCCTACAAAATTTAAAACTTGATTTAGAAAGTTACTCAACTTCTAAAAATGAAAAAATACGTGCAAATCAGTTTGTAAAACAACAGTGTCAAAATCTAATCCGCTGTTTTACTGATGAAGGAATAAGGCTTGATCTTGATCAGCTTAAACGTACTCTAGATACAATTGAAAAAATGCTAAAAACCAAGGTCATAACTAAAGCAATAGGTAAATCAAAATGTAAGCAAAACCTCACCCAAGCAAAACTTGTTTTTAATAATATATATCAAAAACTTATATATTTAGATATATGTTGCTTCTCACAATATTCTATTACCGGTTTAAAACCTTTTAAAGCTAATAGAAGTTTTATTGATATGATGGCTCACTATTTGACTAAAACCTTTGTACGTAATAAAGAAGTTGAAGTCACTCGCCATATGGATTTAGGAATGATTGAAGGAATCGAAAACCCAAGCCTAGAAGTTATTCCTTTTAAAGCTGAAAATCAGATTAGCTTTAAGCCAAGTTATGAAAATGATTGTGAGATATTAGGAATTATTAAAGATAGTGAAACTGGTAAAGAAATAGTCCCTCGAGATACTTCTAACAAATTTTATGTTTTCCTAAAAATGATGACTAAAATGTGTGAATATTATATGGATAGTATTATTAGCATATTTGGTGATTCTTATGATAAAAAAGATTATACGCGTTTTGATAAATTCCTTGATAAACTTCTAGAAGACTTCCAAATGGCTATTAATACTGATTTCAAGCAAAACTATCTAGATAAAACAATTGATAAGTTTAAACTTAATAGCACAGTAGTTAACCTATATGTCATATTTACGCTAAACACTGAAGACAATACTTTCAAAGAAAATAATAATTTTGATCTTGTATCTTTAAATAAGTTTATTGAAGAAAGCATTTCCCATCTAGATATTAGGTCTTTTGATAAGGTTAAATTTTTTGATAGCTCCTATAGAGAATTTAGTTTAATCGAAAAATTCAGAAAAACTTATGATGAACTTGAATCAACTTATTCTTTTATGAATGATAACAAAGATTTCATTATTCTATCTAATTCAGATTTATTTGACATCTACAACATAAAAGATAGTTCTGAACTAAATGTCCGTTTTAAATCTAATGATCCACAAACCAAAACTTTAAAAGCTATATTTGATGATGAAAGAACTAAATCTTTTAAACTTGATGATCTAAAAAATGCTGTTGATTCTTATGAATTATATTTAACAAAGCATGTTATTTTTCCTGAATACAATGAAAATACTGTTTTAGCTTGTGGTTTATTGTGTTATGAATATAATCAAATAATCACTATTATATATCAAGATTTCCTTGAAAGGTCTAATGAGTATCAAGGGCGTTATGACTTTAAATGGTGGCATGCTGCTTCATTAGGCTTAGGAGCAGCTATTGATTATTTTTATACAACAAGCAATCTTGCTAAAGGTATTAAAGAAATCCAAACTACGCTTGATAATCAACAAGATGGTGATACTAATCAACAAATTGAGAAAATTATAGCAATTGCTAACTCTAGGCTACAAAAGAACAGTAAGCGTAAAGACAATGTGCGCTTACTGTATGACTTTTTAAGCAAGGATTTATCAGAATATATTGAGAAAAAAAGACAATTATCTAGTAATAATATTAGGACAGATTTTAAATTTAAGCATGTATCTGAAGCTGATGATAGCAATTTTGAACAATATAGTAACTACTTAAACAAACCAAAATCTGCCAGTAAAGAAAAAATTATTAATCCAGTTAATCATAATGCTATAGAGATTGATATAAATGACCCTCAGGTTGTGGCTGTTAGTCAAAATTTAACTTCTCTACATTTATTTTCTGATGACCTATATGCTAGCTCAGCTCTTGAGATTGTTTGTGATATTACCAGTCATCGTATTAATCGTGCATCTTTAATTTCAAATGGTTTCATTGATGTTTGTATTGGTAAGAGACATCAGCAACAAGTAATTATCAATCTTGACGAGGTTGATAGATTCTTAATTAAGCCTTGTCGTACGGTACTTAGCAATGAAATAGAGCAAGAGGATATTTTAACTCCTATAAATCAGTTAATCACAAATTCTATAAATAGTATAATCTTCTTGCCAATTAACCATGGTAACTGGCACTTTACTCTTCTAATAATAAATACTGCAAACAATCAAATTTTTTTCTTTGACTCATTTGGAGATGGTAGAATAGAGTGGGTACGAGCGTATATTATCTCTAAGCTAAGAATACTTAGAGGCTACACCATAGATAATCTTACAGAAAACTTTCAATACAATAATGACTGTGGCTTTCTCGTGCTTAACCTTATAGATCAGATATATCAACGTAATAATAGAAATATGGATATGAGAGAATTATATAGTGCAATTATAGAAGAATATAATGGTGGTGAACAAAGTGGTTTCTTAAGACAATATTTTTGTAATTATGCTGGTGAACCATTCTCTACTAATAATTGGATATTTCATTATGAAGATAAAAAAGCTATATAGACAATATTTCTTTATCTAAAATATTTAACTAAAAAAGTTCAGACTATTTTTTTACAATAATACTATGTATCTCTTTAATTAATTTTTTTCCTCTGAGAGGATTAAACATGATGGAACTTAATGATAAGTGATCTGCTCCAGCATTTAGGTATTTTTGCGCATCTTTTATAGTATAAATTCCTCCACCACCAATTATAGTGATACTATCGCCAAACTCTGCTCGCGCCTTTTTAATGGCTGGTAAAGTATATTGGTGCAATGGGTAGCCAGAAATACCACCTCTATCAGTTGGTATGGTATTACACAGATGAAATGTTGTTATGCCTACAGCAAGATATTCTTTTATTTTAAGGTTATGATCTATAGTCGGTGGCATCTTAATGCTAATATTTCTACCTTTAAACAAAGTTGCTAATTCTGCTGGAAAATCCACAATACTTGCATTAGGGCAACCGATATTAATTTCAATATTTTTATGTTTTACAAACTTTGGTAAATTTAAAGTTTCTGCAAAGTGATACCAATCTGATATTTCTAAAGCCGCTAAAGAGATTATATCTTGCACTCTTTTTGGTGGACTTGTATTTACTAATCCAGGGTTACGTAAACCAATTTTATTACGCCAAGCATTTTTTTCTACTTTACGAATAGTTTTAATTGCTTGTTTAATAAGGCCTAAACGCCTCTTCACAGTGAAAGAACCATAAACATTAGATGTCTCTTTGAATTTGAAATATTTACCAAAAGGTGGAGATATTATTATTTCTTTAAGGTGCTTATTTCTCATATAGTCTTAATATTTAAATTCCTTTAATTTATCAACCACATTATCTGCCCGAAGAAGTGGTCTTCCAACAATAATATAATCAACTCCAAGTTTTTTTGCTTTTTTAGGGGTTAAAGCATTGAAATGATCATCTGTTAAATCGCTTTCAAGCCTTACCCCTGGGACATAGAGTTTGATTTTATCCCCAAACTTACATTTCACATCCTCAACTAAATGTGGATGACATATAAAGTTTTCCACACCTAAATCCACACATCTAGCAAACTTTTCTAAACTTTCGTTTTTATTAAAGTTAGAATCACTACTAAGAGTAATCACAGCTAAAGGTGTTGCGTGAGTTTCCGCACTTAGTGTTGCCTTAATCATTTCATCACTGGCTGTGCCATGAAATGTAAAATATTTAAGGTTTGGTATGGATTTTGAATAATTTTCGATAGCTGTTTTTACTGTATTTGGAATATCATGAAATTTAAAATCTAAAAAAATATCTTTATCTCCCACAAGGCTATGAATTTCTTTAAATGATAGCGTTGAACATAATATATGGCCAATTTTAACACAGTCAACATACTCTGAAATAACAGCTGTTTTTTCTAAAGCTAGTTTAGAAACACCATCTGCTGAGAACATTATTTTCATTAAGTTTCTCAAAATATTTAATCGATATTGAAATTATATATTAGTGCAATTAAGAATTATAGTAAACATAATTTTATCCAGCTCCTATTTCTTATTTATTAATATTATTTATATTAAATTTAGATAAAAGCTTTTTTATCATTAAAATGTATAATATTATTTAAACTATAGGTTTTGTTAAATTTAAATTTGGTAAGAGTATGATTAAATTAATATCTATTGATGCTGTAAGGAACGCTTTTTTAAAAGGTATAGATTCATTTATTGAACTCTACCAAATCCAAGACAATAAAAACTATATTAGTTCCACACTTGGAAATGCTATGATGAATCTTCGAGGTCAAGGAGTTCATACAAACGAAATAACTACAATTGAAATTGAAAAAGCTAATAGGATAAAAGCTGTTCTAAATAGAGATAGTAATGAGGATCTTAAAAAACTTTTCAAAGGTTTTGGTAAAAGGTTAAATCAAATTAGAATAGAAAAATGTGATAGATGTTTTATAACTACTCACTATTCATTTATTGCATTATCTGTTTTCCACTATGCCTGTATAGCAGAATCTCATTCTGTTTATTCAAAAAACATTTTTTACTTTAACATGGAAAAACTTCTTCAATACTATTTAACACCAAACACTAGACATAAAGAAGTGATTCTAAAGCTTTTCAAGACTATTGGTGATGCTTTAGAAAATTTAGATCGAGACTTATTACACGATGAAAACACTTTAGATCAAATGTCGTTAAGCCAAGTTTCTGAAACCGAAAAGCTCTGGGCATTTATATGTCACCCAGGTTCATCTATGAATGCAATAGCTAAAAATTTCCTAGATGATGGAGTTTTCTCAAAATACTCTACGCTAGGTACAAAAATAGTAGCAACAAAGGACCTTACTAACACCAGTAGTGAACGTGTTAAAGCATTAAGTAAAATAAGCCAACAAAAGATAGCAGAGGCCTTTAAAAATTCACAAAATATTCTTTTAATTATAAAAAACATCAGTGATGGATTACTTGCTTATATATTAAAGTTCGATCAAAACACATCTAACCCTGGCGATGGTAAAGCAGTAGCAAACTATATGGACGGGCAAGCTAGAGGATTTGTTTTTGAGGCGGCTAATCCACATATTAACCTTACCAAACATATAACAGATATAATGGGAGGAGCTATTACAGAAGCAACCGATGCTACGATTAAAACATTGCAAAACCTTTTTCCCCCTGCAGCAATTGCTGGCCTAGTTACTAGTATTGTAACAACTCTTGTTCAAATTAGTACAAAATCAAAAGGCTATGGTATTATACACAGGCACGGTGTAACTGGACAGGTAAGAGCCCTTTTATTAAAGAACTACCTTCAAATGTTTTCTGTATTTATACAAAACCAGTACTCTAATATATTTTTAGGAAAAAAAGATAATGACCAAATTATTAAACAATGTGAACATACAATAGAAATAGTAGAAATCTTCCGTGAAAGTTATAAAAGCAGTGTCGAAGTCCTTCCTAATAAAAATCAACTCGGTAGCTTATATTATTATCTTTCAATGTATGCTGACCCTACAGATGATGCTAATTTAGCACCTAACCAAGAGAAGATAAAAGAATGGAATAAATCAAGAGTTGGTAATGTATATAGTGACGACTAAAACTGCACAAAATACTACCAAATAAATTACTTATTTATTTCTAAGCTGATGCAAGCTTTGAGCAATTAGATCTAAATAATTAGGATTCTGAGGAATTCCTTTAATTTGTTGCTCTTTAACAAGCTCTTCAAGCTTTGTAACTAACCTATCATCTCTTTGCAACTCTTGTAAATTATCGCCGATACTAGTATATAGTTGTTCATCAATATTTTTTATTTTTACTCGATAACTTGCTAAACAATCTATTGTTTGTGAATTTATTTGCTCTTTTGATCCCAATTGCCAATAGTAAGCTTCAATTTGCTTAGATAAATCCATTTGAAGTTGAATAAAAATCAAAAAAGTCTTTTCATCAAAGTGATTAGCTTTTGCGATGTTTTCAGCAGTTTGCAAAACTTTTCTTTCTTGAGCTGAATCATATATAGAGCTATCGGTTTGTAATTTGCAAACACCTATACCTTGCATTAGCTCTGCTCTTTGTACTATCAGTTTAAGTGGCTTATCCACACTTGCATAAGAAGCCCCGAACAATACAATTAGTGGCATTAGTATCTTTAGTAATTTAGACATAAATAAAAACTAGATAAATTATAGTGCTACTGATTATAACAAAAAAACAAATTATCTAAAATTTTAGCTGTTCTATTTTAGAATACTTTATACTAGCTATATAGCTATATTTTTATAAAAAAAATAAGGAAGCTTAAATATGTTAAAAACATCACTTTCAATAACTTCGGTCCTAATGTTATCAGCTTGTAGTATTTTTGGTATAAACGATACTCCACAAGCTAAGTATATAAATATCGAAAAAAATAATAATTTCTCTATCAGAATGTATGACCCCCTGATAGAGGCTCAAATAACTGTCAAGGATTCAAATTATAAATCTGCTGTAAATGAAGGCTTTAGGTATCTATTTAAATATATTTCAGGTGCCAATATTGCTAAACAAAAAATAGAAATTACGACTCCTATTAAGATAGAACAACGCTCTGAGAAAATTCAGATGACTACTCCAGTAATGATAAAGGAAAATAATAAATTTTGGACTATAGCTTTTGTTTTACCTGCAAAATATACACTACAAAACGCACCTGAACCAACTAACCATATGATCAAATTAATCGAAAGAACCAAAATGAAAATAGCGGTTGTAACATTTAGTGGCTCTCTCAATAAAAGTTCTATTGAATTGAATACTCAAAAACTCAAAGCCTGGATAAAAGCGAATAATTATCAGATCATTAGTCAGCCAGAAGCCGCTGGGTACAACCCACCATGGACAATACCTTCTTTGCGTACTAATGAGATTTTAATAGCTGTAAAATAAATTCATAGAAAAATTTATAATTTATAAATTACCTAATTTGTTAAATATTCTCCACAAAAGATAAACTCAAAACTTATGATCAAATTCTAAACATTGGCCTCTTTGATCACTAATAACTTTGCCATTATGATATTTTACTACACCATTAATAATTGTACTTTGTACTTTTGATTTAAAAGTCCTACCAGCAAATGGAGTCCAACCACATTTATAATGACTATGCTCATCAGTACGAGTATGCGGATTGTTTAGGTCAACCAATACAAGATCTGCATGATAACCGACACGAATAAATCCCCTATCTTTAACCTTATAAACTATCGCTGGAGCATGAGCTGTTTTTTGAACAACTTGTTCAAGGCTAAAAAAGCCATTATGATAATGCTCAAGTATAGATACTAGAGCTTCTTCTACTAATGGCAAGCCAGCTGGAGCTTTAAAATATGTACCTTGTTTTTCTTCCCAAGTATGTGGTGCATGATCTGTAGCTATTACATCTATAGTATTGTCTGCTACTGCTTTTAATAACGCAAGACGATCACTTTCTTCTTTAATAGCGGGGTTACACTTTATCAGAGCACCTTTTTCTGCATAGTCTTTACGTGAAAAAAACAAATGGTGTGCACATACCTCTGCTGTAATATGTTTCTCTTGCAAAGGAATCGTATTATCGAAATGTACCATTTCTTCAGCTGTAGTTAGATGTAACACATGCAAACGCGAATTATATTTTTTGGCCAATTTAACTGCGAGATCTGATGATTTAAAACAAGCTTCACGTGAGCGAATCTCTGAATGCAAATCAAATGGTACATCTTCACCATATTTCTCGCGAGCTTTGTTCTCGAGCTCTGTAATCATTGGCGTATCTTCACAATGTGTCACGATAAGGAGTGGACTATCTCTAAAGAAGCCTTCTAAAGTCTCAGGGTTATTTACCAGCATATTACCAGTTGAAGCTCCCATAAAGATTTTAATAGCGCAAGCATCATTAGGTTTTAAGCGTCTTAGCTCTTCAACATTATCATTAGTAGCACCTAAATAAAAAGCATAGTTTGCGTGAGATCTAGCAGCTGCACGTTCTTTTTTTTCAGCTAAACGCTCAACAACTGTAGTTGCTGGATTCACGTTTGGCATCTCCATATATGAGGTAATACCGCCCATAACAGCAGCTTTTGATTCTGTCTCAATCTCGCCTTTGTGCATGAGTCCAGGCTCTCTAAAGTGCACCTGGTCATCAATCATGCCTGGCAGTAAGTGAAGCCCTGTAGCATCTATAACTTTATCTGCTAATTTATCTATATTTGTAGCAACTTCAGTAATCTTGCCATTCACAACTAAAACATCAGATTTAAATGTTTTGCCTTCGTTAACAACAGTTGCATTTTTAATAAGTAATGTTTGATCTTGCATTTCTTTCTCCTTTATAATCTACCGAAATTATAAAGAACCATTGTATAAATCGCCATATTTAAAAGTAATATTTATCTAATCACTCATGTTAATATGTCTAATAAGTTAATAATTATCAATTAAAGATAATATGAGCAAAGTCGAAATAAACCATAATCAATACTGGCTAAATAGATGGCAAAACAATGATGTCGATTTTTGTCAAGAATCACCAAATGAGTTTCTAGTTAAGCACTTTTCTAAATTAAATATAAATAGCTCTTCAGTATGTCTAGTACCAATGTGTGGAAGCAGTATAGATATGCTGTATTTCTTATCTAAAGGAGTTAAAGTAATTGGTATCGAGTTATCAGAAAAAGCTATTTTATTATTTTTTAGTCAAAATAATATCAAATATGAAGTTGCACAAAAGAGAGGTTACAAATGTTATAAAAGTGATGATATTGTAATATATGTATCTGATATTTTTAACTTACCAAAAATAGCTAATAACTTACCAGCTTTTGATATTTGGTACGATAGAGGTGCTTATATTGCTTTACCAGAAGATATAAGAGCTAAATATGCAAAAATGATGCTAGAAGTATGCTCTGGTTCAACTCAAATACTCCTATTAGTAATGGAACATGATAATAAATCTAAAACCCCTCCTTATAGTGTTACTCAAGCTGAGCTAATAAGCAATTTCTCTCCAAGTATTGATTTTAAATTAATTGATCGTGAACAGCGAGAATCTATTCCTGATTATAGAAAGGCTGAAGGAATGACTGAGCAATATTACATAACCTACCTAAGCAAGTAATTAAAGCTTATTTTTAAAATCTAGCATTGATGTTTTGCATATACTTATTCAAAGCATCTAGCGTACAGCTATCATTATTATCCATAATTGGTAATTTAACATACCTCCCATCATATCTAAGCTTAACCTTGTAAGTATGTCCATCTTTAAAGAGCTCAAATTGCATATTACTTGCATAGCCTGGTGCTTTTTCTAATGGTACACCCAAAGTTCCCATAACTTCAAGCAAAGTAAGGTCATGACCTGAATAATAAGTCATTTTATATTTTGATTTTCCAACAGCTACATCATTAAGGTTTTTAATGATTCGATTAGTTAACTGTCCCCCTAAAATATATGCTACTTTTTGTGACTTAAACTGCTGTACTAAACCCCAACTAGTTAAATCAATCATTGTTTTAGCATCTTCTTGAGTCAACCCTTTTGGTAAAGGCTTTCCATGAGCTTTAGCAACAATTAAAACATCACCAACTGTTAGAATATCATTAAGGCCTGTTATTTTATTTCCTAAAATCTTCTGCCAGCTATCAAAGTTTGATTGCTCTACTTGAGTTTTATTAAGCCACACTGGTGAATTATAAATATATTTTTTCAAAACATCTAAGTACTGCTGATAAGGAAATTGTATAAGCTTAGAGTCTGCTGATAAAGTCATTATAGGTATAGGCTGAAACCCTCCTTTAATAGCTACACTTCCATTTTTTAATATAGGCCCCGTCCCAGCTGGATAAAGTCCCATAAGCAAGCTCTGAGCACTTTCTACCGTTCTATTCGTATGACTAGACAATACAAAAATGCTCTGATTCTGGTATTTTTTTGGTAAAAGCTTAAACTGCTCGACATATCTTTGCCTAAGCATTTTACCCAAGTTATATTCTTGGTTCATTCCTATAGGAGTAAGCTCAGATAGAGAAGTCCCCCATTTATAATTAGCATTTTTTATATTTGCAAATGGAGCTCTATCCCCATGACGCGTTATCATTGATACAAATACTAGTTTTCCTTGAGAGTAACCAAAAGGTATTAAAAACATCAACAAAGTTAAAGAGATAGTAATTTTTTTCATCATAATATTTTTAGTAAAACTTTTAATTTCAATAATATTATCATTTTTAAAATTGAAAGCTTAGAAACTTAGTTGTAAAAAGAAATTTTTTTACAAAAAAAATAAGCTAATGAACTATTAAAAATATTAAGCTGTAAAAGATAAATTTTATTATAAAATTTGCATTAAATCTAGGCTAAAATATAATTTATGTAAATCTTAAAAAATCCCCTTTACAGATAGTTATCAAAAGCCTACAATACTTTCAATTTGTCTATTAACTTTATAAAAAGGTAAATGATAAAAATATCTTTCAGACACATTTTTTCTTTAATTCTCACTCAGCAAAGTAAGGTTATTTTATGATATTAGCAAATGATATGACTAATGCAATTTTGGTTTTCCCAGATGGAACATATTATCTTGGAAGATCTGTCGGGGTTCGTGGTTGGACAGATGGTGAAATCTGTTTTAATACTTCTATGACAGGCTACCAGGAGACATTAACTGATCCTTCTTATGCTGGTCAAATTATCACATTTACATTCCCTCATATTGGTAATGTTGGTATAAATAATGAAGATAATGAGTCTTTAGGTGTATTTGCCAAAGGCTTAATTGTTAGAGAAAACCTAACTAATCCATCAAATTTTAGAGCTAAAAAGCATATTGATACATGGCTTAAAAATAGAAATATCGTTGGTATATGCGGTGTTGATACACGAGCAATTGTACGTAAAGTACGTAAAGAAGGCGCTGTAAGGGTTGCAATACTATCTGTAAAACCTGGCGAATTCTTAGATGCAAACTATGTAAGATCTAGAATTAAAAATAAATCAAACTTAAGTGGTAGAGATTTAGCAATAAGTGTCACAACAAATAGAGAATACAATTGGAACGAACATACTTTTTCTTTGGGACAACAGATATATAGACAACAAGGCGACTATAACTACAACGTTGTAGTTATAGACTATGGAGTCAAATATAACATTTTAAGAAATCTAGTTGATGCTGGATTTAAAGTAACTGTAGTCCCAGCTGACAGTACCTATGATGATATTATGAAACATAATCCAGATGGAGTATTTTTATCAAATGGTCCTGGAGACCCTTTTGCAACTTCTGACTACACTATGCCTGTCATCAAGGAATTACTTGAAAATAAAATACCAATATTTGGTATATGTTTAGGTAATCAACTACTAGCTCTAGCAGCCGGGCTAAAAACAAAAAAAATGCATAAGGGTCATAGAGGTGTAAACCAACCAGTTTTAGATGGAAACACTAAAAAAGTACTTATAACAAGTCAAAACCATGGTTTTGTAGTATGTGATGACGAGGTCCCTGAGAATATTCAAATTCATATGAGCTCATTATTTGATGGTACTGTTGAGGGTCTTAAATTCAAAGATAGACCTGCTTTTGCTGTGCAGTATCATCCAGAGAGTTCTCCCGGCCCTCATGACTGTAAATATTTATTCAAAGAATTTGCCGATATGATAACAGAAAGTAAAAAAGGAAATTAATAGATATGCCAAAAAGAACAGATATAAAAAGTATTTTGGTTTTAGGGGCTGGACCAATCGTTATCGGTCAAGCTTGTGAGTTTGATTACTCAGGAACTCAGGCATGTAAAGTTTTAAAAGAAGATGGCTATACTGTTTTTTTAGTAAATTCTAATCCTGCGACAATCATGACAGACCCAACAACTGCAGATAAGATTTTTATCGAGCCTATTACTGTTGAAAGTGTAGGAAAAATAATTGCTCGAGAAAAACCTGATGCTATATTACCAACAGTTGGAGGACAAACTGCTCTTAATTGTGCTTTAGAGTTAGACAAAGCAGGCATTTTAGAAGAATATAATGTCGAAATGCTTGGTGCAAAAGCTGACTCTATTGATAAGGCTGAGAATAGAGAAAGGTTCAATAGAGCTATGGCAAAGATAGGGCTTGAAGTACCTAGGAATGTTGTAGTGCAATCGATAGATCAAGCACATGAAGCATTAAAAGATATTGGATTACCTGCTATTATTAGGCCATCATTTACACTTGGTGGTAGTGGTGGTGGTATCGCAAACACCAAGAAAGAGTTTGAAGCAATTGTCAAAAATGGTCTAAGTTTATCACCAACAAATGAAGTGCTAATTGACGAATCTATCTTAGGTTGGAAAGAGTATGAAATGGAAGTTATCCGTGATAGAGCAGATAATTCAATCATCATCTGTTCTATAGAAAATATTGACCCTATGGGAATTCATACCGGCGATAGTATCACTGTAGCTCCTGCATTAACCCTTACTGATAAAGAATATCAAATAATGCGCGATGCTTCGATTGCAGTACTTAGAGAGATTGGAGTAGAAACTGGTGGCTCTAATGTTCAATTTGCAGTAAATCCAAAAGATGGTAAATTAGTTGTCATTGAGATGAATCCTAGAGTATCTAGATCATCAGCTTTGGCATCAAAAGCTACTGGATACCCTATTGCAAAAGTCGCTGCTAGACTTGCTGTTGGCTACACACTCGATGAAATAGATAATGATATCACAAAAGTAACGCCCGCATCATTTGAACCAACTATAGACTACGTAGTTACAAAAATACCTCGCTTTACTTTTGAAAAATTTCCAACAACATCGGCAAAGCTATCCTCTCAGATGAAGTCTGTTGGCGAAGCTATGGCAATTGGTAGATCATTCTCCGAAAGCTTACAAAAAGCTCTTGTATCACTTGAGACAGGCTTAACTGGCCTAGACCAGGTTGAAATTCCAGGTTACGATGATACTAAAACTTTTGAAGTAAACAAAACTGTTATTTTAGAATGTTTAAAAGAATTATCTCCTATGCGTATATTAAGAGTTGCTCAAGCTTTAAGATATGGCGTTAGTGAGTCAGAAATATATGAGGCTTCTAAAATAGATCCCTGGTTTATTGAACAAATAGCAAATATTATTCTTGCAGAAAAAACTCTCCAAAAATCAGGCTTACCAAATAGTAAAGAAGAATTTTCTTCATATAAAAACATAGGTTTTTCTGATGCAAAAATAGCTGAACTTGTTGGTAGAACAGAGCGATATATTAGAAACTTCAGATTTGGTAATGAAATCTACCCTACTTTTAAAAGGGTCGATACTTGTGCTGCTGAATTTGAATCAAAATCATCATACCTTTATTCAACATATGAACACTATAGCTTTGAAGAAATAATCAGAGATTGCGAATCTGAAATATCAGATAAAAAGAAGGTTATAATCCTAGGTGGTGGGCCTAATCGTATTGGTCAAGGCATAGAGTTTGATTATGCTTGTGTACATGCATCTAAATCTCTAAAAGAAGAAGGTATTGAGACCATCATGATCAACTGCAATCCTGAAACAGTCTCAACAGATTATGATACTTCTGATAAATTATATTTCGAGCCTTTATGTGCTGAGAATGTACTAAATATCATCAAAAATGAGATGCGAAAAGGCGAAGTCCTTGGTGTAATCGTCCAATTTGGTGGCCAAACTCCATTGAAACTAGTGTCTGCTTTACATGAAAACAATATCACTATTTTAGGTACAGATCCTGATATGATTGATCTAGCAGAAGATAGAGAAAGATTTAAAGAATTACTTGATAAGGTTAATCTAAAACAACCTCTAAATACAATCGCATATACGATCAATGAGCTGAAAAAAAATATTGGTAAAGTTGGCTACCCCGTGGTTGTACGACCATCTAATGTATTAGGAGGTAGAGCTATGGAGATTGTTCACTCTCAAGAAGAATTAGATGCTTATATTGAAAAAAATGCTAAGTGTATTCTTGAAGGGCCAATATTAATTGATAAATTTCTCGAGAATGCTATAGAACTTGATGTAGATGCTCTTGCTGATGGTGGTGAACGTGTTTTTGTTGCTGGTATCATGGAGCATATTGAAGAAGCAGGTATCCATTCTGGTGACTCCGCTTGTTCAATTCCTACTAGATCTCTGACCGATGAGCAAATCGAAGAGGTTAAGCAAGCTACTATCAAGCTAGCCCGAGAACTTAATGTAATAGGCCTTATGAATGTACAATTTGCTTACCAAAATAAACAATTATATGTAATTGAGGTAAATCCTAGAGCATCTAGAACAGTTCCTTTTGTTGCAAAAGCTACAGGGAATAGTATAGCTAATATTGCTACTAAACTTATGATTGGCAAAAAGCTTTCTGAATTTATTTTAAATAATCCAATACCGAGACACTTTTCTGTAAAAGAAGCCGTATTCCCTTTTGGTAGGTTTGAAGATGTTGACTGCTACTTAGGTCCTGAGATGAAGTCTACAGGCGAAGCTATGGGTATTGATAAAAGCTTTGGTGTAGCTTTTTATAAAGCTCAAGAAATGTCTTTTAATAAACTACCTTTAAAGGGTAATATCTTAATATCCGTAAGTGATAGCGATAAACCTAAAATAATCACCCCTGTTAAAGAGCTTGTCAAACTTGGTTTTAACATTTTTGCCACCAAAGGTACCGAGAGGTTTTTAAAAGATAATGGCATTACATGTAAGCTCTTCGATAAAGCATCAGATAATATTGGTAATGAACGAGTACATAGTACAGTTAATGCTATAGAAGCTGGTGAAATTGATTTACTCGTTAATACTTCTATTAGACAAGAATTAAAAATAAGCCTAGCCCTAAGAAGAGCTGCTATCATGAGTAGAGTTCCTTATGTAACTACTGCTGGAGCTTTTGAAGCCTTTGCTATTGCAGTAAAAGAGATGCGAAGTATTGATAATTCTTTTGATGTAAAAACTGTTAAAGAATGGATTAATAGTTAGACTTCGACTTATTAGAACACCTATCGTTTGGGTAATAATTGATTAAATATACTTAATGGATTTTTTTTGAATGAATTTAATTTTCGATATCGATGGAACAATTTGTAATAATAGAAAGCATATAGCAGAAAATATACAAGAAGAAATAAAATCTCTATATAACAAACACAATGTTGTTTTTGCTTCCTTTAATGACAAATTTAATTTGAATAAGCACTCAAAAGATAACCTTTTTGATATAACCCCCAACCATAACAATAAATATATAGCACTTAAAGATTGTGATCTCAACATGCAAGAATCTATCTGTCTTGGTAATGATCATAATGATTTTATGATGCTAGACAATGCTTACATATCTGTTTTTGTTGGTGGCGAGAATACTTATAATGATGCAGATATTTATACTGACTTTGATGGTGTTCATAATGTCATAAGAAAACTTAAAAGTACTGGTGTACTATAGTAATTTAACTATACAAAAGGTATTAAAATGCTATCATTCCAAAAGCTTATAAAAGCTCAACAAATAAATAAAAATGATTTGATCAATTTATTCCATCAAGCTGATCTTTATAAAGATAGACTTGCTAAAAGAGAGCTTATAAAAGATCTGGAAGGCAAAATTTTAGCTAGTTTATTTTTTGAACCAAGTACTAGAACTAGGTTTTCATTTGAATCAGCAATGAGTAGGCTTGGAGGTAATGTTATATCACTAGAGAATGGTTCATCAAGTTCGATCAAAAAAGGCGAATCTTTAGAAGATACTGGTAGGATGATGGATCAATATGCAGATATTATCGTTATGCGTCATCCAGAATCTAATAGTGTTAGTGAATTCTCTAAATATGTAGCATCACCTGTTATAAATGCTGGTGATGGAGAAAATGAGCACCCAACCCAATCACTTGTTGATTTATATACGATATATTCTGAAAAAGGTTCTCTTGAAAATCTAAAAATTGGGTTTTTAGGAGATCTAAAATATGGTCGTACAGTACATTCTTTGACCAATATTTTAGCCAAGCATAATGCTAGTTTTAGTTTCATATCCTCTAAAGAATTACAAATACCAGATAAGCTAAAAAAATATATTGATAAACATGGCAATAGCTACAGTGAGCATGAACAAATTGATGCAAATATTTTAGAAAAACTCGATGTGCTTTATGTAACTAGAATACAAAGAGAAAGATTCTTAGATCAAGATACGTACCTCAAAAATAAAGATTTATGTTATTTAGATAGGAAACACATTTCTGATACAAGTAGCTTTATAATCCTTCACCCTTTACCAAGAGTAGATGAAATGGATAAATCTATAGATACATTAAATTGCGCTAAATATTTTGAGCAAGTCCAATATAGTATCCCGATCAGAATGTCTTTACTTTATCTATTATTAAAATCCCAAAACTTACTATAATTATTTTATGATTTTTGCTAGTTATTTATTTTGCACTAAAATATATTAACTTTTTAATAATTTTTATGTGGAGTCTATTTTAACTCTATGTAAAACTATTAATTACTTTTTTAAACCTATAAATTTGAAATTTACTATGAAAAGAAATGAAGATGTAATGTGGTCACTTAGTTTGTATGGAACAGCTATAGGGGCAGGTGTTTTATTTTTACCTATACAAACAGGAATATCAGGAATCATTCCTATACTTCTAGTCTTATTATTTATTTTTCCAATGGTTTTTTTATCACATCGAGCACTATGTCGGTTTGTAATATCAAATCCAAATGCCAGCTCTGATATTACAACGGTTGCTGATAACTATTTTGGAAAAATTGGTGGGATGCTTTTTAATATTCTATATATCTTTGCTATTTTACCTATACTTCTAGTCTATAGCGTTGGTATAACAAATACTATAGAGAGTTTTTATACTCATCAATTATATTATAATTCACCAAATAGATTTCTACTAAGTTTACTTACTATCGCATCTCTTATTTTTATTATCAATTTTGGACAAAAATTCATAATACGAGTAATGAGTTTTTTAGTGTTTCCTTTCATTATAGCACTAATCATACTTTCCTTGTGGATGATACCATATTGGAACACTTCTATACTTAGTACCAGCTTCAAATATAATAATACTTTTTCTGGAATTATATTAGCTATTTGGTTAATTATACCTATACTTATTTTTTCTTTTAATCATTCACCGATTATTTCATCTTTAGCTGTTTATACAAAAACTAAATATAAGCAAAATGCAGATACAAAATCTTCTAAAATAATAGCTTCTAGTAATATTTTAATGATTGCTACCGTAGTATTATTTATATTTAGCTCAATGTTGACTCTAACTCCTCAAGATCTAATATTAGCTAAATCAGAAAATATTTCTATACTTTCCTATTTAGCTAATCATTTTAATAATCATACCCTTGAATACGTTGCTCCTTTAATAGCTTTAATAGCTATGAGCAAATCTTTCTTTGGTCATTATCTAGGATCCAAAGAAGGTATTGATGGCATGGTCTATAAAATAACAAAGAATAAGATCAGTAGAAAAACTATAAAACCTGTGACCCTGTCTATAGTATTCTTATCGTGCTGGTTAGTAGCATACTTAAATCCTAACATTTTAAATATGATATCTAGTATCGGAGGGTTGGTACTAGCTATTATATTATTTATTATGCCTATTTATAGTATTTACAAAATCAAAGAGCTCAAAAATTACAAAAATATTTTTGCTGATTGCTTCATTTTAGCTGTTGGCATTATTGCTCTCTCTTCTGCTATGTACACTCTATTCTAATTTTAATGCTACTTTTCTAATAATTACTCTTAATAATAAAATTGACATTTGGTTTAATTACATATAAATTGTGTATTACCCTAATGGGGGCGAATATGGTTTCGACATGGATGTCAAAGTCTAAGGTGCATGCCGAGGAAGTACAGTAACCTCGTTAATAACAGTACAATGCCAATAATAACTGGCAATAAAAAAGCAAACCGCGTAGCGGCTAACGACAACAGCTTTGCAGCTGTTGCTAAAGCTGCCTAGTCTAGCTTAATAACCTAGAAACGCACGGATATGATAGGTTTTCTTATGGAGCTATCTATACATCCGTTCATCTTTTACATAAGACGGTTGTTTGTTTTAAGTCTGGAAATAAATAACTGTATTTATCAGACTCGCTAACTTTAACCCTGACTACCCGGGGAAAAGCTAAGCTAAATACTAAATAGGTTAGTCTAAGCATGTAGATCCAAAGATAGAGAGTTTATGGACGCGGGTTCAAGTCCCGCCGCCTCCACCACAAAGCATTTTCACATAGTTTCAACAAGTATCTAAAACCCTTTAAAATAAGCACTTTAAGCTGATATTGTAGTTTTACACAGTCCCAAAGCATACTAATAAATCCCTTGCAAAAATACATACTAGATACATAATCACTAAATGAGTATGTATCTATGGCTGCTAAAATCACTGATAGCAAAGTAAAGAGCCTAAAGTACAAAGACATAAAAAGTATGTCTTTAGGTGATAGATTAAACATAAGAATAGATAAGAATGATAATAAGTATTTTTTCTATCTATAGTTAATCTGATAATATTGTGCTAAAGACGTGAGTAATAGCATCAGATAAATTATCAAAAGAATTATTTACTTTTCTTAAAATTCTTTTAAAATTGGCCCAAATTTTTTCTATAGGATTTAAATCAGGAGAATAAGCAGGAAGGTATAGTATCTGTATATCAAACTTCTCTGCTATTTTAGCCAATTTAGGAGACTTATGAAAACTAGCATTATCCATAACAACAGTAGTCTTTGGAATTAACTCAGGACATAAATGCTTTTCAAACCACTGATTAAAAATTTGAGTATCTGTATATCCAGTATACTCTAGCGGTGCTATAATCTTCTTTTCTAAATAGTTATAACCAGCAACTATACTTTTTCTCTGAGTTTGATAAGCAATAACTTCACCATAGCTAGGTTTACCAACAAGAGACCATCCTCTTAGTACAGACTGTTTATTATCCATACCCATTTCATCTAAATATACAAGTTTGTTAGGTTCAATAGTCTCAACAACCTCTATAAAACTTTGCCTATCTTGTTCTTTTCTTTGCTTATATTTAGGTGTCTTTTTTTAAAACTAAAACCAAGTCTGGTAAGACAATCATAAAATGTGCTTCTAGGTATTTCAGGAGCTAATGCTTCTCTAATATCTAAAGCCATTGCATCTGGATATGTTCTTAAGTAGCTTTCTATCGCTTCCTTATCTGTAAAGGTTGCTACTCTACCGCAACCCAAGCCTTGCTTAGATTTATAATCACCAGTTGTCTCGTATAAGTTTATCCAAGATCTAGTAGTACGGATATCTATATTAAAAAAATTACTTAGCTCTTTGTCTGTTAGGCCTTCTTTATATTTAGTTATTACGATATCTCTGAAATCTTGGCTATATGATGACATTTTTTCTAAATATTATAACATTATTGTCAAATAACTATCGGATTAACTATATATACTCTTAACGGTAAAAGAACTACTATAGGCATTGGAAGCTATGCCAGTGTATCTTTAAAGCAAGCTAGAGATATAGCTTTTAAATATAATCAAATGCTAGCGATTGGCAAAGATCCAAAATTAGAAAAAGAGAAAGCCAAATATCAAGATAATAACTTATTTACTATAGTATCTGATAAAGCTTTTGAAACTAAGCGCCCTACTAAACCACATGGCTGGAAAAGTGAGGAAGTATATAAAAGAAACCTATCAATATACAATAGGTTTAATCTTTGATAAGTAATTAAATCATCACTTCTAGTTATATTTTGAGTTTTAGTTTCATCTACTAAGAAAATGGAAATTAAATATAATAGGAGGATACTATAAATAATTTAGTAAAAATAATACCTTTCACCGAAATAGGTAAGGATAAAAGAGGTGTTACATCCTCATTTAAGCTATGTCGTAAACAAGATGATTTCATATTTATTTCTAGGAAAAAAGGTAGTATTAGCGGTAATATATATCATCAAGGCTTGTCGTATGCTACTGATCCGAAAATCTTTATTTTATTATCAGGAAAAATAAAATTTTCATATAGGCATATAGATGAAAGTGATGTTGTGGTAAAAATCATTACGAATCAATCTATAATACAAGTGTCCCCCAATATTACACATCAGGTTGAAGCTGTAACAGATATAATATTATTAGAGGCCAACTCAATAGATGATATAAAGAATGATCGACATAGAAAAGAAGTAAATATACTAAAATAGCTCAACAATAATCTATAAAAAAATGATATTATCAACAACAATTAAGGAAATAAGCTAAGCTTATTTATAGAATATGCTTCACATAGCCCTATATTTTAAAGTAAAACATAGGTGATTTTGAAATGCTAAATTTAGCAATTCTACACATCAAAAGAAGCTCAAAGCAATACTTTAAAAAAATATATAAATATTCTCCTAGGTTAGACCTTGTTAATACTTAATTAAATAAGCATGTTTAATACTTGAAATAAATAGTTATAAGAGATAAATGAGACTATAAAACAAAACTCATGATTTCAAGCAATTATTAATATATAATCTAAAAATAAATTAATAAACACCCTGAATGGGATTAGCCTTAGCTTAATGGAACTTGTTGATGGATAATAATTTCATACACACTTATTGGTCTAGTAATAGCGATGCTGTGAACGCAGTACCTTATTTTGTTTCAAATAATATGTCTAAACTATCAAGCCATATTAAGGATACATTGTTTATTTCAATTTTATGGTGTAACACTAAGGCTTTTAAGAGTCTCAAGGCAAAACAAGCACAAACAAAAGCTTATTACAATTTAGACCAATATATTGAATTAATAGAAAATCACAATCCAAAAGCTAATAAACTCCCAACAATAAAGTGCTTACGAGAGCTTTTACCTAATGGTACAGAAGTCTTTATTAATACATTAAAATCTCATTTCATTGTGATAGACTTTGAAAGCTATTTAAAGAATAGAGCTAATGAAAAATCCGTAAATATGCCTAATAGGTCTGAAGCTTATAATCTACTACTAAATCTCTATCAGAAATGTAATCAGCGGCAAATTTTTGCATTTGTAAAAGATCATATAATATCTCTTATATTTCTTGAATTATATGGTTTTTACTTTGATATAGATAAAGTTCCACATGGTGACAATGATCCTTTCTTTAAAAGCTTTGATAATTTTTGCCAAATTCCTTACATTAGCGAAGAAATACGTATGATGAAGCAGAATAAAAAAACAAAATATTTCGGCCTAGCTACTTTCCTTGATGTAAACCCTGATCAAAGAGAAATTGGACTATATGGGGATGATGTTGGATTTCAGTTTGCTGTATACAATACTTATTTAAGGCCAACAATAGACTTGGATAAGTTAAAGATTGAAGACTTTCAAATAGATAGCAAAGAACTTGAAGAATCTTACCAGGAATTTGTAGAATATATGACCGTTGATTTCCCTGAAGCTATGAAGGATTCTCTGCCCTATTTTTACTTAAAAAAAGATAAAAAATATTATGACAATCCTAGTGTTGTTGATCACATGAAACAATTTGGAAGCAACAAATATGATTGGGCTAATGATGCTTTTTTTAATGCACAGACATCTGGTAAAACTGATCCGTTAAGATATGCTTCACAAATATATATTAATGAATGTTTAACTAAAATTTACTCTCTTGTGGCTCTTTTATATCCCAATGAGTTTTTTCGTGTGGGTGATCACGGAGTTGGTCATCCTGAAATATTAGAAGCCAGAGATTTTTACGTCAAGTTCTATCGTGAAAATCTATATAGAAAATTTGATCAGCAATATATAAGTGAACCATCTAGTTTTTATTGTACTGGGTATCAACAATTAGAGAAATATCAGCAATCTGTTAAACTTATTAAAGACAAGTTTAGTAATTCTAGACAATCTAATATTCAGCGTTTTTTTCAAATTTATGGAACACGTATGAAGACACAAACTATAGGCAATTATATATGTTACTATGCACTAGGGTTTTCCATAGAACAAAATGGCGTCTTACTGCACCTAAACAGTATACGACGATGTCAATGGATAAAAACTATATTGAACTTGTACATGAAAATAAAATTTTACGCATTAAATTAAATAATTATTTATTCATTAATAAAGTACCAACACCAAGATATACGCTACAGATATCTCCTAGAGATAATCCCGAAGTAGTTGAAAAAGAATATTCTATGATTACAGATCTACACTTAATGTCACATGAATCTAACTCTAGAATTGCTTTTAGCTACTTTAAACCAAAAATGAATTTAGCAGTCCAAAAAGTTGGAATAATTTCAATATTTCAGGATCTTAAAGACTTTGCGACAAGATCATCATTCTTTGATTGGAAAATCAAACTATCTTATACAAGAGAAGAATTTGATAGAAAATATGCAGTATTATCGAATCAGATTAATGAAGGTGAATGGTCTGAATGGTAACAAAAATAGAAAATAGTTCGCATTGCACTAATATTCAGTAACTGCAAAACAATAACCTCACCACAGATCTATAACCCATGATTACATAAAATTTAAAGAAAAATGGGCAAATTAGAATGCTTTTAATACCTCTAATATCATTTCTACTCCAATGCCTAAAAGAAGCAAGCCCATAATTTTACTTATGATATTAATCTTTGCTGGGCCTAAAATTTTAGATATTTTAGGGACTAATAAAAAAAATAAATAAATTACAAAAACAACGATAATACAAGCAACACTTGCATAAATTTTATGCATCGTTTCGGGGAAATAATGTCTTGAATGAGATATTGTTGTAACAATAGCACCAGGGCCTGCGACTATAGGAATGGCCAAAGGCACAATAGCTACACTATCTGACATAGCCTCTTTGACATGATTTTCATCTGCTTGATGACCACTTTCAGGTAAATATCCAAGTATTCTTAATGCAATCAAACCTATAATTAAACCACCCGCTATACGGAACGCTGCTATTGATATTCCAAAAAAATTAAGCAATGCCGCACCTATCCAAATAGATGCTAAAAGTATACATACTATAGCTAAGCACATTTTCAAAGCTACTATTTTGTTTTCAGCAGGATCTAAATTTTTTGTGATTCCTAAGTAAATTGCCATGTTACCAAAAGGATTTAAAATGGTAAATATAGAAACAACAAAAGTTACTAGTGATGCATATTCTGTCATATTATCTCCATAAGTATTTATAATTTTAACTAGCCTTAATTTGACATTACTCTTCTTGTTTTGTAAATACAAGGTATTGATAAAATTTTAAGCTAAAATATAGTTAATCCGATAGTTATTTGACAATAATGTTATAATATTTAGAAAAAATGTCATCATATAGCCAAGATTTCAGAGATATCGTAATAACTAAATATAAAGAAGGCCTAACAGACAAAGAGCTAAGTAATTTTTTTAATATAGATATCCGTACTACTAGATCTTGGATAAACTTATACGAGACAACTGGTGATTATAAATCTAAGCAAGGCTTGGGTTGCGGTAGAGTAGCAACCTTTACAGATAAGGAAGCGATAGAAAGCTACTTAAGAACATATCCAGATGCAATGGCTTTAGATATTAGAGAAGCATTAGCTCCTGAAATACCTAGAAGCACATTTTATGATTGTCTTACCAGACTTGGTTTTAGTTTTAAAAAAAGACACCTAAATATAAGCAAAGAAAAGAACAAGATAGGCAAAGTTTTATAGAGGTTGTTGAGACTATTGAACCTAACAAACTTGTATATTTAGATGAAATGGGTATGGATAATAAACAGTCTGTACTAAGAGGATGGTCTCTTGTTGGTAAACCTAGCTATGGTGAAGTTATTGCTTATCAAACTCAGAGAAAAAGTATAGTTGCTGGTTATAACTATTTAGAAAAGAAGATTATAGCACCGCTAGAGTATACTGGATATACAGATACTCAAATTTTTAATCAGTGGTTTGAAGAGCATTTATGTCCTGAGTTAATTCCAAAGACTACTGTTGTTATGGATAATGCTAGTTTTCATAAGTCTCCTAAATTGGCTAAAATAGCAGAGAAGTTTGATATACAGATACTATACCTTCCTGCTTATTCTCCTGATTTAAATCCTATAGAAAAAATTTGGGCCAATTTTAAAAGAATTTTAAGAAAAGTAAATAATTCTTTTGATAATTTATCTGATGCTATTACTCACGTCTTTAGCACAATATTATCAGATTAACTATATAATGCCTTTACAAAAATTATTCTCTATGCTCGCCTATCAATGTATAATGAAATCAATAACCAGAACTTATAAAGCTTTATTTCAAAATGAAATGGATACCAATATCAATTCTTTTAATAACTTGTCTTGCTAGCTGTACATTCATGCATAAGCCAACCAAATCTAGTACTACGCCACTTGTACAATCAAATATCAAAACTTTATTTACAAATAAGACAAATAATAACGAAGATTTTTTTAACAACTATTAACTTAAAATTTAATAGCTGGTGTTATGTAAAAATTTTTTATAGAATCTTTTTCATCTAAAATTTATAATTCTAAATCATGTTAAAAAAATACTCTCTACTTTTGGCAATAGGTTTTATTTGGGGATCACAATTTATATTCCAAAAAGAAGCAATTGAATATTTCCCTCCAATATTAATAGCTTTAACTAGGTCTTTAATTGGCTGTATTATCCTCTGTTGTATATGCTATTTCCTAAATGTAAAATCTTAATCTTTTAAGAAAGATTTTGGTATTTACTCACTGATTGCTTTTCTTGAAGCTACTATGCCTTTTATGCTAATACCTTGGGGGCAAAAATTCACAAGTCCATCTATTACGGCCATATTAACTGGAACTGTTCCTTTTCTTGTGGTTCTTTTAGGTCCTTTCATTATCCGATCAAGAATAACTATATCAAATATTATAAGCATATCTGTTGGCTTCATTGGGCTTATAGTGTTATTTTATCCAAATTTAGTAACTGAAAATCATTCTATTAATATTTATGGAATATTAGCTATATTACTTGCTACTATCTCATTTGCTTTAGCATTGCTACTTCTAAGTAAGTCATGCTTCCATGACAATCCTGTTATAGTATCAAGAAACATACTCATAGCATCGACTATTCAACTATCGATATTAATTCTAATCTTTAGACCTAATTATCCTCATATCCACATATCATTTTTTGCATTATCATCTCTTGTTTACTTAGGAGTCTTTTGCGCTGGCATCGTTTATTTCTTATATGCCTACCTTATAAAACTTGCTGGGCCTGTATTTACTTCTTTTACTAACTACTTAGTACCTTTATTTGGTGTTATTTTTGGAAAAAAAATCAACCACGATCCATCTAGCCTAACTGTTTGGATATCTTTAATAATTATATTATCTGCTGTTAGTATAAATTACATTACAAGGCACTAATATATTTATAGTGATTAAGAATCCATTTTGATACAATGAATCTGCAAGTAAATAAAAAGGGAGATTTATTATGCGTTGTCCATTTAGAAATGATCAAGGTGACCAACAATGTTTTAAACAAGTTGGAAAATGCTTTTTAGGAATTTTCCTAGCTATACTTGGAGTCGCTGTAGGATTAAAAATTATTGCCTTAATTCTATGTATATTACCAGGCTCGTGCCATGGAAATATTTGGCTAGTTGTTGTTGCTGCTATAATAGTTATAGTTGCAGCCAAATATCATAAAAATAATAGCTGTTGCTGTGGTCCAAACTGCAATTGTGATGAAAATTGTCCTTGCCGCAAAAATCAGAGCAATAGTGAGTGTTGCGAAAAAAAAGAAACTGAAATCAAAGAATAGTTTTAAAACTATTCTTTTAATATAAACATTAATACTTTGTTTTGGTACACTATATTTTATAGACACCTATAAATTACGTAAATCTATGCAATATGTAAATCAAAACTGTGATCTAACTCTAAAGCAAGGATTAGAAGAATATAATAAAAACTATTCCTTTTTAAACCCTAATGATAGTCATGACAAAGCTAGTAAATGGTTTAAAAATCATGATATAACTCACGTGCTATTTGGCACAATTCCCTTTCAAATAAGAGGAGAATCCATAAACGATACATGGACTCTAATAGGTACAAATGTAACTCTAAAAGGCTACAAAGAGTTCTTTAAATTTATTGATTATAAAACAGTCATAAATAGCTACCTGAAAAGATATAAATATAAATTTATCGTTTATTTGGTAATGATTAGGCAGCTGCCAATATGCATATTAACCATATTTAAAGCTTATAAAATGTCAAAAAAATGGGATTGGTATAATTATGAAGAGTATATGTATACACCACTAAAAAGTATTAGAAAAGAATTTAATATAAAAGTTATCAAACCATAAACATTAGAACCATTTAAGCTTTTTAAATAAGTATATTTGAAGTATCACTACTACTGTTAATATTCCAATAAATATCCAAAAAGCATATGGAGTTTCTGAACCAGGTATCCCCGCTACATTTATACCTAAAAGCCCTGTTAAAAAACTCAATGGCAAAAATATAGCGGCTATCACAGCTAAGAAATACATTTTATTATTAAGTTTATCACTCATAACATTACTAAGTTCATCCTTAACAATTTGAGAACGCTCTCTAATCTCATCAAGATCTTCAATATAGCGCACTACATGATTATATATTTCTGCTAAATAACGCTTATGAGAGTTTGCCAACCAGCTTAAACTACTCATCCTTAATTGCTCAATCACATCACGCTGAGGAAATATATAACGCCTAAATACGATTGTCTGTTTGCGTATATCAACTATAGATTCTCTTAAGTTATTATCTACTGATTCTATAATTTGTTCTTCAATATCTATTAGCTTATCATCAAGCTCACTTAATACCGGCTCCATTTTTATAGATAACTTCTCAATAAGTCCTGTAATAAATTCTGCTGATGTTTTAGGGCCAATATTATTTTCTAAATCTGATACTATTTCATCTAATAACTTTAGTGAACGTAGACATGTACTAATAATTTGATACTCATCCATCCATAACCTTATTGAAATCATATCTTCAGGATTACTATTTTTATTTAAATTCATTCCCTTTAAAATTATCAACATACCATCATTAATCTGGGTAAATCTTGGTCGGGTTTCTTCTGCTACTAATGCATCAACAATATATGGGTCTATTAAACCCAATTCTCTACTTAACCAGATTTTAGTTTCTGGATTATTAGCATCCAAATGTGTCCAAACAAGCCTTTTTTTATCTTTTTGGTGTTGATAATCATTTTTAAATATAGCGGTTACACCACCTTTACCATCAAAACAATGTGAAAACAAAATACTATTCATGACTTCAAAATAGATACTGTTAATACTATAGATTTTAACAGGATAAATAGATTTTAAAAAATACTTTTAAAATTAGCGTAGCTCCTTCACTAAAAATATTCTTTAACCCTGTCAAAGTTATAAATATTATTCTCAAAGAGTTAAGTAAAAATTTTAGAATCAAAAAAATCATGATTTAAGAGTGACTACTTAAATGAAAAATATTGTATTATATACTAATTCATCCTCACCGATAGAGAACCTCTTTTATCTATATATTTAAAATTCTCTACATTAGAGTTCATAATAAGCGTGGACCCACCTTCACAATCACTAAAAGTGTGTTCATAGCTTTCATGATTACTCATATAGTTAATCTGATAATATTGTGCTAAAGACGTGAGTAATAGCATCAGATAAATTATCAAAAGAATTATTTACTTTTCTTAAAATTCTTTTAAAATTGGCCCAAATTTTTTCTATAGGATTTAAATCAGGAGAATAAGCAGGAAGGTATAGTATCTGTATATCCAGTATACTCTAGCGGTGCTATAATCTTCTTTTCTAAATAGTTATAACCAGCAACTATACTTTTTCTCTGAGTTTGATAAGCAATAACTTCACCATAGCTAGGTTTACCAACAAGAGACCATCCTCTTAGTACAGACTGTTTATTATCCATACCCATTTCATCTAAATATACAAGTTTGTTAGGTTCAATAGTCTCAACAACCTCTATAAAACTTTGCCTATCTTGTTCTTTTCTTTGCTTATATTTAGGTGTCTTTTTTTAAAACTAAAACCAAGTCTGGTAAGACAATCATAAAATGTGCTTCTAGGTATTTCAGGAGCTAATGCTTCTCTAATATCTAAAGCCATTGCATCTGGATATGTTCTTAAGTAGCTTTCTATCGCTTCCTTATCTGTAAAGGTTGCTACTCTACCGCAACCCAAGCCTTGCTTAGATTTATAATCACCAGTTGTCTCGTATAAGTTTATCCAAGATCTAGTAGTACGGATATCTATATTAAAAAAATTACTTAGCTCTTTGTCTGTTAGGCCTTCTTTATATTTAGTTATTACGATATCTCTGAAATCTTGGCTATATGATGACATTTTTTCTAAATATTATAACATTATTGTCAAATAACTATCGGATTAACTATATCATTACATGAAGCAATAATATTATTTTTTAAATCATATACCTCATAATATGCATACAAATGAGATGTATAAATAAAAAACAAACTTAATATAATAATTATTCTCGATATCATTATTTATTTTCAAATAATCTAAAAATCACATTCTAACCTATTTATACTTATATTCCTATAATTTTTTGCCTAAAGATATAGCAAATAAACTAATAATCTATAGCTATAATGTTATTAAGAGTTTATTATTTTTTGACTGATTTTTTTTAGGTTATGAATGCAAATAATTTAAATAACTATCATAGTTATTAATAATGGACATTATTTAAAACAGCTCATTAAATGACAGAAATATTTATCAACTATATTTAAGCACTATATCCTTTTTATAACTTCTTGCGTAAATATTCTTGTTGATACAAGTTTAGATCCTTCTGAAAATATATCTCTAGTTCTATAGTTATCTTCAAGAGTCTTGTCAATCGCAGAAGCAATGTTTTCAGCTTCTTTTACCAAACCAAATGAGTACGATAGCATCAAAGCTGCTGAAAGAATCTGAGCTATCGGATTAGCTTTATCTTGACCTTTAATATCATAAGCTGACCCTCCAGACGGCTCATATAGGCCAAAACCATCACTATTTAAGCTTATAGATGGCACTAAACCAATCGAACCAGGTAAGACAGAAGCCAAATCAGAAAGGATATCTCCAAATAAATTAGCTGTAACAATTACGTCAAACTGTGCAGGATTTAAAACCATTTGCATCGCACAATTATCAACATACATATGTTTAAGATCTATATCAGGATAGTCTTTAGCAACCTCATTGACAATATTGCGCCATAACCTTGAAGTATCTAACACATTCGCCTTATCTACAGAGGTAAGCTGCTTAGAACGCTGTCTAGCACGTTCAAAAGCTTTTATCGCAATATTTCTAATCGTGATCTCATCATATTCAGCAGTATCTTTAGCATGTCTAATACCATTCTCGTCACTAAAAGTTTTATGCTCACCAAAATATATATCTTTTGATAACTCTCTAAATATTTCAATATCTGCACCATTAGCTATGCGATCTTGTTTCAAAGGGCAAGAGTCTTGTAAAGATGAAAAAACCTTACTTGGACGAATATTTATATTAAAATTAAAATATTTGCGTAAGGCTAAAATGCTATTTGTTTCACATCCTTGCCATTTTTGTTGATCTTGTGCTTCAACAGGACCACCAACAGAACCAAATAAAATCGCGTCTGATTTTTTACAAATATCTAAAGTTTCTTTAGGACAATGATCTTGATATCTGTCATATGCCGCCCCACCAATAAATCCTTCAACATAATTGAAATTATGCTCATATTTAGCAGCTATAACATCGAGTACTTCTAATGCTGATTCCATAACCTCTGGTCCAATTCCATCACCAGCTAAGATAGCTATATTTTTTTGCACTTTTATCCCCTTTCTTGTTCAAACTTTTTAATAACATCTAAATGCTCAACTAAATAAGTCATATCATCAAGTCCATTTAATAAACAATTTTTACGAAAAGGATCATAGTCAAAACCATAGCTATCATTTTCAACTATTACCAACTGTTCATTTAAATTAACACTAAATTCTAACTTAGGGTGATCCTCTGCTTTTTGACATAAGCTCTTTGCATCATCTTTTGCTAAAGAAATTAGAAGTAAACCATTTTTTGCCGCATTATTAAAAAATATATCTGAAAAAGATGGTGCTATTACAACTCTTATACCTGCCTGAATAAGCGCCCAAACAGCATGTTCTCGTGATGAGCCACAACCAAAGTTATCACCTGCAATAAGGATTTGAGCACTGGCATAATTAGGGTTATTAAAAATAAAATTATCATCATTTTCTTTTAAACGAAAGAATAAACTCTCACCATAACCATTTTTTGTTATTTGAGTTAAAAACTCAGCGGGAATAATCATATCCGTGTCAATATCATTTAACCATAATGGAATCGCATTACTTACTATTTTTTTAAAGGCTTGCATTTTATAACTCCTTATCCAACTTATTAACACTACAAATTTTACCCATAATAGCACTAGCTGCAACAGTTTGTGGTGATGCTAAATGCGTTATGCTTCCTTTACCTTGCCGACCGATGAAATTTCTATTTGAAGTGCTTATACACCTTGCACCTGCTGGGACCTTATCTTCATTCATAGCTAAACACATTGAACAACCTGGCATCCTAAATTCAGCTCCAGCAGCTAAAAATATCTTATCTAACCCCTCTGATATAGCAAGATTTCTTACTTGTTCAGAACCTGGGACAATATACATTGTGACATTATCAGCGACTTTCTTACCAGCTAAAACTTTAGCTACAGCACGCATATCTTCAATACGGCCATTAGTACAGCTACCAACAAAAGCCCACTGAATTTCTTTACCAAGAATATTTTCATTTGCACTAAACTTAGTATAAGCGTAGGCTTGTTGAGCTAATTTATGTTGATGAGTTGGGATACTTTCTAAAGCTGGGATTTTTGCTGATATATTAATCGCATGTTGTGGATTGATTCCCCATGTAACCATTGGCTCAAGGTTTTCAACATCAACTTTTATGACTTTATCATAATGAGCATTTTCATCACTTATAAAACTTTTCCATTTCTTAGTAGCTATGTCAAAGTCGCTATCCTTCGGCGCATATTTTTTACCTTTCAAATAACTAAATGTCTTTTGATCAGGTGCTACCAAACCAGCTCTAGCTCCACATTCTATCGACATATTACATAAAGTCATACGCTCTTCTATTGACATCATATCAATTACATTACCAACATACTCAATTACATAGCCTCCAGCTCCACCAATACCTATATTAGCTATCAGCTTCATAATAATATCTTTAGATGTAGCAAATTTAGAAGGTTCACCTATAAATTCAACTTTCATAGTCTTTGGCCTATATTGTAAAATGCAATTTGTTGCAAGCACATGACCCACTTCTGATGTACCAACACCAAATGCCAACGATCCAAAAGCACCATGTGTAGAAGTATGTGAATCTCCACATACAAGTGTTGTTCCAGGCAATGTAAAGCCTAACTCAGGCCCTATGACATGCACAATCCCTTGATGTTGACTATCAAAATCATAAAAATCTATATTAAACTCTTTTACATTACTACGTAGCTTTTCAACTTGAGCTTTCGCCTGCATATCCTTCATTTCTAAACGATTAATAGGTGATGTAGATATACTATGATCAACTGTCGCAATAATTGAGTCTGGATCATTTATTGGAATATTTAATTCTCTAATTTTATCAAATGCTTGTGCTGAAGTTACTTCATGCATCAGCATCCTATCTATATACAAGATATCTGGAAAATCTTTTACTTTTTTTACAACGTGAGCATCCCATATTTTATCAATTATATTTTTTTGCATATTAACCTCTAAAGTTTGTTTCTATATATAGCTTATTAGTTGCAGCTATTAAAGCTTTAAGTGAAGATATTTCAATATCTTGATCAACAGCTACACCTTCTACAACTGGACTATTTTCACCTGCTTTAATCATAATAGTTGTTTCAGATTTAGAATTTATACCGGCATCCTTTAATGAACGAGAGAAATAATCAGCTATATTTATATTTGGGATATTTTGCTGGATGCCTTTTAATAGCGCTGAAAGTGCTGAATTCTGACTTTTATCAGTGATTTTATAATCAACATTACCAAAAAAATTACCTTTAAGCTCGACATATGTTTCTCCATTAGTTTTACCATAATCAATATTGGCAACATTTATAGGTGACCTTATTTGCTTATAAGCTTCGATTAGCTCGGCATCTGTGATCCCTTTTCTACGCTCATGATAAATATCTTTAATTTGTTGAGCAAACCTTGATTTCTCATTATCAAGACAAATATAACCATTTTCCTCAATAATTTTTTTAGCATGATTGCCTCCAGATAACGGACCAAAGACAAAACTAATCTCACTACCAACTGATTCAGGATGAAATGGTTGATACGCTAAAGGATTATTTAAAATCGCATTAGTATGACCACCAGAAGTATGTCTAGCAGAATTTAACCCTGTAATTGGATAATGAGGCTGTCTAGATAACATTTTTTTATCAATAAAGTCAGAAATTGTTTTAAAACCTGATATATTTATATCATTATGTAAATGGACTGCTTGTTGTTTACCAAATAAATTAATAAACATTATACACTGCTCTAAAGATGCATTACCTGCACGCTCTCCCACACCATTAACACACCCTTCTATTTGCCTAGCAGGACCATCAAAAACAGCATTCATAGAATTTTCAAGTGCTAAGCCTAAATCATTATGACAATGTGCTGACCAAATAATATCTTTATCTGGGAATTCACTTTTAATAATTTGAGCATGTTTTGTCATATTATTGACAAAATATTCATCACCCTCTCGTTCACATGCACCACCTATAGTATCTGGACAATTAATAACCCTTGCTCCTGCTCTAACAGCAGCTCTGAAAATATCTGCAACATAATCAAAATCACTGCCTAACTTAGAATATCCTTCGGCACTAAACTCGACTTCAAAACCCTGGTCATATGCTAACTTTATTAGCTCATATACATTTTTAATATTTTGGTGATTATCATTTTTACTACCTAAACTTGCTTGAGCTAAGTTTGGATCTACAGGTAAATAGACATGAATCCTTGCTTTTCCTGATGCTAAAGATGGGCGCAAAGCATCCATTGTTATTTCAACTTGGTTTTTTCTTAATTGGCATAGTCCTGCAATAATCATATTTGAACCTTTTTTTGCCATCCGCTTTGAAATAGTATTTACTATTTCAAAATCAGTATTACTTGCTGAAGGAAATCCTGCTTCCAAAATATCAATATTTAAATTATCAGCATAATCAGCATAAGCAAGATTATCTTCAAAAGACATTCCTGCGCCTGGTGATTGCTGACCATCTCTTAATGTCGTATCAAAAATATAAACTTTTTCTTTAATCATAGTAACAACTCCTATACATACGTTAACGCTTCTTTATAAGCTTCGCCCTGCTTTAATTGTTCAAAAATCACTTTAATTTGATTAGTTATTTTATATTCTGATGCTTTTAATTTATTGTCATCAATACTACCTACAGGTGTTAATTCGGCAGCAGTACCACAGAAAAATGCCTCATCAGCATTAATTATTTCATCTACTTTGAAATAACGTTCTGTTACTTCATAACCTAGATCTCTTGCTATCGTTATTATAAGTTTTCTAGTTATTCCATCCAAAATAGTTCCTAGTGGAGTTGTTATTAATTCATTATTTTTAACAAAAAAAACATTCATTGCTGCACCTTCAGCAACATTACCATCCACATCAAGTAATAATGCCTCATGATAATGGGTACCCACAGTTTCTCTCGAAGCTAGAAGACTATTAACATAATGTCCTCCTATTTTGGCATCACAAACAGTAGATTTAGGATGTATTCGGATATATTTACTTACTTTTATATCAACCTTATCAGCAGCCATATATTTGCCCATTTCAATACAATATATAACAATATCTACAGGATGATCTTTTTGAGGTAAAACACTTACTGTTCCTTCAGCATAATAAGCTAATGGTCGAATATAGCAAGACTCCATATTACTAGCTTTAATGGTATCTAAAACTGCCTGACATAATTCTTCTAATGAGAATTTACATTTCATTCCTAAAACATTCATGGAATACATAAACCTTTGCATATGCTCTCTTAGCTTAAGTACACCAGTTCCATTTATTGTTTTATAGGCTCTAATTCCTTCAAAAACAGATGAACCATAATGTAATGAATGTGTATTTATTCCTACTTTAGCTTGATCATAAGATACAATTTTGCCATTTTTCCATATTCTGTCTATCATATATGTCCTTTTTAATAAATTTTATTGTTAATATTTACTTATTTTTAATGAAAAAAATATATTTAAAGCCGAGGTTCCTATCAGACAACTATATTAGAGGCTGAGAGAGATTTTCTTGAGCAGAATGAGTGATGATTTTATTTTTGAAAAAGTAAATTTTAAGATATTTTTTTGTACAGTTATAACAGTAGATTTTTTGTTAAACCGAAAAGCGTCCAAAATAGCTTCTACTACAAAACCGATATTATTTTTCGATAACGGCATTAGCAACTCGCCACTTTATAAATTTACTCATACTTCGATTATAGAGAATATTTTAGGATAAAAAAAGCTTATATAATGATAAATACATAATTAATACTTATCAATAAAGTCAAATTAATAAGTATCAATCCACTTAACGATAACATTTTGTCTATTATTGCCTTGTTCTAAAAGAGAGTCATATAATTGTTTTTCATAACTTTTTTGATTTTTTTTACCTTGTATATATTTTTTCCAATATTTTGATTCTTGTAAATCTAAATTTTTAGCTTTTAATAATGAAAGATTATTAATCATTTGATCAAACTCTTTAATCTCTTGTTGATACTTATCATAATCATTAGAAGCTAGCACCTTTCCTAAAAATTGGTATTGGCTATACTCACCAACACTATGTTTCTCAATGCCTGTAACTGCTGGATCAAATATACAATATAAAGAAACATAACCATCATTTTCTATTGAAACCTCATGTTTGTTGCGTAATGGTTTTTTTTGACCTTGACAATCAATCCACTCTGCTGACTCAATAGTTTCATCTAAATAATAGGTAGTATTTTGATTTAATTTATACCATTGACTCCATTGCTGATTCTCATATGGATGCTGAGCAAATCTTACATATGCTTTTCCTTGCACATCATAACAAATATTTGGTTCTGTATTATTATTATATGACATCTTAAATACTGAATCACCATCCTTATTTTTAGGTAAGCCCTCTACATCAAACATCGTAGTATGAAACCAAGAAATAGGAGTACCAGATCTGCTCATTAATGTTTCATCATGAAAAAGAAAAATACGTCTACTTAAATATTGTGGTGTTAATATCCAACGTAGAGGTCTATCATTAGCGCAACCGTAAATAAACTCTTCATTTCTTATTATTAATTTTTTTCCTCTCGATTGAATTTTATTTGGTGCTGATGCTACAACAAGCCTTGTTTCAGCTTCCACCTCCAAGCTTGCAATACTTGTGGGCGGAATATAACAGTGTACACCTTTCACTAAGTTAAACTCTTCTGTAGTATTTAACTTCAGTTTAACTGACCCAGATATTACTGTAAGTATATGCCCATAACAATCTAGCTTTATAGTATCTTGAGTAAAAAAAATACTTATTAAAAATGCTATACAAAAAAATATTGGCGCTAAAGATAATACTGTTTGATAATCAGATAAGCTATAAACTAGGTTTGTATTTTCATTAGCATATATAAAGCTTAAAATAGTACCTGCTATAACTTGTATAATAACTACACCTAAAATTATAAACATATTAGTAAAAGCTACGCCAACACCTAATTTAGCTTTAGAAGAAATATCTGCAACTACAGAAAAAGTTAAAGCTTGAGAACCTGCAGCTGCACCTAATAGAAAATATAAAACCACATAATAAAGGCTTCCATAATCTGGGCCATAGATTATAAATAAAGTTGAAAGTATTCCTATTAATGCTGCTAAGCTAAGCATTAGTTTCCTATTCTTTAATATATCAGAAACCATACCTATTATAGGGGCACCTATGCCCATACCTAACCATACAAAAGACACTATGGTTGCAGTTGGGTATGGCCATACCCAACTGCAACCATATAGTTTGTACCATATAACGATCCAAATAGCTCAATAGAAGCATAAATAAAAAAACCAAAACATGAAATTTTTAATATAGTTAATCCGATAGTTATTTGACAATAATGTTATAATATTTAGAAAAAATGTCATCATATAGCCAAGATTTCAGAGATATCGTAATAACTAAATATAAAGAAGGCCTAACAGACAAAGAGCTAAGTAATTTTTTTAATATAGATATCCGTACTACTAGATCTTGGATAAACTTATACGAGACAACTGGTGATTATAAATCTAAGCAAGGCTTGGGTTGCGGTAGAGTAGCAACCTTTACAGATAAGGAAGCGATAGAAAGCTACTTAAGAACATATCCAGATGCAATGGCTTTAGATATTAGAGAAGCATTAGCTCCTGAAATACCTAGAAGCACATTTTATGATTGTCTTACCAGACTTGGTTTTAGTTTTTAAAAAAGACACCTAAATATAAGCAAAGAAAAGAACAAGATAGGCAAAGTTTTATAGAGGTTGTTGAGACTATTGAACCTAACAAACTTGTATATTTAGATGAAATGGGTATGGATAATAAACAGTCTGTACTAAGAGGATGGTCTCTTGTTGGTAAACCTAGCTATGGTGAAGTTATTGCTTATCAAACTCAGAGAAAAAGTATAGTTGCTGGTTATAACTATTTAGAAAAGAAGATTATAGCACCGCTAGAGTATACTGGATATACAGATACTATACCTTCCTGCTTATTCTCCTGATTTAAATCCTATAGAAAAAATTTGGGCCAATTTTAAAAGAATTTTAAGAAAAGTAAATAATTCTTTTGATAATTTATCTGATGCTATTACTCACGTCTTTAGCACAATATTATCAGATTAACTATAATTGACGTTCTGAAAAAATTTCTATCAATGATATTTTTTTCTGTGCCATCTTTTTAATATCTCTAGTTGATGATTTCAAAAGAAAATTTAGCAATAAAAAAGCAATAGCAAAAATAATACCTAATAAAGCCAACTGCTTAAAAATAAAACTCCAATTGTTATTAGTTTTACTCAAAATATAAGCTAATGGTCCTCCTGCTAACACAGGACCAATAATTCCAAAAACTGAAGTAAGCCCTGTCATCATGCCATGGATTTTTTTTGGGAAATAAATAATTGAGACATTTAACATTATTAATAAGGCAAAAGCTGCCCCAACTCCCATTATAAATCTAGCAAACCAAGCCGAATAGAATCCTAATGATACTGAAAAAAGTAAACATCCTAATGCTATAGATATAATCCCAATAAAACCACTTTTAATAAAACCAAACTTATCAAACAATATACCTACAGGAATTTGCATTAAAACATATGCTAATGAAAAAGCTGCTGAAATAAAGGCTATTTCACTTGGAGAAAAATTAAAAGTATTTCTAACAAAAGGTTCTATTGTACCCATAGAAACTCTTATAAAAAACTCATATAAATAAAAAATTCCTGCAACACAGAAAATTAGTATAGATGCTATACTAATTTTTTGATCCTTTATTATATTAGTATTCAGATTCATCCCCTTTACCGACTTAAAAAAGCTTTAGCATAAGGAGATTTAAACACTTTTAAAAATTAACAATCAAGTTATTTATAGCAACTATAATGAAAAACAATAATTAAAAAAATTATTATTAAAGATAAAATAAAGAATTGGGTATCTATAAAATTTTTATTAAATTTTCATAGGCATAATAATAAACAAACTATTGTCTTTTTCATCTTTAACCAAAGCACTCATATTTGGATTATCAAGATATATAGTCATAGTTTCCTCACTTATGACACTTATAATATCTAGCAAATACTTATAGTTAAAACAAATCTCCATAGACTGATCATTATATTGAGTTTCAACTTTATCTTCTGCTTTTTCATTATCAGGATTGTTTGCTGATAAAAGTATTTGCCCTTGAGATATATTTAAACGTACACCTTTGTACTTATCATTAGCAAGGATAGATGTTCTTAATAATGAATTTTTAAGTACTTGCTTATCAACAGCTAAAAGCTTTGTATTATTTTTAGGGATCACTTTTTGATAGTCTGGATAACGGCCATCTATTAATTTTGATATAAAAGCATAATTACCAAATTCAGCTTTAAAATAATTTTTGCCAAGGCAAATTTTTATAGACTCTTCTGTTTTGCCAACTATTTTTTTAAGTTCCACAATAGCTTTTTTAGGGATTATAGATTGACAATCACTATCTAATACTTTGCTATCAATTATAGCCTCTGTAATGGACATTCTATGGCCATCAGTAGATACAGCTCTTAAAAGATTTGAGTTTATTTCCCAAAACATACCATTTAAGAAATATCTAGTATCATCATTTGCCATAGAAAAATCTACTTTTGAAATAATATGATGAAAATCTTGCTGAGATATATCAAAACTTGCTTGTTCATTAATGTTACTATCTATGAGAGGATAATTATCAGCATTTAATGAAATTAAATTAAAAGTACTATTATTAGAAGTTATTGTGACTTTATTATCATTGATTTTAACATCAATCATTGAGTTATCATTTAGGCTTCGAACAATATTATAAATCTTGTCAGCATTTAGTGCTAACTTCACATTTGAGTTACAGCTTACCGGTATATTGCATGATATTTCTGTATCAAGATCTGACGCAGTAATTTTTAACTTATTATTATCTATAGCAAATAATATGCAAGATAATAAAGGCATTGTACTCTTACTATTAGCTACAGACAGCATAGACTGTAAAGGCTTTAGTAAGTCATCTCTATTAAGTACAAAATTCATTTGTTTAAAACCCCTTTAATAATAATTTATAATTCTATTTAACGAGAAATTTTATCTAAAAGCAACTCATAATCATCAGATATTGAGGTATTGCTTTGTCTTAATTTAGTTATTGCTTTAACAGCATGCATCACGGTTGTATGGTCTCTACCACCAAATGCATTACCTATTTCTGGTAAGCTATGAGATGTTAACTCTCTGGCTAAGCTCATTGCTATTTGCCTAGGCCTAGCTATATTTCTACTTCTTTGGTTAGACGTTAAATCTTTTACCCTAATTCTATAAAAATCTGCCACTACTTTCTGGATATTATCCATTTTTACTTTTTTTTCTTGGATTTTTATAACATCCCTCAAACAAGCTTGAGCCACCTCTACAGTAGGATCTTTATGATTAAATTTTGAAGTGGTCAATACTCTATTTAAAGCTCCTTCTAACTCTCTGACATTAGTTCTAACATTTTCAGCAATAAAAACAGCTGTTTCATTAGGTAATTTTTGACCCAAATCATGAGCTTTTTTTAGTAAAATAGCAATCCTAGTCTCTAAATCTGGCATATCTACTGAAACTGTCAAACCATAACCAAAACGGGATACCAGCCTTTCCTCTAAACCTTCTATTTCATTTGGATATTTATCACTTGTTAAAATGATTTGTTTACCACCTTCATATAGAGCATTGAAAGTATGAAAAAATTCTTGAGCTGTACCTTCTTTACCTGCTATAAACTGAATATCGTCTATCAAAAGGATATCTGCAGACCGATAAACTCTTTGAAATTCATCTTGATCTTGTAATCGAATAGAATTTACATAATCTTTAATAAACTGTTCCGAATTAGTATATATAACTCTAGCATAAGGGTTAACTTCCTTTGCATGATTACCTATAGCTTGCATTAAATGAGTTTTTCCTAAACCGCTTCCACCATAAATAAATAATGGATTATGTAATTTACCAGGGTTAATAGATACTTGCATAGCAGCAGCTCTTGCAATTTTATTTGCATCTCCAACAACAAAATTATCAAAAACATATTTTTCTTTTAAAGATAATCCAAAAGAATATTCTTCATCCTCTTTAGCAGTAATTAGCATAGCCTCATCAAAACCAAATAATTCCTGTGATGATGAAACTTTATTAGGTAATTTTTTTTGATTTTTAGAGGCTTGTTGTACTATATCTGACTCATCTTTTATTTCAATATTAGTGGTGTTAAAAAAATTAGTTTGAGGTCCTGATGAGATAGCCTCTAAACATCTTTCTCCTGAAAATTTTTTATTAGAATATTCTATAATTAAATCACTGCCATGAAACTCTTGAATTGTTGATAAAATAGTAGTTCCATACTTAGATTTTATATGTTTTTTAAAATATTCATTATTACAATAAATTGTGAATAAATTACTATTTTGATCTACATGAATAGGCTTTATCCACGTTTTATATTCAAACGTAGAAAGATTTTTTTTTATTTTCTTTAAACATTTATTCCATGTAGTCATACTAAAAATATCTTGTAACACTAATGTATATAAGGTTCTACCTTTATATAAGAAAGTGTTCTAACTGAATGAATAAGATTTTATTGTAATAGTTAAGAATAAGCAATCATAAATAAGTTAACTTGTGGATAAAGTTGTTAGTTAATTTGTTTATTTTTTGTGAAACTTCATGTTTATTAACTTATTCACAAATATGTTGATATTTCTGTTGATAATTCTGGTTATTTTTTATCCACATTTTTATTCAGGTAGTTTCACCTAGTTTTCTGCATACTTATAACTAACTTATCAGACGTCTACAATCATTAATACATATACTCTTAATAATGTTATCCACAGAAAAAGCTCTATACAATAAATAATAATATAAAAAGAAAAGAAAAACTTTTATATAAATAAAGTAACTAAAAAAAGACTAAAAGATATAAAAAAATAAAAATTGTTTATAATTGATGTTAATAAAATTAAAAAACTTTCTAACATGTCTTTAAATACAGAAATATTCTTAAATATAAACAAATATGAACAAAGGATTGCAATAAAAGAAAATAAAATTCTTAAAGAAATTTTTATTGAGAGGGATAATCAAAAAAGAATTGTTGGTAATATATACAAAGGAAAAATAATAAGAGTTCTTCCAGGGATGCAAGCAGCATTTGTAGATATAGGTTTAGAAAAAGCCGGTTTTTTACATTTGTCAGAAGTATTACCTTTAGAAAAAGATGATAGTGAATCAGATGAAAATTTTAAATTAAATAAATTAAATAAAGAAGATATAAATAAATGGCTTCGTGAAGGCCAAGAAGTTTTAGTACAAGTTGTCAAAGAAAGTATAGGTAATAAAGGGGTAAAATTAACATCTCATTTATCTGTTTCATCTAGATTTTTAGTTTTTTTACCAGATTTAGATCATATAGGTATTTCATTAAAAATATCAAATGAAGAAGAAAAACAAAGATTATTAGAGTCTATTCAACAAATAACTCATAGCGAAAATCCTCGTGGTTATATCTTAAGGACTGCTGCAGAAGGAGCAGTTTTTTCAGAATTAGAAAATGATATAAAATTTTTAAATAATTTATGGCAAGATATTTTAGATATTTCGAGCACGATTATAAAACCAGGCGTAGTTTATGAAGATTTTAGTTTAATAATTAAAACTATAAATATATTTGCAAATGATAATCCAGCTAAAATACTTGTTGATAATATTGATTCTTATAAAGAAATTTGCCAATTTGCTGATAAATATATACCCGGATTAAGAGATAAAATAGAGCTTTATCAAAAACATAATATTTTTGAAGAAAATGATATAGAAATTGAAATACATAAAGCATTAAATAAAACTGTTAACTTAAAATCTGGTGGTTACTTAATTATTGAACAAACAGAAGCTATGATAACAATAGATATAAATACAGGAGGTTATATTGGTACTAAAAACCTTGAGGAAACTATATTTAAGACAAATCTAGAAGCAACAAAAGAAATATCAAGACAACTCCGGCTTAGAAATTTAGGAGGCATTATAATTATAGATTTTATAGATATGATGGATGCTTCTCATAAAAATCAAGTTTTAGAGGCTTTAAAGAAAGAATTAGAGCTTGATAAGGCAAAGACTACGGTAAGTAACATATCAGAGCTAGGATTGGTTGAAATGACGCGTAAAAGAGTACATGAGAGTTTGTCTCGGACTTTATGCCAACCATGTGATCATTGTAGAGGTAAAGGAAGTGTTAAAACTTTACAGACTATTTGTTACGATATTTTTAGAGAAATAAAGTTAGAATCAAAAAATTATCCTAATTATAATAATTTTTTATTAATTTCTTCAAAAAAAATAATTGATTATATAGAAAGAGAAGAATCTATCTGGTTGGCAGAGTTAGAATTGGAAATAGAAAAGAATATACATTTAAAGGTAGAAATTAACCATATATACAATCAATATGACATAATTCCATTAAATTAAAAAAAAGTATTAAATCTTTGTTGACAGCTTTAGAAAAAAGGCTATAATACTATCCCATGTAGTCGCCGACTTAGCTCAATAGGTAGAGCAACTGACTTGTAATCAGTAGGTCGCCAGTTCGATTCCGGCAGTCGGCACCATATAACGGAGTGGTAGTTCAGTTTGGTTAGAATACCTGCCTGTCACGCAGGGGGTCGCGGGTTCGAGTCCCGTCCATTCCGCCATATTTCTCATTAAGGTCTAGTTCTTTAACCTCAGTTTTCCCCTTTTTACTTCTGATATCTGATCTAGACCTTAATATTTTAAAAATAGAGAAACAAAATTAAGTTATTTATAAAAATAAAAAAAGAGCTATCAAACAAAAAATTTTAACAAATATTTTCTTTAACACATTTAGATAATGATTTAGCAAAATTTAACATTTGGCTATTATCATTATCTGACCAAAGCATTACGCCTGCTGCATCTTTACCATATCCATATAATTGGTAAGGTAATTTATATGTACTGTTAGCACATTTTCCAGAGCGTAAACAAATAATTGCTTGTTTTATAGCTGTTAGGTTCTTATTACCAGCTCCAACTGGGGTCCGTAATGTATAAAACCCCATAACAACATTTTCAGGAGAAAACAGTGCTGGCACATCAATAAAACCACAAAGTCGAGGATCTGTACATTTGTTCCAAGATTGCATTAGTGATTCTGCTCCAGCAACTATTGCGCCTTGATTTCCTGCATTAATTATTCCAGAGGCAGCAATTGGATAATATTTACCATTTAAAGCAGTGACAACAGGATTGTTATATAATTGAATTTGAATGAAATCAATTATTCGCTTAACTCCATCAGGTTTAGGTGAATTATAAAGAAAGTCAACTAATGCTGTATATTGACTATTTTCATATTGATAGTTACGTTGTGAAGTAGGATATATATTAGTAGTTTGAGGTGCTAAACTAATTAATATTTTTGGAATATAGTTAATCTGATAATATTATGCTAAAGACGTGAGTAATAGCATCAGATAAATTATCAAAAGAATTATTTACTTTTCTTAAAATTCTTTTAAAATTGGCCCAAATTTTTTCTATAGGATTTAAATCAGGAGAATAAGCAGGAAGGTATAGTATCTGTATATCAAACTTCTCTGCTATTTTAGCCAATTTAGGAGACTTATGAAAACTAGCATTATCCATAACAACAGTAGTCTTTGGAATTAACTCAGGACATAAATGCTCTTCAAACCACTGATTAAAAATTTGAGTATCTGTATATCCAGTATACTCTAGCGGTGCTATAATCTTCTTTTCTAAATAGTTATAACCAGCAACTATACTTTTTCTCTGAGTTTGATAAGCAATAACTTCACCATAGCTAGGTTTACCAACAAGAGACCATCCTCTTAGTACAGACTGTTTATTATCCATACCCATTTCATCTAAATATACAAGTTTGTTAGGTTCAATAGTCTCAACAACCTCTATAAAACTTTGCCTATCTTGTTCTTTTCTTTGCTTATATTTAGGTGTCTTTTTTTAAAACTAAAACCAAGTCTGTTAAGACAATCATAAAATGTGCTTCTAGGTATTTCAGGAGCTAATGCTTCTCTAATATCTAAAGCCATTGCATCTGGATATGTTCTTAAGTAGCTTTCTATCGCTTCCTTATCTGTAAAGGTTGCTACTCTACCGCAACCCAAGCCTTGCTTAGATTTATAATCACCAGTTGTCTCGTATAAGTTTATCCAAGATCTAGTAGTACGGATATCTATATTAAAAAAATTACTTAGCTCTTTGTCTGTTAGGCCTTCTTTATATTTAGTTATTACGATATCTCTGAAATCTTGGCTATATGATGACATTTTTTCTAAATATTATAACATTATTGTCAAATAACTATCGGATTAACTATATTTGAATTCGTTCATGAAATAACTAAAATAGAAAAAACTTGTGGAAAGTGTAAGTTCAATATAACAAACTGTCAATAGTTGCAACAGAACCAAAGGCTGCAATACGCTTTCTAACTAGATTATTGGGTTCTTACCCATCACCATGTGTTATCGTGACAGATAAACTCCATAGTTATACAAAGCCAATAAAGTACATGACCAAAGCTGATCATAGAAGACATAAGGGTTTAAATAATAGAGTAGAGAATGCACATCAATCTACACGTAGAAAGGAGAAGAGTCTGATAAAATTTAAATCACCTAGTGACTTCAAAGGACAGTAATGTTAATGGGTAAAGTGAGAAATATATTTGCAGTACCAGTAGGTCGGTATTTGCATTCTAGGGCAACACAAAGAACTAAGTTTGATGAGGCTATGAATATATGGCAACAAGCATCCAAAAAGGTTTACTGTTTCTAAAATTTAGTGGAAGTGCTTTTCTACGCCACAATTAGTTAACTTGACGGTGTCCTCATGCACTCAGTTTGCGACAGGACCTAAAAATGTGAATACCTTCTAAATTTTTGCAACAGTGTCAAATAAATCCATAATTTGGTTTTCTATGCTTAATGGTAAATCATTTAAATCTTTATTTAAATCATTATTAATTTGACAAATTCCTGCTGCTAATAATGCTAAAGTAATTTGAATCTTATCAATAGGAATATTATTTTTTTTACCATCAAAATTTATTGGATAACCTCCATTTAATATAAGAACGTTATTATAAACTATAGATTTTCTACTATCATTTTTATATTTACCCAGTAAGCTTTTAAGCTTATAAGACATAAATTCTCTATCTGAAGATGAAGCGCTAACTAAAGTGATTTGCTTTTTAAAAGCAGTTAATGATAATGGATCAAATAACTCTGTTCCAGTACAGCCAATAATTAAATCATAATCTTTGATTAGATTAATAATTTCAATTTGATTGAAATTATTTTTTCTTGAATTAATATCATATCCAAATACTATATATTTCTCTTTGAGAACATTGTATAAAGCTCTGCCAATTGCTCCCATACCTATAATTAATATTTTTTTTACAAGCAATCTTTCTTTTTTTATCTTTTTTTCTAAAATATCGATTACTCTTCTAGCAATAATAGGCGATTCTAGGGTGAGTTTTGCTCTTGACCTAGCTATATTTACTACTGGGAATTTTAAATCTACATTTTTTAATTTATTAGTCCCAGAAGTTGTTTGTTCAACCGCAATTACTTTTATACTTTTATTCTTTTCAAAATTATAGTGTTTATTAAAATATTGAATTATTTCAGCACCATCATCAATAATAACTAGGTTTTTAGCCCCACTTTTTAAAAAAAAATTAATTTCTTTTTTCACAAAGAAAGCAACATTTTCATTAAAAGCTTTATCAAATGGCCCAATTTTATGGAATTTTTTGCTAGAGCTGCATACATATATTCCATAATCTATAAATTTTTTATATATATGGTTACTAGTAGAATAACATTTACCTATTAAGGATATGTTGTCTTTCTTTAGTCCAATTTTAATTAATTGTTCAACAAGTAAAAATGTTGAATCTAAAATATGCTGACATCCAAATAAGTATACATCTTCAAGATGTCTATCGCTATAATTTTCTTTAATTACATTAAAAGTAATTAAATTATCTAAATTCATTTTTGTAAATATATAATCTAATTTATTCTATTTTAAACTATTAAGATCAAAACTTAATATAATTATGGCTTTTTTCTTAACTCTTTATAGTCTTCAAGTATAGCAGTTAATCTATGGTTCTGTCGAAAACTGATAATCGTGTAATTTTATAGTATTATTTTATCATAACTAAATCATAATATTTATATGTTAGATTTCACAGGCAGACACTTTACTAAACTTCTAATCCTTCAAGCATTACGTTGGTATTTATGGTTCTGTTGCAATTATTCATTAAGTTATAAAAATAATGATATCACTTTTCCTTAGATACATTTAGGGCAGTAAACATCAAATAATTCGTTTACAAACCATTTTTGTTTCTCTCTTATTTGTAATGACTTCATCCTTTTTACAAATATCACCAAGTGTAAATGTTGATTTTATACTATACAAAATTAATATAACTGAAGATTACTTTCTTAAGCTAGTTGCATTGTACTTTCTATCTTATGCAATTCTACAAATCCCTTGTGGTTTTATTCTTGACTCAAAAGGCTTTGAGAAATTATTTCCTATATCAACATTCATTGTTTTTATAGGATGTATTTTATATTGGCTTTCTAGTAATATATTATTAATAGGACTAAGTAGATTAATAATAGGAGCCGGCTGCTCTACTGCTTATATAATATCAATATTCATAGCGACTAAATACTTTGATAAATCTATCATTCCATTGTTAATAGCCTTGACTGAAATTGCTTCTGGCTTAGGAGACTATTTTGCTGAAAATATTTATTTATCAACCATAAAACTGTATGGCTGGGATACTTCAAATTTGATCACTATATTTATAATATTTTCATTGTTCATTTACTCATTACTTCTAACTTATTTTATTAAAAAAAATTCAAAAGAATCTTTGTCAATTAATATAATATCTGGGAATAAACTACTAAAGAACATTATAAAATTAATAAAATCTCCAGGTAATTTATGGATTTTCGCATATTCATTTTTCACTTGGGGAATAATTATGGCTTTTGCTGGCTATTGGGCAAAAGAATATTATATAATAATGCATCACTATAAAAAAAATGATGCCTTATTTTTTCCTGAAATATATTGGATTAGTTTTTCAATAGCTGCTCTTATAATTGGAAGTATTGTCAAAAATATAGATCAAGCTAAAAAATTCATACTAATATTATCAGTACTTGGAGTAATTGCTTATATAATTATGCTTACTCCTATATTATTTGGATATTCATTTCTAATATTTATAACTATTTTAACTGGAATATCATCATCTGGTGTAGTAATTTCTTTTTTTATAATTCAATACTTTGTAGAAGAATATGAAAAAGGAATCGCCATCTCAATGAATAATTTTTTTATTGTTGTTGGAGGCATGGTTGGACAAATTTCATTTTCATATATTAAATCTTTTAATTTCGACAAGATTTTTAATTTAGGGGTAAATATTAATCCATATTTCTACAGTGGCATCTCTATGTTAGCTCTTTGGTCATTCTTTGCACTAATAACAACCTTATTTTTAATAAAAAAAATAGGCTCTATCTAAATCTTTGGGTTCTGTTGCAAAGATTGACAGTTAATTATATTGAATTTACACTTTTAGTCAAGTTTTTTCTATTTTAGTTATTTCATGAATGAACTCAAATATAAGCATTTCAATGGTGTAGTTATCTTATGGGCAATAAGATGGTATTTAACATATGGCATTAGCTATAGAGATTTAGAGGAGATGCTTAAAAAAGAGGAGTCAATGTAGATCATACAACTATTTATAGATGGGTTATCCAATACTCTCCAGAATTAAAAAAGAAGTTAAATTGGTATAGAAGAAAGTTCTATTATCAGTCATTGAGAGTAGACGAAATTTACATTAAAGTAAAAGGTAAGTGGAAGTATTTATACAGAGCAATAGGGAGTGTAATAAATTCTGTGTTATCACTAATTTACTCTAATAATTATACTAAATCTAACGCATCTTTCAATCTCTCCTTAAAGTGAATATTTAACTGGGAAATAGTCAAACTTCAATTACGAATTGGCATAGTCCATTTTTTCTCGGCATTTAAAATCCCCGCATAAAGCAATTTCAATAAGCTGTTATCATTTGGGAAAGCTCCTTTAGTCTTAGTCAAAGTCCTGAATTGACGATGGACAGATTCAATAATATTAGTTGTATAAATAACTCGTCTGATAGGATCAGCATACTTAAAATAATTAGATAAATTGTCCCATTTATTTCTCCATGATTCGAAGACTATTGGGTATTTTTGACCCCATTTTTCTTCAAGCTTATCTAGCTCTATTTCAGCTTCTTCTTTAGTAAATGCTTGGTAGATAGCTTTTAGATCTTTAGCAAATTGTTTTTGGATGCTAGAGCCAACATATTTGAGGCTGTTGCGTATTTGGTGAACAACACACAACTGAACCTCAGTATCTGGAAATATAGAGTTGATAGCCTCAGGAAAGCCTTTAAGACCATCAACAGATGCTATTAAAATATCTTTAACTCCTCTGTTTTGTAAATCAGTTAAAACTTGCATCCAAAACCTAGAGCCTTCACTCTCATTAAGATACAGACCCAATATCTCTTTCTTGCCTTTTAAATTAACTCCTAAAACAGTATAGAATGCTTTTGATATATAGCGGCTTTCTTCTCTGACCTTATAATGAATAGCATCTAAGTATATAAATGGATATATTTCATTGAGTGGTCTCTTCTTCCACTCCTCTAACTTAGGTATAAGTTTATCAGTTACAGCTGTAATTGCAGGCTTTGAAAAATGGACTCCATACATATCTTCAATATGATTAGCTATCTGTGAATAGCTATTGCCCAAAGCAAATAATGAGAGCATCTTATTTTCTAATTCATCGCTCATATGAGTTTGATGCTTTTTAACTATTTCAGGCTCAAAGCTGCCGTTTCTATCTCTAGGTGTATCTAGTTTAAACTCTCCATCTTTACCACCAAGTCCTTTGCCAGCTTTTAATTGTGCCGCAAAATCTGCTACATCTATTTCTACCTTCATATATAAAGTCCTTCTGTTATCAAATTAATCATATCAAATTGACACAGAATTTATTACACTCCCTTAATAACTTCTATAAGATACTTTTGTATAAGTCTATGTATTGTTTAGCAACAATATTATGATTAAACTTAGTCACCACCTTATTTCGTGCATTTTGACATAGCATCTGATAGTTATTATTGTATAAAACCCATTTAATACCATCTTTTAGGTCAGTTGTATCAAATGGTTTGGCTAGATATCCATTCTCTTTATGATTAACTATATCAAGTAATCCAGTAGTTGCAAAAGCAACTACTGGTGTTCCACAAGCCATTGCTTCACTAGCAACCTGTCCAAAAGACTCCTGTTTGCTAGGTATGACTACAACATCTACAGCACTGTATAAGCTGATAATACTAATATCATCGAATAGCTTACCTAAATAATATGTTTTAAAGTTTAAGTTAGGAGTTTGTGGTGGTTGGTTATTCCCAAATATTATTATCTCGATTTCTAAGTTTATTTCAAGCTTATTGATAGATTCACATAATTCCTTAAAGCCCTTGTTTATATTCTTAGTTGAGTCCATCGCGCCAAAAAGCAGAAGTTTTCTATTTTTTGGGAAATTCCATAAATTTCTGGATTCTATTTTATTAGAAGGCTTAAATACATTTGTATCTATAGGGTTTGGTAAGGTTATGTGATTCTTATCGCTGAATAAACTACTTTGTTTTGATATATTAGTTAGCCATTCACTTAACCCGACAATATTAATATTTGATTTTTTATTAAAAGTTTTCTTTTTTCTATTAAATATTTTCCTACTTAGATCATAATTTCTATTACTTTGCAATTTTGGGCAGTTACCGCAGAGAGTTTTATATTTATTACACTCCCAAACTAAATGGCAGCCACCAGTAAATGCCCAATTATCATGTAGTGTCCAAACTATAGGAGGCTTTATTTTTGATATATGTTCTATCTTAATCATTCCTCCATTTATCCAATGGAGGTGAACTATATCTGGATTAATTTTATTTATTGTTTTAATTATATTACTAAACCCAAACCAGGATGGGCTAAATAAAAGTTTTACCCGGTTTTTATAAGGTCTAACAAGTATACTATCAATTAAAGGTCTGATTTTATTAAAATATTTATATATTTTTTTATTCTCACTTAAAATTGTAAAGTCATTACTATATTTGTTCTGGACTAGCATTTGACTATCTATTTTTTGAGCTAAAAGTGATTTATGAAGTCTATATGCTGCTCTTGCAGCACCACCATCTAAATCTGATTCATTTACTATTAATACTTTCATGAATTCTCCAGTTATTGTAAATAAAAGAGTCGCTGTTAGCATTAAATATATTGTCAAAAACTTTTAATGCATTTGTCTTAGAGTATATTCCATTTCGGACACCAGGCCAAATTTCCACATCACTTCGTTGAACAATCTTCCATCCTCTAATAGTTATTTTTTCATATCCAAGAGCAGATATTACAGCCGCTCTATGTTGTCCTCCCCACTCAACTAACCATCTCCAGTCATTTTTTTCATTAAAAAGTATTATAGCTCCAATATCTCCACCAAATTTGTTGTGACGTAAAAATCCATGTTTTTGAATAGATATAATTAGCTTATATAGTCTATTTACTTCAAGATTTAGCACTTCATTTGTAACAGGACCAAAATTTCTCCATCCTGATTCAATGTTTGAACAAAGTCCATGTTCTTCATTATCATAAGCTGCACACACCATTCTTTCTTTTTTCTTGATTTCTATATTTATATTTTCCCAAGGTAAGAGAGAAGCCCATGCAGGCTGACTATCTAGTAGCGTTGAGTCACCTTTATTTAATCCAAGCCATTCTGATATGCTATTGGGTTGGACAAGGGTGTAATATTTTTTTAAAATTTTATACATGACTTCTTTTTCATGGCCTTTATTTTTCAGTGCTTGGTATACTGCATATATAAAAGGGTGTTGATTATTGTTTTCTAATGAGAATATATCTAATCCTCGACCGTTGGATAGCTTTGCATCAATTATTATCTGCCTATCTGTATTGGTAAAGTAATAAAGAGCTTTAGGATTATTATGCTTTCTTAAATCTATAGGTTCGAGGTGTTTATTTTTAATTATAGAGTAGCCAAATAAGTTAATAAGTTTGTTTATGAGTTTTTTAATTCCTTGTTTCATTTCATGTATTTTCTATATTTTGAACGAATGCTTATTATTAGGGCAAAAATATATTTATTTCTTTTTAGTATTTTTTTTAAGATTAAAGTACATCTAAAAATAAAAAACTTTACTCTTATAAAAAAAAAATTAAAAGATAGCGTAATATAACTTGTTTGTTTTAGATAGCATATGTTTTTTAGATTTATAGATACTTTGCTATCTTTAGGTATTGTAACAGAGTAGTTATTCGCCATCAAGTATCCTTTAAGTAAGTTAAGGCCAAATAATTTTTGATTAGATATTTTATGCTCAAAATCTTTGATACCTATTTTTGTGGATAACTTATCAAGCCTTTTGATATATTTATTTAAAAAGTAAGGCTTATGGATATATGCGTGATATAAATGCGAGAAGAAGTAATCATCAATCCTTGGAATAAATATATTATTCTCACTTAATTCTCTATTTTTAAGGATTTTATAAGACCAAATATGATCAAAATAATTTTCATTAATATCTCTAATATCAAATAATACATTTTTATTATTTATTTTTACATGAAAAAAATTATTAGAGTTCCATATATTCTTTGCGTTAGCAATAGATGCAAACTTGTTAATATCATCACAGAAAATATCAATATCTCCCTCTAATGAGTTAATATTTTCATTTATATTTTCCTCCGCTCTTAATACAACGTACTGTATAGTAAAATTTAAAGCATCAAATAATTCTTTAGCTGAACTCCATCCATTAGATGCGATTAAATCTTTATTGATTTTTTGAAATTTTGATGGTCTAATTGATTTACAAAAACCTAAAGTTTTTTGCTTACCAAAAATTAAAATGCTGTTATTATAAAATTCTCTTAAATTATCTGTGGAATGAATCATGTAATTACCACCAACCCATTCTCTATACATTTTTTTTTTATCAATTATATTGCTATTTACTATTTTAAGCCTTCCTGAAGCATCTTCTCTATAGCTGTAAAAAGGATTTTTATCTTTTAAAGCTATGACTATAAAATTATTTTCGCCAACTTCGTATTTTTTTGTTGCAATGTTATCACTTGGCTTAAAACCATATAGCCTATGAAAGTTATTGTTAATTTCATTTTTATTCCAGTTTATCTCAGCAACTTGTAAGATTAAGAAGTTTGCCTTTAAATCTGCTATTATATCTTTTTCTTTATGCCTTGCTTTTGACCATATTATTAGAATATTTAAATCCATATCATAATCTGTTATGATTTTATCTTCTTTAAAGGAATAATTTATTTCCTCACACATAAAATTTACAGTTTTTTTCATATCAATAGTTTTAAATTAAGCCTCTGTATTATAGAATAATAATTATTGTATCAAAACCATGTCATATATTCATATATTTAACTATACTTAATTTATCTTATAATATTTTTTTAAGTAAATTTTGCTATATAATCTAATTTCAGGGTCATTGTTACAACTTTTTGAAAGAGGTGTTAATTTATTTTTTTCTCTTTTTATATCCTTATATTTAGTTAGATGCTTAGGTCCAGAAAATTATGGAATATGGGCTTATGCACAAAGTTATGTATTTTTATTTTCTGTATTAGTAACATGCGGCCTACAGAATATAGTTATTAAAATGATTGTACAGAATGTTTTTAGTAAAGAGTCAATATTAGGCTCTGCATTTATATTAATGGCTGTTGGGGCAGTGGTTTTAATATTTGTTGTTGTATTAATAGCATACTCTATGAAAATGAATCTAGTGATTTTTAAATTAATATTTTTGATAGCTTTGGCAAATATGTTTATGTGTTATAACGTTGTTGCGTATTTTTTTCAAGCTATTTTAAAAACTAAATACATAGCATTTGCATTATTAGTTCAAGATATTGTAGATGCTATAGGAAAATTATGTTTCATTATATTGGATCTGCCTTTATTTTATCTTGGGATTATCTATTTCATAGAAATATTGGCAATGTTGATTATGTTATATATTTTTTATATAAAAGTATCTAAATCATACGCTCTTGGGAGGTGGAATATTAAAAAAGATGTGATTTGTAAGCTTATTAAAGAGTCTTTACCTCTTTTTATTACAGGAATGTTTACTCCTATTTATATGAGAATAGATCAAATTATGATTGATCATTATTGCGGAATTAGAATGGTAGGAGAGTATTCAGCTGGAGTAAGACTAGTTGAGATATTATACTTCTTCCCAACAATAATAATAGGCAATTTATTAAGTGTTTTTGTAAGACTTAATATAAAAAATAAAAGTAAATATTTTCTGAGGCTATCGCAAACTTATGGCATAGCGTTATATATTTGCATTCTTACTTCTATATTTTATTATTTTTTTAGCTATCAGATTAGTTCGTTTTTATTTGGTCCTTCTTACAAATATACTGGTTTGGTTATGTCGGTATCTATTTGGGGTTTTGTTTTTACAAATTTCATGTTAATAAGTAATTTATATTTGATACCTCATGGATTACAGCTAATTAATGCTATTAGAGCAGCAATTGGTTTAGTAGTGAATATTATCTTGAATGCGTTATTAATTCCTTTATATGGGCCAATTGGGGCATCTATAGCATCAATTGGAGGATTGTTTGCTTTGGCTATTGTTTCTCAGATTCTTTTTAAAAAAACCCGAGCTAATATATTTTGTATGTTATATAGCCCATTGCTTGGGTTAATAAACCCTATGGGGTTTATTAAATTATGTAGAAGTTTATCAGTTACAAGAATTAAATCAAGGGATAAGAATAAGTTGAACTAAAGCAGCTATGAGATGTGTAAAACCAGAGCTTTTGGTTTTATCCCAAACTGACAATCACCTAATTTTTAGTATTGATTTTAAACCCAACTTAAATAGAGTGTAATAGTATATAACTTTTAGCGTGAATTTATTTGCTATACCATTTCTCAATCTTGTCTTATGAAATTCATATAAAACTTCAGGAAGTCTATTTTTAGTCAGACTGTCATCTCTCCATACGGAGGAAATTACATTTTTAGTGAGAATCTCTGGAAAGTTATGATAACATCTTAAAAGAATGTCATAGTCCATACAAAATTTATTATTAATATCAAAAAATCCATATTTTTCAAAAAATTTTTTATTAGTAAATAAACCTTGGTGAGGTAATGTCATTTTAAATAGCAGAGAACTCTTATTGAATTTTTCAATATATTTGGAATTATAAATTTTATCACCATTAATATTAATTTTTTGTATTCGTGAACTTATAAGGAGATATTCACGATGAATATCTTTAAATACTTTTTCTACTGAGTTAGGAGAAAGAAAACCATCTCCACATCCTTGAAAGTTTATATAACAACCTTTAGCCTTTTTTAAGGCTTTATTAAAAGCCTCAGATATACCCATATCCGGTTCACTAATCCAATAATCTATCTGCGCATCATATTTTTTAATAATTTCTAAACTTGAATCGGAAGAATTTCCATCTATGATAATCAACTCTATAGATTTATAAGTCTGATTTATAATAGACTTTATTGTTTTTTCTAAATGAGAATCGCCATTATATACAACAATTATTACTGTAACTAAAAAATTTTTCATTTTAAATAAAAAAAAGGATACCCTATCCAACCATAACTACAAAAGTATAAATCATAATTTAGCATAGATAAAATAGAATGTATTAAGAATGTAATAGCAAACCATAAAAAAATTTTTTTATTATAAGGAAAAGAAATATAATACATAGCTCCTGGAAGAATAGCTGTAAATAATAAGGCTGCTCTGAAAGGAGAAATTGGAAGGAAATGAGCAATAATATATAATAATAAGAAAATTATAAAAATATCTTTCCATTTATTATCAAAGTGATTTTTTTTATTTATTAGAAAAAATAGAAAAATTAAATAGAATCTAATATCTTGAACTATCGTTGTTGCACTAGAATTATAGACGTATTTTATTTTTTCATGAGCCCCTTTAAATTTAGATCCAAAAATTAAGTTGTAGTTATGTTGTTGATAATAATCTAGAATGGAATTATATAAGGCAACAAAGCTAATGGAAGAAAACAAAACTAAGAAAAAAGTAAGTTTTGGTCGTTTTTTAGTAAATTCAATAAGTATAAAAACTATAGGAGCTGTTAAATGAAAAGAGCTAGCTAATATTAAAAAAATACTTTTATAAAGAATCCTCTCTTCAGAAATTGCGTATAGTAATATTACCATAGAAAAAGCTTGTCTAATCATTTGGGTAGAGTCATAAATTGCGTAAAAAATTAATATCAATGCCAGTGATTGAGATTTTTGATATGCATTCATATTTTTTGTAAAGTAAGTTTCATTCCAGCAAACTAATAAAAAAAGCATAGTAAAACTTGTTGAAAACATTATAAAGGAGGGATTCGCTGAGTGTGAAACTATTCCAACTAGAATGTAGAAAATAGGTAGGCCAATTTCCATACCATGGCCATACCTGAAAATAGCAGAATAATTACCACTGAATAAATCTGTATACAATAAGTAGTATCTATTAAAATCATCAGTTTCTATGTAAAACTTATGCCTAGAAGCTACTATTATTGCTAATGATAATGTTGCTATAAATGCTATAAGAATCCGATTAGATTTAGATATTTCTACTTTTAAAAATAGTAGCAGAATAATCATGGCTATGTATGCTAATGGTGGAGAAAATACAATAAGTATCAAGGTTGTTAAAATTAATACAAAAACATTTTTTTGGTTATTAGCGTATAAATTATTATGCATAGTGACGTTAAGGTTCTGTCGCAAACTGACAATTACGTAATTTTGTAGTATTATTTTATCACAAATATGATTATGTTTTTCTATGTTATATTTCACAGGTAGACACTTTACAAAACTTCTGATTCTCCAAGCCCTTCGTTGGTATTTAGGTTTTGTTGCAAAGATTGACAGTTTATTAGATTGAACTTGGCGTTGATAGCCTCAGGAAAGCCTTTAAGACCATCAACAGATGCTATTAAAATATCTTTAACTCCTCTGTTTTGTAAATCAGTTAAAACTTGCATCCAAAACCTAGAGCCTTCACTCTCATTAAGATACAGACCCAATATCTCTTTCTTGCCTTTTAAATTAACTCCTAAAACAGTATAGAATGCTTTTGATATATAGCGGCTTTCTTCTCTGACCTTATAATGAATAGCATCTAAGTAGGTTCCATGAACAAAAAATAATCTTAGCCAAATAAATGTACTTGCCAATGCCACAAACCCTAAAAAAGATGAGCAAGTTTTATCAAATCTAGAGAAAATTCTTCTATAGTTAATCTGATAATATTGTGCTAAAGACGTGAGTAATAGCATCAGATAAATTATCAAAAGAATTATTTACTTTTCTTAAAATTCTTTTAAAATTGGCCCAAATTTTTTCTATAGGATTTAAATCAGGAGAATAAGCAGGAAGGTATAGTATCTGTATATCAAACTTCTCTGCTATTTTAGCCAATTTAGGAGACTTATGAAAACTAGCATTATCCATAACAACAGTAGTCTTTGGAATTAACTCAGGACATAAATGCTCTTCAAACCACTGATTAAAAATTTGAGTATCTGTATATCCAGTATACTCTAGCGGTGCTATAATCTTCTTTTCTAAATAGTTATAACCAGCAACTATACTTTTTCTCTGAGTTTGATAAGCAATAACTTCACCATAGCTAGGTTTACCAACAAGAGACCATCCTCTTAGTACAGACTGTTTATTATCCATACCCATTTCATCTAAATATACAAGTTTGTTAGGTTCAATAGTCTCAACAACCTCTATAAAACTTTGCCTATCTTGTTCTTTTCTTTGCTTATATTTAGGTGTCTTTTTTTAAAACTAAAACCAAGTCTGTTAAGACAATCATAAAATGTGCTTCTAGGTATTTCAGGAGCTAATGCTTCTCTAATATCTAAAGCCATTGCATCTGGATATGTTCTTAAGTAGCTTTCTATCGCTTCCTTATCTGTAAAGGTTGCTACTCTACCGCAACCCAAGCCTTGCTTAGATTTATAATCACCAGTTGTCTCGTATAAGTTTATCCAAGATCTAGTAGTACGGATATCTATATTAAAAAAATTACTTAGCTCTTTGTCTGTTAGGCCTTCTTTATATTTAGTTATTACGATATCTCTGAAATCTTGGCTATATGATGACATTTTTTCTAAATATTATAACATTATTGTCAAATAACTATCGGATTAACTATAAATGAAAATTATAAAGGTTTTTATACTTATTGTTATTTCATTAAGTATTGTTAGCTGTTCATCAGGAGCTAGTTATAAGCAACAAAACTTAAACTAATACCCTCCTGCTTTTCCAGCACCTGTAAACACGAATGATCCATGCACTGTGTATGGAGTAAAAAATGGTTCCGTCCCTGTTTCTTTATCAGTATGACGGTAAAAACCTCTCCAATCTGGTGGATCTATCTGACATGTTTCATCATATTTCCCAGGGCCATCAAGCTGAACATTTCTGCCATAATGAGGTCCATCATTAGCTACCATACTCATCATTGAAAATACTATTCTCCATTTTGAATTTTGCTTACTAATGGTACAAGCTATTTCACAATCAGGAATCCATCCACCTACTCCAAAACCCATTTTATCTCCTTGAATAGCATGCTGATCAATTTCATTATGAATTGTAGGCTTAAAATTTTTCTGCATTGTTGGCATAGGAGCCATTGTTACTGGTTCTACCCATATTAGAGCTGTCTCAACCTTATGTTGATAAACTTGAGGGGTAGATATTGGATGGTCTGCGTAAGCATAGCCAAACGATGCTACTGCTGATATTATTAATAATAGTTTTTTTTTCTTCATTTTAATTCCTTTATTTTATTGTGGGATAACGATATGCTGTCTTATTTTTTCAACATCAGACATGTATACTTTATTGAAAACAGCTGGCCACCATACATATGAAATCATGGCCAAATTAATAGTCAAAATAATCCAAACCATAAGTTTTTTTATAGTATTTAGATTTATAATTTTCTTGAAAACTTTATTTAAAAGCACTATTGTCCATAATATACTTATACTGAATAATAATGCTTTAATAGCATCTGAAGTAATTTCATTCATTCCAAAATCATGTTGCATTACTTCGAAGAACTTACCACATAGACCAATAATAATAGTCAACATAGCTACAGGTGTGAACTGATAGGTCAATAGGTAAAAAGTTTTAGTAAAACTTAACTTTGAAGATTTAGCGATAAATGCTGATATGGCTAATAGTACACTAGAAATTAAAGCTATAATAATTCCATAGAATAACATGTATATACTAATAGTTAAGATATCAAGCCAGTTGAAATTTTGATTCCATGTTTGTGATGAAAATAACCACGGTGCTGAGTTAAATACCCACATAATATTATGATCTATAAAATCCCCAGCAATATTATCTCTAAAAACTTGATACTGATGTAAAATAAGCCATAAGAAACCACCTGCAGATAATCCTGGAGCTATTAATATGAAAGCTATCTCGCTCCAATTAGGATCTCTATTTAAAATATTTGTAAGCTCTATTCCCGGTTTCCTAAAATAAACTCCTAGACCTGCTTTTTTTTGTGATGTTATACATTTTCCACAAGTAATACAGTTATTTGTAGATACTTTATATGGCAGATTATAATCAGTTGGACATAACCTTCCTTGTATAAATTTTTTTTTATCTTTAGGTAATTTTTTTACACCACTATTTGGAGATATTTGTATCATGCTAAGACGAGAAACAACACCAAGTATTTTACCAATTGGACAAAAATAGCGACACCATGGCCGGCCATTATTTTGACTATAAATAAAACCTATAATTATAGCCAGTAAGAATATAAAACCAAAAAGCTTAACCATACCCCAAGGATCATCTCTAACATCCAGAGTTTGTCCCAAGATAGTCACTATAGTAAACATGCATATTAGCCAAAATTCATTCTTCATCCAAGAAGGTATTTTTCTTTTCAAACCAAACTTACCAAACCATTGTGTAAGAGCTCCAAGAGGACAAAGCATTCCACACCATAGCCGACTAAAAGGTATAACAGAAAGCAAACAAGCTCCATACCAAACACCCCAAAACATAAATTGACTTAATAGAGTAATATTGCTAAGAATAGTATCTGTAGCCTTAGGAATTGGAGCGAATAATGGACCTATTAGTAAAAACAAAAAAGCTAAAAGCATCAAAAACTGTATTAGGAAGAAATAAGATTGTCCTTTTTGAAATACCTTATCAACACTTGATAATCTATTGTTTATAGAACTATCTAATATTTTAATTTCTGAAGGATTTATTTTTATTTCCATTATTTTCTACCTAATATTCACTCTCGAATGGAGATAATTCTTCAGTAAACTAAATGCTCGATAAAATTGTTTTATGAAAAGCAATCCCGTACACATTAAGAATGTTACTATAGAAATTAGATATTCTTCACTTGATTGAATATGAAAATAATTACTATTAAACATCCAGCCAACATTATTAAAAGTAAGTAGGCCAGCTTCTTGGAAAGCTTCTATTGCATTACCTATACACATTATCGAAAGCAAGAATATAAAAAATGGAGTAACATTAAACATAAATCGATTTAATATTTTCCACTGGGTTACTGCTTTGAGATAGATATAAACTAATAAGAATAATAAAACTAAACCAAGTATCAATCCAAAAAGTGTACCATTCTGCTGCATTGTTGAACCTGAGAATAGCGCAAAATAAAATAAGATTGTCTCAATAATCTCTCTAAAAACACTAATAAAGCTTAAAAATCCAACACTTAACATGCTAAGATTAGCTAATGATTTTAGTCCCTGAAATGCAGTGAAGTTAACATAAAGTAACATTGCTAAAGCAAATATGCTTGCAATCCCTTCACTAAACTCGCGCGCTCTTCCAAGTATTGAATTATGTAAGTAAACACATACAACAGCCAATATTAAACCAAGTATTAATGCACTAAGACAGTTTTTATAAACAAATGGGATTTCATTATCCCTATTTGATTCTTTTAAAGCTGAACAAATCATGGTAATAACAATAAGCGCTTCTGAACCTTCCCTTGGAATAATCCAAAAAGATGAAGACAACGCTGCTAAAAAATCATTCATAATATAAATCCCTATTCTTACTTATTTAATATATTAGCTTCTTTTTTTACTTCTATGCAAATGTCCATTCTAGCTTTATTTAGCTGCGCTAACCCTGCATCACTATAAGGCTTTTTTAACATTTCTGAATAACTATGGAACATATTTTCTATTTCAAAAATATTTGCAGGAGAAGTATATGACCTATACTTTATTTCTAGTATATTGTCGTATACATCCCAATATGCGCTCTCTGAAACGCTAACAGCTTTAGTATTTTTCTTAATTTTATATAAAGAACTAGCTTTTTTAAGCATCATACATATTTTAGTAGCTTGCTTATCATATAATGATTCAGTACTACCTGCTAAGGTATTTTGCTGATGATCCGCAGGCTTATTTATTAAAATCAATACAATAGCTACAACGATAGCTATAACCATTATAATTATTATTTTTTTCATAGAAAGATTTAAGATTAAACAATTAAGCCGCCATTATAGCGTAATGATAATTATTATCAATAGATAATTTGTGTTTTTAAATATATTAGCAAGTGTCTAAAAATGTTAAATTATTTTTTTACCGATTAAATACTTAATTTGAAGGTGACTTTAAATAATTAATAATTTCTAATTATACTAAAGATTTCATTTAATTTATGCTGATCTTTTTCACCAGGTGATGATTCGA